>NZ_JBSWZA010000002.1:0-1114049 GCF_056161385.1 Halobacillus sp. ABD4_316
ACCCGGCATTAGCCCCGGTTTCCCGGGGTTATTCCGATCTTACAGGCAGGTTGCCCACGTGTTACTCACCCGTCCGCCGCTCGTTCCACGAGCTTCACCCCGAAGGGATCCGCTCGCTTCCCGCGCTCGACTTGCATGTATTAGGCACGCCGCCAGCGTTCGTCCTGAGCCAGGATCAAACTCTCCATAAAAGTAGTTTGACTTGCTCATTTGCACACCGAATGTGCTTGTTTCAAATTTCTTCATTAAAGAAGAAATGTTTTGACGTACTGGTTGGTTCGTTCAGTTTTCAAAGATCAAATGTTGTCGGCCGTTTGAAAACAGCGACTTAATCATCTTAACATGTGTTGTTTTTCATGTCAACAACTTTTTTCATTAAGTTGAGAAAGCGTTTGGCTGTCGTTTTTGGCGACAAATACTAATTTATCATGGGAAGCCGTTTGTGTCAACAACTTTTTTCATGATTCGTTTTGGCGTTTTTCAACACCGCGCCGCTCTCTTAAAGCGACAAGTAATAATTTATCACGGATACGAACCTAACGCAATAGTTTTTCGTTATTTTCTCATATTCTTTTTGTTCCACAAATAAAAGCGGCAGGAAACCCGCCGCTTTTATAAAACCCAGATATGAATGGCTGTTAACGACAGTACACCCGGAAGCCCTAAAAGAAGGGACACACCGGCTGTAAATCCATTGATTGGAATATGCAGCCCGAACTGCGCTCCAAACAGATTCACAAAAAACAGAAGAATAACGGCTACAATCAACCGCGTAAGCCCAGCCCCCAACCACTTCAACGGCTTCACAGGCATGCCGGTGATTAACAAAAGAGGTACAGCGAGACTCAACAATAATACGACCAGTATCGGATCCATAAAAAACCCCCTGTCTGATTAACTGCTCTGGGAACAGTATATGAAATCAGACAGGGGGCTAGTACAAAGGTTCAGGATAATGCGTTGATTCCTCTGTATCTTGCTTCTCTTAATAGATAGAAATACTTCGCTTTGACTAAAGCCAGATCGTTCAAACCTTCTTCACTCGGTTCAATGCTTTGTTCGATAATGGTGTTTAAGCTTTCCCATTCGTGTTTCATCTTCCTGATACGAAGGAGAAGCTCCTGATCCATTTCTTTTTTAATCTTCTTCTGTTTACCGAACAAATCCATCACCTTCTTCTATAGTTCTCTCCGACCTTCCAGCGCTTTCGACAACGTTACTTCATCGGCATACTCCAAATCGCCGCCGACTGGAAGTCCGTGGGCGATCCTTGTCATCCGAATCCCTGAAGGTTTAACAAGGCGGGAGATATACATCGCTGTGGCTTCCCCTTCAATGTTCGGATTCGTCGCCAGGATCAGTTCCTCGACTCCTTCATCCTTAAGCCGGTTGATTAGACTCTCGACATTGATATCCTCAGGTCCAATCCCGTCCATTGGTGAAATCGCCCCGTGAAGGACATGGTACTTCCCACTGAATTCCTTCATTTTCTCCATGGCGATTACATCCTTGGGATCCTGCACCACACATATCAGTTTTTCATCCCTTGATTCATCCTGACAGATGGAACATGGATCCTGGTCTGTAATATGGCCGCAGATCGAGCAGTGGGTCAGTTCACGCTTGGCATTGACGAGGGACTTGGCAAAGTCCAGCACGTCGTCTTCTTCCATCTCCAGCACGAAAAAAGCCAGGCGGACCGCCGTTTTCGGACCGATCCCTGGCAGCTTTGTAAAACTGTCAATCAGTTTTGATATTGGTTCCGGGTAATACATGAGAATTCCTCCTAGAACATTCCTCCAGGCATCCCTTTCGTGAATTGTCCCATAGTATCATTAGTCTTATCGTCCACTTGCTTGATGACATCATTCGTCGCCGTAATGATAAGGTCCTGCAGCATTTCCACATCATCCGGATCGACTACTTCCTCATCAATGACAACATCGGTAATTTCTTTTTTCCCGTTTGCCGCCACTTTAACCATACCGCCTCCTGCAGAAGCTTCAAAAGTCATCTCGTAAAGCTCTTCCTGAGCCTTCATCATTTTCTTCTGCATTTTCTGCATCTGTTTCATCATATTGTTCATGTTTCCACCACCACGCATGGGGCATTCCTCCTTGTGGGATTGTTAGTCCTGGATTTCAATCAGGTCATCCCCGAAGTGTTTTCGGGCTTCTGAAATATGCGGGTCCTCCTGGGGCTCCTGCGGCGTACTTTCTCCGTTTTCCTCCCCGTCCACTTCCGGCACTTCATCCGGAGCCTGTTTCTGCTTCCGGACATATTCCTCTCGCAGTTCCTGCCAATTCTGTTCAGGAATCGGAATGATTGTCATCGGCTTTCCTGCATACTCCGTCAAAAGGGGTTCGATCGTCTTTTGATGCTCCAGAGCCAGGGAGCAGTGAATATCATAGCGGAAAGCCAGGACGAGCGCCTTCGGTGATGCAGCCCGCGGTTTGCTGTTTAACAGTGTCGCATGAGCCGGCGCATTCTGCTGCTTGAGCGCCTCCATAAAGTCAGCCCAGCGACTCTGGATATTTTTAATCTCTTCCTTCGAAGCTTCACTCAGGACCTGCCTGATCCGCTCATATGGAACATTATACCCTTTTCTTCCTGATTTTGCAGGCGCACGTTTTTTAGCAGGCTGGGCAGAAGCCTGAGGCGCCGGTCCGCTTTCCTTTAGAGCTGCCAGCTGTTTTTCAAGCTCCTGGATTTTCCCGGACAGCTTTTCGACAGCACTGGAATCAACCGCCTGTGCTGACGGAGGACCTGCCTGTACTTCGACCATGTTCAGCATGGCGATTTCTATGAAGACTTTCGGACTTGTCGTCCATTTCATTTCCTGCTGACAGTGATTCAATTCACGGATCGCCTGCTGAATCCATCCGGCTGTGAGCTCTGTGGAAAGGTTCCGGAACGAATCATCCGGAATGGCACGTTCCAGGTTCTGTTCAAGGTCCGGAGCACTTTGATACAGCAGAAGGTCTCTTAAATAATAGATAAGATCGAAAACAAAACGGCCCGGATCTTTCCCCTGCTGGATCAGATCATCCACCGCTTCCAGAGCTGATCTGGCGTCTTGATCGTTCAAGGCTCTCAAGACAGCGGTAAGCTTCGCCTGCGATACGGACCCCGTCACAGCCAGGACATCGTCCATCGTCACTTCCTCTTCACTGTAGGAAACGGCCTGGTCCAACAGACTTAAGGCATCACGCATGCCGCCTTCTGCCGTTAGAGCAATGATTTCCAAAGCCTCAGGAACCACGGCAATCTCTTCCGCTGCTGTGATTTTCACCATCCGGTCGACCATCGACTTTTGGGAAATCCGTTTGAAGTCAAACCGCTGACACCTGGATATGATCGTCAACGGAATTTTGTGCGGTTCAGTCGTCGCCAGAATGAAGATCACGTGCTTTGGAGGTTCCTCCAATGTTTTCAAAAGGGCGTTGAACGCACCCATGGAAAGCATGTGAACCTCATCAATGATGTAGACCTTGTACGGCACCGCGCTCGGGGCATATTTGACCTTGTCCCTGATTTCACGTATCTGCTCCACCCCGTTGTTGGAAGCAGCGTCAATCTCTATGACATCAGAGATGGAGCCATCCTGGATGCCAAGACAGGCATCGCATTCATTACACGGCTCTTTCACAGGGGAGCGTTCGCAGTTGACGGCCTTTGCGAAAATTTTGGCCGCACTCGTTTTTCCCGTCCCCCTGGGTCCGGAAAATAAATACGCATGTGAAAACTTTTCCTGTACTATTGCGTTCTGCAGTGTCCGCGTAATGTGCGATTGCCCAACGACACCTTCAAAATCCCGGGGACGCCATACACGATATAAAGCCTGGTAGCTCATAAAACCGTTCTCCCTTTTTAGTTTCATTCCCATTATA
This sequence comes from Halobacillus sp. ABD4_316, assembly GCF_056161385.1. Lineage (NCBI taxonomy): Bacteria > Bacillati > Bacillota > Bacilli > Caryophanales > Bacillaceae > Halobacillus > Halobacillus sp. ABD4_316. The sequence goes on from NZ_JBSWZA010000002.1 coordinate 3,891, forward strand.
CCTGATAGACATTCCTGCTGTGAACCATTACCGGCAGACAAGAAGACAGTCAGGGGGATCGTCTATAAATGATAGAAAAAAGGAGCCGTTATGAACGTATCATAACGGCTCCCCTTATATGTGAATCATGTGTGTACGACTTATGTAATGCCGTGCACCCACCTTCGATGGCAGAGCCCTAAGCGTTACTTATGGTTGTGGCTCGACCCAGGCACTCCCGCGGCACACGGGAGGGTCAGCTTACTGCTGCTTCCTTCCGGACCTGACAGGGTTCACTGGTTCCCATTGCGCAGGACCTGAGTGTCAACACCACTCACATAAGGCAGACCTTAAAGCTGTGCCACCTCGGGTGGGAATTCGGCCTCGCTATAGCGGATTGCGAGTACAGGGCACCGCTACCTCCCCGCTTAGCACGGCATAAACAAGTATAGCGATTTTCAGCAGAAAATGCAATGGTTTCATACTGTTAATTATCTACAGCCGGTTTCTTTTTCTTCTTCGACCGGAGGCTGCGGAAAAAATGAGACAGCATCTCCCCGCATGCTTCTCCCAGAACACCGGGCACAACTTCAGATCGATGGTTGAAACGATTATCCTCCAAAAGCTGGTACAAGCTTCCGGCACAGCCGGCTTTAGGATCGGCCGCTCCGTATACGACCCGGGGAATTCTCGACTGCAGAATGGCTCCTGCACACATGGGGCAGGGCTCCAAGGTCACATATAACGTGCAGTCTTCCAGACGCCAGCTGCCCTCATGCTCATTGGCACGCTCAATTGCGATGAATTCGGCATGGGAAGAAGCGCGCTGGGATTGTTCGCGCTGATTGTACCCGGAAGCAATCACCTGATTGTCTTTGACGATAACAGCACCAATCGGCACTTCTCCTTCCGCCTCTGCTTTTTCCGCTTCCACCATGGCAAGCTCCATAAAGTGCTCATCTTCCATCCGGACCACCTCCTTTTCCTATAGAAAGACTGATAGAAAAAATCCTGTTCCTCGAATCCAGAAATGGATTTTAAGAATAAATCCGTTTTTTTGTTTCATACATTGATAAAGGATGAGAAAGGATGTGAGACATGTGCAGATTCATATTGTTCAAGAGGGAGACTCTGTGTATTCGATCGCCCGTCTTTATGATAGTACGCCAAACGACATCATCGAAGCAAACGAATTAGAGACGCCGGGAGAACTTGTCATCGGTCAGGCTCTTGTGGTTCCTATCGTCGGACAATACTATTTTGTTCAGTCGGGAGACAGTTTATATACGATTGCTGAACAATTCAATATGACGGCGGATCGCCTGGCAGCCGTCAATGGACTGAATACGGACAGCGCTCTCGCTGTCGGGCTGCGGCTTTATATTCCGGACCAGCCCCCGACACCGATTACGAGCAATGCGTACATTGAACCCTATGGAGGAACCGTCTCCGACACCCTCCGGCAGTCAGCAGAGAGCCGGGCCGTGAACCTGACTTATCTGGCCCCCTTCAGCTATGAAATCCAGGAGGACGGCACATTAAAAGCACCTCCGCTCGACAATTTCAAGGAAATTGCCAGGAAAAACGATGCGACTCTCATGATGGTCGTCACCAACCTGGCTGATGACGGGTTCAGTGCAGAATTGGGCAGAACAATTCTCAGCGACGAGGCCCTTCAAGACAAACTGCTCGATGAAATCATTCAAATTACGAAACAGGTAGGATTCAAGGATGTCCATTTTGATATGGAATTCCTTCCTCCGGATATGAAAGATTCCTATAATCAATTTCTTCGCAAAGCAAAACAGCGTCTATCCAAGGAAGGACTGCTCATTTCGACAGCGCTCGCTCCTAAAACGAGTGCCGACCAGAAAGGCGACTGGTATGAAGCCCACGATTATAAAGCCCACGGGGAAATCGTAGACTTCGTCGTCTTGATGACCTACGAATGGGGATACAGCGGCGGTCCGCCACGCGCCGTGTCTCCGATCGGCCCTGTCACAGATGTTGTGAATTATGCATTGTCGGAAATGCCGGCTCAGAAAATTCTGCTTGGCCAGAACCTCTATGGATATGACTGGACGCTTCCGTACGAACCCGGGGGAGAATTCGCCAAAGCCCTCAGTCCGCAGCAGGCCATTCAGACAGCCCGGAAAAATAATGTGGCAATTTCATACGACCAGAAGGAGCAGGCCCCCTATTTCACGTATACGGATGGAGATGGAAAAAAGCATGAGGTGTGGTTCGAAGACGCCAGATCCATACAAAAGAAATTCGATTTGATTAAGGAAAAGAACCTGCTTGGAATCAGTTACTGGAAGCTCGGACTATCCTTCCCCCAGAACTGGGTCCTTCTCAGCAATCAATTCAGCGTGAAAAAAAATCCATAAAAGAAGCCGCTTCTCATGAGAGAGGCGGCTTTTCTTCTTTTCCAACAAAGGTGACCGTGACCGGATCAATATCAGCCTCCTGGAAAGCCTTGGTCAATCCACGGCGCTGGATGTCCTCTTTCGATACTCTCCGGTAAGGAATCTGCACATGGAAGGACTGTTCAAATGGAAACGGATCGAGGACGACCTGACGTGCGCTGTCCCACTGCGGATATATCCCCTCCGGCGCAAAATCGAACGTCTGTCTGAACCCGTCCTTAAACCACGGGATTTCCTCTTCCTTCGGTGTTCCCGGTTCCTGCATACACACATACAAAGAAAGATCATCACAGAACTGAAGGCGTTTGAAGTGAAGATGATAGACGTCGTAGGGAATGTCCATTTCCATCCATTCATACAAATCCTTCCGCCGTTTCTCCTCCTGCTTCAGGAATTCGACAATCACAGGATCATGGCTGTCCTCCTGAAAGAAGGAGGCATAATGCATGCTGCACAGCATCCCTGCATAAAAGGACTGGGAAGCCACTTCTCCAATCCCACGCTCATAAGCCTGGAGTTTTTCCTGGAGCGGATAATCGACAAACGTATACGGGCGGTTCTTCTCTTCATTCCATAAAGGCTTCTCATCCAAAGGAATCCAGGCCCGGTCATGCTGACGGATGGCCCAGTCCGCTTCTTCCCTCAGCTTCGAGCGCAGCAGAAAATGATTTTTCCAATGATCAACGAGGCTTCCTGAAATGCCGGCATGTTCGTGCTGGGGTATCATGATGAAGTGGTCCGTCTTCTCAATAACAATCATAAACGATCCTCCTAGTTCTTCATCCATTATGTAGGCAGACTTGTCCTTCCATTATATAGGATCACACGACCACTCACCACCGCTGGATCCGATTGATAGAAAAAGAGCCGTGGGGAGAATCCCCCGCGGCCCCATGGTGACGCAGATTATTTAAGAAGTTTCAATGCTTCGCGGTTAAAGGCAGGGATGTCATCCGGCTGTCGGCTGGTCACCAGCTGATCCTGACAGACGACGACTTCCTGGTCCTTATAATCCACGCCCGCATACTCCATATCGACAGCGATGGATTTGAACCCTGTAGCTGTACGGCCTTCCAGTGTTTTAGCTGTAATCAACAGCTGAGGTCCGTGGCAGATGGCGAAGACAGGCTTCTTCTCATCCATAAAGTGTTTAGCGAAGGAAACGAACTTCTCATCTCCGCGGAGAATATCCGGGGAAAATCCGCCCGGGATGAACAAGGCATCAAAGTCTTCCGGTTTTACATCATCAATGGACGTATCGATTTTGACCGAGGCTTCTCCCTGCTTGCCTTCCACTTCTTTTCCGGCTTCCCATTCAATGGTTGTCACTTCATGACCTTCCTTGGAAAAGGCATCCGCCGGCTGTGTATATTCGACATCTTCAAAATGGGACGTTACGAGACATGCAATCTTACTCATGAAAACTCAACTCCTTGAAAGATTTGTCCATTATTTTTTCCATAGATTGTCTTCCCGTTTGGCAGGCTTTTAAACACCGGTGACAGGTTCAGGTTACTTCGGATGCTTCATGGAGAAGGTCTGGAATGTGGTATCCTTTTGATTTTTGTACACTTCCCTGCCGGCAATGGTGTTGATGATATGAACATTGCGGTGAACGGAAAGGCCGAGGTTCGTCGCCCCTGCTCCGTGGGAATGCACCAGGTTCGTCAAGGTGAAGAAGTGATGATCACGGCCGTCCTTGAATTCCAGATGGTAGTCACGGGACACCTTATACATCTGATCGGCCTCCCATTCGACCTGATCCTTATAGCGGTCCATAAACCATGAAGGAAGATGAGGCTTGTAGCCGGTGGCAAACACCACTTTGTCGGCATGATACGTATAGTCATACTCCTCCTGCCACTGGCGGCACTGAAGATCATAGCCCCCCTCTTCTGACGCTTCAATACCGTTGATCTCTGTCATCGGCTGGATAAGGACACGGCTGTCTTCCATCGCTGTCGTCCGGTGGTACAGTTTTGTATAAAGCCGTGTGAGCGTGTCCGGAGCAATCCCTTTACGGAGCGGATCAAGCGTACTCAACGCTTCTTTCCGCTGGTCAAAGCTCAGACTATGAAAATAATCCACATAATCAGGAGTAAACATCTCCTGGGCAAATTTTGCCGTATCGAGCTGGAACAATCCGCCCGATCTCGTCAAAAGCGTCACTTTCATATCACTGCGCTCCTGCTCCTCCAATAGATCAAGGAAAACTTCAAGTGCACTTTGACCGGAGCCGATAACCGCAACATGGCGCGACTTCAGCAGCTGATCCTTTTGGAACAGGTAACGGCTCGTATGAAGCACATCTTCATTCGGCAGGCGGTCCATGCCATCCAGGACGATCGGTTCGTTCCCAGTCCCCATCACGACGTGCCTGGACCGGTAATGCTTTCTTTCACCGGTCGTCGTCTCTTCGACAATCACTTCATAGTGCGGCGTCTTTTCTTCGTTATGATCGATCACATCTATAACCGTATGACCGAAGTGCAGGCCATCCACCTGACCAGCCACCCACTGCATATAATGATTGAACTCCTGTCTTGGAATTTCAAAGTGGCGGTGAAAGAAAAACGGAAACATACGGTTGTGTTCGTGCAGGTAATTGATAAATGTATAAGGACTCTTCGGATCAGCAAATGTTACAAGGTCGGCCAAAAACGGAACTTGAAGATCCATTTTTTCTATGAGCATGCCCGGATGCCAGTTGAACTCGATTGTCTGTTCAAAAAACAAACCGTCCACTTCGTCCGTCTGGTCGGCAAGTGCGGCAAGTCCAAGGTTGAAAGGCCCGATACCGATACCGATGATGTCTTTGATTTCTTCAGCCATAAAATACACTTCCTCTATCCATCCCATAAGCCGGGATAATTAATTTGGTTCCTTCCATAACTGGTTCAATGTAATGACGAGTACTGTTCCAATGAGAAGTCCATTGCTTAGAAGATTCTGCAGCACACCCGGGAGTCCTGTGAAGACGTCCGGCGGCAGAAACATCAGTCCGATCCCGAGCAGAAAAGACAGGCCTAGAATCGTCAGTTTCCGCTGATCGAGGGGTTCCATCGTCAAGTTCGACAAACCGAGGCCCATCAACTGTACAAACGTGGCTAAAAGCGCTGCATTCGCCACCGGAGCAGGCACAGAAGATATGAACCTGACCACAGGCGGAAAGAAAGACAGACCGGTCAGGAGCAGGGAAGCATAAAGGAACGGCTGCTTCCGTTTCTGTCCAGTCAGCTGCATAAATCCGGAGGAGGAAGCCAGCGAGACGTTGGCCACCGCAGAAAAAAGGGCGGTCAGGCCGTGGTTGATGCCCAGAAAGCCGCTCCCCCGGTTGATCTGCTCATATGTATACCGGGGCTTTCCATATATGGTCTGGCTGACAGCGATGACCGAAGCCACTAAATTCGACAGTAGAATCACGGCAGTAATCAATCCCAGAGGAAGAGTACCGAGAGTCATGGCCGGCGGTCCCCAGGCAAAAACTTCGGGAAGGGCAAACCACTCGACGGCTGTAGATTCAACGCCCTTCGCCGGAACAGCTATTTCATACAATACCCATCCTGCGCTGATCCCAATCAGGACAGCAAAACTTTTCATCCATCCCCGCCCAGTGATAGAAAGCCCGAGAACAAGGGCAAGCGTGACAAAAGCCGTCCACGCATCTGCCCCGTCAATACCCTCCGCTCCTTCCTGAAGGCCGAGCATCCCTTCAAGAAAGGTCCCGCTCAACTGAACGGTCAGCATAAATAAAAAAGCGCCGGTCACAAAAGGGGTAAAGACGAACAAAACCCGGTGGGACAATTTGAACAAGCCGAATAAAACTAAAAACAGTCCGGTCCACAGCATCGTCCCCTCCAGCACTTGAAGCGTCTCCATATAGGTATCCCCGTTCTGTTTTCCACTGAAAGCCATAACGGCAAAAATACTGATCCAAATACCGGCCGGACCTTCCATGATCGGAAGCTTATGACCGATCACTCCTTGAAGAAAGGATGCCGCCCCTACTACAAATAACGTCCGCTGCATCAACCCGGCAACCTCCGGAAAGGAAAGGCCGAACAAAGAACCGATCACGATCGGCAGGGCGACAGCACTTGCCAGAAGAAACACAAACCACTGGACGGTTTCCAGCGTCTCTGTCATCCATTGCGTTGATTGTTTTTCCATTCTATCCACCTGCTGTCTACACTGATTTTTCTACATAAAACGTCATCGTTCCACGTGAAACGACAAATAGAAAAGCACAGCGGAAGGCTGTGCTTTTCCTGCTTATTCTTCTAATGTGGACGTATCACCTGTCGGAAGCCCGAGCTCCCACGACTTCAATAACCGCCGCATGATTTTACCACTTCTCGTTTTCGGTATCGTGTCCTTGATTTCGATTTCACGAGGGGCGGCATGGGCGCTGAGTCCCTTTTTCACAAACTGGCGGATGTCCTCCAGCAGCTCATCGGACTGCTCGTATCCATCCCGCAGTGTTATAAAGGCTTTAATGATTTCGCCCCGCTCTGGATCGGGTTTACCGATGACCCCTGCTTCTGCCACCGCTTCATGTTCAATCAGTTTGCTTTCCACCTCAAAAGGCCCTACGCGTTCGCCGGACGTGTTGATCACATCATCCAGACGGCCCTGGAACCAGAAGTAGCCATCTTCATCCTTATAAGCACTGTCTCCGGAGACGTACCAGCCGTTCAGGAAGTAGCTTTCGTACTTTCCGGGGTTGTTCCAGACGGCACGCATCATGGACGGCCATCCTTCTTTAACAGCGAGGTTCCCCATCTGATTGTCCGGGAGTTCGTTTCCTTCGTTATCTACGATGGCGGCCTCAATACCCGGGAACGGCTTACCCATCGATCCCGGTCGAATATCCATTGCCGGATAGTTACAGATCAGCATCCCGCCGGTCTCCGTCATCCACCACGTATCATGGATCCGCAGATCAAAGGCGGATAATCCCCATGTCACAACTTCAGGGTTCAATGGTTCTCCCACACTCAATACATGTCGGAGTGATGATAAGTCATGCTTTCCTGCCGCCTCTTTACCAGCACTCAACAATTTACGGAAGGCTGTGGGCGCCGAATACCATACCGACACATCATAGGCCGCAATTGTCCCGTACCAGTCATCCGGGCTGAAACGTCCACCGCGGATCACGTTGGTCACTCCGTTGAGCCACGGGGCGAATATTCCGTAGCTTGTACCGGTCACCCACCCGGGATCGGCGGTACACCAGTACACGTCGCCTTCCTTCAGATCGAGCACCCATTTTCCGGTTTGATAGTGCTGGATCATCGCATTGTGAACGTGGTAGACACCCTTCGGCTTTCCTGTTGAACCGGAAGTATAATGAAGGAGCATTCCATCCTCCAAGTCGACCCATTCCACATCAAAAGATTCAGAGGCGGCCTTCATTTCCTCTTCATAGGAAATGTAGTTGCCAGGCGCTTCCCCGCCCACAAGGACAATCTGCTTCAAGTGCGGCAGATCATCGGCCGGTACACGCTCCAGCAAATCCGGTGTCGTGATCAGCATCGTCGCTTCGCTGTCCTCCAGACGATCCCGGACCGCCTGCTCCATAAAGGCTTCAAACAACGGGCCTGCGATCGCTCCCACCTTCAAAATACCAAAGAAAGCCGCATAAAATTCCGGGCTTCTCGGCATGAAAAGGAAGACGCGGTCCCCTTTTTCTATATGGTGTTTTTTCAACACGTTGGCAAATTGGTTACTTTTTCTGCTCAGGTCTGAGAAACTCAGCGTTTCCTCCCTGTCCGGTGCGGAATAAATCAACGCCGGCTGATCTTTCTTGTCCGGGTTTTCCGCATGGCGGTCAATCGCTTCATAAGCGGCATTGACCCGTCCGGTGTCGTTCCAAGTAAAATGCTGCTTTGCATCGTCCCACTGAAAATTTTCATACGTCTGCTTGTAGTTTTCCATGTTGTGATTGCCTGATCGAGCTGGAATTGGCTGCATGTCCATTAAATCACCTCATTAGAATGTTTTTTGTAAACGTTTTCTGCATGTGGCAAAACAAAGCTCTGAAGGAAATCAGAGCCGCGCATTTTTTCTGAAAATTTCACGAATTACTTCTATTGTAGGGGATTACGAATGATTTTTAAAGAGTATTCTCCAAAGATTTACAGAAACGGGTCAGATGCCGGAGGAAATTGACAGGTTTCTCCTCCCTTCTATATAATAAACCCAACAGAACAAAGAGGTTTCTTAGCCCACCCCTCTATAAAAAACTAAGGATGTAGACGACACAAGCCGCTGCCCTTAGAGGCAGCGGCTTTTTATTTTACTTATATGGAGGAGACGATATTATGCCAGGACGAAATGAAGAGGAGCTTCCCCTTTCCCTGCTCGGAAACCAGGGAACAAGCTATTCGTTTGAATACGATCCGGAGGTACTGGAAACGTTCGACAACCAGCATCCGAACCGTGATTACTTTGTTAAATTCAACTGTCCGGAATTCACCACGCTCTGTCCGAAAACGAGACAGCCGGATTTCGCGACGATTTACATCAGCTACATCCCCGATGTGAAGATGGTGGAAAGTAAATCACTCAAGCTTTATCTATTCAGTTTCCGCAATCACGGCGACTTCCATGAGGACAGTGTGAACACGATCATGAACGACCTGATTGACCTCATGGATCCGCGCTACATCGAAGTGTGGGGGAAATTCACACCACGAGGCGGTATTTCCATTGATCCGTTCTGTAACTATGGAAAGCCTGGAACAAAATATGAGCAGATGGCCGATCACCGTCTGATGAATCACGATCTCTACCCTGAAAAAGTCGACAACCGCTGAAGAAAGACCAAGCGTTCCGTCAGAGACGATCCTATACAAAGGAGCTGCCCCGGTGGGACAGCTCCTTTTGGTTTACTGTTTATCGTTTTTATACTGCATATAGACGACCTGGGTTACGAGGAAGTCTTCCATGCCGTGTTTACCATCGGCACCACCGAGGCCGGATTTCTTCATACCCGCATGATAGCCTTGAACAGCTTCGAAGTTTTCACGGTTCACGAATGTCTCCCCGAACTTCAGCTCGTTCACGACACGCATCGCTTCATTCATGTCTTCCGTATAAACAGAAGAGGACAGACCATATTCCGTGTCATTTCCTTTTTCAATCGCTTCATCCAGCGTCTTGAATGTGGAAATCGGGATGACCGGACCGAAAATCTCTTCATGCATAATGTTCATATCATGGGTGACATTCGTCAAAATGGTCGGCTTATAGAAGAACCCTTTGTCCATGTCTGCGCGTTCCCCGCCAATTTCAATGTGGGCACCAGCATCCACTGCCTCTTTGACCATGGATTCCACTTCTTCGATGCGGTCCATACTGACGAGCGGACCAACTTCGGCTTGTTTATTTTCACGCGGGTTACCAAGTGTTTTATTTTCGAAGTTATGACGCAGCTTGCTGATCAGTTCTTCTGCGACACTTTCGTGTACGTAGACACGCTCGGCGTTTGTACACGCCTGTCCATTATTAGCTAAACGGGAAGTCGTTATGTTTTCCGCCGCTACATCCAGGTCGGCGCTGGCTGTTACGATAGCCGGTGCTTTACCGCCGAGTTCAAGGTTGACCTTCGTAATATTCTGAGCAGCCGCTTCCATGACTTTCGTTCCGGCTCCCACACTTCCCGTCATCGTAATCATGTGGACATCTTTATGCTTGGCAAGGGTATTGCCGATTTCAGAGCCTGTTCCTGTGACAAGGTTGTAGACCCCTTTAGGAATATCCTCCATGCTGTCGATGATTTTCGTGAATTCGACAGCTGTATTCGGTGTCTGCTGACTTGGCTTCAAGACGAGGGTACAGCCGGTAACAAGCGCTGTCGCTACTTTTCTTGCCAGAATAAACATCGGGAAATTCCATGGGACGATTCCGGCTACGACACCAATCGGCTTTTTATAAATGAATATATTTTCGTTTGCACGATCACTCGGGACAATTTCCCCTTCAATACGACGGGCCCATTCCGACATATACCGGAAATAATCAATTGCGAGATCTATTTCTCCGCTGGCCAGCTCATAATCTTTCCCCTGCTCTTCCTGAAGAAGATCAATGAACCGGTCACGGTTTTCTTCAATTTTATCTCCAAGGCGCCGGACGATTTTACCGCGCTCGATATTCGGAGTCAGTTCCCAGCCCTTCTGCGCAGCAGCTGCTGCTTCCACTGCTTTGTTCACATCTTCCTCCGTCCCTTTGGGAATACGGGAGATGACTTCCTCTGTGGCTGGATTAACGACGTCAATCCAATCCGATCCATGTGACTGTGTATATTCACCATTCATGTATAATTGATGTTCCTTCATTGATGATCCTCCTCCATGCTTTTTGTCTCCTTCGTTCCACTTTGTTTCCTCAACTAAACGACAGAATGTGTTAAAGTTTCAGCGGACCATATAAAAAAGCCTTGAACGTCAAGGCTTCCTACCATTCTAGAATATATCCCTTCACCTGCTTCATTTCCCCGGATTCGACTTTTTGATCTCCCTGGAAATACGGGTGTTCTTCCTTCAGGTGATACGTGATCGTTTCAGGGTCCAGATAAAGCTTGTACTCCAAATCTGTGACTTTATGAAGCGTAATTCCAGGTACTGTGGTCTGGTCTTCCCCTTCGCGAACGAGAAGAATATCAATCTGGTTATATCCTTCCGTCAATAAATGTTCCTTTAAATCCATAGTGGACTCCCCCGTCCTTTTTTTATAGTACGTTTTACCCTTCCTGCACCTTATACAAACTTTATATATGTAAGAGCGGGAAAAATCCCGCTGTCTATTTAATAACCGTATCCACGGCCGCCCATGTAAGAAGCACCGATAATGATCAAAAGGATGAACAAAACAACCAACAGTGCGAAACCACCGCCGTATCCTCCGCTCATTTCTTCCCCTCCTCTCTTTCCTACCTTATTACCTTATTCAGGTGGATAAGGAAAGACAGGGCAGGTGCGGATTTTGAAAGAATTCCCCCCGTGTCTGCACATTTTCAAAAAGTAAAGACACGCTTCAGGGAAAGAAAAGCAAAATAGACAGCCTGAAGAAAGAACAGCACGCCCCATACCGGAGATGGGATGATCCGGAAGGCGCGGGCCAGATTGGCGGCATCACCAGCCTGCCCCGGAGACACGAAGCTGATCCACATGATTTCAAATGCACTGGTTACAGACTCGACAAGAACGAGGGAGGCGAGCAGAAGAAGGACATACTGCACAATCGTGTCATGCCCTGTCCGGAGCAGCCAGATAAAACCGGCACCAAAGGTCACAATCCAGAACACTCCATAGATATTCCGGACCCAGAAGAGCAGGTTCACAGCAAGGATGGCAAGCAGGATATACATCACCCATGACCAGTATCCCTTACTAATTAAATAGAAAAAAACAAAGGCTGTGAAGGAGGCCGCTATATATCCCGAAAGACTTGTCGCCACATGGCTCAGCCACGAACTGTGACCGGTCAGCGTAACACCGGACGTATTCGGGAATAAAGAGATATGCCTCACTTCCCCACCTGTCAATAAAGCTGTGAGAGAATGACCGGTTTCATGTATCATAGTATTCAAGACTGCAAAATATTTACCTGCTACGGGAAGCTGGGTCAACAAAAGCGCCAGAACCAGCGCGGTGATGATTTGGAGTTTCATGCTATTCAACCTTTCTTTATCATGGATGTTTTATGCCCTGTCACCGAATCAACAAAGGCCGAAAGGAGGCTGTTTATGAAAAAAAGCATATGGGCTGCTTCCGTAATCCTTCTCTTCTTTTCAGCCGGATGCGCGAGTGCCAGTGAAAAACCGACCGTGACCATAGCTGCTGCGGCCAGTTTGACAGATGCTATGGAGGAAATCGTTCCATCCTATGAAGAGGCCTACAACGTCGATGTGACCTTATTATTAGGAAGTTCCGGTAAGTTGGCACGTCAGATTGAGCAGGGGGCTCCTGTCGACGTTTTTCTATCTGCCGATACCCGATGGACGACCTACTTAAAAGAACGTGGATACACGGATGATGCGCAGATGGAAACCTTTGCGGAAAACCGGCTCGTCGTTATCAGTCATCAGGAACACGCAGCGGCCGGCTCCCTGGACGCATTGAAAAAGGCAGCGGAAGATCAAACGACAGCCATCGGTAACCCGGACAGCGTCCCTGCTGGTACATATACGAAACAGGCGTTGGAAACGATTCACCTTTGGGATCAGATGGAAGATGACATGGTCTTTGCCGGAGATGTCCGGCAGGTGCTCACTTATGTAGAATCCGGCGACGCGGACTATGGTGTCGTCTATGCCAGTGATGCCTTCACATCGGACAAGGTACACGTCACCGCAGAAGTCGACCCGTCTTTACATGAATCGATCATTTATCCTGCCGCCGTCATTACAAAAAGCCGGGCTGAGGAGGCCGCCTCTGACTTTATAACCTTCCTGTCTACAGAAGCGGCCGGTAAAACCTTAGAAAACTATGGTTTTACCGCTGCAGGGGATGAAACGAACGAATGATGAGCATCAGTCCTCTCCTGCTCTCCCTAAAAGTAGCAGCCATCGCCACCATGATCGTTTTCATATCCGGGACGCTTGCAGCACGATTGATTTCCCGGAAAATATTTCCCGGGAAAAGTTTACTGGAATCATTATTTCTCCTGCCTCTTGTCCTCCCGCCGACCGTCATTGGCTTTTGTCTTCTATATGCGTTCGGCAGGAATGGCTGGGCTGGGCGGTTATTGATGCACTGGTTTGACCTGCAGGTGGTGTTCAGCTGGACAGGAGCTGTCATCGCTTCCGCCGTCGTCTCCTTCCCGCTGATGTATCAAAGTGCGGCGGCTGCTTTTCAAAACTATGATACACAGCTGGAAAATGCGGCTCATAATCTTGGTGCTTCCAGAGCAAAGGTATTCTTCACGATCGCGCTGCCGCTGGCCTGGCCGGGACTGCTCGCCGGCCTTGTCATGACATTCGCCCGATCTCTCGGAGAATTCGGAGCGACGTTGATGGTGGCCGGCTATATTCCGGGAGAAACCGACACCATTCCTCTTGCCATCTACTTTGCCGTCGAATCCGGACGGATGGAGGAAGCTCTCCTTTGGGTGCTTACAATTATCGCACTCGGATTCAGTGCTGTATACTGGCTGCAGACATGGAGCAGACGGAAAATCAATTTTTTCAGGCATCATTCTTCCTGAATGGGCGTTTCTAAAATAAATCAATGAGGTGAGATCATGAAAATTGTTGTTTTTGGTTCTACCGGTGGAACAGGAAAGGCCTTTGTCGAACAAGCTCTGGAATCCGGCCATGACGTTACCGCTTTTCTGAGGGATCCCGAAAAGCTCCGCATAAATCATGAACGACTGAATAGGGTACAAGGGGACGCAAGGAATGAGGAGGATGTTCGCCAGGCCGTCCTCGGACAGGAGGCCATTGTCTCCTGTCTCGGTTCAGAATCGTTGAAAGACCGCAGCACCCTGACCACTATGACGGAAAACATCCTGACCGCTTCCGCGCAGCATAACATCAAGCGGCTTCTCTACGTCGCCTCTGCCGGGCTGTACAATGAAATTCCCGGACTGACCGGGTGGATGAGCCGGATAATTTTAAGAAACGTCCTGCACGATCACCGCCGGGCGGTCAATGCAATCATAGCAGCGGATATGGATTATACGATTGCCCGTCCGATGCGCCTCCTGGATGGACCTGTCACAGGGAATTACCGGACGTCCGAAACCGTGCCGCAGGAGGGCCGAAGCATTTCCAGAGGGGATGTGGCCCATTTTCTGCTTCACGCACTTGAAGAAGGCACCTATGTAAAGGAAACAACAGGACTCGCTGATTAACGCTTCGAAAGGAGAACAGCCATATGGGATATGTAGAAGATTTAAGGGCGCTTGTCGGTCACCGGCCGTTGATCTTCGTCGGGGCTGTCGTCGTTATCGTGGATGACCAGGGGCGCATCCTCCTGCAGCAGCGAACGTCCCCACACGGCGTCTGGGGGCTGCCCGGAGGATTGATGGAACTCGGGGAAAGCACGGAAGAAACAGCCAAACGGGAAGTGCTTGAGGAAACGGGGCTGACGGTCGACAAGCTGAACCTATTCAATGTGTACTCCGGGGCGGACCAATTTATCCGGGCTGATAATGGCGATGAGTTTTACGTTGTCACAACGGCCTATGATACGGACACATACTCCGGTGATTACCGCATGGACCCGAGAGAGTCGCTCCAGTTTAAGTTTACGCCGCCCGATAAGCTTCCTGCTTCCATGGTCGGCAGCCACCGGAAAATGATCCATGACTATTTAAAAAAACCATAAAAAAACCGGTACGATGATCAGCGGTGATCATCGTACCGGTTTCTTCATTTATACCCATATTACGTAAGCAGACGGCTGGAACGCCATTTACGGGACTGCTGGATAAAGTGACCGATTTTTTCAAGGACCGGCTCAATGCTGTTTTCATCATTGAGGACATCATAGTCCGCAATGTTCAGGCGCAGCACAGGGCAGGAATTGAAATTGTCGATCCAGTTGTCATAACGGTTGAACATTTCCTCCCAGTATTCGACAGGTGTTTCCTGTTCCATCGGACGTCCACGCTCTTTAATACGGCCGAGAACATCATCGAAGGAACCTTCCAGATAAATGAGAAGGTCAGGATGAGGGAAATAGGGCGTCATGACCATGGCATCGAACAGATTACGATACGTTTCATAATCCGTTCCTGACATCGTCCCTTTTTCATAGTGCATCCGGGCAAAGATGCCGGTATCCTCATAAATGGAACGGTCCTGGATGAATCCGCCCCCGTATTCGAAGATTTTCTTCTGCTCCTTGAAGCGTTCAGCCAGGAAATAAATCTGCAGGTGAAAACTCCAGCGTTCAAAATCCTGGTAAAATTTATCAAGATACGGATTGGTCTCCACTTTTTCAAAAGATGTCCGGAATTTGAGAGCATCCGCAATCGCATTCGTCATCGTAGATTTTCCGACACCGACGGTACCGGCAATCGTGATCACACTATCATGTGGAATACCGTAGCGTTCACGTGCATTCATTTGATAACTTCTCCTTTATTTAAATGCTGTTCAACTTGAGCAACAATGTAGTTTAAATCGTCCTGATGCTTTACGAAATCCAAATGATCTCCATTGAGGCGGATCACAGGAATGTCCGGATGCGAGGCTTCAAAATGGCTCATGAAATCCTCATAATCCTGGGAAAGCTGTTCAAGATAAGCGGGCTGAATATTGGCCTCCACATCACGGTTCCGCATACGGATGCGGTCCATCAATGTATCAAGGCTTGCATGAAGATAGACGACCATATTCGGTTTAGGCATATCATGTGTTAATATATCAAAAATCTGTGCGTATTTATCAAATTGTTCTTCTCTAAGGGTTCGACGGGCGAAAATCATATTTTTTGAAATATGATAATCCGCTACAACAGGCTTGCCAGCTTGCAGATATTTACGTTCAATGTCTTCCAGCTGCTTGAAACGATTGCAAAGGAAAAACATTTCCGTCTGGAAGCTCCATTCTTCAATATTGTCATAAAACTTGCCTAAAAACGGGTTCTCCTCAACGATTTCCTTTAACAAGTGAAAATCAAACTGGGAGGCGAGCTTTTTAGACAGAGACGTTTTCCCAACCCCAATGGGCCCTTCAACGGATATGAAAGGTAGATCTCCCATCGCTGTTCCTCCTTCAAACTCTATTCAAGCGGGATCAGCCGTTCAGCGGCCTACCCTTGTTCTTTTTCGACTACAAAAAACGATCCTTTTTGACAGACAGGTATCATTTTATCACATCCACCTGTCGGAAGTAACAGGCGGAGATGCATTTTCATCAAAAGGATTCCTTTGCAATCTCTGGATTCTTTAGTATAATATGACTCGTACGCTTCTCAGGCCCCCGTAGCTCAGGGGATAGAGCATCGGTTTCCTAAACCGTGTGCCGCAGGTTCGAATCCTGCCGGGGGCATTCTCTATAAACATCAGCACTCTGCCTGATCCAGGCAGGGTGTTTTTTTATATCAGCATCATTTGGGCAAAAAAAAATCGTTACACGTAGTAACGATTTCTGTTCTATAAATCTCCAATATTTATGCGCGATTGTTATAAATAAAATGGCGGAGGAGGAGGGATTCGAACCCCCGCGGGGCGTAAACCCCCTGGCGGTTTTCAAGACCGCTCCCTTCAGCCAAACTTGGGTACTCCTCCGTGTGACCGACAAGTAATATATTATCATGGCCTGTAGTGACCGTCAACACTCTCCGTAAATTTTTTATAAAAATTTGTCGAAAGGATCCAGATGATGCCACCTCGTAATTATACAAAGCCCCGGCGCTGCAGTCAAACCTGTGTCTCCCTATAATAAAGAGCGGCGTGGAGGCACTCCCGCCGCTCTTCTGCTGTTTTATCGGATGACTTCTTTTCCACCCATATATGGGCGGAGGACTTCCGGTACAACGACGGTACCGTCCGCCTGCTGATAATTCTCAAGAATAGCGGCGACGGTACGGCCGATCGCAAGGCCGGAACCGTTCAGCGTGTGGACAAATTCCGGCCGTCCTTTTTCTTCACGGCGGAAACGGATCCCGGCACGACGCGCCTGGAAATCCTCGAAGTTGGAGCAGGAGCTGATTTCCCGGTAGGTTTCCTGACTCGGGATCCACACTTCGATGTCGTATTTCTTGGCGGCTGTAAATCCAAGATCACCGGTACACATGCTCATGACGCGGTAGGGAAGCTTCAACAGCTGAAGGACCTTTTCAGCATGCCCGGTCAATTCCTCAAGCACATCGTAGGATTCCTCAGGTTTTGCCAGCTGGACAAGTTCGACTTTGTTGAACTGGTGCTGACGGATGAGTCCGCGCGTGTCACGTCCGGCAGAGCCGGCTTCAGAGCGGAAGTTGGTGCTGAAGGCGACAAATTTCTGCGGCAGGTCCTCGCTGGACAGAATCTCTTCCCTGTAGTAGTTCGTTACAGGCACCTCTGCGGTCGGGACAAGGAAGTAATCCCAGTCTTCAATCTTAAAGGCGTCTTCTTCGAATTTCGGCAGCTGGCCCGTTCCTGTCATAGATGTACGGTTGACCATCTGTGGCGGAAGCATTTCCTGATAGCCGTGATCATCGGCATGCAGGTCCATCATGAAGTTCAGCAGCGCACGCTCCAGGCGGGCACCGATGCCTTTATAGAAGACAAACCGGCTGCCGGTTACTTTTCCTGCGCGTTCAAAGTCGAGAATACCAAGGTCTGTGGCGATATCCCAGTGGGGTTTCGCTTCAAAATCAAAGACAGGCGTTTCTCCAGAGCGGCGGGCTTCGATGTTATCCTCTTCATCCTCTCCGACAGGTACGCTTTCATGAGGGATGTTCGGAATGGATAAGAGGAGCGTTTCCAACTTCTCTTCCACTTCCTTCAGCTCCGTGTCGAGCGTTTTGATACGGTCGCCGACTTCACGCATTTCCTTAATCTTGTCATCGGCGTCCTCTTTGTTTTTCTTCAGCTGGGAGATTTCCTTGGAAACGTCATTCCGGCGCGCCTTCAGCTCCTCAGTCTCCTGAATCAGCTCACGGCGCCGGCTGTCGAGTTCACCAAAGGCATCTAAATCAGAGAGATCTTCGCCCCGCTTCTCCAGCTTTGCTTTCACTTCATCAAAGTTCTGACGTAAAAATTTCATATCCAACATGTGTATGTCCTCCTTTTTTTCATATAAAAAAACTCCCGTCCCATATAAGGGACGAGAGCTTTGTTTATGCTTCCCGCGATACCACCCAGGTTGAAGGTTCATGACCTTCCGGCTCGACTCATAACGGTGAGGGGCCGGTCCAGCGTTATCAGCCGGACACTCAAGGATGGATTCACATGGCTCTTCCGTCAGTTTTCACCAGCCACTGACTCTCTGGAGGAAGAGGAACATGCTACTATGTCCTGTCATCGCGTTCATTCTTATTTGGTGATCTTAGATTAGCTGAATTCACCTTACATTGCAAGGCTTTTTCGGGATTGCTCCACCATTTTTACAAAATGTAAAACTAACCGGTGGTCATCTGTCAGTTCAGGGTGGAAGGAACAGGCGAGGTAATGGTCCTGCTGGGCAGCCACAATATGACCATCATAGCGGGCCAGTACCTTCGTCTCTTCTCCTACTCCCTCGATATAAGGAGCTCGAATGAACACAGCTGTAAACTGATCGGCGACTCCGTCGATATTCAGGTCGGCTTCAAAGCTTTCCCTTTGTCTGCCGAATGCATTACGGCGGACTTTGATATCCATGAGTCCGAGATGGACATCATACGAGCCGTCAATTTCAGAGGCAAGCAGGATCAACCCTGCACACGTACCGAAGATCGGCTTCCCCTGCTTTCCGAATTCACGGATCGGTTCAAGGAAGTCATACTTATCAATCAAACGGCGGATCGCTGTGCTTTCACCGCCGGGAATAATCAGTCCGTCAATGTCCTCCAGCTGTTCTTTTCTCTTAACAACAACGCCGGTGGCACCAGAGGCTTCTACGGAGCGGATGTGCTCACGAAAAGCTCCCTGCAGACCTAATACACCGATAGTAGTCATGCTGCATTCTCCTTTTCTTACTGACTGCGCTCCTGCATACGCTGATCAGGAGTAAGCGTGGACATTTCCATGCCTTTCATCGCTGTGCCGAGTCCTTTGGACAATTCACCGATCAGTTTGTAATCGTCGTAGTGAGTGGTAGCTTCTACAATCGCACGGGCAAACTGAGCAGGGTTGTTGGACTTGAAGATGCCGGAACCGACGAATACGCCGTCCGCACCAAGCTGCATCATAAGCGCAGCATCAGCTGGTGTCGCAATTCCGCCTGCAGCGAAGTTGACGACAGGAAGGCGGCCTTCTTCACGGATTTCCATAAGAAGGTCGAATGGTGCACCGTTTTCCTTGGCAAAGACCATCACTTCGTCTTCTGCAAGGCTTTGAAGGTGACGGATTTCTGATTGGATCTGACGCATATGGCGGACAGCTTCCACGATGTTTCCTGTTCCCGGCTCACCTTTTGTACGAAGCATAGAGGCGCCTTCACGGATACGGCGTGTAGCTTCACCGATGTTACGGCATCCGCAGACGAATGGAACCGTGTAATCATCTTTTTTGATATGGTAGATCTCATCAGCCGGAGTCAGTACTTCACTTTCATCGATGTAGTCGACACCCATCGCTTCAAGGACACGGGCTTCTGCAATATGGCCGATACGTGCTTTGGCCATGACAGGGATGGATACAGCATTCATCACTTCTTCAACAATTGTCGGGTCAGCCATACGAGCTACGCCGCCGGCCGCACGGATGTCGGCTGGAACACGCTCAAGGGCCATAACCGCCACCGCACCTGCTTCTTCTGCAATCTTCGCCTGCTCTGCATTGACAACGTCCATGATGACGCCGCCTTTCTGCATTTCAGCCATTCCACGTTTTACGCGATCAGTACCTGTTTGTGACATGTTAATTTCCTCCCTAACAGCTATATCGTTCAAGCATTTATTTTTGAATCATAGATTCTTACTCTCTATTGTATCGCATCTCAGCCTTAATTCCCACTCATTAAATAGGGATTTTACCGTTAGAACCAGCCTTTCACCATATCGACGGCCCCTGTGAAAATATCACTGAAGAATTCACCGATTCCACCAAGCATCAGCATGAACCAGTTGGCTTTCTCCACCGCTTCTGAAGTGACGATATCAACCGTCTGTCCTTCTTCCTTCACAAGGTTTCCGTAGCTTTCGTCCCCTGTATAGACAAGCTTGGCTGTTCCGACTTTCTGACCTTTCTCAACAGGCGCCACAAGCTCGCCGTCTTCGTTGAGCTGATCTTCAGAGATGACAAACTCCACCTCATATTGTTCTTGTTCGCCGCTCTTTAAAAGGGTGCTCAAAGCTTCACTCGTCTCAATCGCAACAGACTCTTCTTTTCCTTTCGTCACAGAAAGAGAATCCTGATCCTCAACTGTTTCACCGGCAGCCAGAAGTTCCTGCCTTGTAAACTGGTTGAATCCGTAATCAAGAAGCGTCCGTGTCTGATTGAAACGGGAGGAACGTGTTTCCGATTTCATCACAACAGAGATGAACCGCTGGCCATCACGCTCAGCTGTACCTGTAAATGTGTTGCCGGCAAGTTCTGTATAACCCGTCTTCAAGCCGTCCATACCTTCGTATTCAAACTGCTTCAAGTTCTGCCCCGGCATACCAGGAAGCATCCAGTTCCAGTTGGTCACCGTCTGATCGGCGAATTCCAATGTAGGCTTGCTGGAAACCTCCAGCGCTTCCGGATAGTCGTTCGTCAAATGATAAGCCAGCAAGGCCGCCGATTTGGCCGACATCATATTGGTGGCATCCGGATCAGTGCCTTCAGGATAGTTGTCCCCCAGATGGTTATTGTTCAACCCGGTGGCATTGACAAACTCATAATCCGGCAGTCCCATTTCCTCTGCCTTGGCATTCATCATCTTGACGAATTCGCCTTCGGTTCCAGCTACCAGTTCAGCAAGCGCAATCGTCGTTGCGTTATCCGAGTTGATCGCCATCGCTTCATAAAGCTCACGAACCGTGTATTGTTCATCTAAACGTAAGCCGACACCGGAGAATTCCGGATTGGCTGATATATCAAAAGCATACTGACTGACAGGGGTCTTCTGATCCCAGCTGATTTTCCCCTCTTCCACAGCCTCCATGACGAGATATTCCGTCATCATCTTCGTCATACTGGCCGGCGGCAGTGTCAAATCCGCTTCTTTCTCAAACAAAATTTTCCCGGTTTCTGCATCTACAAGTATCGCTGATTTTGCCCCAACATCTACGCTTGCGTATGTATGTCCGGGATTGGCACTTACAGCGAAAATCCCGATCAACAAGGACATGATTAAGGCGATAGATGTTTTAAATCTTTGTGTCACTTTCTCTACCTCCACCCTTTAATTATGCATCCCTGTTATTTTATCACATGCGTATATAAAAGAATAGACAGGGAATAGTCCCTGTCTATCTAGGTCAAACGGAGTAGTTCGGCGATTCTTTTGTAATCTGGACATCGTGGGGATGGCTCTCTCTGAGTCCTGCTCCTGTGATGCGTGTGAACTGGCTGTCCGATCTCAGAGAATCAAGATCCGGTGTTCCACAGTACCCCATACCAGAACGGAGACCGCCGAGCAGCTGGTGGATGCTGTCGGCCAGAGGTCCTTTATACGGCATACGGCCTTCAATGCCTTCCGGTACAAGCTTTTTCGATTCCGATTCGTTCTGGAAGTAACGGTCCTTGGAGCCGGACTCCATCGCACCGACGGAACCCATACCGCGGTACACTTTGAAACGGCGTCCTTGGAAGATTTCTGTTTCTCCAGGGCTTTCGGATACTCCGGCAAGCAGGCTTCCGAGCATAACCGCATGTCCACCGGCAGCAAGCGCTTTGACGATGTCACCGGAATATTTAATACCGCCGTCGGCAATGACCGGCTTACCAAGTTCCGCCGCTTCTCTCGCACAGTCATATACCGCTGTGATCTGCGGCACGCCGACACCAGCGACAACACGGGTCGTACAGATGGATCCAGGTCCGATACCGACTTTAACCACATCCGCTCCTGCTTCAATCAGTTCGCGGGTGGCATCAGGAGTCGCCACGTTTCCAGCGATAATGTTGACGTGCGGATGACGGTCGCGGATCCGTTTCACCTGTGCGATGACGCCCTGGGAGTGGCCGTGGGCTGTATCGACAACAAGAGCGTCCACACCCGCTTCGACAAGCTTATCAATCCGTGTCATCGCATCGGCTGTGACACCGACAGCGGCTGCACACAACAGGCGTCCCTGCTCATCCTTGGCCGACTGCGGGAATTCAATCACTTTCTCGATATCCTTGATGGTAATCAGACCTTTCAGGATACCCTGATTATCGACCATCGGCAGTTTCTCGATCTTATATTTCTGAAGAATCTTTTCAGCTTCATCGAGTGTTGTCCCTACAGGAGCTGTGACAAGGTTTTCGCTCGTCATCACTTCCTGGATCTGAATGGAATAGTCTTCAATAAAACGGAGGTCACGGTTTGTCAAAATGCCGACAAGCTTCTGCTCTTCTTCATTGTTCACAATCGGAACACCGGAAATCCTGAATTTGCCCATCAAATGCTCGGCATCAAACACCTGGTGCTCGGGAGTTAAAAAGAATGGATTCGTGATGACGCCGCTCTCGGAGCGTTTGACACGGTCGACGTGTTCCGCCTGCTCTTCAATAGACATGTTCTTATGAATAACACCAAGACCACCCTGGCGTGCCATTCCAATGGCCATCGCCGCTTCAGTCACAGTGTCCATACCGGCACTGATAATCGGCATGTTCAGCTTGAGCGTCGGTGAAAGTTCTGTCCTCAGGGATACATCGCGGGGCAGTACATCAGATTTCGCAGGTAAAAGCAGTACATCATCAAACGTTAATCCTTCTTTTGCAAACTTGTCTTCACGCATGCTTGACCTCTCCTTTTTCTTAAAAATAATCTGGGTATAAGTGGGTAAAATAAGTGGAACAGCAGGAAGCTACCATTTCTTATTGTTATTTACAATACGACAATGACCGCCCTTTTTCAACCATAAAAATGAAGGCGGAGCAGCGGATCAAGAAGGAGGGAAGAACGATCATGAGACGGCCGGATTCTTTTTTGCAGTACATGCAGGTAACTTCTCACACCCGTCCATTTCTGCATGCCTGCTATACGGATGGGAAGCATTCCAGAGTGGAGCACCATGCCTACAACAATGCGGAGCGGTTCATGTACGGCCTCACTCTCGGGGGAGAGTATGTCAGTTCTGCTTCCTCCACCCCCTTAAGTGTGCAGCCTCTACTTTTATATTACGGCCTGAACCATTATTTGAAGGCTTGTCTATTGACGGTGGATCCCGGCTATCCGGCTACAGCCAAAGTGCTTGCCCATGGTCTATCAACAAGGAAAAGAAAGAAACAGCAATACCGTTTTCTTGAAGATGAGATCCGAATTCAGCCGCACGGGCTGTTTCCCCATGCCGCGTTTCATCTGTTCGATTTTTCCGCAGAGAAAGAAAAGGCAGCCATGGATGAACTGCTCCGTCCTTTACCAGCTATGCAGGAGCTTTACTCGTTGAAAAAATGTCAGCTGGAACGTGAAGGGACGGCATGGCCGGAACTGCTCAGCTATTTCGCCGTTCTCTACAACCTCAGTATGCTCGTCCGCTATGAAGGGGATTGGTGGGGAGAGATGGAACAGATGCGGGACAGGGAGGATTACGTCTTTATCGTTCATTTTCTGCAGACCGCGATGGATCAGGTGCCGGCATTGATCAGCACATGGTTAAAAGACCGGCACCTGTCCATACAATGACAGAGGCCGGTCTTTGATTCAATCGTACACTTCTTCAATATGAAGCTGGAGATATTCCTTCAACTGGATGATATCCCCGGTTTCCAACAGCTTGATCATCGGCCGGGTCGGATGGGACATTTCCGCAAAAAGAACTTCCGCTTCCTGCTTATCCGAAAGGCGGACTTTTACGCCTGTTGAGAAATTGGCGATTTCTTTTTTCAGCGTTTCTATGACTTTATGGTCATACCTGCCGAAATGTTCATGCAGCAGTTCCTCTAATACTTTATACGGGGACTGCTTCGAACGGTAGATCCGCTCACTCGTCATCGCATGGAACATATCGCAGACAGCAATGATCTGGCTGAACGTATGAATCTTTTTCTTCGTCAGTCCAAGCGGATAGCCGGTGCCATCGAGACGCTCATGGTGCTGGAGGACGGCGAGTTTTGCCTGACTGCTCAGAGACGGAATGCGTTCAATGGCGCGGTAGGAATAGGTCGGATGATTTTTCACCTGTTCGTATTCCCGTTCCGTCAGGGCGCCCTGCTTATGAAGGATACGCTGATCGATTTTCGCCATTCCCGCATCGCACAGCACGCCGGCCAGGCCGACCTGAATCCACTCTCCGTAATGGAACCCAAGTTTAGAGGCCAGATATCCGGCCATCACGCCTGTCGCTATGCTGTGGTGATAGATATAGTCCTCGCTTGTGCTTAGATGATGAAGGTGAAAGACTTCCTTGGAAGCAGACGCCGTTCTTTCCAATAGAGGGACCATGACGCTGCGGACGGCTCCCATATCGACAGGCGACCCTCCCTGCCATGCACGGAACCACTCCCTGCACGCTTCGACGGCTTCCCTGTATTCATCCTGGAAGGAAAGAACGGCCTTCGTTTGCCTTCCGGAAAGAGAGGAGGCTGCAGAACCTTTCTTCTCTCCCGCTTCCCCGGCTGTAAATGGACGGCCGTCCACTTTACGGGTGGCCACCTCCACGTACTCGATTTGGAAGCTTTTCAAAACATCAATATGAACCGGGGTTAATGTCGTATTTTTAGGGATGATCGGTCGATGGGTACGCCCCATCACATCCTTGATAAGCAGGCAGCCGGTCTCCACTTTTTCAGAAGCCACTTTCATTATTTTCCTCCACCCTTCCAATAAGGTATAAAAAAAGCCGCCTGCCGCAAAGGGACAGGCGACGATCATGTGTTTTATGATTCATCTGAAGGATCTTCTGTTGTTTCCGGCTGACCTTCGACCACCGGCGTCTCTTCCGGAGACTCCGGGTCCATCAGCTCTGCTGCTTCCTCTTCTTCCTTCTCGGAATCCACTCGTGCAACCGTTGCAACTTCCTCCCCGTCGCCGAGGCGGATGAGACGGACACCTTGTGTGTTCCGGCCGGTTTCAGAGATGGTTTCCATCGGCATACGGATCAAGACGCCGCTTTCGGTGATGATCATGATATCCTCTTCACCGTTAATGGCTTTCGTTGCGACGACATAGCCATTTTTATCCGTCAGGTTACATGTGATGATTCCTTTACCACCACGGTTGGTGATGCGGTATTCATCTGCCGGTGTACGCTTGCCGTAACCTTTACTTGTCACGGTCAGCACCTGCAGGGAATCATCAACGATTTCCATGGATACGACATCATCGTCTTCACGGAGCGATATTCCCTTCACTCCTGCTGCTGTACGGCCCATGGCACGGATTTGATCTTCGTTGAAGCGGATCAGGTACCCGTTCTTCGTTCCAATCATAATGTCCTTGTTTCCATCTGTCAGGCGGACGGAAATCAATTCATCATCCTCACGCAGTCCAAGGGCAATCAGACCGCCTTTACGGATGTTGGCAAACTGGGAAAGGGTCGTCCGTTTGGTAATCCCGTTCTTCGTTGTGAAAACGAGATACCAGTCATCAGCGAATTCGTTGACGGAAATCACGGCGTTGATCCACTCATCACGCTCCACGTTCAGCATGTTGATGATCGGAATTCCTTTCGCTGTACGGCTGAACTCCGGTACTTCATAGCCCTTCGCCTTATAGACCTTCCCTTTGTTCGAGAAGAACAACAGCGTATTGTGGGTGGATGTGGAAAGCAGATGCTCCACAAAGTCCTCTTCATGGGTACCCATGCCCTGCACTCCGCGTCCGCCGCGGCGCTGGGAGCGGTAAGTGTTGGCCGGAAGACGCTTGATGTATCCCTGGTGGGTCAGAGTCACAATGACCGTCTCCTCAGGAATCAAGTCTTCGTCTTCAATGAAGTCTGTACCGCCGAGCACGATTTCTGTGCGGCGCTCATCATTGTAGCGCTCTTTAATATCCATCAGTTCCCC
Source organism: Halobacillus sp. ABD4_316 (assembly GCF_056161385.1). Lineage (NCBI taxonomy): Bacteria > Bacillati > Bacillota > Bacilli > Caryophanales > Bacillaceae > Halobacillus > Halobacillus sp. ABD4_316. Next base: position 30,026 of record NZ_JBSWZA010000002.1, read on the forward strand.
GCGGATGATTTCCAATACTTTCTCATCATCTGCAAGAATCGCTTTCAATTCAGCGATCAGCTTCATAATATCCTGGTATTCTTCTTCGATCTTTTCGCGCTCAAGACCAGTCAGACGCTGCAGACGCATATCAAGAATCGCCTGGGCCTGCTTTTCTGAAAGGCTGAAGCGTTCCATCAAGCCTGTGCGGGCGATTTCCGTCGTCTGGGATTCACGAATCAACGCGATCACTTCATCCAGATGATCAAGAGCAATTCGTAAACCAGCAAGGATGTGGGCCCGGGCTTCGGCCTTTTTCAGCTCATACTCTGTACGGCGCCGGATGACGACCTTCTGGTGATCCAGATAATATTCCAGGCACTGCTTCAAGTTAAGCACTCTCGGGTGGCCGTTGACGAGGGCGAGCATGTTAATGCCGAATGTGGACTGCAGGGCCGTCATTTTGTACAGGTTGTTCAGCAGTACATTCGGGTTGACGTCCCGGCGCAGTTCAATGACAATCCTCATGCCGTTCCGATCTGATTCGTCACGAAGATCGGTAATTCCGTCCACTTTCTTATCACGGGCGAGGTCGGCGATTTTTTCGACGAGCCGGGCTTTGTTCACCTGATAAGGAAGCTCGGTAACAATCAGGAATGGTTTACCATTGGACTGCTCTTCGATTTCCACATGGGCGCGGACGGTCAGGGAGCCTTTTCCGGTTTCGTACGCTTTACGAATCCCGCTTAAACCAAGAATTTTACCAGCTGTCGGGAAGTCCGGTCCGTAAATATGGTTCTCCATCAATTCCTGGATGGTAATCTCCGGATCCTTACTTAACGCCAGCACCGCGTCGATCACTTCCCCAAGCTGATGGGGCGGAATGTTGGTCGCCATACCGACGGCAATTCCTGATCCTCCGTTGACGAGAAGGTTCGGGAATTTGGCTGGAAGCACTTCCGGCTCCCGCTCCGTGCCATCGTAGTTGTCGTTGTAGTCTATCGTATCCTTGTTGATATCCCGGAGAATCTCCATGGAGATCTTCGACATCCGGGCTTCGGTGTAACGCATCGCTGCCGCTGCATCGCCATCGACAGAACCGAAGTTTCCGTGTCCGTCGACAAGCATATAGCGGTAGTTGAAGTCCTGCGCCATCCGCACCATCGTATCGTAAACGGCGGAATCACCGTGAGGGTGGTACTTACCGATCACCTCTCCGACAATACGTGCGGATTTCTTGTAAGCTTTGTCTGCATGCATACCGAGGTCGTGCATGGCATATAGTATTCTGCGGTGTACAGGTTTCAAACCGTCTCTGACATCAGGCAGAGCCCGGGCGACGATAACACTCATCGCATAGTCCAGGAAGGATGTCCGCATCTCCTGGCTGATATTGATTTCCTGCACGCGCGGGCGCTCGGGTTGATCGACCATTCTATTTACCTCCTAGTTGCCTTAAAGGAAGAGAGGAGCCTTATGAAAAAAGCTCCATCTCCGATCTATCTCTTACACATCAAGGTTCTGAACATACTGCGCATTTTCCTGAATGAAGTTACGACGCGGTTCCACTTTGTCTCCCATCAGGATATCAAACGTTTCATCCGCTCCAATCGCATCTTCCAGGCTGACCTGCAGCATCGTCCGTGTTTCCGGATCCATTGTCGTTTCCCAAAGCTGCTCCGGGTTCATCTCTCCAAGACCCTTATAACGCTGGACGCTTGGTTTCGGTGAACTGGACAGCTCCGCCAGTTTCGCATCCAGCTGTTTGTCGCTGTACGTGTAGTACACCGCTTTCCCCTGCTGGATTTTATAAAGAGGCGGCTGGGCAATGTAAATGTAGCCCGATTCGATCAGTGGACGCATGTAACGGTAGAAGAAAGTGAGAAGCAGCGTCCGGATATGGGCGCCGTCCACATCAGCATCCGTCATGATCACGATTTTATGGTAACGGGCTTTGGAAATATCAAATTCTTCCCCGATTCCTGTACCGAGGGCTGTAATAATGGCCCGGACCTCATTGTTGGACAGGATTTTATCAAGGCGGGCTTTTTCCACGTTGATGATTTTACCACGCAGCGGAAGAATCGCCTGGAAATGACGGTCCCTTCCCTGTTTGGCTGATCCACCCGCGGAGTCACCCTCAACAATATACAGTTCTGATATGTTGGCATCCTTGGAGGAGCAGTCCGCCAGTTTACCAGGCAGGTTGGAGACTTCCAGCGCGTTTTTACGACGTGTCAGTTCACGAGCTTTCTTCGCAGCCATACGGGCCCGGGAAGCCATCAGACCCTTTTCGACAATCGTCTTCGCCATCGTCGGGTTTTCAAACAGAAACTTTGAGAAGGATTCCGAGAACAGCGCATCGGTAACGGTACGGGCTTCACTGTTTCCGAGCTTCGTCTTCGTCTGCCCCTCAAACTGGGGATCCGGGTGCTTGATGGAAATAATCGCTGTCAGACCTTCACGAACGTCATCACCGGTCAGATTCGGGTCGGTCTCCTTGAACATACTGTTCTTTCTCGCGTAATCATTGATGACACGGGTCAGTCCGGTTTTAAATCCGGATTCGTGTGTCCCGCCCTCATACGTATGAATGTTGTTGGCATAGGAATAAATATTGCTGGCGAAACCGTCATTGTACTGCATAGCGATTTCGATCGAGATTTCATCCTGCTCCCCTTCGATGAAGAACGCATCATGAATCGCTTCACGGGTGCGGTTCATATGTTCAACGTAGGAAAGAATGCCTCCTTCGTAGTAGTAATCGACGGGATCTTCATCCGTACGTTTATCTTCAATCGTGATCGTCAGGCCTTTGTTCAAAAAGGCAAGCTCACGCAGCCGGTTGGCCAGGACCTCAAACTTGTATTCCTGCGTTTCCTGGAAGATTTCATCATCAGGGATGAAATGGATACGGGTACCGGTTTGATCGGTCTCCCCGACTACTTTCAAGTCTTCTTCCGGTACGCCGCGCTTGTAGGACTGGTAGTGGATCTGACCATCACGGTGGACGAAGACTTCCAGTTTTGTAGACAGGGCGTTTACGACAGAAGCACCAACACCGTGAAGTCCTCCGGAGACTTTATAACCGCCTCCGCCGAATTTACCTCCGGCGTGAAGAACCGTCAAAATAACCTCGACAGCCGGACGTCCGGTTTTTTCCTGAATACCGACAGGAATCCCGCGTCCGTTATCCGTAACGGTGATGCTGTTGTCTTTTTCAATCATGACCTGGATGTGGTCACAATGGCCGGCCATCGCTTCATCGATACTGTTATCGACAATTTCCCACACGAGGTGGTGCAGCCCTTTTTCATTGGTGGATCCAATGTACATGCCGGGACGCTTCCGAACAGCTTCCAGACCTTCAAGCACCTGTATCTGACTTTCATCATAGGTCTGCTGTTCTTCGATAATATCTTCCTTCATGGTACTCACCTACATTTCTCAAGTGGTTTGACAGTAATCTCTTACACCAAATGTTCTCTCTATCTATTCCATCGGCTCTTCGGAAAAATCCTCGAGCTTGTTCAGCGTCGTCATCATGTTCGCCCGCTTTTTCAGCGTGTACACGGAAAGAGGACTGAAATAAATAACATCACTGGTAATGACGATGGCTTTTGCCTGATGTTCCTGTGATTCTATGACGCGTCTGTTTTTCCGCTGGCTGACGATCATTTCCTCGATGATGGATGAGGAGGAAATCAAACTATGATCGATAATAGCCACGACATCCTTCGACTGAATCACATGATCATCCCCAATGTGAATAAACATGCGGTACACCTCATTTCTCTATCTCGATCGTTCCTTCTTTCACACGGAAAATGGCCGCTTCTTCCAAAGCTTCATGCTCAATCCCGTCGATGCTCGTAGTCGATACAAACGTCTGGACTTTCCCCTGGATTGTATGAAGCAGGTGGGACTGACGGAAATCATCCAGTTCGCTTAGAACATCATCCAGCAGCAGAATCGGATATTCTCCTACTTCACTATGAATCAGTTCAATTTCAGCGAGTTTCAAAGATAAGGCTGTCGTCCGCTGTTGACCTTGCGACCCGTATGTCTGGACGTCTTTTCCGTTTACGTAGAAAACCAGATCATCCCTGTGAGGGCCTGCCAAAGTGGTCCCCCGTTCGACTTCCTTCGTTTCGATTTCCTGGAACTTCTCTATATACGTCTTCTTTATTGTTTCCAAATTCATATCCTCTGATACTTTCACACTTGCATCATAGGAAATTTCAAGCTGTTCAAGGCTGCGGCTGATCCCTTCATGGATCGGACCTGCCCAGGATCTGAGAAGCTGGAGAAACTTGAAGCGTCGTTCAATGATGGTCACGGCGTGCTCCACAAGCTGCTCGGTCAAAATACCGAGCATCGTCCGGTCCGCCTGCGGTTTGCGCTGAAGATCCTTCAACAGGTGGTTCCGCTGCTTCAAAATCTTTTGATACTGCCCGAGGTGATAGATATAGGCAGGCTGGATCTGGCCGATTTCCATGTCAATAAACCGACGACGCACCTGAGGACTCCCTTTGACGAGATTCAAATCCTCAGGTGCAAACATGACAACATTCAAAGCGCCGATATAGTCACTGAGACGCTTCTGCTCAATATGATTCAACTTCGCTTTTTTCCCTTTGTTGGAAATGATGATCTCCAGAGGAAAGCGGCGGTTACGTTTATAGATCGTCCCTTTTATTTTACCATATTCCTGGTCCCACTGTATCAATTCTTTGTCCCGCGGCGTCCGGTGGGACCGGGTAAAGGCAAGCGTATAGATGGCTTCCATCAAATTCGTCTTTCCTTGGGCATTTTCACCAATAATCACATTGATCGTATGGTCGAAGCTCAATGAAAGCTGCTCGTAATTACGATAAGAACGCAGGGACAGCTCATGGATATACATAGATGGAGGGGGTTACCCTTCGCTTACAACTTTATAGATGCCGAATTCCTCAATCTCCACTGTATCGCCCACGTACAGTTTCCGTCCTCTGCGGTTTTCCGGTTCACCATTTACATTCACTTCAAATTCAGCCAGAAAAATTTTCACCATTCCACCAGATTCGACAACGTTCGCTAATTTCAGAAACTGCCCGAGTGGGATGTATTCTGTGCTGATTCCAATTTCTTCGCTCATATATTTTCACCCTATTTCATGAATTCACCTATCTCTATATTTTACTAAAGATAAAGGTGTAAGGAAAGTCCAATCCCTCGAACTCTTCTGCTGCCGGTTGTTTAAACCGGATATCCCCAATGTGGATAACTTCATTTCTTCTTCCCTGCGGTTTTCCACAGGTGCTTTTTCTGCGGATTCCTCCTGTTTTTGAGGACAAAAAGAAGAAGGTGCTCCTATGAAAGTTATCGAGCACCTTCTTTTATTCAACGTTTTATATTTTAGTATGTCCGTACGGGAAGAATCAGCTGAAGAATCTGATCATCATCAACCGGGCGGATCAGGAACGGACGCATGGCACCCGTAAATTCGACTTTGACTTGATCATAGTCGACGGCTTTCAGAGCGTCCATCATATATTTCGCACTGAAAGAGATTTTCAAGTCTTCCCCATCGACATCATTCGCCGTTACTTCTTCCACGACATTTCCGACTTCCGGTGAGTTCCCGGTAATTTCAAGATGGTTGGATTCTTTAGTCACAAGTCTTACGACGTTGTTGCGGTTCTCTTTTGCTAATAGAGAGGCACGGTCGACGGACTGAAGAAGATCCTTGGCATCGATCTTGACGACGGTTTTACTCTGCTCCGGAATCAAGCGGGATGTTTCTGGATAGTTTCCGTCCAGCAGACGGGACAGGAAGTATAAATGCTTCGTACGGAAAAGGACCTGGTTGTCTGTTACGCTGATTTCAATTTTATCATCCGAATCGTCAAGAATTTTATTCAATTCTGTCAGACTCTTTCCTGGAATGACGACCGCAGGCAGGGATTTTCCTTCAGGCTGGTCAAGAGAGACTTTCCTTGACGCCAGGCGGTGGCTGTCGGTTGCAATGAACTCAAGGCTGCCTTCATCCATTTTCACATGGACCCCTGTAAGAATCGGGCGCGTTTCTGAAGTGGATACAGCAAATACCGTCTGTCTGATCAGGTTTTTCAAAAGATCAATCGGCAGTTCAAAGCTGTCCTCCGTATGAAGCTGGGGAAGCTGTGGATATTCTTCAGGGTCCTGGCCGTTCAAGTGGAATTCTGCATTCCCTGAGCGGATCGTGACATTTCTCGACTCATCGCTGGTGATTTCCACCGTGTTCTGCGGGAGCTTTCTTACGATATCAGGAAAATACTTAGCCTGAAGAATAATGCTGCCTGGTTCAATATCTTCTGCATACACGATGCCATCTTCTTCTGCAGGGATAAAAGATTCGATCGAGATATCTGAATCACTGCCTGTTAATTTAATTCCTTCTGAAGTGGCTTCTAATTTCATTCCCGTTAAGATTGGAATCGTTGTTCTTGAAGATATGGCTTTCATGACATTCTGCACACTATCCATCAACTGATCCCGCTGGATGACAAATTTCATTTCCGAACACTCCTCCTAATGAGCTTGTATTATATATTTTTTTATAAAAAAGGTCGTAATAGTACTAGTATAGGCTGTGGAATTGTGGATAACCTTATCAAAGCCTTTATATGGCTTGTTATACACATGTGGATAGGTTGTTGATGAACCTGCAACTACTGTCCACATTATCCACTAGTGGGATTTAAGCTGCTCTTTGATTTCATCGAGCTCTTTTTGGAGCTGCTGATCATCCGCGACCATTTTTGAAATTTTTTCATGAGCATGAATGACGGTGGTATGGTCCCGGCCGCCGAACTCTTCCCCAATCTTCGGCAGAGAGAAGTCGGTCAGTTCTCTTGATAAATACATAGCGATCTGACGGGGGAAGGCTACGGATTTCGTCCGCTTTTTAGCAGGGAAATCTTCCAGCCTCACATTATATTTTTCTCCGACCATCTCCTGAATGGCTTCAATCGTAATCACCTTCGGCTTGGAGCTTGGAATAATATCCTTCAGCGCTTCAGCTGCCAGAGAGGCATTGATATCGCTGTTGATCAAGGAAGAGTAGGCAACGACACGAATCAAGGCGCCTTCCAGTTCACGGATGTTGGTGTCGATCTGGTTGGCGATGTAAAGCATGACTTCGTTCGGGATATCCAACCCTTCTGCCTTCGCTTTTTTCCTCAAAATCGCGATTCTTGTTTCCAGGTCCGGCGGTGTAATGTCTGTGATCAATCCCCATTCGAAGCGGGAACGCAGACGATCTTCCAGGGTCGGGATCTCTTTCGGCGGACGATCACTGGAGATGACGATCTGCTTGCTTTCCTCGTGGAGCGTATTAAATGTATGGAAGAATTCCTCCTGTGTCTGCTCTTTGCCTGCGAGGAACTGGATGTCATCAATAAGAAGGACATCAACGCTGCGGTACTTATTTCTGAAATTGACGGCCTTGTTGTCCCGGATCGAGTTGATGAATTCGTTCGTGAATTTTTCCGAGGACAGATAAACGACTTTGGCATTCGGATTATGATCAAGCACATAATGGCCGATGGCGTGCATCAGGTGTGTTTTCCCAAGCCCGACCCCTCCGTAGATGAACAGCGGGTTATAGGCTTTTGCCGGTGCTTCGGCTACAGCCAGTGAGGCTGCATGGGCGAAGCGGTTGCCGGATCCGATGACGAATGTATCAAAGGTATATTTGGAATTGAGCATGCTCTGAGGCGATTCTTCATTTCCGTTATTTTTTACATTCGGAACCTTTTTGGAAGACAGCTTCACGTCCTCCAGGGCATCGTCCTTGGACTCTGGAATGATGAACTTTGTTTCCAGTTCGGCCCCCGTTACCTCATATAATGTTTCTGTAATCAAGCTTTCGTATTGGTTTTCAAGCCAGTCTCTGGCGAATTCGTTTGGAGCGACGATTGTCAGCGTATTTTCACTAAGGGAGTCGGCTTTTGTCGCTTTAAGCCATGTTTCAAAGCTGGGCTTGCTTATTTTTTCTTTTATATGGTCCAGCGTATTGTTCCATAGTTCGTGGATGTTCTCCAAATTGTTTCACCCCTCTCTGTTTCATTGGAAAACAAAAACACCTTTCGTTCTCTTTTTCGAACGTAGCAAAAGGATCGAAAGGCGCTCGTATAAGGTTTGTATAAGGTTGTACATCCTCATCAGTGCTGCACGGGTGTGGATGTTTGAATGTTGATTTTACTAGACTTCCAGAGAGTTATTTTCATTGTCCACACGCTTGTGTATAACTACATAAACAGGTCTGTTAATAAATGTCCACATGTTATCCACAGTCTGTGGAAAAGATCTCAACTGTTTTGAAGTCAATCGCTGTTAAACACAAATATGATACCAGATAAAAACACGGCTTGCAATGGGGCGGCGTAACTTATCCACAATATCAAGGGCTTGTAGAAAACTTTCATCCACAGCACTGGATTTTGTGGTTTTCTTGTCGATATTTGTTGTGGACAGTCAAAAACCGCTGAAAAATTATACACAATGGCTGTGAATGTTCGTCATGTGAAAGGAATGAAGATCGCTGCCGGGGGCCTTTTTGATGTGTTATACTACAGCCTGTTATATAACGTCGTGCAGAATCGAAAAAAGGAAGATTGAAAATCGAGTTGACAATTCAGGGGTCATTTTATTATACTGTTCAAGACTGCCTTTTAATTGTTTTATTGGATTATTGCCCAGGAGGTGTATATATAATGAGTAAACGCACGTTTCAACCAAATAATCGTAAGCGTAAAAAAGTACACGGCTTCCGTTCACGCATGAGCTCTGCAAATGGACGTAAAGTTCTTGCACGCCGTCGTCGTAAAGGAAGAAAAGTTCTATCCGCATAGGCCACTGAAAACTATCAGTGGTCTTTTTTTCAGAATAGGGAAAGTCGAAAGTGGGGCGGATCGAACGTCCCGCTTTTATTTTAAGGATAATTTGAGAACGTTTTAACGGGATTGATCGGAATGTGAGGGCAGTATCTCCCTCTATGTTCACTCATCTGGAGGGTGTTCGATGAAGAAAGTAAATCGAATTAAGAAAAACGAGGAATTTCAGAAGGTCTTTCAAGGCGGCCAGTCTTTCGCCAACCGGCAGCTGGTGATCTACTACATGAAGAAAAAAGAGCAGACGCATTTCCGCATTGGTCTTTCCGTCAGCAAGAAGCTGGGACATGCGGTCAAGCGCAACCAGATTAAGCGCTACCTGCGCCAGGCCTTTCATGAGCTGGAAGACGATATCCATCCTCACTATGATCTGGTGGTCATTGCACGTAAGCCGGCCAGCCAGATGGATTTTCATGAAATAAAGAAAAGCCTGACCCATGTACTTATGAGGTCCAAGCTTCTAAATAAGAAAATTCGCACGTAATCGTTATAGAAAAAGGACAGTCATTAATGCTAAACTTATGATTGTCGTAGTACGATCGTTTTGATAGAAGAAAAAGTGAAGAGTCATTTAAGGAGGAAGGAACGTTGCGTAATAAAATGATAGCACTGCTTGCCATGGCGGGCGTGCTTACGTTCCTATCCGGGTGTACGCAGGTAAACCAGGAAATCAACTCGGATAGCACAGGTTTTTGGAACGAGTATATCGTATGGCCATTGTCTCAAACCCTACTATTTTTTGCGGACCTTTTCAGTGGCAGCTATGGATTGTCGATCATTGTTGTAACGATTATCATTCGATTGGTTCTGCTTCCGTTGAACGTTAAGCAGTTGAAAAGCTCCAAAGCGATGCAGGATATTCAACCGGAATTACAGAGTCTTCGTGAACAATATTCATCCAAGGATGCCCAGACACAGCAGAAGCTCCAGCAGGAGACGATGCAGCTGTTCCAAAAGCACGGCGTGAACCCGCTGGCGGGCTGTCTGCCGATCATCGTGCAGATGCCGATTTTGATCGGATTCTATCATGCCATTATGAGAACTTCGGAGATTCAGACGCATAACTTCCTATGGCTGGAACTCGGTTCATCCGATCCATTCCTGGCCATTTTGACAGCTGGAACGACCTTCCTGCAGCAAAAACTAATGATGGCGGGCGGCGCAGCAGCGCAGAACCCGCAGATGCAGATGATGCTTTATGTGATGCCGCTGATGATTGGTACATTCGCATTCTTCTTCCCATCTGCCCTTGCCCTGTACTGGATCGTCGGTAACATCGTTATGATTCTGCAGACGGTATTCATCCGTAAACCAATGATGAAAGATGCGACGGGAGGAGCAAGTGAGTGAAACAATTAACTGCTACGGGTCCATCCATTGATGAAGCGGTCCAATCTGCATTAGAACAATTACAGACATCAAAAGATCAAGTCACCATTGATATCATTGATGAAGGTAAAAAAGGATTTCTTGGGTTTGGTTCCAAACCAGCGATTGTCAAAGTAGCCATCAAGAAAAATCCTCTGCAGGATGCTGAAACATTCATCTATGAAGTAGCAGAACAAATGGGAGCTCCTGTTCAGGTCCATTCAGAAGTGCGGCAGCGGGATATCTTCCTCAACCTGGAGGGAGAACAGATCGCTGTCCTGATCGGCAAGCGTGGTCAGACATTGAATTCACTTCAATATCTGGCTCAGCTCGTCGTCAACCGTGAATCTGACGTTTTTTATACCGTTATGCTTGATGCAGAGGGGTATCGAAGCCGTCGGAAAGAAACACTTGAGAACCTGGCTGGACGGCTGGCAGATAAAGCGGTCCGGACGAACCGGGACGTACGGCTTGAGCCGATGCCTTCCTATGAAAGAAAAATCATTCACAATGCTTTGCAGCAGCATGACCAGGTGAAAACATCGTCGGACGGAAACGATCCGCGCCGGCATGTCGTCATTCACCCACGCTGATTTCAACAAATACTTCTGCCCGAAAAGCCGGCAGGAGTATTTTTTTGGCTGTACGGTTGTCCACAAGGGGTATTGGAGACCTCTTGCGGGGAAAAGATGATAGATGGCAGGTTATGCACATGTGGATAACCGCCTGATGCGGATTTCGGTCCGCATATCTTTTCAAAACACACGGGTGTGTGGTAAGGTAGTATGTTAGTGACTAGTGAAAAATATTTCGGATAACTATAGATAACCAATCATTCCAGGAGGTGAAAACGTATGGAAACAGATACAATAGCGGCGATTTCCACCCCGGTGGGGGAAGGAGCCATTGCCATCGTCCGTTTGAGCGGTCCCCAGGCTGTTTCGACAGCCGCCGGTCTTTTTCAAGGGAAGGATTTGAACAACGTTGATTCCCATACGATGCATTACGGAAAGATCATCGATCCGGAAACCGGTGAAATGGCAGAGGAAGTGATGGTTTCTGTCATGCGTGCCCCGAAAACATTTACGAGAGAAGACATCGTTGAGATCAACTGCCACGGTGGACTCGTGTCTGTGAACCGGGTGCTTGAAATCGCACTGGCTGCGGGATCCCGTCTTGCTGAACCGGGGGAATTCACGAAGCGTGCGTTTATGAACGGGCGGATCGATCTTTCCCAGGCCGAAGCGGTTATGGATCTGATCCGTGCCAAGACAGACCGGGCGATGGATGTTGCGCTGAAGCAGATGGATGGACGCCTGTCCAATCTGATTCACAATCTGCGTCAGAAGCTTTTAGAGACGCTTGCACACGTCGAAGTGAACATCGATTATCCGGAGTACGATGATGTCGAAGAAATGTCCCATGACATGATGGAGCAGAAAACGAAGGAAGTGCACGAGGAAGTCGAGCGGATCTTAGAGACGGCCAAGCAGGGCAAGATCCTGCGGGAAGGTCTCGGGACTGCGATTATCGGTCGTCCGAACGTCGGGAAGTCCTCATTGATGAACGCTCTTGTTCATGAAAACAAAGCCATCGTAACGGAAATCCCGGGGACGACGCGGGATGTCATCGAAGAGTATGTCAATGTCCGCGGGGTGCCTCTGCGGCTGATCGATACGGCGGGGATCAGGGAAACGGAAGATATCGTCGAACGGATTGGCGTGGAGCGCTCCCGTCAAGTGCTGAAGGAAGCCGATTTGATCCTGCTTGTGTTAAACTATGGCGATGAACTGACCGAGGAAGATGAGAAGTTGTTTGAAGCAATCAGCGACATGAATGTGATCGTCATCGTGAACAAAACCGATCTTGAGAAAAAGCTCGATCTTGATCGTGTGAAGGAGCTCGCGAACGATCAGCCGGTCATTACGACGGCGCTGATTCGCGAAGAAGGCATCGATCAGCTTGAGCAGGCAATCGGCGAGACCTTCTTTGAAGGAGATCTTGATGCCGGTGATATGACGTATGTCTCCAATGTCCGCCACGTGCAGCTGCTGAAGCAGGCCAAGCAGGCGCTTGAAGACGCACAAAACGGGATGGCAATGGGCGTCCCTCTGGATGTCGTTCAAATCGATGTGACCCGTACGTGGGAAATTCTCGGGGAGATCGTCGGTGAGTCGGTACATGACAGCCTGATTGATCAACTGTTCTCCCAGTTCTGTTTAGGTAAATAAGTGTTGGTTCGTAAATATAGAGTGATTTTGGAACAACTATTTAAAGGAGAGACATCCAAATGACATATGATGCAGGGCATTATGATGTAATAGTAATTGGTGCCGGTCACGCGGGCGTAGAGGCAGGACTTGCAGCAGCGCGCCGCGGGGCGAAGACATTGATGCTGACCCTGAACCTCGACCTTGTCGCCTTTATGCCGTGTAACCCGTCCATCGGGGGTCCGGCTAAGGGGATTGTCGTCCGGGAAATTGATGCATTAGGAGGCGCAATGGGTAAGGTGATTGATAAGACCCACATCCAGATGCGTCTATTGAACACGAGAAAAGGTCCAGCTGTGCGTGCGCTGCGTGCCCAGGCGGATAAGCCGCTTTATATCAAGGAAATGAAGCGTGTGCTTGAAAATCAGGAAAATCTGACGCTGCGCCAGGCGATGGTGAAGCAGCTGCTTGTCGAGGACGATCAGATAAAAGGTGTTGTCACAGAAACGAAGGCAGCGTACTATGCGCCGACGGTTATCGTAACGACAGGAACCTTCATGCGCGGACGCGTCATCATCGGTGACATATCCTATGAAAGTGGACCGAACAACCAGCGTTCCACCGTTTCTCTTTCCGAACAGCTGGAAGAGATGGGCATTGAGATGGTCCGCTTCAAGACTGGAACACCGATGCGCGTCAACAGCCATACCATTGATTATTCCAAAACGGAAATCCAGCCGGGGGAAGAAGAGCCGCGCTCCTTTTCCTATGAAACGACCGAATTCATTACGGATCAGATCCCTTGCTGGCTGACGTATACGAATGAAGACACGCACAAAATCATTAATGATAATCTCGGTCTCTCAGCGATGTACTCCGGGGCGATCAAAGGGACAGGGCCGCGCTACTGCCCGTCCATCGAAGATAAAATCGTCCGCTTCAATGATAAGCCGCGGCACCAGATTTTCCTTGAGCCGGAAGGTCGTGACACGGAGGAAGTGTACGTCCAGGGCTTGTCGACATCCCTGCCTGAATACGTCCAGAACGAAATGATGCGGACAGTACCGGGACTGGAAAACGCTGAAATCATGCGGGCCGGCTATGCGATCGAGTATGACTCCATCGTCCCTACACAGCTCTGGCCGACACTTGAAACGAAGAAAATTGATGGTCTTTTCACAGCTGGTCAGCTGAACGGAACGTCCGGCTATGAAGAAGCCGCGGGGCAGGGGCTGATGGCGGGAATCAACGCCGCTGCCAAAGCCCTTGATCTTGATACACTGATTCTTGACCGTTCCCAGGGCTATATCGGTGTCATGATTGATGACCTTGTCACAAAAGGAACCGGCGAGCCGTATCGTCTTTTGACGTCCCGTGCGGAATTCCGTCTCATGCTGCGTCATGATAATGCGGATCTCCGCCTGACCGAAATCGGGTATCAACTCGGGTTGATTCCTGAGGACCGCTACAACCGTTTCCTTGAGAAACAGCGTTTGATCGAAGACGAGAAAAAACGTCTCGATAAAGTGATTTTGAAGGAAACCGATGAGGTACAGGCCGTCATCGAAGAAGCCGGAGGCTCGAAACTGAAAGACGCCATCCGCGCGGTAGATCTCTTGAAACGTCCGGAAATGAATTACAGCCACATTGAGCGCTTAAGTGCCAGTGAGGTTCAACTGCCGGATGATGTCAAAGAGCAGGTTGAAATCCAAACGAAATATAACGGTTATATCAAGAAGGCGATCGAGCAGATTGACCGTATGAAGAAAATGGAAACGAAAAAAATTCCAGAGAACATCGATTACGATGCCATCCACGGTCTGGCTTCAGAAGCGCGTGACCGTCTGAAAGCGGTCCGTCCACTTTCAGTCGGACAGGCTTCCCGTGTATCCGGTGTGAACCCGGCGGATGTTTCCATCCTGCTTGTGTATATTGAGCAGGGCAGAATCGCTCGTGTGTCTGGAGAATAACTCGAAAGGATGGGTTTATGGATACGAACACCTTTCTGAACGCTTTAAAAGAACAAGGCATTGAACTAAATGAACAGCAGCAGCACCAGTTTCAGCGTTATTTCGAAATTCTCGTCGAGTGGAACGAAAAAATGAACCTGACCGCCATCACCGATCAGGAAGGCGTGTATTTGAAACACTTTTATGATTCTTTGACAGCTGCTTTTTACTATGATTTTTCCGAACCCCTCCGTATCTGTGATGTCGGAGCGGGGGCTGGTTTCCCTAGTCTGCCGCTGAAAATCGTCTTTCCGCATCTGAAGGTGACGATTGTCGATTCGTTGAAGAAACGGATCACGTTCCTGAATCACTTAGCCCACGAATTGGGGCTGGATGATGTCGCTTTTTACCATGATCGTGCCGAAAACTTCGGGAAAAACACGGGCTTTCGGGAAAGCTATGACCTGGTGATGGCCCGTGCCGTCGCCCGGATGTCCGTCCTCAGTGAGCTTTGTCTGCCGTTAACGCAGAAGGGCGGCCGCTTCATGGCTATGAAGGGACCGAACCTGAGAGACGAAATGGAAGAGGCCGAGATCGCTATTCAAACGGTCGGAGGCGAAGTGAAGGATATCTACACGTTCGAGCTTCCGGAAGAGGGCAGTGAACGGAATATTGCCATCGTTGAAAAACGGCGGAAGACACCGAAAAAATACCCGCGTAAAGCGGGCACACCGAATAAAACACCGATTCAATAACAGCAAGCCACTCTATCATAGACCGATAGGGTGGCTTTTTTAGGAGGGATCTATATGAAGATTGTCGCGCTGTCTGATACACATATGCCGAAAAAAGCGTCCCGTCTGCCTGATCGTCTGGTGACTGCGTTACAAGAAGCGGACCAGATCATTCATGCCGGCGACTGGCAGACGCCGGACGTTTTTGAAGAACTGAGCCGCTTTGCTCCTGTCACAGGGGTGTACGGTAACGTTGATGGTGAAGACATGAAAGAGATCGTGCCCGAACGACAGCTCGTAACGTGGGCCGGGTATTTCATCGGCGTCGTCCACGGACACGGGGATAAGAAAACGACGGAAAAGCGGGCGGTGGAAGCTTTTCAGGAACATCCCCCGGACCTTATTATTTACGGCCATTCCCACATCCCTGTTCTCCGTTACTTTAAAAAGACACTGCTGTTCAATCCCGGATCCATTACGGACAAACGCCGGCTGCCTTTCTATTCTTTTGGTATTCTTACCCTTGGGGAGGAGGGCATTCATGCCGAGCATATCTTTTTCCGCTAGCGTTCCGGGTGTTTTTGACACGTCGGACAGTAATAGAGCCTTCTGGAAGCCGCCTGGATCTTTTCGATTTCTGTGCCATCGATCCGACAGGACTTACCTGCCCGGTTGAACACCCAGTGACGGTAGTCCCGGCGCTTGATGCCCTGTTTTTTCAACTGACCGGCCAGTTCAAGATCATTCGTGATGCCTTTATGGCGGTACGACTGCCATGTCAGGTCGATCGACGCTTCGGCGGCTTTCCGAAGCTGTTCCTCTGAACAATCAGAAGGGCGGGCGGAAGGGGAGATGCCGGCCTTGAATAGGATTTCACTGCGCAGATAGTTGCCGATTCCAGCGATAAATGATTGATCGAGCAGCAGGGACGTCCATTTGCGGTTCCGGAACCTCCTGCTGATGAAGCGTTCGAACAGAACTTCTGCTGTTACCGGTTCACTGAGCAGGTCCGGCCCAGTCTTCCGGATAAACGGGTGTTCCTCTGCCTCCTCTGTGCGGAGCACTTCAATATCCGAGGAACTGTATAGCAGGGCGGACTTTTTTTCATTGTGCAGCGCAAGGCGGAGCTGGCGGTTGGTGTCCGGATAGTTATAGGCGTTCCGGATCATCCATTTGCCGTACAGCTGATTGTGCGAATAAATCGTGTAGCCCCTTTGAAAGCGGATGAGCATCGCTTTTCCCTTCGTATCCACTTTTTCAACGACATCCCCCTGTAAAATCTCCTCATATTCCTGTAATCGCTCAAAGGCGAAAAAAAGGTCGAGCACAGCCCGACCTTTGAGTGCTTTTTCTACTTGATCCGCAGCACGGCGGATTTCCGGTCCTTCCGGCATAGGTCTCTTCCTCTCCTCAGCTGGACGTGAACATGCCGCCGTTGATATGGATAAACTGTCCGGTGATATACGTAGAGTCATCAGAGGCCAGCAGCACATAGCTTCCGACGTGCTCCACCGGCTGTCCCGGGCGTCCCATCGGGGTGTTGGTACCGAATTGTTCCACTTTATCCTCAGAAAAGGTGGATGGAATGAGTGGTGTCCAAATCGGCCCCGGCGCAATCCCGTTGACGCGGATGCCTTTATCGACAAGCTGTTTCGCCATTGAACGTGTGAACGCAACGACCGCGCCTTTCGTAGCTGTATAGTCCACAAGATCGGGGTTTCCGACATAAGGGTTGACGGAAGCTGTATTGATGATGGAACTTCCCTGCTTCAAATGAGGCAGGGCAGCTTTCGTCATATGGAAGACCGAATAGATATTCGTTTTAAATGTACGCTCCAGCTGCTCCGTTGAAATATTCAGCAGGTCGTCGGTCGGATGCTGTTCAGCTGCGTTGTTCACAAGAATATCAAGCTGACCGAGTTCCTTCACGGTTCTTTCCACGGCTTCCTGACAGACGGACTCCTCGCCGACGTCCCCGGCAATCAAAATCGCCCGGCGTCCTTCGGCTTCGACCTGCTTCTTCGTATATTCCGCATCTTCATGCTCTTCTAAGTAGGAAATCGCTACATCGGCGCCTTCTTTCGCATAACCGATGGCGACGGAACGACCGATGCCGCTGTCGCCGCCTGTGATCAATGCGACTTTCCCCTGCAGCTTATTTCCGCTTTTGTAATCGTCATCCGCCTGGAGGGGAGATGGGTTCATCGCTCCCTCTGTACCTGGCTGCCGCTCCTGCTCCTGACCCGGTTGACCTTGTGTCTGACGTTCTTGTCGATTCATTTCAATTCCTCCTCCAACTTGTTTTAGTGTGCTCATTCCACCATCATGGAATGTTCAAACAAGCCGGGGGCATATTCAGGAGGAATGATCAGCATAACGGAGAAGCAGCCTCCTCAGAATCAGGCCGCTTCCAATACCTGGGATAAGGAAGAGTATCGGCAGCCAGATCGGTCCGATCAATACGCCGAATAAGCGAAGAGTGGATGAAAAAATCAATCCCACCGTGACGAAGTAGGCAGAAAAAGCAAACGGAAGGAATGAATAGGCCGGAACCTTTCCATCGGCATGGGCATAGGCATCCCATACGGCAAACATATAGATACACGGATAAAACATGAGCCACTGGTAATGGGTCACATCGACCGCTTTGGCGATATCCCCGTGAAAGCTGTGTATGATGGCCATATTGAAGCGGCTGTTGTAGTTCAAAATCACTTCAATGATGATAAAGGAGAGCCCTTTGATAAAATGTCCGTTCAGGATCTGCCCGAACCCCGGGAACGCAATACTCCATAGTATAATTTCCAATCGTTTTTCCTTCATGTCTATTCCTCTTCCGCTGAGTTTATTGGATGAGTCTCTGTCTGTCCGGTGCCTGCGGAGGCTCTTCAAACCAGCCGTTCTCAATCATAATATCCAAGCCGTCTTTTCCGTAGATGGCCGCTTCCAGCATGAGCTTGTGATAGTGATAGACGATGTCATAGCGCAGACTTACGGCTGCCCCGTTGACATAGTTCCCCTGCCCGGCGGATATGAGGACGCTGATCATATACATCATGAGCCTGTCGGAAAATACCGGGTCGGTACTCGTAGTCAATAAACTCGCAGATGTCATGGGAACGGTGATTCCAGAATTCTCAAGGATATTGGAAAGGCAGATCCGATGATCGATGGAGATGCGTTTTCCACGTCTCATATACTTTTTCACGGTTTTATTTTTGCTGGTCTGCCCGAAGGCCTGACAGACCACTTCCCCGAGGGCATTGTTTTTGACGTTCTCATAAATATGGGTGATTTCTATCGTATTCAAGGAACGCTTGTGAAACGGATGGTAGTAGGCTTTGCTTTCGATGTATTCCGTCTCATTCAGAACTTCAATTTGAGGAGCTCTCGTATAGATCCCTTTTTCAAGCGCCGTGCGCACGCTCAGATTGTAGAGTTTATCCTGCTGATCGATCCGATTGGTAAAGAAAGCGCGGACATCACTATTCGCAGAAGCCCCGAGGGAGTAGCCGTCCGACGTTAGTCCGACTTTTCCCATATGCTCTAAAAACGACAAAATAAAGGCATCCGTAAACAATTTCTTCGCCCTCGGGTTTAAATCGTCGAGGGAAAATCCGTTGGGGACAGGGAGACAGGCTTTCTGGAAAAATGTCCTGCACGTTTCGATTCCCTTATCCGCCAGATCCCTCGACAGCTGGATCAGTGGTTTTACTTCCTCATCCTCACATGTATTTTTCAAGTATTCGAGTACAGGGACGGCCATACTGTTCTGGATGTACTGCGTCCACAGCAGCCCGATTTCATTGGCTGTTAGTTTCTTCTCCGGCATTGCGTTTTCCCTCCTGCGTATCTTTATCTTCATGGCGGTAAAGAAGGAGCCATGGTAGGAATATGAAATTCACAAGAAATCCATAGATCAACATTTTGGCGAGCCAGTCGACTACAAACAGGGTCGAAACAAAGATGCAGACGATCAAAAACAATGGGGAAAGATAGGCATAAAGCATGTCGCGCCCTCCTTAATCCCCCTTATCCTGTCCGCTTGAGTATAAATTATTACGAGGTGCGGATGATAAGAGAGAAGAAGTCAGACTTAACGTAAGGAGCTCATCATGTGGAAATGGATGCGGAAAAACAAAAAAAAGCAGGGCGGGCAGAAGCCGTCGTATAACCAGAGCGACACGCTGCCTGAATTTATTGAAGTGCTGGGTCATTCCGAGGATTTCATTCAATTTGAACTCGACGGAATGACCCGATGTACCGTTTCCTACTTGAAGACGATGAGCGATTCGAAAATTTTGAACCGTTCTGTGCTCACCACGTTGAACAGTCATGCCCTGCACGGATTGAAGGAAATCAAAGAGACGATTCCTGTTGAGAACGTTCTGATTACTGATGATCTGAAAGTGATCCAGACGAAAGTGATGTTCGGTTACATTATGATCCAAGTGAAATCCTCTATGGAACAGGTGCTCCTCGTTCCGGCGGTTTCCTTGGAATCGAGAGATGTGAGCATACCGGAAGTCGAATTCAGTGTTGTCGGGCCGAAGGAAGCATTTGTGGAAACGATCAATACCAACATCAATCTGATCCGGAAACGACTGCCGCTTCCGCAGCTGACCGTGAAAGAACTGCAGGTGGGCAAAATGACGAGCACCCGGACCGCTGTCGTTTACGTAGACGGGATAGCGGATCAGGATAACGTTGAAACCGTCATTCAAAGACTCCAGGATATCGAGTATGACCAGTTGATCGACAGCTCGTTCGTCACACAGATGATTGCTGATAACAATCATTCTCCCTTTCCCCAGCTGCTTGATACGGAAAGGCCGGACAGGGTCGTCTCAAGCCTTGTTGAAGGAAAAGTAGCCATTTTAGTCGATGGATCACCTCACGCCCTCACGTGTCCGACAACGGTCGTCGAGTTTTTCGGGGCCTCGGATGATTACTTTCTACCGTGGCATCTGGCTTCCGTGTTCCGGCTGATCCGCTTATTTGCCGTTATCTTTTCCGTTCTCAGCACACCTTTATATGTCGCTGTTCTGACGTATCATTTCGAGATGATTCCCCCTGAGTTGATGGCTACCATTGTTTCGTCAAGGTCCGACATCCCTTTTCCGCCGATCCTTGAAGTGATCATCCTTGAATTGACGATTGAACTCCTCCGGGAAGCGGGAGCACGGCTTCCAACGAAAATCGGGCAGACCATCGGTATCGTAGGTGGTATCGTAATCGGTACCGCAGCTGTTGACGCCGGATTGACGAGTAATGTACTCCTGATCATCGTCGCACTGAGCGCCCTTGCTTCCTTTACGACGCCGGTCTATCAAATTGGTAATACCATCCGGCTGATCCGCTTTCCGTTTTTAATGGGTGCGCAGCTCTGGGGACTCGTCGGGGTTTCGATGTGTATGGTTTTCTTTATCGGCCATTTGATCAAGCTCCAGTCTATCGGTCGTCCATTTTTTGAACCGTTGTATCCGCTCCGGTTCAAAGATTTGAAAGATGCCTTTATCCGCCTGCCTTTTACCAAACAGGTGGACCGTCCGGTATTGATGAGATCCGAAGACCCAAAGCGTATGAATGAAGACAGGGCGAAAGCAAAGAGGGATATTGATGAATAAATTAAATGAAAACCAAGGATTGAACATATCGGAAAACTATCTGGTGAGCCCCTTTTATGTCTTTTTCATCATTTTTACGATGCAGGTGGGAATCGGAATTCTCGGGTTTGAGCGGTACTTAGTGGAAAAAGCCGGGTTTGATGCATGGATATCGGTACTGGCTGCAGGCGTATTTCTGCACATCCTCGTATGGATGATGTACCGTCTCCTTCAAAATGGAGGCGGAGATATCGTCCATATCCATAAGCAGGTGTTCGGGAAATATATCGGCGGTTTTCTAAGTCTTCTCTTTGCGGCTTACGCGCTGCTGTTGTCATTTGATGTCATGATTACGTTTATTGAAGTGATCAAGGTGTGGATGTTCCCCGGGCTCCAGGTCTGGATTTTTGCTTTTGTCATGATCGGCCTCGTCTACTACATCGTTTCCGGTGGGTTCCGGGTGATTACCGGGATTGCACTCATCAGCGTCGTGATCGGGCTGCCGATTCTGCTGCTGAAATTTTTCCCGATTCAGGCAGGACACACGATGAACATCTATCCGAATATCAACCACAGCCCCGGTCAGATTCTTGCCGCAGCAAAGCAGAGTGCGCTCAGCTTTCTGGGCCTTGAATTTCTATTGATCTTCTATCCCTTTATCAAAAACCCGGCTAAATCGAAAAAATGGGCCCACTTTGCCGTGTTTTACACGACGATGCTTTATTTCATCAGTGTCCTCGTCACGTTTGTCTATTTTAGTGAGGAACAGTTGAAACAGGTCGTATGGGGGACGATTTCGACATGGAAGATTGTCGAATTTCCTTTTATCGAACGTTTTGAATATGTAGGGATTGCGATGTGGCTGTATGTGATCCTGCCCAACATCTGTATCGGCATCTGGGGGGCGACGCGTGTAATGAAAAGAATCTTCCCTGTGAAGCAGATTCACTTTTTAAGAGTTGTCTGTATCTCCCTGTTCTTTCCCGTCGCTTTAGTTGCAGGCCGCGACCCGATCAACGCCATTAACAATTTTGCCGGCACGGTCGGTTTTTACGTTCTGCTTTACATCCCGGTTCTTCTTTTATTAAAAATGATCTCGGACAAAGTGAGGAAGCGATATGAAAATTAAGTGGAACGTACTGGTTTTGATCAGCAGCTTCTTTCTTTTCACAGGTTGTGTGCCCAGCAAGAGCGTTGAAGAAAATGCCATCGTCCAAATATCCGGCTATGATAAAGGCGGCGATAAAGGAAGGATTAAAGGGACTGTATCCATCCCCCAGTACGGCAAAAGTGAGAAGAAAACCGCCGCCTCTGAGCTTTACTTAACCGTTGATGCCAACTCCATCAAGGATGTGGAGAAGGAAATCCAGAAACAATCCTCCAAACCGATTTCCATCGGAAAACTGGCAGTCACGTTGTACAGCATGGAGCTGGCTCAGGAAGGCATTTCCGACGTCATAGACGTGCTGAGCAGGGACGCCCGTCTAAGCCGGAACATGTATCTCGGTATTGTGGATGGACAGACGCAGGACTTGATTGAGAATGGATACACACAGGATGAGACAACGTCCAAGCACCTGCAGGGATTGATTGAGAATAATGTCCATCACAACTTTCCATCGACAAGCCTGCACGAATTTTTATATGCCTACTTTGCGATTGGTATGGATCCCTATCTCCCGATTTTGTCGAAAAAGGAGACGTTTGTAGAAGTCTCCGGCATTGCTTTTTTCGATAAGGGAAAAGTCGTAACCACGCTCTCGGATGCGAAAGTCTTTACATTCAAAATGATGAAAGAGAATTTCGCGAGGGGAATGCAGGACCTCCCTTTTCAAAATGGAACCATCATGCTGGATAATATCGGTTCGACAGTGGATTACAAACTGACGGGCACGCCGGAAAACCCCGGTGTGGACATCCACGTGAAATTGGAATCGGAAGTGAATGAAATGGTCGGGGTGGAGGAAAAGCCGTCGCCGAAGCTTGCAAAAGAAATGGAAGATGCATTTGTGGAGTATTTCAAGACGAATGCCGGGGAGATGATCGAATTGTTCAAGAAGGAAGGCATTGATCCGCTTGGTCTCGGTCATTTTGCTAAAACGAGAACGAGACACTTTGATGAAAAACGGTGGGAGGATCTTTATCCGGATATGGATATCCAGTTCACCGTCGATGTGGAAATTACCGAATACGGCATCTTCTCCTGATTTGAATGTGAAACAAAAAAAGGCCTCTGGATGGAGGCCTTCAGCTTGTAGAGAAACCACTGTTTCTTTAACAAGCTTTTTTCTTTCCTACCGCCAGGAGCGAAAGCCCCTTCCCTTTCCGCAGACGAGCGCCCGAGCTTCCTCGCAAAACCCATGCTCGGCGATCTCGGCCCACTCGTTCTTCCGCAGGAGTGGAAGGGGCACCGCTCCTTGGGAAGTCTTTGCAATATTTTGGAAGGCGACCCCCCTTCCAAGTCAGCTGAGGGCGTGCCCACGGCATTCATCCACCGATAAGCGGAAAGCGACCCTTCACACGACAAATGAACAACTCTAACTGGTTAACACAGGCTTTTGCTACAGCCAAAAGGCCTCTATATGGAGGCCTTTTTTGTTTCACGTGAAATATTCAAGGCTTGCTTCAGGGAAGTATTTGGCAATGTAGCCGCCGAGGACATTCTTCATCTCTTCCTGTTCATCTTTTTGGTAGACGTACTTTCCGATGCCATAGCGCCCCCATTTGTATTTGCGTTTCTCTTCGTCCATTTCAAGTTTTGTCATCGGATAGTTTTTCTGAATGACGCGTTTGGCCGGTTTTGTAAACCGGTGCTGGATCAGTTCAAACGTCAGATCCTGTACAGCGTGGTCCGGGAGTCTGTCCTGAAGTTTTTCAAACAACTCTTTGTACCCTGCCTTCCAATCTTCATACAGATAGATCGGGGCGATGATGAAGCCCAGCGGGTAACCGGCTTCGGCCACTTTCACGGCGGCACCGATACGGTCATCGAGCCTTGATGTGCCCGGCTCCAAATATTTAATGACATAATCAGCATTCATACTGAAGCGGAACCGTGTGCGTCCGTTATGCTTCGCATCCAACAGGTGATCCACATGCGCGAATTTTGTCACGAACCGGAGCTGACCGTATTCAGACTGCCCGAAATATTCGATCGCCCGTTTCAAGGAATGAGTCAAGTGATCGACGCCGACAATGTCAGACGTACAGGAGGCTTCAAAGCGGGTCATTTCCGGTGCCCGCTCCTTCATGTACTGCTCCGCAGAGTCGAGCACTTCATCGACGTTCACATACGTACGGATATACGGCTTGCTGCCCATCGTCGTCTGCAGGTAACAATAATGGCAGTGGCCCATACAGCCTGTCGCAAGAGGGATGGCATATTCTGCTGACGGCTTGGACGTATCAAATTTCAATGTTTTTCTTACACCGACGACAAGGGTGGATTTGGCTATCCGGTACTTTTGGAAATCATTTTCCCCCGGCAGGTTCCGGACCTGGTTATGGGAGGTGGTTTCCCGGATTTCAATTCCCATGTCTTCGAATTTTTCCTTTAATTCCCGGCCTAAGGGGTATTCCAGGGCCCGGGGTTCAATATAAACAAGTTCTGGTACGAATGGCTTTACCACAGCTGTCCCTCCGATTCAGCCCCGCCGCCGAAGGCATCGTAATAGGCCCTTTCCGCTTCGCCTTCGGAAGCATACACAGCGATGTTTTCGTCGAGTGGAAAATACGTTTCGTACAAAAACAGAGCCAGTTCGCCCGGCTGTTCCGGATTATTGACGACGGCTGCTTCCTGTACATTCGCCACATCATACGTGTGTGGATTGCGGTAGATGACATATACGACATCTCCCGCCTTATAGGACGGTTGAATTTCCATACGGACACCTGCTCTCATAAAATTGGTTATGCTGCTATTCCTTGTCCATTTGTGCTCATGTTTCCACTAAGCCAGCTTTTTTATTATGAAATTCGATGTTAATAAAAGGAATTCCAGTCTCCTGTCCAGAAAAGGGAAAGCAGGAGGATGAGATGTATGACATGGCTTTTGAGAACAGAACGTCTGATGTTAGAGCCTTTTACAGAAGATCTAATAGAGAAAACGGCAGAACTCGCGGGAGATCCGGAAGTGGCGGCAACGACATTCGTTCCCCATCCCTATACGATCGAACACGCGAAGGAATGGATCGCTTCCCATGATTCCTGGATGGAGGAAAAGAAAGCTTTTCCTTTTGCCGTAAAGCAGAAGAAAGATGATGGACTGCTGGGGACGATGACGCTCCGTATCGATGAGGCACACCAAAAAGGCGAACTCGCCTATTGGATCGGCCGGCCCTACTGGGGACACGGCTATGGATCCGAAGCAGCCCGGCGGGTCGTCCGGTTCGGTTTGGAGGACATCGGCCTGCACCGTATCTGGGCTGCAGCGATTTCCGACAACCCGGCCTCTACGCGCGTCATGCAAAAAGCCGGTCTCACTTACGAAGGAACCTTGAAGGAGGATATGCTTCATAGAGGGGAATTCAAGGATATTGACGTGTACGGACTCGTTCGTGGATCACAGCGACGTTCCATGTGAAACAAAAGCGCCTGCTTTCAGGCGTTTTTTTGCTAGGCACAGGCATAGAACAAAATTTATCGACGAAATCTGTCATAGGGAGAGAAAGGGAAAAACGCATCAAACCGGCACGGATTTTCAAGGATCCCGCCGGTTTCGACAGGGGAAGGATGTAAAATCTTCGTTCATCAAGATACTTTTCCCTGTATAAATGTGATAAAATAATGAGAGAAAAGAAAACGGCATACGTGTGCGCAGCAGCGTCTACAGCCTGCGGCGCTTTTTATGTTTCAAACCATTCCTTTCATTCTTAATAATAAAGGCGTATGCTTGATCGTATAAAGGTGGTGTCTGATCGTGTTACATCCTTTTGGTCGTTTATTCGGGCTTGGGGACAAACCGGAATCGGATAATGACAACAATGAGGAACAAGGCTACAGTCCCGATGAAGTTGTACAGGTTCCCGTAGATCGTGTACAGCCTAACCGCTATCAGCCACGAGCGATTTTTAACAGCGAGAAGATCAGCGAACTTGCCCAGACGATACATACGCATGGGATGATTCAGCCGATCGTTCTCCGTCGGTTAAATGAAGAAGAATATGAATTGATTGCCGGTGAACGCCGGTGGCGCGCTGTCCAGTCACTCGGATGGGAGACCGTACCGGCGATCATCCGTGATATGAATGACTCCCAGACGGCGTCGGTGGCCTTGATTGAGAACCTGCAGCGGGAGGAATTAACCGTCATTGAAGAAGCGCTCGCCTATGCGAAGCTGATTGAGCTTCATCAACTGACACAGGAGGCCCTGGCTCAGCGTCTCGGTAAAAGCCAGTCGACCATTGCGAACAAAATCCGGCTTCTGAAGCTGCCGGAATCCGTCCAGCAGGCCATCATGGACAAGCAGATTACGGAGCGTCACGCCCGTGCCCTGATCGCGTTAAAGGATCCGGAAGTACAGGAACAGGTACTGAAGGAAATCATTGAAAAGCAGCTGAACGTAAAGCAGACGGAGGAACGGATTGCCAAGCTTTCCGATCCAAAACCGAAGAAAAAGAAACCTACCCTCAAAGGGGTGAACAAGGATATGCGGATTGCGATGAATACGATCCGCCAGTCGTTGAATATGGTGACAGATACCGGAATCGATCTGGAAACAGACGAGCAGGATCATGATGATTATTATCAAATCACCATTAAAATTCCGAAGAAAAAATCATAACGTCCCGTACCCATCTTGACTTTTTTAGTGGAGATGGGGCTTTTTTTAAGCTGTTCCGCCTATTTTCCGGGGGAAATGGTAGAATTATACTAAAACAGAGGCAGGTGACACCATGGGGAAAGTGATTTCCATCGCAAATCAAAAGGGCGGCGTCGGTAAAACGACGACAGCCGTCAATTTAAGTGCATGCTTGGCTTATCTCCATCATAAAGTCCTTTTAGTTGATATCGACCCGCAGGGAAACGCCACGAGCGGGATAGGTGTGGAAAAGGGGGAAGTGGATCAATGCATCTACAACGTTCTCATCGATGATGTGAAGGCGGACAAGGTCCGGACGGAAACGCTCGTGCAGAACCTCGATGCCATCCCCGCCACCATCCAGCTTGCCGGTGCAGAAATTGAACTGGTGCGGACGATTTCAAGAGAAGCGCAGTTGAAAAAGTCCATGGATCAATTGAAAGCGGATTACGACTATATCATTATTGACTGTCCGCCCTCTTTAGGCCTTTTGACGTTGAACGCCCTGACCGCTTCTGATACGGTATTAATTCCAGTCCAGTGTGAATATTATGCGCTTGAAGGATTGAGCCAGTTGTTGAACACCATCCGGCTTGTCCAGAAGCATTTAAATAAGCAGCTGATGATTGAAGGGGTCCTGCTGACGATGCTCGATGCCAGGACCAACCTCGGCATCCAGGTGATCGAAGAAGTGAAAAAATATTTCCAGGATAAGGTCTATCAATCGATCATCCCCCGTAATGTCCGGTTGAGCGAAGCTCCCAGCCACGGACGTCCGGCAATCCTGTATGATCCGAAATCAAGAGGAGCAGAAGTCTATTTAGAATTAGCAAAGGAAGTGATTACAAATGGTGAGAGGGTTAGGTAGAGGGCTGGATTCTCTGATTACCGGCTCCATGGAGGATGATGAACTGATTGATGTGTCTGTGGGCGCATGCCGGCCGAACCCGTACCAGCCCCGCAGACAGTTCGATCAAGAGGCCCTTGACGGACTTCAGCAGTCGATTGAAACCCACGGTATCCTCCAGCCTTTAATTGTCCGGAAAAGCATCAAAGGCTATGAGATTATTGCTGGTGAGCGCCGTCTGCGGGCAGCCAGGCAGGCGGAGCTGGAGACGGTTCCTGCCATCGTCAAGAATCTGACGGATGAGGAAATGATGGAGCTGGCTCTGCTGGAGAACCTGCAGCGTGAAGATCTCTCCCCGGTGGAGGAAGCCCGTTCCTATGAAAAGCTGATCAAGGAACTGAACGTCACGCAGGAAATTCTGTCCAAACGACTCGGGAAAAGCCGCTCGCACATTGCCAATCTCATCCGTCTTTTGTCGCTTCCACAGGAAGTGATCGAGCTGATCGAATCCGGCAGCCTCTCCATGGGCCATGGACGGGCTCTGCT
Organism: Halobacillus sp. ABD4_316; assembly: GCF_056161385.1. NCBI lineage: Bacteria > Bacillati > Bacillota > Bacilli > Caryophanales > Bacillaceae > Halobacillus > Halobacillus sp. ABD4_316. Next base: position 57,983 of record NZ_JBSWZA010000002.1, read on the forward strand.
CGGGTTGAAAGACCGGTCGGAGCAGGTTACACTCGCCGGCCGGATCGTCAAAGAATCCCTCAATGTCCGGCAGGTGGAGCGGCTGATCCACGAAAAGAACCAGACACGTGCGAAAGATAAAAAGCAGCCGAAACCGGCCGATGTGTTTTTGAAGGAGCGGGAAACCGATCTGAGAAACCGGCTCGGTACGGCTGTGAAAATCCAAAAAGGCCGTCGGAAAGGGAAAATTGAGATCGAATTTACCAATGAAGCGGATTTGGAGAGAATTCTCGATATGTTCCAGGAGTAACGCGTACAGACCAGGGGCCTCAGGGTCTCTGGTTTATTTTTGTGTGAGGAGGTCGAAAGCCGATGGTTTTAACAGGAGCTCTCGTCAATGGACTCTGTATCGCTGTAGGTACAGGGCTTGGTCTATTTTTCACAAAAATCCCTGAGCGGTTTAAGGAAACGGTCATGAACGGGATCGGTCTTGCCGTTCTTTTGATCGGGCTGCAGATGGCGTTCGAAACAGAAAACATCGTCATCGTTCTGCTTAGTCTGCTGCTCGGCGGCTTGATCGGGGAGGCAGCTTCTCTTGAGGAAAAGCTGCAGTCCACAGGCCGGTGGCTGGAGGAAAAATTCAGCCGCCCGGGTCAGGAAACACGGATCGCACAAGGATTCATCACCGCCTCCCTCATTTTCGTCATCGGGGCGCTGGCGGTTCTGGGTGCCCTGGATAGTGGTCTGCGCCAGGACCATGAAGTGCTGATCACAAAAGGGATCATCGACGGATTCGTGGCGCTCGTCCTGACCTCGACGCTCGGATTCGGCGTGTTGTTTTCTGTCGTACCCGTCGTGTTATATGAAGGAGGCATCGCCCTCCTGGCGACGCAGATCAATGCCTGGGTGCCGGAAGCGATCCTTGATCAATTCATCGTGGAAATGACGGCAGCCGGCGGTCTGCTGATCACAGCCATCGGGCTGAATATGCTGAATATAACCAAAATCCGCACAGCCAACCTGCTGCCTTCGCTGCTGATGGTTGGAGTGATTCTCTGGGTCTACCAGTGGTTTTAATGTTACTGGATCCGTTTGTGAATGACCGGCCGGGACGTTGTGAACGCCTGGAACGGCCGTGTCTCCATGCTTGTTTTCTTCCGCTTCGCTTCGGTCATCTGAATGGCTGCGGCCACTTTAGCCGCCATCTGCATGACGACGTGAAGCCGTGTGTTCTGCAGGACGACATGCTCCATGAATCCACTGACATTGACCATCCCGCTGATATGGATCTGCCCTACCGGGGGCAGGTCCTTTTTTAATGCGGAGCCCGGGTTCAAGGACCCTTTACCGAGAACAACGGAACCGACAGAGGAAGATTTGCCGAGGCAGGCGTCAACAGCGAGAATGTACGGGTTTACATGTTCCCGGTGGATGGCAGACAGCCGTTCTTTCAGGTTCAGGGCGTGAAGCGGTTCTTCCAGTGTGCCATATATATGGAAGGTATCCAGTAATTGATCGTGAAGCATCGACCCGACGAGCGGACCGAAGGAATCTCCCGTGGAACGGTCGGTTCCGATACAGGCGACGACAATGTCCTTCGACGGGGGAAGCCAGTCATTCAAATAGTCGGCAAGCTGATCACTCATGGCCGGGTCTTCAGTGCTGACGCGTTTCTCTTCTTTGGAAAACTTGTCCTTGAAATTCATAGCTTCTCCTCCAGACACATAGTAGTAACAGTATATAAGGTTGTCCTTGGTTCTATACGTCGCAAATACATAGATGTGGAGGAACGGTCATGATAAAAGCGGGTTGTAAGTGGATGTTTTTGATTGTCGGAACGATGATAGGGGCCGGCTATGCTTCCGGAAGAGAGCTGTGGCAGTTTTTTGGTGATGACAGCAGTCTGGCCATCCTCTTGTTTTCGATTATGTTCATCTTCTGCTGCTGGGTGATTTTGTCAATCAGTTTCAAGCTGGAAAGCGGCCATTATCTCCCTGTCCTCCGCGCGGTCGTCGGCCGTCGTCTGACCGGCGTATATGACTGGATGATCATCGTCTATCTGTTTACGACGACGGTCATTATGCTGGCAGGCAGTGGAGCGACCCTGCAGGCCTTCAACTTCTCTTATAAGTTCGGGGTCGTTCTGATTATCATTCCGCTTATTCTCCTGTTTGTATGGGACGTCAAAGGGATCGTCGTCGTGAACAGCTTTGTTCTGCCGCTGCTGATTGCAGGTCTGTTATTCGTCCTCATCTTATTCATCAAAGATCAGGACCTGTCCCTTTTCGGCCATGTGCATGAGATGAGCAACTGGCTGGCGGCGTTTCCTTTTACCGCACTGAACATCCTGCCTTTGATTGCTGTCCTCGGGGCGATCGGCAACCAGGTCAGACGCAAAGGAGAGATCTGGGTGGCCAGTATCGGAAGCGGTGTGGTCCTCGGAGTCGTTTCCTACCTCTATAACAACAGTCTGATCCAAATTGCAGAAGACATCATTTTGTATGAAATCCCCCTTTTCGCGATTCTTAAACATTATCCGTACGAAATGATGATCTTCATGTCGGTGATGCTCTGGATTGCCATTTTCACCACCGCGGCCTCCGGCACACTCGGGCTCGTCACAAGGTTCCGGGATTACGTCCGGCAGCCGCTCTGGATTCTGGCGATGATGGTGATTGCCATCATGCTTCCTTTCACTTCTTTCGGTTTCTCCACGTTAATTGAATACTTGTATCCGCTGTACGGCATCCTGAATTTATACGTGCTCCTTGCCCTTCTTTTATACCCCGTTCTTTCCAGATTCAAAATTCGCTGAAAACCTGTTAAAATGAATGTCATATTCATAGACGTACAGGAGGGAAAGCGGTGAGTGAGCCAACGAAAGCTGTGGAGGATGCCAAAACACAGTGGGAGGAACTTGTCAGTTATGTCAAAGATCCGGAGATTTGGTGGAGTTACGGAATCGGCGCGTTGAAGATCATTATGATCATTGTGCTGTCTCTGCTGATTATCCGGATCGGGCGCGGTTTGATTGCGCAGTTTTTTGCGAATAAACGCAGGGGGCCATTTCAAATTACCCAGCGCCGGGAAGCGACGCTGAACAAGCTGGTCGTCAATGCGTTGTCCTATGTCGTCTACTTTGTTGCCTTTATTATGATTTTGGAGACGCTGACGATCAACATCGCTGCACTCCTTGCCGGTGCCGGTGTAGCAGGCCTTGCGATCGGCTTCGGGGCCCAGAACCTTGTGCGCGACGTGATTTCCGGCTTCTTCATTATCTTTGAAGATCAGTTTTCCGTCGGCGACTATATCCAGACCTCCGGTGTCGAAGGCTTCGTCGAAGAAGTCGGTCTCCGGACGTGTAAGGTGAAAGCATGGACAGGCGAAGTCCATATTCTGCCGAACGGCAATGTAACTCAGGTGACCAACTATTCCATGCACAACAGTGTGGCGGTCGTCGATGTGAAAGTGGCCTATGAGGAGGACATCGAGCGGGCCGAGCAGGTCATTTCAAAACTGCTTGAGGAACTGCCGGAACGTTATGAGGAAATCATCACTATGCCGGAACTCCTTGGTGTTCAGAACCTCGGAGCATCGGAAGTCGTGATGCGTGTGATCGCTGAGGTTAACCCGATGGAGCACTGGGCGGTGGCACGGGTGATCCGTAAAGAAGTGAAAAACCGGCTGAATCAGGAAGGCATTGAAATTCCGTTTCCTCGTATGGTCATGTATTCCCGGCATAACGAGAACGAGAATGAAGCGGTCGATCAATAAGGAGGAGCACAGTTATGGCAGAGAAATCCTATCAACTCAATGATGTGGTGGAGATGAAAAAACCGCACCCCTGCGGCGAGAACCGCTGGAAAATCATCCGCATGGGGGCGGATATCCGGATCAAATGTGAAGGCTGCGGACACAGTGTCCTCGTCCCGCGCCGGAAGTTTGAAACGAAGATGAAAAAAGTGCTGGAACCGAGTGAATGAACGAAAGCCTTCCCTTTGACAGGGGAGGTTTTTTTATGGAAAGAGGAAAAAAAGGACAAACTTCCATTATTCGGTCTGTTTCTTTGCAAAGGGTGAATTTGTTATAGTGGAAAATGGACTTTTGGGCTGTGCTTTTCCCCGTAAGGACGGGACGGCGCAGGTTGTTATTTTCAAGTACAGAATCTATAATAAAGTGGACTAACATGCATGTATGTAAATCCTTAAGGAGTGAAAGTCTCATATGGCACTAACAGCTGGAATCGTAGGTTTACCGAACGTAGGGAAATCTACGTTGTTTAACGCAATTACACAGGCAGGCGCTTTATCCGCCAACTATCCGTTCGCCACAATAGATCCGAACGTCGGGATCGTGGAAGTACCGGATTCGCGGCTGGAAAAGCTGACCGAGCTCGTGAACCCTAAGAAAACTGTTCCGACCGCATTTGAGTTTACTGATATCGCCGGCATCGTCAAAGGCGCAAGTAAAGGGGAAGGTCTCGGCAACCAGTTCCTCTCCCATATCCGCCAGGTGGATGCGATCTGCCACGTTGTACGCGCATTCGAAGATGAAAACATCACCCACGTTTCCGGTCAGGTCGATCCGATTACCGATATCGAAACGATCAACCTCGAACTGATCCTAGCCGACCTTGAGACGGTTTCGAAGCGTCTGGACCGTGTAGCTAAGCTTGCCCGTCAGAAGGACAAGGACGCCGTTGCTGAATATGCCGTTCTTGAAAAGCTGAAGGAAGCATTGGAAGCTGAAACACCCGCCCGCGCTGTCGAATTCAGCACCGATCAGGAAAAAGTCGTGAAAGGTCTCCATCTTTTAACTTCCAAGCCTATCCTCTATGTGGCTAACGTAAGTGAAGATGAAATTGGCGAAGGTGACAATGACAAAGTGAAGCAGATCCGTGAATTTGCGGCTAAAGAGAACGCAGAAGTCATTGTCGTCTGTGCAAAAATCGAGTCTGAAATCGCTGAGCTTGATGGCGATGAAAAGGACGAATTCCTGGACGATCTTGGAATCGAGGAATCCGGTCTTGATCAATTGATCAAAGCGACCTACAACCTGCTCGGCCTGGCGACATATTTTACTGCCGGCGAACAGGAAGTGCGCGCCTGGACCTTTAAGGAAGGCATGACCGCTCCACAGGCGGCCGGTATCATTCACACGGACTTCGAGCGCGGCTTCATCCGTGCTGAGACAGTGTCCTATGAGGATCTGGTTGATGCTGGAACAATGGGCGTTGCTCGTGACCGCGGCCGTGTCCGCCTTGAAGGAAAAGAATATCTGGTCAAAGACGGCGACGTCATCCATTTCCGTTTCAACGTATAAACGGGGAACCTTCCGCAAAAGGTTGTAAAGTGGGGACAAGTTTGTTACAATACTATATTGTGAGTAATTAAACGAATTACTCCTTGCTCCTCTTTACGAAAAAGGAGCCGTTAAGTCCATAAGGAGGTGAAAACGGATGAATAGAAAATACGAAATCATGTATATCATCCGCCCAGATATCGAGGAGGAAGCGAAAACGTCTGTCAAAGATCGTTTCAGCAAAATCCTTACAGATAACGGAGCGGAGATCCAGGAAGTTAAAGAACTAGGCAAGCGCCGTCTTGCTTACGAAATTAACGACCACCGTGATGGAATCTACGTAACAGTTGATTTCAACGGTACACGTGAAGCGATCAATGAATTCGACCGTCAGGCGAAGTTCACGGATGATATTATCCGCCACATCGCAGTACGCGAAGATGACAAATAAGGAGTGATTCTGGTGTTAAATCGTGTCGTACTAGCCGGCAGATTGACGAAGGATCCTGATTTACGCTATACGCCAAACGGAGTAGCTGTCGCCAACTTTACGATCGCTGTCAACCGCCCGTTCTCAAACAATCAGGGAGATCGCGATGCCGATTTCATCAACTGTGTCGTTTGGAGAAGAGCAGCGGAGAACCTTGCGAATTTCATGAGTAAAGGCAGTCTTGTCGGAGTGGACGGACGTCTACAGTCCCGCAGTTTCGACAATCAGGAAGGCAAGCGTGTGTTTGTAACCGAAGTCGTTGCAGACAGCGTACAATTCCTTGAATCCAAGGGTGGTTCTTCGCAGGGCGGAGGAAACCGTGGAGGTTCAGGATACCAGCCAAATCAGAATCAACCATCAGGAAACAACTTCGGTTCCAATAATAATAATCAACGAAACGATGATCCATTCGCAGATAATGGCGAACCCATCGATATATCAGATGACGATCTACCATTTTAATCAGAAAGGAGTGAATGCTACATGGCACGTCGTGGACGCGGAAAACGTAAAAAGGTGTGTTTCTTCACAGCTAACGGAATCACACACATCGACTATAAAGATGTTGATTTGCTGAAACGTTTCGTCTCTGACCGTGGAAAAATTCTTCCTCGTCGAGTAACTGGAACTTCTGCTAAATATCAGCGTAAATTGACAAAAGCGATCAAACGCTCTCGTCAAATGGCCCTGCTTCCTTACTCTACTGAGTAATAGCAGCGTTACTAAAAACCGTGAAGTCTTTTATAGACTTCACGGTTTTTTTATGTTCAGGCGAGCCCCATCAGCTTCTGCAGTTCTCCCCGATTATCCAGTAAGTCCGCCAGTGTATAGCTGTCCAGCACTTGAAAGAATGCGGCCAGAGCTTCGTGCAGGGCACGTTTCAGCCGGCACGCCGGTGTAAGGACGCAGTAATCCGATCCACAGTCAAAGCACTCCAACAGATGGAAATTATCCTCCATCGCCCGTACGACGCTTCCAATATTTATATCTTTCGGTTCTTCAGCCAGACGAATTCCTCCAGCTCTTCCCCGGATCGTTTCAATCAGACCGAGCCTGCTCAATTCATGAATGATTTTCCCCAGATGGTTTTCAGATATATGAAACACCTCGGAAATTTCCTTTTTGTTCGCCAGGGCACCGTCTTCCTTGGACCCGGCAAACATCAGTACCCTCAGGGCATAATCCGTATATTTCTTTAGCTGCATGTCCGGCACCCCTTCTTGTTTTCTATTTCTTTTATCATACCACATGCATTTCTATGAAAAGGGGAGAGAAGACTGCCTTCGAATTGTCAAATCTTTTTGTGGAAAAGACGTTGCAGAAGAATTATCTTTCGATACAATAAAGGTGTATATAAAATACATCTTTTAAAGGGGTTTGAATGATGACCAATCACGTTAAACATCCACTTGATGAAAGAACGGTACGGATTATTAAGGCAACGGTTCCTGTGCTGGAGGAGCATGGAGAGACGATTACGACCTTGTTTTACAAACGACTTTTTGAAAATTATCCGGAGCTTAGAAATATCTTCAACCAGACCCACCAACGGGCGGGAGATCAGCCGAGAGCCCTGGCAAATATGGTTTACATGGCAGCTCTTCATATCGAAAACCTTGGCGAGGTGCTTCCTCAGGTCAGAACAGTTGCGGAAAAGCATCGAAGCTTGAATGTTCAGCCGGAACATTACCCCATTGTTGGTGAATATCTGCTGAAAGCGATGAAGGAAGTGCTTGGCGAGCAGGCGACGGATGAAGTTATTGAAGCCTGGGGAGAGGCTTATGGTGTCATTGCAGGTGTTTTCATCGATGTCGAAAAAGACTTATATGAAGCAGCGGAGGATCAGAAAGGTGGCTGGTCAGACTGGAGGTTGATGCAGGTCGTTGATAAAGTGAAGGAAAGTGATGAAATGACGTCCTTTTACCTGGAGCCGGAAGACGAGCGCCCACTGCCCCGTTACAAAGCTGGTCAATACATTACGGTGAAAGCTGAGATCGAAGGAGAGTCCTATGATCATCTTCGTCAGTACAGCTTATCTGATGCTCCGGGCAGTGATCATTTCAGAATCACCGTCAAACGTGAGGCAGGATCCGAGGATGTTCCAGCCGGAATCGTTTCAACGTGGCTGCATGACCATGTGAATGTTGGAGATACGCTTCCAGTAAGCGTTCCGGCCGGTGATTTCCACCTGGATGACCGTAAGCGTCCGCTCGTTCTGATCAGCGGAGGGGCAGGATTGACTCCATTGATGAGCATGCAGAAGGAAGCTGCAGCCCGGCAGCCAGAACGGGATATTTATGTTATTCATGCGGCTAGGAACGGCAGGGTGCACGCATTCAAAGAGGATATGCTGAAAGAGAAGTCCTGCTTCGTTTATGAACAGCCGACAGAAGAAGATATCCGCTCGGACGCGTTTCATGAGCGGGGCTTCGTTGATTTGGATATCCTTCAGCGTACGGTTCCGAAAGATGCTGAATTTTATTTCTGCGGACCGAAGGGGTTTATGACAGCGGTGTACAGGAGTCTGACCGAGTGGGGTGTGAAGGAGGATGCGATGCACTATGAATTTTTCGGTCCTCAGGAAGCATTGGTACTGAGAGAATCGTAACGTTACGATTCTCTCAGTGGAGTGGCCTGGAAGGTACGCTGGTCGAACTGGTCGATCATCTTCATAAAGATGTTAATGGTATACCCGCTGAAAATGGTGATGATCACGGTGCCGATTCCCACGGCTCCTCCGAACAAGGCCGCCAGAATGACAAGAATGATGCTGATGAAGGCTCTCGATATCGAAACGTTCCATCCTGTTAAATCCTTAATCACAAGCATCATCCGGTCGAAGGGATTCGGTGCGAAATCTGCCTGAAGGTTCATCGCAATCCCGAAACCGGCAATGATCATGCCGCTGATCAGGCAGATAAACTGTACGGCTGCTGTTTCCGGCTGGATGGATTCTCTTAGAAGAAACACCCAGAAATCAATCCCTGCCCCTGTCATCAGGGAGGTGATGACAGCGAAAAGTTCCGGTTTTTTCTTCGATGCCGCCGCATTAAACAGGATCATCGTCAGGCCGACAACAATTTCCCAGCTGCCGATTGTCAATCCGAATGTCCGGTGCAGTCCTACAAGAAGGGCGTCAAAAGGAGAGGTACCGAGGGAGGATTGAATCGTCAAGGCAATACCGGCGGTCATAATGAAAAGGCCTGCCATATAATACAAGCCTCGGATGTAATGGCGTTTCATGACACCACCCCTTTTCTCGTTATCCTTAGACTATACAGCGGGAGTCACCCGTATTTCAAGAGGGAGGGTGTAAATGAAAGTAAAAAAGCAGGAGCTTATCGCTCCTGCCTTTCAAGCTGGTGAGTGAGGAACCTTGACCACCATTTGGGTAGAACGGTCACGTTCCGCTTATCGGTGGATGCCTGCCGCGGGCACGGCCTCAGCTGACTTGGGCAGAAAGAACACCTGCCCAAGTTAGCTGAGGCTTGTGCTGTTCCCGCAGGCGTCACCACCGAACGCTCCTCGTGACTTCACCAAATGATGAAGGATATGAAGTTTCTAAACGATCCTTGTTTTACAAGAACATGCCGCACGGGTCATGACAGGAACCCTGAACGATGTGTTGTATACGTGCAGGGAGACGTCCACTTACCGTAATCGAAAGCATTTTACTTGAATAAGGAAGACTGGAGGCGTTGGGGTAAATGGGAGTTATCTACATATAAAAAAGCAGGAGCTTATTGCTCCTGCTTTCTCTATGATATCTATTACTCTTCAACGTAAGCCCACTTGAATTCGAATTCAGGACCTGTTGCTGTAGAATATACGCCTTTGATGGACGGGCGGAACAGCTGTGCTTTGGCATCCTGATAGATAGGAGCCACGGCCTGATCTTCTTCAAGAAGCAGCTTCTCGGCTTCCAGGAAGGTTTCAAAACGCTTCGCCGGATCCTGGGCATACTCTGAATTGGCTTTGTCAATTAAGCTGTCATACTCTTCGCTGGAGTACGCCATGTTGTTGTTCTGACCATCTGTCAAATACATGTTCAAGTACGTGTTCGGGTCCACGTAGTCCGGTCCCCACGTAGCCGCTTCGATTTCGAATTCGGAATTGTTGTCACGGCGGACACGTTCCTTAAATGGTACTTCCAGAAGCTTGATCGTCAGGCCGTCCAGGTTTTCTTCTAGCTGGTTTTGGTAATACGCAAGGGCATCTTTGGATGTCCCTGTATCATCACCCAGCAGCTCGATTTCAACAGAATCTGTACCAAGTTCCTCAAGCGCCTTGCTCCAGTGCTCTTTTGCTTTCTCAACATTGGATTCTACAAGCGGCCCTTGTGCCTCGCGGAAATCTTCCTCACTGTCCGGCATGGACACGAAGTTGGATGGGACATAACCTTCTGCCGGAACAGATCCGTCATTCAGGATAACATCGACAAGACCTTGACGGTCGATCCCGTAGGAAATGGCCTTACGTACGTTTACATTGGCTAGCGCCTCGTTATTTTCCTGATTGAACTTGAAGAAATATAAGTATGGTTTTTCGACGACGTTGAACGCTTCGTTCGTACGATACTGGTCGACAAATTCCGCGTTCAATTCTGTCTGATCAATTTCACCGGACTCATAAAGGTTCACACCGGTGGAAACTTCTTTTACGACTTTGGCATTGATTTTCTCAAGCTGCACCGTTTCGTTATCCCAGTAGGAATCGCTCTTTTCGATCGACCAGCCTTCGCCGTGGCTCCATTCAGTCATTTCGAACGGTCCGTTGGAAATGGTATATTCCGCTTCTGTTGCGAACTTGTCCCCTTGTTCTTCAACATACTCCTGATTGAGCGGCATGAACGTGATGAAGACCGTCATGGACTCAAAGTAAGGAACCGGCTTTTCCAGTTCGACTTCAAGCGTTTTATCATCGACAGCTGTTGCTCCGAGGTCTTCCAGAGAAGCTTCCCCGTTGCTGATTTCAGTTGCATTTTTAATGATGCCACCAAGGAAGTATGGACCGTACTCGGATCCCACTTCCGGATCAACCGCTCTTCTCCACGCATAAACGAAATCGTCAGCGGTAACCGGGTCGCCGTTTGACCATTCGGCGTCACGCAGGTTGAATGTCCACGTCAGGCCGTCTTCGCTCACTTCAGAGCTTTCCGCCATTCCGTTGACAAGCTGGCTGTTTTCATCGAGTCGGTAAAGTCCCTCGTAGGTTTCCCCTGCCCATTGGAATCCGACGGAATCCGTAATCAAGGACGGGTCCATGCTTGGGATCTCACTTTTTGATGTAATCGTGATTTCCTGTTCTCCCGAAGCACTGCTTTCTTCTGTTCCTTCTGATGTTTCCTCATTACCTTCCCCTGATTCAGAAGATGTTTCGCTGTCCCCGCCGCTGCACGCTGCCAGTACAAGCACAAACATCAATCCGAAAAGCACCAACAGATGTTTTCTCAAAGTGACTCCCCCTATAGTTTAAATTTTCTAAAAATAATTACTTTTTGAATTATACAAATAAATAAGAAAAAAAGCAAAGTCTATTTTTGTCTAATCCTTTGGCATACGCGGGAAAACACCGGCTTATCCTGCTTTAAACAGAATATTCCCATTACATTGACATCGGGTTTACTTCTGATAGGATTATAGAATATCCAAATTCTTTTCTAACGTTTTAACGCGTCTAAAAGATGAAAAGAGAGCATTGAATAAATAGGAGGTACAAGTCGAATGAAGCGTGAATGGGATTTGCTTCATACTCCGGGACCGACGCCGATCCCGCCGAGTGTGGACCGCAGTATGAGTCAGCCGATGATTGGACACAGAGGAGAAAAATGCAAGGAATTGATGCAGGACATCGCCCCGAGGTTGAAGCCGGTCTTCGGTACATCCGGTGACGTTCTCGTTATAACAGGAAGCGGGACGTCCGCGCTGGAATCTGCTGTCGTCAATGTCACCCAGCCGGGAGATGAAGTGCTTGTCGTTGTGGCCGGTGCGTTCGGTGATCGTTTTGCCCAGATTTGTCAAACCTATGAATTGAATGTCCACCGCCTCGATGTCACATGGGGAGAGGCTGTAAAGGTCGATCAGGTGACACAGGCCCTCCAGGAGAACCCGGATATCAAGGCTGTATTCGTGACGCACTGTGAAACATCGACCGGAGTCATGCACCCGGTGGAGGCCGTCGCTGAAAAAGTGAAGGAAGTCAGTGAGGCGCTTGTTATTGTTGATGGTGTCTCTTCGATCGGCGGCGCTGGTTTGAATATGGACGCCTCTGGAATCGATATCTTAGTCTCCGGTTCGCAAAAGGCGATGATGCTCCCGGCGGGTCTTGCGTTTGTTGCCGTAGCGGATGCTGCATGGACAGTCATCGATCAGAATCCGAGACCGCGTTTTTATTTGGATCTGCGCGTCTACCGTAAGCAGCTGATGGCCGGTCAGACCCCGTACACTCCTGCTCTTTCCCTGCTGTTCGGCCTGCAGGAAGCGCTGCGTCTTTTAGAGGAAGAAACGTTGGAAAAAGTGTATGAACGTCATGCATTAATGAAGCAGATGACACGTGAAGCGTTTCAGGCTCTTCAGATTCCTCTGCTCGTTTCCGATGGAGAGGCATCCACGACGGTCACCTCCGTCCGGCCGGAAACGTTCGAAGCCGAGCAGTTGAGAAAACTGGCAAGAGAAGAATTCGGCCTGCAGCTTGCCGGCGGACAGAAACAGCTGAAGGGCGAAATCTTCCGTGTCGGTCACATGGGGTACTCCCGTCCGGCCAATGTTCTGCAGTATATCGGCATTATCGAAATCATTCTGAAGCACCTTGGTCATACGTTTGAACCGGGTGCGGGTACAGCAGCAGCTCAGGCGGCGTACCTCGATTTTACAAGGGAGGATTAATCCATGCACCGAGTGTTAATTAGTGATCCATTGAGTGAGGAAGGCATTAAACCGCTCCGTGAAGCGGATGATATCGAAATCATTAAGGAAACGTCCTTGTCCCATGAGGAACTGTTGGAAGCGGTCGGCTCCGCAGAAGCATTGATTGTCCGCAGTCAGACGCAGGTAACGCGTGAAGTCATTGAACATGGAACCCACCTGAAAATCATCGGCCGTGCCGGTGTCGGTGTTGATAACATCGATTTGGATGCGGCCACCGACAATGGTGTGATTGTCGTGAACGCCCCGGATGGCAATACGATTTCCACAGCCGAACACACCATGGCGATGCTCATGTCTCTGGCCCGCAACATCCCGCAGGCGTATCACCAGCTTCAGCAGAAACGCTGGGAACGCAAGAAATTCGTCGGTGTGGAGCTGAAGGATAAAGTGCTTGGAATTGTAGGCTTCGGAAGGATCGGCCGCGAGGTGGCCCAGCGCGCCAAAGGGCACCGCATGAAAGTCGTTGCCTTCGATCCTTTTCTTAATGAAGAAAAAGCACAGAAGGCAGGCGTCACCCACGGTACACTGGAAGAAGTACTCCAGCAGGCGGATTTCCTGACTGTACATACGCCGCTGATTGAAAAAACGAAGCACTTGATTAATGAAGAAGCGATTGCACTCATGAAAGACGGTGCCCGTATTTTGAACTGTGCCCGCGGAGGAATCGTGGAAGAGAATGCTTTATATGAAGCAGTTAAATCCGGGAAAATTGCGGGAGCGGCTCTCGATGTATTTGAAGAAGAACCGGCTACGGAGCATCCGCTGCTGTCCCTGCCTGAAGTGATTGCCACTCCTCACCTCGGTGCAAGTACCGTGGAAGCGCAGGAAAACGTGGCGACCGATGTCAGTGCCGACGTCCTTGAACTGCTGCGCGGAGGAACCGTGAGAAATCCGGTCAACCTGCCTTCGGTGTCTACCGAAATGATGGAGAAGCTGTCGCCATACTTTACGCTTTCCGAACGACTCGGTTCGTTTGTGTCCCGCATTGCAGAAGGCACCTTTGAAAAAATCAATGTCTACTACAGTGGGGAACTGCTCGACATCGATACGACGCCGCTGACGAGAATTGCGGTGAAAGGTATCCTCGGTCGATACATCGGCAGCCGGGTCAACGATGTTAACGCCTATAAAACAGCGGCAGATAAAGGCATTACAATCAATGAGCAGAAGTCTACGAAAACGAAAGGCTTCACGAACCTCATTACGGTGGAAATTGAAACCGATCAGGAAACACGCAGTGCAGCCGGTACCCGCTTGAATGGACTTGGAGCGAGGATCGTGCAGCTCGACCAATATTCCATTGATATCGTTCCGGAAGGTCATTTGATTGTTATTCACCATACGGACCAGCCTGGAGCCATCGGGCGTGTCGGCAGCCTGCTTGCCGAGCAGGACGTCAACATTGCAACGATGCAGGTGGGACGTGCGAATGAAGGTGGAGAAGCGGTCATGGTCTTAACCGTCGATAAAGCCATAGATAAGCAGGCGGCTGATCAGCTTTCTGAGATTGCCGACATCCGTCAGGTGGATTATTTAACCCTCAAATAACCAAAAGACCGGCCTGAGCAGACCGGTCTCAGCTTGTAGAGAAACCTCTGGTTCTTTACAAGCTTTTTTTCTGTCTTACCGCCAGGAGCATAAGCCCTTCCCTTTCCGCGCCCGCTCTTCCTCGCAAAACCCACGCTCAGCGATCCCGGCCCACTCGTTCTTCCGGAACGGTCTGCGGCCCATACGTAATTGGAAAAAGTTCATTTTCGATTATTTTCTGTCTAATAATTAGGGGTCGATCTTCTGTTGAACGGAAAATCGTTCTCTTTTTTTGGTGAGGTTACGAGGAGCATCCACCGATAAGTGGAACGAGGCCGCTCCGTATAGGGGGAACTTTATAAGGAGGAACGGACGATCTTGCCGTCTAATCGTCTGCCAGTGGGTTCATTTTGGTGTGGTTTTTGTAAAAGTGAATCATAAACTTTGACTTTGAGACAATCCCTTGTTAAATTTAATGCCGACCTTATTTGTAAGTATTAAATAAAAAAACAAGGAGGACCATTATGAATGCTCAACAAAAAGAAGCTTCTGCCCCGAAAAAGCTTCTCTTCCGTATATTAGACGGGATCGAGTGGCTGGGGAATAAACTGCCCTCTCCTTTGCTGCTGTTTGCCATTCTGGCAGCGCTTGTCGTGGTGATTTCCGGCATCTTTTCCGGTGTATCTGTCACCAACCCGACCTCAGGAGAAGTGGTCGAAGTCAAAAACCTATTCAGTCTCAGTGGACTGGATTATATATTCAACAGTGCCGTTGAAAATTTCATCGGTTTTCCGCCACTTGGCGCTGTTCTTGTAACGATGCTTGGTATCGGGCTTGCGGAACAGACAGGATTGATCAACGCCTCACTGAAGGGCATCGTCTTTTCCTTCCCGCGCCGCCTGCTTACAGCTGCGCTTGTATTTGCCGGTGTCATGTCCAGTGTGGCGGTTAACGCCGGATATGTTGTTCTTCCGCCGCTTGGCGCTGTCCTGTTCCTGGGACTGGGACGTCATCCGCTTGCCGGTCTGGCTGCGGCCTTCGCTGGTGTGTCTGGTGGTTTCGGTGCCAACCTGGCGCTGACGTCCACGGATGCCATTCTGCTTGAGTTGACGGCTGATGCGGCCGGTACCATTGACCCTGCCTACGCTGATACGATCACGGTGACGATGAACTATTTCTTTGCCGCTGCTTCGGTTGCGTTGATTACGATTGTCGGTACATTCGTAACTGATAAAATTGTAGAACCGCGTCTTGGCACTTATAAAGGGGACGAAGCCGGGGAGATTGATGAACTGACAGCCCTGGAGAAAAAAGGGATGCGCCGGGCCGGTATCGGTTTCCTGCTTACCTTCGCTTTGATGGCCTATCTTTCGTTCGGGCCGCTGCGCGGGGACGGGGCTTATATCGAATCACCGTTCTTCAACGCCCTGGTCTTTGTCATTTTCATCCTGTTCCTCGTCCCGGGACTGATTTACGGGATAGTCGTCAAGGAGATTACCAATGACAAAGACTTGACCAAGCTGTTAGGAAAAACGATGGCCACGATGAGCGGCTACATCGCTCTCGCCTTTACGGCTGGTCAGTTTATCGCTTACTTCCGTGAGACCAACCTTGGAACGGTCATCGCTTTCAGAGGCGCCGATTTTCTTGATTCCACAGGGTTTGACGGTATCGGGTTGATTCTGACGTTCCTCGGCCTGACGATGGTCGTCAACTTCTTTATCGGAAGTTCTTCGGCGAAATGGACGATTCTTGCACCGGTGTTCGTGCCGATCATGATGAATCTCGGATATTCCCCGGAATTCACGACACTGCTGTACCGGATCGCGGACTCTGTGACCAACATGATCACCCCGCTGCTCTTGTACTTCCCGGTGGTCATTGCATTTGCTCAGCGTTATGACAAGAAGCTCGGCATCGGTACCCTCATCTCCATGATGATTCCGTATTCGGTCGCCTTCCTGCTTGCATGGCTGCTGCTCTTGCTCGTCTGGGTCATTCTTGGCATCCCAGTCGGACCAGGAGCTCCAATCAGCTATTAATGAATCAACACAGATCATGAAAAAAAGGCCGGACTCCTTATAAGGAGTCCGGCCTTTCAGTCTGTAGAAAAAGTTCGTCCTATCCAGTTAGAGTTGTCCGCATGTCGTGTTCAGGGGGACACGTTCCGCTTATCGGTGGATGCTTGCCGCGGGCACGGCCTCAGCTAAATTGGTCAAGAAAACCATTTGACCAATTGGATCTTCGGCTCGCGCTGTTCCCGCAGGCGTCACCACCGAACGCTCCTCGTGCCGACGCCTGTGGGAAAACAGCTTTACCCTCTGATAAAAGAGAACGTTGAGCATCGCTCCTTCGCCGTTTTATAGGACATTACAGGGGTCGTTACTGCCGCTTGCGTGGGAAAAATCCTATCCATGACCAGGTATTGGAGTCACTAGAAAAAAAGTTTTTCTCCAAGCTGAAAAGGCCGGATGCTCGTCGAGGGCGCCCGGCCTTTTTAATTACCCGATCGGATGACGTTCAGCTTTTCGGTTCGTAAATGTATGGACATGCGAATAGCCGGCTGATTTCGCAAGGTCGATGGCGGCATCATAGCGGTAGCCGATATGGTCCGGCTTATGGGCATCGGAGCAGAGAACGATTCCAACTCCGGCTTCCTTACAGATCCTCAGTAGATCAGGATCAGGATACAGCTCTCCGACCGGTTTTCTCAGACCTGCGGTACTGATTTCAATCAACGTATTCGTAGAAGCCAGTGCTTCCGCCGCCCGCCTGTACTGCCCGATAAGAAAATCACGGTCATCCGGACGGTAGCCGAATACTTTGATCACATCGATATGGCCGACAAAGTCGAACAGTCCGGATTCAGCGAGGGTGACGACGCGGTCAAAGTACTGCTCATAGACGTCTTTCAAATCTCTTTTTTCATATTCCTCTCGGTAAATGGCCAGATCGATGCCCCAGTCGTCGATCCAGTGCACGGAACCGATCACATAATCGAAAGGATGGTTTTCGATAAAGGCTTCCATCTCTTTTTCCTTACCAGGCATATAATCCATCTCGATGCCCATTTTAATGGGAAGTCCCTGCTTTTCGGCTTCATCAAACATCTGCTGGTAGGTGTCGAAATCGAGGGTCCGCCGGTTGTTGACCCACGGATTGGAGAGAATCTCTTTTGTCTCCTGGAAAAAATACGCATGTTCAGAAATGCCTAATTCCTGAATGCCTTCGTTTTTTGCTTTTTGTATGTAGGTTCTCAGATAGTCGACGTCTAAATTTCCTGTTTCAGCCATATGCACGTGATAATCGGTCAGCATGAATATCCTCCTCAGGTGGAATTTCATTCATCATACCAGACTCACACCTGTTCACCAAGACAGAACAGGTGTGAGTAAACAACAACCCGTACAAACCGTACATATGTTAAAATAGGGAGGTTAAGACAGCGCGAAAAAAGTCGAGGTGCAACCTGAATATGAACAACTCAAAAAGAATAACCGAAGGGGCTTTAATGGCAGGGATATATCTGCTATTGTTATTGGTAATTATTTTCCTGCCGGGAGGAATCGGATCGTTACTGCTGTTCGTTCTGCCGGTGCCATACATTTATTACAGCAGCCGTCACGGCTGGAAGCCCGGCCTGCTCCTGTTTTGTTTAACGATGATCTTCAGTCTGCTGATCGTTCCGGTCCTTTCCATTCCCTTTACACTCACAGCGGGAATCGGGGGCGTGGCATCCGGCGGCGTCCTGCATGCCGGCCGTTCAGCCTATGAGTCTCTTGCTCTTGGAACCGTCGGGTATACGGGAGGACTTGTCCTCGGTATGGGGCTTGTCCAGCTGCTTCTCGGCATCAATCTTATTGATGAACTGACCGCAGGGATGAGCGATAGTTTAGACACGGTGGAATCTACGATGGGTATCTTCGGACAAGGGGACAGCTCAGAGGAAGCTGTGGACACAGTCCGTGAAGCGATCACCTTCATCCCAGACATCATCCCAAGTATTTTCGTCATGACAAGCGTCATCACGGCCTTGATCAGTTTGTGGCTGACGTTCAAGCTCATGAACAGAATCGAAAATAAATCCTATGCCTTTGCTTCGTTTAAAAATTTCCGATTGCCGACGTCTATTCTGTGGTATTACTTCTTTGCGATGATTTTGAACTATGTGGTGACAGACCGGGAAGGCTGGGTGTACTTCGGAGCCATCAACGTCTTCATTGTGGCGGGCACACTGCTTGCCATCCAAGGCTTTTCATTCGTCTTCTATTACGCATCACAGAAGAAGTGGCCGAAGGCTGTACCTGTCCTGGTGATCGTTTTTTCATTACTTTCTCCGGGATTGATCATGTATCTTGTTCGAATTTTAGGTATAATTGACTTAGGATTTCCACTGCGCAGCTATGTCAGTGAGAAGAAAAAAAACTAGCTCGGAGAAGATGGTAGGAGCTGAATGCAATGCCGAACTTTTTTAAGAAACCAACGATGAGCGGACACTTATGGATCATCTATGCGATTTCCTTAATTCTGCTCGGGTTTATCTGGTATTATCAGTGGATGCTCGGGTTATTGATGACGCTGTTCCTTGCTGCATCGATATTCTACAGTGTCCGCACCGAACAGCACATGATCAATGAAACCGAAGAATATATATCGACCCTTTCCTACCGGGTGAAAAAGGTGGGCGAGGAAGCTCTGTTGGAAATGCCGATCGGAATTATCCTGTACAGCGAGAATTACACCGTCGAATGGGCCAACCCGTACATGAACCGGTTCACGAATGAGGATACGGTCGTCGGCGAATCGCTGAAAAAGCTGTCGGATCAGCTGATTCCTGCTTTGAAGGAAGAGGAGGATGAGGTGTGGATTACGATCGACGGCTATAAATTCCAGACGGTTGTCAAACGGGAGGAGCGCCTGCTTTATCTGTTTGACCGGACACAGCAGACCGAGATTCATAACCGTTATGAAAATGAACAGACGGTACTTGCGATCATCTTCCTTGATAACTATGAGGAAATTAC
This sequence comes from Halobacillus sp. ABD4_316, assembly GCF_056161385.1. Classification (NCBI taxonomy): domain Bacteria; kingdom Bacillati; phylum Bacillota; class Bacilli; order Caryophanales; family Bacillaceae; genus Halobacillus; species Halobacillus sp. ABD4_316. The sequence goes on from NZ_JBSWZA010000002.1 coordinate 77,230, forward strand.
GCAGGGAATGGATGATACAGCGAAAAGCCATATCAATTCCCAGGTAACCTCCATTCTGAACAAATGGGCCGGGGACTACGGCATCTACTTGAAACGCACTTCACAGGAACGGTTTATGGCTGTGATGAACCAAGAGATTCTTTACACGCTTGAAAAAGCGAAGTTCGAAATCCTGGATGATGTCCGCGAACTGATTACCGATCAGAACGTTCCACTGACACTGAGTTTCGGTATCGGTGTCGGGCCGATCAGCCTGCCTGAACTCGGGGAGCTGTCTCAGTCGAGTCTGGATCTTGCTCTCGGCCGCGGCGGCGACCAGGTGGCCATCAAGGATGATTCCGGGAAGGTCCGCTTCTACGGCGGTAAAACCAACCCGATGGAGAAACGGACGCGTGTACGGGCACGAGTCATCTCCCACGCTATGAAGGAGCTCGTCCAGGCGAGTGAAAAGGTCTTGATTATGGGACATAAATCCCCGGATATGGACTCGATCGGGGCTTCCATCGGCATACTGAAAATCGCTCAGGCCAACGACAAAAAAGCAGCCATCGTCCTGGATCCGGATGATATCGATACAGGCGTGCAGCGGATGGTCGAAGAGATTGAAAAGGATGAAGACTTGTGGGAGTACTTCATCCCGCCGGAAGATGCGCTCGAAATGGTGACGAACAATACACTGCTCGTCGTCGTCGATACGCACAAACCATCCATGGTCATGGAGGAAAAACTGCTGTCGAAGACCGAGCATGTCGTCGTCATCGATCACCACCGGCGGGCGGAGGAGTTCATCAAGGATCCGACGCTCGTCTACATGGAGCCATATGCTTCTTCCACGGCCGAGCTTGTCACCGAGCTTTTGGAATATCAACCGAAGAAGCTGAAGCTGTCCATGCTTGAATCGACGGCCCTGCTTGCCGGGATCATCGTCGATACGAAGAGTTTCACACTCCGTACGGGCTCACGAACGTTTGATGCCGCTTCCTACCTGCGTTCCAAAGGAGCGGATACCGTCCAGGTCCAGAAATTCATGAAAGAAGATCTGGATGTCTATGTAAGACGGAGCAAGTTGATTGAGAAGGCATCCATATATAGAGATGGGATAGCCATATCAACAGGCGACCACGGTGAATCCTATGGTCCTGTCATCATCGCTCAAGCGGCAGATACGCTGCTTACGATGAGTGGAATCGTCGCATCGTTTGTCATATCTGAACGCAGTGACGGCCGAATCGGCATCAGTGCCCGCTCCCTCGGCGACATCAACGTCCAGATCATCATGGAGAAGATGAATGGCGGGGGTCACCTGACCAATGCGGCGACACAGCTGGAAGACACAACGATTGAAGATGCCAGAGATTTGCTGCAGGATATTATTGACGAATATTTTGAAGGGGGAGACACAGAATGAAAGTCATATTCAAAACGGATGTAAAAGGTAAAGGGAAAAAAGGCGAAATTAAAGAAGTGAACGACGGTTATGCACGTAACTACCTTCTGAAGAACAACCTGGCTGTCGAGGCGACCAAAGGCAACATGCAGGCACAAAAAGCCAAGGATGCCAAGGTTGAGCAGCAGGCTCAGGAAGAAGTGGAGGAAGCGAAGCGCCTCAAGGCTCAGCTCGCTGATCTGGAAGTGAAGCTTGATGCGAAATCCGGCGACAGCGGCCGTCTTTTCGGGTCGATTACGAGCAAGCAGATCGCCGAGCAGTTGAAGAAGGATCACAATATCAAGATCGACAAACGGAAAATTGAGCTGGATGATCCGATCCGTACGCTTGGATACTCCAACGTTCCTGTAAAGCTTCACCCGGAAGTGACAGGCACAATCCGTGTCCACATCGCTGAAAAATAAATGTATCAAAGAGGCGCCCTGTCCATTGTCCGGATGAACAGGGCGCTTTTCTGCCCTTTCCGCCATATGGACAGCGGTCAGAATATGAGTTAATATGATGTATTGGTGTTAACGATTTAGAGGAGGAAAAGCTAGTGAGTGAAATGTGGAACGACCGTACCCCGCCTCATAATATAGAAGCAGAGCAGGCGGTGCTCGGTGCGATCTTTTTAGAACCTGAAGCAATGTCGACAGCCGCAGAAAATTTACTTCCGGAAGATTTTTATCGAGCAAGCCACCAGCGGATATTCGAGGTGATGCTGACGCTTGCGGACAGAGGCGAGCCAATCGACCTGGTTACGGTCACCACGGCTCTTTCCAACAATAAGGTGTTGGAGGAGGTCGGCGGGGTTTCCTATCTGACAGATATTGCAAACTCGGTGCCGACCGCAGCCAACGTCGGTTATTATACGAACATCGTCGGTGAAAAATCGACGCTCCGCAGTTTGATCCGAACCGCTACGAACATTGTGACGACAGGATATTCGGAGGAAGAAGAGATTGACGATGTCCTGAACTCCGCAGAGAAGGACATCTTAGAAGTCTCCCAGCGGAAAAATTCCAGTGCGTTCAAAAGCATTAAAGACGTCCTGATCGATGTGTATGACAACATTGAACAGCTGCACATGAACGATGGATCGACGACAGGTATTCCGACGGGCTACCGTGACCTCGATCACATCACCTCCGGTTTCCAGCGGAATGATTTGATCATTATCGCTGCGCGTCCATCGATGGGTAAGACGGCCTTCGCCTTGAACATCGCCCAGAACGTCGCCGTGCACACAGATGAGAACGTGGCCATCTTCAGTTTGGAGATGGGGGCTGACCAGCTCGTTTCCCGTATGCTCTGCGCAGAAGGAAACATCGATGCCCAGCGTCTGCGTACCGGAAGCCTGGAAACGGAAGACTGGAACAAGTTGACGATGGCGATGGGAAGCTTGTCCAACGCCGGCATCTACATTGACGACACCCCCGGGGTGCGCGTGAGTGAAATCCGCTCCAAATGCCGCCGCCTGAAGCAGGAACACGGCCTCGGCATGATTTTGATCGACTACCTGCAGTTGATCCAGGGAAGCGCGAATTCCAAAGAAAACCGTCAGCAGGAGGTTTCTGAAATCTCCCGTTCCCTGAAAGGTCTGGCCCGTGAGCTGAACGTGCCGTTGATTGCCCTGTCCCAGCTCTCCCGGGGTGTGGAATCCCGTCAGGATAAACGCCCGATGATGTCGGACCTTCGTGAATCAGGATCGATTGAGCAGGATGCTGATATCGTCGGATTCCTTTATCGTGATGACTATTATGATAAAGAATCCGAAAGCCAGAACATCATTGAAATCATTATCGCTAAACAGCGTAACGGCCCGGTCGGAAACGTCGAACTGGCCTTCGTGAAGGAGTACAACAAGTTCGTCGACCTTGACCACCGTTATACCGATGCCGATATACCACCGGCCTGACAAGAGAAAGAAACGAAAAGACGCTCACATCCAGAGGGGAGATCTGGAGGAGCGTCTTTTTTATCAGCTTCTGTGAAGCCATGTATGATGATCACCACCCATCACGCCTCCCGGAGAGTCACGCTGGGTCGTGGGTGATCTTAAGAAAAGTAGTGGGTGATGGCGTAGGCTGCGCCATCCTCATCATTGGATTTCGTGATGTAATCGCTTGCTTCTTTCACATCACGGACTGCGTTTTCCATGGCTGCGCTTCTTCCAGCGGCCTTCAGCATGGAAAGGTCGTTATGACTGTCTCCGACGGCCGCTGTCCGGTGCATCGGAATATCAAGGTGCTCCGCTACGGATCTTAAGGCATTGCCCTTGGAGGCTGTTCGGTCTTCCAGTTCAAAATTATGCTCCGCAGAGCTCACCATCGTGAACGATGGATGGTCACGGAACTTCTTTCTGCCTTTTTCGAGTTTATCCAGGTCGAACGTGAAAGCGAGGATGTTGTACATCGGGTCCTTGGACTCGACGATCTCCTCATAAGATTCGACAAAAGCGAAGCCGTTTTGGCTGAACTGCTTATCCAGTGCATGCCTCAAGCTCTGCTGATCAGTTTCCGGATTGGCGCTGATGAGGCGGTCCATCTCCACGTGAAGGAGTTCCCGTCCATTCTGCGGCGTGTAAATCGATGAGCCGCTGAACACCTCATAATAATAATCCTCCTGCTCCAGCCACTCCAAGGCTTCCCCGGCATCCTGCCGATTCAGTGCTTTTTCTTCAAACAAGGTGCCGTCCGGTGTATGGATGACGGCTCCGTTTGCACTGATGACCCATGGCTGGAGGGGAAGACTGGAAAAAATCTTCTGGACATCGAAGTAGGCCCGGCCTGTCGCAATAACGATTTCCACGCCGTTTTCCCGTGCGTTCTTCAGCGCTTCTGCATTTCCGTCACTGATCGAATTTTCCTTGTTCAAAAGCGTTCCGTCGAGATCGATGGCAATCAAGTCCATAAATCCTTCTCCTCCTCTTCTGTGACAATCAATTCTACTCCGCATTCCTTCAATAGACGCTGGAAAGGTTCCTCCGGTGCCTGATCGGTAATGATCATGTCGATATCCTCCAGTCCTGCAAACGTAAAGAATTCCGTCATCCCGAATTTCGTATGATCAGCAAGGACGATCACTTCCCCGGCCTGCTTGATCATATTTTTCTTCACCATCCCGTCCTCTTCATGTCCGAGGGTCAGTCCGTGTTCAGAGATGCCCACTACGCCGATGAAGGCTTTATCAACATGATAGCTTTTCAGGCGTTCAATGACAGAAGCGCCGTAAAGGAACTGGTGCTCCTTCTGCAGGTAGCCTCCGAGGAGCTGGATGGAGACGAGACCGACATTGGAGAGAATATCCGCCTGGTGAATCGAATTGGTGATCACCTTGATCTCCATCGGTGAGATCTGACTGGCGCAGGCCTGTACGGTCGTGGATGTGTCTAAAATGATATGATCCCCCGAATGGATCAGCGAAGCTGCTTTTCTGCCGATTTCCTGTTTTTCATAGGATACAGCCTTCAAACGATGGGTATAATCCTGAATAGCCGCATGAGTTTTCGGCAGGATGGCCCCGCCCCGCGTCCGTACAATGGCTTTGCGCTCTTCCAGCTTCACCAGGTCACGCCTGGCGGTATCTCGTGAAATGTCGAACATCTCACACATTTGATCAATCGTGATGCGGCGGTTGTTTTTTAAGTATTCAATGACGCCGATCAGTCTTTCTTCCTGATACATGGGAGAACCCCTTCCATATCTATCCTCTTGTAAGTGATTATAAGTAATTTTATAATCAAAATCAATGGATAATAAGTTTTATTAAGTTGTTAGAAAAGCCTGATATATAGGCTATTATCGAACATTGAAATATTTTATTGAAATTAATGTTCGGATTCAGCGTTGACTTTCACGTCGGGAATTGGTAAACTGACGAAGGAAATTCAAACCAATAACCAAATTCATTGCGGAGGTGCCTTATGTCTTCAGTAGTTGTAGTCGGAACCCAGTGGGGGGACGAAGGTAAAGGCAAAATTACCGATTTTCTTTCACAAAATGCCGAAGTGGTTGCGCGTTACCAAGGTGGTAACAATGCGGGACACACGATTAAATTTGACGGAATAACTTATAAACTTCACCTGATTCCATCAGGGATTTTCTTTGATGATAAAATCTGCGTACTCGGAAATGGCATGGTCATTGATCCGAAAGCGCTTCTTGAGGAATTGAAATACCTTCACGATAAAGGTGTTTCCACAGACAACCTGCGGATCAGCAACCGTGCGCACGTCATTCTTCCTTACCACTTGAAGCTGGATGCGCTTCAGGAAGAGGAAAAGGGCGCCAATAAGATCGGAACGACGAAAAAAGGAATTGGACCGGCTTATATGGACAAAGCGGCCCGTACAGGAATCCGCATTGCCGATCTCATGGACAAGGAGAGCTTCCGTGAGAAACTGGAGCAGAACCTTGCCGAGAAGAACCGTCTGTTCGAAAAAGTGTATGAAACAGAACCGTTCACCGTGGATGAAATTCTTGATGAATACTACGAGTATGGTCAGAAGATTGCTTCTTATGTATGCGATACCTCTGTCGTCCTGAATGACAACCTTGATGACGGCCGCCGCGTCCTTTTCGAAGGCGCCCAGGGTGTGATGCTCGATATCGACCAGGGAACTTACCCGTTCGTCACATCCTCCAACCCGATTGCCGGTGGAGTTACGATCGGTTCCGGTGTCGGTCCATCTAAAATCAAGCACGTTGTCGGTGTATCCAAAGCCTATACGACGCGTGTCGGCGACGGTCCATTCCCGACGGAGCTTGAAAACGAAACCGGCGACCAAATCCGCGAAGTCGGCCGTGAATACGGAACGACAACAGGACGTCCGCGCCGTGTCGGCTGGTTCGACAGTGTTGTTGTCCGCCACGCCCGCCGTGTGAGCGGAATCACGGATCTTTCCCTGAATTCGATTGATGTGCTGACAGGCATCGAAACGCTGAAGATTTGTACGGCCTATAAGTACAAAGGTGAAATCATCGAGGAGTTCCCGGCCAGCTTGAAAGTTCTCGCTGAATGTGAACCGGTCTATGAAGAAATGCCGGGCTGGACGGAAGACATCACGGGTGTGAAAAACCTGAGCGAACTGCCGGCCAATGCACGCCATTACATCGAACGTGTGTCACAGCTGACAGGAATTCCGCTTTCTGTCTTCTCTGTTGGTCCTGACCGTTCCCAAACGAACGTCGTCCGCAGTGTGTACAGCGAATAATCAACGAGCACCTGGCTGTTATCAGTCAGGTGTTTTTGTATAGGATAACGATAAAGGAAAGGAGTGTTTCATGTGAAACGCATTTGTATTTTTGCCGGGTCAAGTGCCGGAAGCAGCCCGGTCTTCGCTGAACAGACAAAAATTCTCGGACAGGCCCTCGCTTCCCGTGGGATTGAACTCGTCTACGGAGGAGCCCGGAGCGGTCTGATGGGCGCTGTGGCTGATGAAGTCCTTGCACATGGCGGGTCCGTTACAGGCGTCATGCCGACACATCTTTTTGATAAAGAAGTTCCCCACCCGGATATTACGAAAATGATTGAAGTGGACACTCTCCATGAGCGAAAAGCGAAAATGAGTGAACTGGCTGATGGGTTCATCGCTCTTCCCGGCGGCTTCGGTACGCTTGAGGAATTGTTTGAAACGGTCAGCTGGGCACAAATCGGCATTCATCAGAAGCCTGTCGCCCTCTTCAACATCGAAGGGTATTATACCTCTGTGATGAAGCTCGTGGAACACAGTGTCCAGGCCGGATTCGTGAAAGAGAAGCACCAGGACTTGATGGCAGCCTCTTCGGATCCGCACCAGCTTTTGGATGAAATGGAAGCAAAAGAAAAACCGGGCCTTCGCTGAGGTCCGGTTCCTTCTTATACGTGAATCGTTTTTGAAAAGATCAACCCGAAGTACCGGTATGTCACTTTAATTTTGCTGATGGTTGTTTCTTCGGCAATGCTCAGGCCATAGATGGTGGCAGGGGCTGGATCAGTGGCAGCGGCAACGGTTTTAGCAGCAAGAGGAGAGGTATCGGGTCCTAGTGAGAATGAGGTGAAATCCTGCGTGCGTTGGTTCTCACCGAGGAGCGCATGTGTATCCGTAAGGGTGAAACCTTGTTCTGTGTCGCTGATCTGAACATTCACGTGGGAAGGAGCTTCATCATCATTAATGGAAACATCCGTAATGTGGATACTTCCCAGCATGCTTTTGTTTCCTAAAGCAACAATGACCGACTGTTTGTCCTCTGTCGATCCAATCGATCCGTGCTCAAGCGGCGGATTCAGCTTCAGATAGGCAATGAACGATACCAATAAAAAGATAAGGGCGTAAACCAGATAGCGGAACCATATCCTCGTCAACGAGATCCTCCTTTCTATGTATAATGGCAGCTGTTCAGACAAAGGACTGAAGAATATCTTACATTCTATGAAATTTACTATTGCTTCCCCTTTGACCGTGTGGTACGATAGATATCGTTGCGGTGAACGAGCCGTATTGGTCCGGTAGTTCAGTTGGTTAGAATGCCTGCCTGTCACGCAGGAGGTCGCGGGTTCGAGTCCCGTCCGGACCGCCATTTTCATTATATCATTCTGTGTGGTCGAATTCACACGTAATGTGATTCAGTAATGGAAAGAAGAAGTCGAAAGCTCAGTAATTGCAGGAGCTTCATCGGTTTTGAAAAATTTCATCTTCCTATGGCTCGGTAGCTCAGTCGGTAGAGCAACGGACTGAAAATCCGTGTGTCGGCGGTTCGATTCCGTCCCGAGCCACTTCTTTAAAAAGCCTGTAGAGGAACTTTATGTTCTTCTGCAGGCTTTTTTGTGTTCATTTACAGGAAAATATTATCCGTGTTTCCACATCCTCATTTTGATGCTAATTTATATCAATATATATAAGATTATTATCTATTTCGTAAAATTGCCAGGAAAATTATATCTTTTTTACAAGTTTTAAAATCTATTTTATTAAAAGTTTGGCTATGATAGATTAATGAAAGTGAATTTTACATTTTTTTATAGATCGATACACATAAAAATCCAGGGGGAAGGAAACATGTGGAAGAAGGTTGTCATCACGGGAATTGGAATCGCTGTACTCGGAGTCGGAACGGTTTATGCAGAGCAGTCCATGCAGACCGTTTATCACGTCCAGATGGATGGCCGGGAGATCGGTACCGTGACAGAGAAAGCTGTTGTTCAGGATGAACTGGAAGCATTGGTGAAACAGAAGGAAGAGCAACATGAGGATTGGAACTTGACGGTGGCTGAAGATATTACATTCAAGCCGGAGCGCGTCTTTTCTATTGAAGCAGACGAGGGAGAGGTGCTTGAACGCCTGGAGCAGGACGTGTCGTACGCGGTGGAAGCGGTACAAGTCCAAGTGAATGGGCAGTCCATCGCTTACCTTCCGGAGGCCGGAGATGTAGAGGAAGTGATGGAGACGTTAAAAGCGGAATACGTCAATGACGAGCGCGGCTCGGAGGAAGAGGACGTGTCTGCCGGCGCAACAGAACTTGAAAACGTCTACGTCAATGGTGTGATCGACTATGCCCCTGTTCAAGCGGCTCCTTCGTCCATCAATACCGTAGAGGAGACGGTGGACCGCATTCAAACCGGTAACATGTCAGAGCAGGTGTCGCTGAGCAGCGGCGAACCGCTGGTCGATGTGATCGTAACCGAACAGGAACGGGAAGCAGAAATGATTGCCCACAAGGTCGAAGTCCGGAATACGGATGCCCTGTATGAAGGAGAAACGGAAATCCATCAAGAAGGACAGGATGGGAAGAAGGAAACCTTGATTCAGACGGTGACGGAAAACGGCGAGACCACAGAGGAGGAAGTCCTTGAAGAGGAAGTCGTCGAGGATCCCGTCACACAAGTCGTGTTGAAAGGCACGAAGCCGTCGCCATCCACCGGATCCGGGAATTTTGTGTGGCCGGCAGTCGGAGGAGTCATTACGAGTAAACAGGGAGAACGCTGGGGGCGTTATCACAAAGGGATCGATATCGCCGGCGTTTCCGATCTGACCATCAAAGCTGCCGATCACGGGAAGGTGACCGAAGCCGGTTACCAGGAGAGCTTTGGAAACAAAGTCGTCATTGATCACGGCAACGGCTATGAGACACTGTATGCCCACCTGTCTTCCATCGATGTCCAGGTGGGGGACACGGTTCAGCAGGGTGAAAAAATCGGGGATATGGGAACGACCGGCCATTCCACCGGTGTCCATCTCCACTTTGAAGTGCATAAGGATGGCGGCCTGGAAAACCCGCTTTCCCACGTATCTCAATAATGAAAAGCCGCTATGCAGAGTCATAGCGGCTTTTTTCATGGGAATGACTAATCATGGAGACCTATAGATAGGATGAACGGATGATTTCCTGTCGTGTCTTCAGATGAAATAAGACATTTAGCAGGAAATAAGTTAAAATGAGGGAAAGAACAGAAGTCGATGAAAGGGATGAGACAAGATGGCTCAAAAGATCTTAGTTGTAGACGATGAAAAACCAATTGCTGATATATTGAAGTTCAACCTTGAAAAGGAAGGCTATGAAGTCGTGTGTGCCTATGATGGGGACGAAGCGATCGCTAAAGCGGATGAGGAAGAGCCGGAACTGATTCTGCTTGATATTATGCTTCCGAATAAAGATGGCAATGAAGTGTGCCGGGAAGTGCGTAAGCGCCACAATATGCCGATCATCATGCTGACGGCTAAAGACGCTGAAATTGATAAAGTGCTCGGACTGGAAATGGGTGCGGATGATTATGTAACGAAACCGTTCAGCAACCGTGAACTGATTGCCCGTGTCAAAGCGAACCTGCGCCGCCAGCAGCAGGAGCCCGAGGATTCCTCCCAGCAGACGAAGGATATTGAAATCGGCCGCCTGGCGATCCATCCGGATGCTTATACGGTGACGCGTGATGGGACATATATCGAGCTTACCCATCGTGAATTCGAGCTGCTTCACTACTTAGCCCGCCATATCGGACAGGTGATGACGCGTGAACACCTGCTTGAAACCGTATGGGGTTACGATTACTACGGTGATGTCCGTACCGTTGATGTGACTGTCCGCCGTCTCCGTGAAAAAATTGAGGAGAACCCGAGTAACCCGATGTGGATCGTGACACGACGAGGGGTCGGCTACTATTTGAGAAATCCAGAGCAGGACTGACTTTATGAAGAAAGTGGGTTTCTTTCAGTCGGTCCGGCTGAAGCTGATTGTTGTTTATATACTGCTTTTATTATTAGGCATCCAAGTGATTGGGGCCTATTTTGTTGGTCAGCTTGATAATCAGCTGACAAGCAATTTCACCAGTTCCATCGATAACCAGCTGAATTCTCTGACTTTCAGCCTGCAGAATGCGTTTAACGCCGAACGGGACGAAGACAGCCCGACACTGGAGGATGAAGTGCAGGGGCTGATCAGTGACTTTATAGAAGAAACGCAGAGCATCAATCCCCGCAAACTGCAGATTTTGAACAGCAACTCCAACATCATCGCCTCGGTCGGCAACCGGGATGATTCATCGGATATCGGAAAAAAGGTCACGGATTACCAGCTGACTAACGTGCTGGTTATCGGTGAGGCGACCGAACCGAAGTTCAAGCGGGAAGAGGGCAGCAATGACCGCGTGTATGTAGGCACGCGCCCGATCACCGATGAAACGGGCGAGGAAGTCCTCGGTCTTCTCCATTATGAAATCTACGGGGATGAAATCTCGACACAGATGCAGGAGATCAGCAGTATTTTTGCCAAAGGGACGGTCTTAGCCATCGTCGTAACGGCTCTGCTCGGGATTTTGGTGGCCCGGACCATTACGAAGCCGCTGACGGAAATGAAGCGTCAGGCCCAGATTATGGCGACGGGTGACTTTTCCCAGAAGGTCAATGTCCGGGGAAATGATGAAATCGGCGAACTGGGGCATGCGTTCAACGATATGAATGATAAATTGAAGCTGGCTCAGGCGACTACCGAAGGAGAGCGGCGGAAGCTGAGTTCCGTGCTTTCCAACATGTCGGACGGCGTCATTGCCACGGACCGGCTGGGCGCGATAATTTTAATGAACGCGCCGGCTTCCAAGTTGGTCGGCCAGCGCTTTGAGGATATCCAGGGGCAGTCGCTCATCGATGTGCTCGATTTGAGCGACCAGATTGAAGAAATGGACGAAGTCGAAGAAACCAACTCGATGATTATCGATTTGAGCAACGACGATGATCATCTGTTATTGAAAGCGAATTTCTCGGTGGTGGAGGATGAAAACAATGAAATGGACGGATTCATCACGGTAATCAGTGATGTTACCGAGCAGCAGCGCGTCGAGCAGGAGCGCCGCGAATTCGTTTCCAATGTTTCCCACGAACTCCGCACACCATTGACGACGATGCGCAGCTACATCGAAGCACTGAACGATGGAGCATGGCAGGATCCGGAGATCGCTCCGCGCTTCCTTGATGTCACCCAGAATGAAACGGACCGGATGATCCGGCTCGTCAACGATCTGCTCCAGCTGACGAAAATGGATCATAAAGAAACGACCCTTATGAAAGAACGGGTGGAATTCGTCAGCTTCTATGAAAGCATTATCGAGCGCTTTGAAATGAACAAGGATGATAAAGTGAACTTCGTCCGCAGCCTGACGAAGAAAAAGATGCATGTATGGATCGATAAGGATAAAATCACCCAGGTGCTGGATAATGTGATTTCCAACGCCATCAAGTATTCCCCGGAAGGCGGGCGGATTACCTTTGAAGCCTCTTCAACGCGGAAACAGCTGCGTGTCAGCATTACCGATGAAGGCGTCGGGATGCCGCCGGATACGGTCGATAAAATCTTCGACCGCTTTTACCGTGTAGATAAATCAAGGGCCCGGGAAATGGGCGGTACTGGTCTTGGTCTTGCAATTGCCCGGGAAATAATTGATGCCCACCACGGGAAAATATGGGCGGAAAGCCGTGAAGGGAAAGGAACAACCGTTTACTTTACCCTCCCGCTCATGAGTCAGAAGCGGAGGGATAAATCATGAATAGAGAAACGTTGAAGTCAATCATTCTCGTTATTCTGATTGCCTTCAGTCTCGTGTTGACCGTCGCCCTCTGGAGTTACCAGCCGGCTTCGGAAACGTTGGAAGAGGGTGGAAGCACAGCCGACAACAAGCTGGAAGGCCTCGGCACCGAAAAGGATCTTTCCGAGTTATTGATTCCTGAACTGGTCGTCTATCATGAAAATGAAGGACACTTCACATTTCCTGAACCGAATGGAAAGACGAGCTTTAATGACCAATTCAAAAAATGGTCGTTATCCAATTTTGATACAACACCCGGTGAAATCGATCTGAATACGATCGAAAAAGGCGTAGAAGTCATTTTTCCGACCTCTCTTCCGTTAAAAGTGATCAAAGACCTGTTTACCGTCAACAACAATGTCATTCTTGATAATATCAATAAGAATTTTGAACGGGTATTCCTTATCCAAAATGAGGAACGCTCTTCCTCTACTTATGAGCTTTGGTTCGTCCAGGCCGGCAGCCAGGGGGATGAAGTCACCTTGAAGGCAAGTGTCAATGCGAGTGCAGGGGACAAAGCACTGAAGGCGTTCGAAGATCGGAACGACCTGACGGAAATTGTCCGTCTTGCCGATGAAATGCCGGCCGTCGACGCCGCGAATACCGGCGCCAATCATATCTATCTGCCGAAGGATGATATTTCTGTGCCTCAGGTCGTCCTGCAGACGACGGCTGTGCCGGTCACACCGCTGCAGAATGATTTGTTCCCTTCGCCATCCAGCACCATCTTCTATGAGGCGGGAGAAGGAATCAAACGGACGAAAACGAATGACCGGAGGCTGGATCAGAAAATGGATGACCGGCTGATGGAGTTTCTATTTTTAACAACGAAGAGTATCAATGAATCCGGGATGACCGAATATGACCTGCTGACGAAAAGTGTGCAGGACATCAACAGTCATCTTGGCTGGACAAATGAATTCAGGATCGAATCCTTATCCACCGGGCTGGATGAACTGAAATACCGGATGTATTTCAATGAATTCCCGGTCATGGAAGACGAGGCTACAGAAGGGTTCGCGCAGATATCCATGACGTATGAGGATAGTGACATCCAAAGCTACGACCGGCCGCTGATCAAGTTCGTACGGACGCCGTATGAAACAGATTCCATGGCTGAACTGCAGTCTGTCGATGAAGTCATTAATCAAGTACAGAATTCCAACACGTATGACTTCAACAGCATCAAAAATATCGGGATTCGCTACACGTTGGAAGAGCAGACGAACAATCTGGCGTACAACTTGATACCGGAATGGTATATCGAAACGGAATCCGAAAGCTGGGCACCATTATTCAAGGAAGAGCCGATGCCGAATGGCGACGCGGCACCTTAAGAGGAAGGCGGGATAACGAATGCAGTGGGGCCAGATAAAATTGTTGTTCATCCTCAGCTTCTTGATTCTCGACCTTTTCCTCTTGCAGCAGTTTATCACCAAACAGTCGCAGGATGTTCTGGGACAGATTTCAACAGCTGAAGAAAATATTGAAACCGAGCTTGAAGAAGATGGCATAACGATCGCCGATGACGCCAACCCGCAGGAGCCGGGAGAAGTGTCGACGATCAAGTCCTCAGGCAGCACGTTCTCTGATGAAATTCTTGGACAGATCGAAGATATGGACGAAGAAAACCAGACCGTCGAAGTGCTGAATGAAAACCGAGTACTGAAAGTCGAACTGGACGAGCCGGTTCCTGTCACAAAGGATAATTTGATCGAAAAAGTCCGGGCGCTCGTGCCGTTCTATTCCCAGTATTCGTTCTGGGGATGGAATGAAGAAAAAGGAGCAGCGCTGTTTTTCCAGAAAGCCAACGACCGGACGATCTACTTCAATAACAGCGGATCCCTGCTCGTCTCGATTGAGGACGGGGAGATTACCGGTTATGTAGCGACGATGCTTGCGTTCAATGAAGGGGAAATGATCATTGATTCCGAACAGGACGGGGCGGTTATAGCGCCCCTCAGTGCAATGAGAAATCTCCGTAACCAGGGGATGCTGAAGAGCGGAGACGAAGTGACCTCGATGAGCATCGGGTATTACACAGAAATTTTTGTTGAACCGAGTGAGGAAAAAGGGGAGCAGGTCTTTGCCCCTGCCTGGAAAGTGACCGTCAATGGAGAACGCAGCCACTTTGTCTATGCTTTGTCGGGCGGCGTCATTGATGTCGAAGAAGGAGAATTTATCGAAGAAGAGTTACAAACGTACAATCTGCAGGAAAATCCATTAGAAAGTACGACAGAGGAGAACGAAGAAAGTGAAAACAATTAAATGGAGTGTCTTACATCATGACCTTACGCTTTAGTGTACTGGCTTCAGGCAGTACGGGGAACGCGTTTTTTATTGAATCAGGGGACGAACGGATTTTGGTGGACGCCGGCTTGAGCGGCAAAAAAATGGAAGGGTTGATGGAGCAGGTGGACATCGACCCCGCATCGCTGTCGCGGATCCTCGTCACGCACGAGCACAGTGATCATATTAAGGGGCTCGGCATCATGGCGCGCCGCTACAACCTGCCTGTTTATGCCAACGAGAAGACGTGGCAGGCGATGGAAGGGCAGATCGGCAAGCTGTCTCTGGACCAGAAGTTCCTTTTCGGAATGGAGGAAGTGCAGACATTCGGGGGCATCGATGTGGAAAGCTTCGCGGTATCCCATGATGCGGCGGATCCGATGTTTTATACGTTCCATCAGGACGGGAAAAAAGTGGCGCTGGTCACCGACCTCGGCTACGTGTCGGAGCGCATCAAAAAGACAGTGGAAGGCGCCGACGCCTATGTGTTTGAATCCAATCATGATGTCAGCATGCTTCGGATGGGACGGTATCCTTGGAATGTGAAACGGCGGATCCTCGGCGATTCCGGGCACGTTTCCAATGAAGATGCCGCGCTTGCCTTGACGGATATCATCACCGATCAGACGAAGCGGATCTACCTGGCCCACCTGAGTCTGGATAACAATATGAAGGACTTAGCCCGGATGTCCGTCTCCAACATTCTTGAGGAGCGTGGTTTCGAGCTGGGCACGAAAGTAGCGCTGTATGATACTGATCCCGCTGAAGCCACACCGATTTTTGAGGTTTAAAAGGTTTGATTTAGTTAAACATAAGGGAACAATACCTATTGAAGTTCATAGGAACGAAGGAAAGGTAAGGTGAAGCGGAGTGGGTTATTACGATGACCATTCACCCCAGACACAGCAGAAAAGAACCCGCAGGCGCTGGGTCATGCCGACCATCGTCGGAGGTGTTCTGGGTGCTGTGCTCGTCCTGCTTGCTCTCCCGGCACTCGTTCAGACCGAGCTGCTTCCATACGATATGACGATTCCGGAGGATGAAAGCGGCCTTGTGGAGGACAACCAAGGCCTGACCGGCGATACGAAGAGTGTATCTGTGGATGTAACGACACAGATTACCGATGTCGTCGAACAGGTCACACCGACGGTTGTCGGCGTCGTCAATCTGCAGACGAGGGAGAATTTCTGGCAGGAAGGCGCAGAGGATTCCTCCCAACAGGCAGGCGTCGGTTCCGGTGTCATTTATAAAAAGGAAGACGGGACCGCTTATGTGGTAACGAACAACCACGTTATTGAAGGCGCCAGTGAAATCGAAGTCGTTCTCGCCGATGAAACAAGGATCACAGCCGAATTGATCGGCGGCGATGTCTTCACAGATCTCGCAGTATTGAAAATGCCGGGGGATCAGGTGGAGCAGGTGGCTGAGCTTGGCAGTTCTGAAGATCTGAAAGTCGGTGAACCGGCTATTGCTATCGGGAACCCGCTCGGCTTGAGTTTCGCCGGATCCGTCACGCAGGGCATCATCAGCGGAAAAGAACGGGCCATTCCGCAGGATTTCAACGGAGACGGCCTGGAAGACTGGCAGGCGGAAGTCATCCAGACCGACGCCGCCATCAACCCCGGAAACAGTGGAGGGGCGTTGATCAATATCGAAGGACAGCTGATCGGAATCAACTCGATGAAAATTGCCCAGTCCTCTGTAGAAGGGATCGGTTTTGCCATTCCGATCGATTCAGCCAAGCCGATCATCGATGAGCTGGAGCAGAAAGGGCAGGTCGACCGCCCTTATATCGGCATTGAAGCCTATGGCCTGAATGAAGTGCCGACATCCGAATGGGGCAATACGTTGAACCTTCCTGAGGACGTGGAAGGCGGCCTTTACATCCGCAGCATCCGGCAGATGTCACCAGCCGCAAAAGCCGGACTGGAGCCACTTGATGTCATTACCGCTCTTGATGGCGAACCAGTTGAGGATATCATTGACCTCAGAAAGTATTTGTACAATGAGAAAAATCCTGGCGAAGAGATGGAAATCACCTACTACCGTGATGGACAGCAGCAGACAACATCCATTACCCTCGGCTCACAGGAATAAATCATGAAAAAGAGTACCTTCGTTGTGAAGGTACTCTTTTTATGGTCAGGAATCGACATTCTTCTCTTTTGTTCAACATATGATTATCCACAGCCTGTGTATAGAGTTCTGGATAACTGTCATATATGGTAGGGAACATATATTCCGATACCATATAGCCATCAGCCATGTGAATATGTGGATAAAATCTGTGTATAACCTGTTTATATCTAAGGGGAGCCTGTGAATATCAGAAAATTAACAAGGTTTGTGCATAAGTCTGTGGACAATTGTGGGTAACTGCTTTCGTTAGTGGCTGTTTTCCACATGTGTATGAATTTCAAACGTTCTCTCCATCGGTTCTGTGAAAAAAATGTCTAATGCTAACGTCATTCGTGAGTACCTGTTTAAGAGGCTGACTTTTTAACTCTTGGAAGATTGAATTTCCTGCGGTAATAGAAATTGAAGCTGTAAATCAGAGGAGTCAGGACTGCCGCCGGCAGAAACCAGAGCCAGATGCTCACACTTGAGATATTCAATAATCTTGGAGCACCAAAAACGACAAAAGCCGTAATGGTGGCGATTGAGCAGCCGATCAAGTTTCCGTAATGCTCAAAATACCAGTGCATTTTTGTTTTGGGAGGGGTGAGCCAATAGGAAAGCTGACCACATCCGAGCACGAGGCCCAGGATCGGGAAAAATTTCAGCAGGGCAAAATTATCGATCCAGCCGACCACCATAGTAACGAGGGACATGATGACGAGCAGACCGGATATCCCCAAATCATAAGGGTTGCGGTGAGCGTCTGTCCGGCGTTTGAAGCGGAGTACACGGATGCCCATCCAGGCTGTCGCTGCACTCAAGACGGCGATAAACAAAAGAAAAAAGGAAAAAGCCTGTTCGGCTGATGATCTTTCCTGATCGATAAACAGGCGGTACAACCCCATGAACAGCGCACTGCCCGCGACTGTATACATGGCCCAGACGTATACCCAGCCGATTTTGCGGTGCGCACGGCCGCCTTTTTTCGTGACGAGGGGAATCCAGAATACGGTGAGCGCGGTAAACCCTGCGGCAATATGAAGCATGAGTATGATTGAAAATAAAGACATGATTTTCACTCCTCTCTACTCTACCAGTTATACGGAGCGTAAGAAGGGAATTCCTGCATTCTTAACGATTTTTACAAAGAAACGACAAATCCTTGGTCACAGGACACGGGTTTGTCGTTTTATGTGGAGGGGTGATGAACGATGTCTTAGGAAACATTCACATAAAAAAGGAAAGAACTTTCCTCATGAAACATATTCCGTCTTGTGTTGTTGTTTATCCCTTGATTTAAACGAATCTTCTTGCTCTTTAATAAAACTTTTAGTTTTCAAACAATTTAAAATTCTGTTTGACTAGCTTTATGAAAAGGTTTACAATCCAAGTTAAGGAAAGTTCTTTCCTAAATTTTATTTATCTAGGAGGCGTTTGTTTTGAATACATTGAACATTGGATTGATCGGAGCAGGAAGAATGGGGGCCTTTCACGGAGAAACCATAGCCCAGCGTTTACCCGGCGCACAATTGTATGCGGTTGCAGATCCGGTACCCAACGCAGCAGAGCAGCTTGTCCACACGCTGAATACAACAGCGAAGGTGTACACCGATCCTTTGGAATTGATCAAGGACCCTGAAGTAGAGGCTGTTGTCATCGTGTCTCCGGCAAAAACGCATGCTGCGAATGTTCTTGCTGCCATCCGCCATGGGAAAGCGGTTTTCTGTGAGAAGCCGATGGCAATTACAATGGAGGAAGCGGATGAAATCGTTCAGGCGGCGGATGAGCATCAAACATTCCTTCAAGTTGGTTTCAACCGTCGTTTTGAAAAAGGTTTCCGGGCTGCGCACCGGGAGATAACGGAAGGTCACATCGGTACACCACAGCTGCTGAAATCGAATACGAGGGATCCGGAGCTTCAGGGAGCAGAGTCGAAGCCGCAGTGGACGATTTTCCTGGAGACGCTCATCCACGATTTTGACGCCCTCCGCTACTTGAACCCGGGCGCGCAGCCGGTGGAAGTCTATGTGGCCGCTGATGCGCTTGTCCGTCCTGACCTTAAGGAAAGCGGCCTGCTGGATACAGCCGTAGCGACGATCAAGTTTGATAACGGCGCCATTGCAACAGCAGAAGCAAGCTTCCAGGCTGTGTATGGATATGACGTCAGAGCCGAAGTTTTCGGATCTGACGGGATGATTACAGCCGGAGGCATCCGCGAATCCAGTATGACACGTTATAATAAGGACGGAGTCAGCTATGATACAAGCCGTTATGACCAGCATTTATTGTTCGAGGCGTATGTAGAAGAGCTGCGGGCCTTCGTCGACGGTGTCGTACACAAGCATCCTTCCTATGCGACAGCTGAAGATGCCAGATGGGCACTGAAGATTGCGCTTGCCTGTATTGAATCCGTCCAGACGAATCAGCCTGTTCAAATACCAAAACCAGCACTCGTTTAACCATAAGCTGCCCTCACTCAGGCAGCAGAGAGAAAGGGGCAGCAAATAATGAAAGTCACCATTTATGATGTAGCAGAAAAAGCCAGCGTATCGATTTCCACCGTATCCAAGGTGTTGAATGAAAAAGGAAACATTAACGAAAAAACGAAACAGCGGGTATACGACGCCATCAAGGCGCTCGATTATAAGCCGAGTGTCGTCCTTTCTGTCCAAAAAGCAATGAAGACGATCGGTGTCCTCATCCCGGATATCTCCAATCCGTTCATGGCGGAAGTGACGAGAGCCGTGGAGGACAGCGGCCGGAAGAAAGGCTTCAACGTCATGATCTGCAGTACAGACAACGATCCGGATAAGGAAGAGGAATATATCACGATGCTGCAGCAAAAATACCTCGACGGCATGATTATCGCCACCGGCTTGAAAAACAGCCGTGCGCTGAACAAGCTGAAGAAAAGTGAAGTTCCTGTTGTACTGCTGACGAGGGACGTCCCTAAGTTTCCAGCGCATTCGGTGATGGTGGATGATTTTCAGGGCGGCTATGATGCAGGAACTCACTTGGCTGAACTTGGACACAAACAGGTGGCGGCCTTGATGGAGGATGTAGATGTACCGTCCATCAAACAGCGTTTTTATGGATTGAAAGAAGCCCTCCAGGCCTGCGGCGTGCCTATGACGGAAGCGTTCACACGCTATGCTCCCCATTCGCTTGCCGAAAGTAAACAAGCGGCGCTTGATCTGCTGTCACAGGAAAGCGCTCCTACAGCCATTTTTGCATCCACCGAGATTCTGGCCGTCGGCGTTCTGCAGGCAGCCAAGGAAAAAGGGCTGAAGGTGCCGGAGGATTTATCCGTCATCGGGTTTGATAACAGCATCCTTGCCCAGGTTACCGATCCGCAGCTGACGACGATCGGCCAGCCGGCTCAGAAAATGGGGGAAAAAGCGATTGAGCTGTTCGTCGAAGAGCTCCTTAATAAGAAGGAGCAGGAAGAAAAAATCGTACAGCGGCTGGTACTCACCCCGTCGCTGATCGAACGGGAATCAACCGCCCGTCTTACATAGAACAGACGGGAACTATAGAACGGAGGAATCCAATGTATCGAGATTACGGCTTGTGTTTATGGACGTTTGGAGAGATCGATTTTGATAAGAAGTGCCGCCTTGCTGCTGATATAGGGGTGGACGGCGTGGAAGTACAGGGGGATGTCTCCCGGAACCCGAAAGAGCTGAAGGGTGTTCTCGACCAGTACGGGCTTAAAATTTTATCCATCACCCCGGACAATGTCGATATATCCAGTGCCGAAGATCAAGTGAGAAAGGAAGCGGTCCAATACTTCCTGGATCTGATCAGCTGGGCCGATGAGCTCGGTGCGGACAGAATCTGCCTGCATGGTGACGTCGGGAAAGTCCGCGGCAGCGGCGACGAAGAGAAGGACTGGCAGCTTCTTGTAGAAAGCACCTCTGAAATTATGAAAAAAGCGGAAGACCACAACATGGAAGTGGTGTTTGAAGTCTTGAACCGGTATGAAAACCACCAGGTCGTTACAGGAAAAGAAGCCCTGGAACTGATTGAATCGGTGGGGAGCTCCTATTTGAAGGTGCTGCTTGATGCTTACCATATGAATATTGAAGAAAAGAACCCGGCCGGGGCGTTGAAGGCAGCCGGTCGCCAGCTTGGGGTCTATCACATCGCCGACTCGAACAGACAGGCTGTCGGAAACGGCAGCGCCGATCTGGCAGAGCAGGTTCAGGCACTCGATGACATCGGCTATCAAGGACCGATCATCATGGAAATGACCGCTGCAGGACCGGATCCGTTCACACCGGTCAAAGGCGCTGATTATCTGGATGTGGTCACCGGCTATTACGAGACGTCACTTAAGAAATTGAAGCAGTGGGAAGGCGCAGAGGTCAAAGGCTGACAGCCACTTGAAATTTGAAAGCGCTGTCTATATCACATTACGTATAAAGGTGGGGTTCACGTAATTATGACAAAGCATTTGAAGTATATGATCTTTTTATCTGTCGTCGCTGCTTTAGGCGGGTTGTTGTTCGGATATGATACGGCTGTCATTTCGGGTGCGGAGCAGTCGCTTGAGGTGTATTTCATCGACAGTCTAGGCCTGAACAGCTTGTTCCAGGGATTGACGGTCTCCAGTGCCTTATTCGGATGTATCATCGGCGGACTGATCAGCGGAGTGCTTTCCAACCGCATCGGACGGAGGAATTCCCTCATTACAGCCGCTGTCCTGTTCTTTTTGTCCGCTCTGCTTTCGGCGTATCCTGAATTTTTATTTTTCACGAAAGGCGATCCATCCATCGGACTTTTCATTATGTTTAACCTGTACCGCATTATCGGCGGGATTGGTGTCGGACTGGCCTCCGGTCTTGGACCGCTTTACATCAGTGAAACATCACCGGCCAAGATCCGCGGCAAGCTGGTGACGCTGAACAACCTGGCCATCATTTTCGGTATGCTCGTCGTCTATATCATCAACTGGCGGATTGCTGCCGGACAGAGTACCGCGTGGATCCATGATATCGGCTGGCGCTATATGTTCGCTTCTGAAGCCATCCCTGCGCTGTTATTTTTCGGATTGTTATTCTTAGTACCGGAAACACCGCGCTACTTAATCTTGAAAAACAAAGACGAAAAAGCGATGGATATTTTAACGAAGGTCAACGGCTCAAAAGAAAAGGCGAAAGCGATCTTCGATGAGATCAAAGAAACCGTTCAGAAGGAAGGCACGAAGAAAGCACGCGTCTTTTCCTACGGCAAGCTTGTCGTCATCGTCGGAATTTTACTGGCTGCTGCCCAGCAGTTCGTCGGTATCAACGTTATCCTGTACTACGCGCCGCGTATTTTCGCCAACATGGGAGCATCGGCAGACGGATCGATGATGCAGACCGTTCTGATTGGTGTTGTCAACTTCATTTTCGTATTGATTGCGCTGTTGCTTGTTGAAAAAGTCGGAAGAAAACCGCTCCTGCTGATCGGATCGGTCGGTATGGGTGTGGGGATGTTCGGGATATCCGCCCTGTCCTTCGCTGATTCACTTGGACTTGGCGCATTATTGTTCATTCTGCTGTACGTCGCTTTTTATAACCTTTCCTTCGGACCGCTCGTCTGGGTGCTGGCATCGGAATTGTTCCCGAACAAGATTCGCGGACAGGTCATGGCGATTACCGTTGTAGCGAACTGGGGAAGTAACTTGTTGATTTCATCCACATTCCCGTCGCTGCTTGAAATCGGTGCAGGCGTCGCCTACGGTTTCTACGGCGTGATGTGTGTCCTTTCCTTCCTATTCGTCTGGAAGCTCGTTCCGGAAACGAAAGGAAAAACACTCGAGGAAATTGAAGAACATTGGACAAGCAAAGCGGAGGATCAATCATCTGCAGCCTATTCTACACTGGAAGAAAGAAAAGCTTAACTGAAAGCGGTTATAGAAAGAGGGATATACAATGGAGCGTTATTCATGTGAAGGTGACTTGGAAGGACCCCTTTTCGTATACGAGTTTCGACCAAAAAACAGCACACGAAAGGATCCAGCCAAATCAGAATCATTTTATCACATGCGTTCCGGAAGAAAAAAGCAAACGCACTGAGGATAGAAAAAAAGCCAGCCCGGCATCAGGCTGGCTTTTTTCTGTTTCAGGAGTGAAGACGGTCGCTGTTCCACGTCTTTTTGATGATTTTCGTTAAGGCAAGGACAGCGATCAAGTTAGGAACCACCATCAATGCATTGAACGTATCGGCCATCTGCCAGACGAATTCCACCTGGACGACGGCTCCTGTGACGATAAACAGCAGCACGAACGCACGGTATGCCGGTACGGCTTTTTCCCCGAACAGGAACTTCACGTTCACCTCTCCGAAGAAGGCCCAGCCGAGGATCGTCGTAAAGGCGAAGAACAAGAGGCAGATCGCGATAAACGGAATACCGAATTCACCGAGTCCGCGGGCAAACCCTTCCTGCGTAATCGCACTTCCCTCAAGCCCTGTTTTATGGGCATCGGTTACAAGGACGACGAGGGCGGTCATCGTACAGATGATCACGGTATCGATGAATACACCGACCATGGCCACCAGCCCTTGGTGGGACGGGCGCTTCACTTGAGCGACGGCATGGGCGTGCGGGGTGGAACCCATACCCGCTTCGTTCGAGAACAAGCCGCGGGCAATGCCGTAACGGATCGCTTCTTTCACCGTTGCACCGAGTACACCACCGCCAGCGGCTTCCGGACTAATCGCAGCCTGTACGATCAGCTGCAGCATCGGCAGCACCTGATCCCAGTACTGCACCATAATGACGAGGCTTCCGCCGATGTACAACAGCGCCATGACGGGTACGACATTTCCGGCAAAGGTGGAAATCCGGTCAATCCCGCCGAATAAAATAAGACCGATTAAAATAGCAATCACAATACCAAGACCGAGATTGAGACCGAACGAGGAGGCATCCAGCGCCTGATTCATCGCTGTAGCGATCGCGTTGGACTGCACCATGTTTCCGACAAAGCCGAGCGCAATGATGATGGCTACAGCGAAAAAGCCGGCCAGCCACTTGCTGCCAAGACCGTCACGGATGTAATAGGCCGGACCACCGTGGACGGATCCATTTTTCTTTACCTTATAGAGCTGGGCGAGGACCGCTTCGGCAAAAATCGTCGCCATGCCGAAGAACGAGCTGATCCACATCCAGAAAATCGCACCGGGTCCACCGGCAGCGATCGCTGTGGCGACACCAGCCAGGTTTCCGGTTCCGACCTGCGCAGAAATCGATGTGGCGAGCGCTTTGAATGAATGGATGCCTTCCTGTTTTTCCTTTTTGAAAAGCGGTGCGAAGGTAATCTTGAAGCCTTTACCAAGGAAGCGCACCTGGATGAAGCGGAGCTGGAAGGTGAGCCATACACCGGTTCCGAGAAGGAAGACGAGCATGACAGGTCCCCAGAGAACACTGTTTATATCTTTAAAAAGTTGCGTCAACTGTTCCACTTTTTTAATGTCCTTTCTTTCTTTAATGTATAACCATAAAAAAGAGTATCGCACGTGGAAGCGTTTCACAGCAAGTGACATTTATTGAAAACTCGGCGATTTGAAGCGATTTTCGACTGTTTTTTGACACGGCCGTCTTTTCCTTTTGTCAGATCCTTCTATACAATAGAAGAAAAAGGGGAGAGACGATGATCGATTTACGAAGCGATACAGTAACCAAACCAACGGAAGCGATGCGCCGGGCCGCATATGAAGCGGAGGTGGGGGATGATGTGTATGAAGAGGATCCCCATATTCCAATGTAATTAAATGTAGGTAGATGAAGAAAAAACTCCTGAAGCCAACCGACAGAAAGAAGGTGACTATATATGATGAAGCGTTATTTCATTCGTGCATTGTGGACGATGATCCTATCGACTCTTCGATTTTTTACTCATTTAATGGTTCGAAAAAGGAACATATTGAATAGAAAGAAGAAACCATACAAAGAAACGGTCAAAAACATGAAATTTTTAGAGGAAATGCTAGTAGAGAATAACTACTTAGACAAGAATTATCATGACCTGACTGATAAAATGAATCACAAAGCAGCTCAGAAGGCTATCAATGCTTTTGTATCTAAAAAGGAGAAGCGGGAAGATGAAGACTTCTATTTTCTTGTGGCTCAAGAATGGGTCAAGGAGTTGGATAAGAAAAGCTTCTGGACTTCTCTTATTTTTTTAGGTTTGTTCTTTGCTTTATGCGGTGCTACGATCGGGCTCACTCAAATCGTGGGAGACATTCAAGGGAACGCCGTGTGGGTTATATTTACAGCTCTCTTCTCCTCCATCGTCCTTGGCATTTTCAATTCCCTGCGGAGCCGAGGGTGGAGAAGGTGGTCCATGTTTTCGGCCCACGTACTGACCATTTCATGTTTCTTCTTTCTCATTATCATCTTTAGTTAGTACTGATGTTATAAAAAATTCTTGTATGAGCGCGATCCGTACATAAATAAATCAAACCCCCGTGAATGGGCACGGGGGTTTCGTTTATTAGACAAGGGCTGGTGTTCGGTTGTAATCCTGCTGCGCTTCAAGTCCCGCCTTGTTCAAGAAGTTCCACGGCTGGTTGAAGTGCGGCTGGAAAAAGAAATCGACGTAAGCAAGCTGGTCGATCGTCATCCCGGCCTGAATGCAGACGCTCATCGTATTGATGGACTGCGTCACATCGGCTTTGGACAGCACCTGGGCGCCGAGAATCTTCCTTGTTTCCGGATCGATCGTCACTTTCAGCTTCACATTTTCCGCTGTCGGCATGAACGCCGGGCGGTGAGTATCTTCTATTGTGAAACTTTTCACATGAACATCTAAAAGTTGAGCAGATGTTTCTGTCAGCCCTGTGGATGCCATGTTGTAGTCGTAAATGTGCAGCCCGGATGTACCCTGGGTGCCTCCGTGGGGCATGACCGGCTCCATGATGTTACGGGCGGCGAGTGTTCCCATACGGACCGCGTTCGTTGCGAGCGGGATATAGGCATGTTTTCCAGTCGGGTTGTACGTCACGGCACAGCAGTCTCCTGCTGCGAAGATATCAGGGTGGCTCGTCTGCATATATTCATTGACGATGATTGCACCGTTATCGAGCATGTCGACGATTCCTTTGACAAGATCGGTGTTCGGACGGAACCCGACACACATGATGACAAGATCGGTCTCATAGCTTCTGCTGTTCGTGATCACACGCCCGACCTGGCCGTCGCTGCCTTCAAACCGCTGGACGGTTTCATTCATCGCTAACGTCATGCCGCGGTTTATGAAGTCCTCTTCGACGATGGATGTGAATGCCTCATCCAGATATTTGTTCAAAATCCGGTCGGCACCATCAATCAATGTCACCTCTTTGCCTGCTTTTTCAAAGGCTTCAACAAGCTCGACACCGATATAACCAGCTCCAACGACGGTCACTTTTTCAGCGTGTGCAGCCCGTTCAATGATGGTATTCGCCTGGTTGTAGTTTTTCGCAAGCAGAATGTTCTCAAGATCGATGCCTTCGATCGGCGGTGTCACCGGCCATGATCCGGTCGTGATCACTAATTTATCATAGGAATCGGTGAGATGTTCACCGGTCACAAGGTTCTCAGCATAGATCGTTTTCGCTTCAGCATCAATGGCTTTCACGTCATGCTGCATCCGGATCGTAACGCCGAGCTTCTGCAGCTCCTCCGGAGAAGAATAAAAGAGTCCCTGCGGGTCTTCGACGACTCCGCCGACATAGAGAGCGAGTCCACAGGATAGAAAGGAGACGTTATCGTTTCGTTCATAAACGGTAATCTGAGCTTCAGGATACATGGTCGCCATATTCGTCACCGCAGCGGTTCCTGCGTGGGTACTTCCAATTACTGCAATCTTCATGGAATAGATCCTCCTTATAAGCTCATGTGAAATACTTCACATGTTAACTGTAATTGTATTATAAGACGGATCGAAGAAGAATACAACCCTTTTGCTCACTATTTCACAAAATAAAAATAACCCGCCGGAAAGCCGGCGGGTCAGGGGTTATTCCTTATCCTTGCGGGGGAACGTTTTATTTTTCACTTTCTTGAAGGCTTCAGAGGACGTATCCACCGTTTTGTCGATGGCTTCGGTGCTTTTTTCGGACGCTTTTTTAATGATGTTCCCCGATGAATCGACGGTTTTGCCAATCAATCCGCCTTCACCGGTAATCGATTTGATGACCTTCCCGGACGAATCGATCGTCTGGTGGACAATGTTGTTGGCCTCTTTGGCCACCTGCTTGAAGAAGCCGTCTTTTTCCTTAGAGCTGCGCTTTTCACTCATGTGAACATCTCCTCCTTGGAATCAATGGCTTACCCTTTATACATATGTACCCGTGATGTTCCTATGACAGGAGAAAAGAAATCTGATTCGGACGTCATGCGCCGGAGGTCCTCATTATGAAGCGGATGTTAACGCTCTGTGAGAATCGTGCTAACTTCACGGTTTCAGGCAGGAAATCAAAGGTCGATATGGAAAGAAGCGGTGTAAGGCCACATGACAAACAAGGGAGTGTACATGATGAAGAAATTATTTTTGATTGTCTTTAGTCTTGTCTTTTTTACCGGGGGGCCAGCTGTAAGCGCCGCTGGAAACCTGTCTGTCCAGGAAGCGATGCAGACGTCCAAC
Source organism: Halobacillus sp. ABD4_316 (assembly GCF_056161385.1). Classification (NCBI taxonomy): domain Bacteria; kingdom Bacillati; phylum Bacillota; class Bacilli; order Caryophanales; family Bacillaceae; genus Halobacillus; species Halobacillus sp. ABD4_316. Next base: position 104,734 of record NZ_JBSWZA010000002.1, read on the forward strand.
GGGTCCGATGTGACTGTTGAAGGGTACATCGTCGGCGTACCGGTATCCCAGTCGACCGTGGAGCAGAACGATTTTTCCTCCAATTATGCTCTTGCGCTTGCGGATGACGCCGGTGAAACGGATATGAATGACATGATTCTGGTCAAGTTGGATTCTGAATACCGCTATGAATGGGGACTTCAGAACAACCCCGGATTGATGGGTGAAAAAATCGTCGTGGACGGCACCCGTGATGCCTACTTCGGCCATGAAGGCGTCGAATACGTAAGCTCGATCGCCAAAACGTCCGGCGACTGCGGCGGCGACACCGGGAGCGGGGACGGAGACGGCTCGACGTCCGATGACTACTACAGCAGTGCGGATGGATTAACAGGAGATGCATTGAAGCAGGAGCTGCACAACGTCATCGACGATCACAATGAGCTTACATATTCCGACGTATGGGATGCGCTTCGCCATACTGATGAAGATCCGAGCAACACAGGCAATGTCCTGCTCCTGTATACAGGGAACTCGATGTCCAAGTATGACAACGGCGGGTATGTCGATGATTGGAACCGCGAGCACGTCTGGGCGAAGTCCCACGGCGATTTCGGCACAAGCATGGGAGCCGGCACCGACATTCATCACCTGCGTCCGACCGATGTATCGGTGAACTCTGCCCGCAGCAACCTAGATTTTGATAATGGCGGATCCGCTTATGCCGACGCTCCGGATACGTATTCAGACAGTGACTCCTGGGAGCCCCGTGATGAGGTCAAAGGGGATGTGGCCCGGATGATTTTCTATATGGCCGTCCGCTACGAAGGCGATCAGGGCGAACTGGACCTTGAAATTGCGGATTACACCGGTACGAGCGGTCCATACTTAGGGAAGCTTTCCACATTGAAACAGTGGCACGAGAGCGATCCGGTCGACAGCTTTGAGCGTAACCGGAACGAGATCATTTTCAGTGACTATCAAGGCAACCGCAACCCGTTCATCGACCACCCGGAATATGTGGAACAGATCTGGTAAAGAGAAACCCCCGGAAGCGACCTGCTTCCGGGGGTTCTGCATTCTTTCATTCTTACAGCAGCAACATCAGTCATGATGAGTGCTATTGTATCTGAACTTATGTAAACGTATCTCCAACCTGTTAGAGTTCTTCATGATATTCTTCCTTGTTGTACAACCGGAAGATACATTGATTCAGTCCCGGAAAGTGGGGGACTTAACAAAAAGCTGCTCCGGTTTTTTACGAACGATTTTTCTTCAACATCTGGTAGGTACCAAGGACAAGCAGTACAGCTGCGACGATGAGTTCGGTCCTGAATATCATGGGAAAGCCAGTGAAGACATGCGCCTCCATCGGTCCGCCACTCCCCAAAGTCTCTAAGTTCTGCAACATGAGCCATTGGCTGTACATCATCACTATACTGTAATGAACAAAAGAACCGAATAAAAGAAAGACACCATATTTTATAAAGTTCACGTTATATCACCTCCTCTTCTAAACCACACTTCTGTCATCTAATTATTCATGGATTACCTGAGACAGACAACCCTGGGAAAGCAACTAATAATAAACGATTTTATTCCAAAACAGTATCTTCCGTCTTAAAGTCCTTTTTGGGAACTTTTCTTATATGCTGATAAAAAGGGAGGGGAGCACCAGCCGGCCTTCTGTTTACCCATATATCCTTGAATAGGTGGAAATCCTTATATTCATTTAAGTCACAGCTGCTCCAAAAAAATAAAGGACTCCCGCCCCCGTCCGGCGTAAGTAATAGGAATGGGATTTGTTAACGAAAAAAGGGGGCAGACGGATGGATGTACGATTCCGCAGCGACGGCCGGTTTTTCAATCACCGCGCCGCCGGCATACTGATCGAGCAGGGGCATGTGCTGTTACATAAACAAAAGAAAGATGCCCACTGGTCCCTGCCGGGTGGTGGCATTGAGCTCGGCGAGGATTCGATGAATACGATCATCCGTGAGATGAGGGAGGAACTCGGCTGGGAGGTCGAGGTCGAGCGTACGGTCTGGATTGCCGAAAGCTTTTTCCCTCACCGCGGGGAAGCGCTTCATGAGGTGGCTTTTTACTATGCGCTGGAAACGAAGGAGCCACAGTTCAGGACCGGTCCTTTTTCCGGTAAAGAAGGCGATCGTCTTATCTATCAGTGGATGGCTCTCGATGATTTGTCCCTGCATGAGGTGAAGCCGTCGTTTCTTAAAAAGTCGCTGCTGGAAATTCCGGATCATCTGATGCATCTGATCCTGAAGGAAACGTTCTAAGCGGGCGGACGGGCTCGTACACTATGACGAATGCGTATGTCAGGGAGGGCAGGCAGTGAAGAAAAAATTTATCACGTGGACGTTTATTCTCTACGGCCTCTATAGTCTGGTGCTGGGCCTGTATTTTTTCCAGTGGGCAAACCCCGGCGTGCCTCCGGAATACGAAGGGACCGCCGCCGATCCGGCGACATTTATGACCGCAAGGGAGCTTGAACTCAGTCAGGAATACTCGACCTATCAGAACTTCCTCTCCTTTCTCGGCGAGCCGTTGGAGTGGATCGTCTACCTCGGTGTGATGATTTTCGGCGCGTCGATCGTCTTCAAGCAGTTCGGGGAGAAGGTGTCACGCTTCCGCATCATCCAGATTCCGTTGTTTGTGCTGCTGTTATCGACGCTGACATCGATCCTGCTATTCCCGATCGATTACGTAAAGCGGCGCTTGTCGGTGGAGTACGGCATTTCCACCCAGAGCTTTTCAAGCTGGATGCGCGATGAGCTGATCAGCTTCTGGATCGGCTGGCTCATCATGGCCGTTCTCATTACTGTCTTATATTTCCTCATGAAAAAATTCGAAAAGCGCTGGTGGCTGATCGCCTGGCTGCTGATGATCCCGTTTCTCATTTTCATGATGTACCTGCAGCCGGTCGTCATCGACCCGCTGTATAATGATTTCGGTGAACTGCAGGACAAACAGCTCGAGGAAAAAATTCTCACACTCGCCGATGAAGCGGATATTCCTGCTGATCGTGTTTATGAAGTGAACATGTCGGAGAAAACGAACAGCATGAACGCTTATGTGAATGGCATCGGATCCAATCTCCGCATCGTCTTATGGGATACGACCCTGAACCGGCTTCAGGAAAACGAAGTGCTTTTCATCATGGCGCATGAAATCGGCCACTACGTCATGAACCACCTGTATTGGAATCTTGCCGGGGCCATCTTCGCCACCTTCCTTGGCCTGCTGGCGACCTATCATCTGCTGCGGTGGAGCGTCCGGCGCTACGGAGAAAAACTCGGCTTCACGAAAGTGTCCGACATTGCCAGTCTGCCGATGTTTTATTTGATCCTGACGTTGCTCTCTTTCCTTGCAAGTCCTGTGGAGCTTGCGATATCACGCAATGCGGAAGCGGATGCCGACCGTTATGCGATCGAGATGACACAGGATACGGAAGCGGCCGTCGGGTCCTTCCAGGAGCTCACCGTCAACGGTTTGAGTGACGTCGATCCACCGGCGCTTGTGAAATACCTGCGCTACGGACATCCGACGATGATGGAGCGGATCCATATGCTCGAAAACTATGAACTGAGCGAAGAGAAGTAGGCAAGAGCCTCCGGGTGTCCGGGGGCTTGTTCTATTCAGAGTGCCTTTTTATTTTTCACAATCTGCAGCTGATACAGGATGCGCGCCAGGCGCTCCCGGTTCTTTTCGCTGATTTCGATGAACTCCACCCCATAGACAACGGCGGAGCTTGATAACTCCTCGTGTTTCCGGGCCATCCGGGCCTGCAGGTCAAACTCTTCGTCGTTCAAGAAAAAGTGCAGCGCAATGGTGATGTTCTCCTGGATGGGGATGTTGTACGGTGATGAAAATTTCAATCCGGTGAGGCTGATGTTTTCGATGTAGCCGATAAAGTATTTCTGGTTCAAGGCTTTGAACCGTTTGGTATCGATATCAATGATGATGATTTTACTTTCGACATGGGGTACATCGACCCGGAGGCTTCTTTGGACGTAAGGATGATTCGATGGGGGACCGCTTCTTTTCGGGGCGTCGTCTGCTGATGGAGTGGCCACGGTTTTTCTTTTGAACAAATCTTTCATTATCATCACGGCGAATACGACAATGATCAGGGCTTCTGCCCATACGATATAAACCAAGACAACCACCTCGTAACCCTTCTAGTTTATCCCGGTTCTCTCTCTGACTGGCCCGGGCTGAAATGTTGGATGCACGCAGTCTCTTGGTTTTCCTTCTTTTTAGAGGGCCTCACACTCCTTTTTGGGTATTTTTATCTATATTATTGCATGATAAAGGTATTTGCTTTTACATATCCCATGTTTATTTCAGGAAAAGCTGTTATTTTTACTAAAACATAGGAAGAGTATAACCTATTATAAGGAATGGTCCTCGTCTCTTTCCCGCTCCAGACGGTCCAACCGCTCCTTCAACCTCTTATTCTCTTTTTTCGCCTGTTCCGCTGTATAAAAGGCACCGACGGCCAAAGATAAGGCCATCCAGCTCCACAACCAATCCATATCAAACACCTCCTTTTCCCATCCTATCATAGTAAAAAAAGGAGGCGGGGTATCTAGCCACTACGGGACTCTTTTGATAGACTCAAAGTAGCGACTATTGAAAACGTTATCATAGTAAAGGAGTGACCCAGGATGCCATCGATGCTTGAGGAGCGCAATCATGTGCTGGAAACGCTGTTTGGCAATGTGAAGCACTGTATCGTCGTCGTCGACCGGGACGGCCGGATTTCCTATATGAATGAAAGCTACGGCCGGTTTTTGGAAGTGGATCCAAAAGAGATCGCCGGCCGCCACGTCACCGAAGTGATCGAGAATACGCGGATGCACATCGTCGTCGACACCGGGGGGGAGGAGATGGCCGATCTCCAGAAGATCCGTGGCGACTATATGATCGCCCACCGGATTCCGCTCCAGGAGGACGGCGAGGTGATCGGTGCCCTCGGCATGGTGCTGTTCCGTGATACCGATGAATGGAAAATCATGAACACCCACATCAAGGACCTCCTGCTTGAGCTCGAGACGTACCGCAGCCAGATGCAGCACGTGAACGGTGCCAAGTATTCGCTTCATGACATCATCACCACCTCACCGGAAGTGCTGCAGGTCAAGGAAAAGATCCGCAAAACCGCCTACAGCGACGTGTCGGTGCTCGTTCGCGGCGAAAGCGGGACAGGGAAGGAATTGTTCGCCCACAGCATCCATCACTTGAGTGAGCGGAGTCAGCAGCCGTTCATCAAGGTGAACTGTGCGGCCATCCCGGAGCATTTGATCGAAGCGGAGCTGTTTGGCTACCAGGAAGGGGCATTTACCGGAGCGAAAAAAGGCGGTAAGCCGGGCAAATTTCAGCTCGCCCACGGCGGCACGCTGTTTCTTGATGAAATCGGCGACATGCCGCTCCACGCCCAGGTGAAAATCCTCCGTGCCCTGCAGGAAGGCGAAATCGAAGCGGTCGGCGCAGAGAAGCCGCAGGCCATCGACGTCCGCATCATCGCTGCCACCAACCGGCCGCTCGAAGCGCTTATCAAGGAGGACAAATTCCGGGAGGATCTCTTCTACCGCATCAATGTCGTCCAGATCGATATTCCTCCGCTCCGCAGACGCCGAGGCGACATCAAGGTGCTCACGAAGTTTTTGTTGAAAAAGCTCAGTGACCGGACCGGCAAACGGGTCGAGACGCTCGCCCCGGACGTGGAGGCTCTTTTTAACAAACACGACTGGCCGGGGAATGTCCGTGAACTGGAAAACGTCATCGAATCCGCCATTCATATGACCGACGACGGGGAAATCCGTTACCGAGATCTGCCGGATTATCTGTCATCATCCGGAAACGGCCAGCGCGCCGGACAGACGCTCAAGGACGTCGTCGAGGAAGCGGAAAAAACGGCGATCCTCCGCGCGATCGAAGAAGCAGACGGTGACAAGTGCACAGCCGCCGACCGCCTCGGCATCGGCAAATCAAGCCTGTATGACAAAGTGAAAAAGTACGACCTGTAAGCCATTCCAGATTTCAGGAATCCGTTCCGGAAATCCGGAATGGGTTTTTTTATGCCATTTTGTAAGGGTTTTCATGAATAACGAATCAGTTTTTCCATAAATCCGGAAATCAAAAAAACAGATGCCTTTAGTACCGCGTTTGAAAAGTTGGCATGAAACTTGCATGTAGAAGAGTGGAAGGGGTGGAAACCAATATGAAACACATTCACACATCATTTCAGGAAGCTGTTAAGGACATACAAGATCACTCAACGATTATGGTCGGAGGATTCGGACTCGTCGGAATCCCGGAAAATCTCATTTTGGCACTCGTCGAATCGAACGTGAAGCATCTCACCGTCATCAGCAACAACTGCGGGGTCGACGACTGGGGTCTCGGCCTGCTTTTGGAAAACAAACAGATTGATAAGATGATCGGCTCCTACGTCGGCGAAAACAAGGAATTCGAACGTCAGGTGCTCGCAGGCGAACTGGAAGTCGAACTCACGCCGCAGGGAACGCTCGCCGAACGCATCCGCGCAGGCGGCGCCGGCATCCCGGCCTTCTACACACCGGCAGGCGTCGGAACACCGATCGCCGAAGGAAAAGAAGTGCGCACCTTCGACGGCAGGGACTATCTGCTGCAGACCGGACTTACCGCTGATGTCAGCCTCGTCCGTGCCCTGAAGGGAGACAAGCACGGCAACCTCATTTATAACAAAACGGCGCGCAACTTCAACCCGATGATGGCCGCTGCTGGTGCGGTCACGATCGCCGAAGTCGAAGAGCTGGTCGAGCCGGGCGAACTGCATGCCGATCAGATCCACACGCCGGGCATCTACGTACAGGGACTCATTGAAGGACAGCAGGAAAAACGCATCGAACGCCGGACCGTACGCACTCACGCATAACAAAAAGGAGGGGCTATTATGGCCGTAGAAATGGATAAAGCGGCAGTCAGGGAACTGATTGCCCGACGTGCTGAAAAGGAAATTGAAAGCGATTACTATGTGAACCTTGGAATCGGAATGCCGACGATGGTCGCCAACTACATTGATTCCGATAAGGAAGTGGTCCTGCAGTCGGAAAACGGGCTGCTCGGCATCGGACGCTCTCCGTATGAAGAGGAAGTCGACCCGGACTTGATCAACGCCGGAAAGGAAACCGTCACCGCTTCCATCGGGGCCGCCTACTGTGACAGTGCCGAATCGTTCGCGATGATCCGCGGTGAGCACCTCGACCTTGCGATTTTAGGCGGGATGGAAGTCGCAGAGAACGGTGATCTCGCCAACTGGATGATCCCCGGAAAAATGATCAAAGGCATGGGCGGGGCGATGGATATCGTCCACGGTTCCAAAAAAGTCGTCATCATCATGGACCACGTGAATAAGCACGGTGATCCGAAAATCCTGAAGGCATGCCGTCTCCCGCTCACAGGAAAAGGCGTCGTCGACCGCATCATCACCGAGCGTGCCGTTATGGACATAACAGAGGAAGGTCTGAAGCTGATCGAAATCGCCGAAGGCTGGACAGTGGATGAAATCAAGGCATCGACAGAAGCGGATCTGATTGTCAGCGACGAACTGATGACAATCCAGTCCAACACGTGAGGAGGAACACCGGATGGTAGAAAATAAAGTCGTCTTCATTACAGGCGCGGCCAGCGGCATCGGCTATGAAATCGGCACCGAATTCGCGAAGAACGGCGCCAAGGTCGCCCTGAGCGATATAAACGAGGAAAAAGTGAAGGAAGCCGAAAAGCAGCTATCTTCAGAAGGATATGACGTTACTGGTCTCGTCTGCGATGTGACGAAGGAAAAGGATATCCAGGACGCCATTGATGCAACCGTGGACAAGTACGGTCGTCTCGACGTGCTCGTCAACAACGCCGGCCTCCAGCACGTTTCGTCCATCGAGGAGTTTCCGACAGAGAAGTTCGAGCTGATTACGAAGATCATGCTCGTTGCGCCGTTCATGGCGACAAAGCATGTATTCCCGATTATGAAAAAGCAGGGCTTCGGCCGCATCCTCAACATGGCCTCCATCAACGGCCTGATTGGATTCGCAGGCAAGTCCGCCTACAACAGCGCCAAGCACGGCGTCATCGGTCTCACAAAAGTGACCGCTCTGGAAGGCGCGGAGGACGGCATCACCGTCAACGCCATCTGCCCAGGCTATGTCGATACACCGCTCGTCCGCAACCAGCTTGAGGATCTCGCCAACAACCGCGGCGTCTCGCTCGATAAGGCACTCGAGGAAGTCATCTACCCGCTCGTGCCGCAGAAGCGTCTTCTAAAAGTTCAGGAAATCGCCGACTACGCGCTGTTTTTAGCCAGTGACAAAGCGAAAGGCATTACCGGTCAGGCGGCTGTCATCGACGGCGGCTATACGACTCAGTAACCGAAAGGGGTATTTCAATGAAATCCGTATATATCGTAGAAGGAGCGCGCACGCCGTTCGGCACGTTCGGCGGCGCCCTCAAGGACGTGGAGCCGACAGACCTCGGCATCACTGCAGGAAAAGAAGCGCTGAAGCGGAGCGGCATCGATGCCGGCAGCATCGACTTTTCCGTCATCGGCAACGTTATTCATTCATCTCAAAATGCACCGTACATGGCGCGCCACATCGCGCTGAAAACAGGCATCCCGATGGAAAGCCCGGCCCTTGCCGTCAACCGCCTCTGCGGTTCGGGCATGCAGTCCGTTGTTTCCGCAGCACAGTCAATCCTGCTTGGCGAAGGGGAAACCGCGCTTGCCGGCGGTGTCGACAGCATGAGTCTCGCTCCGTACGCCCTGCGCGGCAGCCGTTTTGGTACGAAGCTCGGCACACCGAAGGTCGATGATATGCTCTGGTCTGCGCTTACCGATGAGTACATCGGTGCCGGCATGGGCATGACAGGGGAGAATCTGGCCGAGCGTTATGAAATCTCGCGCGAAGCCCAGGATGAATATGCGACCCGCAGTCACCAGCGTGCCGCCGAAGCCCGCCGCTCCGGCCGGTTTGCTGAGGAAATCGCTCCGGTGGAAGTGAAGGGACGCAAAGGCATGACCGTCGTCGATCAGGACGAGCACATACGGGAAGACACGAATTCAGAAAAACTGGCCAAGCTGAAGCCCGCCTTCAAAAAAGACGGCAGTGTCACAGGCGGAAACGCGAGCGGCATCAATGACGGTGCAGGAGCGGTCGTTCTGGCCAGCGAAAACTACGTTCAGGAACACAGCTTAAGCCCTGTGGCAAGAATCGTTTCCTGGTCCGTGGCCGGTGTGGATCCGCACTACATGGGCATCGGTCCTGCGCCGGCGATCCGTCAGGCGCTTGAAAAAGCGGAGCTCTCCCTTGAGGATATGGATCTTATCGAAGTGAACGAAGCCTTTGCCGCGCAGTATCTGGCGGTGGAAAAAGAGCTCGGCCTCGACCGTGAAAAAGTGAACGTCAACGGCGGCGCCATCGCGCTCGGCCACCCGGTCGGCGCCAGCGGGACCCGCGTGTTGTATACGATGATCAAGGAACTGAAGCGCCGCGGCGGACGCTATGGAGTCGCTTCACTCTGCATCGGAGGCGGACAGGGGATTGCCATGGTCGTCGAAACCGTCTAAAATCTTAACGTAAAAATCATTTAGGGGGAAACACCAATGTTCGGGATATTACTCGGCCTCATCGTCCTGATGGCGCTCGCCTACCTCGGCTGGTCGATCATCTGGGTCGCACCGATCGCTGCCGGCGTCGTCGCCGTCACCGGCGGTCTCGACCTGCTCGATGCATATAAAGATACGTACATGGGCGGCTTTGTCGCCTTTGCGAAATCATGGTTCCCGGTCTTCATGCTCGGGGCGATCTTCGGAAAACTGATGGAGGACACCGGCATGGCCCGCTCGGTCGCCGTCGCATTCACAAAAGTGATCGGCACCAAGCGCGCCATTCTCGGCGTACTCGTCTCCGCCGCCGTCTTAACGTACGGCGGGGTGAGCTTGTTCGTCGTCGTCTTCGCGGTCTATCCGCTCGCCTTATCACTGTTCCGGGAAGCCAACATCAGCCGGAAGCTCATACCAGCGACCGTCGGGCTCGGCGCCTTCACCTTCACGATGACGGCCCTGCCTGGTACACCGCAGATCCAAAACCTCATTCCAATGGAATACTTCGGTACAACCGCATCCGCGGCCCCGGTCATGGGGATCGTCGCCGCCATCATCATGGCGGTCGGAGGCTATTTGTACCTGCGCTTTAGAGAGAAACAACTGCGCGACAGAGGCGACATCTTCGTCGAACCGGAAGATAAAAGTTCACTCGGTGACGTGGAGCGCGAGCCGCACTTCATCCTGTCGATTCTGCCGTTGCTGACCGTGTTACTGACACTCAACTTGCTGCAATGGGACGTTGTCACCGCATTAATCGCAGGAATTCTTTTAATTATGCTGTTGAACATCACCTTATTCAAAAAGTTCGTCACATCCATCAACAAAGGGGCGAGCGGATCGGTCATCGCCATCATCAATACCAGTGCCGCCGTCGGCTTCGGGACCGTCGTCCGCGAAGTGCCCGGCTTTGAGAAGCTCACGCAGATCCTCGTCGGCATCAAAGGCAACCCGCTCATCTCCGAAGCGGTCGCCGTCAACGTCCTCGCCGGTGCCACAGGTTCCGCCTCCGGCGGCCTCGGCATCGCCCTTGAAGCCCTCGGCTCCAAGTATTATCAGATCGCTCAGGACACCGGCATCAGCGCCGAAGCGTTCCACCGCGTCGCTTCCCTGTCCTCCGGCGGCCTCGACGTACTGCCGCACAACGGAGCGGTACTCACGCTGTTTGCGATCACCGGCATGACCCACAAGGACAGCTACCGCGACATCTTCGTCGTCGCGCTTCTGATCCCGGTCATCTCTGTTGCGGTCGTCATTCTGTTGAATACGATTGGCATTCTATAAAGAGAGAGAAAGATTTGTCATGGTGATGGTCACGTTCCGCTTATCGGTGGCTGCTTGCCGCGGGCACGACCTCAGCTAACTCGGGCAGAAAAACCATCTGCCCAAGTGGATCTTCGGTCCGTGCTGTTCCCGCAGGCGTCACCACCGAACGCTGCTCGTGACCTTAACTTAAAAGGGAGTAAACACTCTCTACAGCTTGAACGAACACCACAGGTATCCTGTGGTGTTTTTCTGTTCTTGGAATCGTCATGGTAAACTAGAGGAAACAGAACGTACGGGAGGAACCACCATGAAATTAACCATTGTCACGGTAGGGAAACTGAAAGAGAAATACTTGAAGCAGGGGATCGCGGAATACGTAAAGCGCCTTGGACCCTACGCCAAGGTCGAAGTCGTCGAAGTGCCCGACGAAAAAGCTCCGGAAAACCTAAGTGAAGCGCAGATGCTTGAAGTGAAACAGAAGGAAGGCGAGCGTATCCTGAGCAAGATCTCCCAGGACACCTATGTCATCACACTTGAAATTGAAGGGAAGCAGCTGACGTCTGAGAAACTGGCCAAAAAGATGAACGAGCTTGCGACTTACGGAAAGAGCAAAGTCGCATTCGTGATCGGAGGATCCCTGGGCTTGAGTGATGAGGTGCTGGAGAGAAGTGACTTCGGACTGTCATTTTCAAATATGACGTTCCCGCACCAATTGATGCGGTTGATGCTGGTGGAGCAGGTGTACCGGGCGTTTAAGATTAATCGCAATGAGCCGTATCATAAGTAATGATGCAGTAAGTTAGATCAATGCACAAATTAAAACTAATGAATTAGCAAATCAAAGACGGTCAACTCGATAAACGGGATGGCTGTCTTTTTTATTCTACGGGGAGTGTGTTTGATGTTTATCAGACAACAACGACTACACCAAATCCGAGAAAGAATTTCAGACGGACGGAAATGACAGCATATACTGTGGCCTCTTATTTCAATATTGATATCAGTGGCTACTCAATAGACCAAAGATCATTAATTTAAAGACCATGAATGCTTATTACAAGAGGTTCAGTCAGCAGCTAAAGAATTTATTACAACCATTGAAGAATCATTGGGCCAAGAAAAGGAAAGAGAGAAAATAATGAGTGTTAAAGGACAAAAACATGAAATGGAAGAAGAGAAACAAGGAGTGAAGATGTTACCTTCAGAAAAGCTTCGAGGTATGTACCGAAGCAAGGTTGAGAAGGATAACTGGCCATTTGGTATAGAGGAAAGAGCCGATGAGGAATATTCTCATGAAGGATTTAAAGATGCTTTTAAGAAGGAACTCATGAACTTTATTGAACCCACAGTCGGAAAAGAATTGGGTAAAGAAGAAAACAACGACCGCCAAGATCGCTTAAATCTGATGCGAGCTTTTCAGGAGTCTCACAGTAAGGAAGAGGTGTACCAACTTAAGAAAGAATCTCTCCAAGAGTTAAAAGAACTACCATTGACGGATCGTGGAGAGCAGCGACTGTCTCAAATAGAGAGTAAATTGGACCGAGAGTGCTGCTTGCTCTTGAACTGGATATTCCGATTATTCTATTGTCTCAGCTATCCCGTAATGTGGAGCAGCGTCAGGACAAGCGCCCGCTTTTATCTGATCTTCGTGAATCAGGAAACATCGAACAGGATGCAGATGTGATTGCTTTTCTATACAGGGAAGATTACTACAAGTGGCACCAGAACAATAATAAAATCGAGTTGATCATTGGAAAGCAGCGGAATGGTCCTGTTGGGAAAGTCGATCTTCATTTTGAGAAGGAGCATGGGAAGTTTACGGGGAAGGTGCCAGAGTTAATACAAAGCTAGTTAAAAAGGATGAGGGAGACCTCGTTCTTTTTCTTTATTCTATTGCTTATCTACTTTAATGTTATATATATCCAGGTGTGGTACATACCTAGTTTTTAAAGATAGATATAAAAGTAGATTAATAGGATGGAGGGTTATGATGGAATCCATTATTGAGCAGTTACAGAATTCCTTTCATAAGGGATTCATTGACCGTGAATTCTCAACTTCGACTCGTTTTCGGCCCGAACTGTTAGTGAATAATCAACAGCAACGTAAGGACGTTCTTACGTCATTAGTGGATGAACTTAAAAATTGTCGCTCGTTTATGTTTTCTGTAGCTTTTATTACGGAAAGTGGATTAGCGACTCTGAAATCACACTTATTGGATCTGAAATCAAAAGGTGTGAGAGGCAAAATACTAACCTCTACGTATCAAATGTTTAATAAACCTAAGGTGTTTAAAGAGTTACTAAAGCTCGACAATGTGGAAGTGCGAATTGCTGATGTGGAAGGTTTCCATTCAAAGGGATACATCTTCCAACATGACACTCATGTCTCTCTTATTGTAGGAAGCTCCAATCTCACAACCAATGCTCTTAAAGTTAATTATGAATGGAACATTAAGTTAACCTCTCATGAAAATGGGGAGATTATTCATCACTTTAATGACCAATTCCAAGTCATGTGGGATCAAGCGGATCATCTTTCAATGGCTTGGATCATGGCGTATGAAGAAAGTTATCAGCCTCCTCAGTTCTTCAAGGTTGCTGAAAAAGCAGCGCCATATGAGCAGAATAAGCTAGGCTATTCTCTATCCATTCAGCCTAACCAAATGCAGATGGCTGCATTGGAAGGCATTCAGCAGGTAAGAGCTGAGAATGAAGAAAAGGCTCTGATCGTATCTGCCACGGGTACAGGGAAGACGTATTTATCCGCTTTTGATGTCCGTAGAGCACGACCCAAACGGATGTTGTTCATTGTGCATAGAGAACAAATTCTACATAAAGCGAAAAGTGACTTTCAGAAAGTACTGGGCGGTGAGGATAAAGACTTTGGAATCCTTTCAGGTACTAAGCGCGAAACAGATGCTCGTTATTCATTTGCGACAGTCCAAACGATATCAAAATCCAATGTCATGCGATCTTTTGATCAAGAAGAATTTGATTACATACTAATTGATGAGGTTCATAAAGCGGGTGCGCAGTCTTACTTGAAACTGATCGACTACTTTAAGCCCCAATTTCTGCTTGGTATGACGGCTACTCCTGAGCGTACGGATGGTTTCAACCTTTTTGAGCTGTTTGATTATAACGTGGCTTATGAAATTCGCCTCCAGGAAGCGCTAGAAGCTGATATGCTAACACACTTTCACTATTTTGGGGTAACTGATCTTTCTATTGAGGGCCATGGGTTTACAGAAAATGAGATGTTTACCTACCTAACAGCAGATGAGCGGGTTGATCATGTTTTGGAGAAGGTAGAATACTATGGCTATTCAGGTGACCGGGTAGCTGGATTGATTTTCTGTAGTACGAAGAAAGAGGCTGAACAGCTTTCACTTCTTATGAACCAGCGTGGCTATAACACCAACTTTCTCACAGGCGATCACTCTCAAGAAACAAGGCAAGCAGCGGTTCAAAAGCTAGAAAACGGTGCCTTGGACTACATTTTAACAGTAGATATTTTCAATGAAGGGATCGACATTCCCTGCATCAATCAAGTTGTTATGTTAAGACAAACACAGTCCAGTATTGTATTCATTCAACAACTTGGACGAGGCCTTAGGAAGCATGATACAAAAGACTTTGTTACTGTCATCGATTTTATTGGGAACTACGAAAACAACTACCTGATTCCCATTGCCTTGTCTGGGGATCATTCGCAAAACAAAGATAATATCCGAAGAAGAGTCATCGATACGAGTTATATTCAAGGAAAATCCACAATCAATTTTGAAGAAGTAGCTAAAGAGAGAATTTACGAGTCCATTCGAACAGCTAACTTAACGCAAATGAAGGTGTTGCGTGATGCTTATAAAGAACTGAAGAATAGGATCGGTCGTATGCCAATGCTAGTAGACTTTCAGAAGCACCACTCTATTGATCCTCTCGTTTTAGTGAAAAAAGGGAACTATGTAGAGTTTTTGGAGGGAGTTAAAGAGGAAGTTGGCCACCTAACCCATAGGGAAAGACAAATCCTAACCATGCTCTCTCAGGAAGTGTTAAATGGAAAAAGAATCAACGAGCCCTTATTGTTGCGTTTGCTATTAGATCACTCGTCTATCTCCTATTCAGAGTACAAAGACAAAGTATTAGAGTGCGGGGGACGAGTGGATGAACAAACGCTACACTCTGTGGAGCGTTTGTTTAGTCTGGAATTCTTCAAGATTACCGATCAAAAGAAATATGGAAACAAGGCTATTGTTACCTTTGATGGGGATCAAATTATTTGGGAAGAAGAGATTTCAACATCCTTGGATGTAAAACCCATTTTCCGTGCCTTTGTTCAGGATATTGTGAATGTTGCCATGACGAAGAGTAGAGGCTATTCTCCAGCACAACCCTTTACTCTTTTTGAAAAATACTCTCGTAAGGATGCGTGTAAGCTTCTAAATTGGGAGAATGATGAAAGCTCAACGGTCTATGGATACAAGCCTAAGTATGGAACATGTCCGATCTTTGTGACTTATCATAAGCCTGAAGAAGTGGAGTCTAGTGTGAACTATGAGGATGAATTCTTAAATCCTGAAGTTCTCACGTGGTATTCCAGAAGTAAACGGACCTTACAATCCAATGAAGTCGTCCAAATCGTTGAAGCGGAGCAAAGAGAGAATGATCTTCACATTTTTGTGAAGAAGGATAACGGGGAAGGTAGTGATTTTTATTACCTTGGGCAAGCGATCCCGGACCAAAACACGGTGGAACAAACCACAATGAATAATGGGGATAAGGAAATTCCTGTAGTTCGCATGAATATGAAACTTGAACATCAAGTGAATCAAAAAATTTATGATTATCTTCATGAGTAATAAGAAATCCCCTTCATACAGAAGGGGATTTCTTATTACTTATTATTCATCAATAGTTCAACAGCCGGTATGTCGGCAGGAGCCCACTTTAACGAAGGTAAATTCTCTCTATGTAGCCATAGGAGCTTGGAGTGCTCTTGAGCTGTAGGATTGCCTTCAATCAGTTTAGCTCGTAAAGCAATCAATTGGATGATAAAGGAGTCATACTCGTGTGTGTGATCTTTAATTACATCCTGAGCTTGGATTTCACAGGATAACTCTTCTTGAATTTCACGCTCCAATGCTTCTTGTAGGTCTTCGCCTTCTTCTACTTTTCCACCAGGGAACTCCCACATGTTTGGAATCGACATTTCTGGTGAGCGAAGGGCGCAAAGTATTTCATTTTCTTCATTTTCAATAACAGCAGCCACGACTTTAACGGTTTTTTTCATTGAAGAACGTCCTTTCCAACTTGATCTACGATTATCGTAGCATAGTGACTATTCATATCCATCCAAATCTTTTACTGTTAGAATAACATACCTTAAAAAGAAGCTATTTGATGAGTAATAAATTGCGATAACTCTGATAGAGGATACACTATTAATTACTCATGAACCAGAACTATTGAGTTATAAAGAGGAGAAAATGGTCCACCTGTATGACTACTCTATTCAAAATGGATACGATAATGTGTGGCTTCCTAGTTAATCATTTTGAACTGGAGTAAAAAGAATAAATATGGCTTAACACTTTAAAATTGTTAAGCCATATTTAAATGGTAATTTTATCGACATTATGGAACAGTGGAGTTATAGATGTGTCAGATACGTGCTAATACTATTTCCTCTCTACTTACCTACTAATTAGGATAGTCTTGGTTGGCTTCATCCATAAGTATTGTTCCCTCACCAAGAACTAACCCTGATTGAACAAGCGCTTCTAAATTTTGATATTCGACCGCCTCTTTAAGCATGGTTATGCCTTGGTTATACATATCCATTGAATTAGTTAGTTGCTCGTGCGATTCACTATACTTAGTAGGAACAGATTCTATTGTAAAAAAATCATCAATCATTACTTGGACTTCTTCAGCTGTAGTAAGAATAGTTTCGTGCCATGTTGGATTAGACATTACACTACTATCTTCACCTGCCATTAATATAAGCTCATAGAGGTCATTTACAGTAGCATCAAAGTGCTCAAAAGTGGAAAGTATATCTATACTATATTTAACAACACCAAGTTCTGAATCAACTTCATCTTGAACAGCAGCCTCTTGAGCTTCTATATCTTTTTTTCGATCATTCCACTCAGCAGCTTTAGCTGCTACTTCATCTTGTCTGGATTTGAATTCTTGAGTAAGTTTGTTATCAAAATCTTTTTGAGATATAGCTACAGATGTTTCTTGTGATGAATTAGAAGAGGTATCATCCTTGTTTCTATAAGAGGAAGCTTCCTCTTCATTACTGCCACAACTGATTAATAAAGGAATAAGTAATAAAAAAAAGAAAAATGTTTTCATTAAAAATCATCTCCTTTTATTTATTGACTATATGAAGGATGAGGAACAATTTTAACTCTTTAATCTAAAAAACTTCATTTAAAACAAAGTTACCCCCTTTCTGAGAGTCCGTATTTCTATATGGAGAAATAAAATTGAAAAAAACACACAATGAAAAGTCTAAAGAGGGATTATCTTTAAATAATTCCATGAATAGTTATATAGATGGTCGTTGAGAAAAAATGTAAAGTGTAGTAGAGAAAGCAACTTTATTATTGGCAGGAGAGTGTGTAAAGCAGAGAGTGTTTTACAATATGTGAATTGAAATACCTTTTTAAGTGGGGTCTTGGAGAGAGCATTATAAATGTTTAACAAGTCTTAACTCATATAATAGATAAAAAGGTAGTGGTAGTAAATATGCAATTCCTACAAAGTCACCTTTACTAATTAACTTTATCCTGAAATTGTATGTGTCGGAATGATTTTATGTATTTTTTTAGACGCTATAATTTTCAATAAATTTAGATAAATATCCACAAACCCCTTGTAAAACGCTTACACAAAACCTATAATACAACTAAATCGTTTTACTAAACCGATTTAGTAAAACAGAAATGTGGAGATTCCAATGAAAAAGATAACCATCGCAGACGTTGCGAAACAAGCAGAAGTATCTAAAAGTACCGTTTCGCAGTATTTGAATAAACGCTATGACTACATGGGAGAAAAAACGAAGAACCGCATCCAGGAGGCCATTGAGGAGCTTGGCTATCAGCCGAACTTCGTGGCACGGAGCCTGAAGCAGAAGTCGACGAAGACGATCGGCGTGATCGTGGCGAACATCCTGCACAACTTCACGACAGAAGTGACGAGGGCGATTGAAGACGCCTGTCACGGCGCAGATTTTCATACGATCATCTGTAATGCGGATGATGATCCGGTGAAGGAGAAGCACTACATTGAAATGCTCCGGGCCAAGCAGGTGGACGGGCTCATCATTTTCCCTACCGGAGATAACCGCGACTTGTACCAGCAGATGCTGGACGCGTCCTATCCGGTCGTCTTTTTGGACAGGAAGGTGGAGGAGATGCCGGTGACCGCCGTTATGCTGGATAACGAAAGAGCGGCAGAGCTTGCGGTCGACCACTTCGCTGAGAAGGGATACGAGCGGATCAGCATGGTGACGACATCGATTTTCAATCATGTCACGCCGAGGATGGAGCGGATTGAAGGGTATAGAAGCGCCCTCCGAAAAAACGGTCTGTCCGTGGAGGAGGAATACATCGTCAGCGCCGATCAGGATGAGATGCAGGAGGCATTGGAGAAGCTCCTGCAGACGGAACAGCCGCCGAAAGCGATTCTTGCCGGAAACGATCTCGTGCTGATCGAAGTATTGAAATATGTGAAGCACAAAGGTCTACGCGTGCCGGAGGATCTCGCCATCATCGGCATCGATGACGTATCGTTCGCAAGCTTCTATACGCCGTCGATTACAACGGTCGCCCAGCCGACGTTCAAAATGGGACGCATGGGCGCAGAGCTTCTGCTGGATAAGATCGAGAAGAAGGATAAACAGATGAGTCCGTTCTACCGCTTCGAGCCGAAGCTGATGGTCCGGGATTCCGTCTAATGAGTCTACAGGGAGGAGGAATGGACATGAACGACGTGATGACGATCGGGGATGCGATGATCACCTTCGATCCAACAAAGAACGGCCCGCTGCGGCATGTGCATACATTCGAACGAAAAGCAGGAGGGGCGGAATTCAATGTTGCCATCGGCTGTGCCCGCCTTGGTTTGAAAACGGGGTGGATCAGCCGCCTCGGAAATGACGAGTTCGGCCGCTACATCCGCAACACGGCCCGTGGGGAAGGCATCGATATTTCTGCGGTCAAGCTGATGGACGGCTATCCAACGTCCTTGAACTTTAAGGAAATCAAGGAGGATGGCAGTGGGAGTACGTTTTATTACAGGCAGAACTCCCCGACGAAGACACTGACTGAGCAGACGCTCGACATTGAAGCCCTCCGCAGGACGAAGGTGTTACATATTACAGGGGTGTTTGCGGCCATTGAGCCGGAGAAAAACATACCGCTGTTGAAACGGGCGATGACCGTCGCCAAAGATCACGGTGCTCTCATTTCCTTCGATCCGAATATCCGTCTCAAACTGTGGAGCCGTGAGGAAGCGAGAAAAGCGCTGACGCAGCTGCTGCCTTACGTCGATATTATGCTGACGGGCGTAGAGGAAGCGGAACTGCTGCTTGGTGTGGAGCGTGAGGAAGAGATCGTTGCCGCGTGCCAGCGCTACGGCATTTCAACGGTTGCGATCAAGCAGGGGAGTGAAGGAGCGTTCGCTTCGATGGACGGAGAATCACTGCGGCTGGCCGCGGTCCCTCCGAAAAAGGTCGTCGATACGGTTGGTGCAGGAGACGGGTTTGATGCCGGCTTCATTTACGGCGTCCTGCACGGCTGGTCGTTGAAGCGGACGTTGCAGTTCGCCAACACGATTGGATCGATGGTCGTCAGTGTGTACGGAGATAATGAAGGCCTACCGGAACTGGAAGATGTCCTTGTTCAATTAGGGGAACGGGAATTAGTGGAAAGGTGAGGTGAGAAGATGAACCTGCAGCTGGCCCTCGACCGCCTGACTAGGGAAGAATGCTTCCACATTCTTGATGAAACCGCTTCAACTATTGACTGGATCGAAGTTGGAACAGGGGTCATCAAGGAATACGGGATGGCGGTCGTTTGTGAGATCAAAGACAGATACCCGGATAAAACGCTCGTCGCAGATATGAAAACGTGTGATGCAGGAAAACATGAAGCTGCCCAGGCGTTCCGCGCCGGTGCTGATATTACGACAGTCATGGCGTTTTCCGCCGATCAGACGATCGTCGATACGCTGAAGGTAGCGGAAGAAACAGGAGGCAGAATCATGATTGATCTGCTTGGCGTCACCGACCCGGGACGCATTAAGGAGCTGACCGGACTGGGTGTCGATTTAGTCAGCCTCCATTTCGGTAAAGACATGCAGCAGACCGATGATATGAAAAAAGAGGATCTGTTTTCGCTCGTAAAGGAACACCCGGATTTGGAAGTCGCGGTCGCCGGCGGGATTAACGCCAATTCCCTTCCCGGGATTTTGAAGGAAGGACCGGATACGATTATTGTCGGAAGTGCGATTACGAAACAAGCCAACACGAAAAAAGCGGCGGAGTCCCTGAAAGGAGCCATGAATGACTATGAAAACCACCATCAGTACAGTCAGCGGTGAAATCCAGGAAGTGCTGGCCAATGTAGATGAATCCCAGGCCGGAAATCTGGCGGATCAGCTGCAGAAAGCGAAGCGGATTTTCGTTTCCGGCGAAGGGCGGTCCGGCTTGATGGGCAAAGCCTTCGCGATGCGTCTCATGCACGCCGGCTATACCGTCTACGTTACCGGAGAGACGATTACACCGAACATCGAAGCAGATGACCTGCTTGTCGTCATTTCCGGATCTGGAACGACCGGGTCCTTGAAATCCTTTGCCGAAAAAGCGAAGGAAGCAGGGGCAGCCATTGCCGCCGTGACAACCAATCCAACGTCCCCCATCGCTGAGCTCAGTGACTCGACGCTTGTCATCCCGGCAGCTACGAAGAAACGGCTTCCGGAAGAACCGGCAACCATTCAGCCGCTCGGCAACCAGTTCGATCAATCGGTGCATCTGTTGCTGGATGCCGTGATCATTCAGGCGGTATCGGATCAGGAAGATTCCAACGAACAAATGACGGCACGCCACGCGAATTTGGAATAGGAGGGAAAGCCAATGAATACAGCAGAACGTTTGAAGCAGGCCCGGATCATCCCGGTCATCCGCCAGGCAGATGAAACGAATATCCTGAAGATTGCTGAAGCTCTCGTCAACGGCGGTATCCAGGCGATTGAAATCACCGCAGAAACGAAGGGTGCGGCGAAGCTTATCCGTAAAACGGCCGATGCTTTTGAAGGGAAGCTGCTCGTTGGAGCAGGAACGGTGCTTGATCCGGAGACAGCGAGAGAAATGATTGCAGCCGGTGCGGCCTTTGTCGTTGCTCCAACACTGAATGTGAAAACCATCGAGCTCGTCCACCGATATGGTCTGCCGTGTATTCCAGGCGTTTTGACACCAACGGAAATCCAGACCGCGCTGGAAGCAGGAGCCGGAATGGTGAAAATTTTCCCCGCGGGCACAGTCGGTCCTTCCTATATCAAAAATGTGCTCGGCCCGCTCCCGCAAGTGTCCATCATGGCGACCGGCGGCATCCATCTCGAGAATATGGAAGAGTACTTCGCCAATGGAGCCGGAATCGTCGGCATCGGAAGCCAGCTTGTGAAAGCTTCTGCACTGAAGACCGACAGCGATTATCAGGCACTCCAGGAAAAAGCGGAAATGTATGTGGATCGTGCCCAACAGTTTTACGAGCAATTGGCGCTTCATGTGTAAGCGGATTCAAATATAAAGGAGGACGTAAAAAGTGAAAAAGACCTTATCTCTATTGTTGTTCATGTTGTTCGCCGGGGTATTCGTTTTAGCGGGATGCAGTGGTGGCGAGGAGGAAGCGAGCGGAGAGACGGGTGACGGAGACAAGCTGAAAATCGTCGCCGCCCACAACCAGACGTCTCCGGAGAACCCGTATCAAGTGGGAATGGAAGCCTTTAAGGAAACGGCTGAAAGCGCGGACGCCAACATCGAAGTGGAAGTTCACGCCGGAACTCTTGGAACGAGTGAATCGGAACTTGTTGAAAAATTGAAGCTCGGTGCAGCAGATGTTGTGCTCGTATCTCCAGGCTTCATGTCCAAGACGGGCATCGAGGAAATCGATCTTTTCGCCCTTCCTTACGTCTTCGAAAACTATGACCACTGGGAAAGTGTCGTGGACGGGGAAGTCGGTGAAACGATGGCCGAGACGATCAATGAGAAATCCAACAACGACTTCAAACTGCTCGGCTACTGGTCCGCGGGTGTCCGTCACTACTACGGCAAAAAACCGCTCGAATCCATGGCTGATCTGGAAGGGATGAAATACCGCACACAGACGTCCGGTGCCGTCGCGAACTACTGGGAAGAAACCGGTGCTGTTCCGACATCTGTCGCCTGGGGTGAATTGTATCAAGGTCTCCAGCAGGGGGTTGTCGATGCAGCAGAAAACTCCTACCCATACTTCGTGCAGCAGAACCATCACAAAACAGATAACGGCAAATACATCACAGAAACCGGCCACGACTATACGACACGCTTTCTTTTGATCAACGGCAAGAAGTTCGAGAACTACAGTGACGAGCAGAAGCAGGCGATCATGGATGCTGCTGAGGCGTCTGTAGAAAAAGAACGTGCTGAGGTGAATGAGCAGGAAGAAGCATACAAACAGCAGGCGATCGATGACGGAGCAGAAGTGAACGAAATCGACCGTGAGCCGTTCATGGAGATTGCTGAACCGATCCAGGATACACGTGCCGAAGAAATCGGCGTGACCGATCTTTTAGAGAAAATCAGAGAAATAAAGTAAAGAAGGGAAGCCCGGGCACGGTCGCTGTGCCCTTTCCTTTTATCTTCTTTGAACCAAGGAGGTTCTGATATTGATTAAATGGTTAGAAAGAATTCAGCTGACCGTCGGCGTCCTGTTTCTGATCACCTTTTTCGTCACCATCATCATCCAGGTGGCCACCCGGTTCATGGGGGTTTCCGCTGTCTGGACAGAAGAAGTCGCCACGTATTCATTCATTTGGTCCGTCTTTATGGGAGCAGCTGTCATGTTGAACAGAAGAGAGCATTTCCAATTCGACTTCCTGTTGAAGAAGCTGAAAGGAAAGGGGAAAAACAGTCTTTACCTGCTTAATGATCTCATTCTTCTCGTATTCAGTATCGCCATTTTCTATTACGGCATCGAAGCGTGCCAGAATTTCTGGAACTACAACTGGGTCTCCCTGCCACAGGTGAAAATGGGCTACGTCTGGATTTCCGTTCCGATCATGGGTGGTACGATGGCCATCTACACCCTCGCCCATATCATTCGCAATGTTAAAAACTTCAACACAGAGGAGGTGGCAGAATGATTGGTCCTATCTTAGTCTTATTGTTCGTCCTGTTGATGATTATCGGCATTCCGATCGCCTTTGTCATCGGAATCGTCGCCATGACCGGGATCATCAACGTGCCTTACATTCCTGAAGTCACCGTCCCTGTCAAAATGTTGAACGGACTCGATTCCTTCGTGCTGCTGGCGGTACCATTGTTCATTCTCGCCGCGAACTTGATGAACAGCGGCCAGATCTCGCAGAAGCTCATCGACTTTTCACTGTCGATGGTCGGTCACATCCGCGGAGGGCTTGCCCACGCCAATATTCTAGTATCGATGCTGTTCGCCGGTGTATCCGGAGCGTCCCAGGCGGATACCGCGGGTGTCGGAAAAATTTTGATTCCGAATATGAAAAAGCAGGGGTATGACACAGGCACCGCAGTCGGTGTGACCGCTGCCTCCTCAACGATCGGAGTCATCATCCCGCCAAGTATTCCGATGATCATTTATGCCGGGCTGACGAACGTGTCGGTCGGAGCGTTGTTCCTTGTCGGGATCATCCCAGGCGTGCTCATCGGGATCAGCATGATGGTCATCGTCTACATACTGGCGCTGAAACGCGGGTATCCGACGTATCAGAAAGCATCGATGTCCAACTTCATGAAGCAGTTTCTCGACGCTATTCCTGCACTGATGACGCCGGTCATCTTGATTGGCGGCATCATCACAGGGGTTTTCACAGCGACCGAAGCGGCTGCATTCGCCTCCATCTATACAGTCATCGTCGGGATGTTCTATTATAAGACGTTGAAGCTGAAGGATTTCCCGAAAATCCTGGTCGATACGCTCACATTGAGTTCCTTGTCCCTGTTCGCTCTGGCGGCTGCCAACGCCCTCGGAGAATTGATGAGCTACTACCAGTTGTCCATGTGGGCCGAGCAGTTCTTTGCCAATAACATCGACAGCAAGTGGGTCTTCCTGCTGATCATCATCGCTTTCTTCCTGTTCGTCGGTACGTTCATGGATGCGATACCAGCCATGATCCTGTTCATTCCTGTTGTGCTTCCAGTGGCGCTGACGTTTGATATCAGCCCTGTCCTGCTAGGGATCATAACGATCATGACGCTCGCCGTCGGCCTGGTGACGCCACCGTATGGGCTGTGTCTGCTGTTGGCAGCGAAAATCGGAAAACTGCCGATTGAACGGTCGTTTAAGGCTGTCGTTCCGTATATTACGGTCGTCGTCATTGTCCTGCTCGTCGTCGCGTTTATTCCGAGTGTCGCGTTCTATATTCCGGAGATGATTAATCCGGGGATGTTTTGAATGAAGAGGTGGAGAATTTTCTCCACCTCTTCTTTTATGAGAATAACCATATCCATGATAAAAGGGAGAAGAGGACAGGTCCTTTTCTCCCTTTTTGAATTTTAGTAGAGTCTCACTCTCTGGCCAGCCCTCGTTCAAATGCAGCCAGGTGATTCACAGACGCATTGCGCAGCTGGGTGAAGACAAGGCGGGCATCCTGGGGGATCGTCAAACTCAGAAACCTGTCATACATCGCTATGTTGTCGATTTCCCCCTGCACTCCCGCAGCATAAGCCGCCTTCAAATTTTCCGGAGTTGTAACATAGGAGGCGGACACATCCGCCGGCACAGGCACCTGATACCGTTGGAAAAGAGGTTGGAGTGCATTGATGTGCCGCAGTTCGGCTTCTTTAATCCGAGCAAATGTCCGTACATTCCCGAAATTAGCGAGAACATCATCATACCTCGCCTGGGCGAGATACTCATCCTGAATAGCGTAGGTGAGCATTTGCGGAAAAGTTAAGGACGATGCGTTCAAGGCGCCTCTCGCTCCATAGTCCTCTAGTTGTCTATGAGCGGGGCGGGCATCTGTATGTTTTATAAAGGATAAAAACCAAACGGCATGATTTTGTTCATCAGCGGCGGCTCTCCGGAATCGGTCTTTTGTCATGGGATCCTGCGCGTTATCGGCGATGTCCAGGTAAAAATCTACGGCGCCCTGTTCATCCTTGAAGGCATAGTCGACCGCTTCCCTGTATTCATCGGGGCATTCTTCGGTCATTTGGTACGACGGCTGCTTTCCTGTCAGGCGGGCATAAATGGCTGTAAATTCCGCAAGGTGCCTCATTTCATCTCTGCGTATCTCGAGAATCCTTTTTCTCTCTTCCGGATCAGATGCCATTTTTGCCATTTTCTTATAGCAGGCTACAGCACTATATTCGGCATTGACGGCTTCCTCGATATCCTTTAATAGCTGAGAATCAGTCCCGGTTCTGTAAAAAGCATAAGGATTTGGATACATCGTTGTCTCCCTTCACTTATATAATGACTTTATCTTATGTATATGGGGGAACAGGATGTACATGACGTAAGTGCCGGTGATCGTTTATGACCTGCATGTCTTTTAGGAATTTCTCAACAATTTGAATCTATTTTGACATGGGGATCTGATTTTTTCGTAGGAAGCTGAAAAATAAAAAGCATCCGGCTCAGCGAATGCTTCCACATGTAGATATTCTTCTCATTACGCAGGAACAGCGGACTTTTTCCTACGTAAAAGGCTTGCTCCAACGACGATGAACGTCAGCATGATCAACACCCACATCGTGTCGCGGTATGTAGACAGGGTGAGGCTCTGGATGATGGAGTGATAACTCTCGAGAAGCAGCCAGCCAATCGGCAGAATAGGAGCGGCGGTGGCCATCGACTTGTTGAGGACTTTCTTTCCCTGTTCGGTTCTTCCTGCTTTTCCCCACGCAAAGGTAAACAAAATGACGAGAAAATAGACGAAAATCGGAATCAAAACTACACCTGTAATGAACATCCTTCACCCTCCTTACTACGTATACGGATAATCACCTCTTTTGTTTCAATAAATTCCCAATGTAAAAATAATGCTTATACGATGGTCCGAACCCACCTTTCTTAGTTACCCCTTCACGCCTATGAATCTTGATGATACGGTTTAAGGAGTTTTCATACATAAGAAGCAGGGAGGTAACAACGTTTGAAACACGGCCTATGTTCAGCTTTTATTTTTATTCTGCTTACGGGTTGTCAGCATCAATCTGTGGAAGACGTGATTGAAACTGGACACAGTTCGTCTATGGAAGTGACGGAAGTTGTGGATGTGACAGACTTTGGAGATGCGAAAATGGTTTTGTATCTTACTGATCAGGAAGGAGTAAATATCAAGGTCAGTGCCCTTGTTAAGAAGTGGCATGGCTGGGACTTAAGGAGCTCCACAGGTTTTTCTGCCTCGGAGAACGAATTGTACGCAAGGCACAGCAGTTGGCGCGTGCTGGATGAGGAGGATCCCTTCAATGTTCTATATGGAATGGTCAACAGCAGGGAGATCGATTCCGTTGAAGTGGAAACGGATGATGGCTTTATACAAATCCATCTGCATGACACGGGGATGGGGAGGGTTTTTTATGCCCCGAATACCACCTCACCCGTGAGGGCACTCGATCAAGAGGGAAACGTTCTATACGAGGAAGACTTATCAGGGTGACTTCACTTGTATGATGGATGAAGATTCTTTTAAACGGTTTTGGGAGAGATTTCAGCACAGAGCTTATCTGTCAGATGCGTTGAGTCATCACCAATAATAAATGACGGTAAAAGTAATGGAGGTACAAAACTTGAAGAAATTATTTTTCTATTTGTTTATCGTGACGTTTGTCATGGCTGGGTGTACAAACCAAACCATTAGGTTGTCAGGTGAATCCAGCAGCTGGGAGGGAGAATACTCGGCAGATAACGGACCTGATACAGAATATGGAGAATTTACGTTCCATTACGATAAAGAGGAAGAATTGAAAGACTTGAAAATTACGATCAATGAGGGAGAAACTGTTCAAACATGGGCAGCATTGGATAAAAGAACAGTGACGATCTCTTCTCAATGTTCAGGCTGCACGCCTGAATCAGGTGAACCTATACAAGTAGAAATTAAATGGGGCTGTCCACAGCAAACAGAAAAACTAACACTGGAGTAGATTTTAGCGAGCTCAATTTTAGAATTATGGATATTAGAATCATATGTTAAATGTTTTGCATCTTTAACTAATGAAATTGACCTTTGAACCCCCATCAGCATCGAATGCTTACAAGCCGTCGATGCTGATGGGGGTTCAATATTGGTAAGTGTCTAATGTTCTAACACCACTGGTTTTTTGCTAATCTTGAAGACTCAACTTCCTTATATTGGGTATTTTGAAACTAAATTGGAGAAGTATCGTATGAGTAATATGAGAAGTTTCAATATAGGTGAACGAGGATAACTATCGTACTTCTAAAATGGAGGTGTTGGAACGTTATGAATACTGGAAGCCGACATAAACTGTTCAATATTTCTATAGCCAACAAACAAAACATTGAAGGTTATCCTATTGAGTGGGGGAAAGAAAATGAACATTAAGGTGGTACTCTTAACGCTTCTTCTTTTCCAACTCTTATATTTATCGGTAAAAGTTAAAAATGATAAACATATCAAACATTATATACCTGCCTTTATTATAAGTGTAATTACAGCTTGGTCTATTTATAAAACCTTTACTCTGAGTGGGTTTGAAGGTATCAACTCAGCTATTTTTTCTGCTGTTGGACTATTCGTTTCATTTGTCTTTACCAAACATCCTCCGTTTTTAAAAGCCAAAATATAATGTCTTGAAACTGACCCTAAAAGAAGCGATTTTTAAATATGAGCAATCGATTCTTTAAAGGTCAGGTTATTTGAAGAGCCTGATTCCAGATATTCTTTTTAGATGTATTTCGTATAGACTTGAGTTGAAAATAATTATTTGAAATAATTGGAATTGGTTTATAAGTTGCTCATTCTCTACATATGGGGAGGTAGAAGAAGTTGCTAAAGTCTGAGTTTGCCAATAGATTTATAAGTTTACTTGTTCTTTGGGGGTTAGTGACTTTTGTGTTAGTAAATGATAACGGTATATCTGTAGATAACACGGCTTTACTAATCCTTACCATTGTTTTAGCGATTTTGGGCACAACTTATCATTTATATAAATTATTTCTGAACAAGGAATAAGTATTGAACATCTTGAAACCAAACCTTCCTGTTACGTTGGATTTACTGTAGCAAAGGAAAACGTCTCTTTTACCAAAGCCAGAATGTATAACTCAACTGTTAACGGGGGAGATCAAGTTGAAAGTACAAAGGATAAAAGCAGAACAAACTTATCATCTCCGACACAAAATACTTAGACCTCATCAACCGTTTGAGGCATGTCAATATCATACAGATCATGACGATGATGCTTTCCATATCGGGGCGTTTAATGATAAAGGTTTGATAAGTGTGGCTTCTTTTTATCTTGAATCCCATCCTGAATTTCGAAGCTCTCACCAATATAGATTAAGGGCTATGGCTACTGTGGAAGAGTTTAGAGGTATGGGAGCGGGGAGGGAGGTAGTGAATTTCGCCGAGAGGGATTTGAGAGAACGTAAAGTTGACTTTCTTTGGTGTAAAGGAAGAACTTCTGTCCAAAAATATTATGAAAGGCTGGGCTTTAAGCCTTTTGGAGGAGTTTTTGATTACCATCCAATTGGTCCCCATGTCATCATGTATAAAGTTATAAAATAGAAAGTTAAGAACTATTTATCCAATATTCACCTATAATTTAAGTCTTAAGCTGACGGGTGATCCTATGTCTGAAGAGAATGAAAAAGAAATCTTACATGAAATGAAGAAAATGAATGAAAAGCTTGATAAATTAAATGAACCTAGTCCATCCACAACGCCGGTTATAATTGTAGTCGGCATTGCCGGACTTTTACTTTTGGCACCATTGTTAGTCGATGTGCTCGTATCTATCCTATAGAATGGAGTACCGCAGCGATGGAAGTATCGCGAATTTTATTCTCCCTGTAACAAGGACGTTTGTTCAATTAAAGCCATTGTCCTATATTCTTAAAATGAATTGACTCAGTATAAACATTACAAGTAATAGACCAATGCCTAACACACTGTATCCAAGATGTTTACGTTCTGACAAGTACTCCCCTTTAACAGCT
The DNA here is from genome assembly GCF_056161385.1 of Halobacillus sp. ABD4_316. Taxonomy (NCBI): domain Bacteria; kingdom Bacillati; phylum Bacillota; class Bacilli; order Caryophanales; family Bacillaceae; genus Halobacillus; species Halobacillus sp. ABD4_316. Next base: position 134,082 of record NZ_JBSWZA010000002.1, read on the forward strand.
TTCCAGTCTGGATAAAAAAAGCTGATCACTCGGACAGCTATTATACCAATCATAACTAAAACAACAGCTAATACTTCCACTCATTTACCTCCTTTTACATACCAGTATCCTTTTCCTTTTTGTGTAAAACTAAGTGGGGGATGTTTGTTGTCGTTTATAAATGTATCTTGTAATGGAGTTTTATAAAAACGGGGCGATTATTCAAAATATAATCGCTTTTTTTATCTGAATATAGGCCCGGGTTGTGCAAGACTCGGTGGCGGGAAGAATAAGCATACAATTAATATGGGTTATTTTTCCATAAAACTGCATATTTGGTATGATACATTTACATCATATTGATTCATTCATCAAATCACTTTGAAAAATGAAGTGAAACCACAATAGCTGAGAGAGGGGAATGCAGATGTTTTCAAAGGGGAAAACCACAACGGGAAAATGGCTGGCTTATTTAGGGTTATGGATGTTTGCTGCGGGATTTGCATTTAGTGAAATTATAGGAATTGAAGGTACTCCAAGTTTGTTAAGGTCTGCATCCATCCCAATGATTGTAATAGGAATATTGATGTTAATCATATCAAACTTCTTCAATGAGGAACGTTATAAAAATGAAGGATAGCAAAAGGTGGGATATCTCACGACTAAGTCTTCAAGGATTGGAGGCATTAGTTGAATAACCCAAATAATAAAAGAGGAGAACCGATAAGGTTCTCCTCTTTCGTCTGATTAAGAAATCGTGAATCCTTCTTCTTCCTTTATGCCGCCTTTTTCCTCGAACTCATCCAGAAGCGCACGTACCTCATCCGTAGAATGGGTGCCCATCAGCTGATTTCTCAGCTCACCGGCTCCACGGAATCCGCGGACATAAATTTTGAAGAAGCGGCGGAGCGGTTTGAAAAGACGCGGCTCCAGCTCTTCGGAATACTTGTCGTGAAGATCCAGCTGCAAACGTAGAAGGTCCAGCAGTTCATCACTTGTGTGTTCCTTCTTCTCCACTTCGAAGCAGAATGGATTGTGGAACACACCGCGTCCGATCATGATGCCGTCGACGCCGTATTTTTCAACGAGCTCCAGTCCCTTTTGACGGTCAGGGATGTCTCCGTTGATCGTGATCAGCGTGTTCGGAGCCACTTCATCGCGAAGCGCCATAATATCAGGAATCAGCTCCCAGTGGGCATCGTAGTTACTCATTTCCTTCTTCGTACGAAGGTGGATGGACAGGTTGACGATGTCCTGTTCCAAGAGGTGCTTCAGCCATGGACGCCATTCGTCGAGGTTCGTGTAGCCAAGACGGGTCTTCACGCTGACAGGCAGTCCGCCGGCTTTCGCAGCATCAATGACTTCAGCAGCCACTTCCGGACGGCGGATCAGTCCGGAGCCTTTTCCATTTCCGGCTACGTTCTGAACCGGGCAGCCCATGTTGATATCAATCCCACGGTAGCCCATCTCCGCCATGCCGATACTCATCTCGCGGAAGTATTCAGGTTTGTCTCCCCAAATGTGGGCGACGATCGGCTGTTCATCCTCTGTGAACGTCAGGCGTCCGCGCACGCTGTCCTTCCCTTTCGGATGGCAGTAGCTTTCTGTATTTGTAAACTCAGTGAAAAACACATCAGGTCGTGCCGCTTCCGTCACCACATGACGGAACACAACATCTGTCACGGCTTCCATCGGCGCTAGAATGAAAAACGGCCGGGGCAGCTCATGCCAAAAATTATCTTTCATAATATATCTGAACCCTTTCTTTATGAGAAGTTTGATTCCCAAAGCTAAAAAGCGACGCTATCTATATCCATTACCATATTGAATGGATTTCAACCAGTATATACTTTAATAGTATCTTACGAAAAGTGCAAGGGAACGAGATGGTTTGGCTGGGTATAAATGCACATGGAGTCATATTCTGTGTAATGGGTAGAGGGGTTCTTTTTTATGGAATAGGTCTTACTCCAAATTCCTGCACATCAAATTCCTTAATATGGTAAAATTTATGCATGAGTAATCCGGAGGGGCAGGAGGAAACTTATGAATAAAGCGGGGAAATGGATTCTAATCACGATTGGTTCTATTGCAGCTTGTATCGGGCTCCTGATCGTTATCTTTATCATCGATATGACACCAAATTCATCAAAAGAAGAAAAGGTGAAGGAAAAAGCAGCCGCTTACTTGGAAGAGACGTATTCCGGTCAAATGGAAATCTTCGATACGCTGTACGATAACATGGGAAACTTCGCTGGGTTTGAGTACGCTGCCAAGGTAACGAATAATGATAACGACGTGAGCTTCTTAGTCTATGAAGATGGAAGCAGCGGCAGGATGGTCGACGACTATGCGGTCAGATATTACGAAGATCAATTGTATGACATGATCATTGACGATATAGAACAGAGGTTTAGTCCTATTGGGATGGTCACGGTTTCATACGATGAAGGGATCCAGAGAAAATTTCAGGGTGAAGTAGACCTTCCGGAGATTCGTGAACTGGAAGCTTCTCCGTCCATCATCGTCTGGCTCGATCGGGACGCGGAAGAGGGCGATCAAAGAAGAGTGGATGAGTTAATGGATATCTTGAAAAATGAGCTCGAAATCCCTCATGCCGGGCTGAAAGTGGATGATCAAAGTTTCGAAAAGGAAAATATTATAGAAGAGTATTGAGAACGTTTGAAAGCAGAACAGGAAGAGGACGCATCTGTTCTGCTTTTACTCCGAAGAATAATCTTCTTTCTGCTTTTTTCTTAAAATAATAACCTCGATCAATTTAAATACGATATAGGCACCATACAATATAAAAAATACGTCCCTCCACATGGTGTTTGTTATAAAATCGAAGTTTCGGAGCATTCCGGTCGTCAGAATGATGAGCGCACTGATCTGAAAGATGTGGATCCAGTGCGTTCTTTTGCCAAAGGGATCAAAGGCTTCGGAGCACATATAGACACCACAAAAGCCTAAAAAATAATAGTTTAAGGCTATCGTTTCCTCAGGCAGGTCGTCATAATACAAGATAAAAGGTATCTCCGCTATTCCAACACTAAGCAATCGAAGAATCACGTTACCCATGTCCTTTCTGAAACTCCTTCCATCATTAGAGTAGTACCTGTAAAGGCTTCAAAAGTATTTATAGGAAATATTTACAAATATCCTTGAAATAAATGGGTTAAACCTGTAAGCTTAAACTAACTTGCATAACAACATAGAACGTTTTTATTTTTTTGCCTGACTACCTTGCAATGCAAGAATGATGGAGAGGGGAACGTCTGGATGTCGTCGAGCCAAATGTTGAAAGGGATTCTTGAAGGCTGTCTGCTCGCCATTATCGGTAAAGGGGAGACCTACGGCTATGAAATGATCGAAAAACTGAACGGCTATGGCTTTTCCATGGTCAAGGAGGGGAGCATTTACCCGCTGCTTCTGCGAATGAAAAAAGAAGGGTTGGTCACCACGACGAAGAAAAAGCATCCGTCCGGCGGCCCGCAGCGGAAATACTACGCCATTACCGAAGAAGGCCGGCACGAACTGGAAGCCTTCAAAGTCCGGTGGAAAAGCATTTCTGGTGGCGTTGAGAACTTACTGGAAGGGGAAGAGCACACATGATTTTATCAGAGGAGAGCCGGGAATTCGTTGATCATCTAAGGCTGTATCTGCTTACGAGTGGCAGGAATGAAGCCGAGGTGGAGGAGATTACAGAAGAGCTTGAGGATCATCTCCTTGAAGCTGAACAAGAAGGAAAAAGCATGGAGCATATCACTGGAAAGTCTCCGGAAACGTATATAAAGGAACTGGCGGGGGAGATGCCTTTGGATAAGAAACAGATCGCCGGGTGGATCCAGGGGTTTATCCTCGGTATCGTCGCCTTCCTGCTGCTTGGAGATGCTCTGGAAGGGGAACTGTCGTATTCGCTTCTCGAACTGATCGGCTATCCTGTCATCGCCCTGCTTTATTTAGGAGCCATTATTTTGTCCTTCCGCTACGTATCCTCGAAGCGTCCGACGAAGAAAAAGGAGTTCACCTTCTATGCGGTCATCAGCAGCGGGTTCATGCTGTTGTTCATGGGATTGTTTTTCATGGATCAAATGCTTTCGATACCGGCTGTATGGACGGCTGGACCGACAGCGGAAGGGGTCATCCTCGTTTTATCCGCTCTGACCCTTGCGGCGCTCTCTTGGAAGTGGAAAAGCTTCTTCTTGGTTTTCGTGGCGATGGTCTACTATGTGCCGCCTTTGCTCATGGAAGCAGCAGGCGTCCAGGCTGATACGAGCCTGATGGTTGAGGCGTTCCTTCCTTTAGGGCTGATCTTGTTGTATATCGTGATTCATACCTTTATGGAAAAAAGAAAGCAGACGACATAAAGAAACCGCCCGTGCCGGAGCAGGCGCGGGCGGTTTTTATGTTTAGTGCTGATGGAAATCGATCACCATTCGGCCTTGGATTTTACCTTGTTCCATTTCCTCAAAGACGTCCTGAACTTCGTGAAGGTGGCGTGTCTGTACGACAGGAACGACTTTTCCTTCGGCTCCGAATTGGAAGGCCTCTTCTAAATCCTTACGCGTACCGACGAGAGAGCCGATCACTTCAATGCCATCAAGGACGAGTCGTGGAATGTTCAAATCCATCGTTTCAGACGGCAGTCCGACCGCTACGACTTTACCGCAGGCGCGGACGGCATCGACAGCAGAGTTGAACGCTTGTTTAGAAACCGCCGTAACGACAGTGGCGTGCGCACCGCCGAGCTGCTCCTGGATGATTTTCTCTGCATCTCCATCCGTTGTTGGATTGATCGTCATGTCGGCGCCGATCTCTTTGGCGAGGGCGAGCTTATCGTCATTGATATCGACCGCAATCACTTTGGCGTTGAAGACGTGCTTGGCATATTGGATGGCAAGGTTGCCCAAGCCGCCGCAGCCGTAGATGGCGATCCATTGACCGGCTTTCACGTTAGATACTTTGATTGCTTTATACGTCGTCACGCCGGCGCAGGTGATGCTGCTGGCCTGCGCCGGATCGAGTCCGTCGGGTACTTTTACCGCATAATCAGCTGTCACGATGCACTGCTCGGCCATACCTCCGTCGACACTGTATCCGGCGTTCTGGACATTCCGGCAGAACGTTTCCCGTCCGGTCGTGCAGTATTCACAGCGTCCGCAGGCATGGAACATCCAGGCGATGCTCACCCGGTCGCCGACCTTCAAGCTTGTGACATCATCAGCGATTTGTGAAACAACGCCGATGCCTTCATGCCCAAGAACACGACCTTCGACATCACCGAAATCACCGGCAGCGACGTGCAGGTCCGTATGGCAGACCCCGCAGTATTCCACATCGACGAGGGCTTCCCCGGATTGCAGTGGACGGACATCCTTTTCGATAACCTCAACGTTGGCTTTCGCATGTGGATTGACTACAACAGCTTTCATATGCGTTTCCCCCTTATATTCAATGAATAATGAAATGGTGTGTGGAGAAGATCTTCCTTACATATTCATCATAGCACCATAAACGGAAAAAAGTTTGTGAAATGTTGAACAAACTATGAACTTTAGTAGTCTCTAAAAAAAGACTCCCTGCAATCATGCACGGAGTAAACAAAGATGAGTTATTTACATCGCTGGATGATCTTTCTTTTTTCCGCGGAAAGAGACAAAGGGAAGCAGGATATACAAAAGAACTCCAAGAAGAAAAGAAACAACCATTCCCGTCGCTGTTGCTGTTGCATACATTTGATGTTCACTCACTTCAATGAACCAAAGATTTCCGCCCATCCATTCAGGCTCGGACAGGATATTTCGCCTCCCCGTCAGATGAAGGACGAAAGGGGACAGGAGGATGAGAACGATATAAAGAATGGCCGTTTTGAGCCCGCCTGCACCGATTCTAAGCAGCTTCATTTACGATCAACTCCTTACCATCAGGATTTGAAATAGTGATAGGTGCGTATCATCCCTATCACAAGGAGAACGACTAAAGCGATACCGTAAAAGAACGATTTAACCGTTTGGCTGAGCGAATGGATACGACTAATTGCAGCGGAACCCAGGACGAAAAAGATCAGGATGGGTATCAAGTATTTTTCTTTCATAAGTGGTCCTCCAGAGACTGAGTTCCATCATCGTTTTGGATAATCTTAGTGTATCATAGGTTGGTTGGTATGGAATTAAATTCCATTAAAACTCTTTGAATAGGAAAAAGTATAATTTCCACACGCTATCAGCTTGTGAAGCTTCCGGGTGAACCGGAAAAGCCGGGCATGATCAAGCAGTTTCACAGCGGCACTTCGGTGGAGGTGGAAATCTGGGACATGCCTCTCCGTTCGCTCGGTGCTTTCACCACTTCCATTCCTGCGCCGCTGGGTATCGGAAAGGTTGAACTGGAAGATGGATCAGAAGTGTCCGGGTTTATTTGTGAAGGCTATGCGGGGGAAATCGCAGAAGATATTTCAGAGCTTGGCGGGTGGAGGAATCTTCAGACTGTAAAGTGAATGGGTGACCGGAAGAGGGTTCTCTTCCGGTTTTTTTATGAAACGAAAAAGAATAGGCTTCGTATATAAGCCATAAGAGAAATTCACATTAGGATTGGGGTTCTATATGAGTTTATTATATAAACAGTGGATAAGAAGTTTACTATTAGTATTCGTGCTATCTTTCTTATTAATCTGGAATCAACTGCCTGTGTTTATCTTAGGGGTGCTGATATTAATTTTAATAGAGATATTCGTATACAGAGTTCACATGAAGAAAGGTCAGTCTAAATGATTTCGGCTTATTTAACTAAAGCCGCTATCGTTGAATACGTCGATTCATGATGAGGTGATCAGCTTAGGTGTATCCGTATCACTCACTTTTGCTTCGTTCCTGCTTTTTGATCTTGTGGTCGATCATGGACCACTTTAAAAGTACTCCCAGCGCAGCTATCATTGCTGATGCAAAATAAACCGTTTCTCCTGCTCCGTTAATATATAAGAATAGGGCAATGATTAATATAATAATAGATAAGACTTGTAATATTCGGGCTTTCCTCTCCATCGATGACATCATTTCCACTCCCATGTAAATTTTCTTGGCCTATGGTGATCAACCCGGCAACAGGCTGCCGGGTTCATAATTCATTCTCTCTTATATCTGTTTCTTTGGTTATTTTTTCATACTTAGATATCCTTTTTAAATACTTTTAGTGAATGTCAGTAAAGGTAGTTAGTTTAGGAATGAATAACGAACAAATCTATTGAAATCCAAGAAAAAGAGAATTAAATACATAAGCAGCGCTGTGTATATTCTTATTAATAATCAGCTTTTTGTCGCTTGAAATCACGATAAAAAATTTCAAAAAACGCGATAAAAGAACCCGCAGACCTCAAAGGCCTGCGGGCTCCATCATCTATTCCATTCTCCGGAACTTCCCAACCGCATAATAGAAGACCGGTACAAAAATCAAGGTGAGCAGCGTCGATGTCGTCAGGCCACCGATGACCGTAATCGCAAGTCCTTTGGATATCAGCCCGGAAGCCGAGTTCGAAAGGGCGAGCGGCACGAGAGCGAAGATCGTGGCCAGGGCGGTCATGAGAATCGGACGCAGACGCGTACGGGACGCTTCGACGATCGCTTCTGTGAGCTCGTAGCCTTCGCGGCGGTTGCTTTCGACGCGGTCAAGCAGCACGACGGCATTGGTGACGACGATTCCGATCAGCATCAGCATTCCGATCATTGCGCTCATTGACAGCGTCTGGCCGGATAGGAACAAGCCGGCGAGCGAGCCGATCGGGATGAAGATCAGGGAGGACAGGATGACAATCGGTGTCAGGATGCCCCCGAACGTAATGCTGAGTACAAGGAACACGAGTCCGACAGCAGCGGCCATGGCAAGCCCGAGGTCGGCGAAGCCTTCGTTAATCATTTCCAGTCCTCCGGTCAGTTCCACTTCCACGCTGTCCGGCAGGGTGAGGGAATCGACATCGGTCTCCACGTCACGGGAAACGGCAGCGGTGTCGTCTCCGATGATCGTCGCGGAGACCGTGCTTGCCGTTTCACCGTCCTGGTGCTTGATGGATTTCGGCACCTCCACTTCCTCAATCAAAGCAATTTCCTGCAGTTCTTTGGCACCGTCCTGTGTCATGATGGTATACGTTTCGATATCCGCCTTCGTTGCGAAGGTTTCATTGAAGGCAAGCTCCATCTCCCATTCCTCAGTCAGGGTAAGCGTGCCGCCATCAAGGGGCTGAAGTCGTTCGCGGATCGGCTGCATCAGCTGATACGGACTCACACCGAGCTCTCTGCCATCTTCATTAAGGGAAATATCGTATTTCGTCTGCGTATCCTCCATATCGTTGGATACATTCTTTAATTGATCGTTTTGTTCAAAAAGCTGGGCGACCTGGTTGGCGGCCTCTCTCAAATCTTCATTCTCATCACTGTACAAATTCACATCAATCGTATTGCCGGATGGCGGTCCATCCTGCTGGACTTCCGCAGCACTTACAACAGCATCCGGGTAGGCCTCCTGCGCCTGGGCAAGCAGATCTTCCTCATAGTCGTTCATTACTGCATCGGCTTGGACGTCCTCCTGAAGCTGGACGTAGAAGCGGGCGATGTTTTCAGAAACAGATGCATTCATGCCTGGAAGCTGCTGGCTGGAAAAGCCGATGGATACCTGCGTGTAGTCGATCTGATCGTCATCCAGAAGGGTGGCTTCCATTGACTGCGCAAGCGCTGTCGTTTCTTCAAACGTCGTCTCATCCGGAAGGGTCAGTTCGACTTCGAACGTTTCACTGCCTTCACTCGGCAGGAACGATACTCCGAGTGCCGGAATGAAGGAGAACGATCCGACCAACAGGACAAACGAAAGGGTGAAGACAAGTCCTTTCTTCTTCAAGGATCCTCTTAAGAATTTTTCATACCATGTGGCCAGCCGGCTCGATTTTTCCTCGTGCTTCACGTCCTTGAAGAAGAACTTGCCTAGCACAGGGATGAGCATCAGCGCGACCAGGAGGGAGATGGTGATCGAGAACACAACGGCGAGACTGAACGGTCGGAAAAACTCACCGAGAATACCGCCGACAAAGGCGAGCGGCAGGAAGACGATTAGTGTCGCAATCGTGGAAGAGGCGACAGCGCCGAGCACTTCCTTCGTCGCCTTGAAGACGACATCCCGCTGCTTCATATCCGGATACTGCTGTTTCCAGCGGTAGATGTTCTCGATGACGACGATGCTGTCATCGACAATTCGACCGACGGCGACGGCCATACCGCCGAGTGTCATAATGTTCAACGTATAATCAAATGTTTCAAGCAGGGCGATCGATCCGAGAATCGAAATCGGCAGCGACAGAATTGCGATGATCGTCGCCCGGATGTTTCTTAGGAAAAGCAGGATGACGATGACGGTGAACAAGGCCCCGAACCCGCCCTCCTTCAACAGCGCGGAGATGGATTTGTTCACTTCTTCGCCCTGGTCGAGGACGGTGTACAGCTCATAGCCGCTGTCATCCACTTCTTCATTCAAATGGGACTTCACCGCATCGGCAACGTCGGCGGTGTTGGCGTCCTGGGCTTTTGTTACTTCAATCAATACACTGTCTTCCCCGTTGAAGCGGGAGACTTCGCTGCGCTCGCTCACTTGAGTGATATCGGCGATTTCCCCGAGGGTCACTTCCTGAGGGGCTTCCGCCTCTACAGCTGCATTTGCTTGTGATTCTGCGGCAGCCTCAGCACCTGCATTTTGTGGTGGCTGCTGCTGTTGAGCACCGGCCGATGTAACCGGAATGGTGAGGTCTTCAAGAGCAGTCACATCATCAAGTGTTCCTGAGATTTCCACCGGCGTGGACAGACCGTCCTGCTGGAGGGATCCGGCGGGAAGCTTGTATTCGGACTGCTCAACAGCCTCAAGGATGGAAGACAGGGTCAGTCCGTACGTGGAAGCTTCTTCTTCATCCACTTCGATCTGCAGCTTCGATTCCACACTTCCTGTCACCTGCACACCAGCTACACCTTCAAGGTTCTCAAGCGTCGGAACAATCGTATCTTCTACATCGGCCTGCAGCGCCTGCAGGTCCTCGGAGGAAAGTGCGGCCTGGTAGATCGGTGTCGAGTTGATCGACAGGGCGGTCACCTCGGTTTCCGCATCCTCCGGTGTCGTTACATCGGCGATTGCATTGGTGATGTCTGATTGAGCTTCTTCGATATCTTCACCGAATGGATAGGTGATGGTGATAAAAGACGCGTTCTCCTGAGACGTACTCGTAATCGCGTCATAGTCTTCCATGTTCAGAAGGGCTTCCTCGAGAGGCGTGGTCACGTTTTCTTCCACTTCCTCCGTCGAGGCGTTCGGATAGACCGTCTGGACCGTCAGGACAGGAAAGCTTACGTCCGGGAAGGTTTCCACTTTGATTTTGTTCGTCGCAAAGATTCCCATGGCGATCACAAGGACCGTCAGAATCAGGACGGCGACCGTATTTTTTAAGCTGAATTTAGTTAACCAGTTCATACATCATGGCTCCTTTTTCAAGATGGTAGCCTTATCATAAAACCGTTGTATGAACTGAATATGAACAACCACAATTTTTTCAGCGGCGGGGGAGATGGACAGTGAAAGCTGCCCCCTCTCCGGGACGGCTCGTCACGTCGATGGTTCCGTCGTGAAGCTGGACGATTCTTTCGGCGATCGATAAGCCGAGGCCGCTTCCACCTTGTTTTCTCGTCCTTGATTTGTCCGCTTTGTAAAAACGCTCGAAAATCCGCTGCTGATCCTCGGGGCTCATGCCTTCACCGTCATCTATAATGGTCACTTCTGCACCATCCGTATCTGCCTTCAGACGAACGGCAATCGTTCCTTCCGGCTCTGTATGGCGGATGGCGTTGCTGAGGATGTTCACCCACACCTGCTCGAGCTGGTCGGCATCTCCGTAAAGGCTGCAATCCTCAAGATCTGCGTCGATGGTGATTTTTTTATCCGACCACTGCGGCTCCATGTGGGCGAGTACCCGCCGGAGCTGTTCATCCAGCTTGTAGGAGGATGGCTCATACGGCGGGTGGTCGCTGTCGAGAGTGGCCAGCTTCAATAAATTCTGGCTGAGGGCTGACAGACGACGGCTTTCCTTTTCGATGATGTCGTAGTAGGCCTGCCTGCTTTCCTCATCTGTGACGACGCCGTCTTTCAAGGCTCGGGCAAAGCCCTGGATGGATGTGAGCGGAGACTGGATTTCATGCGAGACGTTGGAGACGAACTGCTGGCGCATGCCGTCCAGTTCACCGAGCCCGTGGGCCATCTGATTGAAGCTGTGGGCCAGGCTGCCGAGCTCGTCCTTCCGCTTCGTCTCCACTTGGACATCGAAGTTGCCTTTGGCAAGCTCGCCGGCCGTTTCCGTCATCGCTTTGATCGGTCTGACAATCCAGCGCGTCGAAAGAATGAACACGAAGCTTCCAATCAACAGAACGGTCAGAAAAAGGATAAGGACGATCTGGCGGAAGCCTTCGAAAAAGAATTCAAAATCCGGCCGCAGAAACAACGCGTAGGAGCTGCCGTCCTTCTCAAAAGGGAGTCCGATGTTGATCCGGGGAGGGAGCAGGTACTCGTTATGGACGTCGCCGTTCAGCACGCGCTCGACGTCGGCCTGATCGATATCCCAGTCCTGTCCTTCCTCGTAATAAAGGCTTTTCTCCGCATCGTCCTTAAACAGCAGCACTTCAAAGCTGCCCGAGCTCATGGCGTCGAGATAGAGGTCGGCATCGGTGTCCGACTCTTTTTTATACAGCTCAATGAACTCCTTCCCGATATTCACCATCTGGGTTTCCAGTTTCTCCGCCACCTGCAGGGCGTGGAGCCGTCCGGAAATCGAAAACGTGATGACGAGCCCGATGACGATGGCAGCGATGAATGTCACGACGATTTGAGCATACAAGCTTTTCAAGACGTGACCTCCTCCATCCGGTAGCCGACACCGCGGATCGTCTTCACGGATATGCCGGCGCCTTTTTTCTTCAGTTTGTCGCGGATCCGTTTGATATGAACGTCAACGGTGCGGTCGTCGCCTTCGTACTCGAATCCCCAGATCCGCTCAATCAGCTGGTTGCGGGTGAAGATCTGCTCCGGATAGGAAGCGAGGGTATACAGCAGCTCGAATTCCTTCAGCGGCCACAGTTCACTTTCTCCGTTGATGGTGATCGTTTTGTTCGTTTCGTAGAGCGTGACATTTCCGGCTTCAATCGTATGAGAGGCACGGATGTGGTAGCGCCGCAGCAGCGCTTTGATGCGCATCATCAGCTCCACAGGCTCGAACGGCTTCACGATGTAATCATCGGTCCCAAGTTCGAATCCTTTCACTTTATCCTGGACCTCTCCCTTCGCTGTCACCATAAGAACCGGGATTTCATAGAAGCGGCGGATTTCTCTGCACAGCTCATAGCCGTCCATGTTCGGCATCATCACGTCGATGACAGCGAGGTCGACGGCGGTGGAGCCGAGCACGTCAAGCGCCTGCTCGCCATCATCGGCGGTCAGCGCTTCGTAGCCTTCGTTTTTTATGTACATCGTGATCAGCTGCTGAATATGTGGATCGTCGTCGACGACGAGAATATGGATCATCAGCCGCCCTCCTTGCTTTCGTTTTTTAGTTGTAGTGTACCACAGCCGCCCGATCTGCTTCCGCCTTCTCTTGGAAGGATCTTCATTTTTTTCTGCCATCGATTGGGAAAAAGGGCTTGCAAAATCTATGAATATGAAATACAATAACATGAATAAAAATTCATAGATTCACACATCAGGACAAACAGACAGCCAGACACTCAGTAGTAGGATACAAGTGAAGCGTGACTTCAATATGTATAGAGGCAATGAGTATGGTTCAGCAGCGGGTCCTCGCTGCTTTTTTGTTTGGATAGAAAAAGAGGGGGAGCACAACATGTTACAGAATGAAAAACAGACTGCCCGGGAGCCACAGCAGAAACAGGAGAAAAAAGGCATCAACATCAACGCTTTTGTACTGATCTTCTCTGTGATTGTCCTGGCTGCCATCTTGACGTACATCGTGCCGGCAGGAGAGTATGAAAGAGTCGATCAGGACGGCCGTACCGTCGTCGTACCCGATTCGTTCCAGTTCACCGAACAGTCGCCGGTCGGATTTTTTGATATTTTTACAAGTGTTCATACAGGGCTCGTCAATAGCGCGGGCATCATCTTTTTCGTATTGATCGTCGGAGGGTCTTTCGGGATCTTAAGTGCGACTGGTGCGCTTGATTCGCTGATTCGGACGCTGACGAAAAAGCTTGGCGACAAGGAGCTGCTGTTGATTCCAGCACTGACGCTGTTGTTTGCTGTAATGGGATCATTGATGGGGCTGGCCGAGGAGACGATCATTTACATTGCCATCGTCGTGCCGCTTGCGATGTCGCTCGGGTTTGATGCGATCGTCGGTTATGCGGTGGTTGCCCTGGGGGCGAACATCGGCTTTATGAGTGCTTTGACCAACCCGTTCAACGTCGGTGTGGCCCAGAGTGTCGCAGAACTGCCGATGTTTTCCGGCATGGGGCTGCGTCTCGTGCTGCTGGCCACCTTTTACGTAGCGGCTGTGCTTTACATTTACCGTTATGCAAGAAAAGTGAAGAAAAATCCGGAGCTCCGCTACATGGGCACGTTTTCTGAGAACAAGCCGAAAATGGCCGGACCGGCGAAGCTTGAAACGCGTCACAAAGTGATTTTGACTATTTTTCTATTAAACTTTGTCGTGCTGATTTACGGTGTGCTTCAGCTTGGCTGGTACATTACCGAAATCGCCGCTCTCTTCCTGTTGTTCGGCATCATCGTCGGCGCCATCGGGAAATTGAAGCCGAACGAAATGGCCGACAGCTTGATGGACGGGGCGAAAAAAGTGATGACAGGGGCGTTGATCATCGGGTTCGCCCAGGCGATCCTCGTCGTCTTCCAGGAAGGACTGCTGATGGATTCTGTCCTGTATTTTGCATCTTCCGTACTGAACCAGCTGCCTCCGGTGTTCAACGCAGCCGGCATGTTTTTCGTCCAGCTGTTCTTGAATTTCCTGATCCCATCCGGAAGTGGACAGGCCGCCCTTACGATGCCGATCATGGCGCCGCTGGCGGACCTTGTCGGAGTGACGAGGCAGACGGCTGTTCTTGCTTTCCAGCTTGGGGACGGGATTTCCAATACGATCTTTCCGACCTCCGGCGTCTTGATTGCCGGCCTTGCGATGGCAGGCATCCCTTATACGAAGTGGGCGAAATGGGTTTTCCCATTCATCCTTATTGAAGTGGGACTTGCGCTTGTATTTTTATTCATCGCCCACACCATCCAGTACGGCCCATTCTGATCAGTCTTTATAACAGGAGGAACACGTCATGACACACACAACAGCTGAATTGACCCAATGGACGGTGCAGCAGCGCCGTCATTTCCATAAACATCCGGAGCTTTCCGGACAAGAACATAATACCGCCGCCTATGTGAAGGAGCGCCTTGAGGCGTTCGGCATTCCCCTGCTTGACGGCTTCACAGCGCCGAACGTCGTAGCGTTCTTCAAAGGAACCGAAGGGAGCCGGACGGTGGCCTTGAGAGCCGACATGGACGCCCTGCCGGTGCACGAGCAGGTGGAAAAGCCGTTCTCTTCCACGGTTCCCGGCGTGATGCACGCCTGTGGGCACGATGCCCACACGGCGACACTGCTTGGAGCAGCGAAGTGGATGAGTGAGCATCCGGAGCTTGTGATAAACAACATCGTGCTCATTTTCCAAAGCTCCGAGGAGGAATCGCCAAGTGGTGCCCAGCAGCTCGTTAAAGACGGAGTGCTTGAAGGCGTGGATGCCATCTACGGCCTGCACTACATGTCCAATGTAGCTTTGGGGAAAGTCGGCTTTGCGGAAGGTTTTTCGATGGCGTCCAGTGACGATTTTGACATTGTCATCGAAGGAAACGGCGGCCACGGCGGCATTCCGCAGGATACGGTCGATCCGATTTATGTCGCGACACATTTGATCCAGAGCTTCCAGTCGATCATCAGCCGGAACCTGAATCCTTTTCACCCCGGCGTCATTTCGTTCGGCAAGATGGAAGCGGGCAATTCCTACAACGTCATTCCCGACCAGGTGACGCTGAAAGGGACGATCCGTGCACTCAGCTTTGAAGGTCAGGAGCTGATGTACAAGCGCACGGTCGAGCTGACAGAAAAAATCAGCGACAGCTTCGGCGCTGTCGGCCACTACCACTACATCGAAGGCACGCCGCCGGTGTATAATCATCCGGAAGCCTGTGCCACGGCCCGCGGCATCATCCAGTCGACGTTCGGGGACGATGTGTTCACAGAGGTCGAACCGACGATGGGAGCGGAGGACTTCGGCTATTATTTGAAGGAGAAAACCGGAGCTTTCATTAATGTCGGGATGGAAGGGGAGAAGAGTGCGTATCCCCATCACCATCCGAAGTTTGATGTCGATGAAGATACCATTCCGACGGGGCTTGAGCTGATGATTCAGCTGGCTTTGAAGGGGTAATAGATACGCTTCCTCTAATCACGCTGAAGGTGAGGAGGGAGAAAAAAGGGATGACTCTCTGTTTAAACCGAAGGTCATCCCTTTTTACTCTATCACTGCTGAGGCTTGGCTTTTTCTGCATGCTTCGCTGCCAGAACATCTTCAGCCGTACGTTTATTTTCCTCGGCTTCTTTTTTCGTAGCTTCATCTCCGCCAACGACTTGATCCACTTTGTTTTTGAGAGCTTCATACCCTTGTCTTGCGACTAATTCTTTATCGTTTTTGTTGTTCACGTCCCCGAAGTAAGTATCATCCATACCGGCGTTGTGGTGGAAGCTTGTGTTTGTGGCACCAGGAAGCATGGCGGTCACATTGACGCCGGTTTCTTTCAACTCTTCTCTTAACGCTTCGGCAAACATGAATCCGAAGGCCTTGGATGGACCGTAGACCGTTTCGTAAGGCGTAGGCAGTGTCGCCGATACCGATGAAACAATCATGATGTCGCCTGCCTGATTCGGAACCATATGCTGAACGACGCGCTTAGCCATATGGACGGTTCCGGAAACATTGATGTCGATGAGCTTCAACTCTTCTTGGAGATCATTTTCCAAGAAGGAACCTCCCATACCGATACCGACATTGAGAACAGCCGCATCCAGCTTTCTTCCCTTGTTTTTCACAAACTGCCAGAAAGCCTCCACCCCATCATACGTTGATGCATCTGCCTGGAATGGATAAGCTTCCACTCCTAATTGTTCAATCTCTTCTGCAGATTGATAGATGGTTTCACTGGACCCGGACATAGCCACATCATAGCCATCATTCGCAAATAGCTTGGCCAATTCAAAGCCGAGTCCTGATGTAGATCCTGTAATCATTACAAATTTTTTATCTGTCATCGTAACCACTCCTCAAAATATATATAGGGAACCATACTTATTCGTTATCAAGCATCTGCGCATGAGAGATGAATTCCCACAGGCTGTACATATCAAACATGAGGGGAGCCCGGGAAGGAGTGTGGTTTCAATAAAGAAGGAAGGGTAATTGTGACCAATTTCAAAAATATTTTGAAAAATTAAGGAAATTTAAGTAAAAAGATGGTAAAATACTTCTCATATCCTGAAAATCCATTCAGGAGCGAACGCTTTTTTTGAAAGCGTTTCATCATTATGAGGAAAAGGTGAAGGACACGTGAATATGCAAGTGAAAGAAGTATCTATTTTCGACCATAAGGGAAACCGGATTGTCACCGACGACCGTGAAATTTCTGTGATTGCGAAGATGGAGGATCCGAAAATCGTCATTCTGGGAAATGTGGTCAGTGATGAAGAATGCGACAGTCTCATCCAGCTGTCCAAAGACCGGATGGACCGTTCCAAAATCGGCTCCAGCCGTGATGTGAGCGAGATCCGGACGAGCAGCAGCACATTTATTCCGGAAGACGATGTGAAGGCACGAGTCGAGAAGCGGATGGCGCAGATCATGAACGTACCCGTCGAACATGGAGAAGGACTTCACATGTTGAACTATAAGCCCGGCCAGGAATATAAGGCCCATTATGATTATTTCCGTGCCAATTCAAGAGCGGCGGCCAATCCGAGGATTTCTACGCTGGTGATTTACTTGAACGATGTCGAGGAAGGCGGAGAGACGTTTTTTCCGCATATGAATCTATCGGTATCCCCGCAAAAAGGGATGGCGGTCTACTTTGAATACTTCTACAATGATAGGGAGTTGAATGAACGGACGCTTCACGGCGGATCGCCTGTCATTGAAGGGGAAAAGTGGGCAGCAACGATGTGGGTGCGACGTAAACAGTACAGATAAAGCAGACACCTTCCTAATAGAGGAGGGTGTTTTTTCACCCTTTTTGTTCATTATAATGTTTTGACTAGCCTGAATTTTCGAAGTATGATATAGAAAAATAGGCGGAAAGCACCACGAAAGGCATCGAAAAAGAGGAGCAGGGTGATGGACTATTTTGTACAGTTCCAGTTGAACGTATTTGCGCTTCTTTGTCTGGCTGTCCTGTATGTCATTATGAGAACGAAATCCAAGGTGGAAAGCTTCGGAAAGCGTCTGCTCCGGATGATTATGGCAGCCACTGCAGCGGCTGTCATCCTTGAACCGCTCACGTGGATCTTCGACCGGAAGCTTTTTTTCGGAGCGTATCTGCTGGAGTATTGGACGAACTTCGGCTTGTTTCTCATCGGCCCTGTCCTCGGTGGTCTGATGCTTTCGTATGTCGATTATCATCTCTTCAAAGCCCCTTCGCGTGTGTATAAGAAGCTGTTTTATCAGCACATGACCATCTTCACGTTCATTGTTCTCCTGATCAATGTATTCTACCCTGTTTACTTTGACGTGGACCCTGTCGTCAACGGTTTCAGCAGCGGACCGCTCAAAGAATTTCACTACCTCATCCTTGCCGGTATTTACATTTCGATGTTCCGGTTACTGATTAAGAATAAACCAAGAGTCAGCCGCTCGACGTACTGGATTTTCACCGTTTTCTTTGCACTGCCGATTGGCGGCATGATTGTCCAGCTGTTCGATTCCAAGCTGTATTTTTCGTGGACGTCGATCGTGCTTGGAATTCTCGTCGCCTATACGTTTTTGGAATCGACGACGTCAGAGCAGGATTTCCTCACAAAACTGTATAACCGGCAGAGCTATGAAATCTACCTCAATCATATGATCGAAATCCGCCGGCCTTTCGGGATCATTCTCATCGATCTCGATCATTTCAAGGAAATCAATGACCATTTCGGCCACCAGCAGGGGGATCAGGTGCTTATTGAGTTTGCGGGGGTGCTGGAGAAAACGTTCAAAAACCATGGGCTGCCGGCCCGGCTGGGCGGGGATGAGTTCGTCATCGTCTTTCATGAAGGAGAACATCTGGTCAGGGAATCCATGGAAAAAGTATCTGCCCGTCTGCAGACGTACCAGGATCCATTCATCCGAAACCTTCAGTTCAGCTATGGATGGTCCTGTTACGAAGAGGGCATGTCGATGGAAGATCTGTATACATCAGCCGATCAGAAAATGTATAAGGATAAGCGGGAAGGGCGCCTTATGTGAGCCCTCCTGCTTTTTTTATATTGCATAATCCAGAACAGTTGGTGTAACATTGATAATCATTATCAGTTTACATAAGGAGGAAGTTATATGAAATCGTGGTTGAAGTGGATTGGGATCGTTCTCATCCTTGTCGTGGCAGCTGCCTGCTCGCAGCAGGAAGAAGAATCTGCTGCATCAGAAGAAACAGAAGGAATCGAGGTTCAGCATGAGCTTGGTACGACGACTGTACCGGAAAACGCTGAAGATGTCGTCACTCTGGAGCTTGGAGTGACAGAAACGGTGGCCGCACTGGGGATAAAACCTGTCGGGGTTGCGGATGATGACCGCCCGGAACGGATTGCCGCATCAACAATGGAAGTCATTGAAGGCTACAAATCTGTAGGCGCCCGTTCTGAGCCCAGCTTGGAACTGATCCGTACGCTTCAGCCGGATGTGATTATTGCGGATGTGGACCGCCATGAGGCCATTTACGAAGAGCTGAGCGCGATTGCACCAACCGTGGCCGTCGTGAACGATGCCGCGGATTATCAGGATGTGTTAACGGCTACAGAAACGATTGGAAAAGCGCTCGATCGTGAAGATGAAACAGAAGAGCTTCTCGATGAGCACCAGACGATGCTCAATGATCTGAAGGAAAACCTCGAGGGTGTGGAAGGAACGGTCCTGCAGGCGCAGTATACGGAAAGCAATATCTTCGGAGCTCCGACATCCTCCTTCTTTATGCCGAGCTTCATGGAGGAAGCCGGACTGGATTATGCGCTCCAGAACGAAGAGGAGACTTCCGAGGATCTGACTATTGAACAGCTTCTGAAAATAGATCCGGACACGCTTCTTTTGACGAAGAACGAAGATGATCCTTCCGTAAAGGAACAGTTGAAGGATGATAAGCTGTGGAACCAGCTGACAGCCGTGAAGGAAGACCGTGTCTTTGAGCTGGACCACAATGATTGGTCCCGCCGCCGCAGTATTCCGGCAGTCAACGAGCAGATGGACCAACTGAAGGAGATATTTGCGTCCCAGAAGTGACCGCACTGAAATTTTTTAAACCGTAGGTGAGTATATGCGTGCCCGGAAACTGATGCTTGTATATGGAACATCATTTTTACTATTGCTGGCGGGGGCCTGGTTTTCCTTGAAGATCGGCGCCTTCTCCTTTACAACCGAAGAGCTTGTTCGCTTCCTGCAGGAAGGCGGCTCAACGAATGAAGCGCTCGTCTTATACGATGTGCGTCTTCCGCGACTGATCACCGCTGTTCTTGTAGGAGCCAACATGGCCGTCGCCGGGGCGCTTGTCCAGAGTCTCACCCAGAACCCGCTGGCCTCTCCGAGTGTCCTCGGGATTAATGCCGGTGCATCGTTTTTCGTGGTCGCCGGCATCCTTTTCATGCCGTCTCTGACAGGACTATCTCTTGTCGGTGCCGGCTTTTTAGGTGGAGCGCTCGCTGCCGGTGTCATTTTCCTGATGAGTGCTGTTCTTCAGGGCGGGCGGATGCTTGTGAAAATCGCCCTCGTCGGTGTCGTCATCCAGTCGCTGTTCGCCTCCGGGACACAGTCGCTGATGCTGTTCAATGAAGAGTCGATCCACCAGATACTCGTCTGGCTCACAGGGACCGTCGCGGGTTCCACTTGGGAGGATGTGCGGATTCTTCTTCCATTGACGCTCCTTGGTCTGATTACGGCAGTCATCATGTCAAAAGCCTTGTCCGTGATGTCGCTGGGAGAGGATGTCGCCCGCGGTCTTGGGCAGCAGGTACGCCTTCAGAAAACTGCTGTGATTCTCCTCGTCGTCGTGCTGGCAGGAGCGTCGGTCGCTTTTACCGGACCGATCGGATTTGTCGGACTGATCGTTCCACACATCGTCCGTTACCTTGTCGGGCCCCGGCATGCGCTGGTCCTTCCGGCAAGTGCCCTGATCGGAGCAGCTCTTCTCGTCCTGGCCGATGTAGGGTCGCGGTTTATTTCCTTCCCGTCTGAAACACCGGTCGGAATCGTCACAGCCTTGATTGGTGCTCCTTATTTCATTTATCTCGCCCGAAAGACTCAACGTTAGAAAGGAAACCCTTGTATGCTGAGACGTCATCCATCTTTCATTCTTACCGTTACGGCTGCAGCTGTCTTGATCCTGGCCATCATCAACGTCGGCATCGGTGATGTTTTTATCCCCCCTTTGGAAATCGTGCAGATGCTGGTTGGACAGGGAGACGCAGACCTCCGATATATCGTGTTCAACTACCGGGCACCGCGGATCGTTCTTGCTGTGCTGGTGGGGGGATCATTGGCTGTAGCCGGTGTGATCATGCAGACGATATTGAATAACTCACTGGCGGCCCCCGATACGCTCGGAGTTTCCGGAGGAGCAGCGGTGGCAGCGCTTGTGACAGCGAGCCTTCTTCCGTCCATGTCAATCACGTCTGTGAGTTTAGCGGCCTTCATCGGGGGAGCAGCTGCCGCATTTATCGTCTATGCCCTGGCTTATAAAGACGGAGCCAATCCAGTCCGGCTCGCCCTTGTCGGCGTCTCGGTCAGCGCCCTCTGCGGCTCCGGCGTCGAGCTTAGTCTATTGAAGCTCGACGCCAACGCTCAGACGTCCCTGCTCTGGCTGAACGGAAGCCTGTTCGGTCGCACATGGGATCAAGTGCTGACGCTCGCACCCATCACATTCGGCATCGTTATAGTCCTGCTGTTGTTTACGAAAACGCTGGACTCCTTGAAGCTCGGCGGACAGATCGCGATGGGCCTTGGCGTCTCCGTGGAAAAAATGAAGATGCTCCTGCTCGGATTGAGCACCCTGCTGACGGGTGTGAGTGTGTCGGCTGTCGGGATGATCGGCTTCGTCGGTCTCATCAGCCCCCATATTACGAGGCAGCTTGTCGGCCTGCAGCACCGCTATGTTCTGCCCGGAGCGGCCCTCGTCGGAAGCTTTCTTCTCCTGTTGGCGGATACGATCGGCCGCAGTGTGCTGCAGCCGCTGGAAATCCCAGCCGGCATCGTCATCTCCCTGATTGGAGCCCCATACTTTTTGTTTCTGCTTTATCAGGAATCTAAACAAGGGAAAAGAGGAGCCTGAAGGACTGGTCATACACAGTCCTTTTTTCTTGGGTTTTAATTCCTATTTTTCCAAATCGCCTGCCTTCTCGTTTGTGAAATTCATCCAAGAGGCGTAATGTGTCTCGATGATAGAATGTTCAGAAAGGATGGATGACGATGTGGAAAAAAGATTACGTAACCATCAATGACGTGGACCTGCACTATGTTACAGCCGGAGAGGGGAAGCTGATGCTGTTCCTGCACGGTTTTCCTTACTTCTGGTACAACTGGCACCATCAGATCGAAGAATTCTCTAAGGATTATCAAGTGGTGGCTGTCGATATGCGGGGCTACAACCTGTCGGACAAACCGGAGGATGTGGCTTCCTATGACATGTCAATTCTCGTGGATGATGTAAAAAAGCTGATTGAAGCCTTTGGGGAAAAGGAATGCATCCTCGTTGGCCATGACTGGGGCGGAGCGGTCGCATGGACACTTGCCTACTCAAGTCCGGAATACATCAGCAGACTGATCATGTTTGATGCGCCGCATCCGTACACATTCCGCCGTGAGCTGGCTGAAAATCCGGCACAGCGGGAGGCGTCGAGCTATATGGGCTATTTCCAGCGCCCGGATTCCCACGAGCGTCTGTTAGCCAACGATGGAGAGAAGCTGCGCCAGATGCTGTTTGATCCACTCGTGGCAAAAGGGGCGATGACCGAGGCGGAGGTCGAGAAGTACATAGAGGCTTGGAAGCAGCCCGGTGCTATGAAGGCGATGCTGAACTATTACCGTGCGATTTCGTTCTATCCGTTTGAAGAGCATGTGAAACAGCCGGTACAGCTGCCTTATGAGCAGTTTGATCAGCCGGTGCTGCAGTTCTGGGGCGATGCGGACGCCGCCTTTGAAAACAGCAACCTCGATGGGATGGAAGAGTACCTGTCTGATCTGACCATCCACCGCTTCCCGGGTGTCGGACATGCGCCGCACCTTGAAAAACCGGACGAAGTGAACCGGTTGATGCGTGAATTTCTAGCGGAGAAATAATAGAAAGGCCGTTCCTGCATGGGACGGCCTTTTGGCTTCAGAGGTTTCTCTACAAGCTTTTTTCTTTCTTACCGCCAGGAGCGAAAGCCCCTTCCCTTTCCGCGTACGAGCGCCCGAGCTTCCTCGCAAAACCCACGCTCGGCGATCTCGGATCACTCGTTCTTCCGCAGGAGTGGAAGGGGGCACCGCTCTTTGGGAGTTCTTTAACATCGACAAAGTCTCCTTCACCCCGCTCACCCTTGCTGGATGGAGGACAATCTTTTTCATAGTACGGGAGGCAGCTGTCATCAGCGCCTGTTCTTTTGAATCTGCATAGGGCACAATCTCTTTCCTATACACTAACGTCGGCACGAGGAGCGTTCGGTGGTGATGCCCGCGGCAAGCATCCACCGATAAGCGGAACGTGACCCTTCATACGACAAATGGCCAACTCTAACTGATTAACACAGGCTTTTTCTACAGCCAAAGGAGCTGCCTACGATAGACAGCTCCTTACACTTATACACCAACTATGCTGTGTAACTATCGATTTTCTTTGATGATCTGGTAGATGCCTAATGCGATGAACACCATTGCGATTCCAATTTCTACTTTGAAAATTAAGGGGAATCCCGGGAAAACTTCTGCTTCCAGCGGGCCTGCAGATCCTGCTATGTCTAATCTTTGTAACATGATCCATTGGGTATACATCATGACCAGGGTGTAATGAGCAAAAGCACCTATCAAAAGAAATAAGCCATACTTCATATAAACCACGTTCAAACCACTCCTCTGCTCATTATTTATGGTTGATCCCGCACATTCAACCTTACGTTTCAATCGATTGAAATTTATTTCCTTCCATAACGGTCTTCATTCAATCAATGGATTTCAATTCCGCCCGTACTTCACCCATTTTATTGTCAACGAAGAAAATAGATAGGCGGCCATGACCAGTATAGGAACCACCAGAAGGGCAATCAGGTTCGTTTTCCAGGTTAATGGCACCATTCGTTCCCAGATCTCCCCTGTGATTTTCCATAAAACAGAAAAGTAGAAGAGAAAAATAATGATCGAAGCGATTGTTTTCATGGGAGCTTCCGCCTCCTTTATGTATCCGTGTTATCTCTAGTAGAGCATACGTGTGTCGTTTTTTCCAAATAAGGGAAACCGTTAGTAACACGTGTGAGGGAGGGATGGAGTTTGAATAAAACGCAGCAGATCATTTTAGGGCTGGCGATAGGAACAGCGCTGTTTATTGGGGTGCTCGCCGGGATGTCTTTCTCGGAAAACATTTTTGTCGTGATGGGTACCGGACTGGCAGCAGGATTCATCGTCCGGTTCGTTGTCCAGCGTGCGTTTACAGAGATGAATAAAAATAAATCCTGAATGCTTCCTTCCATGGCTGGCCGCCTGTTTTTCCTGAAATAGTGTTATCATAATGAAAGATTCTAACCATGGGAAAGAAGGATGTACGTTGAATAGAGTTGTCATTGTCGTCTTGCAGATTGCCGGTCTTTACGCGCTGTATCTTGCCGGGTCGTGGATCCAGCAGGCGCTTGGATTGTTCATTCCGGGCAGTGTGATCGGCATGCTGCTGTTGTTTGTACTTTTATCTTTGAAAATTATTCCGGAGCGGCTGCTCCAACAGGGCGTGGCGTTTATGATCCGTCACCTGCCGTTCTTTTTCATACCGGCAACCGTCGGAATCATCAGCTACGCCTACGTGTTTAAAGGGAAGGGCCTGCTGCTTGTTGCCATCGGTCTCTTCAGTACAGCGCTGGTCATGGCTGTCTCCGGACGGGTGACCCAGACGCTCGTCAAAAGGAGGGAGGAGGCATGAGTACCGCTCTTTTGATGATGGTGATGACAGTTGCCATTTACCTGGTAACCCTGTTCGTCTACCGCAGACACAGGCGGCTGTACACAACACCCGTCATCGTTTCTACTGCTTTGATTGTCATCATTCTATTAGTCTTTCACCTGCCATATGAAACGTATATGACCGGCGGAAAATGGATTGACCGGCTGCTCGGGCCCGCGGTCGTTGCGCTTGCGTACCCGCTTTATCAATTCCGGGACATTTTGAAAAAGATGTTCGTTCCGATTATGACAGGAACGGTAATTGGTGCGGTGGTTGGAATCGTTTCCGGACTGCTGCTCAGCAAATGGGCCGGATTCAGTGACTTGATCATCCATTCGATTGTGCCAAAATCGGTAACGACGCCTGTTGCGATGTCGATTTCAGAATCGACGGGCGGGGTCATGCCGCTCACAGCCGTATTCGTTATGATTGCCGGCATTGGCGGCCTTTTGATTCACCCGTTCGTGTTGAAAGTGAGCGGTCTGACCCACCGGATCGGCCGTGGTGTCGGTATGGGCAGCGCCTCCCACGCCATTGGAACATCCGCTTCGATGGAGCGCGATACGCTGGAAGGATCGATCAGCACCGTGGCGATGGTGCTGAGTGCTGTCATCGTCTCCATCATCGCTCCCGGTCTTACGCTGTTGTTCATGTGAAAAGGACCCTCCCTTATGAAGAGGGCGTTGATAAGAAAGAAGAGGCAGTCCAAGTTTACTTGGCATGCCTCTTTTGTCATATTCCGCGGGTATTTATAACGTTGATAGATTTTTTCATAGGAACATTGAAAAAGACTTAAAACCCAAGATTCATTATCTAATGACATCATCATTTTTATCGTAAAGCGTCACTTCTGCCGGAAAAGTATGGTCCACATCAGCAGGCAGCTTCTCATACTTCAAAAATCTTTCATCACTGGAGACATCCGATACGAATGTGTAGTTCTCATTCATTGATACAGCTTTTACGTGTTCTATTTTTAAATCAGGATTTTTCCCTGTCAGGATAGCATAACTGCCTTGATTTGTTTTTATTTCTTCGTAGGAAACGGAGTTGGAACCATATCCGGAATGGTCGATTTTATATTTCCCATTCCACCCCTTAATCAAGTGGGCATACCCAAGATCATGCTGCTGTGTTTCAAATAAAGCTGCGTAGGATGTTGTATCGTCCAATTGAACAATCGTGATCATCTCCGGCTCCACACTCCCTGATGTTCTATTCAGCCATTCCTTTATATTCTGTTGTACATCCATTTCACCAGCCTCGATGGTGTATTGGGTATTTATATACCCTGTACAACTGATAAAACTCACCGCAAGAAGAACTATGGCATATATTAATTTCTTCAAACCATCTCACCCATACCTATCAAATGTTTTTGTCAGCCTTTCTTGAGTGGGAAATTGTAGGTCGTCAGCATCTCCCATCTCTCTCTAAACCTTATATTCTGCAGGAATACGCTCCCATTTCTATACGAATCAATAAAGATATCGTTTCACACGGACTTCATTTATGGAAAAGGCATCCATTCGTTTTGGAATAAACCGGACAGGTTATAAGAAGAATAAGAAGGAAATGAAAAATTTTCCGGGTATGCTCGTCCGAATCGTCACGGATCGAGGTGTTTTTTCTTACATTATTCGTGTGGGGAATTTTTAGATTATCGTGACTTTTCCATCTATAAAGCGTTATCATAGAGATAACGAGTATATCTTAACAGAAAAGCGGCTGCATCCGGCGGTGGTTTTTCTGCAAAATCATAGTTATAAGGATGGTAGACATGAGCAACAGAGCAATCGAAACAGACGTGATCTTGATTGGCGCTGGAATCATGAGCGCGACACTTGGGTCGCTGCTCCACGAGCTTGCCCTGGACTGGAAGGTGACCGTGTTTGAAAAGCTCGGCCGCACAGGTGAGGAAAGCTCAAACGAATGGAATAACGCAGGCACTGGACACGCAGCCCTTTGTGAATTGAATTACACAAGCGAAAAGCCGGACGGCTCGATTGATATGACGAAAGCCGTGAAAATCAATGAACAGTTTCAAGTTTCCAAGCAGTTCTGGTCTTATCTCGTGAACAACCGCCGTATAGAAAAGCCGGAGGAATTCATCCGGCCGCTTCCACACATGAGTCTCGTATACGGAATCGAGAACATCAAGTTTTTGAAAAAACGCCATGAAACGATGGCGCAGAACCCACTTTTCAAAGATATGAAGTTTTCTGATGATCCGGAAACCTTGAAAAAATGGATGCCGTTGATTATGCAGGAGCGCACGTCGGAAGAGCCTGCAGCCGCAACGAAAGTCGATGCCGGTACGGATGTGAACTTCGGCGCCCTCACACGCAAAATGTTCGACCACCTGGAGCATGAGAACGTGACGATGAACTATAACCACAGCGTCGAAAACCTCGAGCAGACGAGCGGTGGTACGTGGAGTGTGAAAGTGAAAAATGCCAACGGGGAGACCACCCGCTACTTAACGAAGTTCGTCTTCATCGGAGGAGGCGGAGGAAGTCTCCATCTGCTTCAAAAATCGGGGATTCCTGAAGGAAAAGGCATCGGAGGTTTTCCTGTCAGTGGACAATTCCTCGTCTGCAACAAACCGGAGGTCGCAGAAAAGCACCACGCCAAAGTGTACGGCAAAGCACCGGTCGGCGCACCGCCGATGAGTGTGCCGCACCTCGACACCCGCTACATCGGTGATAAGAAGACCCTTCTTTTCGGACCGTTCGCCGGTTTTTCACCGAAATTCCTGAAAACGGGCTCCAATATGGACCTGCTGACATCGGTCAATGCCAATAACGTCATGACGATGCTGGCCGCCGGTATGAAGGAAATGGCCTTGACGAAGTATTTGATCCAGCAGGTGCTCCAGTCCAAGGAGCAGCGGATGGAAGCATTGAGGGAGTTCGTTCCCGATGCGAAAAGTGAAGATTGGGAGCTTGTTGTTGCCGGTCAGCGTGTGCAGGT
This sequence comes from Halobacillus sp. ABD4_316, assembly GCF_056161385.1. Taxonomy (NCBI): domain Bacteria; kingdom Bacillati; phylum Bacillota; class Bacilli; order Caryophanales; family Bacillaceae; genus Halobacillus; species Halobacillus sp. ABD4_316. The sequence goes on from NZ_JBSWZA010000002.1 coordinate 161,520, forward strand.
GATCAAGGATACCGAGGATGGAGGAAAAGGGACGCTTCAGTTCGGTACTGAAGTCGTCAGTTCCTCCGATGGAACCGTCGCCTGCCTGCTTGGAGCATCCCCGGGAGCTTCCACGGCCGTCCATGTCATGATCGACGTGCTGCAGCGCTGCTTCCCGGACCAGTTCGCCCAGTGGGAGCCGAAGCTGAAGGAAATGATTCCGAGCTACGGCACATCCCTTCAGAACGACCCGTCTCTCGTTGAGAAGATCCATGCCGAGACAGGCGAAGCTCTCGGACTGACGGAAAAAAAGCTCGTAATGAATTGAGGAGAGGTGACCGCCTCAGCAGCTGAATGAGAAATCAAAGCCCTTCATCTTTGTCGGATGAAGGGCTTTTTTGTATGTGGCTCTGTTATTGCTTGGTGTTGTTATTTAACATGTGAGCTTATATCACTCCTTTCTGTCATGGGATATGTATGAGGCGACCTTGGGAATGACTCCCTTTCCGTGGGGTACCGTGAGCCTCCTCAGGCAGCGCCTTCCGGGGTCTCACGATGTACCTTCATCCCACAGGAGTCTCGCCATTCCCAAGGCCGCCTCTTCAAAGAAGGGTGGTTAGAAAGGACATAACCGAAGTCCGTTACACCACTACGAAAGGGATGGCAGGGAAAACAGGTAGACTCCTGTGGGAAAAAGGAACAAGGGGAGACCCCGGAGAACGAAGTTCGAGGAGGCTCATCGTTCCCCGCGGAAAGCGGACGGTTTTCCCTGCCATCCCATGCTCTGAGTAAACAACGGACCGGACCCCTGATTCCAGACGGAGACAATTTAGTAATCATTTAAAATATCAACAACAGACTTTAACAAAGCTTTGTATGTAGAAAAGTCACTTTTATTGTAAAAATATCAGAATACTTTTACAATTTTAGAAAAGGAGGAGATCATGTGGAAGCGAAACAGACCGTGTATGTGAATACCTTTACGGACGGAGTGCTGGATCCCGGTAAAGCTATGGAATATAAAGTGAAGGACGGCGGACATATTATCGCCAATACGACGCCCGGGTGCTGGGGGCCGATGATTACGCCGGCGTTGAAGGGCGGTCATGAAGTGACGAAGCCTGTGTATGTTGAAGGGGCCGAGGTGGGGGACGCTGTCGTCATTCATATCCAGTCCATAGAAGTGACGTCGATGGCCACAGCCTCCGGCAATGATCAGCCGGTGGAAGGCCGGTTCACAGGCGACCCCTTCGTCGATGGCCAATGCCCGAGCTGCGGGACGAAAAATCCGGATACGTATATCGAAGGAATCGGCCAGCAGGCGGTCCGCTGTCAAGTGTGTGGAGAAGACGTCACCCCCTTTGTATTTACGAATGCGTACACGATGGCTTTCGATGAACAGAAAGAACTTGGACTCACGCTCCACCAGGAAGCCGCTGAAAAAGTGGCCCGCGATGCCAAGGCTTACATGCGGACACCGGAGGAATCAATCCAAAACCCGGTTGTCACGTTCGCTCCCCATGATATCGTCGGAGCCGTGGCTCGTCTGCGTCCGTTTTTAGGACAGCTCGGAACTACACCCTCCCGTCCGATTCCAGATTCCCACAACGCTGGTGACTTCGGACAATTTTTGATTGATGCCCCGCACGATTTCGGCTTAACGGCTGAGGAGCTTGAAGAGAGAACGGACGGACATATGGACATCAATCGTGTCCGCGAAGGGGCTGTCCTCATCTGCCCTGTCAAAGTGGAAGGCGGAGGTGTGTATGTGGGCGATATGCATGCGATGCAGGGGAACGGCGAAATCGCCGGCCACACGACAGATGTTTCGGGTATTGTCAGCTTGAAGGTCGATGTGTTGAAAGGCGTAAATCTGGAGGGCCCGGTGCTGCTTCCGGTGGAGGAAGACCTGCCGTACCTCGCCAAGCCTTTCACAGAAAAAGAAAAACAGCAGGCCTTGAAACTTGCGGAGAAATGGCAGGTGGGACAGCTGGAGGATTCCTATCCCGTTTCCTTCATCGGAACAGGGGCGGGTTTGAATGAAGCGACAGCGAATGGCATGGAAAGGGCAGCCAGGGCTTTTGGAATCGATGTTCCTGAAGTGATGAACCGTTCCACCATTACCGGATCAATCGATATCGGCCGGCACCCTGGTGTGGTTACGGTGACGTTCCTTGCACCGGCCCACTACCTGAAAAAAATAAAACTGGAGACGATTGTAAGGGATTATTACAAGCTTTAAAGCAGATCGCCAGGTGATTGGTGACAAAATCTTCCGTTTAGCTTTCCAGAAGCGGGGGAAGAAGTGTAATAATTTGTGGTATGGGGGAGGTGTATGTCCTATTTCCGGAAGTCACTGGCGCTCGAACCGATCTATGAAGAGAGGATGAGTCGATGACGAAGCAGATTTTTCAAGTCGATTTGAACAAGCGTATGGATGAACAGGATGTTGTAGGACATAATCGCTGGCACCCGGATATTCCCGCTGTCTTTTCTGTCAATCCCGGAGAATCGTTCCGTATGGAATGCCTCGACTGGACGGACGGACAGATTAAGAACAATGATGACCCTTCAGATATCAGGGACGTCCATCTCGACCGGGTGCATGTACTTAGTGGACCGGTCCACGTCAATGGCGTGGAGCCGGGAGATTTATTAGTCGTCGATATTCTCGATATCGGCACGTTTTCCTCCCATGAGTGGGGCTTTAACGGGATTTTTTCCAAGGAAAACGGCGGCAGCTTTTTGACGGATCACTATCCGGAAGCCGCTAAGTCAATCTGGGATTTTGAAGGGATTTACGCCACCTCCCGCCACGTACCGAACGTCAAATTTGCCGGCATCATCCACCCGGGCCTCATCGGTGTAGCCCCGTCCCAGGAGATGCTGGATGAATGGAACAGAAGAGAAGAAGAGCTCGTCAGCCAGGATCCGGACCGCGTTCCTCCACTGGCCAACCTGCCGACTAAGGAGAACGCCGTTGCAGGCAGTCTGAATGGAGCCGACTTTGACCGAGTCGCCAGAGAAGGGGCACGGACAGTACCCCCGCGTGAAAACGGGGGAAACTGTGACATTAAGAATCTCTCTAAAGGTTCGAAAATCTATTTTCCTGTCTTTGTGGACGGGGCCAAGCTGTCTGTCGGTGATCTGCACTTCTCCCAGGGGGACGGCGAAATCACCTTCTGCGGCGGAATAGAGATGCCGGGATGGATCGATTTGAAGGTCGAAGTCATCAAGGACGGCATGAACAAATACCAGATTAAGAGAAATCCGGCGTTCCGCCCCGGTCCCGTGATGCCACACTATAACGAATTCCTCGTCTTTGAGGGCGTGTCCGTCAACGAGTTTTCCGGCAAGCAGACGTATTTGGATGCCAATACGGCGTACCGCAATGCCTGTCTGAATGCCATTGAATTTTTGAAGACATTCGGATTCACGGGTGAACAGGCGTACATGCTGCTTGGAACGGCACCTGTGCAGGGGCATCTGGCCGGCGTCGTCGATATCCCGAATTCGTGCTGTACACTGGCTCTGCCGAAGGAAATTTTCACGAAAGATATTCTGCCGAAGTAGAGGAGCGGATACGTGTTGGCCCATTTTTCTTTTTTATGTGAAGCGTGCGGAGAATTCACAATCTGGATGACCGGCATGAAAGAAAGCAGGAGTGAGGCTTCCTGTCCGGATTGTCAGGGCGTTTCAAAGCGGGTTTTCAAGCCGCCGATGACGTCCAGGATGGACAGCCGCGTCAAACAGCGGATCGAAAACGGCATGGAGCCCCGGACCGTCAGGCGTGAGGACCTTCCAGCTTCACGCCCGCGGCGCCAGACAACAGCCCGGCCGTGGCAGGCTGGTCATTAAGTCAAAAAAAGCAGCTGGACGCTTGATGTCCGCTGCTTTTTCAGGCTTTCCTTTTTCGGAATCCTTCCCATGGGGAGGGTTCTTTCCATGCCCTTGCTTTGGTCAGAAACGGAGTCAATAGAGAGAGGGAGATGAATCCCGCGGCGGCTCCCAACCCGTAAAACGATCCGGGCAGCCCGAATGTGACTTTCAAGATCACAAGGACGATGGGAAGAAAAATGAAGAACAGGAAAACAGAATCATCCAGTCTCACATATTGTTCGAAAGCACAGTGGGGACAGGCAGCCTTTTTCTCCTGCAGCAAGAGTGGCTGCTGGCTGAACGCTGCCCGAAAGCTCCATCGCTGCTTACACTGGATACACGTCGTCACGGTGTTCTCCTCCATTTCACTATTCTTTTTCTATCTATACCTTTTTCGCCTCAAGTGGAAACCTTTGCTCCTGAAGGTTCGTTTGAAATAAGATAGGAACGGATATAGAAATATAGTCTTCTAAAGGAGGAATCTTCATTATGAAAACGTTGGAAAACGCATTAAAACATAGAGTAGGTCTTGGAACCGCACCGCTTGGCAACATGTTCCGAGATGTCCCGGAGGAAGAAGCACGGGAAACGATTCAGACTGCCTGGGATCAGGGCGTCCGTTATTTTGATACGGCTCCTTTTTACGGCGCGGGTCTGGCGGAAAGCCGTCTTGGGGATGTCTTGTCCCAATATGACCGTGATGAGTACGTGATAAGTACGAAGGTCGGCCGCTACATGACGCAGGAGGAAGAAGACAAAGATGGGTTGTTTGCGCATGGACGCAATAACAAGGTCATCACGGACTATTCCGCAGAGGCAACGAGAAAATCAATTGAACAGAGCCTGGAACGTCTGAAGACGGACCGCCTCGATATCGTCTATGTGCACGACTTATCGCCGGACTTTCACGGCGACGAATGGATTTCCAAGTTTGAGGAAGCACGGACAGGAGCTTTCCGTGTGCTGTCCGAGATGCGTGAAAAAGGCATCATCAAAGGCTGGGGCCTTGGCGTGAATACGACCGAGCCAATCGAAATCGCGATGGAGCTGGAGGAAAACCGTCCGGACATCAACCTGTCAGCCATCCAGTATACCCTGCTTCAGCACGATCGTGCGCTTGAGCGTATGATGAAGACGGCGGAGGAAAAAGGCATTGATATCGTTGTCGGCGGCCCTTACAACTCCGGTGCTTTGTTCGGCGGTGACCACTTTAACTATGAAAAAGCGGGCGCAGACATCATCGGCCGTGTGAACCAGTTGAAGGAAATCGGTGATAAGCATGGTGTCCACTTGAAAGCGGCGGCCCTGCAGTTTTCTACTGCCCATCCGGCTGTGAAATCCGTCATTCCTGGATCCACACGTCCGGAACGCATTAAAGAGGATCTTGAAATGATCCAGCGCGACATTCCAGAAGCTTTCTGGCAGGAACTTGTGGAGCGCGGCTTCATTTCCCCGCAGGCACCACTACCTAAATAAACGAAAAGGGTTCATCTTATCTTTTCGGAACTAAAATAAGCGGTCGCTATTTTTATCGACAGCCTTGGGAAACCGCATCGGCGGTTTCCTTTTTTATTGCAGTGGGCGAATATTCGCCATGTTCTCGAGATGGGTGCAGATGTCTGGAAATAATGGAATCCAAAAGTTCCTCTCTACAAAGGGGAGCTTTTTTGTGGGACAAAAAGGCTAAAGCCTATTGAAAGTCTTCGGTTTATAGATGATAATGATTATCATAATCATTATGAGGAGGATAACAATGAAGCATTTGATGAAGCATATGCTGGTGACGATGGTCCTTTTTGGACTGGCTGATCTGGCTGTACATACGAAAACACAGGCGGAAGAACTTCCGGAACATTCGTACGTCGATTTTTCCAGTGACCGTTCTACATGGTTTTTCCGTACGGATGGGGGAGATAGGAGTACGGCCTTTTTTGATTTTTTCTCACCGTTTGATCCGACCGTAAAAGTGGAAGGCTATGATCCTTTAACTTCGTACGAATTGGAACATCGCTATTATTTCGGGGAAGATGACGCTCTCATGGTTCACATCGAGGATATGAAGAAAATGTACGACCCGTATTTCGATTACACGATGGAAGAGGATATGCTCCGCATCCGGCACACCGCTTTTGACAAGCTGTTAACCTCCGGCATTGGTGAACGATCTACGACGATACAGTATACGAAAAAGGTGTGGGACCTTTCGATTGATCTGTCTGAAGTAGAGGGCACTTATGATTACCGTGAGTTTCAGCCGGTGGAAGGTGGCAGGAACAAAGGCGCTGTTACGCCGGATGAGCTGAATGAGGAGGCTGGCTTTACTGGAAAATCCTTCACACTCTCGTCCGGTTCGATTGAACAGAAGGAAGGTGGTGTATATGTTCCTCTTGCATCTTTGATGGAATGGATGGGCAAAACCTCCTTTGAGGAACAAGGTTATCTGACTGTCCAGTCTGAGGGTCTGGCAGACGTGACCACTTCTGTAGACCGCCCGGATGTCGAGGTAAGTGATATTGTCGTTCCGAAGCCGTCCAATACATGGCAGGGCGGGGATGATGAGACCTACACATGGGCGGATTATATGAAAGATGTCGATGATGGCGAGCGTCAAACCGGCTGGCTGTGGCAGTCGTTTCATGTTGCTTCCGATGCTTCCTTCAAGGATGAAGATGGAGATCCTGTCCATGTGAAAGCTGACCGTATCGTGCCATTTTCCCTCTACGTGCCCTCTACGTATGATCCGGAAAAGACACGGCTGACGTATATGCTGCATGGTGGAACGGGGAATGAGCATACCCCGACCTACCGTCTGATGAAAGAGGGCATTCCTGTAGAGACCTATGCTGAAGAGTACAATTATATCCTTCTGTCTCCGAATGGATGGACGCAGAACCCGGTGTGGAGGGAGAAGCAGGCGCTTTATTCCGTAGAGCGGTCACTGGCGGAAACCCAGCAGCAGTTCCCTGTCCCGGATGATCATCTATTCATAACCGGGAACTCCCTGGGGGGACGCGGCACGCTGGAAATTGCGGCCCGCTTCCCTGATCGTTTCCAGGCGATGGCGGCGACAGCTCCGAAGATTACGGATCGTGCTCCCGAAGGAGGGACGATGGTGAACATTGAGGGAACAGACTATGACTTGAGTGGTGTGAAGGACCTGCCCGCGCTCATTGTCCAGGGGACCGCAGATACGACCACCTCTTTCAAGGTGCAGATTGGAAGTGGAGAATCGCCTGGATCCATCGTTTCCTCCGTCATGCCGAAGCTTGAGAATGCCCGTTACATGACAGTGGAAAACGGAGATCATTCCTATTCGTATGCCGCTGTTCTTGAACCGATTTTTGATTTCTTCGAAGACCAGCTGGCAGAGGAGAATGCAGAAACTGCTGACACGGCCGTCCTTTATAAAGAAAGTGCCCGTGCCGCAGCGAATGGAGAGCAGGTAAAGCTGGATCAGAATACTGAAGTCGTAAATGGAACGACGATGGTCGCACTATCCAGCGTCAAGGAACTTTATGAGAAGAGCGCGGATGTATATCCGATTCACTTGTATGATAGTGATTCGGAGCAGCCGGCAGATTACTGGACGCTTATCGTGAACAACCAAACGATGAATCTGACCCCGGGAGAAAAAACGTACCGCATGAATATGGAGCGTTATAAAGAAGACGCTAAAGTGACCAGAAGCGGTGCCCCTGGTGATGAAGATCAGCTGGAAGCTGCCCCGGTGCTCACAGAAGCCCCTTATGAGAAAAATGGCGAGCTCTATGTACCAGCGGAAGAAGTTCTGACGACTTTAGGAGTAGACACGGCCATTCGTGAGGAAAATGCATGGCAGAAATATCGTGCTTTCTGGTTGTCAGGTGCAGCAGTCATTGTTGCCCTCATCGGCGGCTGGGTTATCTTCAGGAAACGTTCTACATCTAAGTCAGAATCGAAACAACGAAAGCAGGCATAAAAAAATCCCGCATCCTTTATTGGATGCGGGATTTTCTATAGAAAGATCAGTTGCGGATCAGATAATCGAATGCGCCAAGCGCTGCGTTGGCACCGTCTCCCATGGAGATGATGATCTGGTTATGCGGACTGTCGGTAACGTCACCGGCAGCAAACAAACCAGGTATGCTTGTAGATCCGTGTTTATCTGTAATGATTTCACCAATCTTATTCGTTTCAACATCTGTGGTGAGCCATTCCGTGTTCGGCACGAGACCGATCTGGACGAAGACGCCCTCAAGGTCCACGTGCTGTTCTTCGCCGGAAGCACGGTCGATGTACGTGATGCCGTTCACATTCTCATCGCCGGTAATTTCTGTTGTCTGGGCGCCTGTCTTCACTTCGACGTTTGGCAGACTGTGGAGACGATCTTGAAGCACATCATCAGCTTTCAACGTGTCTGCAAATTCAAGGACGGTGACGTTCTGCACGATACCGGCAAGGTCGATCGCTGCTTCCACGCCGGAGTTTCCGCCGCCGATAACCGCTACGTCTTTGCCTTCGAATAGAGGACCGTCACAGTGCGGACAGAATGCGACACCTTTGTTTTTGTACTCGTCTTCTCCCGGAACGCCGGTTTCGCGCCAGCGGGCACCCGTGGAAAGAATGACGGTTTTACTTTTCAGTACGCCGCCGTTATCAAGTTCAAGTTCAAACATGCCTTCCTCATTTTTGCGCAGATCCTTGGCACGCTGCAGGTTCATGATATCAATATCATAGTCTTTGACGTGTTCTTCAAGGCTTGCAGCAAACTTTGGTCCCTCCGTGCTTTTCACACTGATGAAGTTTTCAATCGTCATCGTATCCAGCACCTGTCCGCCGAAGCGTTCCGCTACGATACCGGTACGGATTCCCTTACGAGCGGAGTAGATTGCAGAACTCGCACCAGCTGGTCCACCACCGACGACAAGAACGTCATAAGGTTCACGCTCCGTAAATTCTTCAGCAGATGGGCCTTCACTGATTTTAGCAACGATCTCTTCAAGGCTGATGCGGCCGCCATTGAAGAATTCACCGTTAAGGAAAGCGGATGGAACCGCCATGATGTTGCGGCTTTCTGCTTCTTCTTTAAAGGCAGCACCGTCCACCATCGTATGGGTGATGCCCGGGTTCAGCACGCTCATGATGTTCAAGGCCTGTACGACGTCCGGACAGTTGTGGCAGCTCAGGCTGACAAATGTCTCGAAATGAAACTCGCCCTTGATGTTCTGGATTTTCTCAATCATCGTGTCATCCACTTTCGGAGCACGGCCGCTCACTTGAAGGAGGGCGAGGACGAGAGAGGTGAATTCATGACCGAGAGGAATGCCGGCAAACGTGATGCCCGTTTCTTCCTGAGGGCGGTTTACGCTGAAGCTTGGTGTGCGATTAAGTGTTGTGTTCTGGACAGTAATTTTCGGTGACATGGATGCAAGTTCATCGGTGAGAGCCAGCATGTCACGGGAGACTTTGTCGTCCCCCGCGCTGACTTTCAGCTCGATGTCACCTTCTAAAAGCTGCAGGTACTGCTCCAGTTGTGCTTTTATTTGTGCATCGAGAACCATGGATTAAGACACTCCTTAGATTTTACCAACTAGATCAAGGCTTGGTGTAAGTGTTTCTTCGCCTTCTTCCCATTTGGCAGGGCAAACCTCGCCTGGGTTGTTGCGAACGTATTGAGCGGCTTTGATTTTGCCGATAAGGTTATCTGCATCGCGGCCGATTCCGCCTGCGTTAACTTCTACCGTCTGGATAACGCCGTCTGGATCGATGATGAATGTTCCGCGGTCAGCAAGGCCGTCTTCTTCGTTAAGAACGTCGAACTGACGGGATAGCTGCTGGGAAGGATCCCCGATCATAGCGTATTCGATTTTACCGATTTTTTCAGAGCTGTCGTGCCAGCCTTTGTGTACGAAGTGTGTATCTGTAGAAACAGAGTATACTTCTGCACCTAGTTCTTTAAGAGCTGCATAGTTGTTCTGCAGGTCTTCAAGCTCTGTCGGGCATACGAAAGAGAAGTCTGCCGGGTAGAAACAAACAACGCTCCACTGACCTTTGAAGTTTTCGTTGGAAACGTCGATGAATTCACCTTGTTTGAATGCTTTCGCCTGGAATGATTGTACTTCTTTTCCGATTAGGGACATAGTAAAATTCCTCCTGATATAGGTAGAGATTTAACTGCAGAAAAATGGGCGCAGTTATTTATAATAATTATTATCCAGTAACTATTATTATATACATTGTTTTATTTGTCAACATTTATAAGGTTTTGTCGGAATTTCTTCTGAAGAGCTGTGTAGAGCGGTTCAGAAGAGTAGGGGATAGGTAGGGGATGGATCCCATAGAACGGGGAACATGGAGATTTTGTGACAAACGATGAGAAACTTTGACTTTGAATGATTCTATCACATAAACTTAGCTTGGTTACGGAAGTCTGTCATCACGGGATGGATGATCCGTAAAGGGATGATACCCGTTATCTCTATAGTAAAATACTCCGGCTGCAATAGCCAATCATAAGGCTTTCATTTACTTAGTCTTAATATGGAGAAAGGATGGAAAAATTATGCACAAAATTTCTACTGCGTTACTGGCACTGGTCGTCGCTCTTGGGTTGTTCACCCCGGCAGTCCATGCTCATACATCATTGGAAAACTCGACGCCCGCTGAAGGGGAGACGGTGGAAGAACCGCTGGATACGATCGAACTGAACTTCAATACAGTCATTGAAGAAGGAAGCACGCTTGAATTATCGAAAGTGGAAGGAGAGGCTCCTGCACCCTCCGAGGTGACGATCTCTGATCAGACGATGACCGCCGTGTTTGACGATGCCCTTGAAAACGGTGAGTATACCGTCAACTGGGAAATCATCGGTGCGGATGGTCATGTGATTGAGAAACAGTTCAGCTTTTCTGTAGATGGACCAGCTCCTGAAGAAAACACAGAAACGACTGAAGAAGTGGTTCCTGAAGAGGAGGACGGTACAGAAACGGACACCGATGCGGAACAAACGGAAACAGATGTGGACAGCGAACAGGAGACAGAAGAGGAAAACAGCCTCCCTGTGTTCATGATTGTTGTTGCGCTCCTGCTTCTTGTCATTGTCATCGTACTTGCCGTGAAGCTGTTCAGCAGCAAGAAGTGAGTCGGTACCAATGGGGATTCTGATTGGACTGACTGAACTGCTTTTGTACCTTTCGTTTTCCTTATTAATGGGATCTCTGATCCTGCTGCTTGTGCCGGACCATCTGAAACCTCCGGTACGCATAGATCAAAGGCTGATTCAGGCATGTGCCCTGCTGGTGACGTTCGGATCTTTCCTGCCGGTGCTGCCCATCGTCGATCTGCTTGCATCATCAAAAGGGTGGGGGAGCGCCTTCATTCAGGTGATTTTTGAGTTTGCCGTCGGACGTGCCTTTTTACTGACCGCCCTTTTCTCTATGCTCCTTCTTCTAATCTGGACGTCAGAAGGTGTGAAGGAAAAAGCGGGTCTGCTCTATCTATCTTTAGGGCTTGTCGCTGCGATGACGGCTTCTTACTCGATGGCTGCTCATGCGGCATCCATCGGAGGAGCGTCCGGGCATGTGTTTCATACCCTGCATTTTCTCGGGGCATCCGTATGGATCGGCCTGCTCCTGATGGTCAGCTGGTTTGCGGTGTCTAAGAAGAACTGGGGTTCCTTTCTACGGTGGTACACACCGACGGCTGTCTTCAGTCTGGTTGTCGTGTTTGCCGCCGGGTATTTCACGATGTCCGTGGATTTGTACAGCTACGGTGCTCCAGATATGAATGCGTTGGAAGGCTATTCTCAAGCCCTGCCATCGAACTACGGTCAGGCCCTTCTCGTCAAGCACCTGTTTGTCATCGGCATCCTTTTGTTCGCCTTGATGAACGGGGTGTTGTTCCGTAAAAAAGCCGGTGATCAGCGTTTCAATCCGCTTCCGTGGACGAAGGCGGAAAGCGGGTTTGCTCTCGGCGCTTTTGCTTTAACCGCTGCCATGGGGCGGGCAGGTACGCCAAATCAGGAAGGAACGATAGGAGACGAAGCTTCCTTTTTGTACCGGGCGTTTACAGGGGAAAGTGGCTCGGAACTCATTGAAGTGACGATGTCGTTCGGACCGGTCAGCTGGATGCTCGGTCTGATCGGCTCTTTGTTCCTGCTGCTCACTATCGCTTCCGCAGTGAAGAGGCCTTCACTTGGGATAGTGACGGCTGCAGGGAGTTTAATGATTGTATCGTTTTATTTGGCTGTCATGACGGCTGTATAAAAGGAAAACCCGTACGAGGAGGATCCTCGTACGGGTTTTTTTCGTTAAACAAAAAGGCTGAACAGAAGGACGAATCCAAGACCGGCAACGGAAATGATCGTTTCCAGAAGCGTCCATGTAGCGAACGTTTCCTTCATCGTTAAGCCGAAGTATTCCTTGAACATCCAGAAACCAGCGTCGTTGACGTGGGAAGCGATCAAGCTTCCGGCTCCTGTGGAAAGCACCATCAGTGCCAGGTTCACATCCGTCTGGCCAAGAAGCGGTGTGACAAGGCCGACCGTCGTCAAGGCAGCTACGGTAGCGGAACCGAGAGAGATTCTTAGAATCGCAGCAATGATCCAGGCAAGCAGCAATGGAGACATGGAAGAGCCCTCGAACATCTGCGCCACATAATCACCGACACCGCCGTCAATCAAGACCTGCTTGAAGGCACCGCCGCCCCCGATAATCAACAGCATCATACCGATTTGGGCGATAGCTGTGGAGCAGGAGTCCATCACGTCTTTCATCGGAATGTTACGAGCAATCCCCATCGTGTAAACTGCCACAAGCAGGGAGATGATCATCGCTGTGGATGCGTTTCCAATTAAGTTTATAACGGAGAGAAAACCGCCGGATTCTACACCCATGGTTTCCTGAATCAACGTAATAATTGTAGAAATAGCAATGAGAATAACGGGCAGCATAGCTGTGAAGACACTGATACCGAAGCCTGGTGTCTCTTCAAGCTTAAAGGATTTCTGTTCGCCTAAAGAAGCGATGTTCCCCTGCTTTTTAAAAGAGTCCGGCACGAGTTTCTTCGCCATTTTTGTGAAAATCGGACCAGCAAGAATGACCGTCGGAACAGCAATGATGATTCCGTACAGCAGTACTTCACCAAGGTCTGCCCCATACTCACCAGCGATCACTGTCGGGCCCGGGTGAGGCGGCAGGAAGCCGTGAGTGACGGACAGGGCGGCTGCCATCGGGATTCCCAGATACAAAATCGATACGCGCAGTTCTCTTGAAATCGCAAAAACGATCGGGATTAACAGCACGAGGCCGACTTCAAAGAACAACGCGATCCCGATAATGAAGGACGCGGCGACAACGGCCCATTGGATGTTCTTTTCTCCGAACTTATTGACGAAGGTCATGGCAATGCGCTGGGCACCACCGGCGTCTGTAATCAGTTTACCGAGCATAGCTCCAAGACCGAAAATCAAGGCGAGGTGCCCGAGTGTTCCGCCGAGACCGGCCTCGATGGTTGGTACAATATCCGTAAGCGGCATGCCGAGCAGGACGGCAACACCGAAGGAGACGATAATCAGGGAAACAAACGTGTTCAGTTTGAGTCCCATAATCAAGATAAGTAACGCGACAATTCCTATAGCGACCATTAATAATGGCATCGTAAACCCTCCGTTTGTTTAGTTGGTTAAGTTTCGTTGGTAATTGGCAATGGTGGCGTAGTTTTCTTCCAGAGATCTGGACAGCTGGATGAACATCGGAAGCAGCTGGCGGTATTCATGGACCGCTTCTTCCTCCGGTGTATGCTTGAAGGTGCTGCCGATCATCCCGGATACAATGTCTAGTGAATCCGCCCGGCCTGTAGCGTAGAGTCCTAGAATACAGGCTCCAAGACAGGAGCTTTCATAGCTTTCCGGCACGACAACTTCGGATTCGAAGATATCGGCCATCATCTGGCGCCACACTTCCGAGCGGGCAAACCCGCCGGTCGCCTGGATTCTTGTCACCGGTCCGTCCATACATTCCGTCAGCGCAAGGAAAACGGTGTACAGGTTGTAGATGACACCTTCCAGAGCAGCCCGGATCATGTGCTCTTTTTTATGGGATAACGTCAGTCCGAAGAAGGATCCGCGTACATCCGGGTTCCAAAGCGGGGCCCGCTCACCAGCCAGGTAAGGATGGAAGAGCAGTCCGTCAGATCCTGGTCGGACGCCTTCTGCGATTTTCGTCAGCACTTCGTACGGGTCGATGCCGAGACGTTTCGCTGTTTCTGCTTCCGATGAAGCAAATTCATCACGGATCCAGCGGAGAATCATGCCGCCATTGTTGACCGGTCCTCCGATGACCCATTGATCTTCGGTGAGCGCGTAGCAGAAAATCCGGCCCTTTTCATCGGTCTGCGGCTTATCGATCACGGTCCGGATCGCTCCGCTTGTTCCGATGGTAACGGCGATTTCTCCTTTTTTGATGGCGTTGACCCCAAGGTTGGATAGAACGCCATCACTGGCTCCGATCACAAAGGAAGTGTTGGAATCAAGACCGGTGACCTTGGCGTATTCTTCTTTCAGTCCGGTAAACTGAGAAGTCGTGGAAACAAGCTCGGACAGTTTTTCACGGCCGATGCCGGCAACCTCAAGGGCTTCTTCATCCCAGTCGAGTTTCTCCAAATTCATCATCCCTGTTGCTGAAGCGATGGAATGATCGATCACATAGGTACCGAATAGTTTATAGAAGACATATTCTTTGATTCCGATATATTTATAGGTTTTGGAATCGATTTCAGGTTGTTCCTGGACGAGCCATGTAATTTTGCTGAGCGGGCTCATCGGATGAATCGGTGTCCCCGTTCTCCGGTAAATGTTGTGCCCGTTCCACTCGGTTTTGATTTTTTCCGACCACTTCTCACTGCGGTTGTCCGCCCATGTGATGCAGGGGGTGATCGGACTGCCGTCCTTATCGACAGCAATCAGGCTGTGCATCGCACTGCTGAAGGATACAAAGGATACGGCTTTGTCCGTATGCTTCTGTTTAACAAGTGTGACCGCTTCCAAAACAGCCTGGAAAATTTCCTCCGGGTCCTGCTCAGCTGTTGAGATGTCCGGCGTATGAAGAGGGTAGCCGACATTCGCTTTCTCCACGACATCTCCCTGTTCGGTGAACAAGACGGCTTTTGTACTGGTGGTGCCGATATCGACACCCATCATATAGTTAGTCATCGCTTTCGACTCCTTTTGAATAGATCTGCTGCGACCTCCATAAATCCTCGACACTTCCTTGGACGTCATCGAAATTTTTGTGCAGCGATTTGACCATAAGATCGCGGTCTTTCTGACGGATCGCTTCGATATACAATTCATGGTTGTTGATAATCCGGTCGAAATCGTCGTACTTTTCCTTGAAGCGCATGCGCATGGAAATGAGGATCAGGCTTTCCAGTGTCGGCTTCAGGTTCTTCCAGATCATGAGAATGTGGGAATGATCAATAGCGCGGATGATCGTTTCGTGAAACAGGACATCTTCAAATGAAAAATCATCAGCATCTTTGTACTTGATCGCGATCTTCATCATTTCCAGTGTCTTGCTCAGTTCTTTCACGAGACCTGCTGTGTCCATTTTGACGAGCCGTTCGAATACGAATGTTTCGATTAAAAGACGGACATCGTAGATTTCCTGGATTTCCTTCTCGGACAGTTCAAGAACAACCGCCCCCATCCGTTCGAGACGGATCAGGTTTTCTGATGCGAGCAGCTTCAGGGCTTCACGGACAGGGGAGCGGCTGACGGAAAATTCGGAAGCCATCTGGTTTTCGGACAGCTTTGAACCGCTTTCAATCAAACCGGCAATAATCCGGATCCGAAGCTCAGAGGCGACACGTTCGCCGGCCGATGCTTTATTCAGCCATTTTTCAGGATATAAATAAGGGATGGAATCTGTCATCGATTCACCTTCTTTAATGATTTTCGTATACTTGTTTAACTTGTATACAAGTATTATGGCATAGATCATAAAAATTGAAAACGCTTTTAATAAAATTTTTTGAAACGCTTTCTTCAGGTCCTGTGCTGATGGGGCCTGAATGTGTCATAAGGAGATACATTCGTGGTAAACTGGTAGGAGATATTATGGACCGGAGGGGCTTTATGCGCATTTTTAAAATTTTGAACAACAACGCTGTTGTCGTGTATGACGGAGGACAGGAAAAGATTGTGATGGGGAAGGGGCTTGCCTTTCAAAAGAGGCGCAACGATATCGTCCCGAAAAATAAAATCGAAAAGATCTTCCTGCTTCGGGATCAGTCATCAGAGAAGTTCCAGCAGCTGCTTTCGACTCTCCCTGAAGCTCACATAGATCTCGCTGAACGGATCATCAGCTATGCAGAAGGCCATTTGGAAGCGCCTTTGAATGACCACATTCATATTGCACTCACCGATCACCTTTCGTTTGCACTTGAACGTCTGGAGCAGGGATTTCCGATTCACAATAAGCTTACACACGAAATCAAGTTTCTCTATAAGAAGGAATTTGAGGCGGGGATGTGGGCAAAAGAAGAAATCAGGAAAGTGATGGGGGTTGATATTCCACCTGATGAAGTCGCGCATATCGCGCTTCATATCCATACCGCAAAAATGGGCTCCCCGTCGATGGGGGAGTCTCTTCAGACAGCGACGGTTCTCAGGGATATTGTTGAGAAAGTGGAAGAATGTGCGGAGATTACGATTGAAGAGACAAGTATCAATTATCAGCGCCTGGTTACCCATCTGCGCTTTGCACTCAGCCGTGTGGAGGAAGGCAGTCAGTTCGAACCGATTGACGAAGATATGCTCGAATTGATAAGAATGAAATACAGCGACGCATTCCGGACGTCTGAAGAAGTGGCAGACTTCTTGAAAGCGGAGTACAATATCGATTTTCCAGAGTCTGAAATCGCCTATATCGCCCTCCATATTCAGCGTTTAATGAAGTGATTGTTTTTAATTGAAAATGGTTGACGACAGCGTTTTCATCGTATAAAATAGGAATCAATCCAAAGTTAAATAACGCAGGATTGTTACTGCAGAAGCAGGCAAGACCTAAAATGTGTAAAGAAGCATAGGTGTATTCATTTTGATACCTATCCGCATTCTTTATGCGTTTTAGGTCTTTTTTATTGGAAAAATAAAGGAGGAATCTTCATGAATCACAAAGAAGTTGCTGAACAGCTTGTCCCTCTGCTTGGTGGAAAAGAAAACATTGTCAGCGCCACTCACTGTGCCACTCGTCTCCGCCTTGTAATGGATGATGAGAGCAAAATAGATAAATCTGCCGTTGAAGAACTTGATGGGGTCAAAGGAGCGTTTTCAAGCTCCGGACAGTATCAAATCATCTTCGGAACAGGGACCGTCAACAAAGTGTTCGCCCATTTCGGCCCGCTTGTAGGTGCGTCCATGGGAGATGACGAAGAAAAGAAAGACGCCTCGGTTTCCCATAAAGATGCAGCGAAAAGTAAAATGAACCCGTTCGCCCGCTTCGCGCGGACGCTTTCCAACATCTTCGTTCCGATCATCCCGGCGATCGTAGCTGCCGGTATGCTGATGGGGCTGCTCGGCTTAATGCGTACGTACGAATGGATGGATCCAGCAAGTGGATTGTTTGTCATGCTGGATATGTTCTCCTCAGCGTCCTTTATCATTCTTCCGATCCTGATCGGTTTCAGTGCAGCCAGGGAATTCGGAGGAAACATGTACCTCGGTGCGGTTATCGGGGGAATTATGACCCATCCGGCCCTGTTAAACCCTTGGGGGCTTGCTGATGCCCAGCCGGAAACCCTTGATTTCTTCGGCTTCGGCGTTGAAATGCTCGGTTATCAGGGTACGGTTATCCCTGTTCTGTTGACGGTTTACGTCATGTCCTGGCTTGAAAAGAATTTCCGTAAGATCGTTCCGAACGCGGTCGATCTTCTGCTTACCCCGTTCCTGACTGTTATTTTCACCGGTTTCGTAGCGCTTCTTGTTGTAGGACCGCTCGGCCGTGCGCTTGGGAATGGATTGACAACCGCTCTTGATGTCGTTTATGAAACGGCCGGTCCGATTGCCGGACTGATCTTCGGGGGCTTGTACTCTACGATCGTACTGACAGGGGTGCACCACAGCTTCCACGCCATAGAGGCGGAGCTCTTGAATAATGTCGGCGGAAACTACCTGCTTCCAATCTGGGCGATGGCCAACATTGCTCAAGGGGGAGCGACACTTGCCGTCTTCTTCAAAACACGCAACAAGAAAACGAAAGAAATCGCTCTTCCAGCTGCTATTTCCGCATTCCTTGGAATTACAGAGCCGGCGATCTTCGGTGTGAACTTGAAGCACCGCCGTCCATTTATCGGGGCAGCCATTGGTGGCGCCCTCGGCGGAGCCTACGTCGTCTTCACGAAAGTTATGGCGAACGGTATCGGCCTGACTGGTATTCCGATGTTTGCGATCGCGCAGGACCCGATCAACTACGGGATCGGCTGTCTGATCGCGGTCGGCGGTGCGGTCATTGCCACTCTTCTTCTTGGATGGAAGGAAGAAGCGAAGTAAATCCTTTTTTTCAAGTCCTTACCAGCTTGTCTGGTAGGGATTTGTTTCGTATGATTCATACAAAGGTTCAAAGGAGGAATTAGTGATGAAAAATGGTGTCATCTCGCTCGGTGAAGCGTTAATCGATTTTATCCCTTTGGATAAAAACAATGTGAACTACCAGAAAAGTCCCGGAGGCGCTCCGGCCAACGTGTCGGTCGGTCTCGCAAGACTCGGGGTTCCATCTACGTTCTTAGGGAAGGTCGGCGATGATGTCCTCGGACGTTTCCTGAAGACAACCCTTGAAGATTTCGGTGTGCAGACCCACGCCATGCCGTTGACGGCTGATGTACGTACAGGTGTCGTGTTTGTAACGAACGCGGAAGACGGAGAGCGCAGCTTTGATTTTTATATCCATCCAAGTGCCGATCAGTTTTTAGAGCGTTCGGACCTTCAGGAATCCGATTTTGACACACATAAAGTGCTTCACTTCGGTTCCATCTCCATGATTGGAGATACGGTAAAAGATACGACGAAGCGGGCTGTGGAGCTGGCCAAAGAAAAACGGATGGTGATTTCCTATGACCCCAACCTGCGCATGATGCTTTGGCCATCTGAAGAACAGGCCCGCGAAACGATCATTTCCATGCTCGGGGAAGCGGATATGCTTAAGCTTTCTGAAGAAGAGCTGGCATTTATTACGGGAGAAAAAGAGATCACGCCCGGCCTGAAAGCTCTCGAGAAATATGAAATCCCTCTCGTTCTCATTACGATGGGCGGGGACGGAAGCTATGTTTCTACGAAAGAAGGCGTCGAGCACGTTCCGGCTATGAAAGTAAAAGCGGTCGATACAACAGGGGCTGGAGATGCGTTTGTCTCCGGTATGCTTTATCAGCTGAACCGCTATGAGGGGAACATGGAGGAGCTGACGCTTTCGGAAGCTGTGAAAATGGCAGAGTATGCATCCGTTTCCGGAGCACTGGCTGCATCGACAAAGGGAGCGATGACGGCCCTTCCGACTATCGAAGAAGTTCAAACACGCCTTCATCAGTCAGGAGAGTAACCGATGTCTAAAGATCAAGAACTGCGAAAGAGCGCTTATGAAGAAATCGAAAAGCATCAGTCTCTAGTAGAGAGTGATCCGTATCGTCTCCATTACCACATCATGCCTCCGGTCGGACTGTTGAACGATCCGAACGGCTTCATTCAGTTCCAGGGCACGTACCATCTGTACTATCAGTGGATGCCGTATAAAACCGACCACGGTGCTAAACTGTGGGGGCATTATTCGTCTGAGGACCTTGTCCACTGGACGCATGAAGAGATCGCTCTGACCCCGTCCGAGTGGTTTGAGAAAAACGGCTGCTATTCCGGCAGTGCCATCGAGCATGACGGAAAGCTCTATGCCTTTTACACAGGAAACGTCAAAGATGAAAATGGAAACCGGGAATCGTACCAGTGTCTCGCTGTATCCGAAGACGGCATTCAATTTGATAAAAAAGGTCCTGTCGCCCATCTGCCTGACGGCTATACCGCCCACTTCCGCGATCCGAAAGTATGGAAGCAGGATGGCCGCTGGTTTATGGTCATCGGCGCTCAGACGGAAGATGAGAAAGGGGCGGTCGCTCTATTCACCTCAGACAATCTGATGGACTGGACCCATGCCGGTATTCTTGCCGGCGCCGGTCAGGAACCTCACGGGGAGTTCGGGTATATGTTTGAGTGCCCGGATTTATTTGAACTGGATGGACGGGATGTGCTTGTCTTCTCTCCACAGGGACTGGAAGCGGACGGCATGAACTATCAAAACGTTTATCAGGCCGGCTATGTGACAGGGGCCTTCGATCCGGAAGAAGGGATATACGAGCATGGTGCATTTACAGAGCTTGATCACGGTTTTGACTTTTACGCGCCGCAGACGACCTTGGATGCGCACGGCCGCCGGCTGATGTTCGGCTGGATGAGTGTACCGGACCAGAATGAGCAGGATCACCCGACGATTGCCCACAAGTGGCTGCACAACATGACGCTTCCGCGGGAATTAACATGGCAGGACGGTCAGCTGTACCAACAGCCGGTTCAGGAATTGGAAGCACTCCGTCAGGGAGAAGCCGTTGAACATCAGGTCAGCCTCCACAACGAGAGCCGTACCTTGGACGGTGTTCATGGGAAGGTCGTTGAACTGATGATGAGTGATATCGACGTTGCAGAGGGCTGGATGAGTGTGGCCATCGGTGGAGATGCAAGGATTCTATATTCCAGCGATCAACAGGTGCTCACCCTGGAACGTCAGAGCTATGTGGATGGAACCGTCGAAAAGCGCCAGGTCGAAGTACCGCAGCTTGATAGTCTGAGGATATATGTAGATACGTCCTCTATCGAAGTTTTCGCTAATGATGGTGCCTGCGTGATGACCGCCCGGTTCTATCCATCTGTTCAGGACACGAGCATTCGTTTCAGCAGTTCAGCAGCTGCAAGCTTCTATCTTCACAAATGGAACCTTGCAAAAGTTTTCTAGGTATATAGATGTGCAAAAGACAGACGGGACCCGTCTGTCTTTTTTTATGTCTTATTTCCTATAAAGCGCTTCACATTGTAATGGTTATAAACGGCTTGAAAACACTGATATGAAAGGATTTAATCGTAATTCTACCATTCTCGGAAAAGAACAAACATTCGTTGGAATATTGGTTCTTTATATTCAATTCATAAAAATTAAGAAGGGGTATAAAGGACGTGTGAAACTGGATTTTAGAATCATTTAAATGGAAGTTTATTACAACGCACATCCCTCTTCTCCCCTAATTTTACATTTTGTGCAATCCTTTGCACAGTAGTGGGGAAATCGCTGTCATCCTTGTGAAAGGTGCCCTTTCATGACTTTTGGCATAAGCGTGAATGGCAGGATTTCCGGCGTTGACCACCCCTGTTTTACCACGTAAAGTTAAGACGTGTTCCGGAGCACACTTCATATACTTAACAATTCTGGAGGGGAAAGAAAACATGAAACGAAATCATTCGATCTTATCTAAACTGGCGCTTTCTGCTTTTATCCTGACCGGCACGTTTGCCCAGCTCCCAACAACTTCTCACGCAGCATCCACAGATGACACACCTGTGTGGTCCCGTGAAGACGCGCAGAACTTCACGTTAACAGACGAAAACACAGCCCCAAACATTGATTCCTTTACTGATGTTGCCCCGGACTATTGGATCTGGGACACATGGCCGCTTCGTAACCGTGATGGTTCTTTCGCCAAGATCAACGGGTACTATGTACAGTTCGCGCTGACAGCGAGCAAAGAATACACATGGGGCGGCCGCCACGATCATGCGGAAATCCGCTACTTCTATTCTAAGAACGGTAAAGATTGGGAAATGGGTACGGTCCCTTATGACACGGACAAGGCGCTTGGTTACCGCCAGTGGGCCGGATCAGCTATGATGGAGAAAGACGGCACGATCCACTTGTTCTACACGGCTGCAGGACGTAAGGATGAAGGTCCGACATTCGAACAGCGTCTGGCTAAGACGACATTTGAAATGGATTACGACAACAAAGAAGGTTTCCAGGTAACAAACAATGGCGACCACCAGATTCTTGCTGAAGCAGATGGCGAGTATTACGAGACACAGGAACAAAAGACCGGAAGCATTATCTATTCTTTCCGTGATCCTTGGTTCTTCCAACACCCTGAAACCGGCGAAGAATACATCATCTTCGAAGGAAATACCGGTGGCGATGAAAAGACACTCGAAGAGAAACACATTGGTGATGTAGACGAAGACGTTCCTGCCGGCGCTGAAGACTATAACGGAAATGTCGGGATTGCTAAGGCAGAAAACGAGGATCTGACAGAATTTGAATTAATGCCGCCTCTTCTTGAAGCGAATGGTGTGAACCAGCAGCTGGAACGTCCACACGTTGTCCAGAAGGGTGATGACTATTACTTGTTCACGATTACCCATGAGTTCACATTTGCTCCTGGAATTGAAGGTCCGGATGGTCTTTACGGCTTCCACGCCAACTCCCTTTTCGGTGATTACGAGCCGATGAACGATACGGGGCTTGTTATAGCCAACCCGGCTGAAGATCCATTCCAGGCATACTCCTGGGCTGTGCTTCCACACGGACAGGTGATCAGCTTTGTGAACGAATACCATGATGAAAATGGAAACTTCCAACAGGGTGGATCCTTTGCCCCAACGCTTAAACTGAAGTTGAAAGGTGATACTTCTGAAATTAAGCGTGAGATGGGTGAAGGTGAAATTCACGGGTAAGTTTTGATGAACAAAGCCGGCACGACCTGCCGGCTCCCTGTTTATAAATAAGGAGGAGAACGATGAAAACAAATACATGGATGAAACGTTCCTTTTTAGTGACGACCGCTCTTGTTTCCACGTTGGCATTTGGCAGTTCTGTTTCTGCAGAAACCAGTCAGACTTCCAACTGGACGATTGAAGATGCCTCACAGATTGAGCGCACGAAAGATACAACCGCCCCTTATATCGAGCCGGATTTTGAAAAAATGGCTCCAGAACTTCATGTTTGGGATACGTGGCCGCTTCGTAACAAAGACGGCTCGGTCGCCAAAGTGAACGGCTACTACGTGATTTTCTCCCTGACGGCTCCGTCCGACCTGCTTCCAGGTAAACGACATGATGTAGCGACGATCCGCTACTTCTATTCCAAAGACGGCAAGAGCTGGGAGCTTGGCGGAGAGGCGTTTGATCCAACAGGCGCCTACGGTTCAAGGCAGTGGGCAGGCTCTGCGATGATTGAAGACGGTGAACTGAACCTGTTCTATACAGCTACAGGTCGTAAAGGGGAGGAGGGCGTCACCTATGAACAGCGTCTTGCTCTTGCTAAAGGGGAAGTGAACGCATCTTCTGAAGGCATTTCCTTCGAAAACTTCGATCACTCCATCATCCTTGAGCCTGAAGGCGAGCACTATCAGACTGAGGAGCAGGCAGAACAGGGTGACATCGGCTACACGTTCCGTGATCCATGGTTCTTTGAAGATCCAAAAATAGGGAAAGACTATATCTTGTTTGAAGGAAACTCAGCCGGAACACCAGCGGAGCGTACGCTGGATACCGATTATATCGGAAGCGGTTCTTTCCAGGATGACTTCAGCTTCACAGACGAAGGATTTGCAAAATTATTCAACGGGGCGATCGGAATTGCTGAAGCAACGAACGATTCCTACACCGAATATGAAGCTCTACCACCAATTCTGGAAGCGAATTACGTCAACCAGGAGCTTGAGCGTCCCCATATCGTAACCAAGGGTAATCAATACTACCTGTTCACGAATACACATGAACACAAATTTGGTCCGGACCTCGATGCACCGGACGGCCTGTACGGCTTTTCATCCGATGAGCTGACGTCCGGCTATGAGCCGCTGAATGACAGTGGGTTAGTCCTGGCCAATCCGGAAGAACACGCGTACCAATCCTACTCCTGGATGGTTCTTCCAAACGGAAAAGTGATCAGCTTCTATAACTTCCATGATCTTGATGGAAAGAACATCTCAGATCTTGGAGGAACGACTCCGGAGTATCAGATGTCCCACT
The DNA here is from genome assembly GCF_056161385.1 of Halobacillus sp. ABD4_316. Classification (NCBI taxonomy): domain Bacteria; kingdom Bacillati; phylum Bacillota; class Bacilli; order Caryophanales; family Bacillaceae; genus Halobacillus; species Halobacillus sp. ABD4_316. The sequence continues at coordinate 185,464 of NZ_JBSWZA010000002.1, forward strand.
TCGGTGGTACACTGGCGCCGACCATCAAGCTCGCGATCCAGAATGACAAAACCAAAGTCATCAAGGACGGCCATCCGGGAAAAATTAAATAACTTCGATTGAACCACCGGCTCTTCATAAGAGCCGGTGGTTTTTTGAATTTGTTATAAAAGTACAATTGTGAAAGATCAGCTGGCAAATTTTCTCACAAGTATTCCAATTATTTTTATAAATGGTAGAGTTATAGATGATTAGGGAGACCGGAGGAGTGTAGGAAAAGACTGAGCCGTCAGGGAAGGTGCCCCGCTTCTGCTTGTGAGAAAAGATTAGATTCCCAAGGCTCCCTGAGGAAGCGGTCCGAAAGCGTACGGTCCGCGATTATATCCTTCTTGGCGGGGGGGATTGTCGTGGATGTCAAAGAACCTTGAATGAAACCTGCCAATAGAGCAGGCGATTAACCTCTGATTCCTTTTGTAAAAACTCTGCAAATCCAGTAAAAATCTCTCCTGATAGGTTCACAGTTCTGGTGGGGTCCGATAAGCTGAAGGGATACATAGGAGGAAGAGAGAAATGGAGATGGTGATGAGTGAATGATTTAAGGACCCCTGAGAAAAGATTCCGTCCGGAAATCGAAGGCGTGCGTGCGGTTGCCGCCTTCCTTGTGGCGGTGTACCATATATGGCTTGGATCGGTTTCCGGCGGTGTGGATGTATTCTTTATCGTTTCCGGTTACTTGATAACGACCTCCCTGCTTTCCAAAATGCTCAAGCAGGGAAATATCCATTTAGGAGAATACCTGCTGGGGCTCGGACGCCGGCTGTTCCCGGTGGCGTTTATCGTCGTGCTGTTCACCCTTGCCGGCTCCATCTGGATTCTTCCGCAGGCCCAGTGGAAGCAGATCATCTCTGAAGGATTCGCTTCGGTGTTTTATTTCCAGAACTGGCAGCTGGCCTTCAGTTCCGTTGATTACCTGGCTCAGAACAACCAGGCAAGCCCTTTTCAGCATTTCTGGGCATTATCTGTACAGGGACAGTTTTACATAACCTGGCCGATTGTCATCACGGCCGCGTATTTTCTTGCGCGGAAGGTTTTGAAAACGCCGGTCCGGAAAACACTGCTCGGTGTGCTGCTCACATTGTTCGTGCTATCTATTTCGTACTCTGTTTACAAAACGGCTGTAAACCAGCCGTGGGCCTACTTTGATACGTTTGCGCGTGCGTGGGAGTTCAGTCTCGGAGGCATCGTCGCATTGCTGCTGCCTTATGTGAAGCTGAACAGACATGTGTCTGTGATTCTTGGATGGACCGGCCTGGCCGTTATTTCGCTTACGGGTATTCTGCTTCCGGTATCTACTGTTTTTCCCGGGTGGGTCGCTCTTTTACCGGCCTCCGGCGTGATTTTTGTTATTATATCGGCTGAAAACAGCGGTGGCTTCGGTGTGGACCGTCTGTTAGGCTCCAAGCCTTTCCTCAAATTCGGAAGCATTTCCTACGGGTTTTATTTGTGGCACTGGCCGCTTTTGATTTTCTATTTTGCCTGGTTTGATACCGGTCAGGCATCGATATTCGCCGGGGCGGTCATTATAGCAGCTGCCCTTGTGCTTGCTTATGTAACGGTAACCTACATTGAAGCGCCTGTTCGTAACTTGAGCGTGAAAACGTCGAAGGTGAAAATCGGAAAAGCGCTCACCGCCTTGATTGTCCCTGTTCTTCTCGTCAATGGCGGATGGAATTTTTACGTGAGTCAGATGCAGGGAAAGGCTTATGAGGCGGGGGACTATCCAGGTGCTCAGGCCGTCTTCTATAACGTAGATGCGGAAGAACTGGATCCTTATCCATCGACTATTGAAGTGCAGGAGGAGCTGCCGGCCTTTTATGAGGACAGAGAATGCTTCATGTATACGAGTGAAGAAGGGATGAAAACTTGTTCAATGGGAGAAACGGAGAATCCCGACTATACGGTTGCCCTCGTCGGCGGATCCCACTCGGGACACTGGTTCCCGGCCCTCAGTGAACTGTCTGATGACCTGAATTTGAAAATCGAGCTTTACAATAAGGATGCCTGCCGGTTCTCCAACGATGATTTTGACGGATTGTTGAACGAAACATGTATGGACTGGAATGAAAAAGTGTTGCAGGATCTCCAGGAGGACCCGCCGGACCTTGTCTTTACAACATCCACCGTCAACAGTGGAACGACGGTGCCGGACGGCTATCTTGAACAGTGGAAGAAACTTGAAGGGACGACCCATATCATGGCTGTCCGTGATAATCCGCGGATGAAAGAGGATACGCCGCTCTGCATTGAGGAAAAGGGGTCAATCGAGGATTGCTCGGTTTCCAGAGATGAAGCTTTATCCGATGTCGTGCCATGGGAAAACACGGATGGGATCCCGGAGAATGTCACATTTGTGGATTTGTCGGATTACTTCTGCGGGGAAGAAGTGTGTGAGCCTGTCATTGGTAATGTGATTGTCTACCGCGACAAGCACCACTTGAGTACAGCTTACTCCAAAACCCTTGCGCCCGCATTGAAGGAGCCTTTAGAGGAAGCGCTGCAGAAACAATCCTGATAAAACGGCAGGAGAACGTCACATGTTCTCCTGCCGTTTTTATTTGTCCACCCGTTTTAAAAGTCCTCGCTGTATACTCTGCCGTTCTGGTCGATATAGACCGAGGAAATCATCGTCCGGGCGAACTTTTCTTTTTGGTAGGTTCCTTGTACTTCGATGGTCAGGCTGTACACACCTTCTCCGAGCTTCGGAAGCTGGTAGACACCGTCCGACTGCTTCTTCGCTTTCAGTTTTGTTTCTTTTTCCCGTCCGTTTTTATAGTGGGTGACGGTCATATCTGTCTTATATTTCAGGCGGGTATCTTTGTTTTTCACTTTCAGCTCGTCCACATTCATGAAGGCGCTGATTTTATCGTTCAACTCACTGTCAAAGGAGGTGTTGAGCAGATAGGATTCCCCGCCAGGGCTCCGGGCTTCCAGTTTCCATCTGCCTGCTGCGGGGTCATCGATTCTCAATGTGTGATGATAGGATCCTTCAAGCACCTCGGTTTCATCCTTCGCGGCTTTAAAGCCGCTGTAGGTTTTTTTATCAGGGGAGACAAGCTTCAAGTCAACATCCGGGCTGGAACTGATCCAGTCGAAGGTGACGGCGTCTGCTCCGGATTCTACAATAACGGTCTCCCGTGTGCGTCCTGTGTATTCGCCGCCTGAGACGTACTGGCCGGCCGCCGGCTCGGATTCTTCTGACACAGCGGCTGTTTCGAGTCCGAATGCCGCCAGCGGAGCGGTCTCATTCAAGTAAGGACGGAAAAGGGGAAACGTGGAGGAGCCTTCTTTAATGCTCGTGTGATCCCATTTTCCAACTTTCAATTCCTGGGCGTAAGGAAGGCGTGAGCTTTTCACTGTGACCGCCCCATCGTTGCTGCCGTAAGAGCTTAAGTACAAGCCTCCCCAGTACAGGGAGCTGCCGAAGCTGCCCCATTCCGTACCGCCGAACGTGTAAAACGGGACGGCATCGATTCCTGGTCTGCTGTCGGTGGTGGAGCGGAAATAGCTCATGTATCCAGTCTGCAGGGAATAGGTGGCTTCATTTTTACTGCCGATGATTCCCGCAAGCCATCCGGCCCAGCTGCTGTAAGCGAGATCGGCAAGCTGCGAGCCGTGGTGCGGGGAGGATAAGGTAATGACACGATCCACATAGGGAGACGCACTGTGATGAACAAGCGCCGCCTGTGTATCAATGCCGCCTTTGCTGTGAGCGACGATAACGACTTTTTCACCGAAATGATGATACATGTCTTCGATTTTTCCGGCCAGCAGCTCCCCGTTGTCCCACATATCTTTTGTTGGGTACAAATCGATAAAGGCTGTTTCGTAGCCGTTATCGAGAGCAGTGGTATACATATCATTACTCTCGTACCACGTCTCTGATGAACTGTTGAGGCCGTGAATGAAAAGAATGGGGCGTTTCTCTTCTGTTACAGAGGCGGGCGTGTCTCCCACGTACCATTCCCCGGGATTCCCGGAGGCTCCATCTTTAATGGAGCCGGCGTGGCTGGTGATGGGAAAAAAGAAAAGCAGGAAAGCGCAGGTAAAGAGACCTTTGGTCAGCAGATCCATGTACATTCTCCTTCACAATTGAATTGAGGAGGTCATGAGGTTTGATCCAGGGGTGTCCACCATTTCTATCGTACGCAACCTGGAAAATCTGACAAGGTGCATTGGAAACAGGCAGAAAGTCCGGGAAGGGAAGGAGCGTGTGCGTCAGAAGCGGAAGAAAACGAAAAGGTGTGATTTCTACTCCCTAAATCCCCCATGGTTTCATAGGATAGAGGAGGGGAGGAGTGGTTGAGGTGGCTGAGGCTGTTTCACGCGGGAATAATTTAATTTTCATGACGGAGCCGGGAGGTCAGACGGTTGAATCAGGGGCTACCGTGGATGTGACGAAAGATCTGCCCGGCGGCATTGATGTCCGCCCGTTCTACTCCATCCGGGTGGCCGGCGGCAACCGGGTGGTATCGGAAGGGCCTGTCACGTTCAAATTGATTGTGAAAGTGGAAGGTGTGAATTTCCTCCTGCTGGATTCTTTCCGGGTCATTCCGGGACAGCAGTTTACAAGGGTTTTTAATGTACCTGGGACGGGACTGACGATAAAAACAGAGGCTGATGGAGGAACGGGGCTGAATGCCGTGGATGTTGTGGTGTTCGGATATAAATTTTGACGGCAGGGATTTTCCCTGTTTTTATTTTTGTAAAAAGGCCCCGCTGCCGAGGCCGTTATTTTTTCTGAATGATATAGGTTGCCCGGTCCGTCGTGACAATAAAGCCCTCCGGACTGTATAGGTACTGCGTCGTATCCTGCAGAGGAATTTCGTAATAGGGTGCTGGGAGCGGCTCCATCTGCTGAGGGCCGATTTCCGCTTCGCCATCTCCATATAAAAACAAGGAATGCATAGGCAGGTATTCATCCAGACGTGCAGCATCCGTCCCGTAAGCGATGTGATCCAGATGCATCTCTGTTGTATCCTTATCGTTCAGTTCCAGTTTCGTAATGACAATATCGGCACCGCTCCATCGCTGGAAGCGTTCGTTGAAATGTTCAATCGTTAATGGTTGTCCATCCATGATGAGATCCCTCCTGACTTTATCGTCTCCAAAGGAAACCCGCTCTACGCTGTTAAATAGTGGTCGCGGGGGGAATGGAAGGGGGAGGAGGGAAATCGATGGCCGATGATTTAAAAGAAGCCCGCCAGCTGCTCAGCAGGGCGGTTGATATTCAAAGCAGACTGGGACGTTCAGATGTCCGTAACGAGCTCATCCACCGGTCGGTGCCTGTCTTATGGCTCGGGGAGAGGCGGGATCATCCGATCGTCACCATTGGGACAAACCCGACGTCCCGATATGTTTTGAACGACCAGGCTGAATGGCAGACGACGGCGCAGTCATTTGACAAGGAAAGTGCAGATCTACTCGCATCTTTTCAAGAAGATGATGACCGGCAGACAGCCGTCATCAGGAAATATGAGGATTATTTTAAGGGGGAAGAGGCGTATACCCGATGGTTTGGCAGAAAGGGTGGAGCGAAGCTTGAGGGGTTTATGAACGGGATGGGAGCTTCTTTTTATCAAAACGAGCCCCCTCTTGTTCATGTCGATGCTTTTCCTTTTCCGACGCTCCAGTTTATGGGTAAAATAAAAAAGAAAGAGAAGCTGCTGCGTCTTCCTGAAGTAACGGCAATGCTTGAAGAAACGCTGCATTATTTACAACCTTCCCTTATCCTGCTGCTTGGCAGAGAACACAGGAGAAGGTTTACAGATGTCTATGATGTGTCCTACGATTCATCCATGAACGTAGAAGGATTCCCTTCTGCCCGGTTTCATTTCGGTACATCCCCCACCCTTGATGTACCTGTCATCGGCCTCGATTTCAAGCCGTCCGAGCCGTTTCTGGGCCTAGGCAGCCGTGTGGATGATCGTGGGGCACATCACGGGCGGTATGGAAAACGGGAAAGTCAGAGGGATATCGGTGCATATATTCGAGAGTGTTTTTTGAAAAGGGGAGAAGGAGTATGAGAATGAGACTGGGAGTGCTGTTTCTGTTCAGTCTGGTTGTAATAAGCGGCTGTGTGCAAGGCGATGTGAAGCTGACCGTCAACAAAGATAAAAGCGGTGAGGCACAGGTGCAGATTGGTGTGAACGAGGAAGAGGCGGGTCTGTTCATGGAGCGGATGCAGGGTGTGATTGATGAAGCGGAACAGGACCTCGAATCCCGCGGCTATCAGGTGGAACCTTACGAAGAAGATGGCTACACCGGGTTTACCGCCGGAAAGGCTTTTGAAAACGTCGAGGAAATCCAGGTTCCGGATCAGCTGGAACAACCGGCAGCCGCTGGAATCGGGGATGTGATGGAAGGTCTACCCGTAGAATGGTCGGAGGAGCCCGGGTGGTTTACGACTACATATCAGGTGGAAGGTGAAATAAATCTTGAAAACAGCGGAATCATGGGCGGGATGCAGCAGATGGTTTCGGATCAGCTGGATCTGACGTTCACACTCGACCTTCCGATCGCACCGAAAGACCACAACGCCGACCGGACAGACGGAAATGAACTGCAGTGGGATATTCAGACTGCCGGTACAACGAATATGATGGTGGAACTCGCCGTCCCTAACATTCGGAACATCATCATTACCGCTGTCGCAGGTCTCCTGATCATTGGATCCCTCCTCTTTTATCTACGGAAAAAACGGAAAACGAGGCAGGACTGAAAAAAGCCGCCGGACATGAGGATGTCCGCGGCTTTTCTCTATTTTGTCCCTTCTTCAAAAGCGGTCTTCATCTCCCGCATCGATTCGTACAAGTCGATGATCGGAAACGGATAATTTTCTCCGAGCTGAACCCCGTACTGTTCCTGTTCAATCATTCCCATTGCCCTCGGCTTGAAAATCCAAGGTACGGGCAGTTCACGAAGCTCAGGGACCCACCAGCGCAGGTAATCGCCATCAGGATCATAATCCTCCGCCTGTTTTTCCACGTTAAAAACCCGGAAGGAAACAGCATCATTTCCGACTCCCGCGATATACAGCCAGTTGCCGTAGTTGCTGCTTACGTCATAATCGACGAGTTGTGATTCAAACCAGGCGGCCCCGATCCGCCAGTCCAGACCGAGGTTCTTTGTAAAAAAGCTCGCCACATTCTGGCGTGCCCGGTTGGACATGAAACCGGTCTGTTTTAATTCCCGCATGCCCGCATCTACGAGCGGATAGCCCGTGCGGCCGTCCATCCACGCCTGCAAATGCTCCTCGTTTGTTTTCCAGGGGATCTCCAAACCATTCAGCCCTGTCCTGTAGAAGAGACGATCGCCGTATTTGCGGTGAACGAGGTGGAAGTAGTCCCGCCAGAGCAGTTCGAAATATAGCATATAGGTCGACTTGTTTTTCGTATGGTTTTTTTCATAGTGCTGGATCTGCTCATACACGACCCGCGGGGACAAATTGCCGTTCGCCAGATATGGAGAAAATTTAGAGGAATCGTCTTCTAGAAGCATCCCGTTTCTCGTTTCCTTATAAACCCGGAGGCGGTCCTTAGTAAAGATGTAGTCCCGGAGCCGTTGTTTAGCCGCTGTCGATCCGCCATGGTAACGCGGCTCTTTCCACTCGTTCTCCAGGCCTGAGGCAGCTACGTCCGGAATCTTCCCTTCCTCTATCCTATTTGGAAGCTCCACTTTCACAGCTGCTTGAGGTGGAGCGATCGCTCTAGGCGGCGTCACCCCATTTTTTTCGATTCTTTTTCTGAACTGGGAAAACGTATCCGGCACATCCCGGGTGGAAAACGGCAGGTCTTCCGGCGGAAACAGGTTATGTCCGTGATCGACGTAAAAAGGTACGCCGGGCAGAGCCTTTCGAACTCCTCTTTCGGTCTGCTGCTCTTCCGTTGCGATTTCTTCATGAAGGTACACACCGTTAATAGTCAAATCATCGGAAAGCTCGAGGAAAGCTTCTGCTGGGTCCTTGTACCTAATCAATAGGGGGACGTTCAGTTCAGCGAGATTCGTCCGCAGATCCTCCAGACTCTCCTGGATAAATTGTGCCCGGTGACGCCCGGTTTTTTTAAAACCATAGGAAAGGTCTCTGTATTCATATGGATCGAAAATATAAAGTGCGATGACCGGATGCCCTGCTGTGACAGCTCTAGTCAAGGGTTTATGGTCGTGGACACGCAGGTCATTCCGGAACCAGACAATCGAATAGGTGCTCATCGTCATTCTCTCCCTTTTTCTCCTAGTGTACCCTGTGGAGGACGCTTGTTCACACTTTTCATCGGTTGGATGTGTCTTTATTCGACAACATCGGGTATAGTTAAAATAGACCATTCAACGAAAGAGTACATCATCTATATTTTGTTGTGTACGGCCTGGGAGGGTAGCGGACACACGATAGGGGAGAGGAAGAAATGGAGCGTTTTCGTAAAAAATGGATGCAGAAGTCTGCAGTAATATTGACGGCGTTCACTTTGTTCACAGCAGGAGCATCGGCTGCAATTCCTCATCAGGTAGAGGCGAAAAGCTGGAAACAGGAAGTTCATACAGAGGAAGGAAAATACCCGGATCTCATCGTATACGGAGTCTACAAGGATTTGAAGCAGGAGACCCGGGGCCCACTCTCGTATAAAGAAACCAAAGCTTCTATCGATAAGATGAGCAAATCGGAAGTTATGGACCATTATCTGGATCGAAATAACCGCAGGGTCACGCCTTATACATTGATGAGAGTAGTGGATGCTGTGTACGGCATAGATCTTCAGGCTATATCTGATCTGGGGGTTGGAAAGCAGACAGCCACCTATTCAGATGATGTCCTGGACCGCATCAGGAAAACGGCATCCCCTTGGGAACTGAGCGATGAGCGGATTGCGAAGCTTTCGAAAGTCCGCGTGATGCAGTTGTACTGGCTGTCATTTGAAGAAAGACTGACGGCCGAGGAACGGTATACGATGATCAATGAAATCTTTGGAGTGAATTTAGTAGGCATTGCAGGATTGGAAGGAACGGGAGTTGCCCTTTTCTCAAAAAATCAGTGGATTTCGCAGTATGATACGGACTTATTCATTGTAGAGACCGGCAGTGATGATGTGGATGTGTGGGTATATCCGACAGAGTATTTCAAGCAGCAGACGGGCCTTGAAGAAAATCCAGAGGAATTGAACAATCGTTTGACCAAGCTGGGCTTCTCCTATAGTGAAGAAAAAGGCGCCTTTTATTACGCTGATCCGAACGGTGAATCGGTTCCGGATGCTTTCAAGGGACAGACGCTTGGAACCATCATTGGATTCATCCAGGAAAAGTATAAAGATCTTTTAGAAACAGAAAACGCTGCGTGAGACCGCAGCGTTTTTTTGTATGCTTTATTCCAGGTTCCACAACTTTTGCTGCACAGGATCGTCAGGATCAATGAAGATCGTACCATGCTCGTCAGGCTTCAGGCGTGTTTCGTAGAGGCCTTTTCCGGTTAATGCCTTCAATGTTTCGCTCTGTCTTTTTTCAACAGCCCGCAGGCGTTCGATTTGCATCCACATCTCTTCTTCTGTCACATCATCGCCTCCTGTTCCTTTATGGTAACATCAGATTTCACTCTATGTTTTTCTAACCCTATGATGGTAAAAATGGAAATTCAAATGTTATCCTGATTATGGAAAAGGAGGAGGAGCTTTTGAAAAACATAATTCGATGGCTGGCAGCGCCGATAGCTGTTCTCATGATCTTTGGTATTCAGCTGACGCTTGAATATAGTTCTTATCACGTTCCGTTTGGTGTAGGGATGGAGGGGGAAACCGTTGAAAAATATAATTGGAGGGGGGAGGTTGTTGAAACAGCCCCGCTTCCATCTGAGAATGTTTCCCACAACGGCACTCTTATTGTTGAAATGGAATTGAAAGAGGCGTTTGGACTTCTCATTTCGATTATCGCAGCTTTTCCATTATTCCTGCTGATGGATGTTGTTCTTAAACGTCTTGGTATTCAGAGTACCGGGTTATTGCCGAAGAGGTGGGAGAATGTAATCAAATGGGGATCGATCGCCTTTCTATTCGTTCTGTTGATGTTTACGTTCTTTATGTTCCAGGAGGCTGTTGAAGAAGGGCGGTCCTTTTTTGATGCTTTACCATAATACATAAGACCTGTGCAGCCAGCTTTTAACCCTATATCTAAAGCCTGTCCTGTGATCAAACCTTGATCACAGGACAGGCTTTTCTTTTGAATTTACTGTTTCTTTTTCAACACGTCAACAAAGTGGGCGAGGATTCTTGCGGTCATTCCCCAGATCACCTTGTCTCCATATTGATAAAAATATTCTTCCATCTGACGCGTGCGCCAATTGTAATTTTCACCACCCGGGATGAGCTCGTAGGGGAAGTTTTCCGCCGGCTGGGCCTCGAAATGGACGTAGTGGATTTCCGGATCCTGGTCCATAAAGAAGGAAAGCGGAACGGTAAAGAGCTCCTTCACTTCATCCGGATTCTTTTCAAAGGCACTTTCGTCGGTATTCAAGTACCCTGCAAAAGCGTAGACGATCATTCCGAACGGGGAGACGAGATAGTCGAGCGGATGGACGTCGGACAGTTGTCCGCGGCGGATGCCTAATTCTTCCTCCGTTTCCCGGATGGCGGCCTGACGTGCAGAAGAATCATCTGGATCGATTTTTCCGCCTGGGAAACAGATCTCTCCGGGCTGGCGCCTTAGTGTATTGGCCCGTACCTCGAACAGAACGTGGATGTCTCCATCCTTTTCCATGAGCGGCAGAAGGACAGAGAATTTACGGAACTGTTCGTGACCGAGCACAGAAGGCTGGTGTTGTTTCATTTGATCGAGTATATGTTTCGAATTCATCGTTTCACCTCATGCCTTTACTATACCAGACCGCACCGTCCGGGAGGAAAAGAGCCGCTCGACAATTACAGCGCTTCTTTGATCACCTTTTTGTAATATAAGACAGAAAGGAGACCGAAGATGGAATATAAAGCTGTGTAGACGCCCATCACCATCAGCATCGGTGTCCAGATTTCATTACCGAAAAAGAACCATCCGGACTTCACGGCGAAGTAGCTGTGCAGCAGACCGATCAAGAGCGGCACCCCGAAGTTGAAGAGCTGTTTGCCTTGAATGCCGCGCAGAAGATCGCCCCTTGTAAAGCCGAGCTTCCGCAGTACCGTATAGCTTTCCTTTTCGTCTTCCCCTTCATCCATCTGTTTGAAGTAGAGGATGCAGCCGGAGGTGATGAGAAAGGTGAGTCCTAAAAAGGCGACGATAAACATGACGGCCCCCATGTTCTGTTTCTGGGAGGTTTCCACGTACCATTGGGACCGGTGCTCGAAACTTTCTGTTAAACCGGCTTCCTCAAACAATTGAAAAGCTGCTTCATTCCTGCTGTCATCCTCCAGATTAATCCCGGTATAAATAGAAGGTTCCAGCTGCTCTTTCATGTTCATAAACTGTTCCTCGGACACGACGCCGATCGGCAGACCGCCGGCGGTATAATAGGAGGAAATCACATAGTCTTCCCGCAGTCCTTGATAGGAAAGATCCACGGCGTCATTCTCAGACAGCCATTCCACTTTTCCATCGCCCTTTAAGGAAATATAGGACTGCATAATATCGTTGTAGCCGGTCATGATCATGCTTCCTCTTTCCAAGTCGAGCTCAGGCACGGCGGTTTCACTGATGACAGGAATGGTTGTATTTTCTGCGTTGAAATTCATATCCTCGAGGTCCACATCCAGAATATCCTCCACATTGAATTTCGCCTGCAGCACCTCCACCTGTCTGTAGGAATGGTCAAAACCTTCTTCCTCCAATGTATCGGAAAAGGCCATCGCTTTTTCTTCGTTGGTGATGGCAAAATCATCAGGAGCATTATTTTCCGCAAGGCTTTCCGCTGAGTACAGTGAAATATAGCTCAGTGCCAGCAGTCCGATAGCAAGGGCGGAAACGGTCGTAATCACGGTGAGCAGGAAGGCATTGGATTTCATCCGGAACATCATCGAAGACAGCGAAAGCACTTCGTTGATGTTCATATAGCCGGCTTTCCGTTTTCTAAGCAGGTTGCTGACAAAGCGCACAGAACCCTTGTAGAAAAAGTAGGTGCCGATGATCGTGGATGCCAGAATGAACGTCATGGCGATAAACAGCCCGTTGATCGAGGTAATATCCCCTTCAAACAGCTGTGTGGACACATAATAGCCCGAAGCAATCATTCCTATGCCGAGCACTCCCATGATGTGTTCCCACACGGAGAGTTTTTTCACTTTACCCTGCGTGCTCGAGGTAACACGGAAAAGGGAGAGGATGGACTGCTTCCGAATAAAGATGTACATCGTCGCCATAATGAGCAGGAAGATGCCCGCAAATACGATCACCGTCTGGGCAAGGGCCGCCATGGAGAAGTGCAGGTCGGCCACTTCATCAACATTGACAATCTTAAAAAAGCCCATGAGAATCAGCTTGGAAATCGCAAACCCGATAAAAATGCCGGCCGCCATCGATCCGAAGTAGATAATTAGATTCTCTACCACCAACAGCCGGAAAATCCGGTTTTTCGTCATGCCGATCAGCTGGAACAGTCCGATTTCCTGACTGCGCCTTTTCACGAATAAAGCATTGGCATAAAGGAGGAAAACGGCCACGATGGCAATCAATAGAACCGAAGCGACCATCAATCCTGCACTTCCTTTCACAGATCCGTCCTGACTCATCGCCGGGTCGTACTGAAGGGTCACGAAGGAAAAGTAAAGGGCGACGGAAAAGACGAGGGCGAAAACGTATAAGTAATAGTTCTTGATATTCTTTTTCAAATTTCGGAGGATCAGCTGATTAATGCTCATAGCTTACACCACCCAATACACCCTGGGTTTTCATGATGTCCTTCAAAAATGCCTCCCGCGTCTGTCCACCTTTATTCAACTGGGTGTAGATCTGCCCGTCGCGGATGAAGATGACGCGGCTGCTGTAGCTCGCAGCTACCGGGTCGTGCGTGACCATCGCTATGGTGGCTTCCCGTGTGTCATTCAGGCCGCTCAATTTGCCCAGCAGATCGGATGCGGACTTGGAATCCAATGCCCCTGTCGGCTCATCGGCAAAAATGATGCTCGGTTCATGGATGAAGGCCCGCGCCGCTGAAGTCCGCTGCTTCTGTCCACCTGATATTTCGTTCGGGTACTTGTTTTGGACATCCTCGATGCCAAGTTCTTCGGCAAGCGCGTTGAATTTCCGCTGCGCCTCTTTACGATCCGTTTTCGAAATGGAAAGCGGAAGCAGAATGTTTTCCTTCACCGTCAGTGTGTCCAACAGGTTGTATTCCTGAAAAATGAACCCGAGATGATGCTTTCTGAACTCTGCCAGCTGTTTGTCCTTTTGTCCGGTAATTTCCTGCCCGTTGATCACGATCGATCCGTGACTGACCCGGTCAATAGAAGAGAGGACGTTCAACAAGGTCGTTTTCCCGGAACCCGATGCGCCCATGATGGTGACAAACTCCCCTTTATCAATCGTGACATCGATGCCTTCCAGAACGTGCTGCTTCATAAATTTGTTTCCATAGCTCTTATGGATTTTTCTTGCTTCTAATAAACTCATTCATTCAACCTCCTTTTTCATCTGACTTCATTGTACGTTTACCGGGGACGTGTTTCCTTCGATTCAGCTAACAAAAGAGGGGGTGGAAGTGACACTTTTGTCACATGGCTTTCATTTAATAAGAGCTCTCGTGATAGGTTTTGAAAACGCAGACCAGGGTTCACCTTAGAAGCTTAAATAAGGTTCAAGTCACGTTCGTACGTCGACTTTGGAGGTGCAGAATAACTCAGGGTTTTACATGAATGGTCCTTTTGTTTCGTTAAAAAGTACCCCCTGGGGTTATGAACAAAGTCTATAATCCCAATGATACCTGCTGTAATGAGTAATAGAGCCAAAGTGATGAAAATCATCCGGGTGATCTTGTATGACCATTGTTCCGATTTGAAATCTCTTATCCCTTGTAAAGGGAAAAAGAGTAAACACAACCCGGACAAGAGTGTGAAAATAAACATGAACGATCCGCTCCTTATTCATGTGGCTGCTAGTCTATACGATGCGGCTCTTCTATACGTTTCACGAGGAGGAGGATCCATAAAATAGTATCCTTCTACCATCAGGTAGAAGGATAGCGGTTAGTTCTTAGGACGCCACAGCTGTTCCATGGCAATGACAAGGGCGGTGCCGACGAGCAGACCGTTGCTCATTAAGTTCTGCACAAGCGCAGGCATCGCAGAAAACACTTCCGCCGGAAGAAACATCGTCCCCATCCCGAAAAGGTAGGCAATGCCGACGATGGTGATTTTTCTGGAGTCCAGAGGCTCCAGCGTGAAGTTGTTAATCGCGATTCCCACAAGCTGGACGAATGTTGCCATGAGGGCCGCATTGGCAACCGAGGAGGGGATGCTTGAAATCACCCGTGTCACCGGCGGAAAAAAGGCTGTAAACAACAGCAGGATGGCAGCGTAGATGAACGGGTTTTTCCGCTTCTGCCCGGTAATGGCGATAAAACCTGCGGACGTAGCTCCCGGGACGTTGGCGACGGTTGCCATGCCGCCGGCAATCATCGTATTGATTCCGGAAAACATCGTTCCTCTGTCGACCTGGACGCCGTTATTTTCTTTACCTTCTCCTACTGTCTGTTTCACTGCTGTAATGGAGGCTACGATATTCGAAATCGAAATGACAGCCGTAATGAACGCCATCGGCAGCAGGCTCCACTCCAGCGTTGGTAGACCGAAAGCGAATAGCTCGGGAACTGAAAATACCGGCATCTCCGCTTCCGTCATCTGCCCGCCGAGAATCAGGCGGTGAATGACCCAGCCGATCACAATGCCGATGAAAACGGCATAGCTGCTCAGCCATCCTCTGGCAAACGTCGATAATCCGAGCACAATAAAGAACGTCAGAAAGGCAAGGACTGCGGTCGTTCCCTGGATTGTTCCACTGTCTCCCTGCAGCCCGAGCATCCCTTTCAGCAGCGTTCCACTCAGTTGTACGGTCAAGAACAGGAAGAATGCCCCTGTCACAAGAGGAGTGAAGATGGGCAGGATTTTCTGCGACACTTTAAACGCCCCAAACAGGAACAAAAAACCGCCTGTCATGATCATCGTCATCTCCAGCGCCTGAAGTGTTCCTGTATAACTGCCGCCTGCTTCTGCACCGGTCATGGCCATAACGGTAAAGATACTGACCCAGATGCCTGCGGGAATTTCCATGATCGGCAGACGGTGGCCGAAAAGCCCTTGAAGCATGGAAGCGATCCCAACGGTAAAGAAGGTCCGCTGGATCAATCCGGCGGTTTCTATGTAGTCTAATTGATAAATCGATCCGATCACAATCGGCAGCGCAACCGCATTAGCAAGCAGAAAGACGAACCATTGGATGGTTTCAAGCAGGTTGGCTGCCGGACTGGTTTGATTCAATGTTAACACTCCCTCAAAAAAACAGTGGTAAAGAATAACTATGAGTGTATCACTTTCTATCCTGTTGTGGGGGACGATCCGGGCGGTTCCTGATCTTGGTGAACGTATTCGGTTCCGGGAACCAAAGCGTGAACGTGGATCCCAGGCCGGGTTCCGATTGAACATCCAGTTCAATGTTCAACGGGCGGCGGATGCGGTCAACGAGGTAAAGGCCCATCCCCGATGCTGCTTCAGTTTGGTGAGCGGTTGTTGACGTGAACCCTTTTTCGAAAATGCGTGGACTGTCCTGTGCTGCTATGCCCCGCCCTTGATCAGCAACCGTAAGAAAAGATCGGCCACTCTTTCTGCCGCTTGTTACCGTAATGTCTGAGGAAGGGCTGTACTTAATGGCGTTCGATAGCAATTGACGGATCATAAAGGAGAGCCATTTCGCATCCGTCAGAACAGATTTCTGATCCAGCTCAAGGTCAAAGCCGATGCCTTTCTGCATGCACCACGATTTCAAGGTTTTAATTTCACTGAACAATAAAGGCTCGAGCGCGGTTTCTTCTATGTATAAGTCATTTTCAATAAAAGGGATCCGCTTCCGGTGCAGCTGCTGGTCGAGCAGAAGATGGATCCGCATCCATTCATAGGTCAGACGCGAGCGCAGCGGGTAGTCTTCAATCCCTTCGATCATCAGCTTCATCGCAGTCATCGGCGTTTTCACTTCATGGATCCATCCGAGCAGGTCATCTTTTTCCTCCTGCAGAAGATCCTGATGATGGGCAGCTTCCTTTTTCAATCGTTCCAGCTGCTCCCGGATGCTCGTTTCAATGACGGACTCCAAGGGACTCTCAGCTTCAGGAATCGTGGTCAGATCAAGGTCATTGTCCCGCTCCACCAACTGCTTGTAAAACCGGGTCTCCTTCTGGAAACGGAGGAGCAGAAACACGCTGAAAATGATCAGCGATAAAAATATGTAATACGTAACGGCACGGAATGGGAGGGACGAGTCGAGGTATCCAATAAGGAGGGCAAGCAATTGAAGGGACATGAACAGCAGAATCCAGCTCAGCTTTTCCCGCATATAGGTGAAAATCATGAGCCTGCCTCGTCTCTGGCTGTATACCCTTGCCCGACTTTTGTTTCGATGACGTGTTCCAGACCGATCTCATTCAGCCGTCTGCGCAGCCGGTTCACATTGACTGTGAGTGTATTGTCACTCACGAATCGTTCATCCTCCCACAGCTTTTGAATGATTTCCTCACGGGAGACCACTTTGTTCTTTTTTTCGAGCAGCTGCTTTAAAATGAAGCTTTCATTTTTTGTTAAATCAATGGACGTATCGTTTGCCGTCACCCGGCCCCGCTCAAAGTCCACCGTTGCGCCAAACCACGTCTGCAGTTCAGAGGCGTGGGTGTTGTAGTTGTAGACACGTCGGAGAATGGCCTGGATTTTAGCGATCAATACTTCAAAGTGGAACGGTTTCTGTACAAAATCATCGGCTCCAAGATTCATCGACATGACCATATCCGTCGGGTGATCCCTGGAGGAAAGAAAGATGATGGGGGCGTTGGAATGCTCCCGGATCATCCGGCACCAGTGGAAGCCATCGAACTTCGGGAGCTGGATATCGATGATCACAAGCTGCGGTTCAACGGACGTGAATACTTCCATCACCCGGCTGAAATCCTGCACCCCGTGAACCGCATACGACCACTGTGACAGCCTTTCCTGCATTTCCTGAAACAATGTCCGGTCATCTTCAATCAACAGTACATCAAACACATCGATCCCTCCGTTTTTCCGTTATTTACCTTTTGCTATTATAGCAGACAAGCGAGGGATTCCCTATTGTACTTTTGTAACGCGTGACCGCGGTGAATTTTTTGAACATTTCAGCATCTTCCTCTTTCATTTGTTTGAAGGAGGGCGTACAATGAGTACTAATATTTCCGCCTGTGATGGCAGGTGAAACCAATCGAAAAGGAGTCTTATCTATGTCCCTACCAATCGTCGAAGCCGCCTATAAAAAGGAGAAACCCGAAACGGAGCAGATTCCTTTTGGAAGAACGTTCACGGATCATATGTTTGTAATGGATTATGAAGAAGGGAAGGGCTGGCACGAGCCCCGCATCGTTCCTTACGAGCCGCTGACGCTTGATCCGGCCGCCATGATCTTCCATTACGGGCAGACTGTATTTGAAGGATTGAAAGCCTACCGGACAGACGACGGACGTGTCCTGCTGTTCCGTCCGGAAAAGAACTTTGAGCGCCTGAACCTATCCGGTGACCGTCTCAGCATCCCACCTGTCGATGAAGACGAGGTACTGGGCTACTTGAAGGAGCTTGTCGCTCTGGAAAAGGACTGGGTACCGGAATTTGAGGGAACTTCGCTATACATCCGTCCGTTCATCATCGCTACGGAACCGAGCCTCGCTGTTGCTCCGTCCAAATCGTATAAGCTCATGATCATCATGTCACCGGTCGGTCCGTACTTCTCCGGAGGAATCAAGCCGGTTACCATTAATGTGGAAGACCAGTTCACAAGAGCCGTCAAAGGCGGAACCGGAATGGCTAAAACCGCCGGTAACTATTCGTCCGGCTATCAGGCCCAGGCGAAGGCAGCGAAGGAAGGCAATGCTGACGTCCTTTGGCTGGATGGTGTGGAAAAGCGCTACATTGAAGAAGTCGGCAGCATGAACATCTTCTTTAAAATCGATGGGGAAATTGTGACCCCTGCTTTGAGCGGAAGCATTCTGCAGGGGATTACACGAACATCAATCATTGAAGTACTGAAAGAATGGGACATTCCAGTGACCGAACGCCGCATCTCTATTGAAGAGTTGTATGAAGCGTATGAACAGGGAAAACTGGAGGAAGCGTTCGGAACTGGAACTGCGGCCGTCATTTCTCCCGTCGGTGAGTTGAACTGGCTTGGGAAGAAAATGGTGATCAACGACCACGAAATCGGTGCGCTCTCCCAGGAGCTGTATGATACGATTACAGGCATTCAGCGTGGAAGAAAAGAAGACAGCTTCAGTTGGACCATCGAAGTATAAGAAAGCAGAAAAAGGCTGCCGGGAACATGTTCCCGGCAGCCTTTTTTCTGTCAACCGACCATATGGGCTTTTGGTGCTTCTTTAGGCTGAAGACTGTTGTAGGTCTCCATGACGCGGGCGGTCTCTTCTTCCGTTAAGGGAAGGAGCGGGAGGCGGACGCCTCCGGTATGAACGCCCATTTCATTCAACACCGCCTTGACCGGGGAGGGACTCGGCGCTGAGAAAACAGCGTGCATGACAGGGAGAAGCTTTTGATGAAGACGCGCGGCAAATGGGGCGTCTCCTTCTCTGAAACTCTGAATCATCTGCTGCATCTCATTCCCGATGATATGGGAGGAGACGGAGACGATGCCGGTTCCTCCGATGGCGACAAACGGAAGGGTGTTGGAATCTTCCCCGCTGTATACCGAAAAGTCACGGTCTGTTTCACGGATGATTTCCGCCGCGGCTTCCAGGTCACCGCTCGCTTCTTTTACGGAAACGATGTTGTCAATTTCAGAAAGGCGGATAATCGTTTCCGGTTCCATGTTGACGACACTGCGTCCCGGAATGTTGTACAGCATGACCGGAAGGGAAGTGGCTGCGGAAATTTTTGAAAAGTGCTGGTACAGTCCTTCCTGTGTCGGCTTGTTGTAATAAGGAGCCACAAGCATGATGGCATCCACGCCTGTCTGTTCGGCTTTTTTCGTCAATTCAATGGATGCGCGGGTGTTATTGGATCCTGTACCGGCGATGACCGGGACGCGGCCGTTTACAACTTCTACCACGTGTTCAAACAGCTGGAGTTTTTCATCCGTTGTCAGTGTCGGGGATTCACCGGTCGTCCCACCGACAACCAGGCCGTCACTGCCGTTCTCGATCAAGTGGTTGACTAAAGCTCCCGTTGCTTCCAGGTCCATATTCTCGTCGTTGTCAAAAGGGGTCACCATCGCTGTCAGTACTTGCCCGAAGTTCATTAACCTCACACCTTTTCTTGTATTTTGTACGTTCGAGGTCGTGAGGGCCATACGGCAGTAAAATCAAAAACGACAGCATCAAGGGCTTCGATGCTGCCGTAGAAACTTTTATACCGTTCCTGCGTAAGATAGCCCTCCATATAGTTTCCTATATGACAGTTCTGTGCCTGTTGAGCATCAGACCCAGCTTCAGGACCATGAGAGTCCGTACACTTCGGCAATTTCCCCTTTCCGCATGCCTCCATGGATCTCATTCTCCTCCACATGCGTACTCTTGTCATTGCACCTCTATCCTTACTTCAAATGAAATTTGAAATAAGAAACTATTTAGTTAATAAAAATAGTACCAAAATTAACGCCTGCTTACAACAGGGAAGTGCTAAAATCATGCTATTCGACAAAAATGGTCGCCAGGCACCGATGTCCGACTCATCTTTTTTATAAAGCTCTGTTAAAGTCTGTTGTTGATATTTTAAACGATTACTAAATCGTCTCCGTCTGGAATTAAGGGTCCGGTCCGTTGTTTACTCAGAGCATGGGATGGCAGGGAAAACCGTCCGCTTTCCGCGGGGAACGAAGTTTGAGGAGGCTCACGGTACCCCACGGTACCCCGCGGAAAGGGAGTCATTCCCAAGCCCGCCTCCTACAAATCCCATGACAGAAAGGGGTGATAGGAGCTCATATGTTAAATAACAACACCGAGCAATAACAGAGCCTTTTATAAAATCCGTCTGCAGGCGGAGGAAGAATCCATCCCGGGCACATCGAGAAGGACATGGATATTCCTTACACTTAAAGGAACTTACAAAAAAGGTGGGGATAGTCATGTCCGGTTCATCCATTACCGTTTCTAAAGATACACCGTTGGCAGAACAGCGTTCCATTTTTCGAAATAGAAATTTTCTCCTGTTATGGGGAGCGGCCTTGTTGTCCAGTTTCGGTATTTCGTTCTTTTTATTTACTCAAAGCTGGTATGTCGTCCATGAGCTTCGTTTGGAAGCTTCGCTCGGTGTGCTGTACGTGGCAGCAAGTATTCCGCGGCTGGTCTTCATGATTGTCAGTGGAACGATCGCCGACCGGTTCAGCCGGACGAAACTGATGTTCCTGTCCGATTTCACGCGGGGGGTGCTGTTAACAGGACTCGTCTGCTGGTATTTCTTCGGGGACATCAGTCTTTGGACATTCGTCGGCTTTGCGTTTGCTTTTGGTATTTTAGATGCGTTCTTCTGGGCAGCAGAGGGGGCGGTTCTACCGTCAATCATTTCCAGGGATCAATTGACCCGTGGAAATTCAGTGATTCAAATGACGAACCAGACGTCGTTCATTCTAGCGCCTATGGTGGCAGGCATTCTCGTTTCCTTTGGCAGTTATGCGCTCGTATTCACGGTCACCGCTGGGATGCTGTTTACCGGAAGTCTGTTTATTTTTCTTATGAAGGTGGAGGAAGAGAAGAAAGCCGGAGAGAAGGAGGAAGCGTTCTGGGACTCTTTCAAGGCAGGCGTGCGCTACGTCAAAAACTCGCGTGTGCTTTCCTTGATTATCGGAATGAGCATTTTATTGAATCTGTTCATGGTCGGGCCGATGACGATGGGGCTGCCTCTCTTTGTGAAGCAGCGTCTGAATGGCACGGCCCTTGACTTCAGCTTTCTTGAGGCAGGTCTGGCAGTGGGAATGCTGCTCGGATCTGTAGTCATCGGTATCCTTAATTTGAAAAGAAGAAGAGGAAAAACGAGCCTCACCGCCCTCATGGCTGCCGGAGCCTCTTTTTTCGCTTTGAGCTTCACAGAAGGGGTATGGTTAAGCCTTGGGTGCCTCGTCGTCTTCGGATGTTGTCTCTCTATCTGCAACATCCCGGTCATCTCTGTGCTTCAAAGTTTCATTGAAGAAAAAATGATGGGCAGGGTGATGGGTCTTGTCTCGCTTGCATCGATGGGTCTCGTTCCAGTGAGCTACGGGGTGACCTCTCTTATACTGGCGGCAGGAGTGCCGATCCATCAAATCATGGCCGGGGGCTCTGTACTTGTTACGCTGTATGTCCTCTTTATCTATGTGCGCTTCAGGGAGCTTCGCGAACTGGACTGAAGTTCTCTCTATTAAAAAAAGGGGAATCCTCCGGTATGCAGAAGACCACCCTCTTTTTTACATATATCTGTATACAGACACTGGTGACGCCGGTTCTCGTCGTCAGCGCTGTCCTTTGTACCAGCCTTTCTCCTTGAATATGGAAATCGCTTCAATCCGGTTGGAAACCTCCAGCTTCTCCAGAATGACAGATACATAGTTCCGGACGGTTCCGGGGGTAATGAACAAAGCTTTAGATATGTCCTTCGTATTTCGGCCGTCCGCCATCAGCTGCATCACTTCCCGCTCCCGTTCTGTGAGCGGGTTTTGATCGGCGAAGGCAAGGTCGACGAGCTCAGGGTCGAAGATGCGCTGTCCGGCTGTAATTTTACGTATGGCTGTTGCCAGGTCTTCACTTGGACTGTCTTTCAACAAATAGCCGCTGACGCCTGCTCTTCTGGCACGGTCAAAATAACCGGGACGGGCAAAAGTCGTCAGGATGATCACTTTGCAGGGCTCTTCATACAACTCTTCCGCGGCATCCAGCCCATCTTTGACCGGCATCTCAATATCCATGATGCAGATATCCGGTTTCAGACGGCGGACGAGGCTGCAGGCTTCTTCACCGTTGGAAGCCTGGCCGACGACTTCCATGTCCTCTTCTAAATCAAGCAGCGCCCCGAGTGCACCGAGCAGCATGCGCTGATCCTCGGCAATGACAATTTGAATCATAAGAGTTCCTCCTTTTTCCCTTGCTGAATGACTGTGGGAATGTGCAGGGTCAGTTTCGTTCCCTGGTCACTTTCCAAATCAAGCCGTCCATTTACAAACTCCAGTCGTTCCCGCATTCCCTGCAGGCCGTGGCCCTGGAACGGGTCCATCGTTTCCGGAAGGCCGATGCCGTCATCTTCGATGGTGACCGTCAACTCCATGGCAGAGGCTGCAATCTGGACGTGACAATGGGTGGCCCGGCTGTGTTTGACGATATTGGTGGCGGCTTCCTTCAGGCACATGCTGAGAACATTTTCCGTTAAGGCAGGGATGGAAGTATTCCCGAGGTTGCCTTCATAGGTGAACTTCATTTCCGCAGCTTCGATGATCTGCTGCACCCGGATCAGTTCATCTTTCAATTTCATTCCCCGCATGTTGGAAACCATCTCCCGGACCTCCTTGAGAGCGTTGCGGGCGGTTTGCTGGATATCCTCCACTTCTTTCTGCGCTTTGTCCGGCTTGGCCGTCATCAGCTTGGCGGCGAGGTCACTTTTCAATCCGATCATGGACAGTTTCTGCCCGAGTGTGTCGTGGAGGTCACGGGCAATTCGTTCCCGCTCTTCAATCACCATAAGCTGGGAAATCCGCTGGTTGGCGTCCTCCAGCTTATTTTCAAGATCCTGCTGCTGGTTGCGGTAACGGACAGTGAAAGGCAGCAGGATCACCCCGATGACGGTAATGATGATAAATGGAAGGTTCGGAAAAATCGAATCCAGCTGCTGCACGAAAGTGTAGGCGATCGTTGCAAGTGTAAGAGTCAGGTGAACAATATATAAAGAAAGAAACCCTCCGAAGTGACGGATGTTCCCGATGAAAAAAGCCAGGAACAAGGAAAAGTAAATGTAGCCGAACAACAAGGTCATTCCAAGACTGATCGCCATCTCAACGCTGACCCACAGATAAACGAGACGGCTGTCCGATACGAATGAAAACCGATAGGCCAGAAAGAAAATGAAGACGAGAAGAAGTCCGGTCAAAATTTCGTAAATGGAAGATGCCCGGAAGATAAAGAAAAACGGCAGGATACAAAAGATGATCCAGACGTATATGCTGAGTCCTGTGTTTTTTGGGATAATATGATACCACTTCTGCATGAACGCTACCTCCTGTGTCTAGCATATGGGAAATTCGGGCGGCTGTCATGAAGGAAAAAGCCCATTCTCAACGAATGGGCTTTGAATCAACTTTCATTCTGCACGCGGCTGGAAACCGCTGCACTTGCTTTCTTCTTCAAGAGCGGCTGGACTTCCCTGAACGTCCGGAACGTTTTGTTCTCGGTGTCATAGAGCCGGAATTTGATGGACTCAAGACTCGTTTTCAGCGTGATTGTTGTTGCATACTGGAGCGGCGGTGTTGCATCATGTGCTTTTTCCAGTGCATAGTTGGGAACCCTCGGGCTCAAGTGGTGCACATGGTGAAAGCCGATGTTGCCGGAAATCCACTGCAGGACTTTCGGAAGTTTATAATAAGAGCTTCCATCAACAGCTGCTTTTACGAAATTCCACTCGGATTCCTCTTCAAAATAGGAATCTTCAAACTGGTGCTGGACGTAAAACAACCAGATGCCCAGTGCACCGGATATATAAAGGATCGGCAGCTGTACAATCAGGAAGGCTTCCCATCCGGCCATCCAGATGATCATTCCGTATATCAATGCGGCAGCAGCCGTTGTCACGTGGGTGTTCACACGCTCTTTTCGCTTTGCGCCCTTGCGGTTGAAACGGTTGGACACGAGGAACAAATAAATCGGTCCCAGACCAAACATGATGACAGGGTTTCGGTACAGACGGTAGATGAGGCGTTCTTTGAAGGACGCTTGTACATATTCATCTACGGTCATGACCCAGATATCACCTGTTCCACGCTTATCGAGGTTGCCGCTTGTCGCGTGGTGGATGGAGTGGCTCCGCTTCCACTTATCGAAAGGGAACAGCGTCAGGATCCCTGTAATCGTCCCGATCACGCGGTTGGCCTTTTTATTTTTGAAAAAGGACTGGTGGGTACAGTCGTGAAAAATGATAAACAGACGGACGACAAAACCTCCGGCAAGCACACCGAGTCCGCCGGCGAGCCAAGGGGAGACAGCCATGCTTAGATAGGCTGCGGCCCATATGATTAGAAATGGAACGAGTGTATTGATCAGCTGGCGGATGCCGGCGTTTCGATCTGGTTCTGCAAAGCGGGCGACGCTTTTCTTCAGCTCTTTTTCTTTCTCCTTATCCATCGTAACGACTCCTTCGTAGTAATTCGTAATTCTAACAATAGGGGAAAAGGAGACGTATCAGAAGACATAAACGTCAGCACTTTTATATGACACTTGTCATGGGTGTTTCCCTGTTTCTGGATGTGTTTCACGTGGAACAGGTCGTCAGGCGTCCACGCCGGGGGTTCTCAACCTGCGGAGCCCTCTTAAATCAAGCAGCGTAAACCCAAGCTTGGAGAGGATTGGTAGCACGATGAATGCTGTAATCTCCATGACTTCTTCAAATGCCCCTACACCTGAAGGGCCGAGAACCCACGCCGTCGGATAGAGCACCCAGAAAGACGTCAAGTAGGCGGCCATCCGCCCATAATGACGTTTCAGACCATCCCCGCTCTTGGCAGCCATCTTCCGCAGGGGATACCAGATGATATACAAAACAATGAAAAGGGCGGCTATTCCAAGTCCGTACCAGACGTATTTCAGCGTATCGTTCGAAAAATCAGCGATCAGTCCGGTTAAGATCATAAACACATCGGCTGTAATCAGACCGCCGATCAGGGCCTTATCTTTTTTCGGCTCGTAAAACATCGCTGTCAATGCAAGCGCCAGCAGCAGGAGAGGGGTCGTGACCACCCAGTCCAGGTAGCGGGCAAAGTAAATGGTTTGATCCGGCTCCAGTAAAACCCCCTGACCGAGGGCGATGGATAAGTAGGCGGTTCCTGACCAAAGAGGAATGATCATCGCAATGATGTATTCTCCCTTGGAAACTCCGCGTGGCTTTTGGCTCCATATAAAAAAGGTGACAGCTCCAATAAACATGATGGCTGAATAGGAATAGTGCATAACAATATCAAAGCGGCTCATTAATTTCAGCTCCTTGTTACGTTTCTTCCATCATTTTGGTCATAACGGATAGAAAATAGACCTATCCTCTTAAGCGAGCGCTTACAACGTGGTATGATAGAAGTGTGAATACCATCTTGATCGGGAGGGTTTTTCTATGACTACAAAACGCATTCTTGTTGCCTATGATGGAAGTGAAATGAGTAAAAGAGCTGTGGCCGAGGCGAATCTTCAGGCGGTGGAAGCTCCACAGCGCGAGATTCACCTGCTTGCTGTCGTCACACCAACAGGGCCGGCTACAAACGCTGCCGTATCCAAAAGTCTTGGCCGGGAAATGGCCGACCGGTTTCAATCGGAAATGGAAGAGCTCAAACAGGAATTCAAATCTCACAACATCGATGTCATTACAGAAGTTGTAGTCAGCCCTGTGAAAGAAAACGCGGCCGTCCAGATTGTTGCCTATGCCAATAAGCACGACATGGACCTCATTATTATCGGAAGCCGCGGTCTCGGAAACATGAAAAAAATGCTGCTCGGAAGTGTGAGCAGCAAAGTCGTCCAACAGGCCTCGTGTCCGGTCCTTGTCATGAAATAACAAATGGATGAAAAAAGACTCTCCTCTGCATACACAGAGGAGAGTCTTTTTGTTTCTATGAGTTCTATTTTCCGCTTCTTCTTATAAACCGTAGGACGTCATCCCGCCGTCGATGAATATATTCTGGCCGGATACATAGCTGGAACCTGAAGAAGCGAGGTACAGAATGGAGGACTGAAGCTCTTCCAGCTGTCCGAGACGTTTCATTGGAGAACGATCTTCAATGGCAGAACGGAAGCTGTCATCGGCAAGTGCCTCTTCGTTCAAATCCGTTTTGAAGAACCATGGGCTGATGGCGTTCACCGTAATGTTGTAAGGCGCAAGCTCAAGGGCGAGCTGCTTCGTCTGGTGGATGGCTGCTGCCTTACTTGTGCCGTACACAGAGCTGAAGGACAGGCTCACTTCACCGGCAACAGACGCTGTGTTGATAATGCGTCCGTATGCCTGTTCTTTCATATAAGGGGCAGCGGCCTGAGTCATGAAGAAGATGGATTTGGCATTCGTGTTCATCACTGTGTCCCAATCCTCTTCGGTCAGATTGTTGATATCTTTGAACGCGGCTGTTCCTGCATTGTTTACAAGAATATCGATTTGTCCGAAGTCATTGTAGATGGTCTCGACCACCCGTTTGATATCGGAGGTGTCTGTGACATCGCCGGTAGTATCCGGCCTGTGTCCATGTAAACCAATCCAACTCCGGGCGGGTTGGGAGAGGGTCCTCTATAATTTGTAAGACTTTTACACTTTTTTATATGAGAAAAATGTTTATCATGGGAATTTCTGTGATATATAAAGGATGTGTACACAACAACAACCAACTTTTTGAAAGGAGTTTTTTAAGATGGCAGACCGTTTTAAGACTGGCGAAAAAGCACCTGAAAAAGGAACATATCAATTTGATGGGTTAGTTGATGGGGGTAGTGAGAACGACGTAACCGAAGATGAAAAACATATTGAACTGGAAAACGGGGATCAGTTCCCGCCGATCCGCTCCAACAAGGAAGCGGCCTATTGGAAAAAAGCGTAGCATGAAAAGTGAATAAGACCCCCGGAATGATTCATCCGGTGGGTCTTATTTATTTTATCAATATAATATATGGAGTGTAAAAAGCCATCCGTTGTGTTTAAACACTAAATTA
Source organism: Halobacillus sp. ABD4_316 (assembly GCF_056161385.1). Taxonomy (NCBI): domain Bacteria; kingdom Bacillati; phylum Bacillota; class Bacilli; order Caryophanales; family Bacillaceae; genus Halobacillus; species Halobacillus sp. ABD4_316. The sequence goes on from NZ_JBSWZA010000002.1 coordinate 212,552, forward strand.
CCGTGCTTATCTTTGTGGTTGGTGCACGTTGTATAATGTAAGCGTTATTCGTTACAATTTTCTTAACAATTAAAATACGACATTCCACCTAAACGGCCCGCATGGTAATCGATAGGAGAATGATGAAAGGGTGTGGTGTTCTTGGAAGCCATCAGCAAGAATTTTTTCTTATACCTCTCCAACAACAAGCTGTTAGATCGCTTTGCAAAGCGTTTTGGCGCTAAGTTCGGGGCTGACAAGATCGTGGGGGGAGAGACGTTCTCCCACGCAATTCCAATTATACAGCAGTTAAACCATGACGGGCTCGAGGTCACTGTAGACCATTTAGGGGAATTTGTTGATTGTGAAGACGAGTCGAGAGACCGCGCCGGGGAGTGTATCCGGACCATCCAGCAGATTGCTTCCGGAGGACTCCGATCGGAAGTTTCACTGAAGCTTACTTCCCTCGGGCTTGATATCAGCCGGGACCTCGTTATCGAGAATCTGTCCCTGATCTTGAAGGAAGCGGAGAAGCACGATATTACGGTCACCATCGATATGGAGGACTCCTCCAGATGCGGGGAGACACTTGATATTTATAGAGAATTGAAGGAGAAGTATCCAAATCTCGGCACGGTCGTTCAATCTTACTTATACCGTTCTGATGAAGATCTGGATGCCCTGAATGACTGCGATCCTTATCTTCGTCTTGTAAAAGGGGCCTATAAAGAATCACCGAAAGTCGCCTTTTCCGAGAAAAAGCTGGTGGATGATAATTTGAAGCACCTGATCAAGAAAAACCTTCTGAACGGACATTACACGGCTGTGGCCAGTCATGATGACCGGATTGTGGAGTATACAAAGGCTCTCGCAGAAGAGCACAACATCCCACGTGAACAGTTTGAGTTTCAAATGCTGTACGGCATGAGAAACCAAATGCAGAAGGATCTGGTGGAAGAAGGATATAAAGTACGCGTGTATCTTCCCTATGGTGAGGACTGGTACGGATATTTCATGCGGCGCTTAGCCGAGCGTCCGGCCAACATTGCCTTTGCCGTTAAAGGGATTTTCTCTAAATAAAACCACACAATCAGAAAGGGGAATATTATTATGGTACAGCCTTACAAACACGAACCATTCACGGATTTTGAACAGCAGGAGCACAAGAAAGCCTTTGAAGATGCATTGAAGCAGGTCAAGGAGCAGCTGGGGCAGCACCATGACCTTCTGATTAACGGAGAGCGTGTCCGGACCGATGATACGATTACGTCCACCAACCCGGCGAACACGAAGCAGGTTGTGGGTACGATTTCAAAAGCGAATCAGGAGCTGGCGGAAAAAGCGGTACAGTCTGCGTCCGACGCTTTTGAAGACTGGAGAAAATGGGATCCAAGGGCACGTGCAGAAATTCTATTCCGCGCTGCTTCCAAAATCCGCCGCCGTAAGCACGAGTTCTCTTCCTATCTCGTTTATGAAGTTGGTAAGCCTTGGAAGGAAGCCGATGCAGATACAGCTGAAGCGATCGATTTTCTTGAGTATTACGGCCGTCAGATGATTGAACTGAAAGAAGGAAAAGCAATAGAAAGCCGCCCGGGAGAGGAAAACCGCTATGTCTACCAGCCGATTGGAGTAGCGGTCGTCATCCCTCCTTGGAACCTGGCTCTCGCCATCATGGCTGGTACAACCGTCGCTCCGCTCGTTGCCGGAAACACGGTGGTTATGAAACCGGCCAGTAACAGTGCCGTCATCGCTGCTAAGTTTGTAGAGGTCCTGGAGGAATCCGGTCTGCCGAAAGGCGTCCTGAACTTTGTGCCGGGAAGCGGCGGCGAAGTCGGCGACTATCTCGTCGATCATCCGAAAACCGCATTGATTTCCTTTACGGGCTCCCGCGATGTCGGTCTGCGTATCATGGAACGGGCTTCCGTACGCCAGCCAGGCCAGAATCACTTGAAACAGGTGATTGCTGAAATGGGCGGTAAGGATACGGTTGTCGTTGACAAAGAGGCAGACATTGATACAGCTGTCGATGCCATCGTCGTTTCGGCGTTCGGCTTTTCCGGACAGAAATGCTCGTCCGGCTCCCGTGCCGTCGTTCACGAAGATGTGTATGACGAAGTACTGGAGAAAGTCAAAGCAGCCACTGAAAAACTAACGGTCGGCAACGCTTCTGAAGAGAATGTCTACATGGGGCCTGTCGTCGATCAGGGAGCTTATGACAAGATCATGAGCTATATGGAAATCGGCAAGGAGGAAGGTCGCCTTGTCACCGGCGGCAAAGGAGACGATTCCAAAGGGTACTTCATCAACCCGACCATCTTTGCCGATCTTGATCCAAATTCCCGCATGCAGCAGGAGGAAATCTTCGGACCTGTCGTCTGCTTTACAAAAGCGAAAGACTTTGATGAAGCGATTGATATTGCCAACAACACCGAATATGGCCTCACAGGTGCTGTCATTTCCGATAACCGCGACCACCTTGAAAAAGCGAAATACGATTTTCACGTCGGAAATCTTTATTTCAACCGTAACTGCACAGGTGCCATTGTCGGTTACCAGCCGTTCGGCGGCTTCAAGATGTCCGGTACAGATTCTAAAGCCGGCGGGCCTGATTATATTGCCCTTCACATGCAGGCGAAAACCATTTCCGAGATGTTTTAAACCATGCTCATAAAGGCTCTCCGTTCAGGGGAGCCTTTTTTATTTGAAGGAAGTCGGCTCTTTTTCCCGCCCCTTTGACCATTTTCTTTTTCTTTCCAGTGACAACCGATATAATGGAGGGTAACGAATGAAGACATTCAGCCTACTTAGAAAGGTTAGGATTCCCATGGAAGTTAAAGATAGGATTCTGCAGGCAGAAGATATCCATAAAGCGACGGAGCTGCTGAGCTCCAGACTCGGTAAGCCTGTGATTATTGAAAACAAAAACTTTGAATTGATCGCCTACAGCTCCACTCATGATGATTTCGATCAAACTCAGCAGAAAACCATTCTATCCAAAAAATGCCCGATCTTCATTATTGACCGGTTGAAAAAAGAGGGCATCGTCCAGCGCCTGGAAATGCAGCCGGACCCGATCCGTGTCCATCCGATGGAAGAGCTTGGCTTCCAGCAGCGTGTCGTCGTGGCAGCCAGGCACCTGAATCATACGATGGGGTATGTCTGGGTGCAGGAGGCCGGTCTGCTGCTGGATGACGCGGACTTTCAGTTCCTTGAAGACATCACCAATCATATAGGCAGACTCATTTATGATCAGTTCATGAGAGACAATGCTAAGGAAGGACGGAAAGAGGAGCTATTGTGGCAGCTGCTGCAGCATGAGTACGGCAGTGAAAGCCAGTTCCGTCACGAAGCCGCCCTCGCCAAACTGAATCTGGCCGAACGTTTTTCCGTCGTCGTTTTTTCGGTCACCGCACCTCAATATAAGAGCATGCTTGATGATCTTCTACAAACGGTGCACCGCTTCCGGATCACGCGTCCGATGTATGTGCTGAAAACAGAATTCCAGCTTATTCTGCTCGTGGAGGGAAGGGCGTCCGACCGCTTTTCATCAAGAACGACAGCGAGGGATTTTATTGAGGAAGTCAAAAAAGAAACAGGGGAAGAAGCGTTTTATCATTTCCTGATTGGCGTCGGCAAGGAATATACAACACTGTCCTTGATGAGGAAAAGTTTTTTGGAGGCGCTCGAGGTCATTGAAACGGCCAACTTCATTAACCCGCGCCCGGAAACGATGCCGCGGGAATTCGCGACACTCGGCCTGTACAGATACCTGGCCGCCCTTTATGAAAAAAACAGTTCCGAGGATTATTACAGTGAAGATCTGCTGGCCTTGATGAAAAATGATATGGATAAACAGACGGAACTTCTGCTCACATTGGAAACCTATCTTGCTAACAATGGGAAAGGAAAGCAGACCGCCGGCGAGTTGTTTATCCACCCCAATACACTCAATTACCGGATTAAACAGATCCAGGAAATGACGACCATCGATTTCCAGGACTTCAACATGAAGGCGTACCTTTATACTGAACTCCTGCTCCTGAATAACGTCGAACACTACTACAAACGTTACCAGTCAGCACTAAGGTCGTGACCGATCTGCACATAAGAGTGATGGGTACGCTCCGCTTATCGGTGGATGCTTGCCGCGGGCACGGCCTCAGCTAACTGGATCAAGAAGAACACTTGATCCAGTGGATCTTCGGCTCGCGCTGTTCCCGCAGGCGTCACCAGCGAACGCTCCACGTAACACGAGGGGGGGCGGAAAGGTGTCTCTACAGTACCGGTGTGCTATTTCATTCAGGGAAGATAAAAGTGGATGCTCTTTCCAAAGTGGGAAAATTGGATGCGAATCTGGACAATGTGAGAAGGGGGGACCGCCTGTGTGGGTGGTTCACCTTTTTTATATACGTTCTTGAAGGGTTAAGAGTGATGACAGACGGGGTACACGTACATTATACCTGAAAGGACGTGACGAGCATGGCAGAACAAAGACCGGTCATTGCGCTTGCAGGCGCGAGTGGATATATAGGACAGAACTTGATGGAAAAGTTGAGAAAGCACGCCGACATCATTGCCCTTTCCAGAAGTGGTGACCAAAAAGAAGATGAGGAGCAGGTAACATGGCGTTCCTGTGACCTTTACTCCATGGTGGATGCTGAAAAAGGCCTGGAGGGGGCGGACATCGCGGTCTACCTCGTTCATTCCATGCTGCCTTCTGCGAAGCTGACCCAGGGAAAGTTTGAAGATATGGATGTCATTTTAGCTGATAACTTTGCCCAGGCTGCAAAGAAACAAGGGGTCCGCCAAATCATCTATTTGAGCGGTATCATCCCGGAGCAGGAAAAAAAGCTGTCCCGACACTTGAAGAGCCGACTGGAAGTGGAAGAAATTCTTGGAGCCTACGGAGTACCCGTGACCACGATCCGGGCCGGGCTGATTGTGGGGCCGAAAGGATCTTCCTTCCCGATTCTGAAAAAGCTGGTTAAACGGCTGCCGTTTATGATTCTGCCAAAATGGACCCGGACGAAGACCCAGCCGATCGCCCTTCCGGATGTGCTGCATGCCCTGGACAGCAGCATTGGAAATGAAGAGGTGAAAGGACGTCCGGTAGACGTGGGCGGTCCGGATGTCATGACCTACGAGACGATGATGAAACGGACGGCTGCTGTGATGGGTAGAAAGCCGCTCACCATTAACGTTCCTTTTTTAACCGTTGAACTCTCCAAATTGTGGGTGCGTCTTGTCACGGGCTCGCCGAAGGAAATGGTCTATCCCCTGATTGAAAGCTTGACCCATCCTATGGTCACACAAGAGGAAAATAAAGTGGAAGGGTTAAGTGAAGGCCGCATTTCTTTTGAAGAGGCGGCCAGGGAAGCTCTTGCAAAGGAAGAAGAGAACAAAGATGGAAAGAGAGCCCTTCCGATGTTTCAACCGATGCAGCAGGATGTCCGGTCTGTCCAGCGTATTCCGATTCCAGAAGGATATGATGCAGACTGGGTTGGACGTTACTATGTGAAATGGCTGGAAAACACACTCAATCCGTGGGTGAAAACGGAAGTGGATGAAGACAACTGCTGTAAAATCGGGGTCGTCTTTAAACAGTCTCCGCTTTTATCCTTCGATTATGCCAAAGACAGAAGTACCGGGGACCGTGCTCTTTATTACATTTCCGGAGGTATGCTCGCCGACAGCGGAAAAAATGTGCGCGGCCGCCTGGAATTCAGGAAAATCCCCGGCCGTCAGGAAGCCATTGTAGCAATTCACGACTACATGCCTTCGCTGCCCTGGTTTTTCTATAAATACACCCAGGCGAAAGCACACCTTGTGGTGATGGCCTTATTCAGGAAGCATTTGGAGAAATGGGGAAGTTCCACCGTTCTTCACCATGCATAAGCGATGCCCGCTTTTCCCAAACTAAGCGTGTAACACTTAAGCTTGCATGAGGTGATTGGGATGAGCAAGAAGGACAAGAAGCACGACCGGCAGTTCAAGGAACGCAATAGTCACGGTGAGCACCGTAACGGGCGGCTGGCTCAATTTAAGAATCACAGTACTGAATTCGGTTCCGAGCCGGATGAATATATCGACCGTGCCCGCCTTGGCTATAAAGGCGACGCATAAGTAAAGGCCTGTCCATTCATGGACAGGCCTTTTGCTGTCACCCTTCAGAAGGGGATTTCTTTTTCTGCACTCCCGTGCGCACATTTTTCATTGTGATGAAGTAAATGGCGCTGATCAACAATCCGGCCGAAGCCGTTAAAAGATAGACGACGGACAGATCGTCGGAAATACTGTCTACAAAAGAGGATAAAAACTGTCCAAGAAAAACAGCGGAAGAAAAGTAGGCGAGATTTTTCCCGCGCTTGGCGGCGCTGCTTTTTTCCACGGTCATGTGGTTGGCAAGTGGAATGGTAAAGCCAAAGCCAAAGCCAATCAAAATTCCCGCCCCTGCGGCAAGCAGGAGGGAGGTCTGGTTCAGCCCAAGCAGCAGATAGCCGCCTCCGAATAAAAAGAACCCGGTCATCAGCGTGGAGTAGTCACTGATTTTATTGACCACCTTAGGCATCTGACTGGCTGATATGACGGCCACAAGAGAGATCATCGCCAAAAAGTATCCCGTTCCTGTGGAAGTCATGTGAAAGTGCTCAGCCAGGTAAAAGGGCACAGAGACCATCGTTACAAAAAAGATGGTCATGGCGAGCATAGCGGATAACAGCACCGGCCAGATTTTTTCGGAAGAAGTTCCACCATCGGCTTCCTCTTCCCCTCCGGTTTCTTTTCTTGTAAAGGGCACGAAAGATAATAGAAAAACAAGAGCGATCCAACCGAGAAGATACAACAGGAATGGGAACTGCCATCCGAAGCTTCCGAGGATGCCTCCGATACTCAGGAAGATGATACCTCCAGCTTCAATGGACATGCCCTGCAGAGCCATCATCTTCAGTCGCTGCTCTCCTTCAAAAAATTCGGCAAGCAGCCCGGTAGCCGAAGACATCACGACAGCCGTTGCCCCGCCGAGGAGAATGCGGTCGGCGAAGACCAACACCGTCCCGTCCAGCCAGATGGCGCTTATCCCCAATGCTCCGTATAAAATCAGCCCGGTACACAAAGCCCTGTAGGGTCCGGACTTGTCGATGAATTTACCGGCGAGCGGAGCGAACAGGACAACGCCGAGCGAAGGGAGTGTCGTCAACCAGGCGGCTGAGTCCTCCATATTGTAGTGCTGGGATATATCAAGTAAGGCGGGAGTAATGGCGCTGCCGACCATGACAGTCAGACTGGCCGCGAGCATTAAGGCAAATACTCCCGCTTTGGATAATGGTTTCATCGTACATACCTCCTTTAGCCATTCGGAAATCATCATAACACATATTTAGTTAGGAAACTAATTAAATGATCATCCAATGCAGTCGGTTTGTGATAAAATAGCGGCAGAAAGGGTGAACGCGATGAATGAATCACACAATGAGGATATTGGCTATCAGATTCAGAAAATATCCCATTCAATCAAACAGCTTCAGAACGAGAGGCTCCAAAAGGAAGATTTGAGCGTTTCTCATGTGAATGTCATGTTCGTTCTTTATGAGAAGGACGGGGTGACGCAGTCCTATCTGCAAAAAGAGCTTGGAATCAAAGCTTCTTCTTTGTCCAAGCTGATTGATATACTTATCCAAAAGGATCTGGTTTATAAAGCATCGCTTGAAAAGGATGCCCGCACGAAACTGATTCATTTAACGTCTCTTGGTAAGGAGCGGAAGGAGCAGCTTCAGCATATCCGCTACGATTTAGAAAGCGAAGTGACCCATCCGCTGACACCCACAGAAATCAAGCAGATGCAGGAGATGCTGCAAAAAATCAAAAACCATCTGGAGGAGTAGTGCAGCCCTTTCCCCCTTAACTGTTGTTACTAAGACGACGATATAAGAAAAAAAGACATGCAGGGGGATTTAGAATGGGTTGGTGGAATAAGAGAAAAGAGGCCGTGCGTAAGAAGCTGGGAGAGGGAAGAACAGGGGTGATCGACGTCCCGGAAGGATCGGCTGTTCATCGTCAATGTGAAATGATTCAGCTGACGACAGATGACCTCGCTGTTTTGCAGGACCTGCAGCCGCTGGTAAGCGTGGAAATGGAAGCGGTTGTGAAGAAATTTTACGTGAATCTTGAAAGTGAGCCGGCGCTTCAAAAAATGATTGAGGAACACAGTACCGTTGAGCGCCTGCGGAAAACACTGGCTGTTCATATGGAAGAGATGTTTTCGGGCGTCATCGATGAGTCATATATTGAAAAAAGGAAGCGTATTGCCGCGGTACACTTGAAAATCGGATTGGAGCCTAAATGGTACATGTCTGCTTTTCAGGATTTACTGCTCTCCTTCCTGGAGGTATACGACAGGCATTTGGAAGAAGACGATTACCGGCAGGCGGTTGCAGCGACGACAAAAATACTGAGCATCGAACAGCAGCTCGTCCTGGAAATGTTTCAAAGAGAAGCGGATGCTTTACGGGAAAAAGAAATAGAGAAAAGAGAAGAAGCTTACCTGAAAGTGGATCAGATGTCCGCAGAAGTGGCTGCTGTTTCCCAGCAAGCCAGTGCTTCTACCGAACAGCTGACCGATCAAACGGAAAAAATGGTCACCGACTCTAAAAATGGAACAGCGGTAGCCCGCCAAGTGGAGCAGCAGTCGCTTGATGGTAAGAAGCAGTTGGAAGTACACCAGCGGCAGATGAATCAGATTCAACAGACCATCAGGGAAATCTCCGGGGATATGGAAAAATTGAGCCGGATCGCTGAAGAAATCAGTAAAATTGTGACGATCGTTTCTTCCATCGCTGAACAGACCAACCTGTTGTCCCTGAACGCTTCGATTGAAGCTGCGCGCGCAGGGGAGCATGGAGCAGGGTTTACGGTTGTAGCCGCTGAAGTACGTAAATTATCGGAGCAGACACAAACCTCTGCTGCAGAAGTTTCCCAGTTGATTCATTCTACAAGCGGACAGATCCATAACGTGTCTGGTCATGTAGGCAGTATCGATGAGATGATTGCAGAGGGTGCGGACAGTATGGAACAGATCAATCACTTCTTTACGGAAATTGTTACGGCGATGGGGCAGAACAAAGCCTACAATGCAGGTATGGAAGAGGAGCTGCAGCATTTTTCGCACGTTATTGATGAAATCAATGATGCCGTTGGTAAAGTAGCGGCTTCTTCCCAGCAGTTGACAGCGATGGCTGATTGAATGATTTGTTCGTAAAGGGAAGCTCAGCGTTTCCTAAAAAAAGTCCCTGAGACGGCTGTCTCAGGGACTTTTTCTATTAAGAGCGTGTATTGATTTCAGTGACGTTGTCCTGTGTGTTGGAAGGGGTGAAGGTTTTTCCTGCTGTTGGAGTGGTCTGCTCTTCCTCATCGCTGGAAAGCTCTTCTTTCGCTTCTCTGGCTTTGTCTCCGACTTCCTGTAGTTCTTCACCGGCGTCTTTAGCTGTGGAAACAATTTCTTCAGACTCTTCTTTAATGTCCTTCACTTTGTCGGTGATTTCTCTGCCTTGGTTGTTGAAAACCTCCTGTACTGTGGCAGCGGCTTCAGATGCGATATTGACGATATTGCGGACACGTGTAACAAGATCATCTTTTTTCTCTGATGGATTTTCTTTTACCTCGGAAGCGTATTCCGTTACAGAATCCTTCTTGGCACGGGATCCTTCTTTCAAACGGCGGCGTTGTTCAGGGTCTTTCGCCAGAACGATCGCACCTCCGATAAGAGCTCCGGTTACAATAGCGATAGGAAGCTTTTTGCTCCCGCTTTTTTTGGTCGTCTGTTGAGTTGTCATAATTGAATCACCTTTCTATCCTTATATTTTTTTGAGCTTCATTCCTCATTGTTTCTCTGGCGGTCTGAATGTCTTCATACTGAATTCTGCCTGCCTGGTAAAATTCACCCTTTTTACGCTCCACCTTCATTTTGGCAATGGATGGATCACGCGTAAGGGAGTGGATAAGTACGCCTGTCAGAGCTCCTGCCGTCAATCCTGATATCCATTCAAGAGTCTTCATGATGTCGTACGGTCCAGCTGGGCGGCTGATTTGAGCGCCTTTCTTTTCTGAGACAGGTAATAGGTCATGGCAAGCGCTCCATAAATGCCCCGCCAGCCTTCTTCATTAATTTTTTGTTCGCCTTCAAAGGTGGTATTCTTCAAGGAAGAGGTCATATCTACAAGAGAAGAAGTGAGCTTCCTGGAGGATTCCCCAATATCTCCAACGATATAGAATAACGGGCTCAATGCTTTAATCTTTTCATTCACATCGGCCAGTGTATCATTACTGTTATGCAGGACGCCGGTCGTTTCCTTCATGACGGAGTCCAACTGTTCCGGGAGCTGATCCACGGTTTCGCGGACCCCGCTTAAAACACCGGCAAGGTTATTAAGAGCTTTAATAAGAAAAATAGAGACCACAGCAAAAGCGATTCCGATGATGAGTACGCCGATTCCTAGAAAATCCATGCCAACCTCACTCCTTTATTTTCTTTCGTTTCCATTTCACATATAAATCAATGGCTGCATCGCCCCACTGCATGGCTTTAATGACATTCTCATTACGCTCGTGGGAGGCGTGGGCCACACTTTCTGAAACCCCTTGAAGGGAACTGTTCACATTTCCTACGGTCGAGCCCACATTGTTGACGGCATCCATCAAGCCGTTGATGCTCTGGGTTTTCTCTTCAAGATCAGCCGCCATTGAATTGGTTTTTTTCAACAGGCTCTCTGATTCAGATGTAATCCCCTGAATCTGGCCTTCCACTTTCTCCAATGTATTGGAAACACTGGACATCGTATGGGATGCTGTCTTTAATGTTTTCACAACAAAGATACTGATGAAGGCAAATGCAATTGCGATGATGAGTAGTCCAAGTCCTGCTAATGACATCTCGTTCCACCTCTCTTAAATTCGGTTTGTAAAAGCTATACCACTATTCTTTTTTGCTGAAACGCTTCTGGAAAAGAAAATATCTTCCAGTCCATGATAGAAGATAAAAGGAGGGGGCCCATAGACTCAGAGAATCGGTGGTTTCTAATTTTGTGAGCCGGGGAATAGAACAAAATATGTAAACGCTTACTTATAAAGGTTCTTAACGAAAAATTAACAAATGGACGGATGCCATGGTTATTCGACATTTTTCGACAAAACTTTTCAGAATATTTTTATCAATTGTAATTGTAAATCTATACAGGTGATTTTATGATGAATATAGGAGATAACAAACGTTTCCGAATTGATTGATAGGCAGCAGGTCTAGTCATAAAGTTTGATTATTGAGACGAGGAGTGATGGTGTGGTCCAGGATACATCTTTAGAACATGATATTTATTTATTCCATGAGGGGAACCTCCGGTACAGCCACAAACTGCTGGGGGCTCATCCGGATACGAGAAACGGAGAGCAGGGCATCCGTTTTGCGGTCTGGGCTCCGAACGCCGTTAAGGTCAGTGTCGTCGGTCCATTTAACAACTGGGACGGACGGGAACACCCAATGGAAAAGATCAATGACAACGGCGTGTGGATCGCCTTTCTTCCCGGTCTGGAAAAAGGAACGATTTATAAATACGAAATTTTAACTCCTCACGGACATCTCCGCTTGAAAGCTGATCCGTATGCATTTTCAAGCGAACTCCGTCCAAATACCGCTTCGGTTGTCTATCCGCTGGATGATTATGCATGGGGAGACCATGACTGGATGAACCAGCGGAAAGGACGTAATCCCTATGAATCACCCATGTCGATCTATGAACTTCATTTAGGGTCCTGGAAGTACATAGAGTCGGAGGTTTTTTACAATTTCCGTGAATATGCAGATATGGTGATTCCTTATGTGAAAGAACTCGGCTATACCCATATCGAACTTCTACCCATGACGGAGCATCCGTTTGACCGCTCCTGGGGCTATCAGGCGACCGGATACTTTTCCGTGACCTCCCGTTACGGCACCCCGGATGACTTCAAATATTTTGTCGATCAATGTCACAATTCTGGAATCGGTGTCATATTGGACTGGGTACCGGGCCACTTCTGCAAGGATGAACACGGGCTTCGCAGGTTTGACGGGGAAGCGCTTTATGAATATGCCAACCCTAGTAAAGCTGAGAAAACACAGTGGGGGACGCTTACGTTTGATTTTGCCAGAAACGAAGTACAGAGCTTTCTCATCTCCAATGCTGTGTACTGGCTGAAAGAGTATCACCTGGATGGACTGCGTGTGGACGCTGTTGCCAGTATGCTCTATCTCGATTTCGGTAAGGAAGACGGAGAGTGGGAGCTGAATGAATACGGCGGGCGTGAAAATATTGAAGCCATCGACTTCATCAGAAAAATGAATAAAGCCGTTTTTGAAGAAGTTCCGGATACGCTGATGATGGCGGAGGAATCGACGTCCTGGCCGCTTGTCAGTGCCCCGACACATATCGGCGGACTCGGGTTCAATTATAAGTGGAACATGGGCTGGATGAATGACATGCTCAAGTATATGGAAATGGACCCGATCCACCGGAAGTACCATCATAATTTAATTACCTTTTCTCTTCATTACGCCTTTTCCGAGAACTTTGTATTACCGATTTCTCATGACGAAGTCGTCCATGGAAAGAAATCGTTATTAAATAAAATGCCGGGCGACTATTGGCAGAAATTCGCCAACCTGCGTGCATTTCTCGCTTATATGTACGCCCATCCCGGTAAGAAGCTTCTATTCATGGGAGGTGAATTCGGACAATTCGACGAGTGGAAGGACTTGGAGGACCTGGACTGGGAGCTGCTGGAATACGATTCCCACTCCTCCATTTTGGAGTACACGAAACAGCTTCACCAGATGTATCAGGAGATGCCTGCATTATGGGAGCTCGATCATAAACCAGAAGGGTTCACATGGATCGATCCGAATAACTACGAGCAGAGCATTATATCTTTTGTACGGAACAGCCGGACATCAAACGATCAATTAGTCATTGTATGCAATTTCACTCCGGAGGTCTACCACGATTATAAAGTCGGAGTGCCTGAACAAGGCTCATACGAGGAAATTTTCTCGAGTGACGCGGAGCACTTTGGTGGTTCCGGGCAGAGAAATGGACTGCCCCTGGACACGATATCCTCTCCATGGCAGGGCCAGAACCAGCATGTCACCATGACGGTTCCCCCGCTCGGTGTGAGCTTCCTGAAAAGAACATCAGTAAATCAAGGAGGAGAATCATGAAAAATAAAGAATGTGTAGCGATGCTTCTAGCTGGTGGGCAGGGGACCAGATTGAAATCATTGACGAAACAGATCGCCAAACCTGCCGTATATTTCGGCGGTAAATACCGGATCATTGATTTTCCGCTGAGCAATTGTACGAATTCCGGCATTGATACAGTCGGCGTACTTACACAGTACGAGCCGCTTATTTTAAATGATTACATCGGCATTGGAGATACATGGGACCTGGACCGTAAATTCGGAGGCGTGTCGGTGCTCCCTCCATTCATGCAGTCGGAAGGCGGAGGATGGTATACAGGAACGGCGAATGCCATCTACCGCAACCTGAAATTCCTGAACCAGTATGATCCGGAGCACGTGCTGGTCCTGTCCGGAGATCATATTTACAAGATGGATTACGGTGCGATGCTTGATTACCATAAGGAAACGGATGCGGACGTGACGATTTCTGTTATTGAAGTTCCTTGGGAGGAAGCGAGCCGTTTTGGAATTATGAACGCCGACGATAACGGGAAGATTACAGAATTTGATGAGAAACCTGAATATCCGAAGAGCAACCTGGCTTCCATGGGCGTCTACATTTTCCGCTGGGATGTACTGAAGCAGTACTTGATTGATGATGCGGAAAAAGAAGATTCCTCCCATGATTTCGGGAAGGATATCATTCCATCTCTTCTTAACGATTATAAAAAGATGATGGCCTATACATTCGAAGGCTATTGGAAGGATGTCGGAACGGTCGACAGCCTTTGGGAAGCCAATATGGACCTGCTTAAGAAGAATCCTGAATTGAACCTCAGTGATTCCAGATGGCGGATCTATTCTAAAAATCCAAACCAGCCGCCGCAGTATATTGCACCGTCAGCTTCTGTGAAAAATGCGCTGATTAATGAAGGGTGCCGGATTTACGGCAAGGTGGATACATCGGTGATTTTCTATGGTGTTCACGTTTGTGAATCCTCCGTTGTGAAAGATTCTGTCATCATGCCGGATGTCAAAATCGGCAGAAATGTCACGATCAACCGTGCCATCATCTCCAAAGGAACGGTGATTGAGGATGGAGCCGTGATCGGTGATCCTTCACCAGACAGCGAAATCACGCTGGTGGCAGATGAAGGAAGTGTTCTGGCAACAAGCTATGCTACAAACTGATTTTTGAGGAGGATATTATGGATCGTATCGCTGGAATTATTAACCTGGACCATGAGCAGGATATGCTCGATGAACTCACATACTTCCGCTGCGGGGCAGCGGTTCCTTTTGCTGGACGCTACCGGATGATTGATTTCGCTATTTCCAATATGACCAACTCCCGGATTGAATCCGTAGCTGTCTTTGCAAGAAGAAAATACCGTTCGCTGATGGACCATCTCGAACAAGGAAAAGCCTGGGATCTGGACCGCAAACGGGGCGGTCTTTTCATCCTGCCCCCTGACTGGAATGATCCGACCGATATTTCCCGCGGGGATCTGCAGCATTTCCATAACAACATCGATTTCATCAACCGGACGCTGGCGGATTATATCGTCATCTCCGGTTCCCAGCACATCTGCAACATCGATTATCAGGATGTCCTGCAGGAGCATAAGGAATCAGGGGCGGACGTAACGGTCATTTATAAAAAAGTAGACGAAATGTATTCCGAGCATGAACGCGCTCACAAGCTCGATATCGATGGGAATAACCGTGTGACGAATATTCACAATGATCGAAGCAGCCATAACGTCTATATGGATATGTACATCATTGACAAGGAATTTCTATACAATCTGATTGAGAAGTGCATTGCCCATGGATGCTCCAACTTCTTCCTGGATGGGATCAAAGGAAAGCTTCCGAACATTCATATCAATGCTTATGAGTACCACGGCACTCATGCGCTGATCAATTCGGTGGAAAGTTATTACCGCAACAGCTCCAAGTTGTTGAATGCCTCTGAGCATGATGAGTTATTTAAAGAGGATGCACCGATTTTCACGAAGGTGAAAAACGAAGCACCATCGAATTATACCCAGTCATCACACGTGACAAATACAATGGTGGCCAACGGGTGTGTCATTGAAGGGGAAGTCGAGGACAGCATCCTGTTCCGCGGTGTCAAAGTAGGAGAAGGGGCGGTCATTAAAAACTCCATCATCATGCAGCGCTGCGAGATTGAAGAAGGAGCGGTCCTGGAAAATGTCATTCTTGATAAGGATTGCACCATTTCCAGTGGCAAGACGCTGATTGGAGCACCTGAAAAGCCGTACGTACTAGCGAAGCGGCGATCAATGTAATCCCCTTTGTCAGGGACTGTCTGGACCTTACCGCTCGGGCAGTCCTTTTTCTTTAACAATGGTTAAGTGATGGATTGAACAAAGATAAGGAGTGGATATACGTGAATATTTTAATGGTTGGTTCAGAATGCACCCCTTTTGTAAAAACCGGTGGTCTTGCTGATGTGCTCGGTACTCTGCCGCATGCCTTGAAGAAACAGGGCGCCGATGTCCGTGTCGTCCTGCCGAAATATGAGAACATGGATGATCACTGGAAGGAACAGCTGACCCACCTGGATGAACTGGATATCACGCTTGGGTGGCGGAGCCAGTATGCAGGAATCGAATATATCAACTATGAGGGCATTCCCGTCTATTTCATAGATAACGAATATTATTTTAAACGTTCCAATCTTTATGGGTATGGAGATGAAGCCGAGCGGTTCGTTTTCTTCAATAAAGCGGTTATGGACTTTATCTGCACGCTGGAATGGACTCCGGATATCCTGCACTGCCATGACTGGCAGACCGGTCTCATCCCTGTCTACCTACATACCCATTATAAGGATGTGGAAAAGCTTCAAGGTATGAAAACGGTCTTCACGATCCATAATTTGAAGTATCAGGGGATTTATCCGCAGTCTGTCCTGCATGATCTGATGGACTTTGATGAAAGCATGATGAGAGATGATGCGTTCGAATTTTTCGGGAACATCAACTTCATGAAGGGTGCTTTGAACTACGCCGATTTTATTACAACGGTCAGCGAAACTTATGCAAAAGAGATTCAAACGCCCTATTATGGGGAAAACCTAGACGGAGTACTTAGAAAACGGACTGACGAATTAATCGGAATCGTCAACGGCATCGACGAGCATAACTATAACCCTATGAAAGACGAAGCCCTTGCTTTTCCGTATCGCAGCTCCCTGATCAAGAAGGCTCAGAACAAGATGTGGCTGCAGGCTGAATTAGGTCTGCCTGTACGTAAGGAAGTACCGATGATTGGCATCGTTTCCAGATTGGTGGAACAAAAAGGGTTCGACTTGATCGGAAGGGTGATTGACGAGCTGCTTTATCATGATGATGTTCAAGTCGTCCTGCTTGGTACGGGTGAATATCAATATGAGCAGCTGCTTCAATGGGTACAGCACAGACACCCCGAAAAAATGTCAGCGAATATCCGTTTTTCAGAACCATTATCCCGTCAGATTTATGCGGCCAGTGATATGTTCCTCATGCCTTCCCGTTTCGAACCGTGCGGGATTGGTCAGCTGATTGCCTTAAGGTATCTGTCTGCTCCAATCGTAAGGGAAACAGGGGGACTTGTGGACACCGTCCAGCCATATAATGAAGAGACTGGGGAAGGGAACGGATTTTCATTTACAAACTATAACGCCCACGACATGCTGTACACGATCCGCCGGGCCGTCGAATTCTATCAGGAGCCTGCTTCTTGGCAGAATCTTGTAAAAAACATCTGCAAGAGTAAGTTCACTTGGAAAAACTCTGCGGAGCAGTACATGGATTTGTATCAAACGATGTTCCGGTAGAGCTGATAGGAGGAACCTTTATGGTGATGTTCAGTAGCAAAGAGGAATTCAAGGCCGCGTTTAAGGAGCAGTTGGAGGACCGGTATGGGCGGACGCTGGAGACAGCTTCGGAGTATGATACCTACCGCGCGTTAGGGGCGCTGATTCAGGAGAAAATCAATGCCAAATGGCTTCACACCCAGCAGCATTACAAGCGTAATAAAACGAAGCAGGTGTTTTATTTCTCGATGGAATTCCTTATGGGGCGTCTGCTTGGGAACAATCTATTAAACATGGATGTTCTGACACTTGTAGAAGAAGGACTGGAGGAGCTTGGTTTGTCCCTGTCCGGGTTGGAAGAGAAGGAAAGTGACGCAGGACTCGGCAACGGCGGTCTCGGCCGTTTGGCGGCTTGTTTTCTGGATTCCCTGGCCTCTTTGGAGATGGCTGGTCACGGCTATGGCCTCCGGTATAAGTACGGCATGTTTGATCAGCATATCATCGACGGGAAACAAGTGGAATTTCCTGATTACTGGCTTTCCAAAGACTTCGTCTGGGAAGTAAGGCGCCCGGATGAAGCAATCGAAGTCCGTTTTGGCGGACAGGTATCTTCCACACGTGACAAGGACGGAAAGCTGCATTTTAAGTATGAGCACTACGAACCGATCCAGGCGGTGCCTTATGATGTCCCGATTGCCGGATATAAAAACGAAACCGTGAATACGCTCCGGTTGTGGTCCGCAGAACCATCTGTCGGAGACACAATGTCCCGTGCTGAAAAAGAAGGGGAGTTCGGTCATTTTCTCGGCCATAAACGTTCGCTGGAATCTATTTCGGATTTCCTATATCCGGATGATTCTACAGAAGACGGTAAACGCCTCCGCTTAAAGCAGGAATATTTCCTCGTTTCCGCCGGTGTCCAGTCGGTTGTCCGCTATTTTGAAAAACTGGGAGTGCCATGGTCCTCCTTCCCTGAAAAAGCAGCCCTCCATATCAACGATACCCATCCGGCCCTCGTCATTCCTGAACTGATGAGGATCCTTATGGATGAGAAAGGAATCGGCTGGGAGGAGGCATGGGAGATCACCCGGTCCTCGGTTTCCTATACGAATCATACAACCCTTAGTGAAGCGCTGGAGTCCTGGCCTGTAGGTCTTGTCCGCTCGCTGCTGCCACGGATTTTCATGATCATCAATGAAATCAATGAGCGTTTCTGTCAGGAGCTGTGGAGCACTTACCCAGGCGATTTCGACCGCATTGCCGACCTTGCCATCGTAGCGGACGGTCAGGTGAAAATGGCCCATTTATCCATTGTCGGAAGTCACAGCATTAATGGTGTGGCAAAACTCCATACAGAAATTTTAAAACATCGCGAAATGAAACGATTCTTCCATACATTCCCGGATCGCTTCAACAATAAAACCAACGGAATTACTCACCGCAGGTGGCTGATGCACAGCAACCGTAAACTGACGTCACTCATTACGGAAGCGATCGGCGACACCTGGATCCACGAGCCGCAGCAGTTAAGCCGGCTGATGAGCCGGAAAGATGATTTAAGCTTCCTTGATCAGCTTCACGATATCAAGCACCAGAATAAAGTGGAATTTGCAGAGTGGGTGCAGCAGACGCAGGGAATCACCGTCAATCCGCACTCCATATTCGATGTCCAGATTAAACGGCTCCACGGTTATAAGCGTCAACTGCTTAATGCTCTTCATATTATGCATTTATACAATGAATTGAAGGCAGACCCTGCCATGGAAATGGTACCGAGGACTTTCTTTTTCGGAGCCAAGGCTGCCCCGGGTTATCATTTCGCGAAAACGGTCATCCAATTGATCAACCGTATTGCAGAAGTGGTCAACAATGATCCTGCTGTAAACGATTATATAAAAGTGGTGTTCCTTCCGAACTATTCCGTGTCCATGGCAGAGAAAATCATTCCAGCGACCAATATAAGTGAGCAGATATCCATGGCTACGAAGGAAGCTTCGGGTACAGGGAATATGAAATTCATGATGAACGGCGCAGTGACCGTGGGGACGATGGACGGGGCGAACGTCGAAATCCACGACCACGTCGGGGATGATAACATTTACATTTTCGGTCTCACTTCTGAGGAGATCTGGGAGTATTACAATCAAGGCTCCTACTCTTCCAGTGAGATTTATCATAATGACGACCGGATCCGCCGTATTCTCGATGAATTGATTCACTACAGTCCTTTTTCTAAAGGCGAAACGGAATTCCAGGCCATTTACGATGCTTTGGTCACCTATAATGACGAGTACTTTGTACTGAAAGATTTTCCAGATTATCTGCTGGCTCAGAAGAAAGTCAGTCAGGATTATCAGCGAAAGCGTCAGTGGAACTTGAAGAGTCTCGTAAACATCGCCCAATCCGGTGTGTTTTCCAGTGATCGCACGATCCAGGAATACGCAGAGGAGATTTGGAAAATCAATCGTGTCGGGGCGCTGAAGTAGTTATATAGGGGGACGGATTTGTGAGACAAAAGGAAATGTATCATAACAGCTTTGAGGAATCCTATAGAGAGCCTTTCGGTGCTGCGCCGAAAGGTTCTGCTGTTACACTGAAACTGGATGTGCTCAACCGCCATCGTGTATCCCATGTCATCCTTCACTATATCCTTGACCGTACGGATCATGAAAAGACGAAGGAAATGGACGTATGCAGCGAGGAACACCAGTGCACGACATATGAAACGACTATAAAAATGCCGGAAAGTCCACAGCTGATCTGGTATTTCTTTGAAATCATCTCCGAAGACCGCACCCTTTTTTACGGACGGGAGCGGAGTAATGAGAGCGGGGAAGGCCGGATTTATGATCATATCCCCCCTTCCTGGCAGATTACGGTTTATGATCCTGTTTACGAAACGCCGGAATGGTGGAAGAATGCTACGATGTATCAAATATTTCCCGACCGTTTTTATGCAGCCGGTGACATTGATATGAAAAAAGCACCGGAAACGAGCCTTGTACATGCCCATTGGGAGAATGACCCTGTTTATATCCGCAATGAGCGAGGAGAAGTCATCCGCTGGGACTTTTTCGGTGGCAGCCTGAAAGGCATTACGGAAAAACTTGATTACCTCGAGACACTGGGCATTACCGTTCTTTACTTGAATCCAATTTTTGAAGCCGAAAGCAATCACCGGTATGATACGGGGGATTATCATAAGATTGATGAACTGCTCGGTACAAAGGAAGACTTCGAGGTGCTGATTGAAGAAGCGGAAAAACGAGGCATGGAAGTTATGCTGGACGGGGTGTTCAGTCATACCGGGAGCAACAGTATTTATTTCAACCGGGAAGGGAAGTACGACTCCCTTGGTGCCTATCAATCCAAAAATTCCCCTTATTACAGCTGGTATACATTCCACAACTATCCCAACGAATATGATGCCTGGTGGGGAGTAGGGACTCTCCCTACACTCCGGAAGGAAAATGAAGATTACCAGAACTTCCTGATTCACGATGAAGACAGTGTCATCAAAACGTGGCAGAAGTCAGGGATGAAGCACTGGCGTCTTGACGTAGCGGACGAGTTGACCGATGACTTGATCCGGCAGATTTACACCCAGCTGAAGAAGAAGGATTCATCCAGTGTGCTGCTTGGGGAAGTGTGGGAGGATGCGTCCAACAAATCAGCCTATGGAAAACGCCGCGACTATTTTCTCGGGGGCGTCCTGGATTCAGTGATGAATTACCCGATGCGGCGGATCCTGCTCGACTTTATTAAAGGGGACATGGATGCCTACACGGTGCACAGGCGCTTGATGACTTTATGTGAGCACTATCCGAAAGAATACTTCTATGCCGTCATGAACATGCTCTCCAGTCATGATGTCGAAAGAATTTATACGATGCTGGCAGACTTTCTGCCGGATGACTTTTCCGATGAGCAGAAAGAGCAGCTCATCTTCAAGCAGATCAAGGCTCTCAGTCTATGGATCTATGCTTTTCCGGGTGTGCCTTCCCTGTACTATGGCGATGAAGCCGGGCTGACAGGCGGAGCAGATCCGGATAATCGTAAACCTTATCCGTGGGGAAGAGAAAACCAGGAACTGCTTGACTGGTATACCAAAATCGGGAGTTGGCGGAAAGAGCATGATGTTCTTCGTACAGGGCATTGGAAGTCCTTTGCCCTGGATGATGATGTTATCGGATTTGAGAGATGGAATGAAAACAATGTCGACCATTTTGGAAATGAAGCGGCGGACGAGCGGATTCTCTTTTTGTTCAACCGGAACCTCCGGGAAAAGCGGGAGATTAATATCCCCATTCAAAAAGGGAAATGGCAGCAGCTGGAGAACAAGAAAAGTATATTCAGTTCGAAAAATAACTGGCTGACGATCAAACTGGATCCGTCAGAGAATATGATTCTAAGGTTAATGAAATAGGAGGCGTAACCAATGGGTTTCTTAGATGGATTAATGGGAAACGCGTCCGAAGTGGACGTAACGAAGCTTGAAAAGGATTTGAAAGATATCCTTGCCGGTGGAGAGCAGGTAGAGAGCGGTTATAAAGTGCTCCGCGACTCGTTTATCTTCACAAACAAACGGCTGCTTCTCGTGGATAAGCAGGGCATGACGGGGAAGAAAGTGGAGTACCACTCCATCCCGTATAAAAGCATCACCCATTTCAGCGTAGAAACAGCGGGCAGCTTCGATATGGATGCTGAGCTGAAGATATGGATTTCAGGGTCATCCGAGCCGATCGGAAAACTTTTCAAGAAGGACAGCCCGATCGAATCCGTTCAACAAACACTGGCTGAACATGTATTATGACCTTTGCAGCCTTCTTCCGTATAAAGGAAGAAGGCTTTTGCTATTGAAAAATGACTGCCGTTCAAGCATCATAGAAGTACATTATTATGAAAGCGTTACCAAAGAGGTGTTCTCATGAAGCTTGAGCTTGTTCAGAAACAAACGACAGGTTTATTTATGACAACGGAAATGCGCCAGGCCGTTCAAATGCTTCAATATTCAGCGGGTGAGTTATGGGAGTATGTGCAGCGGGAGGTTGATGAAAACCCGCTCCTTCATTTTTCTGTCGACGCTTCATCCATGTTCTACAAGCAAGGTGCATCGATGAATTTTATGGAAGAGATGACTCCTGATCAAGCATCATGGAGGAATAATATAGAGGACCAGATCCGGCTGTTGGAGGTGCCTGCAGAGACGAAAGAGATGCTGATTTTTCTTGCAGGGCATCTGAATGATGACGGTTTTTGTGAAGCATCGGACGAGGAGACAGCAGAAACCTTTCTTACGACGGTGGAATCAGCGAGGAGCATACGCATGTCTATGGTCAACCTGGATCCCGAAGGTGTAGGCTGCCGGAACATAAGGGAGTATTTGGTTTTTCAGGCTGCCCGGCGCTTTCCTGAGGATGAAAAACTGCCGCTGATCATCCGGCATCACTTGGATGATCTGGCCCTTGGAAACTGGGAGGAGATTGAAAAGTCTGCAGGCATACAGCGGAAGGAAGGAGAGGAAGCACTTTTGCGGTTAAAGCAGTTGAATCCGAGACCGCCGGCTTCCACTTTATCTCCATCCATTCCATCTCTCCCGCCTGATTTAATATTGGAAGAAACGGCAGAAGGGTATCAGCTTCACGACCCTTATTCCATGACGAAATACCTTGGGTGGGACCACGAACTCCTTGAGTTATACGATACCAAAGCAGAGGCCGCCGGTTTTTTTGAAGAAGACTATAAACGGGCCCGATGGCTGATTCAAAGCCTGGAAAGCAGGAAGAACACTCTCCTGCAGACGGCCGAGGTCGTCGTCCGTCATCAGCAGGAGTTTTTCCGGGGCCGTTCGCTGCAGCCGTTGACGCTGAAGAATGTGGCAGGTCAGCTCGGTGTGCATGAGTCCACCATCAGTCGTGCGGCTGCCAATAAAGTCATGCAGACACCAAAAGGACTGTATCCCTTGAAAAGCTTTTTCGTCACGGGGTATCAAGGGGAGGACGGAAGAGGATATTCATCGGGTTATGTGAAAGAAAGGATCACCGGGATGATCCAGGGGGAAAATAAAAGGAAACCATATTCCGACCAAAGCATCAGCCGCCTCCTGCTTCAACAGGAAGGTCTTCACATATCCAGAAGGACGGTAGCCAAATACAGGGAAACTATGAAAATTCCATCCTCCTCACGCAGGAAGGACACGTCCAAAAAGCTTCACCTCCTACATTCCTAGGTTAATATTCTCCTGAATGGGGGATAGACTATTAAAGTGGAGTGAAGGAGGAGAGAAACGTTGAAGAAGATCATTGATTATACGAAAGCGGTCATCAAGGAATTTCAAAAAGATAACGTCCCTCTGCTTGGGGCTGCCCAGGCTTATTATTACTTACTATCCATTGTTCCGATGTTGATTCTGCTATTATCTATACTCCCCTATTTGAATATTGATTCAGAAACGGCGATCCAGGCCATGGGCAACGTTCTTCCGAGCGGCACCGTTGATGTATTCCGTGAAAATATCGTTGCAGTAGTGGAACAGCCGAACGGGGGGCTTCTTACAGTTGGTATTCTGGGTACGCTCTGGTCCGCTTCCAGTGGCATCAATGCGTTCATACAATCGGCCAATGAAGCTTATGAAGTAGAAGAAACGAGGTCGTTCATCAAAGTGAGACTGCTGGCGGTCGCGTTGACGATAGGCATGATAGTAGCGATTGTCGTCGCTCTTGCGCTCCCAGTGTTCGGACAAGTCTTGATTGATTTCATCAACCTTCCAGCTCAGACGGAAATACTGATGCAGGTGCTGCGCTGGGTGATCAGTATATCGGTCATCGGTCTCGTATTGATGGCCCTTTATCACTTCGCCCCAAACAAGAACATTCCATTCAAGCATATTCTTCCGGGGGCAGTGATTACTGCGCTTCTCTGGCAGGTCATTTCCCTGGCTTTCTCGTTTTACGTAACGAACTTTGGAAACTACTCTGCAACGTATGGAAGTCTCGGTGGTGTCATCATTCTTATGCTTTGGTTCTTCCTGACCGGTATCATCTTAATGGTCGGTGCGGAAATCAATGTCGTCTATCACCGACGCCACGGAGGCAGGAAATCAAAAGCGGCTTAAATGTGAAGGAGGTCTCCCGTCCTATGAGGAGACCTCCTTTTTTAATGGAGGGAAAGGTTGAATTTCTCAAGAAGTTCAGGCAGCGTCGGCCGGTCATGTCCATTTCTTCCTTTCCCGGGAACTGCATAAAGCAGTGATTCCAATACAGCTTCTTCGCAGGACTCGCGTACAGCTCGGAATGCCGCATCGATATCCTCTTCATGAAGCATTTCTAAAGACAGGGGCTGGTCCGGTTTGTCATGCGGAATGGTTCCAGCGGTTGTAAAACCGATGACAACTTCACCACTGCCGTTACCGATAATAGACCCCGTCCTCGATAATCCGGCTGCTGCCCGTTTGAGTATCCGCTTCAACTGCCGCTCTGTGACCGGGAGATCCGTCGCGCAGATGACCATCACCGAACCGCGGTCCTTCTCCTGTACCTGATGTGCTTCGTTCAGCTCTTTCCCAACCGCTCTTCCATCTATCCGCAGGTCACTCAGCGTCCCGAAGTTGGTCAATGTCAGAACGCCGAGGGTATAAGATCCGTAGGCGAGGTCGATTTTACGCGAAGCTGACCCGATGCCGCCTTTCATGGAGTAACATACCATGCCTGTCCCCGCTCCCACACTTCCTTCTTCAAACTCATCTTCCGCTCTTTGCAGCGCATGCCATACATCCTCCTTCGCTACACTGCGGTTTCGGATATCATTCAAATGCATATCATTGCACTCCCCGACGACGGGGTTGACCGTCCCTGTCGTCCGTCCGATTTCAGGGTTCCGCTCCAAGCTGTAATCAACGAGGGCATCGTAAACCCGGCCGACTGCGAACGTATTGGTTAAGGCGACAGGGGTTTCCAACGTCCCCATTTCTTCGATCTGGATTAATCCGGTGGTTTTGCCGAAGCCATTGATGACATGCGAGGCGGCCAGCAGCTTTTGTTTGAAAAGGTTCCCTTCATGAGGAAGGATGACCGTTACGCCTGTGCGTGTGTCTCCGTCTGTCAGTGTTTGATGACCGACTTTGACACCGGGTACATCGGTAATTTGATTTCGTCTCCCCGTCTGCATCTCTCCAATTGTAATTCCGTATGTTCTTGTTTTTGTTCCCATCCATAAACCCTCCCTGCCTTCCTACTACTTTCTAAATGAAGAGATGAAATTCCTTTTTATGTATGAAAATACATCCTTCGGTTTTAATATACGTTCAAACGCTTGTAGATAAAGGTTTTTTGTATGGAAAAGTGAATAAAATAAATTTTCTTTTGAAAAATCTCAAAAAATATTTGGTTGCGCTTACATCGTTTTTATAAGTGGATTTGTAAAGGATTGTCATTGTCGTATTTGCATGAAAATTCAGCGGTTATGCCTGATGAGGGCGTGATTCTTCCATATGTTCATGCTATACTAGTAAGAAACTGAAAAGACAGAATTTTTCTATTATTGCCTGCAACCTTCAAGAATAAGTCCGCTAGGGGGAAAGATAATGCAAAAACACGGATATCCTGTTCCGCAGGGGCTGTATCATCCGGAAAATGAGCATGAAGCTTGTGGTATCGGAGTTATTGCCAACATCGATGGGACAAAGAGTCATAGTATTGTAGAAAATGCCATCACGATTTTATGTAATCTGGAGCACCGGGGCGGTCAGTCCGCGGATATCAGTACAGGGGATGGTGCCGGTATTTTAACCCAGATTCCTCATAAATTCTTTGAAAAACAATGTGAGAAAGAAGATATATACCTTCCGGAGGCTGGGAAATACGGGATCGGCATGGTGTTCTTCCCGGAAGATCATGGCTTGAGAGTCGACTGCATGCAGCGCTTTCAGCGTATCGTTGAGGAAGAAGGACAGCAGTTCCTTGGCTGGCGTACTGTACCCGTCAACGACTCCTTCGTAGGAAAAGATGCGAAAAAGACGAAGCCATTCATTCGTCAGGCTTTTGTAGCTCCTTCTGCAAATATCCAGACGCAGATGGATCTGGAACGCCGTTTATACATCATCCGCAAACGTGCGGAAAGCGAAATTGCTTCCTTGGACCAGTATGATGACTTTTATATCAGCAGCCTGTCTTCCAATACGATTGTGTATAAGGGCATGCTGATTCCTGAACAACTGGACTCCTTTTATATTGATTTGAACCATCCTGATTTTAAAACCGCCCTCGCCTTAGTACACTCTCGATTCAGTACGAACACCTTCCCGAGTTGGAAACGATCACATCCAAACCGCTATACCATCCATAACGGAGAGTTTAACACCCTCCGCGGAAATGTGAACTGGATGAGAGCGAGGCAGGAGCTTTGTGAGTCTGAATACTTCAGCAAAGAAGATCTGGATAAGCTTCTGCCGGTCATTGATGCCAACGGAAGTGACTCATCCATGTTCGATAATGCGTTTGAGTTTCTTTACTTATCCGGTCGTTCTCTGGCCCACACGGCTATGATGATGGTCCCTGAGCCATGGTCCAATGATGAGACGATTCAGGAAGATAAGAAGAGCTTTTATGAATATCACAGTACGCTGATGGAACCATGGGACGGCCCGGCAGCCCTTGCCTATACGAACGGGAAGCAGATTGGTGCCTGTCTGGACCGTAATGGTCTGCGTCCTGCCCGATACTATGTAACGAAGGACGGCATGATCGTGCTCGGGTCTGAAGTTGGTGCGCTCGATATTTTCGCTGATGATATTTTGTACAAAGATCGACTGCACCCTGGCAAAATGCTGCTCGTCGATCTTGAAGAAGGGAAAATCATCCCGGATGAAGAGATCAAGCTTCAGATTGCCCGTGAGCATCCGTACCAGGAATGGATTGATGATCATAAATTCGATTTGGAAGACCTGCCTGAGCCGGCTGCAGAACACCGACCGATCGGAAATCTGATCGATCAGCAGCTCGCTTTCGGATACACGACAGAGGAATTGAATAAGATCCTCATGCCGATGGTGACGGATAAAAAAGATCCGGTCGGTTCGATGGGATATGATTCTCCGCTGGCTGTCCTTTCCAAGAAACCTCAGCTGCTTTACAGCTATTTCAAGCAGCTGTTTGCCCAGGTGACCAACCCACCGATCGATGCCATTCGTGAAAAACTGATTACGATGGTGGAAACGACCATTGGTGCCGAAGGGAACCTGGTGGATCCTAAACCCGACAGCTGCCGTCAAATTCGTCTGAAGACACCGATTCTGACGAATAAAGAGCTCGAACAGCTTCGCCAGCAGACGGTGGAAGGATTCAAACCGGTCACACTGTCGACGTTATTTAAAGCGGAAGAAAATGAAATGAAAGCTTCGCTCGACCGTTTATTTGAAGAGGCCGATCAAGCGGTGGAAGACGGAGCGACACTGATTATCCTTTCTGACCGCGGTGTGAATGGTGAGTATGCAGCCATCCCGACGCTGCTTGCTGTTTCAGGTCTCCACCACCATCTGATCCGCGAAGGGACGAGAACGAAAGTCAGTCTGCTTGTGGAAACAGGGGAAGCGCGTGAAGTCCATCATTTTGCAACACTTCTGGGCTACGGGGCAGAAGGGATCAACCCCTACCTTGCCTATGAATCGCTGCGTGACCTTCTTGAAACCGGTCAGTTTGAAGCCGTTTCCCATAACGAAGCTGTACAGACGTACATTAAAGCGGCAACAGACGGTATTATTAAAGTCCTCTCCAAAATGGGGATTTCAACCATCCAAAGTTACCGGGGAGCCCAGATTTTTGAGGCTGTCGGTATTCGGATGGATGTGATCGATCAATACTTTACCCGGACGGCTTCCCGTCTCGGCGGAATCGGTCTGGACATCATTGAAAAAGAAGTATTGATGCGTCATGAAACAGCCTTCAGTGAGGACCGTGGCGGAAACCGTACGCTTGATGCGGGTGATGATTATCAATACCGCAAAAATGGTGAGGATCACCAGTACAATCCGCAGACGATCGCGACACTGCAGCACGCCTGCCGTGCCAATGATTATGATCTTTTCAAGCAGTACTCGCAGATGCTGACGGATGAAAAGCATAACCTTCAATCCCTGCGTGGACTTTTATCCTTTAAAAAACGGCCGTCCATTCCGTTGGATGAAGTGGAATCGGTTGAAGACATTACCCGGCGCTTTAAAACCGGTGCGATGTCCTTCGGTTCCATCAGTCAGGAAGCCCACGAGGCGCTTGCTGTCGCGATGAACCGGATCGGAGGCCGCAGTAACTCCGGAGAGGGCGGGGAGAACCCGGCCCGTTTTGAACCGGAAGAAAATGGTGACCTGAAACGAAGCGCTATTAAACAGGTAGCTTCCGGACGATTTGGCGTAAATAGTCACTATTTAGTGAATGCCGATGAAATCCAGATCAAGGTCGCCCAAGGGGCGAAGCCCGGGGAAGGTGGACACCTTCCTGGTAAGAAAGTGTACCCGTGGGTAGCCGAAGTCCGCGGCTCCACGCCAGGCGTTGAGTTGATTTCACCGCCTCCGCACCATGATATTTATTCCATCGAGGATCTGGCTGAGTTGATCTACAACTTAAAAAATGCCAATCCAAAGGCTCGTGTCAGCGTGAAACTTGTATCGGCTGTCGGTGTAGGAACCATTGCTGCTGGTGTAGCGAAAGGCCGTGCCGATCTCGTTCTGATTAGTGGTTATGACGGTGGAACAGGGGCTGCGCCGCGTACAAGTATTAAGCATACCGGTCTTCCGTGGGAAATCGGTCTGGCTGAAACCCACCAGACACTTGTGCTCGACCGGCTTCGTGACCGCATTGTCGTTGAAACAGACGGTAAGATGATGACCGGCCGAGATGTCGTTGTCGCCTCTCTTCTTGGAGCGGAGGAGTATGGATTTTCCACAGCCCCTCTTGTTGTCCTAGGCTGTGTCATGATGCGTGTCTGCCATTTGAACACATGTCCTGTTGGTGTAGCCACCCAGGATCCTGAACTTCGGAAGAAATTCACCGGTGAAGCCGATCACCTTGAAAACTTTATGCGCTTCATTGCCCAGGAAGCGAGGGAGATCATGGCAGAACTCGGCTTCCGTACGATCAACGAAATGATCGGACGGACGGATGTGCTTGAAACAAACGAAGCCATCGATCATTGGAAAGCGAAGGGTGTGGACTTGTCTGCGCTTCTTTACCAGCCCGATGTACCGGACAACTATGGTTTATTTGCTGTGCGTAAGCAGGATCACGGTCTGGATAAGACCCTCGATATGGAAGAACTGCTCCCGTTATGTAAAGATGCGATCGAAACGGGTAAACCGATGAAATATACCGGGTCGATCCGCAACATCCACCGGGTGACAGGGACGATTTTGGGCAGTGAGATTACCCGCCGCTACGGCGCAGAAGGCCTGCCTGAAGATACGATCAACCTGACATTCAAAGGTTCAGCAGGACAGAGCTTCGGAGCTTTCATTCCTAAAGGGATGTCACTGCGCCTGATCGGAGATTCCAATGACTATGTCGGTAAAGGACTGTCCGGAGGGAAGATCATCGTCCACCCTTCATCCAAGTCTTCGTTCCGTCCGGAAGAAAACACGATTATCGGAAACGTGTCTTTCTATGGAGCATCCGCTGGAGAAGCCTATATCAACGGTCTTGCCGGGGAGCGCTTCTGTGTACGGAACAGTGGGGCGGATGTCGTCGTCGAAGGTGTCGGGGACCACGCCTGTGAATATATGACGGGTGGAAGGGTCGTCGTCCTTGGAGGTACCGGACGTAACTTTGCTGCTGGTATGTCCGGAGGCGTCGCCTACGTTCTTGATGAAACAGCCCACCGTTTTGAAACGAAGTGCAACAAGGAGCTTGTGCTTCTGCAGCAATTGCAGGATTCACAGGAAATCCAGGAGCTTTATGATATGATCGATCGTCACGTATCGTATACAAACAGCCCGTTGGGACAGAAGATCCTTGCGGAGTGGCCGCAGTACGTGAGCCGATTTGTCAAAGTGATTCCAAGAGATTACCTGCACATGCAGGAACGCATTCAGCGCCTGAAAGAGAGCGGACTGGACAAATTTGACGCAGAAATGACAGCTTTTGAAGAGAGAAACAAACCGGTGGAAACCGTCAAATAACAGCGGAGGGGGAGACCTGATGGGAAAGTCAACTGGATTTATGGAATATACGCGCCAGGCTATACCTGAGCGTGATCCTGAAGTTCGAACGAAAGACTGGGAAGATTACACGCTTCCCCTTTCAGATGAAGAAGTACAAAAGCAGGGGGCCCGCTGCATGGACTGCGGCGTTCCGACGTGTCATTCCGGAATGGAAATCAACGGCATTACGACTGGATGCCCGGTCTATCACTTGATTCCCGAGTGGAACGACCTCGTCTATCGAGGGAAATGGAAGGAAGCTCTTGAGAAAGAACATGAAATGAACAATTTCCCGGAGTTTACCGGATTTGCCTGTCCGGCTCCATGTGAAGGCGCCTGTGTGCTTGGCATAAATGAGCCG
Source organism: Halobacillus sp. ABD4_316 (assembly GCF_056161385.1). Lineage (NCBI taxonomy): Bacteria > Bacillati > Bacillota > Bacilli > Caryophanales > Bacillaceae > Halobacillus > Halobacillus sp. ABD4_316. Next base: position 243,107 of record NZ_JBSWZA010000002.1, read on the forward strand.
CCTGTTGCGATTCGTAGTGTAGAGCGTTCAATCATTGAAAAAGGTTTTTCGGAAGGCTGGGTAACTCCTCAGCCGCCGGCCTCCCGCACAGGTAAAAAAGTGGCGGTTGTCGGTTCCGGTCCGGCCGGCCTTGCTGCCGCTGCGCAGTTGAACAAAGCCGGGCACTGGGTGACGGTATACGAGCGGAATGACCGTGTCGGCGGACTGCTGACCTACGGCATTCCGGAAATGAAGCTTCCGTACTCCGTCGTGGAACGCCGTGTGAACATTCTGAAGCAGGAAGGCATTCAATTCCTGACCAACACAGAGGTAGGGCGTAACTACCCTGTTTCCCGCTTGAATGAAGAATATGATTCGGTCATTCTATGCGGCGGTGCTACGACACCGAGGAACATCGACGTAAGTGGAAGAAGCTTGAAAGGCGTTCACTATGCGATGGATTTCCTTCATTCCAATACGAAAAGTCTTTTGGATTCGGACCATGAAGACGGCAACTATATCAGTGCCAAGGGTAAGAATGTGATCGTGATCGGCGGGGGAGATACAGGAACAGACTGTATGGCCACATCCATGCGCCATGAATGTAAAAGTCTGACCCAATTTGATATCTACGATAAGAAGAGCAGCGTCCGCGATAATGAAACAAACCCGTGGCCGCAGTATCCAATTATCCACCGTGTGGAATATGGGCAGAAAGAAGCGGAAGCTGAATTCGGTAAAGATCCGAAAGCTTATGCAGTCATGACGAAAAAATTCGTCGGTGACGAGAACAACCGCATCAAGGAAGTGCATACCATTGATGTCGCTCTTTCCTATGATGAAAAAGGGAACAAAGTACGTACGGAAATTCCGGGGACGGAAAAAGTGTGGAAGGCGGACCTTGTCCTGCTTGCGATTGGATTCAGCGGGCCGGAGCAGGATCTCATTGAGAAGCTGGGCATAGAAACGACCGTCCGCTCCAATGTAGCTGCACAATATGGCAGATACACGACCAATGTAGATGGCGTGTTTGCAGCGGGCGACATGCGACGCGGACAAAGCTTGATTGTGTGGGCAATCAATGAAGGCCGTGAAGCAGCCCGTGAATGTGATCGTTACTTGATGGGTACGACGCAGCTGCCTTAACTATCAAAAAAGGGGGGACAACGATGTCCCCCTTTTTTTATGGTCTACCTGATTCATTGTTTTTGTTTTCTAAAAATAATAATAATGTCGTTTAAGTTGTCGAACCCTCGGGTACTTTTAGATTGTAATGGTTATTTTTTACTTACCATTCTAAACATAATCAGAGGAGGAGCACAATGAGCGACAAGCGTACAAAAAAGGATGAGCAGCTGGATCAGTACAGAGTAGATGATTCTGGTAAACATATGACCACCAACCAGGGAGTGAAAGTATCTGAGGATGAATTCTCCCTCAAAGCTGGTGAGCGCGGCCCTACTCTTATGGAGGATTTTCACTTTCGCGAAAAAATGACCCACTTTGACCATGAACGTATCCCTGAGCGTATTGTGCACGCCCGAGGTTTTTCTGCTCATGGAGAATTTCAATTATATAAATCACTTGAAAAATACACGAGTGCTGACTTTTTGACGGATACATCGAAGACAACCCCGACGTTTACACGTTTTTCTACCGTGCAGGGGTCCAAGGGCTCTGCGGAGACTGTTCGTGACGCCCGAGGTTTTGCTACGAAATTCTATACGCAGGAAGGGAACTTTGATCTTGTAGGAAACAACATTCCCGTTTTCTTCATCCAGGACGCAATCAAATTCCCCGATTTAGTTCACGCTGTTAAGCCTGAACCGCATAACGGTATGCCGCAGGGGGCATCCGCCCATGATACGTTCTGGGATTTTGTTGCCCATAACCAGGAATCTGCGCATATGGTGATGTGGACAATGTCCGATCGTGCCATTCCACGCAGTCTGCGTATGATGGAAGGTTTCGGTGTACATACCTTCCGCCTTGTGAACAAAGAAGGCGTCGCACACTTTGTGAAGTTCCATTGGAAACCTGTTCTTGGAACGCATTCCCTCGTTTGGGACGAGGCTCAGAAAATTAATGGAAAAGACCCGGACTTCCACCGGGGTGACCTTTGGACCTCTATTGAAAACGGGGATTATCCGGAATATGAACTTGGCTTCCAGGTGATTGCGGAAGAAGATGAATATAAGTTTGACTTCGACCTTCTTGATCCGACGAAGCTTTGGCCGGAAGAAGACGTACCTGTCGAAATCGTCGGTAAACTGACGATGAACCGCAACGTCGATAACGTCTTTGCTGAAAACGAACAGGTCGCCTTCCACCCGGGCCATCTTGTACCAGGCATCGACTTTACGAATGACCCGCTGCTACAGGGGCGTCTTCACTCCTACACGGATACGCAGCTGATCCGCCTCGGCGGCCCGAACTTCCACGAACTGCCGATCAACCGTCCGGTCTGCCCGTTCTTTAACAATCAGCGTGACGGCTATGGACGTCAGACGATCAATAAAGGACCTGTGGCTTATCACAAAAATGGTCTGGCTGGCAACACGCCGGCACCTGCGAGCAAAGCAGAAGGCGGCTTTGAGCATTATCAGGAAAAAGTGGACGGCCATAAAGTCCGTGCACGAAGTGAAAGCTTTAAGGATCACTTCTCCCAGGCGACCCTGTTCTGGAACAGCATGAGTGATCATGAAAAGAATCACATCATCAATGCATTCAGCTTTGAACTTGGAAAAGTACAGAGTGAGGATGTGCGTGAGAAAATCGTAGAGATGTTCTCCAACGTAAGCCTTGAGCTCGCCCAGTCTTTTGCGAAGAACATCGGTGTAACCCCTCCGGAATCCGGTGGTTCGAACGTGACGAAATCTTCCCCGGCGCTCAGCCAGGCGAATACGGTTCACTCTCCGGCAACGAGGACGGTCGGTGTCATTCTTGCTGACGGTTTTAATGGTCAGGATGTGAGACAGACATTGGAGCAGCTGGAATCCCAAGGGATCATCACAAACATTATCAGTAACCGTCAAGGGATGCTGAAAGGTGATGATAATTCAGAACTGAAAGTGGACCATACGTTCCTCACGGTGGATTCCGTTCTTTATGATGCGATTTATGCTGTCGGAGGTGCTGATGCGGATCAAACGTTCGCCAAGCAGTCCGGTAACTTCCTGTCTGAAGCGTTCATGCACTTCAAACCAATTGGAGCGACTCACGAAGGTGTGGAATATGTGCAGCAGAACGATATGGACGGCCAAAGCGGCGTCATTACAGGAGACAACGCAGAGCAGTTCGCCAAACAGTTTGGTGAAGCTGTTGCCGCCCACCGCTTCTGGGATCGTGAAGTCATGTAAAAAAATAAAATGGAGGATGGATTTGTCCGTTCTCAGGCTGCCGGGGAATTTTTCCGGCAGCTTTTTTTTCTTCGTTGTTTCAAAAATGCAGGATTAAGGGAATAGTAAAAGAAAATCCAAACACAATGAGGTGATCGCATGATTCGTACGATCCTGATGATTATCGGCTTAATAGTAGTAATCAGCTTTATTATCTCTCTTATATAGGAAGTACATCCGGACGGTGCATTCGACTTGCACCGTCCGTTTTCTTCTGCAGGATGACAATGGGAGAAAGAAGGACAGCCGTCTGCATCATGTATAATGAGGATATGGTTTGAAAAAGGGAGGTAATAAAGTGAGAGAAGCTGTGGAACAACATAAGGAACAATTTATCGAAGAACTCAAGCAGTATCTGCGTATACCGAGTATTTCGTCGCTGTCTGCATATAAAGGAGAGGTTCGCCGGGCGGCGGAATGGACCGCCGAAGCTTTGGAAAAGGCCGGAATGGAGCATGTGGAAGTCATCGAAACGAATGGTCATCCACTTGTTTATGGTGACTGGCTCCATGCCCCTGATAAGCCGACCGTGCTGGTGTACGGTCACTATGACGTCCAGCCGGAAGACCCTGTTGACCTTTGGGACACACCGCCGTTTGAGCCGGTCATCAAAGACGGCAGGATTTATGCACGTGGAGCGACCGACGACAAGGGCCAGCTGTTCATTCATATCAAGGCGGCCGAGCTTCTGATGAAAGAGCATGGAGCGCTGCCTGTGAACGTGAAGTTTATCATCGAAGGGGAGGAAGAAGTGGCCAGTCCGCATCTCGGTCCTTTCATTGAGGAAAATCAAGAGCGTTTATCCTGTGATTCTGTCGTGATTAGTGATACTTCCTTCAGCGGCAAAGACCAGCCGGCGATCTGCACCTCCCTTCGTGGGGCGCTGGCGATGGAAATGACGGTCCGGACCGCAAACTCTGATCTTCACTCTGGTACATATGGAGGCGGCGTACCGAATGCGGTTCATTCGCTCGTCAACCTGTTGGATTCCCTTCATGATTCAGAGGGGAGAGTCTCTGTAGAGGGCTTTTATCAAGGCGTTCCGGAACCGACCGAAGAACTCCGCCGGGAAGTCGCTGCCGTTCCTTTTGACGAAGAAGAAACGAAACGCGCACTGGATATAGACGACCTTTACGGAGAAGCCGGGTTTTCATTTAAAGAAAGAACAGGCATCCGCCCGACGCTCGAGATCAATGGCATGACAGGCGGTTTCCAGGGCGAGGGACTGAAGACGATTGTTCCAAAGGAAGCCTCCGCCAAAATCAGCTGCCGTCTCGTTGGTGATCAAAATCCACAGGCGGTTTATGAATCAATAGAACGCCATGTGAAGCAGCATAAGCCTGCCGGGACCAAAGTCAGTCTGGAGAAATTCATTCAAGCGGACCCTGTCGCCATGGATTCTCAAAACTCCTTTATCCAGGCTGCGGCAGAGGCTTATGAGGATGTCTACAAGGTGCGTCCGCTGTTTCCGAAAGAAGGCGGGTCCATTCCCATCGTGGAAGTATTTGGACGTGTCCTGGATGCCCCTGTCGTATTGATGGGTTTTGGTCTTCCGACAGAGAATCTCCATGCCCCTAATGAACACTTCCATCTGGATAATTTCACAAAAGGAATCGAAACGGCCGCCCAATATCTTCAGAAGTTATCATGAAAGAAAGCTGGCACCCACACGGGTGTCAGCTTTCTTTTTCAGCGAGATGGAGGATGTGCTGAATGAACGGTTCCTTCGCTGCGGTATAGCGGGAGCGGTTCTTTTTGTGTGTGACGGCAAGGCGGCTTTTCAACCTCTGATAGTCCATGGCTTTTTCCGGATGTTTCATGAGATAGTCGCGAAAGGCAAGCTTATCCCGCCACTCGTTTCCTTCATACGCTGTGATGTGAAGGTGACACGTTCCGTTCCCCGGCTCTCCTTTACGAAAAAAGTACCGCTCCTTCCATTCGAGCTTTGGCACATATGTATAGCCGGCTTTCTGCAGAGCATGGATGAAGGAACCATTTAGATCAAGGCGGGGAAGACCGAGCATCAGGTCAATCACCGGCTTTGCTTTCATCCCGGGGACAGCTGTGCTCCCTATATGCTCGACAGGGTAGTCCTGATCAAGAAAGCTCAAGATTTCAGCCTTTTCTTCAGCAAATATCTCAGGCCATACGTGCTGGTAGTTGTGCAGCTGGATATCGCCCATCCTTTTCCTCCTTTACGGGTACGTTCCTATGATTCTATCACGAGATCATTGTCTTTTTTTGTCAAAATAACCCTTTCTCCGTGTTAAACTAATAGTAAATGCTTATAGAGGAGGAAGGTTATGGAACCAACACAGCTGAAACCTAAATCATTTGGGGAAATTCTTGATACATCGTTCAGCATATCGAAGAAGCATTTCCCGTCTTTATTTCTTATGCTGTTATTTTTAATCGGCCCGATTTTCATAGTCGATTACTTGTTCATGATTGTAAGCGGTATTGATCTTTTCCGCGAAACATCCGGCGGAGGATTCGGAGAGCAGCTGATGAACAACCTGGACAGTGCGGGAAACATACAAGCTTCGGTTGCTGCTAACCTGGGAATTGGAATGGAAATGGTGTACCTGGGGTTGAACACCATCTTGAATCTCGTGCTCTATACAATGGCTCAGGCTGCGGTCATCATTGCAGCCGGCAAAGTCATCAAAGGAGAAAGCTGGACGAAAAAAACAGCAGTAAAAGGGGCCTTTTCAAGGTTCTGGCCGTTGATTGGAAGCTCTTTGCTGCTTGGGGTCATCGTCTTTGGAGTCTTTTTCGTTTTCTTTATTGTCATTGGATTTGGCGGGATCGGACTGACCCTTGCGGCTGGAGACGGAGCTGGATTTATTCCGATCATTCTCCTCGTCCTCGGTTTTATCGCGCTGCTCGCTTTTTTTGGAACACGACTGAGTATGTTCTTCGGATCGGTTGTTTACAAAAAAGCAGCGCCTGGGTTCACAGAAAGCTGGAAATTAACGAAAGGAAGATTCTGGGCGACGCTCGGGTTATTTGTTGTCTTCGGCATCATCATATTCCTGCTAACTTCTATATTTGATGCGGTTTCCATTATTCTTCTTGGAGGAAGTGTAGCCGGCAAACTTTTGACCGACCTGTCTACACTCCTCGGAACATTGTTTTTAATGGTTGGTTACACGGTCCTGTTGTACGATTTGAAGACCCGGAATGAGGGCGGAGACTTGAAGGATATGATTGCTTCCTATAAAAACATGTAATCTGCGAAGGGCTGAAGGTGGGTGGCAGTATGAGCGCAATACAGCAGGAAAAGGAATACTTGAGCGATATTTTGAGCAGGACGGAATATGAAGCGTATGAAGAACAGCCGGAGCGTGCAGGCAGCCGGATCGGCGAACTGCTTTCCGAATGGGTCAGAGACTTGTTGGAAACTCTTTTTCCCGGGGCGGAAATCACAGGATCTGCGGTGGATGGTGTGCTGTATTTCATTGGAGCCATCGGCCTCGGTGTTCTCGTGTTTTTGGCTTTCCGGCTGTTCAGCAGACTCTCGGGCGAAAAGCATGCCCGTAGAAACCGGACGTTTCTTCCAGGTGAAGAAGGACCGCTTTCGCTCGATAGTCATTGGCGGCAGGCAGATGAATGGGCGGAACAGCAACAATGGACTGCTGCGGCCCGTCAGGTTTTTCTGGGGCTCCTGCTTCATTTTGATGATCAAGGGTTTGTAGATGTGCAGTCATGGAAAACCAATGGGGATTATGAAAAGGAATTGAAAGCTCATACCGGAGCGGATTATGTGGAAGCGTTCCGCCGTCTGGCCTTAATGTATGACCAGATGACCTACGGAGAGCGGCTGCTGAATGAAAAGGACTACCATACCTTCCGTTCTGATGCAGCATGGTATGTGAAGGAAGGAAGAAAGGAGGAGGCCTGATGAACCAAAGGAAAACATGGCTGGGAATCGGAGCGGCTCTCCTTCTGTTTGCCGGGGTCATTTACTGGAGCTCAAAAGAAGAACCGGAAGTCTATCCTCCGTACACATCCGAATCTCCGGCACCAAACGGATTGAAGGGGTTCTACACGCTGTTGGAAGAGCGGGATCAGGATGCCGCGCGCTGGAATGCAGCCCCTGGACAGCTTCCGGCGGCCGGTACCTCCCAGACCCTCTTGATGGCGGAGCCTGTGACGACGGTGAGTGGGGAGGAGATGCAGCGGTACAAGGAGTGGATGGAGGCAGGCAACACCATCTGGCTGATGAAACAGCATCCGGCCGGTTATTTTGATGTGGCTGTTGAGTATCCGGATTCCGACCAGGGATCTTCGCTCATCACAGATGCCGGCGGAAATCAGTATGAGGCAGATATCCCTGCTCCCCACCGGCTGCGGACCGGGGAAGCAGATAAAATACTGCTGAAGGACGAAAGTGGAGCGGTTGCCATTGAACGATCTTACGGCGAGGGGAGGCTGATTGTCGGTTTAACGCCCTCCTGGCTTGTTAACGACCGGATAATAGAAAAGGATCACTTTACCCTTGTCACGAAACTTATGGATACAGCGGGCAGCGGCGGAAGTCTTTGGTTTGATGAATACATACATACCCGGAACGGGTTCGCTGATAAAGCAGGTGTTTACCCTTCCTGGCTCTTGTTTTTCACTTTTCAGCTGGCCTTGTTGACGCTGGCCTGGCTGTGGTGGAAAGGGAAGCGTTTCGGCCCATTCTTCACACCGCGGGAGGATGTCGTCCGCTTTGGGGATGAACGTCTTCAGGCCGTTGCAAGCTGGTATAAAAAAGGGGAGTTTTACCGGGAGTCGCTGGCGATCCAGGAATCCTATATCTGCCAGCTGCTGCAGGAGCGCTTCGGTGTACCGGTCCACATATCATGGGAAGAAACGAGAGAGCGTCTGGACGGACGGATCGACCCGGATTCGTTGGAAAGGTGGACGACGATGTCCCGCCGGATTGAACCGCTGGAACATCAAAGTCATGTCGATAAAAAATCCTACCTGGAATGGTCAGGTGTACTTGAACAGATGAGGAAAGAGGTGCAGGACAGATGAAAGAGCAGATCCATCAATTAATCGAATCCTACGAAAGTAAAGTCATCGGACAGTCGGAAAATCTCCGCCTGATGCTGGCAGCGGTATTTTCCGGAGGCCATGTCCTTTTGGAAGGTGTGCCGGGTACAGGGAAGACGAAAATGGTCCGGACGCTCGCTGACCTGCTTGGCGGCGATTTCAAACGCATTCAGTTCACACCCGATCTGCTTCCGAGTGATATCACAGGGAGCATGATCTACAACATGAAGTCCGGCATGTTTGAAACATTGAAGGGACCGGTTTTTACAAACGTTCTTCTGGCAGATGAAATCAATCGTACGCCCGCTAAAACACAGGCGGCACTGCTTGAGGCGATGGAGGAAAAACAGCTGACCATCCAGGGGGATACCTATACGCTTCCTGCTCCGTTTTTTGTTGTGGCTACACAGAATCCGGTCGAGTTTGAAGGCACGTACCCACTCCCGGAAGCGCAGCAGGACCGCTTTATGTTTAAATTGACTGTCGATTTCCCTGCTCTCGAAGAAGAAGTGAATGTTATAAAGAGTATCGTCAGTGGTGGGACAGCTGATGCTGAGACCACTTCCGTTCTGTCTATGGATATCTTCCAGGAGGTAAGCAGGGAGATTGCAGCGATTACCGTAACGGATGACGTCTATGAGTACATCACACAGCTGGTAAGGAAAACAAGAGAGACGGATACGATCCGGAACGGGGCGAGTACCCGGGCGGCTATAGCGATGGCACGTGCGGCAAAAGCCTGGGCCTATTTAGGGTCGCGGGATTATGTGACACCGGACGATGTGAAAAAAGTAGCCGTACCTGCACTGAGGCACCGGATTTTACTTGCGCCTCATATGGAATTGGAGGGAGCCACCTATGACCAGATCATTCAGGAGCTGGTGGGATCTGTTCCTGTTCCGCGATAGGGGGATCGTACCAACGCGAAGGCTGCTCCTTCTTGCAGCTGTGCTGTTGGTTTTAGTGACAGGACTGGCGGCCCTGGGTGTTCCCTGGCCGTATCTGCTTTCCTTAAATGCTGTCGTTTTTCTCCTCAGCCTTCTGGATTTGATGCTGATGCCAGGGAAAAAACAAATTCACTTCCATCGTTCAATGGAGGAGGAGATTGAACGTGGGTTAGAGAGTGAAGCTGCCCTTGTCATAAAAAACAACTCGGATCACCGGATGTTTGTAGAAGTGATCGATCATTTTCCTCCATCGTTCTCCAGACCTTTTCCACTGGAAGGATGGATCAAGGGAGGAGAAAGAAAAGACCTCCCGTTTTCGTTTACGGCCGGACAACGGGGCGATTATAGACTTCCGTCCATTTCCTATCGCTGGTGTTCATCCATCGGCCTGTGGGCGAGACAGGGACGTGTCGATCAGGAAATGAAGGTGCGGGTCATCCCGGACTTAAGCGGCAGCCGGCACTTTCTGAAAGATGCCCAGCGTTTTCTGCTTTATGAAGGAACCCGCATTAGGAAAGACCGGGTCGGCTCAGGAGAGTTCAGTCAGATCCGGTCGTACGTGACAGGCGATGACATTCGAAAGATTAACTGGCGCCAGACGGCGAAACAGCAGGAGCTCATGATGAATGAATATGAGCCGGAACATGGGAAGTATGTGACGATCCTTATTGACTGCGGAAGAATGATGGGAGTGGAGCTTGAAGAAAATAACCGCCTCGAAAAAGCCTTGGAAGCGGCTCTTACTGTAACAACGGCGGCTTTAAAGCGAGGCGACTATGTTTCTCTGGCTGGTTTTTCAAAGCGTGTTCATGTCTATGTGCCTCCTGGAAAAGGAATGGCCCATATGCAGACCATTCTACAGGAAGTCTATCATTTGGAGGTGGAAGGTTATGAATCGAACTACGCCTCCGCTTTTCAATATTTACAATCCGTCCAAAATAAGCGCAGCCTTTATCTTTTGTTCAGCGATGTCACCACGTTTCTATATGAAGAAACAGCGCTGCATTACTTGATGAGGTTAAGGCGTTCCCATTTATTTCTTATGGTTGGTATTGAGGACAGGACAGTGGATGAGGCTGCGAGGCGCATCCCGGAAGATGTTGCATCCACAATGGTGAAAAGTATGGCACAGAAGCAGTTGATGGATAAAAAGGAGGAAATGAGACGCTGGGAGAGCCGTGGGCTTCCGATGGTTGAAGCTCCGGAAGAGGCTCTCGCATCCGCCTCTGTATCCTATTACATTGATATTATGAACCGCGGGCTGCTTTAAGCGGTCGGCTTCCAAGAACGATATAGACGAGTAGTCCGATCACAGTCAGTGCAGCAAAAGCATACTTAGCTTCAAGCGGCAGTGCAGAAGGCGTGATGTATCCTTCAATAATCCCGGCGATGATAAACAAGGGCAGCGTTCCGATTAACAGCAGCACGGAGCGGTAGGCGTTCGTTTTCAATTGATAGGCACGGGTTCGTGAGCCGGGGACCCATAATTTAAAGCCCATCAGAAGTCCGGCTCCGCCGGCAATGAAAATGGCTGTCAGCTCGATGATTCCGTGAGGGACGATATAGGCCCAGAAATCATAGGATTTTCCGTAGGTGAAGAAAAGAGCGGCCAGCGCGCCGACGATGATGCCGTTAAAAATAAGCACATAGACGGTGACCAGACCAAAGGTTACACCACCGGCAAACGCAAGGAAGGCCACCTGTATATTGTTGGTCAGAATTTCAGCCGACATCACTGGTGAATTCACCCCACCGTCACTGCCGATCTGTGACGGGTCCACGTTTTGAGCGATGTTGGCGGGCAGTATCGTGTACAGGCTCATTGGGTCCTGGTAGACGGCTGTAAACGCAGCCGTTCCTCCAAGAAGAAACAGGCACATGCTGATGATGACAAACGCCCACTGCTCACGAAGAAGATGGATGAAGGTGTGGCCGAACAGATGCTTCACCTGTTTCCAGTTGGAGGTCTGCTCCTGATACAGGGTGTTGTGGGCTTTTGATGTCAGCGTATTCAAGTAATCCGTGCTCTCTTCTTCAGGGAAGTACGTCTGACTGAACGCCAGGTGCTGGGTAACCTTCTGATATGTCCGCTGGAAATCCTCCACTTGCCCGGCTGTCCATTTTTTCTTATTCTGCTGCAGCGTATGGATCAGATTCTCCAGCCGCTTCCAATCCTGGCGGTTCTGCGAGATAAATGTACGATAATTCATAGGGTCACCTGCCGCTCGGAAATTTTTTACAACGTAGTTTAATTATAAGCAAGATTGCCTTTAATGGAAACCCGGGAGAGGAGATGGCGTATGCAGGAAAATGTACAAGTGAAAACACCGGAGCATGTGACTCTTAATTTCAGACTGGCTGGACTGGGCAGCCGGGGAGCGGCACAGATTACAGATACGTTGATTACTACGCTGATGAATGCCGGTCTGCTGACAGTCATCCTGCTGATGGATAACTACATGGGTGTTTACTTCTGGCAGGCAGAGAGCGTGATCGTTGCTGTCATCATTGTGATCGTTTTTATTATTAACTGGGGGTACTTCTTTTTATTTGAATGGCTTGCAAACGGAAGGACGCCGGGCAAGATGCTTCTGGGACTGCGAGTGGTCAGGGAGAATGGCGGACGTCCGACCGCTCTTTCTGTTCTCATTCGAAATCTGCTCCGGATTATTGATATGCTTCCTTTCTATTACCTGCTTGGTATGCTGATGGTCTTTTTCCATCCGTCCCACAAACGTCTTGGTGATGTGGTAGCTGGAACGATTGTCATCCATGAGAAGAAGAAAAAGGCAGAGAAGAGTTCGGATAAAAAGCTGAACAAGCTTCTCAGGGAAAGGAACATTACGGCGCAGACGGTGCACATAGGAGATTGGGAACGCCAGCGGTTTTCAAAAGAAGATTGGAAACTGCTTCGGACGTATGTTCACCGCTACCCTGGTTTGAATGCCGTGGAACAGGAAGAGTTAACGGAAGATGTTGCAGCAATTCTTTTACCGAAACTGCAGCTGGAAGACCGTGCAGACCATCTGGACAGAGAGGACCGCCTTTTTGCCTCCTACCTGATTTTAAAAGAAGACTGGGAGTTTGAATGGTCCTGATTCCAGGCCGCCTTTCCTTTACATGGAAGGCGGCTTTTTTGAAGAATCCATAGAATATTGGAGAAAATAGAAATAAACATTTACAACAGCCGTATATTTGGTATTATATATAAGGATTTGTAGTGATTTGAGGAAATTTAACGAATAAAGGGGAAAAACAATGGTTACATCATTTGCGATGTTGTCACTGACCGTCCTGCTTCTGTTCTTAGTGATGTATGCAGCTGATACGTGGGTGCGCCGTTTCCGCAAAAGCGGACAGGAAACAGCCGCTGCTCCGTCCAATCCATTGGATGTTCAGCCGCCATCTGCCAAATAGATAGAAAGATTGAAGGCGTCCCGTGTCCGGGCCGCCTTTTCTATGCCGGGAACCGGTTTGCGTTTTGTTCCCCCGTGGATTGTGGTAAAATATATATGTTTACATATCGGAAGATTCACGCCTTAGATTACGGGTCGTGTATAGTTAATAAAAAGGTAAAAGGGGATATCTCATGACGAATAAAGCGGTCGTTTTAGGTGCGAATTATTATATTGGACTGAGTACAATCCGGTGTCTGGGTATTCATGGTGTCCATGTTGCTGCTGTGGATTACGCGTGGGAAGGGGCTTACGGGCTGGAATCTAAATATTGTTCGGAAGCGCTGATCGGACCTCACTATAAAGAAGATCCGGCTGGACTTGCTGCTTTCCTCGTGGATTATGCTAAGAAACAGGACAGTCCTCCTGTTCTCATTCCGACAGCCGATCCGTACGTGGAGTTCGTCGATGAACATCTGCCGGAATTACGGGAACATTTCCTTATTCCTCAAAAGGAACAGGGGTTATATACTAAGATAATGGACAAAGGAACGCTTCATACCCTGGCTTCTGAACATGGGGTGGCGGTTCCTGAGACCGTCAATGTCGATGAAGAGAATTTCGTAGAGCGTGTGGAAAAGGACATTCAGTATCCGTGCCTTGTCAAACCGGTGGATTCACCGGCATTTGTGGCCAAGTTCCGAAGAAAGCTCTTCACGGTACACAATCAGGAGGAACTGCTGGAGAAAGTCAACGAGGCGAAAGCGGCAGATATCGAAGTGATTGTACAGCGCATCATTCCTGGTTTTGACGATCATATGTACACATTTGATGCTTATCTGGATCAGGATTCGAAAGTGACCCACTGGGTGACCTGCCAGAAGCTTCGGCAGTTTCCTGTGAATTATGGGGCCTCTGTCTACACTCAGCAGAAATACGTTCCGGAATTGTACGAGCTTGGAACGAAATTCCTCGAAGGGATCCAGTACAAAGGATTTGCCGAAATCGAGTTCAAAAAAGATGCCGAAACAGGGCAGTATTATTTGATTGAAATCAATGTGAGGATTACAAACTTAAACCACCTGCTGCAGAAGACAGGAATCAATATTCCTTATATCACCTACCGGGAGCTTACAGGCCGTCCACTTGAGCCGAAAGCTGTACGTGAGGATAAAAACATCGTATTCTGGTATGCCTATGAGGATCTTCTTGCCGTAAGGGAATATATCAAGACGGGTCAGCTTTCCCCGAAAAGTGTGATGAAATCCTATTTCAGACCGAAAGCCCATGCAATCTGGGACCCGAAAGACCCGAAACCGGCCTTTGCTTTCGGGAAGAAGCTGGCACGCCTCGTCGCTGGACGTGTGACGAAAAAAGCGTAGAAAAACAGGAAATATATGCCGGGGGACAGCAGGAAACGTTCTGCGGTGTACGAAACATATATGCGGATGATCATCGAAATGGAAATCAGTCAAAAATGAGCAGGGAAGGTAGATAACAATGGCTATGCTTAATCAGTTATTATCATCGATTGAAGTGTTGGAAGCCTGGAATGATAAAGACATATATGTCCAGGGACTTGCCTACAATTCTAAAAACGTAAACGAAGGGGACGTCTTCGTCTGCATTAAAGGCTTTAAGACGGATGGGCACCGCTACGTGAAAGATGCGGTCCAGAGTGGTGCAGCAGCAATAGTTGTAGAAGATTACCAGGACGGATGGGGCGATCTTCCTCAATACCGCGTCGCGGACAGCCGTCAGGCTCTGGCTGCGTTAAGCGATGCCTACTACAACCACCCTTCCCAGGCTATGAAAACCATCGGGATTACAGCCACGAATGGAAAGACATCCACTTCCTTTATGACTGATGCCATTTTGGAAGAGCACGGCTTGAAAACAGGATTGATCGGGACCGTAGTCGTGAAATACGGCGACTATTCCGAACCGACCAAGCTGACGACACCTGAATCGCTGGATCTGCACAGATATTTTGCAGAAATGAGAAACCAGGATGTTTCCCACGTAACGATGGAGGTTTCATCCTCCGCCCTTGATTTAAGCCGGGTGGGCAGTGTCGATTTTGATATCGTCTCATTGAACAATATCAGCAGAGAGCATATTGATCTTCACGGATCTTTTGAGGAATACTTTAACAGTAAAGCCAGCTTGATCCGGAACGCTTCTGAAGGGAGCTGGGCAGTCCTGAACCTGGATGATTCCTATTCGGCATCCTTAGTTGAAGAAACGAAAGCCAATGTCCTTACATTCAGTGTGGAAACCGCCGATGGGGATCTCGTCTGTAAGAATCTTGATCTTTCAACGGGACGAGCTAAGTTCACAGTGGAAATCCGCCGCCCGTTCTCTGTCGGGAATACCGGGTACGCTCCACAGGAATTCGATATTGAATTGTCCACGCCGGGCTATCATTCCGTTTACAATTCCATGGTGGCCATTGCAGCTGCACTTCTGAATGAGGTACCGATTCCAACGATCCAGTCCGGGATTAAAGGCTTTGGCGGGGTGGAGCGCCGCTTTGAAATGGTTTTTGAAGATGACTTCAAAATGCTGGATGATCACTTCGCCAACTATGGAAATATCAACGTTACACTGAGTACGCTGCAGCAGATGGACTACTCAGACTTGAAACTTGTTTATGCTATCCGTGGAAGCCGCGGGGTCACAGTGAACAAAGAGAACGCGAATGCCATTGTTGAATGGGCTCCGCGTCTTGGCTTGACGGAAATCATTGCTACAGTGAGCCATTCTCATGTGACTGAGAAGGATGTTGTGACGGACGAAGAGGTCCGTGTGTTCCAAGAAGCAATGGATGCAGCCGGCATCAAAGTCCATCTTTATAAAGAGCTTGATGACGCTGTGAACCACGCTATATCTGAAGTGAAGGAAAACGATGTGCTGCTGCTTGCAGGATGTCAGGGCATGGATCCCGGCGCAAAGATTGCTTTAGAACAGTTAAGTACAAAAAGACCAGACATCGACGAAGATCAGCTGTTCAAACCGTTGAAAAACCGGGTGGCCGGTGTTCTGTGAATGGCTTCTCAGCCACGTATCGGGTCTTTTGTAAGGAGGCAGACGATGAACGACAAAATTATCGGCATACTCGGGGGGATGGGACCTGAGGCTACGGCTGAATATTATATGAAGATTATCCGCGCGACACAGGCCGAAAAGGATCAGGATCATTACCGTGTGATTATTGACAGCAATGCTAAAATCCCGGACCGTACTGCGGCCATATCCGGGCGCGGGGAAAATCCTGTCCCGCAAATGATCGATGCCGCTAAAAATCTGGAAAAAGTAAATGTGGATGTGGCTTGTATTCCGTGTATGACAGCCCATTATTTTATCGAAGATGTTCAAAAAGCCGTATCCTTCCCACTTATGAATGCTTTTGAAGAGTTGAAAAAATACATCGAGGATCATTATCCCGCGGTTCGTAAAATCGGGGTGCTGGCAACGTCCGGCACACTGCAGACCGGATTGTTCAAAAAGCACCTTGGGCACCTTGATGTTATTGAACCGCGCCCGGTGACACAGAACGAGAAAGTGATGGAATCCATCTATGGAAGCAATGGCATTAAAAGCGGCAACACGGATGCAGAACCGCTCTCCCTTTTAAAAGCTGCTGCTGAGGAACTGCTCGATCAGGGCGCAGAAGTGATCATCTCCGGCTGCACAGAAATCGGTCTGGTTCTAAAACCCTACCATCTTCCTGTGCCGCTGCTTGATCCCATGGAAGTCGTAGCCCATGCCGTAGTAAAAGAATCTGTATTCCAGAAGTCATGAACCTTCCCGTTTCGTCTTATATATAACTAAGACGATTCACTCGAGGGGGAAAGGCATTGGCAAAAAAAGCGTTTGAGCGATTCTTGTTCGAGTCATTTCAAGAAGGTATCTTCTTCAGGGAACTCCGCTTGTCTGAAAAAGAGGTGACACGTCTCAAGAAACTCTACCCTTCGGCTGAGATTAAACAGACGAGCCCGGTGGATGCCGTGCTCCGAAAATCATGGTACGAAGTAAACCTGGATCCGGACGCCCGGACGAGGAAGTCGTACGATTCCGTTGTACTGGAAAACCTCCGGCTCAAGAGGGAAATTGAAAAATTAAAGAATCATCACCTGAAAAAATAAGCTGTCTTTCTACAAGGACAGCTTATTTTTTTATGCTTATTCAGGGTCTATGGACCTGATTATATTTACCTGTAAAGACTCGTGAATATGACGGATGATGTCGAAAAGAAACCCTGATATTACAGGGTTCTGTAAACTTATGAAACACAAATGTAATAATAATTTGTCTTTATTTAGCGAATATATTTGATATAATTAGTAGGGTAATTGAACGAGACGACTGAGACTACATAATTTTTTACAACATAGATCAACAAATATGAAAGATTGGTAGGAAGTGATAGAAATTGTTTGAAACACATCACCGTATAACCGAAGACGCAGGCAGGATGAGGGACTTTCAAACCGTTATAAATCAGAAGTGCCGGGGTGACAGGAATTATGAAATTTAAAACGTTCGGCCGGCACGGAAAAGAAGGCGTCAAAAACATAACGAGAAACAAGTGGATGTCGGTAGCCTCCATTTCAGCGGTAACCGTAACCCTTCTGCTTGTAGGAGTTTTCGCGACACTTCTCCTGAACTTGAATGATATGGGAGAACAAATCGAGGAAGACGTCGAAGTCCGTGTTTTCATCGACCGTACCGCAGATGAGGAAAGCCGTGAGAACCTGCAGGGTCAATTGGAAGACGTATCGGGTGTATCCAGTGTGAATTTCCAGTCGAAGGATGAAGGCCTGGATAACCTGATCAACAGCATGGGAGATGAAGGGGAAGCCTTTGAATCTCTCAAAGATGAAAATCCATTGAATGACGTTTACGTAGTAAAAACGGCAGATCCACAGGATACGATTCAGGTAGCTGAATCGATTGAAAGCTTTGAAAACGTGGACAAAGTCGAGTATGCCAAAGAGACCGTAGAACGTTTGTTCAGCGTTATGGATGTAGCCAGAAACGTCGGACTGGCGATTATCGCAGGACTTTTGTTTACAGCGATGTTTTTGATTGCGAATACAATCAGGATCACTATCGTAGCCAGGGGACGTGAAATCGAGATTATGAAAATGGTAGGAGCGACCAATTGGTTCATACGCTGGCCTTTCTTATTCGAAGGTATCCTAATCGGAATTCTCGGGTCGATTTTACCTATCGCCTTTGTGATCTTTGGTTATGAGGCTCTCTACAATGAGATTACGGCCAGATATCCTACTTTATTTATAGACTTACTGCCGGTTTATCCGTTTGTTTTTGAAGTATCTGCCCTGCTTGTCCTGATGGGGGTCACCATTGGACTTTGGGGAAGCTTTACGTCCATCCGTAAGTATTTGAAGGTTTAAAAAATAGATGAATCATACACACAGGTGAGGAATCGGGGGAGGAAGAAGAGTGAAATCAAAAATCATAACTGCCGCTCTTACTGCCGGTCTGATTCTATCCGGTTTACCTGTTTCAACAACGGTGAATGCTGAAACAAATCAGGAGAAACTGGAAGAGAATAGACAACAGCAGTCTGAAAATGAGCAGGAAATTCAAGAAAAAGAAGATACAATCGCTGAGCTTCAGGAAGATCAGGATGAAGTAGATGCTGAGATTGCACGTCTGGACGAGCAGACGATGGATACACTGGATAAGATCCAGACGAAGGAAAATGAAATCGCACAGACAAGAGAGAACATCGATCAGCTGAAAGAAGAAATTGCGGAGCTTGAAAAGCGGATTGAAGAGCGTGATGAACTTCTTAAAGAACGGGTGAAATCCATGCATCAAAATGGTGGAAGCGTGGATTACCTTGATGTTCTCATGGGCGCTGAAAGCTTCGGAAACTTCCTGGAGCGTGTCATGAGCCTGAATACGATTGCTACACAGGATAAGGAAATTCTGGAAGAGCATCTTGCTGATAAGCAGGCTGTGGAAGAAAAAAAAGCCCAGGTGGAAGAGGAATTATCTTCCCTTGAAAGTAAATTGTCCGAGCTTGAAACATTAAAGCAGGAGCTTGAAAGTAAGAAAGAAGAAAAGGAAGCCTTGATGTCCACACTTGAGCAGGAAGAAGCAGATGCTCATAACCACATGGTCAGCGTGGAAGAAGAACAGGAAACGCTTGCTGCACAGGAAGCCGCTATTGAAAAGGAAATCGAGCGTCAGCGCCAGCTCGAACTTGAACGGAAGCGTAAAGCTGAAGAAGAAGCCAGAAAGAAGGCTGCAGCTGAAAAAGCCGCAGCTGAAGAAGCCGCTGCAGAAAAAGCGGCTGAGGAAGAAAAAGCAGAGGAGACTGTAAGCAGTGCCTCTTCCAATTCTTCATCTTCGGATAAATCCAGCTCATCTGATTCAAGTGAGTCTGAAAGCACGTCCAGTTCGTCATCCAGCAGCAACAGCTCAGGATTCATCTGGCCTGCTAACGCACCGGCCGTATCTGAATATGACCGTAACCGAATCCACCCGATTTACGGAACGCCTCGTCTTCACTCAGGGATTGATTTAGCTGCCGGAGGCACGATTCCGATTCATGCATCCGCATCAGGTACAGTTATCCGGGCAAACTATTCATCCAGTTACGGAAACGTGGTTATGATTTCCCACTATATGAACGGTCAGACGTTCACAACTGTTTATGCACACTTGAGAAGTACACCGGCTGTATCTGCCGGTCAAACGGTCTCTCAAGGCCAATTCCTAGGTAATATGGGGAGTACCGGTGATTCTACAGGACAGCACCTTCACTTCGAAATTCACGAAGGTTCCTGGAATGGAAGCCGTTCAAACTCTGTAAACCCTAGAAAGTATCTCCCATAAGTGAGAGGAGCTGTATCGATATGAATCGGTGCAGCTCTTTTTTATACTTTTCAAACCGGTGATGACCCTGTCATTGCTGCCTGCTTCTTATACTGCTTGATGCCTCGGTGGCCTGATGTATGTAATGGAACTGGTAAGCGTGCCTGACGGCTTAAATCTCTGCCACATAAGGGGCAGGCCCAATGTTCGTTCTGACAGCTGTAGGATGCCCTGTGGCAATGATGACATATTTTCCTGTACATAAGGCAAGGTCACTCCTTGAATAGTTGTTCTTTATAAAGAACTTTCTTTCATTATACTCCATTGCGCGTTGGATTCAATATAAAATACATATGTTCTTTATATCATTTGTGATTCTAAGGTCCTTATTTCAAAAACCTGTCCGAGGTGGGTATATCTGGATGTTATAATGAAAGGAAGAATGACTCCAAGATTGTACACCAACACCCTTTACCATAATGGAGGAGGATGTCCATGAGTCGGATGAAATTGATTCCGTACCGTACAGAAGCGATTATAGAAACAACAAACGAGCGGCCGAAAGGTATACAGATGGTGGAAGCTGAAAGCCTCTGGGAAGAATCGGATCAAGGAAATGGAAGCGTTACAGCGATCATTGATACAGGTTGTCAGCTTGATCATCCTGATCTTGAAGAAAACATCCTGGGTGGACATAACTTTACGGATGATTATGGAGGGGATCCTGATAATTACTCAGATAACAATGGCCATGGGACACATGTAGCAGGGACCATTGCTGCCGTAGAGAATGGGGAAGGTGTCATAGGAACGGCACCCAAGTCAAAACTTCTCATCTTAAAGGTCTTATCAGAGGATGGGGGAGGGGAGTATGAATGGATTATTGATGCCATTCATTACGCCGTTAACTGGAGAGGACCCAATCAGGAACGGGTGAGAGTCATATCCATGTCACTTGGAGGTCCTCAAGATACAAAAGCCTTGAGAGAAGCTGTTAAAAACGCTGTCAGCCATAATGTATCCGTCGTTTGTGCTGCTGGTAACGAGGGAGATGGCAGGGAAGACACGATGGAGTACGGTTACCCTGGAGCATATAATGAAGTCATTCAAGTAGGAGCCGTAGATGAACGGCGGGAACTGGCTGATTTTACGAATACGAACACCCAGCTTGATCTTGTGGCTCCCGGAGTGGATGTCCTTTCCACCTATTTAGAAGGAAAATACGCGAGGCTCTCTGGTACATCAATGGCCACGCCTCACGTCTCCGGGGGACTCGCTCTCCTTATTCCATTAGTTGAGAAGCAATTCAATCGATCGATGACAGAATCAGAAATATTCTCCCAGCTTATCAAACGTACGACTCCTCTTGGATATTCAAAAACAGCAGAGGGCAATGGGTTGATGACTTTGGCTTTAACGAAGAAGTTGGAGGATTTGTTCAGTACTTATATGAAGCAGTAAAAAGAAGACGATGCAGATAGCATCGTCTTCTTTTTATGGATCTCAGTCCATGTAATAGAAACAGTGATGAAAACTCAGTCCGTGATTTTGTGTAGAAAAATGTAAAAAACGTAAAAATGATCTTATGTATACAAAAATGTTTGCAAGTGTACAAAAAGAAAACGTTTCGTTTGCGTTTATGATTGCATGCGTACAAAAGCGTGTACATGCCGTCATAAAAGGAAGTGTGCAATTATGTGTGCAAGTACACAGTATTGTTTACTTGTGTGCATAAATGAACACGAAAAAAGGAGGATTGACTATTCTCTGATAGTTTAATAGATTCTAACTAAGGAGAGGTTATTTAAATAACTTATAAAAGGAGAACTGTTTATGACACATTCAAGAATTGCAGCCATTGATGTTGGTAATGATGCTTTGAAAGCAAACTTCGGGAAACTGGAATCTTCCCTTTATATTCCTAACGTAGTAGCGAGAGATTTGGAGGACCGCCCGGTTATCGGGATTGAGGATCTGGATGATAAAAATCCACTCGATAATCTACATATTCGGGTGCATTCCCCTGCCCTCAGGGAAAATAATGCGATTTACCGCGTAGGTAATCTGGCGACAAAAACAACAAACTCCACCGAGCTTGATCCAGGAAGCTATAAATCGGAAGAAGATCAGACCCTGATTATGCTGTTTGCGTCCCTTGCCCTTGATGCGGTTTCTGGAAAAGGATCTCAGCAAGCTAAAAATAATGTAGTAGAAGCCAACTATACGCTCGGTACGGGTCTTCCCCTGCGTGAAGTCAAAGAAGGGAAGGACGTAGGATACCGTTCCCAGCTCCTCGGATCTGTCCACCAGATTGAATTTTTAGTAACCCCTAAATATCAGGGGATGAAAGTCAACCTTAAGTTTGACGAAGTGAAAGTTTATCCGGAAGGCTTCGCCGCCTATGTCAACCTTGTTATGGATAATGATTTGAACATTATCAACAAGGAGCTTGTGGACAAGCAGATTCTTATTCAGGATATTGGTGGATTATCCACAGATATCGCGGTCATCCGCAACCGTAATGTGGATGATGACAAGGCACAGGGATTCAACCTCGGTGTTTCTGAATCGCTGGAAATGATTCGTGATGAAATTTTGACGAAGCATGGAGTGGAACTCGACAGCCGCCGGGACGTAGTCGATATTATTACGAGGAAGAACGACCGTCACCACATTATGGTTCGCGGGAGCCGTACAAGTGTCCATGACATAACCGATCGTATTCTCCTTGAACTGGCTAAGAAACAATACCGATACCTGCGCAACGTGTGGCAGAAAAATTCCCAGACGGAAATCTGCTATTTTGTTGGTGGAGGCTCTGCCGTTCTTAAGGAATACATCAAGATGTTGAACAATAAACTGGACGGATTTAATATTGAATTCTTCGAGGATGAGGAAGAAAGCATCTGGATGATGGCAAACGCTTATTACAAGCTGATTTCCGACTTTATCCGTAAAACGAACAAAAAACCAGCCGAACCGGCGAATAAAAAAGTGGAACAACAGACCGGATCTTCCAAGTAAGGTGATCATTCATGAGTTCATCTAGAAAAAGTGTCGAACGGGGGCAGTCCATTACATTTCGTGTCCCCTCGGACACTCCGGATCATTTATTGAAACAATTGTCGCACTTGAAAGAGACAGAACGGCGCAATTTTTCCAGCCGTATTGCTCAGTTCGTTATGGACGGAGTGAATGAATCTCTTTCCAAGGATAAAGAAACGATTACAGTCCCCCTTCCGAAAGCCTTGTCGAAAGAGCAGAGAAACTGGATGAAGCATGAACATTCCGAAGCATTGATCGGCAGTATCCTCCATCAACTCATTATGGATCCCGTCCGTGCTACAACACTACTGGCTTCCCTGAACAGCCGCGCCTATGATATAGACGACGCCCTGTATCTTCAGGAAGAAACCGCTGCATCCGATGAGCCTCAAGTTCCTGTTATTCCTGATGAAGAGGAAGAAGGAGAAGAGCTGAAGGAGCCGGTGTTGGATACAACCGGAGACGATGATTTGGATGGACTGGACCTTGGCCATTTCCAGGACGACCTCCGTGATGCGGAGTCGTCGGGGGAAGCCGAGGAAGAGGATGATGACCTGCTCGGAGATTTTCTTTCAAGGATGAATCAATAATCGTAAGCCCGCTCTTAACACAGGAGAGGGCTTATTTTTTTGAAACTTTTTACTGGAAAATTACGTAAACCATTATACGAGGAGGGATATACTTGGTACTTCGTGTAGAGAATTGTTCAGTGGAAATCGCCGGAAATCCGATCTTACAACACGTAAGTCTCCAGGCCGGACGCGGAGAAATCCTTGCTCTGGTCGGTCATAATGGAGCAGGCAAATCGACGTTGATGAAAACGATGATTGGTATGAGAGGGAAGCTGACAGGGACGATTATGATTCAGCAGGAAAGTATGGATGACCATTTGAAGAACTATAAGCGTTTATTCAGTTATATCCCGGAAGAGCCGCTGCTGTTCAGTGAACTAACGACCCGGCAGCATTTTGATCTATACAGGCGGAGCTACTCCATCGATGAAGATATTTTTGCAGCCAGAGTTGAAGGGTATTTGGCCGCCTTTGAAATGACGGACAAAAAGGATGACTATCCAGAAGCGTTATCCAAAGGAATGAGGCAGAAGGTTCAGACGATTTGTGCCCTCCTGCCGGATGTTCCTGTTTTGTTTATTGACGAACCTTTTATGGGTCTGGATGTATACGCTGGTCAATATTTAGAAGAAGAGTTGATTCGCAGAAAAGAACAGGGCATGACGATTATTCTGACCACTCACCAGCTGGACAAAGTGAAAGCTCTGGCAGATACATACGTTATGTTGAAACATGGTTCTGTGTCTTCCTCCGGCCCTGTCGAATCTTTTGAGAAGCTGGAAAGAAGGGGGCATAAATGAACAGGCCGGAGAGCAGGCAGGTTTTTCGGCTGCTGCAGCGTAGTCGTCGGCAGAAAAAGATGCATTTGTACCGAAAATCGTTTAAGACGTTGTATGATCCTGTGGTATTTCTTTATGCCGGGGTCATGGCCGTTATATTGCTCTTTATCAGCCTTGATTGGTTGAAAGAATTCACCCCGTTTTTTCAAACATTGGAAAAACGTGCCTTGATGTATCTCCCTTTTCTTCCCCTTGCTGTGTGGGTGAGAGCTTGTATGGCAGCTTTCAAGGATTCCTCGCTGCCTTTTACTTCATCAGAACTTCACCTCAGCCTTCTTCCTCATTCCAGACGGGACATTCTTTTATATTTATACAAGGAGAAGGCAGGGAAAACCCTCCTTCTGGCAGCCGTTTTGCTATTGGCAGCCGGTTCTATCACCCCACTATCGTCAGCCTTTACACTTTTATTTCTTATGGTATATGGAGTCAGTCATCTGTTTGAGGTGTGGATTCAATGGAGATTATACAGCACACCGTGGTATATCAAACTGGTGCTTGCCGCTGCAGGGGGAATGGTTATAACGGCCGGCTATACAGCAGGATCCTTCCTTGGTCTGGTTATCGGGACACTGGTATGGGCTGCCGCAGCTTCCAGTGCCTGCTTTTATTATTATGAACCTTCCTGGGGCAGGATCGCGGAACGGAACGACGCAAAGGTTTGGAACCTGTGGCTGGTCAATCAAGTGACGAATGTCGCTGTGAAACCACCCAGACGGTTTACGGCTGCGGTCCAGAGAAGGAGAAACAGTAGGTTTTATCCTAAGCGGTTGTATGATCGGATCTGGCTGTCCCATGGAAAAGAATCCTACAACTATCTGCTGTCTGCTCTAACAGCGGGCGTCCTTATTATCATCGTTGTCCCACTCCAGGAGGACTGGATGAGATTTTTCACGGTGCCGCTGGCTGCTTTTATCTTTGTTGAAGTGTCGACCA
The DNA here is from genome assembly GCF_056161385.1 of Halobacillus sp. ABD4_316. Lineage (NCBI taxonomy): Bacteria > Bacillati > Bacillota > Bacilli > Caryophanales > Bacillaceae > Halobacillus > Halobacillus sp. ABD4_316. The sequence goes on from NZ_JBSWZA010000002.1 coordinate 268,116, forward strand.
GTATCTTTCACAATTTTTTTAAACAGCCGACGGTATTTCGATTTATCCCAGTTGAGGATGAACTGCTCGCCCTTACGTATGTGAAATGGATGACCCCCCTGCTTGTTATTTATGGATGTGCGGTGATGGTTATTCAGGAGATGCTCGGTTTCTCTTTGGTTTCTTCGTGTATCCAGGCATTGGCCATTGCTTGTTGGACGGGGTATGACTTGAAAGGGAGCGTGTTGGAGGAGATGAGGAAAGTGAATGAAGAATCCTTTTATCCAGCTTCGTGGTATCGATTGGCGGGATATGTATTCACAGCCGCCGTTATGGTGTATCCATCTTCAGCTCTCCTTCTTATAGTCTTCTTTCTCACCCGGGGAGGGTTCCGTTTGAATATACGACGAAAAAGAACCCTCTGATTCTATTCAGGGGGTTCCATTTATACGGTGGTGTCCAGCAAAGGCTATGAAAGAGGCTTCATCTTCAATCAGACCGCAGGCCCCGCACTGGACCTTAATGGTTGGTCCTTGATAAGCGAGATGAAAGGCATCCATGGTTTCTGCAGTGTAAGAAGGATTTTTTTCTCCAGTCTGCGGGTCCATCTTGACCGGCATTGCCTGCTGTTCAATGACGTTAAAGCGAGAACGGTTTGTTCTGCATCCTGGACATAAATAAGGATTCAAATCGATCACCTCCAGGAATAGGGTTCCCGAAAGGCCGGCATTTATGAGCCGGCCTTATTTCCCGGGGAATAGAACGAGGAGGCTTCCTTTGGTACGGATTGCTGAATGAACTGTCCGGCCACGAGTCTATTTCTGACCGTAATGCCCAGCCAGGAGGCAAGAAACGCCTTGATCAATCCGACCGCGATAAAAGGATAGGCACCGGTGGCAAAGGCTGCGGTCCAGCTGATATCAAGAACGAATTTTAACTGCAGGGTTCCACATAGAAGAGTGATGACCATCCCGGCCGTATTCGCCGCCAACGCCCATCCTAAGTTGAATGACGTTTTTTCGAGGATATATCCAGTTATAAATGCACTGAGTATGAATCCGAAAATGTATCCTCCCGTCGGTCCGGCAAGAACCTGGGGTCCTCCGCTGAACCCTGCAAATACAGGCATCCCTACCGCACCCAAAGCCATGTATCCAACCATAGCTGCTGCGCCCTGGCGGCTCCCGAGAATCGTGGCGGTTAAGCCGACAGCAAGTGTCTGGCCGCTGATCGGTACAACGGGAAGAGGGATTTCAACTTGGGCCATAATGGCCGTTAATGCGGCGAAAATCGCACTATTCAACAAAAATCGAAGCTTTCTGCTTTCGTCTGACATGAAGCAGCCTCCTTTTGTAAACTTATTTGATAATAGGTTAACATAAAAAGAGGAGAGAGATGACAAACGATGAAAAATTCATGTATAGATAGTAACTTTTAAGTGTCATAGGCCAAGAGGTTCATTTTTCCATGACAAACCTGTAATAAAACAAGGATAAATGTGTCAGAGTTTTAAAACTATCGCCATAATGGTACAAAAATGAAATAAGATGAGTTAAAATAGGGTAATGTAAAATTAACGGAGGTTTTACAATGTTTACAGGAAATAAATATATAAATAAAAAAACAGGACTGAAACTACTAGTCTATGCATTTGTGATCGGTCTATTCTGGTTGAAAATGTATTATATTCAAACAAACATTTTCACATTGGGTGTCGAGAATGCGAATGAGGCGAATATTCTGGCCTTCAACCCGCTCAGCAGTATATTCCTATTGTTCGGAGTTGGAATTCTGCTTGGACGCCGGCGAGGGATGTTTGCTGCCTACATTCTAGGATCCATCCTGCTTTATGTGAATGTGTTGTTTTATCGTGAATACAATGATTTCATCACTATTCCGATGTTAAATCAAGTAGCCAACCTGGCTGACCTCGGGGGAAGTATTACGACGATTATGAGTCCTGCTGACTTATGGTTGTTCGTTGATGTGATTGCTGCAGGCTTTCTGTTGTTTTATCTCAAACCTTCCCGCTTCCAGACGTTCACACCGAAGCGGCCGGAGGGAATCGTTCTGGCCATCGTTGCTATTCCCCTGTTCATTGTAAACCTTCAATGGGCGGAGACAGAACGTACGGACCTGCTTGAACGAACATTTGACCGCAACATGCTTGTCAAATACATTGGTGTATTGAACTATCATGTGTATGATATTGTTCTTCAAGGGAAGACCGAAATGAAGAAAACGCTGGCGGACAGCAATGAGCTCGTCCCGGTCATTAACTATTTGAACGAAAACAAGAAAGAAGACAACGACAGACTGGAAGGTGCCGCTGAAGGCAAGAACGTGATTGCCATTTCATTGGAAAGTACACAGACCTTTGTAGTGGATAATACGCTGCACGGAGAGGAGCTGACTCCTTACTTCAACGACCTGAAAGAAGAGGGGATCTACTTTGATAACTTCTATCACCAGGTTAAACAAGGACGGACGTCTGATTCCGAATTTCTACTGGCGAACTCCCTTTATCCTCTGAACCGTGGCGCCGTATTCTTTACGCACTCCGGTAACGAATATAAAGCGATGCCGAGCGTACTTGGTGAAAATGGCTACTTTACAAATTCCATGCACGCCAACGATAAGACATTCTGGAACAGAAACGTAATGTATGATTCGCTGGGGTATGATGAATTCTTCTCCAAGGAAGATTATGAGGTAACGACAGAAAAGTCCCACGGGTGGGGGTACCTTGATGAATACTTCTTTGAAGATTCCTTGAACAAAATGCAGGAGATGGATCAGCCGTTCTATTCTAAAATGATTACGCTGACCAACCACTACCCGTTCACACTTCCTGAAGAGTTGAAACTCATTGAAGAAGGAGAAACGAGCAGCGGCACATTGAACCGTTATTTCCAAACCATCCGCTATCAGGATGAAGCGTTGAAAAAATTCGTCGAGGACTTCAAGAACTCAGAGCTGTATGACAATACAATCCTCGTCATTTATGGAGATCACTTCGGCATTTCCGAGAATCACCAGGAAGCGATGGGTGAGTATTTAGGAAAAGAAATAAATGAGTATGAACAGTTCCAGCTTCAACGTGTTCCTTTCCTTATCTACGGAAAAGACATCGAATCTGAGGAGAATCATACGGTTGGTGGACAAGTTGACCTGCGTCCAACCCTCATGAATCTTTTAGGTATTGAAGATGAGAACCCTGTCCAATTCGGTCATGATCTGCTGGATGAAGACCGCCGTCAATTGATGATCACACGAGACGGAAACTTTGCCAACGAAGAATACGTTGGTATTCAAGGCACATGCTATGATCGTGAAACAGGAGAAGAAGTCGAAGATGGAGCTGCCTGTGAAGATGGCTTCACGGCCGCACAGGAAGAATTGGAGATGTCCGACTCCATCGTATACGGCGACCTGCTCCGATATCTGGACGAAACGGAATTGGTCACAGAAGATGAACAACCCCAATCAAACGAAGAATAAACCAAACCCCTCTGTTGTCAGGCAGAGGGGTTTTTATGTCCAGAGTGCATAAGAAGGTTTTCAAATATAGAAAGGTTCACGGTAACGGACCAGAAGCGACGGCCCTCCATCCCGGAAATCCTCCGGGGGTAGAGGGGCGGGTAAAGACAACAACGAAAAAAGGACCTGGGTAGGTCCTTTTTTAAAAGCTCTGTTAAAGTCTGTTGTTGATATTTTAAACGAGTACTAAATCGTTTCCGTCTGGAATTAGGGGTCCGGTCTGCTATTTACTCAGAGCATGGGATGGCAGGGAAAACCGTCCGCTTTCCGCGGGGAGCGATGAGCCTCCTCGAACTCCAAGGCCGCCTCCTACAAATCCCATGACAGAAAGGGGTGATAGGAGCTCACATGTTAAATAACAACACCAAGCAATAACAGAGCTTTTTAAAAGATGTCCATCCAGATCTTAACCGTCGATGCCAGGATCAGTACAGCAAGGACTGTCTGGAGAATCTTTGTATTCACTTTCTTACCAGCGGATGCTCCGAGAGGGGCCGCAATCAGACTGGCCACAATCATAATAGCAGCAGGCGCGTATTCCACCTGTCCGGTCGTAATTTTTCCAATCGTTGCGCCGATGGAAGAAATGAACGTAATCGCCAGAGAAGAAGCAATCGTCATTCTTGTTGGGATCTTTAATACGACAAGCATAATGGGTACAAGCAGGAAAGCACCGGCTGCACCGACGATCCCGGCTCCAATCCCGACAATCAGGGCAAGCCCGGCGGCCAGCGGACGGTTGAATGTCACTTCATCCATCTCTTGGTCATCCAGTCCATTTTTCGGAATGAACATCATAACGGTAGCAATCAGGGCGAGGATACCGTAAACAAGGTTGATACCTGCTTCCGGCATGAAACGCGACCCGTACCCTCCGATAAAGCTCCCGATCAGAATGCTGATTCCCATATAAATAATCAGCGGCTTATTTAAGTAACCGCCTTTCCGATAGGCCCACACACCGCCGATGGTGGCAAAGAAAACCTGGACCGCACTGATCCCGGAAACTTCATGAGAGGTGAAGGCTGTAAAACCGACAAGGGGTGGAATATAAAGCAGCATCGGGTATTTTATAATCGACCCGCCAATTCCGAGCATGCCTGATACATAGGAACCGACAAAACCGATAAGGAAAATCGTAAGAATAAATCCAAATTCCATGAAGATGACCTCCTTAAAAAAGGGAACCTCTACCGGTTCCCTCTGCATTTTTTATACGTGAATCTGTGTGCTTACTCGCCTTTTTGAATCCAGAATTTGAATAAGCCGTCTTCTTCTTCATGTTTCAGCAGTTCATGACCGCCGGACTTTGCCCATGCTGTCAAATCGCTTTTCGCACCTTTATCCGTGGCGTGAATTTCAAGAATTTCACCGGCTTCAACGTCTTTCATCGCTTTTTTTGTTTTTACAATCGGCATTGGGCATGCCAGACCTTTTGCGTCAAGTACTTTCGCTGCGTTCATATTGTTTCCTCCTCAATTTTGATTGATGCATGCGTCCGTAGTGGACGGACGCATGTCAGAATGGTTTATCTTACAGCACAGCGGTTTGGACCAATCTCCATTTCCCGCTGCTCTTCGTGGTCAGGGCTGATTCTGCCCATATTCGTTTCACGGATCTGTTGATAGGCGTTTGGCTGTGGTGGCAGGTTTTCTGTAACCATACGGCGGAATTCACCTTCATCGGATATATTCAAGCCGTGGTTCCGGGAAAACAGAGTTCCAAGTTTCTCTGCTACCGTGCCGTCTTCGTTCAATTCTTTCATCATCATAAAGTGGGCGGGGAGGACGACGAGTTCATTAGAGAGTTCCTTATAGCGTGTATAAAGGGTTTCGCGCAGGTCCCCTACCCAGTCCTCTGCTTTTCCAGCCAGGTCAGGACGGCCGATGGAATCGATGAATAGAATATCTCCCGTCATCAGAAACGTATCGTCCACGACAAAAGAAGTGGATCCGATTGTGTGTCCTGGTGAGTACAACGCATGAATATCAATGTTCGAATGACCGATCTTTACGTGATCGGCATCCCTTAGAGGCTGATAGTTGAAGACAACTTCACCGGCATCTTCCGGTGGCAGCCAGTAAACAGCTCCTGTTTCCTCTGCAAGCTTACGACCGCCTGAAATGTGGTCTGCATGAAGATGGGTATCAAAGACATTCGTAATCGTTACTCCGAGTTTCTCAGCAAAATCCGTGTAGGCTTCGGTCATTCTTACTGCATCAATGATGGCTGCTTCGCCTCCGGATGTGACCATATAGGAAAGACATCCTTTTCCGAGACGGACGAACTGATACAGTTCACCGCCGTCCTTCAGATCACTGACTTTCCTTGGCTCGAGATGCTCACTCCAGGCTTTCATACCGCCTTCCACTGAATAAACATCTGTCATTCCTTCTTCAACAAGCATCTCTGCAACCATTTGTGAAGAACCACCTTTGGCACAAACGACAGCAATCGGTTGATCTTTTGGCAGCTGTCCTATAATTTCATCGACACCGTCCAGCAAATCAAAATAGGGAACGTTTAAATAAGAAAAATGCTCACTTTCGATTTTCCAGTCCTGATGGGCATCTTCTGTGCGGACATCCAAAAGGAACAGCTCTTCGTTATTCAGGACTTTATGAGCAATGTCTTGGATCGACATATTTTTCATTGTCATATACTTACCCCCTTGGGTATTATTTCAGTCAAAAAATTATTGATTCAGTGATTTCATTTCGCCGTTCCAGCCGCTCATCCCGGGAACTACGTTATAAACAGCAGGAAACCCTTTATCGGCAAGCTTTTGTGCGGCCAGATCGCTTCGGCTGCCTGTGCGGCACACGACATAGACCGTTTTACTCTGATCGAGTTCATCACCACGATCGTCGATTTCACCCAAAGGAATAGAAATGGCCTCAGGGATGTGGTGGAAGGCATATTCTGCTGTTTCGCGAACATCAACAATGATGGATTCAGGATTTGAGCGAACAGCATCCAGTTCTTCGTTGTTCACGACATCCGGGTGCTTTTTCTCTGCTGTTTCTTCATCATTTGATTTGCGTACATAGTGTTTGAGGATTCCGTCTTCTTCAATGGTACCCAGGTACTGGTGACCGGCACTCTTCGTCCATGCCTGCAGATCTGCCGTTGATCCTTTATCAGTGGCCTGGACTTCAAGTACCTGTCCGGATTCCATGTTTTTCATCGATTTTTTCGTCTTCACGATCGGCATCGGGCAGGCTAATCCTTTAGCGTCCAGTGTTACATCTGTTTTCAATTCCATTGCAATTCCTCCTCTACCCATAAGGGTCACTTGGTTATTTCGTCGGTCCTTCCCAGCTCATCATGCCGCCTTCCATGTTCGTGATATCAAATCCTTTATCTTCAAGGATCTCGCTGGCACGGCCGCTGCGTCCACCTGAACGGCAGACCATAAGATAAGGTTTTTCTTTATCAAGTTCATCTGCGCGGTCTGCAATGGATCCCAGCGGAATGTGTTTAGCACCTGGAATCATACCTTCAGCGACTTCTTCATCTTCGCGAACATCCACAATATTTAATGTTTTTCCTTCATTCAGCTTTTGTTCTACTTCTTTTGCCGTCAATGTCTTCATTCTTGATTCCTCCTCGATTATATAAACAGGTTTACAGCGCCGTCTTCAGCATCAGCGAGATAGGCGGCTACGCCGGCATATTGAATGTCATCCAACAGTTCTTCTTTCTGCAGACCTAAAAGGTCCATAGTCATCGTGCAGGCTACAAGGTTCACATCTTGTTCCTGGGCCATGTCGATCAAATCCGGCAGTGGCATAACGTTATGCTTTTTCATGACGTCTTTGATCATCTTCGGTCCAAATCCGGCAAAGTTCATTTTAGAAATGCCCATTTTATTTACACCTCTAGGCATCATCCGGCCGAACATTTTCTCCATAAACCCTTTTTTCAATTGGATGGGTTCATCTTTACGTAAAGCGTTCAATCCCCAGAACGTGTGGAAAATGGTGACTTCATGATCATAAGCTGCTGCTCCGTTGGCAATGATGTAGGCAGCCATTGCCTTATCATAATCCCCGCTGAATAAAATGATATTCGTCTTTTTTGTCTCAGACAATGTTATATCCTCCTTGAATTAATACACCCTAGGGTATATTAAAATCTAAAAATTTATCTGCTTTTGACGAGCAGTTGAACGGCCTCATTAATGGAGGCTTCTTTATCTTCCTGTTGATCTGCTTCCTGGATGCACTCCACAAGGTTGGAACTTACCACAAGTCCAATCGCTCGGTCAATGGCACTCCGCGAAGCAGAAAGCTGCGTAATGACATCTTTACAGTCTTTATTTTCTTCCATCATCTTCAATACACCACGCAGCTGGCCTTCGAGACGCTTGACTCTGTTCTTCATGGCGTCATTATATTCCATGTTTTCCCCTCCTTGTGAAGATGTTTGCTGTTGAACAGTACATGACATATCATATACCCCTATAGGTATAATGTCAACACCTTCGTTTGAATGAATGGATAGGACGAGAAGGAAGGGTGAAGCTAGGAAAGGAGGTGAGGGTCCATGGATTTATGGAAAGACCTGTTCATTGTCGTCCTTCGGATTGTTACGATTCTCCCGCTGATGCTCGGGGTTGGTATTTTCATGGGGAAACGGTCGATCGGGGAACTGCCGGTCTTTGATTTTCTCGTCGTGCTTGTGTTAGGTTCTGTCGTTGGCGCAGATATCGCGGATCCTGATATCGATCATATACATACGGTTGCTGCCATTATTGTTATAGCCCTGCTCCAGAAATTCATTGTTACGGTGAAGCTGAAAAACAGGAAGCTGGGCAGACTGCTGACATTTGAACCGACCATTGTCGTATATGAAGGAAAAATGGTGGAGAAAAACCTCCAGCAGATCCGCTATTCCATTGATAACATCACTCAAATGCTTCGCGAACAGCAGGTTTTCGATCTCACTCAGGTGGATCTCGGAATCGTGGAGGCCAACGGCCAGTTATCTGTGAAATTAGTGCCTGAAAAAGAACCGCCCACACGTGAGGAATTCCAGATGCCTTTAAGGGGAGGGGGGTATGATATCCCCGTCATTCTTGATGGAACCCTCCAGCTTGATATCCTCCAGAGGATGGGGCGTGACCGTGCGTGGCTGGAATCAGCGCTTGGAGATCATCAGGTAACAGATGTTTTCTTCGGAGCTATAACAAGTGAAGGGGAATTTCATTACTCGTTAAAAGGGAATCCTCCAGACAATCTGCCTCCGCTGAACCATTAAAAAAGAGCTGCCACGAGGCAGCTCTTTTCACCCTTATATCGATTTGTCCATACAGCGGATCAAACGTGATTCAATATCTTCAGCCATGGCAAGAATTTGGTCGTCATTCACCATTTGTGTAAGGGAGGATGGTTTGGGCATTCCGATCCTTGTTTGCTGCTGCTCTTTATAAACAACCATTTTACAAGGCAGGAAGTATCCAGCCATTTTGTTCTGTTCCAGGACACGCTGGGCTTCTTTTGGATTGCACACTTCAAGAACCCGGAAATCGTCCTCAAAATCCAAGCCTTTCTCGTTCAATTTTCCCTTCAGGTCAAAATTCCATAGGACACCGAACTGTTCCTCTTTCAAATTCGCTTCCAGGCTTTCAACGGCCTGCTCTACGCTTTTTTCTGTTTCAACCGTATAATGAAACATGTTCTCCCTCCTTATGAATTCTTCTTTACCATACCCATTGTGGTATGTTGTTAATCATGGAGGATTGGAAAGGTGTGAATTGTAAGAGGGCCGTCCTTATATTAAAATGGAGTGTGGATAAAGAGAGGACGTGACTGGAATGACAGAAGATATCAAATTAATAGCTCTTGACCTTGATGGTACGTTAGTGAATCACGCAGGAGAGGTGTCAGAAGCCAACGCTGCTGCTGTGAAAGAGGCGAAGGAGAAGGGGATCCATGTGGTCCTGAGCACGGGACGCTCCCTTTCCCGGTGCCGGCATATTTCTGAAGCGCTTGGCCGTTCGTCGTACATCGTCACCATTAATGGTGGAGAGATTTATAATCATGATTACGAACTGGTGGATCAGACGAAACTCGATCACAGCCATGTGAACCGTTTGTGGGAAATGAAACAGGAACACGGCCTTTATTTCTGGTCATCAACAGTCCAGGGGCTGTATAATACGCAGAACCCTTTTGATAATGAAATTGAAGACTACGACTGGCTCAAATTCGGTTTCGATATCGAAGATGATGAGGTCCGTCAAGTGATCCTGGATGAGCTTCAGGCTAATGATGCGTTGGAAGTGACGAATTCAAGTCCTACCAATATTGAGGTGAATCCCGTAGGCGTGAACAAGGCAGCTGCCCTGTTGAAAGTGTGCCGGTGGCTGGATCTTGATATGAAGAATGTCATGGCTGTCGGCGACAGCATGAATGATATAGCCATGATCCGGGAAGCGGGTCTTGGTGTAGCGATGGGCAATGCACAGCAGATTGTCAAAGATGAAGCCTCTTTTGTAACGAAATCAAACAGCGAGGACGGCGTAGCCGCAGCGATTAAAAAAGTTATAGAATAACGAACAAAACCAGTCCGGCAAGGGCTGGTTTTTTTGTCATTCGATGCAGAAAAACAATTTTTTGTAAGCGTTTTCCGTTAAGGGCAGGAAAAACGAGGAAGAGAGGAGAAATAGGTGCTTAGTAAAGGCGGGGAGGGTGGACATGAAAGCGGGATACATAACAGAAGAACATGAAATGCTCCGGGATTCCTTTAATAAATTTTTAAAAAAGGAAGCTGTCCCCTATTACAAAGAATGGGAGGAAAAGGGGGAAGTGCCCCGGTCCTTTTGGAGAAAACTCGGGGAGCAGGGCTATTTGTGTCCATGGCTTAGTGAAACCTATGGCGGGATGGAGGCAGATTTCGGTTACTCTGTCATCATTAATGAGGAGCTTGAAAAAGTAGGAACCGGTTTGATTGGGATCGGCCTTCACAATGACATTGTCGTTCCTTATCTGGAAGCCTATGGTACGGAAGAGCAGAAGGCAAGGTGGCTTCCGAAATGTGTGACAGGAGAGGTGATCACGGCTGTTGCCATGACGGAACCGGGAGCGGGGTCGGACCTTGCTGCCATTCGTACAACAGCAGTAAAGAAAAATGATACGTATGTCATGAATGGAGAAAAGACATTTATTACGAATGCGATTCATGCGGATTTAATTGTCGTCGTCTGTAAGACAGATCCTCATGCTTCCCCGCCGCATAAAGGGATCAGCCTGTTCGTTGTCGAGCGGGGGACACACGGTTTTTCAAGGGGAAGGAAACTTGAAAAAGTCGGACTGCACAGCCAGGATACTGCGGAATTGATTTTTGAGGATGCCATCGTCCCTTCCTCCCAGCTGCTGGGAAAAGAGGGAGAGGGATTTTATTATTTGATGAATCAGCTGCAGCAGGAGCGGCTGATTGTAGGCATCGGAGCTGTTGCGGCCTGCGAACGGATGTTGGAAATAACCGTGGATTACGTCACCCAGCGTCAAGCTTTCGGAAGGTCCATCGCTTCGTTTCAAAATACTCAGTTCAAACTGGCTGAGCTTCATACAGAAATTGAAATCGGCCGCACTTTCCTGAACCGGACGATTGAAGCTCATATGCAGGGAGAAGACGTTGTAAAGGAAGTATCGATGTCCAAATGGTGGACGACAGAACTCGTGAAAAAGACAGCCCTGGAGTGCATGCAGCTCCACGGCGGCTATGGATATATGGAAGAGTATGAGATTGCCAGGAGGTTTCGTGATGCCCCTGTAACGGCTGTCTATGCAGGTTCCAATGAAATCATGAAAACCATTATTGCGAAGAAGATGGGATTGGGAGGATCAAAGCATGAATGAAGTCGTAATTGTTGAAGCGGTTCGAACGCCTGTAGGGAAAAGGAATGGCGTGCTAAGTTCTATCCGCCCGGATCTGCTTCTGGCCGGCGTTTTGAATGAGGTCGTAGAAAGAGCCGGTATTCCAAAGGGAACCGTGGAGGATGTGATTGCAGGTTGTGTGTCACAGGTGGGGGAGCAGGCCGGTGACATTGCCAGAATTGCAGCCTTAACGGCCGGATTTCCTGTTGAAGTTCCAGGGGTAACCCTTGACCGTCAGTGCGGCTCCAGCCAGCAGGCCGTTCATTTCGGTGCACAGGCGATTGCATCCGGTGACATGGATGTCGTCATTGCCTGTGGTGTTGAAAGCATGTCCCGCGTCCCGATGTTTTCAAACATGAAAGGCGTTTCCTTCAACGAGATGCTGACGGAGCGCTTTGACATGATCAATCAAGGGGTATCAGCGGAAAGAATCGCCGAACAATGGAAGCTTACGAGGGAAGAGCTGGATGCTTATGCAGCAGAAAGCCATCACCGGGCTTTGGCAGCTATCCAGGCAGGGCATTTTCATAAGGAGATCATGGCTGTGGAAACAGAGGCTGGACGGGTTGAAGTGGATGAGGGACCCAGACCAGGTACATCTGTGGAAACTTTATCCACCCTGACGCCGGCTTTTCAGGAAGGCGGCTGCATTACAGCAGGGAATGCCAGCCAAATTAGTGACGGCGCGGCAGCTATCCTGCTGATGTCGAAAGATAAAGCGGAACAGTTCGGACTGACTCCAAAAGCAAAAGTCCTTGCCCGTGCAGTGGTGGGATCAGATCCAACGCTCATGTTGACGGGGCCGGTTCCAGCAACCTGGCAGGTGTTGAAAAAAGCCGGTTTGAGAATAAAGGATGTGGATGTGTTTGAGGTGAATGAAGCCTTTGCGCCCGTCCCTATGTTCTGGATGAAAGAGACCGGAGTATCTCATCAGAAATTGAATAGGAACGGTGGAGCGATCGCTTTAGGCCACCCGCTCGGGGCTACCGGAGCCAAATTGATGACCAGCTTGGTTCACGAATTAGAACGGACGGAGAAGCGTTACGGACTGCTCGCTGTGTGTGAAGGACACGGCATGGCTAATGCCACAGTGGTGGAAAGAGTGGGAGGACACTCATGAATGTCTCAGGTGTGACAGCGTTCATCACAGGCGGAGCTTCTGGCCTTGGAGAGGCCGCTGCCCGGAAGATCATCCGGCAGGGCGGCTGTGTCGTGATGGTCGATCAGAATGAAGAGAACGGAAAGGCTCTTGCCCGCGAACTTGGGAGCCGGTCGCTTTTTATCCAGACGGATGTAACATCTGAGACAGAAGTCCAACAGGCTTTAGAGAAGGGTGTGGATGTGTTTGGGGGCATTCAGGCGGTTATCAACTGTGCCGGTATTGTCACGGCTGAAAAAGTAACAGGCAGAGAGGGACCCCACTCGCTGGATTCGTTCCAAAGGGTGATCCAGGTCAATTTGACAGGCACCTTTAATGTTATCCGCCTGTCTGCTGAAGTTATGCAGAATAATGAAGCTGTTGAGGACGGGGAACGAGGCGTCATCATCAATACTTCTTCTGTCGCTGCTTTTGAAGGCCAGATTGGTCAGGCGGCCTACAGTGCCTCAAAAGCAGGCGTAGCCGGGCTGACGCTTCCAGTTTCCAGAGAGCTGGCCCGCTGGGGTATCCGTGTGATGGCCATTGCACCCGGACTTTTTGAAACGCCGATGTTTGACCGTCTTCCGGAACAAGCAAGAGAAGCTCTTGGTCAAATGACACCATTTCCGAAGCGGCTGGGAAAACCTTATGAATTTGCCAATCTGGTTGTAAGCATCATAGAAAATTCTATGTTGAATGGGGAGGTGATCCGCCTGGACGGAGCCATACGGATGCAGCCGAAATAATCCTTCCGTGTCCTGGATTTCTTGTTGAACCGGCAGAAAAGCCACTGGTAAAAACGAAAAGGAGTCGATGAAAATGGGACCAACATTAAAGAGCATGTTTGAGCAGACTGCTGCGAAGTATCCGGATAAAGAAGGCCTTGTAGATGTTCGGCTTGGAGTGCGGTGGACGTTCAAGGAGTGGGAGGATGAAGTGGACAGGACAGCCGCAGCGCTTTCTGCTTCCGGTGTGGAGAAGGGGGATAAAGTATCAACCGTCCTGTACAACACAGCAGAATTCGCCACGGTTTTGTTTGCCTGCATGAAAATCGGTGCTGTATTCAACCCGATCAACTTCCGACTTACAGAAAAAGAGATCCGCTTTATTTTGCAGGATGCCGGTCCGAAAGTTGTCCTGTTTGAAAAAGCGACGGCCCCTCAAGTGGAAAAAGTGGCTGGTGGGATGCCGGGAGTGGAGTTCTGGTCGATTGATGAAGCCTTTTCTTTTGCCTCTCATTATTACGATCGTATGGAACAAGTCCTGGAGCGCCCCCCTGTCTGTGAGGTCCAGGAGGATGACCCTTACGCAATCATGTATACATCAGGGACGACCGGTCTGCCGAAAGGAGTCATTCATACCCACAGGGATATGGTGGACCAGGCGCTCATTATAGCGGCTTCCATGCGTCTGCAGGAAGAAGACAGAGGGCTGACCGCGGCACCTATCTTCCACTGCGCGGAACTGCACTGTGCCTTTTTCCCACGAGTTATGATTGGTGCATCCAATGTTCTTCTCCATCATTTTGATGCCCCGGCAGTGATCAAGACCGTAAGAGAGGAACAGATTACAACGTTCTTCGCTGCACCGACAATGTGGAATATGCTGCTGCAGGAAGACTTCTCCCATGAGGACTTTTCAACACTGCGTCAAGGGCTGTATGGCGGCGCACCAATGGCTCCAGCGCTTACTTTAAGACTGCATGAAGTGCTCGGGGTGGAACTGGTCCAGGCGTACGGGATGACTGAAATGGGACCGGCGATTACGGCGTTGTTCGACCACGAGCAGATCGAGAAAGCCGGATCGGCGGGAAGGCCGATTTTCCATCATGACATACGGGTCGTACGGACGAATGAACACGGTCCTGCGGAGCCCAATGAAATTTGTAAGCCTCAGGAACTCGGGGAAATTATCGTGAGGGGGCCGAGTATGATGAAGGAATACTACAACAACCCGGAAGCGACGAAGGAAGCGTTGTATAAAGGCTGGTACCACACCGGGGATATCGGCTCCTTTGATGAAGACGGCTATTTGTGGGTGAGTGACCGGGTGAAGGATATGATTCTATCCGGCGGGGAGAACATCTACTCGCGGGAAGTGGAGGACTGCTTATTCGCACATCCGGGTGTCCTGGATGCCGCTGTTATCGGTGAGCCGGATCAGCTTTGGGGAGAGCGGGTCGCCGCTTATATCGTCAGAAAAGACCCCGGACTATCGGAGAAGGAGCTCGATGAATTCTGTATTTCAAGTGGGCAGCTGGCCCGCTATAAAAGGCCGAGACGCTATGAATTTGTGGACGAACTGCCGCGGAATGCCAGTGGGAAGCTTCAAAAATTCAAACTGAGGGAAACCGTGGAAAAGGTAACAGAATAGCAGAAAGAAAAGGGTGCCCCTGATCAAGGCACCCTTTTCTAATGGAAAAATCCAGCCCAGAGATCCGTGCGATCGGTTTAGGATATGATATAGGATAGGGGGATAGATGAAAGGGAGGAGAGATACTTATGAAGCGGCGCTTTCGTATCGGGGAAATGGCCCGGTTATTTCAGATTTCTGCTTCTACGTTAAGGTATTACGATCAAATCGGGCTGTTTCGTCCGGGGTATGTGGATCCGGAAACACAATACCGCTATTATAACTTTGAACAGTTTGTCGTATTGGATACGATCATATTTCTAAAGAAGAACGGCTTTTCCATCGATGATATCCACCACCAGCTGGCAAACCGGACAGCTGAAAATACAAAAGAGCTGCTGGAGAGCAAACAAAGGGAAATCGATAATGAAATGGTAAGGCTGAAGAAGGTTTCCGCAATGATTCAAAGCAAAATTGAGACCATTGATGAGGGGCTTGCGCTCCGCCGGTCGCCTTCTTTCGTCTATCGTTATTTTCCTGAGCGCCCGATTACGTATTTGTATAATGATCAACCGGTGGATCTTTTTGTAGCATCAGACGCCATTTTTCTTCAGGATCTGGAAGAACTCGCATCTGCTGGAGGCGGTTATGATGGATTTTTCACAGGGGATATGGGGACGATGGTCGACATGGACAGTCTTCATGGAGAAGGACCTGCGAAATATTTCGCTGTGTTCATATTTTTAGCAAAAGACAAGGAAACACCGGCGAGTCCCAGCCTTCCTGAAGGGACATATGCCTGCTACCCCCACCGGGGGCCTTATGAGACGATTAAAGACAGTTATGCCGTGATGCTGGATCACTTGAAGGAGGATGGAAGGCAGATATCAGGGACACCTCTGGAAGTGGCGGTTCTTGATGAATCGGTAACCAACGATTCATCTGCCTATGTTACTTGGATTCAAATTCCTGTAACAGAAAAGGATTGACCTTAAAGTCACTTTAAGGTTTATACTTTCTCTTGCAAACAGATGCAGGAGGTCATAAAGATGAGTGGAACACATGAGACGTTGAGAACCAAACCAGTAAGACAGGTATTCTTTCAATATTTCTTCCCGGCGTTGTTCGGGATGATGCTGATGTCGATCAACATCCTGATCGATGGCATATTCGTAGGACGCGGTGTAGGCGAAGAAGGACTGGCTGGTGTCAATCTTGCTATGCCGGTTTTCTCATTGATCTTCTCCATTTCCCTCTGGATCGGAATCGGAGGAGGGACGATTTATTCCATGCATATCGGCCGTGGAGAGCCTGACAAAGCGCGGAGTGTCTTTTCGCTTTCCACTGCGTCTTCTCTCGTTATACTGGCTGTAATCGGAACAGCCGGATACTTTTTCATTGAGCCAATCGCTTATTGGCTCGGGGCCAATGCGGATACGTTCGCTCCTACCGTGGACTATTTAACGGTTTTATTTCTGCTGGGGTGGTTGATTGCCCTTCAGCAGCTCCTCAGTATCTTCGTCCGGAACGATGGAAGTCCTACCCTCTCTATGGTGGCGCTTGGGGTAACTGCCATCGTGAACATTGGTTTGAACTATTATATGATTTTCATTTTGGAAAAAGGGGTGTTTGGAGCGGCACTGGCGACCGTGCTTGCCAGTGTGGCAGGTCTGGTTGTGCTGCTGCTTCACTTTTTCAAGGAAAATACTTATCTGCGAAAACCGGTTTTTCTATGGTCATGGAAGCTTCTTGGAGAAGTTATGACCATCGGTTTTCCGAGCTTTCTTGCAGAGGCGGGGACGCTTGTATTTGTCGCTGGATATAATATAGCGATCGGGGAGTTACTTGGAACGGAAGGCGTCGCCGCTTTTTCAGTAGTGAATTACCTGCACGGCTTTATGTTCTTATCCTTTTTCGGTATTGAATCGGCCCTCCAGCCGATGATCAGTTATTACCATGGAGCTGGGAGCAAGGCTGCCATCAAGGATTCAGTGAGGATAGGTGAACGGACAGCTGCAGGTCTCGGCATCGTGCTGCTAATCATAGGAGTTTTAGCTGCCCGTCCTCTTGTTTCCTTGTTTGGAGTGGAGTCCAAAGATGTCACGGATCTTGCGGTGAACGGCATCCGGCTGTTCTTTACCGGGTACTTGTTTTTAGGCTTCAACTTCGTTTATATGACCTATTTCCAGTCCGTAGGTCAGATACGCCCTTCGACAACGATTATTGCTCTGCGGAGCTTTGTATTCATCCTTCCGCTTTTATGGCTGCTTCCAAATTGGTTTGGAGCTGCAGGGGTATGGCTGTCTCTGCCTCTTGCGGAAATGTTCGTCGCTGTTCTGCTTGCTGTCATAACCCGGAAACAGGTGTTAAAAGCTTGAATTATAAGTCATGAAGGCACCTGAGGCTTGCGGGAAGGTTGGGAAAAAGGAGAATCGACCGCTGGATTTCTCCTTTTTCCAACACCTCTACATAAAAAATGGAACCTCGACATCCGTCTGTATGAAAGAAGAATGGTGTATTTTCCTATTTCCCGGGCAATATCCGACATCAATAGTCGAGCAGGGCTTGAATCTGATCCATCGGTTGGAGGGCTCTGGCTTTTTCATAGTCCTGAAAAGGATCCCCTCTTTTTTGGAGCCTTTCAAGCATGTTCTCCACCGTGAATGACCGGGGGTCCAGTCCATCCTGTACGTCCTCCCAGTGCAAAGGGGCGGCAATCGGAGCGCCGTCCTTCGCCCGTACAGAATAGGGAGCGATGATCGTCTTCCCTTCCCCATGCTGGACATAATCGATGTACAGTCTGTCTTTACGCTTTCTTTTCAATCGTTCCACAGTGAAAAGATCCGGTTTTGTCTCAACGAGGAGCCGGGCTAATGTCTTTGTGATGGCCCGCGTTTCTTCATAAGTAAGATCTCCCTCTTGGAACGGGATGTGAAGCTGCATCCCTTTGCTTCCTGATAGTTTAATGAAGCTGATCATGCCCAGCTCATCCAGCCATTTCCGGCAGAGAAGAGCGGCTGTGAGGCAGAGAGGGAAAGCCTCTTTTTCTGGAGGATCCAGATCAAGAATGATTTCATCCGGGTGAACACCGCCTGCTTTTTCAAAAGGAAGATGGAATTCTACGGCTCCCTGATTCGCCAGCCAGAGAAGACCATGAAGTTCTTCGCAGATCATATAGGGCTCTCCTTTTTCCATCCACAGTTTCAGTGTATCCGGTGCATAATCCGGCCGGTGTTTCTGGAAGAAGGATTCGTTATGAATGCCGTCAGGAAAGCGAATCACGGTCAATTTCTTTTCTTTCATGAAAGGCAGCATATAAGGAGCGATATGACGGGTGTACAGAAGATAGTCCCGCTTGGTCACACCTGGGAACAGCTCTTTTTCAAGGCTGGTCGGCTCAAAACGGCCGGGGAACAAACTTAAATCCCACGTCATCTTCCTTGATGTACATTCTTCTGGTGTGTGATCGAAACGGAAACGGTGAAACATCGGTTCCCGGAACTCTCCACTTTCTGCTCCTAAGCAGTGGATGTCAGCACAGACGCTCGGCGGGAGTGTCCACTTGTTCTTTTCTTTTTTCCCTTTCTCCTTAAAAAATTGACGAAGAGTGGCAGCTTCATCATGTGGAAGACCATGTTTGAAGCGTCCAGCTTTTCGAATCTGCCCCTCGTTATACACACCTGTATCCACATATCCATTGCCCGGGTCGAAGCGGGTGAGGAATACGGATGCTGTTTTCCACTGCTTCCACTTCAGCCAGTGCCGGGTCCTTTCTCCGAATTGATAGGTGCTGGTGCTCCGTTTGGCGATGATTCCTTCACCAAAGTGCAGGTGGATGATGTCTTTCAGCTTATCCACATGTTGATAAACGGCCACCATTTCAATTCGTGGGTGTTCCCACTTGGCAAGGAGTTCCGTCAGCCGTTGTTTTCTTTCTTTTAACGGAATTTTTTCCTGAACGAAATCAAAAGCTGCAAATAAGGCAGGCCGCTCCGCCGCTGCTTTTCGAATGTTCGCTGTCTTTCTTAAACGTCCCCGCTTTTGGAGAAGGTCGAAATTGGCTTGAAAAGCTGTATTCAGAATGACAATTTCCCCGTCCAGAATAAAGGGACTTGTATGCGGAGGAGGGACGGCTTCACTGATTTCAGGGAATTTATTTGTTAAATCCTTCCCGTTCCGGCTGATCAGGCGGATGCCTTCAGATGTACATTCGAGGAATGCACGGAAGCCATCATATTTTGGTTCATACATCCACTCCTCGCCTTCAGGGAGATCGTCGGACGGGGTAAGCAGCATCGGGCGTTTCATACGTTTCCTCCTTTTTCCCTTAGGTTGTCCTTTCAGGATGGAACATATTTTCACTTTGAACGCAAAAGCTAAGAAAAAAGGAGCCATCACTATGCACACCATGTGGAAAGGAACCATCAGTTTCGGTCTGGTCAACATTCCTGTGAAACTGCATGCTGCTACAGAAAATAAGGATATTAAGCTGAGGCAGCTGCATAAAGAGTGTCATTCGCCGGTGGAATATGAAAAGAGCTGTCCTGTCTGTGACAGAGAAATCGAAAGTGAAGAAATCGTTAAGGCCTACGAGTATGCGAAAAATAAGTTTGTTGTACTGGACAACGAGGATTTAGAGCAGCTGAAAAAGGAACAAGACGATAAAGCGGTGGAAATCCTCGATTTTGTAAAACTGGAGGAGATCGATCCGATATACTTTGAACGGAGCTATTTCATCTCTCCAAACGAAGGCGGGGCCAAGGCCTACAGCCTTCTGCGTCAGGCACTCGGGGATACCGGTAAAATCGGGATTGCCAAAATCATCATCCGCTCGAAGGAGCAGCTGGCTGTTTTAAGAGTGTATGAGAACACCTTAGTCATGGAGACCATCCACTATCCTGATGAAGTGCGGAGTGTCCAGGATGTCCCGAATGTCCCTGAAGAATCTGATTTAAGTAAAAAAGAACTGAGTACCGCTGTTACATTGATCGACCAGCTGACCACCGAATTTGATGCTGGGAAATATAAAGATGACTACCGGACAGCGTTGATGGAACTGATTGAAGCGAAGAAAAATAATGAAGAAATTACAACAGCGAAGGATAAACCGGCTCCGGATAACGTTACAAGTCTGATGGACGCCTTGGAAAAATCCCTTGAAAAGACAAAAGGACCCACGAAAAAGCGCAAGACCAAAGCAGCACGAACGAAAACAACGACGTCTGGAAAGAAGAAATCATCCTGAATACATCAAGCCCTCCCCGTCATGGGAGGGCTTTTTTTAGAGGGTTTTACAAAGATTCCCCTCTCTGCCCCTTTTCCGACTATCAATCCATCCCCTATAATAAGTAATAATCAGAATTTTTTATCTATTTCAGGGGGGATTCTTTGGAACAGCTGTTGTTGAGAGATGTGTGGAAAGCGAGGAAACGTATCGGGAGCATCGTGAAACCGACGCCGCTTGTGTATTCGGAGTATTTCTCCGACCGCTCAGGGCAGCCGGTTTACTTGAAAATGGAACAATCCCATCCTACAGGATCTTTTAAAATAAGGGGGGCGGCAAACAAGCTGCTATCTTTAACAGAAGATGAAAAAAAGCGTGGTGTGACAACATTTTCTACAGGAAATCATGGAATCGCCACCGCCTACGCAGCACGGCAGATGGGTATTCCTTGTACGGTTTGCCTATCCCGTCGTGTTCCAGAAGCGAAGCTTAGACGTCTGAAGCGTCTGGGGGCGGATATCGAACGGACGGGGGTCAGTCAGGATGAAGCTGCTGTTCGCTGCAGGGAGCTGGCATCTAAGTATGGAATGACGATCGTCCAGCCCTTTGATGACCCCGAGGTGATTGCTGGACAGGGAACCATCGGTCTTGAATTGATGGAACAGCTTCCTGAACTGAAAGAAGTGGTGATCCCGCTGTCCGGAGGCGGCCTTTTATCCGGGATCGGATTCGTTTTGAAAAAGATGGATCCTGCTGTTTCAGTCACCGGGGTGACGATGGAACGAAGTGCCGTCATGCAGGCCAGTCTGAAAAAAGGGGCGGTCGTTAGGCTGGAAGAAGAGGATACCCTGGCCGATAGTCTGCTGGGTGGCATTGGTGAGGATAACCGTTATACATTTTCTATGACCCGGTCGTTGATGGATAAAGGTGTGCTTTTACAGGAAGACCGTATTAAAGAGGGATTATACAGTCTCCTTGATCATCATAAAATTATCGTAGAGGGTGCAGCCGCTGTTGGAGCCGGCTATCTCCTTGATCAGCCGATTTTGGAAGGGCCTGTGGTCTTGATCATTACGGGAAACAATGTAGATACAGATACGGTTCGAACGTGGATGGACAACTGAAAAAGGGGGAGTGGGGATGGGTGTACCTGTGGAAGAGGTATTGAAGCTGCCGATGTTAGAGAAAGCGAACGTGCAGACGCCTGTTTATGAGCGTGATGTGGAGTGGATCTCTGTCATAGAGACGCCTGTCGAAAATTTTGTGAGAAACAATGAATTTGTTCTCAGCACGGGAGTGGGATGCGGGGAGGATATCCCGGCCCTGGAGGCCTACGTGAAGGATGTCATCCGGTCAGATGCTTCCATTCTGGCTTTTGCCACCGGCCGTCATTTGTTTAAAATCCCTGATCGTATCATTGCTCTAGCTGAACAACATGAGCTCGTGCTTGTGGAAATCCCCTGGGAAGTACGGTTTGCGGATATTCTTCAAGGCGTGCTGCAGTTAATCAATGATGAGAAACAGAAGATTCACAGGCATGTCGAAGGGATCCGTCAGGAATTGATCAATTGCGTGCTGAATGGGAAGGGACTTCAGGAAATCACGACCATCCTCTATCAATACACAGGGCTGCCCAATGCCATCAGTGACCATTTGAAGCACATCCGGGCCAATCAGCATTTTGATTCTTCCCTGATTGAAGCGTTGAACGGGCGTAAAGAAGCGGTTGTTTCTTTAATTGAGCATCCTTTCCGTGTGGAGCACCCGCTTACACATTTTATAGAAGCTTATCAAATCGGTGAAGAATGCTGTTATCAGCTTACGATTCTATCCAACTATAAGAAACAGGGATATTTGTTGTTTCAGCCGGAAAAGGACCAAGAGGTAACAACAGAGATGATGACGATTCTTGAGCACACGCTGACCGCCTGTGCCCTTTATTTCGTGAAGGAAAATGCCATCGAAATGACAGAAATCCGTCTCAAGGATAACTTTCTTTTGGAACTGGCGAAGCAGGAGCAGCGCATGGACAAGCAGCTGTTGTCGAAAGCCAGGCTTCTCGGCTATGATCTTGAGAAACCTTACGTCTGCTTTGTCGGAGAGGTTCTGTTCCATCGGCCGGCAAGCCGTTCAGTAGGAAACGATGGACAGCTTCCCTCTTCTTCTTCTCTACAGAGCCGCAACTATTACATCCAGAAGGAGGCCGCTTATGCCGGGCACATGGTGGGACGGCAGGTGATGACGACCTTTGATGAAGAGAGAGTCATCATCTTTCTGGAGGCGGATAAAGCAGGCAGTGAGGAAGCAGCGAATCAATTTCTGGACCTTGTCGAAAGGCGTTTGTTCGAACTGCTGGCTGGTGTCACGATCCAATGGGGGATTTCGTGTCATAAAGAAGGGTATCAAGTCTTCCATCACAGCTATGAGGAAGCGCGGACAGCCCTGCAGATGGGAGAGCAGCAGAACGAGGCCGGGGGCCGGACATTCTTTAAGGAGACAAGGATGAACAGGCTTTTGATGGCCTTATCCCATAAAAAAGAAATCGAGGATATTGTTCAGGATACTCTCCAGCCCCTGATTGATTATGATCAGAAAAGGCAGGCGGAGCTTCTTCATACATTTATGGTTTATAACAAGTACAACAGCAATGTCAGCCAGACATCGAGGGCACTGAATCTGCACCGGCAGTCCCTTCTGCACCGGCTGAGGAATATTGAACAGCTGACGGGGTTGTCCTTGTTGAACGCGGATGATTTATTTTTACTGGAGCTGAGTGTGCGGCTGTGGCTCCTGAAAAAAGTAGAGAAGCCCGGGCCGCAGTGAACGGAAGTCTTTTTGCCTGGCTGCATGAGGCAGGAGATGATGACAGATTCAACCAGTTTTGTTATGATGGATGCAAGTGAATAGATTTCAAAACTACTAGGGGAGCCTGAAGAGGCTGAGAGGAAAGCATGGACGCTTTCTGACTCTTACGTACCTGATCTGGTTAATACCAGCGGAGGGAAGTAGTCACATGATCGTCATTGATCGACTTCTTCTATCAAAACCAGGTCCCCGGTGGACCTGGTTTTTTATTTTATTCCCAGGAAGGAGCTGACTGATGAATAAAACCAGAATTCTTACATTCATGGCCGTCCTTGTGGCCGTAGGTACACTAGGCTCGCAGTTTTTATCGTTTCCCGCTGGAGCAGCCAAAGCCTACCCTGTCCAGCACGCCGTCAATGTCATGGCAGCCGTAATGCTCGGTCCGATTCCAGCGGTGGCGGTCGCTTTTGTCATCGGCCTGCTGCGTTTTCTGCTGGGACTCGGGACGATTCTGGCTTTTCCCGGAGGTATGTTCGGGGCGTTTTTTGCCGGTGTATTTTATAAGGTTTATGCACGGAAGCTTTCTGCAGCAGCAGGAGAAGTGCTGGGCACAGGTGTGATTGGTGCTCTGGCCGCCGTTCCCTTCGCCAGCTGGTTCATGGGAAGCTCAGCAGCGGTCTTTGCGTTTCTTCCGTCGTTTCTAGTGAGTAGTCTGTCAGGAGCGGTCATTGCTGTGTTCCTTTTATCAAGAGTGAAGGTGGAAAGCCCGCTCCCGCAGTCCTGATGAAATCCAATTGAAAAGAATGATTGATAGGAAAGGAAGTGGTTCAATGAAACCCGCATGTGTATTAACAATTGCCGGTACGGATCCAAGTGGAGGAGCCGGCATCCAGGCCGATTTGAAAACATTCCAGGAATTGAAAAGCTATGGTATGAGTGTGGTGACTTCGGTTGTCGCCCAAAATACGACAGGAGTCAAAGATGTGCATCATCTCCCTGACTCCTTCCTCCGTGAGCAGCTGTTTGCGGTAAGTGATGATATGCCGGTGCACGCTGTGAAGACAGGGATGATTGCCAATAAGGAAATGATGCAGGTCATTAAAGACTGGATGCAGACCATCGATGCTCCGTATATTATGGACCCTGTCATGATTGCTCAAAGTGGAGATCCGCTTGTAGAGCAGGAAGAACAGATCTATTTAAAAAGGCATCTTGTACCAGAATCGACGCTTGTCACCCCCAATATTCCGGAAACAGAAACCCTTCTCAATCGAAGGATCCATCATGAAGAGGATATGAAGGAAGCAGCTGTGGAAATTGTAGAACAGCTGGGAGCCGGTGCTGCGCTTGTAAAAGGCGGCCATTTAAAAGGGAAAGCGGTCGACTTTCTATATGACGGATATGAGCTGCACACCTTCGAAGAAGAACGGATTGATTCAGCGAATACCCATGGCACAGGCTGCACGTACTCGGCTGCTATAGCCGCTTATATGAGCCAGGGATATCCGCTCGCGCAGGCGGTAGAGAAGGGCAAGCATTTTGTGACAGAGGCTATTCGCCATTCTTTCGATCTTGGTAAAGGGGACGGCCCGACCAATCATTTCGCTGTACGCAGGGAGGTTTTTCATCCATGACACAAACATTGATCCAGAAGCTGCGGAGTGAACGCCCTTTGATTCATAACATTACCAATGCAGTCGTCATGAATTATACAGCCAACGGCCTGCTTGCTCTCGGCGCTTCGCCGATTATGTCGAATGCCGTTCAGGAAGCCGGGGATGTCGCTCGTTTGGCAGACGGCCTTCTGTTGAATATCGGCACATTGAACGAGCAGCAGGTGGAAGCGATGCTGGAGGCGGGAAAAGCGGCGAATGAAGCCGGCGTCCCTGTCGTTCTGGATCCTGTAGGAGTCGCTGCCACCTCCTACAGGGAAGAGGCCTGTAGGAAAATATTGTCGACGGTTCATGTCGATGTGATCAAAGGCAATGCGGGAGAACTGGCTTTCCTTGCTGGAGAGAAAGTCGAAACAAAAGGGGTGGACTCTGGAGAAGCCTCCAATACCGATGAGATTGCTCTCAAAGTTTCTGAACTTTATCAGACGATGGCTGTCTGCACAGGCAAAACCGATGTGATCGGGTATGAAGGAGAAGTCTTCAAAAACGATACAGGACACCAATGGCTTTCAAAAGTCACAGGATCCGGATGTCTGCTAGGTGCCGTTCTCACTGCGTTTCTTGCCATTGAAGGAGACCGCGCAGGAAACGTCCGGGCCGGTCTCTATCATTTTGGTAAAGCAGCAGAACAGGCCGCTTCTCACCCTCATGTGTCAGGACCCGGGACATTTGTTCCTGCGTTTATCGATGCTCTGGGAGCAGAAGAGGAGGCGGACCGGTGAATTTGGAACAGCAGCTCAGAAAATATTTGATCATGGGCAGTCAGGACTGTGACAGGGACCCTTTATCCATCCTGGACGAAGCGATTGAAGGGGGCATTACGGCTTTCCAATTCCGGGAAAAAGGGGAAGGGGCGCTGCAGGGGGATGAAAAATATCAGCTGGCGGCTGCATTGCAGCAGCGCTGTAAATCCGCCGGTATTTTATTCATCGTAAATGATGATGTGGACCTTTTCCGCCGATTGAACGCGGAAGGCATCCATGTCGGTCAGTCGGATGAACACGTCAAGGGGATCCGGGAGGCACATCCTGATGCGGTGATCGGTCTGTCCGTCTCCGACCTGGATGAATGGGAAAACAGCCCCGTTGATCTCGTTGATTACCTTGGAGCAGGACCGGTCTATCCTACAACGAGTAAAAAGGATGCCAACCCGGTTTCCGGTACGGAATGGATCAAAGAATTAAAAGATAGACAGCCGGACATGCCTGTGGTCGGCATCGGCGGCATCACCACGGAAAATGCACACAGAGTGATGGAAGCCGGCGCATCCGGCACAGCTGTCATATCCGCCATTACGAAAGCGGAGGATATCCGGAAGGCTGTTGGAGAGTTATAAACGCTGAAAAGGACCGGAACGACGCAATGACGAGCGTCGTTCCGGTCCTTTTTATAGAATCAAACGTTTGTAAATGAATTACGGTACATCATGGCCCATGGAGCTCTGTAGAATTTCAAACCACTGATCATGAGTAAGGGTGTAATCCAGGCTTCTAACGGCACCGGCGATCCGGTTCTTTTTACCGGATCCGACGATCGGCATAATCCGGGACGGATGGTTCAAAAGCCAGGCATACATGACTTCATCTATGCCCTCGGCACCGATTTCCTCCTGGATCTTCGCCAGTGTGTCTCGCAGCCGCACGGCTTTATCATCGTTGGATGTAAAGACTTCTCCGCCGGCCAGAGGGGACCAGGCCATGGGCGCGACGCGTTTCTGCTGACAAAGGTTTAACGTACCGTCTTCAAAGTTTTCCAGTTGGTAGGCGGAAAGTTCCAGCTGGTTGGTTACAAGAGAAAACGGCAGATAGGATTCAAGCATCTGCCATTGATGATCCTTGAAATTGGACACACCAAAGGTACGTACTTTTCCTTCTTTCTGCAGCTGAATAAAGGCCTCAGCTGTGGATGCAGGGTCCATGAACGGGTCGGGACGAAGGATCAGCAAAGTGTCTACATACTCTGTCTGAAGATCGGTAAGCGACTGTTCCACCGACTTGATGATATGTTCTTTCGTCGTATTGTAGTGATGAGACATATGCTCCGGGCGGTTTTCTGAAGGAAGTACGATGCCGCACTTCGTTACAATCTCCATCTGATCCCTGAGAGATGGCTTCAGACTGAGTACCTCTCCGAAAAGCTTCTCACAAGTATAGCTTCCGTAAATATCAGCATGGTCAAATGTCGTTATGCCTTGATCGATATTGTGTTCAATCAAGTCCAGTGTCTCTTCCTTCGATTGGTTCCAGTCGGCTAAACGCCATAATCCGTGTACAATGCGTGAATAAGAGAGGTCTTCTGCTATTTGTATGCGTTCCATTCTATCCCAACTTTCTTTAAGAATACTTTCATCATACCTTTCTTTTCAAAGTGTCACCAGGTTGAAGGATTGGAATATCAAGGTTTACGGTGTCCGGATATTTGATGCCGGCTCCGGTATTCAATACGACGACGTGCTCTTCTTCCTTGATCCAGTTCTTCTGACGCAGCTGCCGGGCAGCAGCAAAAGCAGCCGCACCTTCCGGGCAGACGAATGTTCCCTCCATTTCCGCCGCCCGCTGCTGTTCTTCCAGAATCGATGATTCAGATACAGCAGCCGCACAGCCATTGGACTCATAGATCGCCTCCAACACAAGGAAATCACCGATGGCTTTCGGAACGTTGATTCCAAACGCCATCGTATCTGCATCCTCCCAGAAATCGGACTCTGTCCGTCCCTCTTCCCAGGCCTTCACAATGGGGGCACAGCCCTCTGACTGGACAGCAGCAAGTCGCGGCATCCGCCCGTCTTCTACCCATCCCAGTCGCTGGAGCTCCCGAATCGCTTTATAAATACCGATTAAACCGACGCCGCCTCCGGTCGGATACAAAATGACATCCGGCAGCTTCCATTCGGTCTGTTCTGCGATTTCAAGCCCCATTGTTTTCTTTCCTTCGATTCTATAAGGCTCTTTCAATGTGGAAACATCATAGATGTCCGGGTCCTGAGCGGCCCGTGAAATGATTTGGCCGGCATCGCTGATCAAGCCATTGACAAGGAAAAGGCGTGCTCCCGAAACCGCGCACTCATTCCGTGTGATTTTCGGGGCATCGACCGGCATAACAATGGTGGGGGTGATGGACGCTCTGGCGGCATAGAGGGACCAAGCCGCTCCTGCATTGCCATTTGTCGGCATAGCCAGTTCCTTCACGCCAAGTTCGCGGGCTTTGGATACCCCGACAGCTGCTCCGCGGGCTTTGAAAGAGCCCGTCGGAATGACGCCTTCATCCTTCATATCCAGATGGGGGATGTTCATGTCTTTTCCAAGAGCGGGCAGAGAAAGGAGCGGTGTCATCCCCTCTCCCAGGGAGACCCGGTAAGAAGGGTTCTGTAGTGGAAGAAGTTCATGATAGCGCCAGAGATCGGGATTGCGGTCCCTGAGGCTTTCTTTTGACCAAGATGTAGACAGCGCTTCCAAATCATAGTTTACAAGCAGTGGTGAGCCGCAAGTACATAAGTGGTGAGGTTCTGAGGTGTTGTAGGTTTTCGAGCATTTCGGGCAGTAAAGGTGAGAGATGTAACTGTACGTCATGGATCATCCTCCTACAAGCATTTATAAAGAGCATAACACCAAAGGGGACATCTGTGTCCATTATGTAGCAAGGACAGCCTTGAAAATTCATACAATTTTTACATTACATAAAAAATTTCTGTTGAATACAATGGACGTAATGAAGATTTAAAATTCTGACTACTTGGATGGAGGGGATGGAATGGTTCTTCCGTTTGACATTTTGGAGTACCAGAAGCGTCTGCAGGCCGTCAAAGGAAATATGGCGGACAGAGGGATCGATGTGCTGCTGATAACGGATCCTGCCAATATGAATTATCTCTCCGGTTATGATGCGTGGTCCTTTTATGTCCATCAAATGCTCGTAATTTTGATTGATGAACCTCAGCCACTCTGGATTGGCCGATACCAGGATGCCGGCGGTGCCAAAGTGACGACATGGATCTACGATGAAAATGTCATCGCCTATCCGGATTACTATGTCCATTCAGCCGTTTACCATCCGATGGATTTTGCAGCGGAAATCATCCGGCAGATCGGTCAGGGGAAACGACGCATCGGTGTGGAAATGGATCACTACTACTTCACGGGTATGGCTCTGGAACGGCTGAAGCAGGGACTTCCGGACGCTTCTTTTGCGGATGGTTCGCTTTTGGTCAACCAAGTGAGGATGGTCAAGTCAGACCAGGAAATTGAATACATGAGGCGGGCAGCCCGGATTGCGGATCTTGCCATGACTCAAGGGGTGGAAAGCGTCCGGCCCGGTGTCAGAGAATGTGATACGGCAGCGGAGATTTACTACCATCTCGTAAAAGGGACGCCGGAATACGGCGGGGATTATCCATCCATCGTGCCGCTTCTGCCGACCGGAGACCATACATCGATTCCTCATTTAACGTGGACGGACCGTCCGTTTGTAGAAGGAAGCGCCGTTATTATAGAACTGGCAGGGTGTTATAAGCGGTACCATGTTCCACTTGCAAGAACCGTAGCCATCGGACAGCCGAATGAGAAGATGAAGCAGGTCGCTCCCGTAGTTCTCGAAGGTATTCAGACGGTGCTTGATTTTGCGAAGCCTGGAGTCACCTGTGGAGAGCTTGAAGAAGTATGGCGGCACACGATCAAAAAATACGGATATGAAAAAGAAGCCCGTCTCGGGTATTCTGTCGGCATGAATTACCCTCCGGACTGGGGCGAGCATACAGCCAGTATTAGAAAAGGGGACCCGACTGTCCTTCAGCCTAATATGACCTTCCACCTCATCCCGGCACTCTGGTTTGATACAGATGGGATAGAAATATCGGAAACGTTCCGGGTGACGGACTCAGGCAGTGAACGCTTCACCACATATCCTCAGGAATTAGTCATTCGTGACCATTTGGATTTGAGCGGACAAATCAGCTGAAAGGAAGTGGCCGTGATTCAATTGTATACCAGGGAGGAGATCGAGCGCCTCATACGTCTCGACCCCCCATTACTCAAAGTCATCGAACAAGCCTTTACGGCATTGGTCACGAAAAAGGTGACGATGCCGCCGATTATGCGTATAGACGTGCCGGAGCATAACGGGGAAGTGGACATCAAGTCCGCCTATATTGAGGGCGAAGACAGTTTTGCTGTTAAATTATCCACCGGCTTCTTTAACAATCCTTCCGCAGGCCTTCCGACATCCGGAGGCATGATGATTCTGCTTGACAGCCGTACCGGACAGCCGCTTGCCGTGCTGGCAGATGAGGGTCTATTGACAGATCTGCGTACCGCCGCCGCGGGGGCCGTGGCAGCGGCGTTCTGCAGCAGAAAAGACGCACACCGGGCCGGTATCATCGGGACAGGTGCCCAGGCAAGACTCCAATTGAAAGCTTTGACGCTCGTCCGTCCTATCGATCACGTATATGTGTATGGACGAAGAGTGGAACAGGCGGAAGCGTATAAAAAAGAGGTGGAAAACGAACTGGGCCTGCCGGTAACGATCTGCTCAAGCGTGAAGCAGGTCGTCGATGAAAGCGACATCGTTGTAACGACCACCCCGTCCCGTGAGCCGCTGATTTATGCAGCATGGTTAAAACCCGGCCTTCACATCACAGCAATGGGATCGGATGCGGAACATAAGCAGGAGCTTGACCACGGGGTGTTGGAACAAGCGGACAGCATCACCTGTGATGTCATCCATCAGTCCAGACGTCTCGGGGAACTGAGAGGGGTACCGGATCTGGAAAAACAGGCTCTGGAACTCGGGGAGCTCACCAGCGGCCGTAAACAGGCCCGAACTTCCGATGAGGATATTACGGTCTGTGATTTAACAGGAACAGGGGTGCAGGACACAGCCATCGCAAGGTTTGCGTGGAAAGCTTTGAAAAATAAAGGAGATGATCTTCGTGAAAGAAGCTAAAATGAGCACAAAATCCATCTGGGCTGGTGAAAAGGAACAGCTGGCTTTCGGAGCGACACAGGTACCTGTCGTCCACAGCGTATCTTTTGGTTATGACGACATGGATGAATGGTATGACGTTGCTGTAGGCGCTAAGCCCGGTCATATTTATGGCAGGAACACCAACCCGACTGTGCAGGCGTTTGAAGACAAAATCCGTATCTTGGAAGGAGCGGAGGCAGCCACAAGCTTTTCCACAGGGATGGCGGCCATCAGCAATACGCTCAGTACGTACTTGTTCCCGGGCGACAGGGTGGTGTCCATTAAAGATACGTACGGCGGAACGAATAAAATCTTTACTGAATTCCTTCCCAAACAGCAGGTCGAGGTTGTCCTTTGTGAGACTGGAGATCACGAGTTGATTGAAGGGGAGATTGCCAAAGGATGCAAGGTGTTGTACTTGGAAAGCCCGACCAATCCAACCGTGAAGATTACGGATATCAAGCGGATGGCTGAGGCTGGAAAGGCTGCTGGTGCCCTTGTCATCGTCGATAATACATTTGCGACACCGGTCAACCAAAACCCACTGGAGCTAGGGGCAGACCTTGTCATCCACAGTGCCACGAAATTCCTCGGTGGCCATGCTGATGCTCTTGGGGGAGCAGTCTGTGGCAGAAAAGAATTGATTGAACCGATCTACCACTACCGTGAAATCAATGGAGCCACCCTCGACCCGATGGCTGCCTACCTGCTTCTGCGCGGGATGAAGACGTTGAAGCTGCGCGTCGATCAACAAAACAAGAATGCTGCAGCCATCGCTGAATACTTGAAATCCTTTGACGAAGTGGAAGCCGTTTTCTATCCAGGCCTTCCGGAGCATCCGCATCACCAGACAGCGAAAGAACAGATGAGAGGATTCGGTGGCATGCTCAGCTTTTCTGTGAAAGGCGGAGTGGCAGGTGTCCGTGATTTACTGCCTAAGTTGAATTATGCCAATAGAGCCGCCAACTTAGGGTCTGTAGAAACCGTTGTCGGCCCTTCGAGAACGACGAGTCATGTGGAGTGTACACCAGAAGAACGAGCGGCTATGGGAATTCCTGAAGGCTTGATCCGCTATTCGGCGGGAATCGAAGACATTGAAGATTTGAAGGCGGACTTAGCCCAGGCATTCCAATCGCTGAAAACCTATGTGAATCCTTAAGGGGGGAGCGGTGTGGAGACCAGAAACCCGGACTTGGCCTTGAGATCCCGTCAATTGTTTGAGCAGCTGGTCAGCTGGAGAAGGGATTTCCACCGCCACCCTGAACTCAGTTTTCAGGAAAAGCGGACGAGTGAAACGATTGCTGCGGAACTTAAGAAGCTTCCAATCTTTAAGGTAGAAGAAAAAGTAGGCGGCCATGGCGTGGTTGCTTCCATTCGTCATGGAGAAGGTCCGGTGGTCGGACTGCGGGCGGATATGGATGCCCTCCCGATTCAAGAAACGACCACCCATTCGTTCTCTTCCAGGGTTCCAGGGGTGATGCACGCCTGTGGCCATGATGCCCATATGGCTGTACTGCTGGGTACCGCTCAGCTGCTGCATGAAGATGCAGAACGAGGGCGTTTCAAAGGCACAGTGAAGTTGATCTTTCAACCGGCCGAAGAATGCTGCGACTCTAAAGGGGAAACCGGAGCTGTGAAAATGCTGCAGACAGGAAGATTGGATGATATTCAAAAAATGGTGGGGCTCCACATGTGTCCGTGGCGTAAACCAGGGGAAGTGCAGTGGCATGACGGGCCGAGTATGGCAAACAACGATGAATTTTCCATTGTCATCCATGGTTCCGGCGGCCATGCCGGCTATCCACAGCAAGTGAAAGACCCAATCTGGATGGCCTCCTCGCTGCTGGGAGCTTTATACAGCCTGAATGGGCGCCGGATGGACCCATTGGAAGTCGGGACACTCAGCGTCGGCCGGGTTCAGGCTGGTGAAGCGGGAAACATTATCCCCGACCGGCTTTATCTGGAGGGTACGATCCGTTCTTATAAGGAATCCGTCCGAGAACAGCTGCTGGAAGAATTGAAGCAGACCCTTGCACTCGTGACAGCCCTTGGCGGGAAATATGAACTTACTGTCCAGCGGGGAGAACCAGCCCTTGTAAACGACCGCGATATCAACACAGCCATCAAAACAGCCGCAGGTTCTTTGAAGCTTATTGAAGAACCCTTCGGCATGGGGAGTGAAGATTTCAGTTTTTACACGAAAACCATTCCCGGTGCGATGTTTTTCCTTGGCTGTGGGCTGACCGAAGAGAAAAGTCTGCATCAATCCGATTTTGATTTGGACGAACAAGCACTGCCCCATGGTGTTCAAGTCCTTTTGGGGAGTGCTTATGAACTATTAAAGCGAGGGGGATGACAATGCCTGTTAAAATCGCCTTTATCGGTTTTGGAGGAGTCGGACGCGCACTTGCGGAAATCATCGAAGAGAAAAGATTCCGCCTTAGGAAGGAGTATGGCTTGGATACTGTCGTTGTCGGAGTCAGTGATGTTATGAAAGGGGCGGTATATCATCCGGATGGGCTTGATATTCCCGTTCTTTTGAAAGGGCTCAGCGATCATGGGACTGTGGAAACCTATCCGGAACACGCGGGTGTCGTTAAAGGCTGGGACAGTTTGGAGATGATCGATCACGCTCATGCAGACGTCATCGTGGAAGTCACTTATACGAATGTGGAAACAGGCGAACCGGCATTGACCCACTGCCGCCGGGCTCTGGATCAAGGGAAAAGTGTCATCACGACGAATAAAGGACCTGTCGCCCATGCGTATGAGGAGTTGACCCGGAAAGCGGAGGAGAAAGGTGCATTTTTCGGTTTTGAAGGCACGGTCATGAGCGGAACACCTGCGCTGCGTCTTCCAGAGCAGACACTTGCAGGAAATACGATCCATAAAATCAAGGGCATCCTGAATGGTACGACCAATTATATTTTGACGGAAATGGAGCAGGGTCTGGACTATGGAGAGGCTTTGAAGCAGGCGCAGGGCCTAGGGTATGCAGAAGCTGATCCCACCAGTGATGTGGAAGGTTATGATGTCCGTTATAAACTCGCCATCCTGTCCAGTCATGTCTTTGGTGTGGCGTTGTCCCCGGAAGATATTCCTTGTACAGGGATTACGGGAGTGAGTGCATCGGATATACAGGAAGCGGAAAAAGCGGGAAAGAAATGGCGGTTGATCGGTACATTAACCTTGGACGGTGACCGTGTTACAGGGGTGGTCAAGCCGGAACGCATCTCCGCTCATGAGCCTCTTGCGGGAGTATCAGGAGCCTTGAATGCCATTTTATATGACTGTGACATGTCCGGCCCCATTTTTATGACAGGAGCAGGAGCGGGACTGAAGGAAACCGGGTATGCCTTGTTGATTGATTTGATCCATTACCATAAACAGCAGTCCAGAATAAAAGTGTAGGAAAGGAGCAGAGCCATGAAAACGAATCCTGTTGTTGAAAAAATGCTGTGCGCGGGGCGGTGGGTCGAAGCCGATTCCACTTTCCCGGTCTACAATCCTCAGGACGGGCGTTTACTCGCCGAAGTACCTTCCGCCTCCAAATCAGATATGGAAGAGGCGGTGGAAGGGGCGCATCGTGCTTTTACTTCCCGGCGCCCTTGGCCGACGCATGAACGGATGACAGTGTTGAAAAAAGCTGCCGCTTACGTGCGGGAGAATCAAGAGTCCTTTGCTGAAGTGATCGCCCTGGAAGGAAGCAAAACGATTACCGAAGCCAGGGGAGAAGTGAAGCGGGCGGTTCAGACGATTGAAATCAGTGCCGAGGAAGCGCGGCGGTTAAAAGGAGAAACCATCAATTTTGATCAGAATGAAGGCGGTGAAAACCGAGTCGGCTATTATCAGCGCTTTCCGATCGGTGTCATCGGAGCTATTACGCCGTTTAATGATCCCCTCAACTTAGTGGCGCATAAGATCGGCCCTGCGATCGCTGCGGGTAATGCGATTGTCCTGAAACCGGCCTCTGTCACCCCCTTAAGTGCTTTGAAACTTGCTGAGGCGTTTACAGCCGCAGGGCTTCCAGAAGGGTATTTGTCCGTCATTACAGGATCAGGAAAAGATATTGGTGACACTTTAATCACTCATCCGGCCGTTCAGATGATCTCATTTACCGGTGGACCCGAAGCAGGTGATGCGATTACGAAAAAAGCAGGGACAAAAAAATTAAGTATGGAGCTCGGATCCAATTCCCCTGTTATCGTCTTGAACGACGCAGACCGGGAAGAAGCTGTAAAAGCCTGCGTTTCAGGTGCTTTTTCAGCGGCCGGGCAGAATTGCATCGGTGTGCAGCGGATTTATGTGGAGGAACAGCAGTATGGAGCTTTTCTTGATGAGTTCGCAGCCGCGTCAGCTGCTCTCCATGTTGGCGATAAAATGGAGGAAGAAACGGATGTCGGGCCGATGATTCAGGAAAAAGAGGCGCTCAGGGTGGAAAGCTGGGTGGAGGAAGCGGTCAGCGAAGGGGCGGAGATCGTCCTTGGTGGAAGAAGAGAAGGAGCCTTTTACTATCCGACCATTCTGACCGGCGTTCCGCATGATGCAAAAGTGGCTAAGGAGGAAATATTTGGACCTGTTGTGCTCGTACACCCGGTGAGAAGTCTGGATGAAGCGATTGAATTGTCCAATTCTGTGAACTACGGGCTGCAGGCGGGAATTTTCACCAATACTATTCAACAAGCGTTTGAAGCTATTCAGTATATGGATGTTGGAGGACTGATGATCAACGACAGCAGTGATTACCGGATTGATGAGATGCCGTTTGGTGGAACCAAGGGATCGGGGATCGGCCGGGAAGGTGTGCGCTTCAGCATGGAAGCAATGACCGAGCAGAAGGTCGTCTGTTTCCGATTGAATCACCGGTGATAAGTACGAAGACTGTGGGGTTCCGCAGTCTTTTTTTTACGTGGAAAAGCAAGAGTGATGCTGGTACTTCTTTTCAGGGATAAGGTTATGGAAAGAGCAGATAGTATAGATGAACCTATTCCTTAAGGAGGATGAAAATGAGGAAGAATATCCTTGTGATCTTATCAGTCATCATGCTTCTCGGCTTGTTGGCTGCTTGTAATACAACAGAAGAACGTGCGCGTGAAAGTCAGCGCAACAATTTGAACCAGGTTACCTTCGATCCGGAAGATGAGAACATGCAGCAGGAACAAAGGTATGCCGTAGACCCCCGTTCCAATGAACAGAGCCGTTTCGATGCCAACGTCTATTTTGAGGGCATCAATCCCAATGGTCCGAATGGAAGGATGGAAGGCCCGTACTTTTTCGATCAGGAAGGCCGTTATGACCAACGTCAGGCTGCACCATCCGGGGATAACCAAGGACAGCCGGAGTCTGCTCAGCAAAACAAGAACCAAACTGAAAAAGACTCCAGCCCAAGCGAAAGCCAGGCAGCATCCGGTGATTTTCAGAAAAAGGTCATCGAGTTAACAAACGAAGCCCGTAAAAAGAATGGGTTGGAGCCATTGAAGAATAGTGCAGAAGTGGAAGAGGTCGCCCAGGTGAAATCAGAGGATATGGCGGAGAATGATTATTTTTCCCATACGTCTCCAACCTACGGCAGTCCGTTCGATATGCTGAAGGACTTTGATGTCGATTATTCTACAGCGGCTGAAAACATAGCTGCAGGCCAGCAGTCTCCAAAATCCGTTGTGGATGGATGGCTGAACAGCTCCGGACACCGGAAAAATATCATGAACAACAGTGTCACCCACATTGGTGTAGGCTATGCCAAGGATGGGAACTACTGGGTGCAGATGTTCATAGCGAAGTAAAGAAAAGCGGCCGGCTCTGCCGGCGCCTTTCTACATAAACCAGCAAAGGACGATACACATGAAGAAGACAGGACTACTACTGTTTCTGCTCATATGGATGACGGGAGCTGTCCATGTCTACAGCTTCCCTGAAAAGCAGATCACAGCGCTTGGTGACTCCATCCCATATGGGTATCACCTTACCCCCGTCAATAAACAGCCATCACCTTATGCTTTTCCTTATTTGATTGGGAAAAAAGGGAACATGGCCGTCAATAATCTCAGTGTCCCGGGACTTACATCAGGAGAACTGCTTCAGGAGTTGAAAACAAATAAGGTCTTCCGTAAAGCGGTCGCTGATTCGGATTATATCCTTCTTTATATTGGAGGGAATGACCTGCTCAATTTCCTTAAGAAAAACGATAACCTACAAGGGGTGGATCTGGAGGAAGCGGCACCTGTCATCAGAGATCTTATTTATAATGTGTATTCGACAATCCTTGAAATTGACGATTTGTCAGACGGGGAAATTCTTGTCTATAATTTATATAATCCCTATCCGGCAGCCTCTGATCAGTTGAGTGCCCCCCTCTCCTACATTAATCAGCAGTATCAATCACTCGTCCAACTGGTCCGTCATTTTGCCTCTGTTACGCTGATTGATGCGTATGGAGCTTTTGAAGGACATCCGGAATATATCATAGAACGGGATGTTCACCCGAACAAAAAGGGACAGGAAAAACTGGCTGAGCTGGGCTGGAATCAGTTGAAAAACTAGCGGTAAATATAGGGGTTTCCTATGGTTTCATGTATAATGACCATAAAGAAGGGGCGGTGTATCGTTTTGAAATTTGCCATCATAGGAACAAATACCATTACCGAAAAGCTGATTGAAGCCGGGCGCAGCCATCCGGAATTTGAATTGACAGTGGTTTATTCAAGAAACCAGGAGCGGGCCGATGCGTTCGCCGATCAGTACGGAGCTCCACTCCGTTTCACAAAAATAGCAGACCTGGCTCTCAGTGAAGAAATCGAGGCCGTCTACATAGCCAGTCCGAATGCTCTCCACGCCGAACATGCGGTCACTCTTATGAAGCATGGAAAACATGTACTCTGTGAGAAGCCGATGGCGTCAAACCAGCAGGAAATTGCCGGTATGATTGATACAGCCAAAAACCAAGGGGTCGTCCTGATGGAAGCGATGAAGTCCACGCTGATGCCTGGATTTTCAGCGGTGAAGCAGCATCTCCATAAGCTGGGCCCTGTCCGCCGGTATGTAGGGAACTTCTGTAAGTACAGCTCCCGCTATGACGCGTATAAGCAAGGGGAGGTCCTGAATGCCTTCAAACCTGAATTATCCAACGGCTCATTGATGGATTTAGGGATTTACGGCATCTATCCGATGGCGGCTTTATTCGGGGCACCACGCTCCATTAAAGCAAACGGCCTGTTTCTGGAATCCGGTGTCGACGGCCAAGGATCTGTAACAGCGGACTACGGCGATATGGAAGGGGTCGTTATGCACTCGAAGATTATCGACTCCCATTCTCCTTCAGAAATTCAAGGAGAAAAAGGGACCATGATCATTCCGAACATTTCTGAACCGGAAAACATCCACATCCTATACCGGGACGGAAAACGGGAAGAACTGACGGTCGAGAGTGATTTTCCTCCTATGTATTATGAAGTGGCTGAGTTTATTGAGGTCATTGGACGGGGGGCGAAACAGTCTTCTGTAAATTCCTTCGAACACACGTTGATCACTGCCCGGATTATGGAGGAAGCCCGCAGACAGATTGGTCTCCTATATCCCGCAGATGAATAAGACGAAGAGAAAAGAGGCACGTGTATGAACGTGCCTCTTTTTTCTTAAGATGTGGATTCGTCACCTGCCCGGTCAGGATAGGGCTGTGCAGCTTCCAATTCTTCCTGATGCTTGATTCCCCACTGGTTCATAGCATGGAGGAAGGAAGCTGTTGAGCGGCCGTAAGGGGATAAGCGGTATTCAACATGAGGCGGAACGGTCTGATGGTCAATTCTTTCCACAAGTCCGTCATTCATCAGCTGTTTCAGCTCACGTGCCAGGATCCGCGAAGAAATATTACCATCAAGAGTACGACGTAGCGCATTAAACCGCATGGATTCAGCCTGAAGAAGCTTCCAGAGAATCAACCCCTTCCATTTCCCACAGACGACCTCAAGTGTGACACTAATGCCGACTCTGCCTCCCATCAGTCCCGCCTCTTTTCCATTTATTTTTTCTGCCCCTGTTTCTGCATGGCTTTTTCATAGCCTTCCATGATGCCCTGGGCATATACTTTATTTAATACCGTCATTGTTTGAGGAATGATTTTTTCTTCCTCTGATTGAGATATTTGATTCAACAAGTCCACAAGTTCGAGCAATTCTTCCGTAACCGGAAAAATTGGCTTTATATTGTCCAAATGGATCACCTTCCTGATAAATCGGAAAACGCTATTACTATAATTCTATTTCCTTTTTATTCACATCACAAGTAGTTACAAAAAGGTTAGTTTCAACATAGACCATTATGAACTAAAAATAGTTGGTTAAGCAACAACTAAGTCCGTGTTTTTGGTTTGTACAGCCTGTTGAAAAGGGGTGTACAGGTATACAAAAGTTATACTTATATAATAAATTTCGGGGTTTTTGTATAAGTGCATGCGTCGGACCATACATAACACAGGGGCTGTATACGGAACAGCTTGTACAGTGGACACAGCCGGAAAGGAAAAAATATGAAACGAATATTTTCTTATGCCATTCCATATAAGAAATCCGTAGTTATCGCTTTACTGCTGATGGTGATTGAGTTGATCGTCGAACTGACTCAGCCTGTCCTTATGGCGAAGATTATCGATGATGGAATTGTCCCGGGTGATTTATCGGAGGTCACGATCTGGGGACTTGTTCTGCTCGGGTTATCGTTCGCCGCCTTTGCTGCCGGGATAACAAATTCCTTTTATGCCGCCGATTTCAGTCAAGGAGTGGGGCATGACCTGCGTCGTGACTTATTTGAAAAAGTCCAGTATTTTACCGATGATCAATTTCAAAGGATCTCGACACCGAGTCTCGTTACAAGAATTACAAACGATGTCATACAGCTGCAGTCCCTGCTTTTCATGCTGGTCAGAATCGGGCTTCGCGCCCCTCTTTTCATCATTTCTGCCCTTATCATGGCACTGACCATTGATGTCCGTCTTTCCATGATTTTGATCGGGGGTGTTCCTGTATTTCTCGTATTCTTATTTTTCACTTTAATGAAAGGGGTCCGGTACTTTAAAAAAGTGCAGGAAAAGCTTGATGCTTTGAATAATGTAATCAGACAGAATTTATCTGCCGTCCGTCTTGTGAAAGGATTCAATCGCAAAGATTACGAGGAAGAGCAGTTCCGCACGGCTAATGCGGGGCTCGTCGCTGAGAATAAAAAGGCGCTCTGGTTGATGGAAACCGCTATGCCGATGGTCATGCTCGGCATGAATGTGGTCATTCTCGTTCTGTTATGGACGGGCTCCGGTTTTCTGGCCATCGGAAGTCTACAGCCGGGAGAGCTTGTCGCCATCATCAATTATGCGACTAGAATTCTTTTCACATTCTCTGTGTTCACCTTCCTCATTGTGATGGTTTCCCGCGGCCAGGCTTCTGCCGGGAGGGTGGAAGAGGTTCTTTTATCATCTGTGGAGACCGACTGTGCGGCCGGGTCCTGTTCGCTTGACCATGTCGAAGGTGGAATAAATTTCTCGAATGTCTCTTTCCGCCGGGGCGGTCAACGTATTCTAAACAACATTTCCTTTGAAGCTGAGAACGGAAGCACCGTGGGAATCCTAGGAGAAACAGGCTCAGGTAAAACGTCTCTCCTTCATTTAATACCCCGATTATACGAAAAAGAATCCGGTCGAATTGTTTTGGACGGAAAAGATATGGAGGATTATTCCCTGGAGGTGTTAAGGCAGTCCGTCAGTCTTGTTCCTCAGGAGGTCCAGCTTTTCTCAGGAACGGTCCGTGAAAATATCAGCTGGGGCAGACCGGGAGCGGACGAAGCAGAAATCAGGGAGGCGGCCGCTCAGGCGCAGATAGCTGACTTCATTGAATCACTTCCTGGTGGGTATGATACACAAATCGGGCAGAAGGGCGTCGTTTTTTCCGGCGGGCAGAAACAACGGTTGTCCATTGCGCGGGCTTTAGTGCGGAATCCGTCTGTTCTGCTGCTGGATGACAGCACCAGTGCTCTCGATGCCCATACGGAAAAACAGCTGTTGAAAACTCTGGATGATCAGTCCTGTACGGTCTTCATTACAGCTCAGAAGATCAGTTCCATCCAGCAGGCGGATCTGATTCTGCTGCTTGATCAGGGGAGGATTGCTGCGAAAGGAACACACGAGGAACTGCTTGAAACGAATGCCTATTACAAGCGGGTCTTTGAGTCACAAAAGGAAGGGGTGATGTCATGAAGCGCCAGGAAGCAGGGGGAGGCCGCCATCACTCGATCGGAATGTCAGGACAGAAGACGGATCAATTTGGTTCGACTTTAAGACGGATTTGGAGCTATATGAGTGGACGCAAGTGGGCTTTTTTCCTCGTTATAACAGCTATTGTACTAAGTGCGGGTCTTTCTCTTCTCGGACCTTACCTGCTCGGAAGAACAGTAGATACCGTCATTGAGGATCCAGGTAGAGGACAGCTGCTCATCATGCTTGGGCTTCTCTTGGGTGTATATCTGATGCACTCTGTCTTTTTATGGCTCCAAAATTACTGGATGATCGGGATTGCCCAGGAGGCTGTGCAGGGTATGCGGGACCAGTTATTTGCCCATGTTCAGCAGCTGCCTGTCATCTATTTTCAAACAATGCCGCAGGGGGAGCTGATGAGCCGTCTGACCAACGATATTGAAAATGTAAGTCGGACGCTGAACACAGCGGTTGTCCAATTCGTTACGAGCGTGTTGACCATTGTGGGTACAATCGGAATGATGCTTTGGCTGAGCCCTGTGCTGACTCTTTTGACATTGACGATCGTTCCGGTCATGTATGCCGGTATGAAATGGATTACGAACCGGACAGGCCCTTTTTTTAAGAAACAGCAGCGGAATCTCGGTGACGTGAATGGATATGTAGAGGAAATGTTCACCGGTCAGTTCATCGTAAAAATGTTCTCAAGAGAACCCCACGTCATTGAGGACTTTGCTGAAAAAAATAAAGCGTTGAGAGAGTCCGGCTATTATGCGCAGGTATATACCGGGTTTATCCCCAAACTGATGAACATGCTGAATAACGTCAGCTTTGCCATTATTGTAGGAGCAGGCGGCCTTCTCGCGGTCAATGGATTCATATCGATTGGAATCATTGTGACTTTCACGACCTATTCCCGTCAGTTCACCCGGCCTCTTAATGATCTTGCCAACCAATTCAATATGATCCTGTCAGCTGCTGCAGGAGCGGAAAGAGTTTTTCAAGTGATGGATGAACAGATGGAAACCGAGGATGAATCCCGGTCTGTATCGATTCCTCTGCAGGGGGAAGTGGAGTTCCAGAATGTCTCCTTCGCCTACAAGGAAGGACAGGATACCTTGAAGGATATCAGCTTCAAGGTGAAACAAGGGCAGACAGTGGCCCTTGTAGGACCGACAGGGGCAGGGAAGACCACTGTAATCTCCTTGTTATCCCGCTATTTTGAACCGGATCGAGGAAGCATCCTGCTGGATGGTACAGCTTTGAGCGATATCCGCCGGGACAGTCTGCGCAGTCAGATGGGAGTCGTTCTCCAGGACGCTGTCATGTTTAACACGACAATTCGGGAAAACATCCGGTACGGCCGTCTTCGTGCTTCGGATGAAGAGGTGGAGCAAGCCGCCATTTCTGCACATGCTCATGATTTTATCGTCCGGCTTCCGGACGGCTATGATACGAAACTCGATTCGGATGGGAAGGGGGTCAGCCACGGGCAGCGCCAGCTTCTTTCTATCGCCCGGGCCATGATCGCTGACCCGGCACTTTTGATCCTTGATGAAGCGACAAGCAGTATTGATACAGTGACGGAAATCAAAATCAATGCAGGACTGACGGAATTGATGAAAGACAGGACAAGTTTTGTCATCGCCCACCGTCTGCATACGATTCGATCGGCGGATGTGATTCTTGTTATGGAGAATGGGGCCATCGTAGAGCAGGGGACCCATACGTCCTTAATGAAACAGGGCGGCAGATATGCGGGATTGATTCAAGCTCAGTCCGGGACTCAGCGTTCATCAGCTCGGTGAAAAATACACCACCGTGGTCCCTGTGTCATATGGTATGACATAAGGGAGGGGAAGCGTATGTCCCGTAATCACAACTATCCACTTTGGACGGAACTGCCTTACGCAGGAGAAGATCATCCTCCGAAGCTCGATTCCGGTGTTGAAGTGGAGGCAGGTGAATGGAAGACTTATTTTATTCACCACAGCCGCCGGCATGGGTTCAAACGGCTTGATGGACAGCCAATCCGTTTAATGATCCAGGACCCGGAAACGATCCACTGGCAGGAAGAGTTAAAGAAAGTGAAGAGAGTACTGGCAGGTTTGACGGACCATGACATCCGTGTAGCGAAATATTGGGGGGAGGGGCCGGCTTCCAAGCAGTGGCTTCCGATTGCTGATCGTTTGATCGACACTTATGGGGTGGAAGCTCCACGGGCTGCCCGGATGTTAGGGGCTTTGTTCAGTGGGATGAATGATGCGTTCGTCGTCTGCTGGTCGTTGAAGTATAAGTGGCTGGTGCCGCGTCCGAACCAGCTTGATCCATCTCTGGCCACCGTCATCTGCACACCGGACCATCCTTCGTATCCGTCCGGCCATGCAACCGTATCCGGAGCCGCAGAAGCTATATTAACCTACTTCTTTCCGGCAGAAAGGAAAAAAATCAGGGAGCTCGCGGAGGAAAATGCCCGGTCACGGCTGCTCGCTGGTGTTCACTATCCTGTCGACAACGACCAGGGCCTTCGACTGGGGCGCCAGATCGGCGGCATCGTTGTTGAAGAATTGAAGAAGGATCAAGTCCGGGGTGTCCCGCTCGATCGACCTTTCACCCAGTATAGAAATGCGGACGTGTACCCTGCGGATTATACGCAGGCCATACCCTTTGATTATGATCAGCGGTGCCGGTCCCTGCTTCTCAGCGAAGACGATGAATCCTCGTCCTATACGGAATGGATTGATCCAAAGCTCTTTTTTTAATATGGATGAGAGAGAACAGCCGGACGGCTGTTCTTTTTGTATGGGAAAAAAGAGACAAGTTCCCCTGGAGGAC
Source organism: Halobacillus sp. ABD4_316 (assembly GCF_056161385.1). Taxonomy (NCBI): domain Bacteria; kingdom Bacillati; phylum Bacillota; class Bacilli; order Caryophanales; family Bacillaceae; genus Halobacillus; species Halobacillus sp. ABD4_316. Next base: position 311,734 of record NZ_JBSWZA010000002.1, read on the forward strand.
CTGCATATATATGTAAGGAACATCTACAGGAGGGATAAACATGGAAGCATGGATATGGTCGGCGAAGAAAATCGGTCTGATCGGGGGTGCCCTTGTTATAGCACTGGCCGCCTATTTTATCGGATCATTCTTTTGGAAAAGTGCCGTCTCGACAACGACAGCCCCGTCAGGTGGAGAACCGCGGGGGGTCCAGCTTGTAACAGGGGAATTCAAAGCCGAAAAAGCGGATGGCACAGAAATGGAAGCCTACCGATGGGACCCGGGAACAATTCTTGTTGAAAAGGGAGAGGATGTCCAATTATCCATTTATGGAGTGAATGGGAAAGAGCATCCTTTCTATATTGAAGGTACAGACATCAAAGGAGTGGTGGAGCAGGGCAAGGAAACGGTGGTGGATTTGAAATTTGATAAGGAAGGCATCTACCGGCTGATCTGTACAACGCATGCAGAGATCGATACCGACGGACCTATGATTGCCTACATTGTCGTTGATTAAATCTGCAGGGGGGAGAATGGATGGTTACTCTTCTTGCAGGTTCCATTGTCCTGGGATTATCTATAGCAGCCCCTGTCGGACCCATTAACATAGAAATTATCCGGAGAGGGCTGACCTTTGGCTTCTGGCCGGCGTTATGTGTAGGGCTTGGCGGGATGTCTTCCGATTTACTGCTGATGTTTGTGATGTTTTTAGGAGCAGGCACTGTGCTGTCATGGTCTTGGGTGCAGATTACTTTATTGCTTCTTGGATGTTTGGTTTTAACGCATGCCGGGTGGACAAGCTTCCGTAAACCTGTCGTAGCGGAATGGGACGCAGCGGAAGGAAACAGGAGCAGCCGTGGTGCCTCCTTGGTTTCCTATGCCCGCGGCGTGCTGATTGCCGGCACCAATCCCATGAATATTCTTTTCTGGGTAAGCATTTACGGATCTGTGTTAAGCGGTGCGCTGCAGAAAGAGGATGTTCTTCACTCTTTTTTGATCAGCTCCATGGTCTTTATTGGAATCGGATTGTGGAACATGAATCTCGCTTTTATTGTCCATTTCAGCAGATCCATCATGACCTTTACTCTGCTGAAATGGGTTCAGAGAACGGCCGGACTTGTTCTCTTTTATTATGGAGTGAAATTCGGATTTGAAGCATGTCTTCTCATTGGAAGATCCGGGTGGCTGTAGCAGACGGATCTATCAAAGCAGATCCTTAAGGCTGTCGGAAAGGTTTCCGGCAGTTTTTTGATGGATGAATCTCGTTCATCTCTCTTTGGGAACAGCTCTCCGGGGGTTCTTTGGTTTGTCAAAGCTTCTTTTGAAAGACGATCATGTCGATCCCCCGTATGCCGTTTTCATAGAACGGTTCCGGATAGGACAGGAAGAAGTCTTTTTTTATAGAATGAAAGCGGAAGCCGGCTTTCTGGTAAAACAAGAGGTTCTCAATGCTGGAGTTGGATGTTCCGGCGATCACCCTTGTTTTTCCTTTGCTCCTGTAAAAGGCTTCAATCTTTTTAATCGCTGCTTTTCCGATTCCCTGCCCGCGGAAAGCTTCCTTTAAAGCGATATTCTTAATTTCGATGGTAGATTCTTCCGGGAACGTACATACACATCCCCCTGCTGTTCTGCCGTCTACAGTAATCGCATAGAAATCGCCCTCGTTCATATACGACCGGATCAGCTCTTCGCTTTCATCAGCCAGCAGAAGGACGTCCATGTAAGCAGCGGGTTCTTTTTTATGTATCTTCACTTCATCGTTCAAGTATATCTGCTCCTCTCTACGAACATCCTGAGCATATGATAACATAAGACTAGTAGATCAAATTCTGAAATCTATCACTTTTCAGATAAGGAGTCGTGGATGATGGAGCAACAAGAAAAGGTTTTTGACTTAATCGGTGTAGGGGTAGGACCATTCAACCTCAGTTTAGCAGCACTTTCTGAGCCGCTTGAAGATGTAGAGGCTCTGTTTTTTGAAAAACAGCCCGCCTTTGAATGGCACCCAGGGATGTTGATCGAAGGGACGAAAATGCAGGTCCCATTTCTCGCTGACTTAGTAACGATGGCGGATCCGACAAACCCGTACAGCTTTTTGAATTACATCAATAAACATGGACGGATGTATCCTTTTTATTTTCTGCAGCGCCTGGATATCCCGAGGAGGGAATATAACGATTACTGCCAATGGGCCGCTGAACAGCTGACCAGCTGTGTGTTTGGAAAAGAAGTTGTGGGATTGACGCTCGAGGAAGAAAAGTCGTTGTATACGGTTGAAGTCCGTGATGTAGGAACACAGGAGGTTTGCACGTATTACGCAGAGAACCTTGTGCTCGGCACAGGCAGTGTCCCTGTGATGCCGGCCTCGTTCCGAAAAGTGGAAGGCGAGGGGGTTTTTCATACGTCTGAATTTCTATCCCACTACGACCACTGCAGGAATGCGGAATCGATTACAGTGGTCGGTTCAGGACAGAGTGCTGCCGAAACGTTTCGCGAACTTCTGAAAGAGCAGAAGAGCGGGGGCTACCGGCTGGATTGGATCACCCGTTCTGCCGGATTTGAATCGATGGAAGAATCAAAGTTGAGTCTGGAGCACTTTTCTCCGGATTATGTGGATTATTTTTATCAGCTTCCCCAAAAGCAGAAAGATGATATTTTTGCCGGGCAGGGATTGTATTACAAAGGAATCAGCAATCATACCATTAATGATATCTATAATTTGTTATACGAGCATTCGGTCGGCCGGGAGACATTGAACGTCGGATTGAAAGTGCTCAGTGAAATCAATGGAATAGAAAGAAATGAATCGGGGGGCTTCACCCTTGAAGGCCGTCATATTCAGAAGGGTGAAACATTCAGTCATGATTCTGAAGTGATTATTGCAGCCACAGGTTATCAGCCATATGTTCCGGACTTTGTCACGGAACTCACCGATCTATTGGTGTGGGACGATGAGGGCCGGTATAAAGTGACAGAGGATTACCGTCTGGTGCAGCAGAAACCGAACTCCAATCATATTTATGTCCACAGCGGCATTTCCCACACCCATGGCGTTGGTTCCACAAACCTCGGGTTGTCGGTACACCGGAATAAGGTGATTATTAACCACCTGACGAAGAGAAACGTTTATCCTTTGAATGAGACCAACGTTTTCCAAACCTTTGACGTCTAATAACCGAAACGGCGTGGCACATGCTGGACCATTTCATTGTATAGACAACCCTGTGATTTCTGCTTTGGCTGTTATGATCCATACGGATGGTTTTCCGGTGAAGGGGAAGCACATTTTTTCGCACCTATGACTTTATAGGATAAGAGAGGAGTTTTTCTGGTGAACAGAAAAACTCCTCTTTTTCATTCCGTCATAAGGTGAGGTCTCGAGGAGCGTTCGGTGGTGACGCCTGCGGGAACAGCACGGACCAAAGATCCACTTGGACAGATGGTTTTCCTGTCCAAGTTAGCTGAGGTCGTGCCCGCGGCAAGCATCCACCGATAAGCGGAACGTGGCCGTCAAACCTTTTATGTGGAAAGATCCTTACCTTTTCTTAGATAGGGAAGGGCATATAAGACTTTGATTGTGGTTTTTGTGTATAAATGTGTGTATATGATGTGTGTATATGTGAATAAAAACAGAAATTTTCAGGAATAGGTGTCAGTTATGCACATGTGGATAACTTTGAGCTGGAAAAGCTGGATGAATTGCAACAACAGCAGTCTATGAGATTACGACACTGTAAAATCGTCAGAATGTGGCAGCAACCTATTGACAGATGACTTCTAAGGGTTAATAATATTGTAAATATACAGACCTTATCATATTTATACATAAAGGTGGTTTTTTCGTTGAAAGCAGGAATTGTAGGGGCGACAGGATACGGAGGCATGGAACTGTTCCGGATCCTCAGCACTCATCCGCAGATCAGTCAAATAACGCTGTACTCCTCATCAAGGGCAGGAGAAGTTTATGAGGAAATGTTTCCTCAGTTTGCAGGGGGAAGCCGTCATGAATTACAGGATCTTGTCCCTGAAAAGATGAAGGAAGAGCAGGATGTCCTGTTCCTGGCAGCACCCTCAGGAGTGTCGTCGGAACTTACACCTGAACTGCTTGGAGGAAAAGCTAAAATTATCGATGTATCCGGAGATCTGCGCCTGCGGGATCCTGAAGCTTATCAACAATGGTATAAAAAGCCGCCCGCTCCTGTTGAAACCCTTCAGAAAGCTGTTTACGGACTTCCTGAATGGAATGCAGAAGCCATTCGTGCAGCCGGAGTGATCGCTAATCCGGGTTGTTACCCGACGGCTTCTCTGCTCGGACTCGGTCCAGTGATATCCGAAAACCTTGCTGACCCATCATCTATTGTCATCGATGCGAAATCGGGTGTTTCCGGAGCAGGTAAAAATGCCAATCCATTGACGCATTTCGCTCATGCCCAGGAAAATTTCCAGATTTATAAAGTGAATCAGCATCAGCATATCCCGGAGATTGAGCAGCAGCTTTCTGTATGGAGTGGAGACACGCGTCCGGTGACGTTTTCCACCCATCTGGTTCCGATGACGAAAGGAATCATGGCTACGATCTATGTAACATTAAAAGAAGAAAAGACAGCCGAAGAACTGCATTCTCTTTTTCTCAAATACTATGAATCCAAACCATTCGTCCGTGTGCGAAGGCCGGGGGAATTCCCAGCTACGAAAGACGTATACGGGTCCAATTATTGTGATATTGGTGTAACGGTCGACCCAAGAACGAACCGGGTGACCATCGTCAGTGTCATTGATAACCTAATGAAAGGTGCAGCCAGTCAGGCCGTTCAAAATATGAATCTATTATTCCAGCTTGACGAAAGAACAGGACTTGCGCCACATCCTGTCTATCCCTAACTAAAGAAGGAGAGAAATGATTTGATACAAGTGGATAAATCAAAGCAGATGGAAAAAGTAACGGGAGGCTCCATTTTGTCTCCAAAAGGGTACCGTGCAGGCGGGATTCACAGCGGCCTCCGCTACCGTAAAAAAGACTTTGCCCTTCTGCTAAGTGAAACACCAGCTTCTGCTGCAGCCGTTTATACCCAGAGTCATTTCCAGGCTCCTCCATTGAAGGTGACTCAGGAGAGTGTCAATGAAGCAGGGAAACTCCAGGGGATTGTCATTAACAGTGCTGTAGCGAACGCCTGTACAGGAGAAGAAGGTTTGCAGAACGCCTATGAAATGAGAAAAATGATCGCCGGACGCTTTGGTCTGCCTGAACATTTTGTAGCCGTCGCTTCCACCGGTGTAATCGGACAGCAGCTTCCTATGGAGAAAATATCCTACGGGTGTGAAACCGTTGAAGTATCGGAAGAGGGGTACAGCGATTTTCAACAGGCGATTTTAACGACAGATACCTGTCAGAAATCCGCCTGCTATCAGGTGGTGATTGATGGGAAAACCGTGACCATCGGCGGCGCATCCAAAGGTTCAGGGATGATTCACCCGAATATGGCGACGATGCTTGGTTTCATTACGACCGATGCGGCTATTGAACCCGCAGCGCTCCAACGCGCGCTCAGCCAATCGATAGATAAATCGTTCAACCAGATTACTGTGGACGGGGAAACTTCCACGAATGATATGGTTTTGACGCTTGCCAACGGCCATGCGGATAATGAACCGCTTGATGAGGATCACGAAGACTGGGATGCATTCCAAGCGACCCTTCAACTGGTGTGCGAGGATCTGGCCAAGCAGATCGCTAAAGACGGGGAAGGAGCTACCAAGCTCATCGAAGTGAACGTTTCCGGTGCTCGTTCAGATGAAGAGGCACGGATCATTGCTAAGAAGGTAGTCGGCTCAAGTCTTGTGAAGACGGCCGTCTACGGGCTGGATGCCAACTGGGGCCGGATTGTCGGCGCGATTGGTCACAGTGAAGCTGAAGTGAACGCGGAAGCGTGTGACATTTATATTGAGGATCAGCTCGTCTTCAGCAAAGGGACGCCGTGTCCGTTTTCAGAAGAGCAGGCAACGGAGGATCTGGACAATGAAGAAGTTCATATTTCCATACACCTTGATGAAGGAAATGGAGCTGGAACGGCCTGGGGGTGTGACTTAACGTATGACTACGTCAAAATCAACGCCAGCTACCGAACATAAACCAACCATTGTCATCAAACTCGGCGGCAGTATGCTCGATAAGCTGACAGACGATTTTTATGACAGTTTCCAGGAACTCCTTACCCATTACCGCTGCATCATCGTGCACGGTGGAGGACCTGCTATCAGCCGGCTGCTTGATCGTCTGCAGATCCACGGGGAGTTTATTGAAGGGTTGAGGAAAACGACAGCAGATACGATGGAGGCTGTTGAGATGACCCTCGGTGGTACCGTGAGCAGTCAGATTACAGGAAGGCTTGCCGGACGAGGGATAAAGGCTCTCGGTGTGAAAGGATCTGAAGCCGGATTGTTGACCGCTGACTTTGTGGACGAAGCACAGCTTGGTTTCGTTGGAAAAGTGAAAGAGATCGATCCATCCGTGCTCGATCACCTGCTTGAGGGTGGATACGTACCAGTCGTCGCTCCATTTGGAAAAACGACAGACGGACGCACGGTAAACATCAATGCCGATACCGCCGCCGCCGCAGTAGCAAGAGCTGTTCAAGCAGAAAAGCTCCTCTTTGTCACAGATGTTCCCGGTATTTTAGTAGAAGGGGAGCTGGTTGTGGGTACCACCCCGGAGGAAATTAATCAGTACATCCAGGAAGGTGTCATTTATGGGGGGATGATTCCAAAGGTGCAGTCCGCCGTAGAAGCCTTATCGGACCGGCTTCAGGAAGTGTGGATTGTAAGCGGCGGGGATCGTCTTGTACAGGGCAGCCATTTGAAAGGAACCTCCATCCGTTCTGGACGAAAGGAGACCGTATTATGAGTTTATTTCCGACATATAACCGTTTTCCGTTAACGATTGTATCTGGAGAAGGTACAAGAGTGACGGACGATCAAGGAAAGGAATACTTGGATTTTGTATCAGGCATCGCTGTCTGTAATCTCGGACACCGTCCACCCAAGGTCCAGGAAGCCCTTCAGAAGCAGCTCGATCAGGTGTGGCACGTATCCAACCTTTACGAAATTCCTGTTCAGCAGAAAGCGGCGGAGCTTTTATGTGAAGGATCGGGTCTGGATTATGCCTTCTTCTGCAACAGCGGGGCGGAAGCGAATGAAGCGGCTATTAAATTGGCCCGCAAGCATACAGGAAGGGAAAAGATTATTTCCTTCAAACAGTCCTTCCATGGACGGACCTTTGCGACGATGAGTGCGACAGGTCAGGCGAAAATTCAGGAAGGGTTCGGAAGTCTGCTGCAGACGTTCGAATACTTCCCTTACAATGACAAGGAAGCCATTGAGCGCGTTCATGATGGTTCAGTTGCCGCCATCATGGTTGAGGTGATCCAAGGGGAAGGGGGCATCATCCCTGGTACCACAGAATTTCTGAAGGCAGTTGAAGCCAAGTGTGACGAACTCGGGGCACTTATGATCATTGATGAAGTACAGACAGGGATCGGCAGGACAGGGAAATCGTTCGCCTACCAGCATCATGGTCTGAACCCGGATATCGTAACGACAGCGAAGGGGCTTGGCAGTGGGTTTCCGGTCGGAGCCATGATCGGAAAAGAAGAACTGGCTCCTTCCTTTTCAGCCGGGTCCCACGGCTCTACATTTGGCGGAAACCCGCTGGCTTCTGCCGCTGTGCAGGCGACGCTGGAAGAGATTTTTGTTTCTTCCTTCTTATCCGACGTAGAGGAGAAGGGACGCACGTTCGTCCAAGCGCTCCAAGAAGAGCTTGGCTCTTTAAACAGCGTCAAGGATATCCGTGGAAAAGGATTGATGATCGGAGTGGAGGTGGACACGCCGGCCATTGAGCTCGTCCACTCCCTCAGAGGCAGAGGACTGCTGGCTGTTGTAGCCGGGCCGAATGTCCTGAGACTGCTTCCCCCATTAACGGTGGAAACGGACGAACTGCAGCGGGCGGCCGCTTTGATCAAGGCATCCCTTGTGGAACAGGAAAAAAACCTGCAGAACGCCTAATAGATGAGACGGTGACTTCTAAGCGCCGTCTTTTCCAGACACTCAATGTATAAAAATTCAGTGTATATAATAAATATTCATTCAGCGAGGTGAAGGGCATGGAAAGTTACCTACATTTGCAAGACGGCCGGACATTTAAAGGAAAGGCTTCTTCGACGTTACAAGAACCGATGCAGGGGGAGATTGTTTTCTTCACCGGCATGACCGGATATCAGGAAGTTCTTACAGATCCCTCCTACAAAGATCAGATCGTCGTTTTCACGTATCCACTCATTGGAAACTACGGCATTAATGAAACGGATGAAGAAAGCAGCGAAATTCAAGTGAGTGGAGTGGTCATGTACCAATGCACACAGCAGCCTTCTCACTTCCAGTCGACCCAGTCGCTCGGGGCCTATTTGGATGGGCAGCAGGTGCCCTATCTCACGGGCGTAGATACAAGGGAAGTCACGAAAGCGATACGGGCTCATGGAACACAACAGGCAGTTATGAGTCATCAGAATCATCACGACTTTTCCGAACCGTCTGATCAGCAGATATTCGCTGTACAGGGGGAGACGGTAGAGACGTATGGTGAAGGAAGTCTTCATGTCGCTTTAATCGATTTTGGTTGGAAAAAATCCATCCTGCAGGCTTTGCTGAAGCGCCAAGTGAAAGTTTCGGTTATTCCTTTTACACAGGTTGAAGCCGTTCATAAGGTGAAACCAGAGGCCGTCATTTTGTCCAACGGTCCCGGTGACCCGAAAGATGCTTTACCGAAGATTGAACAGATCAAATCCATTCTCGACGAGTATCCGTCCTTCGGAATCTGCATGGGCCATCAGGTCATTGCACTGGCCTACGGAGCGGATACGGAGAAGCTTCCATTTGGTCACCGCGGTGCCAACCACCCGGTCAAAGATGCCGTGACAGGGAAGGTTTTTTTAACGTCCCAGAATCATAACTACGTTGTGAAAAAAGACAGCTTATCACAGACCCCGCTGTCAGAGCGTTTCTTTAATGTGAATGATCGTTCGATTGAAGGGTTGATGCATGATTCAGGACGGTTGATGTCGGCTCAGTTCCACCCGGAAGCCCATCCTGGTCCACAGGATGCGGAATGGTTGTTTGATGATTTCATTAGTCTTGTAGGCAGCAAAGGAGTGAAGGAACATGTCTAAAGTATTGGTGATCGGATCAGGACCCATCATGATCGGTCAAGCCGCAGAGTTTGATTATTCCGGAACACAGGGATGTCTGGCACTGAAAGAAGAAGGTCATGAAGTCATCCTCGTCAACAATAACCCGGCGACCATCATGACGGATTATGATGTGGCGGATAAAGTCTACTGCGAACCGCTGACGGTAGCGAGTCTGGAAAAAATCATTGCGATGGAGCGCCCCGATTCTCTGTTAGCGGGCCTGGGCGGACAGACGGCTCTGAACCTCGCCGTCGAACTGGAAAAGGAAGAAGTATTGAAAAAATATAACCTCACCCTTCTGGGGACAGGGATCTCCTCGATTATGCAGGGAGAGGACCGCGAATTGTTCCGTGCTTTGATGAACGACCTTGATCAGCCGGTTCCGGAAAGTGAGGTCATCACTACGACGGAACAGGCGCGCGTATTCGCTGCGGAAGTCGGTTATCCGATCATCAGCCGCCCGGCCTACACCCTTGGGGGACGCGGTGGTGGAATCGTTCACGATGAGGCAGACCTGGATGAATTGATAGCTACAGGTCTGAAGGCGAGCCCGATTCATCAGGTCATCGTCGAAAAAAGCATTGCCGGATTTAAAGAAATCGAATATGAAATCATGCGGGACCATAAGGGGACGTGTATCTCGGTATGCAATATGGAAAACTTCGATCCCGTCGGTGTGCATACGGGGGATTCCATCGTCGTTGCGCCTTCCCAATCTTTGACCGATGATGACTATCAAATGCTTCGTTCCGCTTCGATAAAAATCGTATCGGCGCTTGAAGTCATTGGAGGATGCAATGTCCAGCTGGCCCTTGATCCAGTAAGCAAGCAGTATTACGTCATTGAAGTCAATCCGCGTGTCAGCCGCTCCTCCGCCCTTGCTTCAAAGGCGACAGGCTACCCGATTGCTAAAATGGCCGCCAAGATTGCACTTGGATACACACTGGATGAGTTGGAGAATCCATTGACAGGATATACGTACGCAAGTTTCGAGCCTGCTCTTGATTATGTTGTCGTCAAATTCCCAAGATGGCCGTTTGATAAGTTTCCACAGGCGGACCGTTCGCTTGGTACGAAAATGCGGGCGACCGGCGAAGTGATGGCGATCGACCGCACGATGGAGGGAGCGTTCCAAAAGGCTGTACAATCGCTCGATACAAAAATTCCTGAAGTGGAAAATCATTGGTACCATCTGCACCAGCCGACAGACCTGCGCTTTTTTGCTATCTATGACTTGATTCGGAAAGGGACGTCGATGGATAAAATCCATCAGGAAACACACATCGATCCTTTGTTCCTTCAAGTCATCCGTCATTTAGTCGATACAGAAAAGGCTCTTGGTACGGAAGGACTGTCACAGCCGCTGCTTCATCAGGCAAAAGTCTACGGGTTTTTGGATGACCATATCGCAGCGCTTGCCGGGTGTACAACAGCCGATGTGGAAGAGGCACGCAAAGCGTATGATATCCAGCGTTCCTTTAAACTTGTCGATACATGTGCAGCGGAATTTGAAGCCGCCACAAACTATGTATACAGTACATTTGCCGGTATGAATGAAATTGCACCGCTGCCTTCAAAAGGGAAGAAGGCGTTGATTCTTGGTTCCGGGCCTATTCGAATCGGTCAGGGGGTTGAATTCGACTATAGTGCGGTTAAGGCGATTGAAAGTCTTCAGAAGCAGGGATGGACGACGATCATGATCAATAATAATCCGGAAACGGTCAGTACTGATTATGAAACCGCCGACCGCCTTTATTTTGAACCGATCCAAAAAGAAATCATCGCTTCCATTGTGGAACACGAAAGCATTGACCTTGTCTTCCCTCAGTTTGGAGGACAGACGGCGATCAATCTGGCTGAAGACTTGGAGAAAGCGGGCCTTCCGTTAGCTGGCGTCCGCGCCGATGTGCTTGATGCCCTGGAGGACCGTGATAAATTTTACGCAGCGCTGAAAAAACTTGGTATCCCGCATGTGGCCGGAACGACCTGTCATTCCAAGCAAGAAGCGCTGGAAGCTGCGGATTCCTATACCTTCCCGCTTCTCTGCCGCCCTTCGTATGTTATTGGTGGTCAGGGGATGGTCATTGTACAGGATAAACAGGAGCTGGAGCAGGCGCTCGCTGAATCGGATGATCGTCATTATCCGATCGTTTTGGACTCTCTGCTCCAAGGGGCGGAAGTAGAGGTGGATCTCGTGTCGGACGGCCATTCGATCTACCTGCCGGACATCATCGAACATATCGAGCCTGGTGGAGTTCACTCAGGCGACAGTATGGCTGTATTCCCATCCACACTGGCAGATGCATGGAAGCAGAAAATCCGCACGTATAGTGAAAAGATTGCGGCGGAATTCGCCTATTGCGGCTTAATGAACATCCAATTTCTCATTCAGCAGGATAACGTGTACGTCCTGGAAGTCAATCCACGGGCAAGCCGTACGGTTCCGATCGTCAGTAAGGTCGCAGATATCCCGATGGTCGACTGGGCCGTCCGTATCCTGATCGATGACGCTGAATTCAGTCTGTCCCAACAGCCGGCTCCCGTTTTTCAGGAGACAGCTGTCAAATACCCGCTCTTCTCCTCCTATGCCATGACGGACCTGGATCATAAGCTTGGTCCAAACATGAAATCGACGGGAGAAGGCATGTGTCTCGGAACAACGGTCGAGGAAGCTCTTGCCAAGGTATTCGCTCATCTCCCTGATCTGTATGACGTGAAGGAAGCGTGTATGGTGGAACTCGAAGGAAGACACGTTCCAGAAGCTTCTGACCTGTCATTCGAGGAATGGATTACGAAAGAAGATGCGGCTGTTTATGTCAATGACCAATCGGGTGAGGAAGCAGAAAAACGCAGAATTACAGCTGTCAAAAACGGCCTGACCGTCATGAGCGAGGCAGCGACCTTTGATGCGTATGTGAAGGGGTTGGAATGCAAAGACCCTGTACCTGTCCCTCTGCCACAGCAATCCCTTGAAGGAGTGAAACCCCTATGAATTTAATGGAACAAATGCACGCAGCTAATGAATCCCTGCACGGCCGTCATCTGCTCACGTGGCTTGATTATACCCAGTCGGATGTCTCGCGGCTCCTGGCGGCCGCCCAGCATGTGAAGGAGAATCCTTACTCGCAGTCCATGAAAGGGAAGACGCTGGGCATGATCTTTGAGAAGTCTTCCACAAGAACCCGGGTGTCCTTCGAAGTCGGAATGGTCCAAATGGGAGGGCACGCCCTATACTTGAATTCAAGAGATATTCAAATCGGTCGCGGTGAAACGATCGCTGATACAGCACAAGTTCTGTCAGGGTATGTGGATGCGCTTATGTACCGCACCACCTCCCATGAGAAACTCGAGGAACTGGCTGCCCATGCTTCTGTCCCGGTCATCAACGGGTTGTGTGATCGCTACCATCCGTGTCAGGCTCTTGCGGACATCTTTACGATTCTTGAAATCAAAGGCCGTCTTTCTGGATTGAAAGTGGTCTATATCGGCGATGGCAACAATGTGGCCCACTCTCTGATGATCCTATCCGCTATGATGGGGATGGAAGTGGTCATCTGTACCCCGGAAGGCTATGAACCGGACAAGGAGCTGACAGAACGGGCACGGGGGCTGGCCGGCAAATACGACGGGAAAGTGACGATCGAACCGGATCCCAAGCGGGCCTCATGGAAGGCTGATGTCATTTATACAGATGTCTGGGCAAGTATGGGGCAGGAGGACGAAGCGGAGGCCCGCCTTCAGGACTTCAACGGTTACCAGGTCAACGATGCATTGTTGAAGCAGGCAGCTGACGATGTCACCTTTCTCCACTGCCTTCCTGCCCACCGGGGAGAGGAAGTGACGGCCGACGTCATTGATGGAAGCCATTCTGTCGTTTTTCAACAGGCGGAAAATCGTATGCACGTGCAGAAGGCGGTTCTGCAGGCGGTTATCGGCTGGAAATAAAAATGACATAAATGCTCCTCCCTGCACCGTAAGATAAAGGAATGGAACTTTATACTTTATCTTACGCCAGGGTGCATAAAAAGATAGTCGAATGGCTGCGAATATCATCGAACGAGTTATTTCTACAAGGGATTACAAGGTTTCATGTGGAAGTAGTCAAAGAGAGATCAAAATCAAAAGGAGTGGCCATGCAATGAGTGAGCAAGTGACAACAGCAGTGGAACCTAAGGTCGTTGAAAAGCCCCATTTCAAGGTGGTCGGTGTCTCTTGTCAAACGATGATGGATGAACGTGCCATCAAGGTGCCGAGGCTGATGGAACAGTTTCATACGATGAAACTGCCGAAAGTGAAGAACCGTGTCCACGCCCCCCGGTCGATCGGAATGTTTGTAGACCCGCCGAATTGGAATGAATCCAGAGATGCTTTTTATTGGATTGCTGCCGTGGAAGTTGAGAGTTTTGAGAAGATTCCACAGGATATGATTACTAAAACCGTCCCTGCTCACACGTACGCCATGATCGATTATGACCCTTCTATTCATGACTTTGACCCGTATACGTTTCTTCATCAATGGATTGTAGAAAATGGATATCAGCAGGTGGAAGGATTCGGCTTTGAGGAGTATCAGCCTTACACGGGACAGGAAACAAGATACTGCCTCTATCTGCCAATCAAATGAGGCTGGAAAACCACTCCGGCTCCCCGGTGTTTAAGCTGGATAAAATGTGGATTACCGCTCGGCTTTCTGCCGCAGTCGTCACCAAATGAGACTCAGAAAAAAAGGAGCTGATCTGTTTAAGCGGATCAGCTCCTTTTTTGTGCTTCAATGTTCAAGTCAGAAAGAAGGAAAGCATGAAATAGAGAACAGCGGCAGCACCGGCGGCAATGAGAGCGGGACGGAGCTTGAACCGGGCGTACTTCATAGGATTCAAATCCAGAATACCGGCCGTCGTATTCGTATCGTCACTTAATGGAGAAGCAAAAGCTCCGAACGTACCACTTGCAAAGACAGCTCCGATCACCATAGGAAGGGAACTGTCGGCGGCAGCAGCAATGGATACTCCGACAGGCATGAGGATGCCCCACGTCCCCCAGGAAGACCCAATGAAGTAGGAGATGCCGCAGCCTGCAATAAATGTAATCACGGCGACAAATCCTGCAGGGACCCAGGAAAAGGAGGAGGAAATCGTCTCCGCAAAACCAAGCGCTTCCGAGCCGGTGCTCAGCCCCCATACCATCGCAAGGAGGAGGATGACGCCCATCATATCATTCCCGCCGGCAATTAAGCTGTCCATCATTTTTTTCAAAGATTCCGACCGCAGCTTCAAATAGATGACAAAGGCTGTTAACGTAAGCACAACCGCAAGGACCATGGCATCAAGCACATTGGCGTTGATCAGAGCATCAAGTCCCTGGCGGCCGGCTTGAACGCCGAGACTGTACATGAGTAGAAAAGTCAGGAGAATGACGCTGATCAAAGGGACAATCAAATGCCACGGTTTGGCAGGAAGATCTTTCGTTACGGCCGGGTGGCAGTCCTCCCATTGATCATCCTCCGTCTGTTCCCCATGATTTTCAGCATCAGTGGCAGGCATCTTATTTTTATGAAAAAAACTTAGATAGAAGCCTACCCCGAGCATTGCAAAAGCGAAAAAGTTGTAGGGGATGCTTTGGATGTAAAGGCTGTAGGCATCTCCCTCCAGTCCCGCCTGTTTGAGTGATAATTCGATGACGGAGGTCATGTAGCCGACGAAGGCTGTAGCGATCGGAATCAGGACGACGAGGGGGGAGGCGGTCGTCTCGATGACAAATCCAAGCTCCTGTTTCGTCATAGGGATGGATTTTCTTAGAGCTTTCATGACAGGTCCGATCGTGACGATCCGGAAGCTTGGGGCGCTGAAGGTTCCGACAGAGGAAATCCAGGTCAGCATGAAAGCTCCCCGCTTATGTTCAATCCGTTCGGCCGCCTCCTGCACAAATCCTTTAATCCCGCCTGACATTTTAATCAGACCGATCAAAGCAGAAAAAGCATATAAAAACAGGATAATTTTAATGTTGCTTTCATCCTTCAGGCCGTCAATAATGAAACCGAGAGCCGTCAACATCCCTCTAAGCCAGTGGAAATCCATAATATATCCGGCAACAACAACCGCGAAGAGGAGACTTGGAACGACCTGCCTGGTCCATATGGCTGCGAAGATGACAACGATAAATGGAAGGACGGATAACCAGTCCATCATCGGTCCTCCTTTCAAACCTCTATTTTTCGTAGGTTGTGTGTTTCCACACGTGTTATACCTCCAGGAGCGGGAGAAATGGAATCATCATCTGGAAAAAGGGGGACGGGCCTTTTGTGGAGAATAGGAAAAGGAGAGAGAAAGGAGGAAGTCTATGAGTTTTATGACCCAGACGGTCCTGATTGAACGGCCGGTAGAAGAAGTGTTCCAAGCTGCCGTGGATTTTTCCAACAGTCCGCAGATTATGGAAGCGGTCGTTGGGGTGGAACTGCTGAGTGATGGCCCTGTAAGAGAAGGGTATAAATTCAAAGAGACGAGAGAGATTAGAGGCAGGAAGGTCTCGGCGGTCATTGAGGTCACCGCCTTGGAAGAAAACCGGTCGTATTCGGTGAAAAGTGTACAGAGTGGTCTTGACCTGCGTTACCATTATCAGTTTGAACCGGCGCCGGGAGGAACGAAGGTGGTCTTCAAGGGTGAATTGTTCACACAGGGACTGCGCAATACGCTGACCCGCCCGTTAATCAAACAGATCATTAAAAAAGAAGACCAGGATCACCTGCAGCACTTGAAGAAGTTTATCGAATCTTAAACGCAATCATGCTATACTGAAAGTAAGCTGTGGATCACACATGAAGGCCTCTCCATCAACCGAATTGGGAAGAGGCCTATTTTTTATACCGTGAATCATACACAACGTTTTTCAGATAGAAAGGAACGAATAAATCATGACAGATAAACAACAGGAATGGCTGGAGAGCTTATCTTCCTCTACGAAACAGGCATGGGAGGAATCCGGCTTTGATTCGTGGACAGCTGTGCAGGAAGCGTCTCTTCCTCCTATTTCAGCGGGGGAGGATGTGCTGGCAGAAGCACCGACAGGAAGTGGGAAAACCCTTGCCTATCTCCTTCCACTGATCGAGAAAATCGACAGCAGCCAAAAGCATACGCAGATCCTTCTCCTTGCTTCTTCCCATGAGCTGGTGATGCAGATCCACCAGGAAATTCAAAAGTGGACGAAGGGAAGCGGGATTACGAGCACGACGTTGATTGGCGGGGCGAACGTGAAACGCCAAATCGATAAATTGAAAAAGAAACCGCATATGGTGGCAGGGACGCCCGGGCGTGTCCATGAGCTCATCCAGAAAAAGAAATTAAAAGCTCATGAAGTAAAGGCTGTCGTTCTTGATGAAGCGGATCAGCTCCTTGTCCCTGAACACAAAGAGACGATCAACCATATTTTAAAAAGCGTCCAGCGCGATACGCAGAAGCTGTTATTCTCTGCGACTCTTCCAGACGAAGTCATCGACCTGGCGCAGACATTCATGGATGAGAATGCCGAAGTCATCCGCATTGATGAAGAGATAAAAAAGCCACAAGTGACCCACCATTATATCGTCAGTGAAGATCGGGAAAAAATTGAAGTGGTCCGGAAGCTGGCCCACACCGAAGGGTTTACCGGACTAGCCTTCATGCAGGATATCGCCAAACTGAACGTGATGGCTGAAAAGCTGGTTTACAAAAAGCTGGATCTTGGTCTCCTTCACAGTGATGCGAAAAAAGAACAGCGTGCAAAAGCGGTCAAGGAGTTCCGTAACGGGACTTATCCATTATTGATGGCGACAGATGTGGCCGCGAGAGGACTGGATATCCACGAAATCAATCACGTCGTCAATCTGGATATTCCGAAGGACCCGAGTTCTTATGTGCATAGAGCAGGAAGGACCGGCCGTATCGGGGCAGTGGAAGGACGCGTCGTTTCCATCGTCAACCCCGTGGAAGAGAAGCGTTTGAAAAAGATGGCTAAAGACCTTGATATTCCGTTAGAGGAAAGTATCATCTATAAAGGCCGTCTGCAGACCCGGTAGCAGACAGCGGGAAAGTTGCCTTTTGAAGGGGAGCATGGAATACTGGAAGTAGAATCATACCTTCACAAACCAAGGAGAGAATCATCATGATAAAGAAACTTGTCCTCTTTTCAGCCGCCTTGTTTGTCATTATTGTTGCAGCTACTCCTGTCTCTGCTCAGGACCTTTTTAAAGAAGGGCCGAAAGCCTCTTATGAAAAAGTCAGCCAGCATATTCAGGGATGGGTGAAGGAAACCGATTTTCAAAAAGAAGTGGAAGGATTCCGGTCCGACCTTCAGGACTTCTTTACGTTTATAGATCAAATCGAATGGACCTACCCGGATGAGTCTCCGTCGGAACAGGACGGGGAAGGGGAACAACCTTCAGCTGAGTCTTCCTCCTCTTCTCAACCGGATGGAGAGGACGAAGCCGAGCCGACAGCGGAAGTGCAGGCGCTGGACAGCTACACCCCCGGTGAATATGAGCGGGAAGTCGTTGTCCTTGTCAATAAAGAGCGGGCTGAAGAAGGTCTGCCGCCTTTAGAAATGCATGATCGATTGAGCGGCATGGCCGATGTGAAATCCCAGGATATGGCGGATAAGAATTACTTCAGTCATGAATCGCCGACATATGGAAGTCCGTTTGATATGATGGATCAGTTTGACTTCTCCTACCTTGCTGCTGGTGAAAATATTGCAGCCGGACAGCGGACACCGGAGGAAGTAGTGGAAGGCTGGATGAACAGTGACGGTCACCGGGCCAACATCCTTCATGAGGATTTCACTCATATCGGAGTGGGTTACGTAGAAGGGCAGGGCAGGTTCGGTACGTATTGGACCCAGTTGTTCATGAAGCCGAGATAAATGTGAACAGGAAAGGCTGCCGGGAATGTTCCCGGCAGCCTTCTTTTTTCGTCTGCGGTGTGGAAAATAAATGTGTACTTGTTACGCTGTAAGTATGGAATCATGAAGGTTCGTTGCGTTGGACACGGTGGAACTTCCCTTTCACCGTTGACCGGTCCGTTTGTTCTTCTGCAGCTGCCCACGTATGGATGAAATAGAAAAGGTACATGATCAATGCGGTGGTCCCTGTCGTCATAAACGTGATGGATACAGGGTCTCCCTGTACATAACCGGCGGCTTGGTGATAAAAGTAGAAGAGCATACCTGTAACGATCAAATAGGCGAACTTTTCCATAGAGGTTCGTTTCCGCAAAAAAGGAGCCGGGATCAAAAGAGGAGACCAGAAAAGCAGCGCCGCCCAAAATGACAGGCTCAGATGGATGCCCGTCCATATGGAGGACGGTGCCTCTTGGGCCGGGAAGTCGTATGCGGCGGTGGTGCCTGTCAGAAAAATTGCTGCGGTTACCGGCAGGCAGGAGACCGTAGGAAGCAGCTGTTTCCAGGAATGGCGGAACCAGCTCCCCCTTTTTGTAGTGTATCCAATCAAAGCCGGGGCTGCACCAAAACAGAGAAACGTCCGGATCAGCTGAAGCAGTCCTTCCTGATGGGTGAAACTGATAAACAAGGACAAAATCATGAGAGCGGCCGCATACGCCGTCCAGAAGATGTTAGGATGCACACCTTTTCCCTCCTCTTTTGTTTGTTTTACTTTACCCTGGCATAAAGGGGACAAACCTGTACATATTCAGGAAAGTATAAAGGAGGAAACATAATGGAACACCGTGAACTTTACCGTTATGATGCGTGGGAGCTTCGAAAGAAACTCCTTCAGAAAGAATGGAAAATTGAAGAAGTGATCGATCACTACCGGGCTGTCATCAACCGGAAAAACCCGGATCTGAACGCTGTTGTTCATCAAATCGAAGAGCCTGTGAACACCGATGGTCCATTTATGGGGCTCCCCTTCTTAATTAAAGATTTGAATGCCGTGAAGGGCCATCCGTTAACATATGGATCCAAAGTGATGGAAGGATTCAAGGCTGGATGGGATGATGAATTCGTCAAGCGCTTTAGAAAAGGAGGCTTGACCATCATTGGAAAGTCCAACACCCCTGAATTCGGCTTTACACCAGCGACAGAGTCTGTCCATCTCGGGTTTACGAAAAATCCGTGGAACAAAGATTTCTCACCCGGTGGATCGAGTGGTGGAGCTGCAGCGGCCGTCGCATCAGGGATGGTTCCTTTCGCCCACGCCAGTGACGGTGGAGGCTCGATCCGGATTCCTGCTTCCAACACCGGGTTGTTCGGATTCAAGCCGACAAGGGGGCGGACTCCATTCTCCATGCACTTGAACAGTTTTGCGGTAAGTCATGGGGTGACTAAATCTGTCAGGGACAGTGCAGCCCTGCTTGATATTTTAGAAGGCCCGCAAAAAGGGGATCTATTTGCCACTCCTGCGCAGGGAAAACCTTATGCCGGCCTGGATCATCGCGATCTGGGCTCCTTGAAAATCGGATATATGGCTGATTTCGGCGACGTTATGCCGATCAGTCAAGATGTTCAGGAAGCCGTAAATAAAACAGCACGGCTGTGCGAATCACTCGGTCATCACGTTGAGCAGGCGTACCCGGACATTGATTTGAACAAGTTTATGGATGCTTTTGTCGTCGTGTGGGTCGTAGGAGGCGCATTGGCCGTGAAAGAAGCGGCACAGATGAATGGGAAAACGGCAGACCGTCACAGCGTAGAACGGATGCTTTCCACCCTTATTGAAAAAGCAGAAGGTTATTCAGCTCTTGATTATGAAAAAGCACGTCTCTATCTGGCGGCTGAAAGCGCGAAATTCCATGCGTTCTTTGAGAAATACGATGTTCTCCTTCACCCGGTCAATGCTTCTTCCGCGCTTCCGCTCGGCTGTTATAACGGGGAAGAGAAGACGATTGATGAAATCCTTGCTGTTTCAGCGGCCTATGCCCATCTGGCCCCGGCAGCCAATGTGACGGGGCTCCCTGCGATGAGTGTGCCGCTGTATTGGAAAGAGAACCATGTGCCTGTCGGTTCCCACTTCACGGGCCGGTTCGGAGATGAAAAGACGCTCTTTAAACTGGCGGCGCAGCTGGAGGAGGCGGAGCCATGGTTCCACCGATATGAAACATTAATATAATAATGAAGGCTGGTGGATTCTCCCGCCAGCCTTGTTTGTTTTTATAAATCAGGTCATCTTCATCTCTGTATGCCGTGTTTTAAGGTTTCATGAGTGGTGGATAACCAGGAAGATAAAGGATATTCACAGGAAGAGGAGATCATTTTTCTAAAATAATAGTAAGAAATTTTATAAAAAAACGGTTACATAGAAGATTGGAGTTTTACTAAAAAAAAACCGGGGTATTTCCTGAAAATGTTCCCATACAAAAGACGATCAGGAGGTACCACACATGAAGAAAGGGAAAAGTTTACACGCTTTAATCATTTTAATGTTTACTCAATTTATATCAGGCGGGGTGACCAACACCAAAGGGATTGTCCTTGACCAGGTGGAAAATGATCTGGGTCTGGACATGAGCCAGTTTGGTCTTGTCGTTTTAATCTTCCAGCTTGGCTTTACGCTTGCCAGTGTCATCATTGGATATTACACAGACAAAAAAGGTCTGCGTACGATGACCATCATCGGCTCGATTATTATGGGTCTTGGATTCCTGGGGACAGGTCTTGCCCCCAATATTATGTTTTTCCTCGGTTTTTATATGATTGTCGGTTTTGGTCTTGGAGCGCTCGGGGTAGCTTCCAACGCCATTGTTCCCGCCGCTTATCCAGAAAAACAGAACCAGATGTTCAACCTTGCGATGGGTGTTTATGGTCTTGGGATGGTGATCTTCCCACAAGTATTGAACTTCCTTTTCCAATTCGCGTCCTGGAGATACTTTTATCTAGGCATTGCGGTTTCACTGGTTGCTGTCATTATCTATATCACAAGTGTAGCCTTCCCTTCAGGGAAAGCGGAAAAAGTCGATTTGAAGGCTTTTATTCCGATGCTGAAGGATGCTCAATTCGTTTTCCTTATGATCTTTCTCGTCTTTCAAGTATCGGCGGAAGTGTCCTTTACAAACTTCTTCCCGGTCTACCTCAAATCGCTTGATTTAGGAGGCATGGCAACGGCAGAGAAGGAAGATCTGGTAGCGGCTATTCTATCGATTTTCTCTGTTTTCTTCATGGTTGGAAGACTCGCAGCCGCCTATATTACCAAATGGGTGAACGAGCGGGTGATCCTGATCAGCTTTTCGGCAGGGGCGCTGCTGATGGTCGGTATCAGTTTCCTTGTAGCGGAAAGCTTCCCGTATCTTTTCGCAGGAGCCGGCCTGTTCTTCTCAGCATTGTTCCCGACAGCGACAGCGTTTGGGACGCAGATGTCCAAAACCAGCGGTTCTGCCTTAGGACTGATCTATATTGCTGCCGGTATTGGCGGGGGTATTGCCGGTTACATTGTAGGCCTGGCCTCTGAAATTTTCGGAATGGCCGGTGGATTCAGCATCGTGCTCGTATTCCTCGCCCTTATGCTGCTCATGACCTTCTTTATGAACAGTAGCAAATCCCGTCAGCAGCAGGCTTGATGTTTACTCCGTCTCCTTGAAGAGACGGAGTTTTTTTATTGATGTTGTGATATTCACTTGAATTTCCTGTAAAATTTAAGAAAGGAAAGGGTGGGAAATCAATGGATAAGTGGGTAGGGGGCATCTTTCTGGTCGTTCTTTTCTTAGTTGGATGTCAAACGGGAGAAAAGGGAGAAGATCAAAGGAGTGTTGAAATGCTGGAGGGGAGATGGGAAGGTTCCATTGAAGTGCCGGGACAGCCGCTGGGCATTGTTATACATATGGATAAACAAGAAGAATGGCAGGGAACCATCAGCATCCCTGCCCAAAACGTGGAGGATTTCGTCTTGTCGGATATTACGGCAGGCGGGGAGGAAGTGGCTTTCACGATGCCGGTACCGGGTCAATCCATTCAATTCAATGGACAATTAACAAAAGGGGAGCTTGCGGGGACATTTACCCAGGGAGGACAGTCCTATCGTTTCCAAATGCAGAAAAAAGAAGCGGCCCCTGAAGAAGAGGGGGAGTTTCTGAGTATAGAGACGGATTCCGGCACCCTCTACGGGGAGTTGGTGATGCCTGAAGGGCTGGAACAGGCGCCGGTGGCTCTGCTCATTCCCGGATCAGGCCCGACGGATCGTAACGGAAATTCGCAGGGCGTGCAGGGGAGGAATGACAGTCTGAAAATGCTTGCCGCGACACTTGCGGAATCCGGGGTCGCTTCTGTTCGCTATGATAAGCGGGGCGCGGGGAAGAACCGTGAGGCCGTTATGGATAATCAAAACATGAGGTTTGAAGTGTTTGTTCATGATGCCAGCCAATGGATCGACAAACTCTCCAGGGATGACAGGTTTACGAAAACAGCGGTCATCGGGCACAGTCAGGGATCACTTGTCGGCATGATGGCCGCTGAGGGCCATCCGGTGGACGCTTATGTCTCCCTTGCAGGCGCCGGCCAGCCGATTGATCGAGTGCTTGAAAACCAGCTCGAGGAGAGTCTGCCAGAGGATTTATATAAGGAAAGTCTGGATGTGTTGGAGAAGTTGAGGAATGGAGAGGATGCCGGGAGGGTGAGTTCTCCCCTGCAGAGCTTATTCGCTTCTGACCTTCAGCCGTTTCTCCGTTCTTGGATGAGCTATGATCCAGCCGGCCGGATCAGTGAGCTGGATATGCCGGTGCTCCTTGTGAACGGTACCCATGATGTTCAGATTCCGGTAGCGGAAGCTGAGCGTTTAAAGAAAGCGGCACCGGAGTCGGAGCTTCTTCTGGTGGAAGGGATGAATCATGTATTGAAGGAAGCTCCTGAAGACCGTGAAGGAAATCTGGAAACATATACAGACCCGGACCTTCCGCTGCCGGAGTCCTTCACTGATCCATTGATCACTTTTTTACAGAACAACGGTTTTTGATAATCATGATGAAATCCACTCAATGCCAGACGATTTTCTATAACAGCATAGCTGCCTTTCTTCTAATATCTTTTGAAGCAGTAACCTGCCTGGCCCATTTTAACAAGCAGGCAGGAGACGGCTGGCGATGACACCAACACAAGAAAAGAGGGATTTTTTATCATTGAAGGTTCAGATCTTATTATGCAACTCTATGTCTATATAGGTATTGGCGGGCTGATGACAGGTTTGATGACTTACCTGATTATACGAGGTATTATTAGAAAAAAGCCCTTTGGTGTATGGATCATAATCTTTGCAGGATTCACAATAGCTTTCGGGATTTCAACTACCCTCACGGGCATTTTCGACATCCAATCAACAAAGTCTATCCTCCAAACTGACGAAAGTGGAGTTTTATTAGACCAGTTAACACCCAACAGCATCAGCCTGCCGGTATTATATATATTCCTCAGCATGCAAACCCTTTTGGGATACACTCTTACCCGCAAGCATGAAAAGGAAAAGGCTGCCCGAAAAAAAGAAAAACAGGACCGGCCGGTCAATGATAAAGTATGAAAAAAGCATGGAAGGAACCCTGGGGTTCCTTCCATGCTTTTAGTGTTTCAGCGCCGAATCTTCTGTAAGAGTCTGAGAATTTCAATATAGAGCCACACAAGCGTCACAATCAGACCGAAGGCGCCGTACCATTCCATATGCTTAGGTGCCCCGCGTTCCACTCCCTGTTCGATAAAGTCAAAATCAAGGACGAGATTCAACGCAGCGATAGCGGTAATAAATAGACTGATGCCGATGCCGATGGGCCCGCTGGAATGGAGATAGGGCACTTCCATTCCGAAAAACTGCAGAATGAACTGCACAAGATAGACGAGGAATATTCCAAGCGTAGCGGAAACAACCATCAAACGGAAGTTCCTCGTTACCTTAATGATTCGGGTGGCATATAGAAAAAGCAGGGCAGCCATGACTGCCAGCGTTAAACTGACCGCTTGAATGACAATGCCTGAGTAAGCTCCCTCCGCATAAGCGGACAGCCCTCCGATCAGAAATCCTTCCAAAGCGGCATAAATGGGAGCTGTAACAGGAGCAGCTTTTGGAATAAAAGCGGTCACCAGGGCGAATACCAATCCTCCGAGCGCTCCGATCAACATCATCGTTGTTACGTCCGCTCCCTGGGCGTACTGATACCATGTATATCCGGCAGTTCCAAGCAGGAACAGGAATAAAACGGCTATTTTGGCGATCGTTCCGCCAAGAGTCATTGTTTTCCCCTGTTCACGGGATCGCTGGAACGCGTCTGTTTTTAATATCGGGTTGCTGGTTCTCAATAGAGAGCCTCCTTTATAAATCGTTCGATACCCCTGTACCCTGAGGGCGGGGGATGTATGTTAGTGTGCGTACCATTTATATAATTTTTTCGGACGGCCGATGCGTTGGTGGCTCACGACCTGTTTTACTTTTCCTTCTTCCAGCAGGTGCATTAAGTAACGATAGACCGTTGGATAGGCAAGACCGATTTCCTTAGAAATCACATCGACAGGGAAGGCTTCCCGGTTTTCCTGTAAGTATTGAGCGATGGAGTGGAGCGTACCTTTGCTGATTCCTTTGGCGGTAAAGACATCTTCCTCTTCTTCCTGGACATGTTTCATATTCGCAATCTGGGCATGGAGTTTGATTCGTGAAATGAGATCAGGAGCTTTCACAGGCTTTAATGCGAAATCCGTCGCCCCTTCTTCAAGGAAACGGTCGGCGACTTCCTGCCTTTCGTCGACGGTCAGGACAAGAATAGGCACGATCGAGTTATGCCGGCGGATTTCCTTGACTGTCTGTAAACCGTCCATCTCCGGCATATGGTAGTCTACGAGAATCACATCATAGTTTCCTTTCAGAAACAGATCTACGCCTTCACGGCCATTGGCGGCCGTATCGGACTCCCATTGGGCATGACGGCAGAATTCCGTAAGCATATATCTAAGAGATTCGTCATTATCCATGATTAATATTTTCATCTCGTACTCTCTCCTTCGGTAAGTGAATCCAGAACGTAGTTCCCAGGCCTTTCTTACTTTCAATCGTCATTTCAGCGCCATGCTCTTTCACGACGTTTTTCACAAATGTCAGGCCGACCCCCGGATGGGATTTCGTACTGTAGCCTGCATTCCATATTTTATTGATGTTCTCTTTACTGATGCCATGGCCGTTATCCTGGACACCGACGGATACGCCCTGCCCGCTCTCTTTCGTAGCAATCGTTACTTTGGCATCTGCTTTTCCTTCGACCGCATCTCCGGCATTATCAATTAAGTTGACAAGCGCTCTTGTCATACGGATTTTGTTGATATTGATTTCCAGTTCTTCGTCCGCAGCCAGGTCAAACGTGTACATCGTCTCTGATTCCGACAGTTTATTGGCCCTGACATATTCGATGAAAGTCTTTAATGAACACCAGTTCTTTTTTTCATGATAGAGGATTTCGGAAACCATATCACTGGTGGCTTGGATGGATGAGGATATTTTATTGGTGTACTGCAGGATTTCCCTGTCTTCTGTCTTCATCTGGATGAGGGAGTTGAGCCCTTCCATTAAAGAGAGTGGTGTTTTCAAATCATGCACGAGGTGCAGAGCTTCCCGTCCGGATCTGGATTCCACCATGTCGAGACGGGCAATATCGAGGTCCTGCCTCATGCGTGTTTTCTGTTCAGCCACAGTCAGGTAGACAGCAAGGACGGTGGCGTTACTGATAAAGAAGGCGAAGAAAAGGAAGCTGTAAAGGCTGATCGCCTGTTCAAAGCCGAGCAGTTCTGCCGTAGTTTTCACCAGCATGGAAAGCTCTCCGCCCCCGAATCCGAAGGCTGTCAGGTACGTGATCGTATCCAGCCACTGGAATCCGAATAAAAGCTGGGCGAGAATAAAGGCTTTGTAAATCGGGCGGAGCTGTCCTTTGCCTAACAGGTGAAGAACAGCTATGGATAATAAGAGAATGATGGCGGGTCCGCCAAAATGATAGTTGATCGAATTATACCCGTTGATGATGGCATAGACAAGGGGAATGATGGCGAACGGCACAGCAATCTTGAGCCAGGGTCGTTCCAGGCGTCTTCCTAATTCATCACCAAGAAGGAGGGCCCCGATATAATGGGGCAGCGCCCGGATGGTGTTCAGCATGACAAGGCCGAAGGCAGCGAGCATCAGGGTGCTTCCATCGGGATCGGTTTGGAGGGTTTCCATCCATTCATCAATGCCTGTCCGTTCAATACTCAGCCACAGCGGCATCGTAATACCGATTACGATACAGGCGATCTTGATCCATATGCTTTTTGAATAAAGCAGTTGTTTCCACATTTGATTCATCCTCACTGGAGCGCATCTTTTTATACATTCTAATATATCCATCAGTCATTTTCGATTGTTTTTTCCTGAGCTGATGGATTTTACCAGCAGTTCTTCCTATGAGGAGGACCTCAAAGGGTAGTATAATGAAAGCATTATGATTACGGACGAAAGGTGAACGAAACTATGATCGTCGTTATTGATAACTATGATTCTTTTACGTATAACTTAGTACAATATTTTCGGCAGATGGACACAGAAGTCATCGTCAGGAAAAATGATGCCGTATCGGTAGAGGAAATTTCCCTGCTTGCACCAAATCTGATTGTGCTGTCCCCGGGGCCTGGTAAACCATCAGAATCCGGTGTCTGTCTGGAGGTACTCCGGGCCTTTGAAGCCGACATCCCTATTCTTGGTATTTGTCTCGGCCACCAGCTGATTGTAGAAGCTTATGGAGGCTTGGTCCGTAAAGGGAGGCAGCCGATGCATGGAAAGGTAACAGCGATTACCCACGATGGGGCACACGTGTATGAAGGGCTTCCGGAAAAGGTACAGGTTACACGGTACCATTCCCTTGAGGCCGATAAGCGCCAGCTTCCGGAGCAGCTTGAGCTGACAGCTTCATCTGAAGATGGAAGTATTATGGGGGTCCGGCACAAAGACTATCCAGTGGAAGGGATCCAGTTCCACCCGGAATCGATTCTCACTGAACACGGCTTTACGATGCTGTGGAACAAGTATCAGCAGTCTCTGCACTATCAAGCAGGCAGGAAAGGGGCGGTTGTATGAATGAAGCGCCTTTCCTGCATTTTGAGTTTGTGAACGAGCACGGAAAAAAGGAGACCAGCCGATTTGAAAAACCGGTCGAAATCTTAACCACCGACGACCACAGGGAAGTGAAGGGGATTTTCGATCGGCTGGAGCATGTTCTTGATGAAGGGTATTATGCGGCGGGATTCGTCTCCTATGAGGCAGCACCGGCTTTTGATGAGGCGTTCACGGTTCATGATTCACCGGAATGGCCGCTCGTCTGGTTCGGTATCTTTGAGAAAGCGATGGACGCTCCTGAGCCTTCCTCGAACCTGCCTTTTCATGTGTCCCAGTGGAAAATGAAGGGCAGCTATGAGCACTACCAAAAAGGCATCGAGCAAGTAAAGAGGGGCATAGAAGAGGGGGACACGTACCAGGTCAATTATACGACAAGACTGGAAGCAGCGTTTTCGGGTGATGCTTATTCGTTGTATAAGCGCTTGATTAAAAATCAGAAGCCCGATTATGGCGCTTATATAAATATGGGAGGACATAGTCTTTTATCCGCCTCTCCTGAACTTTTTTTCCGGATGGACAACGACACGATTACCACAAAGCCGATGAAAGGGACGGCTGCGCGTGGAAGGTTTCACCGGGAAGATGAAGAGCAGTACAGACATCTTCAAGTTTCTGAAAAAGAAAAATCAGAAAACCTGATGATTGTCGACCTATTAAGGAATGATCTCGGCCGGCTTGCCATACCCGGGTCTATCCGTGTGCCGGCTCTGTTCGATATAGAAACCTATCCTACGGTCCATCAAATGACTTCCACCGTGAAAGGGGAGCTTCCTGCCTCCTTCACGATGTATCAGGTGTTTGAAGCGTTGTTTCCGTGTGGATCGATTACGGGGGCGCCTAAGGTGCGGACAATGGAATACATCCAAAAGCTCGAAGATTCTCCCCGTGACGTGTACTGCGGAGCGATCGGCTTTATCACTCCGCGGAGGGAAACTGTTTTTAACGTCCCGATCCGGACGATCATGATCAATCATGACAGCGGAAGGGCGGTTTACGGAACCGGGGGCGGGGTAACTTGGGATTCGACTTCAGAAGGGGAGTACCAGGAGGTCCTGACCAAAGCGCGTCTTCTCACAGAAAACCGCCCCGACTTTCATCTATTGGAAACGATGAGGCTGGAGGAGGGACACCTTCACCTGCTGGATTACCACCTGCAGAGGCTCGAGCGGTCGGCCCGGTATTTTCGTTTCTCTTTAAACCTATCCCGATTGAAGCAGCGGTTACTGGATGAAGCGGATCAGCGGCCGGAGGGTCTGTACAAAGTAAGACTGCTCACGGGTGAAAAGGGGCGGGAGGAAGTTCAGGTCACACCGATGGATCAGCCGGATTCCCTTGTCCAGACCGCTCTTGCCGACACCCCTGTGTCCGACCAGGATCCTTTTTTGTTTCATAAAACAACCCACAGGGAAGTGTATGAGAGACACAAGAAGCCCGGTAAAGCAGCTGTTCTGCTTTGGAACGAACGGGGGGAGCTGACAGAATTCACAATAGCGAACCTCGTCGTTAAATACCAGGGAGAGTACCTCACCCCACCAGTTACCAGTGGTCTTCTCGGAGGGACCTACCGGCAGTACCTGTTGGATGAATCACTGATAAAGGAGCAGATTCTCTACAAGGATCAGGTTGGAGAATTCGATGAAATCTGGATGGTGAACGCCCTGCGCGGATGGGTGAAGGTGGAGTTTTCATAAAGGAGTGATCCAGTGAAGCATATCGTGTTTTACGATGCGCAGTGTCCTTTCTGCTTCTATGTAAAAAAAGTATTGAGAAAGTTTGACTGGATGGAACAGATTAAATGGGTAGCTGTACAGGAAACAGAGAAATATGGGAAATACCCTTACTTAAAGGATCGAAACGTCTTAGATGAGATTCATATGCTGACAAAGCAGGGGGAAGTCACTCAGGGGTTTGAAACGATTCGGCGGCTGATGCTTGCCCTGCCATTTTTTGCAGCCCTTGGCGTCCTCTTATCCCTCCCTGGCGCCTCCCGGATCGGATCGCCATTATACCGTTGGTTTTCCGCCCACAGGCACCAGTGGTTCGGGAGATACGATCTTCCCAGATATGCATGAAAGCCTTCTGCACAGAAGGCTTTTTGACTGTAGAATAAGCCTGTGTTAACCAGTTAGAGTTGTCCATTTGTCGTGTGAAGGGTCACTTTCCGCTTATCGGTGGATGAATGCCGCGGGCACGCCCTCCGCTGACTTGGTCAGGAAGGTCGCCTGCCCAAGTGGGTCTTCGGCCCGTGCTGTTCCCGCAGGCATCACCACCGAACGCTCCTCGTGCCGACGTTAGAATATAGAGGAGAGAGACTGTGCCCTGCGCTATGGCCGCTTGCGTGGAAAACAAAAAGGGAAAGAACAGGCGCTGGTGCCGGCTGGCTGCCGGAATATGAAGAAGACTTTCCTCCATCCAGCAAGGATAAGCGGGGTGAAGGAGAGTCTTTTTCAATTTTAAAGAACTCTCAAGGAGCGGTGCCCCTTCCACTCCTGCGGAAGAACGAGTAGTCCGAGATCGCCGAGCGTGGGTTTTGCGAGGAAACTCGGGCGCTCGTCCGCGGAAAGGGAAGGGGCTTTCGCTCCTGGCAGCAAGAAAGAAAAAAGCTTATAAAGAAACAGAGGTTCCTCTACAAGCTGAAAGCCTTCTGTACAGAAGGCTTTATTTTTGGTTTTTCTTAAAAAGGCGGTAGGACCCAAAGGCAATGATGAGAAGGGCGATGATCAAGGATGTCCATTCCCCCTGAGAAACACCAATATAGAGCCCCCTGGTCAGGAAGAGAAGGCAGAGTACAAGAAAAACAATCAGAGTCGCTTTATTCATATGGATCCTCCATGGATAAACGTTTTCTTTCTCATCATACAAAAATTGAACAAAGAAGAATAGGCATAGTTATTCTTTCAAAAAATAGTTTATGGTATGGTTAGGACAAAAGAATACTTTAAACAGGGAGACGGTTGCAGATGAATAATGAGCTGTCCTACATAAAAGAGAAGATTTTATCCAGCAGGGAGACGCTGGGTGAGCAAGTCAAGGCGATGAAGAAAAAAGAATATGGGGTACAAGCCCTCATGACTGCTGACTGGGAGCAGTTGTTCATTTATATTGCCCAGAGCCTGGAAGAAGAGACGTTGGAAATTCATGAAAAAGTGAAGAACTGGTCGGAGAAAGAAGTGGAAAGCAAAATCAACCAGGGCGGGGAGTTATCCCAGTCGCTGCGAGCTGTACATTTCGTCCGTCGGGTCCTTTGGGATCACTTTCAGGAAGAGGTGGAACAGGACGTTTTTTCTTCTTCTGCGATTATAAAAGTAAGTAAAACGATCAGTTCCATCCTGGATGAAGTTACCCGTCATTTCAGCGAATGTTATTCAAGGAGCATCCAGCAGGAGGCAGAACGGAAAGAAACCAGACTCGCTGAATTGTCTGTGCCGGTTGTTTCCATCGTTGAAGGAGTGGCGGTTCTTCCTCTTATTGGAGAGGTCGATCCCCCAAGGGCAAGAATGGTGATGGATACGTCTCTGCGCCGGAGTATGGAACTGGATCTTGATGAGCTGTTCATCGATGTATCCGGGGTTCCGATCATAGATACGTATGTAGCCAATTACATTTATCAAATCTTTCATGCCTTGGAGCTTGTCGGTGTGAAAACGACATTGACAGGACTGAGACCGGAAATGGCCAAAACAATGGTGGACCTTGGGGTCAACTTTAAACGGATCCATACGAAAGGCGGCCTTGAACAGGCGCTTAGTGATCTGGGAATCCAGCGCCCTTCCAAATCGCTTGAAACGTAAAAAAACCTGTAGAAGGAGCCCTTCTACAGGTTTTTTTACAATTAGGAATGGGAAGGTTCAGCAACTTTTACGAGCTGTTTCCCGAGGTTGGTCCCTTCAAACAGTCCAAAGAAAGCGTCCGGGACGTTTTCGAAACCTTCGATGATTGTTTCTTCATATGTCAGCCGGCCTTCCTGAAGTTTCTGGGACAAGTATTGGAAGCCTTCACTGAAACGATCCTGATAATCGCCTACAGTGAACCCTTTAATAAGGGCGCTTGATTTAATAAGGTGGGACTGCATGCGAGGTCCCTGAGCGTTCGGTGTATTGTATGTGGAAATTGCTCCACACTGGGAAATCCGCGCAAATTTATTCAGGCGTGGATAAACCGCATCGGAGATCTCACCACCGACGTTATCGAAATAAATATCAATGCCGTTGGGGCAGGCTTCATCAAGACGGGAAGGAACGTCATCCGTTTTATAGTTGATGACTTCATCGACACCCAGCTCATCTTTTAAATACGCAAGTTTTTCATCAGAGCCGGCGATACCAACGACGTGGCAGCCTTCAATTTTACCGATTTGAACGACAGCTGAGCCAACAGCCCCGGCCGCACCGGAAACGACCAGTGTCTCGCCTTGTTTCGGCTGACCAATGGCCATCAATCCGAAATACGCGGTTAATCCCGGCATACCAAGGACACCGAGGGATGTGGTTACAGGTCCCAGACTTGGGTCGATTTTTCTCAGGGTATTTGGATCAGCCGTTGTGAACTCCTGCCACGGAAGCATGCCGGTTACGATATCTCCCGACGCAAGGGCATCTGATTTTGATTCCACAACTTCAGCGACAACGCCGCCTTCCATCGGTTCATTTAATTGGAAAGGGGCTACGTAAGACTTTGCATCACTCATACGTCCACGCATGTAAGGATCTACAGATACGTAAAGAAGTTTCACAAGGACCTCTCCCTGCTTTGGTTCAGGTGTTTCTGTTTCAGCGATGTTGATATGCTCATGGGTAGGCGCGCCTACGGGTCTTTCTACCAGCTGGATTTCTCGATTACTCATTTAATCATCCTCCTTTGTTTCTATTTTATCGTAACGCTTTTTAAACCCTGCTGAAAAGTAATAGGGCCTGCGTAATGAACATTCATTCAATGGAAGGGGATACATGTATGATGCCTGCAGAAGAAGGTGCCATCAAACGAATCGAAGGTGAAAAGTATATCACCATTGAAGATACAGGGAGATTGTCTGCAGCGGACATCTGCTCATTGGCAGATGTTCTTGAACAGGATGCTTCCCCGGGGCAGATCATTACGCTTATGCTGGAAAATTGTCCTGAAGCAGAAGTGTACCTGCTGAACAACGGCTTTACCAGGCACAACACGACCGTTTTTTACCGGACCCCTTTAAAGTCTCTGCCTTCTGTTTCCTCTTCATACACATGGAAGACAGTCTCAGAGATAGGGGAACCTTTATTTAAGAAAGTCTGGGAGCAGTCGATGAACGATTCTCCAAACGGAAAGTCGACGCTGACGATGGATGATCATATGGAAAGCGTCAAACAGGAATTAGGAAAAGGATACGAATCCTCCTGTCTGACCGTTTTTGAGAAGAGGCGGCCGATTGGGATTGTTATGCCTCATATTGAACCAGGAACAGAGAATGAGGGGCGGGTGTTTTATTTCGGACTGGTGCCTGAAGAGCGTGGAAGGGGAAAGGGGACGGCGTTGTTTTTTGGTACTCTCCGCAGGCTGAAGCATGACTTCGGTGCTTCCTCCCATGTAGGTTCGACAAATATCCGGAACAAAGCGATGCTGAGGCTGTTCGAAAAAGCGGGTGGTGTCCAAGAGAGAGTCACGACAGCTTTCTGGAAACAAAAGTGAATGGACATCCGAGGATTGAAAAAAGGCTGCCGGGAATATTCCCGGCAGCTGGTTGAGAGCCCTTTTACTTCTTCACTTCTGCTTCTTTCAACTGCTGATACTCTTCATCCGTGAAGGCGCGGGACCTCGTAAGAAATCTTTTCCCTTCGACTCCTTCGAGAGAAAACATGCCTCCCCGTCCGTCCACAACATCTATGATCAGCTGGGTATGCTTCCAGTAATCAAACTGCCGCTTATTCATATAGAAGGGGGTGTCCCCGATTTCCCCGAGCCGGACATCCTGACTGCCAATCATCAGATCGCCTTCTTCGTAACACATCGGCGAGCTGCCGTCGCAGCATCCGCCTGATTGGTGAAAAAGGAGGGGGCCGTGCTTATTCTTCAGACGGTCGATGAGATCCAGGGCAGCATCGGTTGCTTTTACACGTTCCACCATCTTAAAGAGGTCTCCTTTCTTTTAGGAAGCTGAGGGGGATCAAAAGAACCCAAGCTTTTTCGGACTGTAGCTGACAAGCATATTTTTCGTCTGCTGATAGTGATCGAGCATCATTTTATGATTCTCACGGCCGACGCCGGACATTTTGTATCCACCGAAGGCTGCATGAGCAGGATAGGCATGGTAGCAGTTTGTCCACACACGTCCGGCTTCAATGCCGCGGCCGAAACGGTAGGCGGTATTCATATCCCGCGTCCATACACCAGCTCCGAGACCGTAAAGGGTATCATTGGCGATTTTCATAGCTTCGTCATGGTCTTTGAATGTGGTCACAGACAAGACGGGTCCGAAGATTTCCTCTTGGAAAATACGCATGCTGTTGTTCCCTTTAAAAACTGTAGGCTGGACATAATAGCCGTCCTTAAAGTCGCCGTCCAGCTGATTGCGTGCTCCACCGGTCAGGCACTCGGCACCTTCATCCTTACCGATTTCCAAATAGGACAGGATTTTTTCCAGCTGTTCAGAAGAAGCCTGGGCACCCATCATCACTTCAGGGTCCAATGGGTTTCCGGTTTTGATTTCTTTCACCCGCTTTATCGCACGCTCCATGAATTCATCATAGATGGACTCCTGGATAAGGGCACGGGATGGACACGTGCAGACTTCACCCTGGTTCAAGGCGAACATGACCATGCCTTCGATCGTTTTATCAAGGAAATCGTCATCTTCGCGCATGACATCTTCAAAGATTATGTTTGGTGATTTACCACCAAGTTCAAGCGTGACAGGAATGATATTTTGAGAAGCGTACTGCATAATCATACGGCCTGTCGTCGTTTCTCCAGTGAAGGCCACCTTGTTGATGCGGGGACTCTGCGCCAGAGGCTTACCAGCTTCCAGACCGAAGCCGTTCACGATATTCAAGACGCCTGCAGGAAGAAGGTCCTGCACCATTTCCATGAAATAAAGGATGGATGCGGGTGTCTGCTCGGCCGGCTTCAGAACGACCGTATTTCCTGCAGCCAGAGCAGGGGCGATTTTCCAAACACCCATTAAAAGCGGGAAGTTCCAAGGGATGATCTGACCGACAACGCCCAGTGGTTCTTTAAAATGGTAGGCGACCGTATCCTGATCGATTTCCCCGATGCTTCCTTCCTCTGATCGAATGACAGAAGCGAAATATCGGAAGTGGTCTACAGCAAGAGGGATGTCTGCATTCAAGGTTTCGCGTACGGCTTTTCCGTTTTCCCATGTTTCAGCGATGGCAAGCTTTTCAGCGTTTTCCTCCATCCGGTCTGCAATCCGGTTGAGAATCAGCGATCGTTCCGTGACGGATGTTGTGCCCCAGGAATCTTTTGCTTTATGAGCCGCATCCAAAGCCAGTTCAATATCCTCTTCTGTGGATCGTGCGACCTGACAGAAGGTTCTGCCGGTTACAGGAGTCACATTTTCAAAGTACTGCCCCTTAACGGGTGCTGTCCATTCCCCGCCAATGAAATTATCATAGCGCTCCTTAAACTGAACGTCCGACCCTTCTGTGTTTGGAAAAGCATATACCATAGATCCATCCTCCTATTAAAGTAATTTTGCAAGCGTTTACATCATCCTTCATTTTGAAACTACCATTAAGATGGAAAATTGTCAATTTACAGAAAACAAAACTGAAAAACAGCGCTCGATGCTTTGGACATTCTTGTTATAATAAGAGTATCTAGTGAAAAAGGAGCTTATGTATGACGACCAACCGAGTACTGCTTGTCGATGGCATGGCACTATTATTCCGCGCTTTTTACGCCACGGCTATGAGTAATTATTATATGATCAACAGCAAAGGCACACCGACGAATGCTGTCTATGGGATGATGAAGCATTTATTCACCGCTTTGGACACCTATCAGCCTACCCACGTCATCTGCTGCTGGGATATGGGAAGTAAAACCTTCCGGAATGATTTATATCCGGATTATAAAGCGAATCGGGGGGAGCCGCCTGTTGAGCTGATTCCCCAATTTGAACTGGCTAAAGAAACCGTCGCCGCCTTGGATATACCGAATGTTGGGCGGATCGGGTATGAAGCGGATGACTGTATGGGGACGCTCAGCCGGGTGTATAGTGAGGATTCCCAGGTTTTCCTGCTGACAGGAGATCAGGATCTCCTCCAGCTTTTGAAACCGAATGTGAATGTCGTCCTATTGAAGAAGGGATATGGAAACTATGCCGAGTATCATGAAGACAGCTTTTATGAGGAAAAAGGCATCACACCTTCTCAGATGATTGATTTGAAGGCCTTAATGGGGGATACGAGTGATAACTATCCAGGGGTGAAAGGGATTGGTGAAAAAACAGCCCTGAAACTTCTTCTGAAGTATGGAACTATTGAAGGCATCCTTGAAAATATCGAGGAACTGACGAAAGGGCAGCGCTCGAAAATAGAAGAGAACCTGGAGATGCTTCATTTATCAAGGAAGCTTGCTGCGATTCATTGTGAAGCGGAGGTCGACTGTTCTCTTGATGAGGCGCTGTTTTACATCGATGAGGAGAAAATGCGAGCCAAATTCGATGAGCTGGAATTTAAGAACTGGAAGAAAAACATTACCGGGATGTAAAAAGGAAAAGGCGGAAGCGGATGCTTTCTCCTCAGGCTGTAGAAGAATCCGGGTTATCCAGGCAGAGTTCTCCGCATGTCGTGTTGAGGGGACACGTTCCGCTTATCGGTGGATGCT
This sequence comes from Halobacillus sp. ABD4_316, assembly GCF_056161385.1. Taxonomy (NCBI): domain Bacteria; kingdom Bacillati; phylum Bacillota; class Bacilli; order Caryophanales; family Bacillaceae; genus Halobacillus; species Halobacillus sp. ABD4_316. Next base: position 347,857 of record NZ_JBSWZA010000002.1, read on the forward strand.
TGCCGCGGGCACGGCCTCAGCTAAATTGGTCAAGAAAACCATTTGACCAATTGGATCTTCGGCTCGCGCTGTTCCCGCAGGCCTCACCACCGAACGCTCCTCGTGCCGACGTTAGAATATAGAGGAGAGAGTGTGTGCCCTGAGCAGATTCGCAGATTCAAAAGAACGACATGGGCTGCGCTGGTGCGCACTTGCGTGGAAAAGAAAAAGAACAGGCGCTGATGACGGCTGCCTGAATATAAAAAAGACTCTCCTCCATCCAGCAAAGGTGAGCTGGGAGAAGGAGAGTCTTTGTCGATGTTAAAGAACTCTCAAGGAGCGGTGCCCCTTCCACTCCTGCGGAAGAACGAGTGGTCCTAGATCGCCGAGCGTGGGTTCTGCGAGGAAGCTCGGGCGCTCGTCCGCGGAAAGGGAAGGGGCTTTCGCTCCTGGCGGTAAGAAAGAAAAAAGCTCGTAAAGAAACAGGGGTTTCTCTACAAGCTGAGGAGGAAGCGGATGCTTTCTCCTTTTTTTATAGTAAATCTTTTTTTTGGGTTTCTCTGTAGTGGTTGGCTTCTTTGTAGTACATGGCGGCTTTTTTGTACATGCGTTTTTCGTAATAGAGGTTGCCGAGCATTTCTACAAATTCTTTATAGTCTTTGTATTCATTCAACCGCCGGAAGTCAGGAATAATTGTATGCTCGAGCTTTTCCATGAAGGAATCTTCGAGTGTTGTTTCACTCACCATGTTCCTTAAGATATAAAACTTATGTTTGTATTTCAGGAGATTTTCCTTTTCCGACTCAGCCTCTCCATCCGCAATGTACTTCCAGCACTGGGGTAAATCATTACTATAGTAGCTGGTCAAAGCAAGCAGGTAGATCGTACTGGATCTGAACATGGTTTCCTTCGTATCGATTTCATAGGCTTGGTGCAGGTAGTGATAGGCATCAGAGTATCTTTCCTGATTAATATAGTTGATCCCCAGGTTGTGATAAATCCTTCTTTTTTCAGTAACAGGCAGCTGATATTTAGCGACCTTCAGCACTTTTAAGAGGAACCTTTCAGCAATTTGATGCACGCCGAGGGCGTTGTAATTAATCGCAATAATAATATAGTTATCAACCATGCGTTGATAATAAAGTGTAGCCTCATAGATCTCTAAGGCCTGGTAGGCATAGTAGGTGGATTCAACAAACGACCGGATTTTTGAATACGCTAAAGCTAAATGGAAATAAACCTCCCCGTCGTGGATGGGAAGTCTATTCATGAGGTGTTCGGCTTCCATAAAGTGCTTCAGGGCCTTCTTCAATTCCGCTGATAACAAGTAATGAACACCGACGGTTTTATGGAAAAAAAAACGATATTCTGGATTTGCACCGTCATAAATATTCGAAAGTTCCTTCATGACGTCATCCGTAAGGGTTTTTCCGATTTTAGTCATTTGATGGCGGGTGTGAACAATTTTATATAAGTTGGTCAATTCAATATTCTGGTTATCATCTAATTGATGGGTACACTCTTCATAGAGTTCTTCCATAAGGGAGAAATCCCTCATCTGGGCAGCCTCGTGCCAGGCATGCAGATTGTTGTATATTGCCTCGTCGAACTCTTCGTTAATATCAATCAGTTTAATTTTTAAGCGCTCGCCGAGCAGGCGGTAAATCTCTTCACTGGCATTGATTGTATCGTGCTCGATCTTACTCAAATAAGAGACCGAGCAGATTCCTGATGCAAGTTCTTCCAAGGTCATATTTTTAAATTTCCGATGTTGTTTGATTAATGAGCCTTTCATAATTCACTACTCCTTTAACGCATCAGTTGTTAACATTATAGCAGAGAATTATATTTTTCAATACTTTTGTCCTATGAAGTGACTTTGTGCCTATGCCTATTGCTTATGTATAAAAAAACCAGGCGCGCGGCCTGGTTTTTTTTGATTATAATGTTTTTAATGCCTCTTCAATCTGCTGGTTACCGGAAATCATTTCAAATGTCTTGTGATAGCAGTTCTGTTCTTGAAGGCAGGCAATCATTGTTTTCGCAACATCTTCTCTGGAAATCGTTCCAGCGTCTACTTTTTCACCGACCTGGATTTTGCTCGTGCCGGATTCATTGGTCAGACCGCCGGGACGGACGATGGTATAGTCAAGCTCCGTGGATGCAAGATAATCATCCGCTTCGCCCTTCATTTTCATGTAATGCTTCAGTTCCTCAGGCCCGCGTTCCGGTTCACCTGCGGCCATACTGCTCAGCATAATGAATTTCTTAATGCCGAGGTTTTCGGTTGCTTTGACGAGGTTGATCGCGCCATCACGGTCAACAGCTTCTGTCTGGTCAGCACCGGTACTGGATCCTGAACCGGCTGCGAAAATAACCGCATCCATTCCTTTAACCGCATACCCTACATCACTCTTGGTTACATCGGCAAGGACTGGTGTTCCACCAAGCTTCTCGACCGCTGCTTTTTGTTCTTCTTTACGAATCAGGCCGTAAGGCTCATGGCCGTCAGCTTTTAAATATTCTACTAATAGACGTCCGGTATGTCCGTTTGCTCCTGCTACAAGTACTTTCATGTCGTATACAGCTCCTTCTAGAATGTCTTCTGCTAATTGTTTAGCCTTTTCTCATCTTTCTCAAACATTCGAATTGGAAGGGAAGCAGAGTTCCTGATAATTGCACCGTGAACAGATGGAAGGATTGCTCTGCATCGGAAACTGCTGAAGGGGGAGGGGCTCATTTTTATCCGGATCGGCCAGGTACAGCTTCATCTGCTCCATACTGATTTGATAGAGGTGCTGGACATTGATCAGATCCTGATCGTCCAACTGGTGCTCCACATGTGTTCCATCAAGGAGATATTCGTTTCGGATAATGATGTCGTCCAAAGATGGAATTTCGTACTTTTGAAGCAGGTACAGGGCATAAAGAGAAAGCTGACTGCGGTCTTCTTCGGAGGACTTTCCCGTTTTCCAGTCTACGATGATCCATTTATTTCTTGTGACATCTTTGTAGACAAGGTCCATCACAACAAAAATCTTCACGCCGTCCGCTTTCATGAAACGAAAGGTTTCCGAATCGATGAATTCCATTGCTTCTTTATTCTGAACATCCTTGAATGTCCGGCTGTTAAAAAAGTGTTTCACTACATGCTTCAGCCTTCCTGTAATTTTCTCCACCTTGGCTGCCGGCAGGGTATTGGACTGGCTGTAGTATATTTCATGAAGCATGGTGTAGTGTTTCGGTCTGTTCATCCACAAGTGTTCTTTTTTTGTGGATTCAACGAAACCACGGTTCAGATGGTGGCGGATGTCATCCAAAAGATGATTCTCGCCCGGCAGGGGCTCATCCCTGCGCACTTTTTGCAGGGTTTGATAAATCAAATCGTGGACAATGCTTCCGAACAGCATTTCCAGATTGGTGATCTTCTTTAAACGATACGCCTGTCGGGCCAGCGAATCAGCCTGACGCAGCCATCCATTATGGGAAACATAGTAATCATAGGCGTATTTCCTGGAACAGGTCAGCATGGTCTTATGCCGCGAAAGAGACCAGGACAACTCGGGATATGGTTTGATTTCAAACATAGAAAAACATCCTTTTTTCACACATTCAGCTATATGGATTCATAAGGTTCATGATTCACGTATTGATAGGTTTCCAACGACACTTTATTATGAAGCACCAAAACGCCTTCATCCTCTAAAAGATTCCGCTGGACAGCCGCTTTTTCTTCATCCTGAAAAGCGATCCGCCCCTGGGCATTCACTACACGGTGCCATGGGAGCTGGTAGGTGGAGCTCATACTGTGAAGGATACGGGAAACCTGTCGGGCTGCGCGTGGGTTACCGGCCGTACGAGCTACCTGTCCATAGGTCATAATGTGTCCTTCGGGGATCTGCTTAATGATGGTTATGGTCCTTTCGGTGAACGGTTTCATCTTTACGTCTCCTTTGCCTTTATTCTACAGGATAGGGAAGGGGACTGAATAGCTTTGGACCTTTTGTTTTTGTTACAATTTATGAACAGAGAAGAAAGAGGAGGTTCATGATGGGACAAATACCAAGAGTCTTGAGTATCGCTGGTTCAGCCTCACAGGGAAGTGCAGGCATTCAGGCGGACTTGAAGACATTTCAAGAATTTGATGTTTACGGAATGAGCGCTGTAACAGCTCTTGTTGCAAATAATAGAAAAACAGAGCAGGGGATTTTTACACAGCCGCTTGTGTCTATCGAAGCTCAAATATACGCATCACTTGAGCATGTAGGCGTGGATGCATTAAAAACAGGGATGCTGTTTACGGAAGAAATCATTAAGCGGACGGCTGAAATCATTGAGGAGTCCCAGGTGGAGAATGTAGTGGTGGACCCTGTTATGGTCGGGAAAATGGGTTCACAGCTGCTGAAGGATGAGGCTGTTGAGACACTTATGAACGAACTGCTGCCATTAGCGAAAATCATCACGCCCAATCTTCAGGAAGCGGCCCATATGCTTGGTGTTCCGGTTCCGGAAACCCCGGAAGATATGAAGGCAGCGGCGCGTGATCTGTATCACCTTGGTCCAGAGTATGTATTGATTAAAGGGGGAGCGTTGAAGGATTATCCAGCCGTTGACATGCTCTATGATGGAAGCGGAATGATGGAACTGGAATCGGAACGTGTCCAGACAATCCATACAAGTGGAGCGGGTTGTACGTATTCTGCAGCCATCACCGCTGAACTGGCTAAAGGGAACAGTGTGGAGGACTCTGTCCGGCGGGCTAAGTCTTTCGTTACGACAGCCATTCAGCATGCGTTATCCTTTGACCGCGGCATCGGTTCCACTTATCATGCTGCCCACCGGCTTAAAGGATAAGCCCGGACCTGATGGAGTACGGAATGATAAAAGGCTTGTCCCCAAGCAGAGGACAAGCCTTTTTGTTTAACCGTGAATACGGTCGTATTTATCGATCTGCTTTTTCTGAACAGCATCCCAGCGGTTTTCCGGGTGCTCTTTACATTCAGCTGTGCAGGCTGCGTGATGCTCTTCTTCACAAGCTTCGCAGCAGACATACTGGCGGTTGCAGACGGGATTGCTGCAGTTGATCATGCGGTCTTCCGCTTTTCCACAGTGCTCACATTCAGCGATGACCTTTTCTTCTACGTGGTTGACGGGAATAGAGATACGCTCATCAAAGACGTACATCTTTCCATCAAACAACTCACCTTTCACTTCCGGGTCCTTGCTGTACGTGGTGATTCCACCTTCAAGCTGGTACACATCCTCAACACCGTTTTTCTTAAGAATGCCGGTCAGCTTTTCACAGCGGATGCCTCCCGTGCAGTAAGTCAGGACTTTCTTGCCCTTCCACTGGTCTGCATTTTCAGCAATCCATTCAGGGAATTCGCGGGAGTGGTTGACGTCCGGCTGAATAGCGTTACGGAAATGGCCGATCCGGTATTCATATTCGTTTCTGCCGTCAATGACGATCGTATCTTCATCTTTCAACATTTCGTTGAATTCCTTCGGCTTCAGGTGCTTACCTCCGAAGGTTTTAGGATCGATATCATCTTCTTCGAGGCTCCAGTTGACAAGTTCGGGCTTCACACGGCAGTGCATTTTCTTAAATGCGTGGCCTTCATGCTCATCCATTTTGAAGTGGATGTCTGCGAAGCGCTCATCGGAGCGGACGTAGTTCATATATTCCTCGACCTGTTCTACTGTACCTGAGACGGTTCCATTGATTCCTTCATGAGAAACAATGATTCGTCCTTTCAGCCCGAGATCCTTACAGAATTTCAGGTGGTTTTGGCAATACTCTTCGTAATCAGGAAGGTCAACATACTTATAATACAGCAGAACTCGATAATCTTTTGAGCTCATAAGTGATTCCTCCTATTGTTCTATCTATATCAGTTTGGGTTAATTAAAATTTTTCCATTCTCCATCATATTCGATTCTGCGGTAAAATTCAAATGTCAGTTTTTTGAACGTTTGGAACTTCCGTCTTTCTTGTATAAAGCGCCAGTGTCAGAATGGACAGAGCCATAAGAACAATCAATATGCCGAATGGAAGGGAGAAGTCAGACACCGTGTACGGCTGCTGCCTGAAATCCAGGAGAATCCCCGCAAGGACAGACCCGGACGCACTGCCGATAAACTGGATCTGTTGTTTAAGCCCGATTCCGGCCCCGATCTGTTCATTAGGCAGGATATGGGATACCTCGTTTGTTGAGCTAGACGACAAGCTGGAGAATCCAAAGCTTGTAAACATATACCCGACCATAATGAGATAGGGGCTGAGCCCGGAGAACATGTAAAAGATAAAGGCGGCGATCATTAATAACACCTGTGACAATAATAGGATTCTGATGTTTCCGTAGCTGTCAATGAGACGGCCGATATACACCGCAGCCACAGCTGAAAGCATGGCTCCCGGGAAAATAATCAGGCCGATGGCTGCCGCTCCTTTTCCATACACCTGTTCAAGCATAATCGGCATCAGGAATAGAACAGCAAAGTGAAGCGTGAAACCGAGAAAACTCATATATAAGATCTTCCGGTACTGAGCATTCTTTAAAATCTCAGGTTGAATGAACGGTACATCTGTATGATTGATTCTTCTCCATAATAACAGGGCGGCCAGAATGCCCCCGGCTAAATACCACGGCGTAAAGGTGGAAAAGTATAAAAGGAAAAAGGTAGCCGTACCTCCAGACCATACAGCGCCCCACACATCAAAGCTTCCACGTTTCGTTGTTTCAGCCGGCATGACCCTGTAAAGGAGAGGAACGATGAATAGAACCATAACGGTGACAACAAATAAGAAATTCCAATCGACGTAGTCCGTAATAAACCCGCCGGCAACAGGCCCGAGACCAAAACCGAGGGAAGAGGAGGAAGCGATTAATGCATAAGCACTTCCCCGGCGTGCCGGCGGAATATACCTTCCGGCGAATACCATGGACAAGCCTGGGATAGCAGCGGCCCCTGACGCCTGTAAAAGACGGGCGGTGAGCAGCCATAGGTAGGAATCTGCAAAGAATCCCAGAATGGAAGATAAACTGAAAATGGTGATCCCGATCGTCAACAGATGACGGATAGGGATATAATCCGTTAACCGCGTGTAGGTGATCGTAAAGACAGCCAGGACAATGGAATAACCGGAAACAATCCAGGCACCTTCGGAAGGTTCGAGTGAAAACTCCCGCAGAATGCTCGGGAGTGCTATGTTAAACATCGTTGTATTCATGACAACAATGAGAACAGCAGCACTTAATATAAACACGGTTTTAAAATATTTCATAGATGGTTCTGGTGATGGTGACAACCTCATCACTCCCTTCCTTTTGGTTCTGTAATGCCGGGCCATAAGAAAAGCTTCCGCTTCCCCAACGGGAAACGAAAGCTGCGCCTGTTAGATAACCTTGGCACCAAGCACGGTTTCAAAATGGGCCAGTGCCCATGCATGACCACTTTCATTGAAGCTGGCGGTCCCTTCCTTATAAATCGTAAGGGAATATCCGAGATTGTAAGCGTCCACTGCTGTATGAAGCACACAGATGTCTGTACATACCCCTGTAAGATGAAGGTCAGTAACGCCTCGTTCGCGTAATTTCAGATCGAGGTTGGTTCCGGCGAAAGCACTGTAACGGGTCTTATCGATGTATAGGACCGAAGAGCGGTCGGCATAGACGGAATAGACCTCCCCGGTTTTCCCATACAGATGTCTGCCCTCTGATCCTCTTATATTGTGAGGGGGGAACAGCTTCGTTTCCGGATGATAAGGATCGTCTTGCTCATGAACATCGACCCCGTAAACAAGCATCTGCCCCTGCTCAACAAAATCCCTGCTCAACTTGGTAAGGAATGGGTCGAGCGCCTGAGCTGCTTTTCCACAGGTCAACGCCCCCTCATCCGCCACAAAATCGTTCGTGTAATCAATGACTAGTAGTGCACGGTTCATCGAATCCCTCCCGGAATGTCTTTACACCTATATTAACAGATAAAATCTGTTAGTGGCTGGATGCGTGATTGAAAACGGGTTTACGTTTGTGAAGGACCAAAAACAGCATGCCACCGGAAAGAAGAAGCAATCCACTGGTCACGAAAAAGACCATCGAAAATCCATATGCACCTGCAACCATACCGCCCATGGCGGGGCCGATGATGTTTCCTAGGAAACGGAGACTGGTGTTGTAGCCAAGGACTTCTCCCTGCATAGCTACAGGGGCTTGCTGTCTAATGTAAGCAGTTCGAACAGGAATAATGCCTCCGATGGAAACACCGAGAAGGAACCTTAATAGAACAAGCTCCCATATGTTCGTAACGAAAGCGGCCGGCAGGTATACGACACCTGCCATAACCAGAAGGAAGATGAGAATCTTTATATAACCGATCCGGTCTGCGATTTTTCCCCATTTTCTAGCCATCATTAAATTACCCAGTCCGGCAGCGGAAAATGCAATTCCGGAAAACAAGGCGAGGTTTTCCGGGCCGTGGAGTTCCCCGACAAACAAGGAAAGGATCGGTTGAATACTGAAGTGGGCAATCTGGACAAATAAGGACACCACCATAACCATTAGTAATAGTGGGTGGTGAACAATATGGCTGAGCACTTCTCTCGTGTTATAGCTGGTTTTCTCATCGGCGCTTTCCTTTTTCACTTTCTGCTCACGTACCCCGAAATAGACGATGATGGCTGAAAGGGCTACGGTAAAGGAAACGTATTGGAATGTAGCGGCGTAACCAATGGCATCGGCAATCCATCCCCCGAGCAGCGGTCCGAGGAGGCTGCCGGTAATACTCCCGGTCTGAAGCGTTCCCAGTACACGTCCGGCTGTCTCCTTAGGTGTCTGCGTAGAGATAAGGGCCTGGGACATGGGAATAAACCCGGTGAATACGCCCATAAATAAACGCAGGAAAAAGAGCTGCCAAACGGATGTGGCATGCCCCATAAAGAAGACCGATAAGCCTAGTCCGAGCGCAGACATGACGAGAATTTTCTTCCGTCCATATCGGTCTCCAACCTTCCCCCATATCGGTGAAAATATAAAAGCAGTGACAAATGTGACGCCGAATACCCATCCGGACCATGTCTGAACGTAGGCATCTGAGAAATTTCCGAATGTTTCAATGTACAACGACAAAAAAGGAAGAACCATCGTGATGCTTCCTGCAATAAAGAAATTTGCAAACCACATCACCCACACATTTTTCCGGGCTTCTGCTGTGCTGGTCTGCATGCTTATCCCTTCTTCCTATTTATTTCGACACCCTAAATATATACCATAACAGATAGGGATGAAAAAACAATCTGCTCATATAATAACGATGTTTTGGGCTTTTTTCGTTTTTCTTCATGAAGGAAAGAAAGTCCATTTATAAATGATTAATGTTAACGGTTGCATAACTTGTATATACAAATTATAATAAAGTCATATCATGTATATACAAGTTTATTTTGATGGTTGTTGAAAGCGTTTAAGAATAGCGCTTGGATACCCGTAGATGAACCTCGTTGTTTGGGAAGAAAAAATAACATCTGGAGGTAAGGATATGAATCACAAAAAACAGGCCGAAGAAATTTTAGAAGCCATTGGTGGAAAGGAAAACCTGTCGGCTGCCACGCACTGTGTCACTCGGCTGCGGCTGGCCCTGCATGATGAGGGGATTGTCGATCAGGAGAAACTGAATCAGATTGAAGCCGTCAAAGGTTCTTTTTCTACGAATGGCCAGTTCCAGGTTGTCGTAGGCCAGGGAACAGTTGATAAAGTGTATAAGGAATTTGTAGCACTGGCCGGTATTGGTGAGTCTACAAAAGAAGAAGTGAAACAAGCGTCAAGTGAAAAAATGAATCCGCTCCAACGAGCCATAAAAACATTGGCTGATATTTTCATTCCGATTCTGCCGGCCATCGTAACCGCTGGTCTGCTTTTGGGTATCAACAATCTGCTTACAGCACCCGATATTTTCTTTGATAATCAGTCTTTGATTGATGTGTATCCTCAGTGGTCTGATATTGCGAACATGATTATTATTATCGCCAATACGGCATTCGTGTTCCTGCCTGGATTGATCGGGTGGTCCGCTGTCAAGAAATTTGGAGGCAGTCCGATTTTAGGGATTGTTATTGGACTCGTTCTCGTTCACCCGGACTTATTGAATGCTTGGTCCTATGGGGAAGCTGTTTCCGAAGGCTCCGTTCCTACGTGGAATTTATTTGGTATGACGGTCGAGAAAATCGGCTATCAGGGTCAGGTGCTTCCAGTCCTGGCTGCAGCTTATCTGCTTACGAAGATTGAATTGTTCCTGCGCAAGCGGATTCCGGACAGCATACAACTGCTTTTCGTTGGGCCGATTGCTTTACTTGTCACAGGCTTTTTGACCTTCATTATCATTGGGCCGATTACATTTGCGATTGGAAACGGGATTACAGATGGACTTGTAGCTGTATTTGATACGTTCTCCTGGCTTGGCGGGCTGATTTACGGCGGCTTGTACGGCGTGCTCGTCATAACAGGGATGCACCATACGTTCCTGGCTGTAGATATCCAGCTTGTCGGTTCTACAGGCACGACATTCCTATGGCCGATGCTTGCCTTGTCTAACATTGCCCAGGGATCAGCGGCGTTTGCGATCTGGCTTGCATCGAAGGATGAAAAACTGAAGGGGCTTGGTGTATCGTCAGGAGTTTCCGCATGGCTTGGGGTTACAGAGCCTGCCTTATTCGGTGTGAACCTGCGCTTCAAATATCCATTCATTATAGCGGTCAGTTCATCCGCCATTGCCGGACTGTATATCTCAGCTCAAGGGGTGCTGGCTAATTCGATTGGAGTCGGCGGTGTGCCGGGCATTTTCTCCATCGTCAGCGATTATTGGCTGGATTTCATGATAGGGATGGCTATCGTCATCGTGCTCCCTCTAGTAGGAACGTATCTCTATGCAAAACGTAAAAAAGACGTATAAAACTATGAAATGGTGGTGAGGTCATGAATGAACAGCCCTGGTGGAAAAAAGCGGTTGTCTATCAGATCTATCCGAAAAGCTTTAACGATACAACGGGCAATGGAGTCGGAGATATCCAGGGGATCATTGAGAAACTGGATTATCTGAATGAACTTGGAGTGGATGTTCTCTGGCTGACTCCGATGTATAAATCCCCTCAGAATGATAATGGGTATGACATCAGTGATTATTACGATATTCATGATGAATACGGAACAATGGAAGACTTTGAACGACTGCTTCATGAAACGCACAAACGCGACATGAAGCTGATCATGGATATTGTTGTGAACCATACGTCGACCGAACATCAATGGTTTCAGGAAGCTCTTCAGTCCAAGGAAAGTCCGTACAGGGATTATTACATTTGGAAGGACCCTGTAAACGGTGGTGCGCCTTCCAATTGGAAATCCAAGTTTGGGGGGAGTGCCTGGGCCTATGATGAAACGTCCGGTCAATATTACCTTCACCTTTTCGATATTACTCAGGCAGATCTGAATTGGGAAAATGAACAGGTGCGCGGGGATATTTATGAAATGATGCGGTTCTGGGGAGAGAAAGGTGTCGACGGTTTCCGCCTGGATGTCATTAACTTGATATCCAAGGACCAGGAATTTCCTGATGATGATGGCTCTAAAGCTCCGGGGGACGGCCGTAAATTTTACACGGATGGTCCAAGGGTCCATGAATTCATGCAGGAAATGAACCGGGAAGTTTTCCAGCCTTATGATTTGATGACGGTTGGGGAAATGTCATCAACTACGATTGACCACTGCATCAAATATACGGCTCCTGAACGCAAGGAGCTCAGCATGACCTTTAACTTCCATCACTTGAAGGTGGACTATCCGGGTGGAGAGAAATGGACCGTAGCCGACTTTGATTTTCATGAACTGAAAGCCATCTTATCGAAATGGCAGAAGGAAATGAATGAAGGCGGCGGGTGGAACGCTCTATTCTGGTGCAACCACGACCAGCCGCGCGTCCTCTCAAGATTTGGAGATGACGTGAACTATCCGGAGGAATCCGGGAAAATGCTTGCGACTGTCATTCATATGATGCAGGGCACGCCTTATATTTATCAGGGAGAAGAGTTTGGAATGACCAATCCTAAATTCAACCATATCGATCAATACAGGGATGTGGAATCCCTGAACATGTATGAAGAATTTAAAGGAAAAGGGTTCGATGAAGATCAGATCCTTGCTGTTCTAAAGCAGAAATCGAGAGATAATTCACGGACACCTGTCCAGTGGAATGATAACTCGAATGCCGGGTTTACAGATGGAACGCCGTGGATTGAGCCTGCAGATAACTACAAAACCATCAATGCTGAAAAGGTCATGAATAAGGAAAACTCCATTTTTCATCATTACCGCAGGCTGATTCAGTTGAGGAAGTCCCACGATATCATTACGTTCGGGAATTACCAGCTTCTTACGCCGGAACATCCACAGGTGTTCGCTTATCTTCGGGAGTGGAATGGAGAAAAGCTGCTGGTTATCAATAACTTTTACGGAGAAGCTGCGACGTTCCAGCTGCCATCATCCATAGACAGTCAGGAAGAGATGGACGTGTTGATCAGCAACTATGAGGACGCACCATCAATCAGAAAAGAAATCTCTCTCCGCCCTTATGAATCTGTGGTTTATCATCTCCCAGGCAGGTAAAATGGAAGAGGGGGATAAACCTTGAAGAACAAATACGTAGTCATCTTTAATCAACTCGTGAAAAAGATACAGCAGGGGGTCTTTTCTGCCGGTGAGACACTTCCATCTGAACATGAGCTGACTGCTCAGTTTGATACATCCCGGGAAACGATCAGAAAAGCGCTGAATTTGCTTGCTCAAAATGGATATATCCAAAAAGTGCGTGGGAAGGGATCGGTCGTTCTGGAACGGAACAAATTCAAATTCCCTGTTTCGGGTCTGACCAGCTTTAAAGAGCTGGCTGACCAGATGGGACAGGAAGTGAAAACGTCGGTGCATGAATTGGCGATCGTCACACAGGCCTCCCACATCCGAAGGCAGCTGGGATGTCCGGAAGATGCGAAACTTTGGAAGCTGATCCGCTCAAGAGAAATTGATGGAGAACGGATCATTCTTGATAAAGACTATATCCGTGAAGATTTGATCCCGGATATTACGAAGGAAACAGCGGAGCAGTCTCTCTATCACTATATAGAAGAAGAGCTGGGACTTGAAATCAGTTTTGCCAAAAAGGAAATCGTCGTCGAAGATATCACGGATGAAGACAGGGAACTGCTGGACTTGAATGGTCATCAGCAGGTGGTCGTTATTCGAAGTTATGTCTACCTTGCCGATACGACAGCCTTTCAATTTACAGAATCCAGACACCGTCCTGACAAGTTTCAATTTGTGGACTTCGCCAGGCGCACGAAAGCTTGAACAAAGGAGGGCCGTAATGGTTCTCCTTTGTTTTTTATAGTGAAAAAGGTAAAATAGGTGTAGCTAAAGAAATGAAAGAGGTGGAAAGATGTTCGTCATTGGTGCTACAAAAAAACTGCAGAATGAATTGAAATCCCCTGTTCGTGATTTGAATGATTATCAGGATGTCCCCGATTTATATAAATGGCATGCAAATATGATTACGGTGAAGGGTAGAAAGTGCCTGATGCTTATGAACAATGAAACGGGTATAAATTTGACGCTCTTCGGTTTGCAGAAAGAACAATTTGAGCATCTGGATAATGTGATTAAAGGCTCCCTTCAGCAGCTGTTTCAACTGCTGGATGTTGATAAGAAGGCAGCCTACTATATCCTTGATGCCACTGATGAAATCGTTTATACCAAAACGGATAACCGCAGTGTCATGGGCATGATGAATGAAACAAAAGCAAGAATCGATCATACCGTGCGTGACCTGTCTTACGAGGAAATCGACGCCGTAGCGTTGAATAAGGATAACAATGTATTCCCGATGAGCCCTCTGAAGCACCTGGATCCCGTCACCACTTTAAACAAATACTTTGAAGAGTAAATGCACACGGTATTCGTGTGCATTTTTTTATAAATAAGCCGGTGCCTCATTGGAAATTCCCTTGTTTTTCTTGGTCCGAAGTGGGACAGACGTATATAAGCTTCTTGGTTTTACATACGGTTAGGGGTATGTTATAAATTCAATATAAGCTTTTTAAGGAGGATGCGAACGATGTTTTTTAAATCATTTTTTGATGAAGAATTAGCTCAGATGTCATATATGACAGGATGCCAGCGAACGGGTGAAGCTATGGTGATTGATCCCGCACGTGATATCAATCCTTATCTTGAAACAGCTGAAAAAGAAGGATTTACAATCACGAAAGTGACGGAAACACACATTCATGCCGACTTTCTCTCTGGTGCCAGAGAACTGGCTCAGCATACTGGAGCTGTTCTGTATTTGTCCAATGAGGGAGACAATGACTGGAAATACGAGTATTTAAATGAATTGAATCACGTGTTACTGAACGGGGGAGATCAGTTTTACGTTGGAAATATTAAATTTGATGTTCTTCACACCCCCGGACATACCCCTGAAAGTATTTCATTTGTCTTAACTGATGAAGGAGGAGGCTCCAAGGTTCCTATGGGGATTTTCACAGGAGACTTCGTCTTTGTAGGGGATGTCGGCCGTCCGGATCTGTTGGAAAAGGCTGCCGGTTCAGAAGGGACGTCCAGGCAGGGAGCGCGCCAAATGTTCCAGTCCCTTGAAGCTTTCAAAGAACTTCCTGATTATCTTCAAGTCTGGCCGGGTCATGGCGCAGGCAGTGCCTGTGGGAAATCATTAGGAGCAGTCCCTGCTTCTACGGTTGGCTATGAAAAAGCAAATAACTGGGCGCTTCAGCACACGGATATCGATGAATTTACAGAGGAATTGATTGATGGACAGCCGGAACCACCGAAATATTTTGGGATGATGAAAAAGCTGAATAAAGAAGGCCCGTCTTTGAATAAGGGAAGAGATATAAAGAAATTGACAGTGGATCAACTGGAAGGTTATGGAGGAAATGATACGGTCATCATTGACACGAGAGATAAGTGGACCTTTGCGGCAGGCCACCTTCCAGGAACGATCAATATTCCTTACAATCGATCTTTCTCAAACTGGGCCGGCTGGCTCGTCGACTATGACCAGTCCATCGTACTCATCGGTGAGGAAAGCCGGTTAGATGAAATGAAAAAATCACTGGAAGCCATCGGTCTGGATGAAGTTACAGCTTATGTTGCACAATCAGATCTCAGTCAGATCGGAGGACTTGAAACTTATACGTCCATTACCCCGGAGGAACTGGAGAGTCACTATAAACAGGATGATCAATATGTGGTCATCGATGTGCGTAATCCAGGTGAATGGCAGGCAGGTCACATGGATCAGGCCCGTCATTTCATGCTTGGACATTTGAAAGACAACCTGGATGAAATTCCGAACGACCGGACACCGATCGTCCACTGCCAATCCGGCGTCCGCTCCGCGATCGCCGTCAGCCTGCTGCAGGCCAACGGCTTTAAGGACACCATCAACTTGAAGGGTGGATATGCGGCCTGGGAACAACAAAGGGATAAATAAATCCTGATGAAAACACGACTTTGGGAACAAGGTCGTGTTTTTTTGGTAAAAAAAGACCCCTACTCAAGAAAAGTAGAGGCGAAAGTTTGTATAGGTATAGGATTAGGGGAGGTGTTAATTATATAAAAATTAAATTAACACGTAAATTAAACTTGCTCAGCAACTAATGGTCTAGGGTAAGTTTCTACTGCGCTATCTGCAGTCATCGGAGCGGCGATAGATACAGCCAGACCTAGAACAGCGACAAATGCAATGATCTTTTTCATAACATAATTCCTCCTAAGTCAGAATGTTTATTTAACAATTGCATTGCTAACCTTAAATATTCGGAAGAGCGTTTATACATTCTCTGCCTTTCAAAGAGATCGGCTAAGAACTTAGAATACCTGATCACATAAACATGTTCCTTCTTTTTTTGAAAATAAGGAAGGACAGTTTCCTCAATGAAGGGAAGTGTTTCAGGCAGTTCTTTCAGTAAATTGTAATACACCATAAAGTGCAGGTAGTGACTTTCAGAAGCAGTTTTTTCGACTTCCGATAAGCCTTTTTCAATCCATTCAAGACACCCGGATTTATCATCCAAGCGGTAGTGTTCAATGACCAGCCCGTGAATGATATTCAAGTACTCGTGATAATCATAAGTAGATTTAGATTCACGAACATATTCTAAACTTTTCTTATAATTATGAATGGAAGAATCGTGGTTTTCAATTCTGGATTCCAACACTGCAATGTTGATATAAACCAGTTTGAGTTGTTGATTATCTTTGGTCTGAGATGCAATCTTTTTAGCCAGATTATAATTTTCAAGAGATTTCGTATAGTTTTTCAACCGGCTGTAATTGATGCCTAGAAGAATGTGGCAGTCTGCACTTTTGGCAAGATCGTACTGGCTCTTATAAGCTTCCAAGGCCTGATCTGCATAGAAAACAGAGGCAGAAACATGATGAGCCTGGCTGGAACTTAAAGATAAGTGGTAATATAAATCGCTTATTTCCCACTTTTCGATGCCCGCTGAACTGATGTAGTTCTTGGCTTTCATCAACTGTTGAAAAGATTCATCAAAATTCCCTCGATAATATTCAAGCAGGCCGGAACTTACGTGAAAATAGTACTTCATTTCAACATCGAATGTATCTTCATGCTGTTTAATATCTTTCCATGCCTCATAAGCCTTCTCCACCTTGTTTTCTAATAAAAGATGGCGAATGCGGAAGAGCTCGAAAAATATATACAGATGATGATTGTTCAGCGTATCCTTTTGATGAGAAAGTTCCTCTCTCAATCTTTCCGCGTCTTCCCTTTGCTTGTAAAAAATCGTTTTATACCATTCCTTCAGCTTTTCTTTGGAAGGGTGGTTATAGGAAGAGTCGTGAAAATCAAGGCCGAGGCGTTCATACAAAAGTTCGAGTACCTCAGAGGCAGGAACGGTCTGATCGTTCTCAATCTTGGATAAATACGCTGGCGAAATAATTCCATCTGCGAGCTGGTTTTGTGTTAACCCTTGCTTCACCCGATGGAACCGAAGCACTTTTCCATATTCCATTTTCCACACACCTAGTTGATCAACTGTTGATTTGGGAGAACAATTCTCTTTCAAATCTATTTTTAGAATACATGTTCGTTTCATCATTTTCAATAAATTTCGGCAGTTTCCCAAGTCGCAGAAAAAATGGTACTTAAGAGGTGGTTTTTGAAGGTGACTTTCATAGAAGGGACAGAATGGGTGTCCATTAGAGGTTTTTCAAGGGAAAATATGGGTTTATGAGTAATGATACACGAGAACGGGTATAAAAGGTATAGGAAAATTTCATCTATTCTTGAAATATCGACCAATCAGTGAGGAGGAGTGATTCGTGTGGGATACAATGTCACACAGAAGCTGATCCAGGACCACTTAGTCGAGGGAGAGATGACGCCTGGATCGGAAATCGGTTTGAAAATTGATCAGACTCTTACGCAGGATGCTACAGGGACAATGGTGATGCTTGAACTGGAGGCAATGGGGATTGAAAAGGCTCAAACAGAGGTTTCTGCTCAGTATGTAGACCATAATTTAATCCAGGAAGACAGCAAAAATCCAGATGACCATTTGTTCTTAGAAAGTGCCGCCAAGCGGTTCGGGCTTTATTTCAGCCGTCCGGGAAATGGTGTCAGTCATCCTGTTCATATGCAGAGGCTGGCGAGGCCGGGGAAAACACTGCTGGGATCTGACAGCCACACATGTGCCAACGGCAGTATGGGCATGCTTGCCATGGGGGCAGGCGGCATCGATGTCGCAATGGCTGTTGCCGGTGAACCGTTTTATGTAAAGATGCCGAAAGTATGGGGCGTAAAAGTGAGCGGTTCCCTTCCGGACTGGGTCAGTGCGAAGGATGCCATACTGGAAATGCTGCGCAGGCACGGGGTCAAAGGCGGAGTGAACCACGTGTTTGAATATTATGGACCCGGTTTGAAAAATCTCACAGCCATGGACAGGCATGTCATAGCGAATATGGGAGCAGAGCTTGGGGCAACTGGAACGGTCTTTCCTTCCGATGAGGAAACGAAACGATTTATGAAGCTTCAAGGCAGGGAAGACGAATGGATAGAACTGTCACCGGATGAAGATGCCACATATGATGTCCACGATGAATTGAATCTCTCAGAAATTACACCAATGGTGGCCAAGCCCTCCAGTCCGGGAAACGTGGTACCTGTTGAGGAAGTGGAGGGAGAAGGAATCTACCAGTCTTATATCGGTTCCTCGGCGAACCCTGGATTCCGTGATTTTGCGACAGCCTCCAAAATTGTTGAAAGTAAACATATAGCCGATGGCGTTTCTTTTGATATAAATCCGACCTCCAGACAAATGCTGATTGACTTGTCACAGGAAGGGCATATCGCTAATTTCCTTCAATCTGGAGGACGTCTCCATCAGGCGGGGTGTAATGGATGCATCGGTATGGGACAGGCACCTGCCACAGGACGGAACAGCCTGCGTACAACACCGAGAAACTTCCCCGGACGTTCCGGGACGAAAGAAGACAGTGTCTTTTTATGCAGCCCGGAAACCGCAGCCGTTTCTGCTTTGACAGGAGTCATAACGGACCCGAGAAAAGCCGGGTTTGACTATCCTGACGAGAAGGATTTGGATGAGCCGACCGTGGATACACGTCTTCTGGATGAACCTCTGCCCTACGAGGAGGCAAAGGACGTCGAATTAGTCAAAGGACCAAACGTCGCCTCGATTCCTGAAATGGAGGAACTTCCGGACGAAATGGAGCTCCCTGTGCTCCTGAAAATGGGGGATGACATTTCGACCGATGAGATTCTTGCAGGAGGAGCGCGAGTGCTGCCATACCGAAGTAACCTGCCGGAAATTAGTAAGTTCACCTTTGAGATCGTAGATGACACGTACTATGACCGGGCGATGGAACAGAGAGAAAAGGGTGGTCATGCTGTTGTGGCAGGTGCCAACTACGGACAGGGTTCCAGCCGGGAACATGCCGCTCTGGCTCCTAAGTATTTAGGGATGAAAGTAGCGGTTGTCGAAGATTTTGCCAGAATTCACTGGCAGAACCTGGCCAACTTTGGCGTCCTGCCGCTTACATTCAAGGATCCGGCTCAATTGGAAGAGATTGAGCAGGGAGACGTTCTCGTTTTCAAAGGATTGAGAGAGCAGATCAAAAAATCGCCGGTGGTTGAAGCTGAAATTAAAGGCAGGGGCCAAACGATTAAATTGGAGCATGCCCTATCAGACAGACAAATGGACATTATGGAAAAGGGCGGTTTAATCAACTGGGTTAAATCGCGTCTTGAATCGTAATACAGATTGCATTTTAACGAAATCAGCTTGTAGGGAAAGGTATTTCTCTACAAGCTTTTTTCATGCTTTGGGAGTCTGCTTCCCCGTTTTTTCGGAAGGGAGGAGATGAGAAGAATAAAGAAAGCCTCGTACGGTTGGCGGATTGTACGAGGCGTATGCACAATGGAGCACGATTCATGTTCTGGAAGTATCCAGTGGAGCCAGCGTTTTTTCGATTTTTTCGCGTTCGTGCTCTAAGAACGGTGGAAGAGCCAGTGATTCACCCAGGTGTGCGGGGTCTTCGTCAGTGGCAAATCCAGGTCCGTCTGTAGCCAGTTCGAATAAAATGTGGTTGGCTTCTCTGAAGTACAATGATTTGAAATAAAAGCGATCGACAAGACCGGAATTCGGATAACCGGCGGCATCGATGATTGTCTTCCACTTTGCTAATTCTTCTTCATTTTCAACGCGGAAGGCAACGTGGTGAACACTGCCCCTTCCAGGCTTTTCAGGTTGTGCATCCGGCTTTTCCTCCACATGGACTTCAGCTCCTGACCCACCTTCCCCTGTTTCATAAACCGTCCATTGATCATAGGCGCCGACTTTACGGAAACCGAGGACTTCCGTCAGTACTTTTTCTGTTTTAACGGCTTCATGAACGGTCAAATGAACAGGGCCGAGTCCAAGAATACCGCTGTCTTGAGGAATGGGGGAGTTTTTCCAGGGTGTTCCTGCACGTACGCCGGTGTTGTTCTGATCGGATACAAGCATAAGCCGCTGGCCTTCCGGGTCTCTGAACGCGAGCGTTTTTCTACCCAGACGTTCCTGTATCCTGTCTACATCAAGGTCGTAATCATTCAAACGCTTCTGCCAGAATAGCAGGGCTTCATCATCTTTCACCCGTAGAGATGTAGTGGAGATGCTCCTTGTTCCCGGATAGGTATGGCCGGCCCGGTGGATTTCGAAAAAGGTCAGGTCCGTCCCGGGATTTCCCTTTTCATCCGCATAGAATAGGTGGTACATAGAAGGGGAATCCTGGTTTACCGTCTTTTTGACGAGCCGCATCCCAAGCACACTTGTATAAAAATCATAGTTATTGGCTGCGGAAGCTGTAATGGCTGATACGTGATGGATGCCTTTTAACTCCATGAATGATCCTCCTCATTTACTTTGAATTCGAGATAATTATAACGCAGAGAGTCATGAGGTTCAACATGTGCGCTCATGACTTCCGTTCGTACGGAAAAATACGTGTCTGGACGGATTTGGAATAATAGGTGATCGGTCGACGCTGGAAATGTTCGGCAGGGAGAAAGTCCAGCAGATGATTCGTTCCTACGGCCGCTTCAGCTTTCTGCAGCATCCAATTATTATGAATAATGGGCCCTTTATAAACACGCTTCCCCCGAACCACCCAGAGGGCGTACCTTTCCGTCAGCCAGTATAAAAGTGAGCCTGGACGGGCCTGCATAGGCTCACTGAGTGTCTGGAATTCCGCATGAAAGTGGGCAGGTGTGTACCCTTTATGGGTCCGCCTGCTGGAAAACTGTGTGATCGAATCATTTTTATCCATCCGCATAGAGGCGTGGACGTAAGGAAGTCCGAAAGCGGTGCGCGCTAAAAAAACCCCGAGAGGATGATCGGAGTCAAGGGTAATGAAATAAACCCCTGGTTCGCCGTTGTAGGAGACATATGTTCTTACATTCAGTTCCAGAAGATCCGTGCCAAACGGGAGTTTCGGCAGGCCGCGGAACCGGATATTCCTCATACGGAAGGGGACTACAGCAATCCAGGCTGAGCCGTCAAATTCGTCTATATCGAGCTCCTCAGGTACATGAGGCCGCAGTTCATCTACAGGGACGGGCCAGTGTATGAAATATAAATCATCCCAGTCCTGATGCATAATCCATCGGTTCTTATCCATGATTATCACCTCTGGTTAGCTTTACCCGCCCTGAAGTGGAAACATACATTCCGAAGGTGTTCAATCGGCTGTTCCGGTTATTCGAAAGAAGCGATTTCTCCTGCTTCTCTTTCCCTTTTCCTCATCTCATTCAGCAGCAGCTGGATGAACTCCTCCTCCAGCTTCAACTCCATGGCTTTATGAATGGCATCTTTCAGGAGGAAGGGAGATAGTTTATCAAAAGCCATAGCAGTTCCTCCTTCGTTACGTAAGCATTTCAACAGAAACTGTTGCCACACCTGTAATACTTCCAAGCTGATCGTAAAGAGGCTGGGCAAATACGTCATATCTGGTCAAGCCTTCGGATAGGGGAAAGGCGAGGATTTCTCTTCTCGCCATTCCATCGTCGATCACACGCTGCTTCAGCTTCATCAATGCTGTTGTGCCTTCATTAAAGTCCAGTTCCTCATCTGTTTTACCCATGACTACATTCATTTTAAAGTCCGGGTGGGGGTTGAACATCCATGTATAACGGAGGTTCAAATCACAGTGAGCAATGACTATGGGGGAATTTACGAGCGCTTTTTCGAAAGGTTCACTTAAGTGCTCGGTGTAAAAAAGAGATGGATTGATGTGCAGGTAAGACGCAATTTGAGAAGCAACCGTCATACTGGGGTTTCTGGTACCGTTCTCTATTTGTGCGTAATAGGCTCTATCAATATGAGCTCCTTCTGCAATCTCCTGCTGGGTGAGTGCCTGTTCTTTTCTTAAATTGATCAGCCAGCTTCTCATTTCTGGTTCATCACATCCTACTTTGCTTAGTTATATAATGAATTCTACTTATTGAAGAAAATTCCTTGTGGCATATTGCAACAAAATTCACTATATATGGTAGTGTATAGAAAAAAACATACTAGTCCTAGCGTTTTGTTCGCATTTTTTACATTTTTTGAGTTTTTTCGATAGAGGGGATGGAGAATTTGGTATAATCGGTGCGGCATGACATTCGTATATCGGGAAGCAGAGGGAGGGGGATAGGCATGACATGGGAAGTTTTAAACATCCTCGCCGTCAGTGCATTTGCTTTTAGTGGAGCTATTGTCGCACTGAACGAGAGGTATGATATATTCGGTACGTTTATTTTAGGAATCGCCACACCGTTCGCGGGAGGGATTATCCGGAACATTGCTTTGGATGTGCCGGTGATTCACGTATGGGATCAGGGATACTTATTTTACGTCGCATTAATCACCATTGCCATTGTGTACTTTTTTCCAAAAACGTGGGTAATGGCCTGGGACCGCTGGAATATATATCCTGATGCTGTGGGACTCTCTGCATTCGCTCTGCAGGGAGCGTCCTTTGCTGTCCAGCATGAATTCCCACTGGGCGGAATCGTTTTCGCTGCCATCCTGACAGGAGTGGGCGGGGGTGTGACAAGGGACGTGCTGGCCCAGCGGCGCCCGATGGTGCTTCACCAGGAGATTTACGCGGTATGGGCAATGGTGACTGGTGTTGTGATTGGGCTTGGGTGGGTCGACCTTTACAATCCCTTTCATACCTACAGCATTTTTCTACTGATTATCCTGAGCCGCGTGTTGTCGTATCATCTCGGATGGCATTTACGATTTCGGGATTTGTACCGCATCTAAAAAAGCCTGTGTTAACCAGTTTGAGTTGTCCATTTGTCGTGGGAAGGGTCACGTTCCGCTTATCGGTGGATGAATGCCGCGGGCACGCCCTCCGCTGACTTGATCAGGAAGACCGCCTGTCCAAGTGGATCTTCGGCCCGTGCTGTTCCCGCAGGCATCACCACCAAACGCTCCTCCGCGGAAAGGGAAGGGGCTTTCGCTCCTGGCGGTAAGAAAGAAAAAAGCTTGTAAAGAAACAGGGGTTTCTCTACAAGCTGAGGAGTCCATCGTGGACTCCTTTTTTATATCTTTTAATATCGGAATAGATCGCCTGATAAGTAGCGCTCTCCTGTATCCGGAGCGATACAGACGATGACTTCTCCCGGTTTTTTCTGTTTGGCGGCCTGGATGGCAGCCCAGCAGGCGGCGCCGCAGGATGTCCCAAGGAGCAGCCCCTCTTCACGGGCCAGACGACGGGTGATGTCATAGGCATCTTCGTCGGTGACCTGGTAAATCTCATCATAAATCTCCTGATTCAATATACTTGGAATGAATCCCGGGCTTGTACCGACCAGCTTATGCTTGCCTGGCTGACCGCCCGACAACACGGGAGATCCTGCCGGTTCCGCAACGTGGATGGTCATGTCCTTGAAGCGTTTTTTTAATTCTTCACCGGTTCCTGTAATCGTTCCTCCAGTCCCTGCTGTGGAGACAAAACCGGCCAGCGGTTTACCGAGTTCATCCATTGCTTCGATAATTTCTGCAGCTGTGGTATGGCGGTGAGCATCAGGGTTGGCCATATTCTCAAACTGCATCGGCATAAAGCCGCCGTCGATTTCTTCGACCAGTTCTTTTGCCTTGGCGATGGCTCCGGGCATTTTGGCGTCTCCCGGCGTCAGAACAATTTCCGCTCCGTATGCTTTCAGAAGATTGATCCGTTCCTGTGTCATCGTGTCCGGCATGACTAGAACAGCGCGGTATCCTCTGGCGGCGGCATTCATCGCAATACCGATTCCCGTATTTCCACTTGTCGGTTCAATGATGGTGGATCCCTCTTTTAAAAATCCATCCTTTTCAGCCTGTTCAATCATATTGAAAGCAGCCCGGTCTTTCACACTGCCGCTCGGGTTGTACTTTTCCAGTTTCATATAAATATCTGCGCCACCCTCTGGAGCCAGGCGGTTTAATTTCACTAACGGAGTATCTCCGATTAGATCCGCAATGTTGTTGACTACGCGCATGAACGTCACATCCTTTTGTTAGACCTGTTGCTTTAAGTTTACCATAGGAAGTGGAGGCCATTCATCCGCTGTGCTCTCCCGACTGCTTCAAAAATTGTCTTCCACCATCTGCTGGGCGAATTGGAACGTATCTTTCGGTACGGAAATTTTAAAAGCCAGCTGGTTGGCATTCAGGTTGAAGCGGTCCACTTTCACATTGAAGTTACTGGCCGTTTCCATCTGGGTGACGGCAACATAGATATTTTCTTCATTCGGGTTCACGATGACCCATTCCGGCAGATTGTAGTTATCCTTTAAGAATTCCAGTACTTTCTTATTAGGAAGTGGCAGCTGCCCAAGAGAGATTTTCTCCTGTTCCAGAACAAGGTCGCCGTTTTCCTGGACCACAGGGTTTAATTCCACCTTGATGGGGACTACCTGTTCAAAAGCCTTGATATTACCGGATAACGTAACGTTTTTGTCGATCGAGACGGAGTAATCAAATACGGTCTGGTTGGACAGCTCGGATAAGTATTCATTGGCGAGCTGCTCCATATTCTCTTTCGTTGAGACAATGGTGAACTCGGCATCGGTGTTTTCTTTACCACGGTCTACATTGACAAGGGTATACGAGCTCGGGAGAAAGACTAAAGCCAGAAGCCACCCGATGATCCCGATGTTGATGATGGCAAGGACCCAGAAGGATGTCCGCCATTTATTGTTAAGAAGTAATCGTTTCATTTATCATTCCACCCAGGTTATTCTTCAATATCTTCTCTAATATGAGCGAGTACGCGTTCTGCCATTTCCTTGTATCCCTGTTCATTGGGGTGGAAATGGTCTTCTTCCCATAGGAGTTCTTCTTCGTTTCCATCAAAGATATCACGGATAGGAATAAAGTGGGCCTGATCATAGGTGCCGATGATCCTTTCGCTCGCCTCGTTCCAATCGCCCATGATTTCTCCAAGCTCGGGGATGTTATCAAAATACTGGTTAAATGGATTGTACAGACCAACGAAGTAGATGGGGGCTTCGCCGTTCAAGTTTTGTGTCTTCTCAATAATTTCCTTGAGCCGCTCTTCATATCCATCGCGTTCGTTTCGGAAGTCCTGGTAGTTTAAATCTGTGAAGTTATCTTTAACCACCTTCATCACATCGTTGGCGCCGATGGTGATGAGCACAATGTCTGCCTGTTCGATGGACCGGGAAATATCTTCGTCTTCCATCCGTTCTAACATCTGGTCCGTACGATTGCCGCGTTTTCCGTAATTGATCACTTCAAGAGACGTATTGTTGTTAGTATTTGTGAAGTTGTCTTCAAGAATACCAACATAGCCGCCATTATCTGTCCCGTCTCCGACGCCCTGCGTCAAAGAGTCCCCAATGGCAACTACGGTCAAATCATTTTTTATGAAAAGGTCACGTGCGCTGTCCATGACACTTGTGAAAACGTCCCGCAGACCTTCGCCAAGGGCGTTTTCGTCTTCCTCTGTTGAAACTTCCTCCTGCTCTATCTCTGGCTGCTCTTCTACATCCGCGTCTCCTGTTTCTAACGGCTGTTCATCAGGTGTGCTGGATGACTCCTGCTCCTCTGGTGTATAGATAAAGGAGGCTGTTATAAAAAAGGCAAGAATGAGAGTAAGCAGGATGGAGGCTGTCCATCTCCACTTTTTCACGTTAGGATCCCTCCTGAGGGGGCGTTAATTTTATTATATGTGGTTTTATTTTTATGGGAAATGAAAAAGTTTTATCCATAATTATAGCATGACGCCTTTACAATAGACATACGTGAACGAGTGTTGGAAGATGAGGGTAGGGAACGAATTGGTTGCGGGAGGCGTTTGAAAAATGGATCGAAGTATGACGATTTCTGTAAGAGAGCTGGTCTCTTATGTGTACAGGGCTGGAAGTATTGATGAAAGGTTCCAGTCCAATACAGCTCTGTTGGAGGGAACAGCCATCCATCAGGAAGTGCAGAAGAAATATAAGGACGGAGATGAAAAGGAAGTTTTCCTTCAGTGTGAATATGCGTATGGAGAGCTTCGTCTGATTGTCCAGGGCCGGTGTGACGGCCTGCTTGAGGGAGAAGACGGGCCGGTCATTGATGAAATCAAGTCGACATCCGGGGACCTGGAGGAACTCGACAGTTCTTCTCATCCCGTTTACTGGGCTCAGGCAAAAGGCTACGCCTATATCTATTCTCTCCAGGAAAACCTGAAAAAAATCGATGTCCAGCTGACCTATGTGCAGAAACGGACGAAGGAAAAGAAACGCCTGCAGATAAGATTCACGCATGAGGAACTGGCTGACTTTATGGAGGAGACCGTGAAGGCTTATCAATCCTACGCCTCTGTCCTTCATCATCTGGAGGAACAGAGGGAAGCCACGGTTCCTTCCTTTTCTTTTCCGTTCTCTACCTATCGGACAGGCCAGCGGAAACTGGCGGGGAGTGTGTACAGGACGATTGAAGAAAAGCGGAACCTGTTCGCTCAGGCCCCCACCGGCATCGGGAAGACGATATCGACTTTATTTCCGGCTGTCAAAGCTCTTTCTCTTGATAAAATGGACAGGATTTACTATTTAACCGCTAAAACGACGACGAGAGCGACAGCTGAGGAGGCACTGGCCAAAATGGAAGAGCACGGTCTCTCCCTGAGGTCGGTCACCTTAACGGCTAAGGAGAAAATCTGTTTTCAGGAGGAAACGATCTGTCAGCCGGATTATTGTGAATATGCAGATGGGTATTACGACAGGGTGAATGACGGCATTGTGGATGTACTGAGGAATGAGACGCAGCTCACACGCCCTGTGATTGAAGCGTATGCCAGAAAACACCGTTTATGCCCGTTTGAGTTTTCTCTTGACCTTACGGATGTGGTGGACGTGATCATCAGTGATTACAATTACATCTTCGACCCGCGTGTTGCCTTAAAGAGGCTGATGCCTGACCGTAAGAAAAAAACAGCTCTCCTTGTGGATGAAGCGCATAACCTTGTTGAACGGGCGAGAGAAATGTACTCGGCCTCGATTTATAAAAACCCATTCAGGGAGGCTTCTGATTCGTGGGAAGACGAGGAGGGGGTCCGAAAGACCGCCCTGGCAGTGGCTGATGACCTGGAGCGCCTTGCCGGTTTCCAAGGTGGAGAGATCGTCATCAATGAGATCCCTGGAGAACTGGAAGAAAACCTGGAACGGTTCATTGGGAAAACGGAGCAGATCATCCAGGAACAAGCGGAGGACGAGCGCTCCGAATCTCTTGTTGACTTGTATTTCACCGCCCAGAATTTCCTGAGGATTTTTGAGTTTGTGGATGATCATTATCGTTTTATAGCGGCAAAAGGGGAAAATGGGGACCTGATGCTGAAGTTGTTCTGCCTGGATCCTTCCCACGTATTAAAGAAGGTGACAGATGGGTTCCGCTCCGGTACATTCTTTTCAGCCACGCTTTCACCTTTTGCCTATTATAAAGAAATGCTGGGAGGGACGAAGGAGGATTACATCCTTCAGCTTCCATCCCCTTACGACGCCTCTCAGGTGGATGTCACAATTACGCCGTTATCAACCCGGTATAAAAACCGGAATCAAACGGCCGGAATTCTGGCAGAGCGGTTGAAAGACCAGGTGGAAAGCTATAGTGGAAACCACTTATTCTTTTTCCCGTCGTATCACTACATGGAGCTTGTCTACCAAGAGTTCCGGCAGATGTCCCCTGTCGATGCAGTCATGCAGGAAAGGGGCATGGATGAGAGCCGGCGGGAGGATTTTCTTGCCCAATTCGTTCCAGGAGGGCGTCTGGCAGGTTTTGCTGTCATGGGTGGTGTTTTTTCTGAAGGTGTCGACCTCCGCGGAGACCGGCTGAATGGTGTGGCCGTCGTTGGTGTCGGTCTGGCTCCAAGAAACTTCGAGAAAGAGTTGATTAAAGACTATTTCAATGAGAAAGGCCGCCGGGGGTATGATTATGCTTACGTATATCCTGGAATGAACAAAGTGCTCCAGGCTGGTGGACGCTTGATCCGTTCGGAAGAGGATCATGGAGCTATCCAGCTTATAGATGACCGGTTTGTTTCTGGAAAATACACGAGTTTATTCCCAGAAGATTGGAGAAATTATCGAATTATTAAATAAAAAGATTTCCCGGGAAATTTATTGGCGGATACCGCTGTGCCGGGAATGGATTTTGTAGAAATGAGGGATGGATATGCCTTGGATTAAACCTGTGAAACAACAGCATATGAAAGAAATAAGAGGAGAAGATGAGCCTTCCTCTTTGTTTGACCGGCTTATTGCCAATGACCCCGGTTTATATGAAGCTTTTCTTCCACTTCAACAGGCAGTGAAGAATACCGGCCTTCCAGATGATTTGCGAGAGGCGGTCATCACGTTTGTGTCAATGAAAAATGGCTGCCGCTACTGTACAAAAAGTCATGCTTCCTTGTTAGAAGGCCACACAGGTGTGAATGATGTAGAAGAATGGCTGGATCATTATGAAGCATCATCCATGAGTGAGCAGTGGAAAGCTGTCCTGAATTATGCCGAACAGTTAACCGCCAAACCTGTAGAGGTGGATCAGGACAGCGTGAACCGCCTTACGAAAGCAGGCTTTAGTGTTCGTGAGATTGCTGTGATCAACCATACCGTGGCTTATACGAGCTATACGAATCAGTTGTCGATGGGGCTTGGATTGTAAAGGTTTAAGCACCGCTCGAGACTGGGATTTTCAGACTGTCGGGAACTTTTCCGGCAGTCTTTTTTTGGCCGCTGTGTATTTTTTCAAAAGGTGTGTGTTTGAAAAAGTTTATTGTAAACTAAAATAAATTAGTGTTGACATTATGTCAGGGTTTTTTTATCTTTAAGGAAGAAGTTGTGGAGGAGGAAAAATGATGAAGAAGTCGAAACTAAGCGTTTATGACATCACTTTAGGGAGTTTATTTGTTGCGCTGATGGCTATCGGTGCCAATATTACGGCTTACCTGCCATTTCTCCAGGTTATGGGAGTTCCTCTGACCCTGCAGACGTTTTTCGCTATTCTGGCAGGGCTTATGCTCGGAAGCCGTCTCGGGTCTTTTTCGATTCTCGTGTATGTTCTTTTAGGTTTGGCGGGAGCACCGATCTTTGCTGGGTTTAAAGGCGGGTTGTCGGTTGTGATTGCTCCGACGTTCGGATTTATTTTGTCTTATATTATTCTTGCTTATTTTGTAGGGAAAATCGCTGAATCCAGGCGGACGATGCCGAGGTACATGATGGCCGCTGCCGCCGGCATCATCATCAACTATTTTGTCGGTGTCCAATTATTTTATCTCGCACTGAATTTCTGGGTGGGAGGAGACGGGATCAGTCTCGCTCTGGCGTGGTCCAGTATGGTGCCGTTTATCATAAAGGACAGTATTCTCGCCGTAGGTGCAGTCTTGTTTACTCAGAGGTTGGAAAAGGCGTGGCTTTCCAAAACAAGACTCAGACAGGCGGCATAGTCCTGTCGTTTCATGAAAGAACGTAAGGTCCTGCCCGCATAGGGGACAGGGCTTTTTTGCCATTTTTCGGACTTTTGTGTGAGTTGGATAACGGTCTGGATTGCTATATGATGAAAGAAGATTCGAAAGGAGAGATGGAGAATGAAACATCGTTTGGATGAACTGGCTGCCTACCTGAAGGAGAAGGGTATTGATGCAGCTTTTATTAATTCACCGGAAAACTTCTTTTATTTAACCGGGTTTCTAACTGACCCTCATGAAAGACTGTTAGGATTGGTCGTCTTTCCGGAAGCAGACCCTATAGCTGTTCTTCCGGGAATGGAAAAAGCACAGCTGCAGGAAACAGGGTGGAGCCATGAAATCATTGGTTACGCTGATCATGAAAATCCTTGGACGTTGATGAAGGATTCTATGAATCAGGCGGGGATCACGAACGTACATCATGTGGGCATAGAAAAAGAAGTGCTTTCCTACGGGCGTAGTGAGTCCTTTTTTGCGTTGTTTGATGACGCAGAGGTTCTGGACATCGAAGGGAAATTAAACGAGATGCGTGTCGTGAAGGATGAGCAGGAAATCGCGGTTTTGAAGGAAGCGGCAGAACTCGCAGATTTCGGGGTCAAGGTAGGGACAGAAGCCCTGAATGAAGGGGTTACGGAAATGGAAGTCCTGGCGGCGATTGAGTATGAGCTTAAGAAAAAAGGCGTCGCTCAAATGTCCTTCTCCACGATGGTGCTTTTTGGTGAGAAATCCGGCCACCCTCACGGAAATCCTGGAGACCGTAGATTAAAAGAAGGAGACCTTGTCCTGTTTGATCTTGGAGTCGTCTGGAAAGGATACACGTCTGATATTACGAGGACCTTCGCTTTCCGCTCTGTCAATGAAAAGCAGAAAGCTATCTATGAAACGGTTCTGGAAGCATTGAATGCATCCCTGGCCATCAGTCGTCCTGGAACAAGGATTGGTGATCTGGATGAAGCGGCGCGTCAGATCATTACAGAAGCCGGCTACGGCGATAAGTTTCCACACCGGATTGGACATGGACTGGGAATCAATGTGCATGAATTCCCTTCTATGAGCCATTTGAATGACGGGGTATTAAAAGAAGGGATGACGTATACGCTCGAACCGGGCATTTACGATCCTGAAATCGGCGGTGTCCGTATTGAAGATGATGTACTTGTCACCCCGGAAGGATTTGTCACGCTGACAGAAACACCAAAAGAACTCACCATCATAAAGTGAATAGAGCAGCCGTAAGACGATCAAAGGAAAGGTGCCTGCAGAAGGCACCTTTCCTTTTTTTATTGTGTCTCTGTTATTGCTTGGTGTTGTTATTTAACATGTGAGCTCCTATCATCACCCCTTTCTGTCATGGGATTTGTAGGAGGCGGCCTTGAAAATGACTCCCTTTCCGTGGGGTACCGTGAGCCGCGGAAAGCGGACGGTTTTCCCTGCCATCCCATGCTCTGAGTAAATAGCAGACCGGACCCCTAATTCCAGACGGAAACGATTTAGTAATCGTTTGAAATATCAACCACAGACTTTAACAGAGCTTTTATTGTAGAAAAAGTGCGGGCCGGACGATCATTCCTTTTGTCTGTGAAATCAAAACAAACGAATGGGAGGGCTTTGGTTCCGGAAGGTATATAGATCTTTTCTCTCCTATGGAAAACGAGGGCGGAAGGGATATAAGCCTCTGGTCTTAGATAAAGATATATCCCCGGCTCATTACGGAAATCCTTCAGCACCGGTATGATAAAGACAAGAACAGTGCAGGGAGGGAAATACATGAAAAAGTTTCTGTTGTTCCTCGCAGGTCTGATTGCCCTTGGATTATTCATTGCGAACCTTGGCCCGATGATTCTGCTTGGTGTCAGTGTGTGGCTGCTTTATATCGTTTTCAAGCAGTTTGTGAAAAGTGACTCGACAGCCGGGAAGATCGGCTGGATGGTCGTCGGCTTGATTGTTTTAAGCGTCGCTGTTTCCAATGTTTACGCGGTCGTCGGCGTCGCTGCTGCTTTTGTCCTTTACTGGATTTATAAAAATTGGACAAGCCGTCCACGTGATCCCGCGTCTGAAAAAAAAGACGATCCATTTACAAATTTTGAGCGTCAATGGGCAGAGTTGAACAAATAACAAAGGAGATGGAAACATGGCCAACCTATTTACACGACTAAAGGATTCAATTACGGCAGATCTTCATGAGGCATTGGACCAAAAGGAACAGAAGAACCCGGCCGCTATGCTGAATCAGTACTTAAGAGAAAGTGAAAAGGAGACGGAAAAAGTCCGGAAGCTGGTGGAGAGGCAGTACCAGTTGAAGGATGAATTCACGAGGGAATATCAAAAAGCGTCAGATCTGGCTGAGAAACGTAAGCATCAGGCGCATGTGGCTGAACAGGCCGGCGAAACGTCCATGCATAATTTTGCGGTAAAAGAGCAGGAAGAATATGAATCGCGTGCTGAAAAGCTGAAGCAGTCTCAGGCAGAATGTGTAGAGCAGCTGGAGGCCCTTGAGCGTAAGTATGAGGAAATGAAGCATAAACTAAAGGATATGCATTTGAAACGGATGGCGTTTATGGGACGTGAAAATACAGCGCGTGCGCATCACACAATGAACCGTGTGCTGGAGGATGGCTCAGACAAGCCGTATTCCAGATTCTCTGAGATCGACCGTTACATGGAGGACCTGGAGTATAAGGTGAACAGTGCCTATTACCGTCATACGTTTGACAGTAAGATGGCAGAGATTGAGAAAAAGGTCCGGAATAAGCAGGAAGTGTCGGGGTAACTAAATCATGGTATGATAAAGGCGCAGTTCTCTGCGTCTTTCCTTTGTCTAAAGGGCGCAGGTGGATAAGAGGAAGGGGGAATGACCGCTGTGCTTAAAAGAATTTCAACAGATATGCTGAACACGATTTTAATCACGGGGGTGATTCTCCTGATTATTGAAATAGTGTTCTTTAACGGAGGTCTCATTTTTTCTGTCGGTTTTTCAGCCGTACTGATTTACTTCGGTTGGAAGAATTATAGACCGCTTTGGAGAAAAGTCATGTTTTGGATCGGGGCGGTCAGTCTCGGGCTGACTGTACTAAGTATGATTGCCGTTCGTTTTCTCGTGCTGGCCATCCTTTTTCTGGCGGTCCGTCATTATTACAAAACGAAGCAGCACCCGGAAAACGTTCAGCTTGGAGAGATGGACCAGGAACCGCATGACCCTCCGGAAGAACCTGTATTCACTCAAAAGTTTTTTGGGCGGCAGGCGACGCCCCCACATTCCTATCCGTGGCAGGATGTGAATGTGCACGGAGGCATAGGCGACCGGGTTATCGATTTAAGTGAGACCGTTCTTCCTTCGAACGAATCCGTTATTTCCATCCGTCATTTTATAGGCAATGTCACGATTTATGTTCCGTATGAGGTGGAAGTGACGATCCTTCACAGCGCCATCATTGGAAGAAGCTCGATTTTTCAGTTTAAAAAGTCCAGAATGCTCAATCAGATGACGTATTACCAAACACCGGATTATCAGGAAAATAAGCCCCGGGTGAAGGTGATTACGTCGATATTTTCCGGTGATCTCGAGGTGAAGCGGATATGAACCTTTGGCAGAGGCAGATTGGGTCGGGACTTTTCACGTTCTTTCTATTTGCTGTTCTCCTGACCGCTGTAACATTCGCCGCTTTTCCGGTAGAGCGGTGGTCAGTGCTCTGGACAAGAGAGGTGCTCGATCTTCCGTATGGATTTTTGATTCTGCTGTTATCCCTGTTTATGGGACTTGTAACCGGTACGGCCCAGGGGTGGTACTGGCGTCGTCAGCTTACCCATATCGAACAGCAGCTTGGAGAAGTCGTGAAAGGCAGTCCTCTGGAGACGGACACGGCGGATCTGGCAGAAGTGAAAAGAATTGAAGATCGAATGAAACAGCTGGAAGAGAAAATTGTGAAACAAGCCGAGCTTTCTCAACGTATGGTTACAGAAAGAGCGGAAGAACGGGAAAAAAGCCTTCAGGAAGTAGTCATACAAGAAAGGAATCGTCTGGCCAGGGAACTTCACGATTCTGTCAGTCAGCAGTTGTTTGCCGCTTCCATGATGATGTCAGCCATTAATGAGACAAAAGACCATGAGCGGGAAGGCGTGGATCGGCAGCTGAAGATGGTAGAGAGGATGATTCATCAATCCCAGCTCGAAATGAGGGCACTGCTCCTCCATCTTCGGCCGGTTCCCTTGAAAGATAAAACGCTGGCGGAAGGAATGACAGAGCTTCTTCAGGAGCTGATCCAAAAGGTGCCGCTTCAGATTGACTGGACGATTGAAACATTTCCATTAGAAAAAGGTGTGGAGGACCAGCTCTTCCGGATTCTGCAGGAATCGGTATCCAACACACTGAGGCACGCCAAGGCATCGACCCTTTCGGTTATGCTTCTGGAGCGTGATCAAACCGTTATTTTGAAAGTGATCGACGACGGTATGGGGTTTCATGTGGAAGAGAAAAAAACGAGTTCCTACGGTCTCCAAAATATGGAGGAGCGTGCCTTTGAAGTGGGCGGCGTGCTAAAGGTTGTCAGTGTGAAAGGACAGGGGACCCGGTTGGAAGTAAAAGTGCCCCACCGACTTAAAGGAGGTCAATCCTGATGATTCGAGTATTATTTGCAGATGATCATGAGATGGTCCGTATTGGTGTATCCGCCTATTTGTCCTCGCAGCCGGATATTGAGGTGATCGCTGAAGCAGGGGACGGCGAAGATGCTGTAGCGCTTGCCTTTCAACACCGGCCGGACATTATTTTGATGGACCTCGTGATGGAACATATGGATGGGATTGAAGCGACAAAGCGGATTACAGCCGAGTGGCCGGAGGCGAAGATTATCATCGTCACAAGTTTTCTTGATGATGAGAAGGTGTATCCCGCTTTAGAGGCGGGAGCGGTCAGTTATATGCTGAAAACGTCAAAAGCAGAGGAAATTGCCCAGGCGATCCGTGCCACTTTTGAAGGACGGTCCATTCTGGAACCGGAAGTCACCGGGAAAATCATGACAAAGATGCGTCACCCCGACCAACGGGCGCTCCATGAAGATTTGACGAACAGAGAAAAGGAAATTCTGCTTCTGATGGCAGATGGCAGGACGAACCAGGAGATTGCAGAAGAGTTGTTCATAGCCTTAAAAACGGTAAAGGTTCACGTAAGCAGTATTCTTGGGAAATTACAAGTATCAGACAGGACGCAGGCCGTCATTTACGCATTCAAACATGATCTTGTCCATTAAATACATGAAAGAGTATACGAACACCCCGGCCATGCAGGCCGGGGTGTTTTCAGTGGAGGTAGGTGACGTAGACAAAGGCGGTAATCAGAATGAGATAGAAGATGACCAGTTTCCAATAGAGTCTTCTCATGCTTTTCCCCCTTTACTTCGGCCCGTCGTATTCCATTAAGTTTATGTGAAGGAGGCGTAAAGAATGACAAAGTTTACCCCGTCGCTGTATCTGTGGGGAACCTGTTTGATACACTTTTCCTAACACCTGTGCTTGTTTCATGAGACTTTCGGGAATACAAAGAGAGAGGTGATTTGTATGAATTGGAACAATCAGCTGGCCGGGAAACCGGTATGGGCTGGCGGAATATCCAATCGGGAAGCCAAAGAACGGACCGCCGCCAGAGTGAGCGGATATGTTGAAGATCAGCAGGTGATTGGCGTCGGTTCCGGGTCGACGGCTTTCATTGCTCTGGAAAAGATCGCTGAACGGGTAAAGAACGAGGGGCTGGACGTTTATGCCGTACCGACATCGAAAGAAGCGGAGATGAACTGTGCCTTGTTCGGCTTAAAGACGACAACATTGACAGCTGCAAAGCCCGACTGGGGTTTTGACGGAGCGGATGAGGTAGACAATGCCGGCCGGTTGATCAAAGGAAGGGGCGGAGCGTTATTCGCTGAAAAACTCGTGATGGCAAGCTCCCCTAAAACGTATATTTTAGTGGATGAAAGTAAATATGTTCAGAAACTCGGTGAAAAGTATGCTGTTCCTGTTGAAGTGGATCCGAGGGCTGTGCATCTTGTAGAAACAAAGCTTCAGGAATTCCCTTGTGTGGACATTCAGCTGCGGATGGCGGCGGCGAAAGACGGCCCCGTGCTCACGGAAGCAGGAAATCTCCTGCTGGAAGTGCGGTTCCAACACATTCATGATGAGTTGGAAAAAGAGCTCAGTGCCATCCCTGGAGTTATAGAAACAGGACTGTTCATTGGGTATCCCGTGGAAATTTTAACGGTTTGACGCCCATTTTACTTATATTTGTTGGTAACTCGTAATACTTTTTCTATAATAGTAGTAAATCCTTATTCAAAGGGGAATTCATTATGGGACTGCCAAATAGGATTGCTTACCAGGATCATCGCTACCCTCATGTTGTACTTGCGCCGATTGGGAAAAAGAACAAACATATTCGTTCCATCGGACATAAATTTGAACGGGGGTTATTATCCAGGCTTAACGATGCAATTGTGGATCATATCGGCAGGAAGTCTCTGGACACAACGTCCATCCAGAATTATCTCGGACTAACCGGAGATGCAGTTCTGCCTGTAGCTTTTCAAAAGGAAGAGAGGATCCATCCACATTTGCTGCGCCCAGAATTATTTTTATGGAAGTCCCTGCCTGAAGAACATGGACTACCTTTAAAAGATCAATATTTATATAACACAGATTTCACTCAGCTGTCCGCAGACCAGTTGTATGACCATGTCGGGGAAGTGCTGGATGATTATCTGTTTCTTTCTCACATCAGCACGGAAAGTCGTGAAGACTGGCTTGATAAAATAGCAGATGCGTTTCACCGGCATCCGATGGTCCAGCTTTTTCATCAAAAGCGCGACGTCATCGATGCGGTCGAAACAATGAATCAATCCTCACTCATTTCTGTGCTGAACTATCCTGAGGACATCGCATATTGGAGGCACCGTGTCGAAATCGTCATGCGCCCGTTCCGAGCTCTTCCACAGGCGTGGGTCGAGCAGGAACAAGGCAGCTGCCCCCATTCAAAATGTTTACAGTTCGATGCCGGGGAGAAAACGATCTGCTGCTACTGTGAAACGTGTGATTTCTGTCTTTATTATGACACGGTGGAAGATATGGTCCGTTTTCCTGAAGAGTTTGATGTGGAACGGGCAGCCAAGCGCACATCGACGATTGAGCAGCAGTTCAATGACATAGCGATACAGAACAGCAGGCTTCTCGAGCAGCTTGGCCAATTGAGAGCTTTGAAAAAACAGCTCAACACCGCAAGGAAATCCCTTGATGAAAGCCTGGCTGTCGTCAGCCGTATCGAAAAGTATCAGCGCAGAAAAGACGACCTGTCCGCCTATCCTTTACTGGACATGTATGACAAATTAAGCCGGGTTCATATTCCGGAGAAGCGGACCGATTCAGAGCTGCTGTGGCTGGCAGGTGTCCAGCTTCATGATGTCCGTATTCTTAAGGAGTTGAACCGCTGGCAGAAGGTCGTGCCGGAGCATGTCTACCCGAATACCCGGCATGTCCTTGAGGAACTGAAGGCGCGTCTCGAAGAAGTCCGCTACAATGATGAGGATATCATTCTGACCATCAAAGGAAGGTCCATCACTTATGCGGATACTCAGCAGATTCTTGACCTCATCTATTATTATGGCAGTGAATATCCGGTGCACACCCTGGTCCAGATGCTCGCGGGCAAGCCGACGAACAAATTAAGAAGTCTCTATCTTCATGAAACACGCTGGTTTGGTCTGTTATCGAGCTGGCCGGAAAAGCATATTCAGCGGTTGTTCACCCAGCTGGAAAAGCAGGGCTGGCTGATGAAGCAGCAGAAGGGTTATGCAATCAGTGATTATGCAGAGGAAGTTATGTAGAACAACGTTTTTTCATAAGAAAGACCTGCTTGTAAGGGCAGGTCTTTCTTTTCTGCATGCAGCTGAATCGTAAGCGTTTACTTGTGCTATAATTCATGTACAGCCAAGGTTCCGTCTTCCCTAGTGTATTCATCACGAGGCACGGGGAGAACAGGAAAACGGATAGTTTAAAGGAGGCCGCATACAAATGAAATCCATCTACCACAAAGCACTCGGGGAGCAGTTCCATAACCTTCATCCTGAGCTGCAGAAAAAATACGGATTAACGAGTAAGCAGAATCTTATGGTCCTTGGACAGGGCAGAATGACGGAAATCCGAGGAACTCCGGCGTTCGTTAGGCCGCTGATGAGTGCGGGGGTTAAGGATCACCTTCTCTTCAGAGAGCGTGGAAAAGATGTGCCGTTTACCCTCGAAAATTACGTCTATGAAGATGAAGAGGGCAGAGAAACGATCAGTTGGATCCGCCGCTTCTTTTTCCCATATGCCATCCGCGGTTTTGATTCTGCTGCGAGGTATGATGAAGAAAAACAGTGTCTTGTCGATCATCTTGGCCGTTCGGGCCTGGTAGAGGCAGAATTTGATCTTCACGTTACTTCAGAAGGCGGATTGTATATGGAGTCAAGAACGAATCATGTGGGAGGAGTGCTGGGCATGACCGGGCCTGTGACGTCCGTATATGAACATTATGAAGAAAAAGAAGGGGCGACACGGGTGCACGTCCATACAGAAGACCCTGTCCTCGGAACGCTCTTAATGTATGAAGGGCTTGTTCACACAGAATTCCTCCCGATGACGTTCCGCAATATCCCACAGCGTGGAGTACTTGACTAAAGGAGGTCCCACTCATGACCCAGCAACCGCCGAAAGGCAGTGAAGGCGTGCATACGGATTTTTCCGATCGGATGACTTATGGAGAATATTTACGTTTAGACCAGCTGCTTGATGCGCAGAAGCCGCTTTCTTCCCATCATGATGAAATGCTCTTTATTATGATCCATCAGGTGAGTGAAATATGGATGAAGCTGATGCTTCACGAACTCCAGGCAGCCATCCGGTCGATTCAACATGACGACATGCAGCCGGCTTTTAAAATGCTTGCCAGAGTCTCCAGTATTCAGAAGCAGATCATCCAAGCATGGGACGTACTGGCGACGATGACCCCGTCAGAATACATGGAATTCCGGGATCACCTCGGCCAGGCTTCGGGGTTTCAATCCTACCAGTACCGGATGATTGAGTTTGCTCTTGGGTATAAAACGAATGCTGTATTGAAGATTTACCGGAAAGATAAAGATCTTCACAATCGACTGGAAAAGGCCTATAAAAATCCCAGCTTGTATGATGTGACACTTGAGCAGCTGTCCAAAGCAGGTTTTGATCTCGATCCACAGGTGCTGAACAGGAATTATAAAGATGTGTATGAGCAGAACCCTTCGGTTGAAGCCGCCTGGGCAATGGTCTACAAAGATGTAGATCAGTATTGGCATCTGTATCAGCTGGCTGAGAAGCTTGTCGACTTGGAGGACAGCCTCCAGCAGTGGCGTTTTCGTCATATGAAGACAGTGGAACGGATCATCGGCCATAAAAAAGGGACAGGAGGATCCTCGGGGGTCGGCTACTTGAAGAAAGTTCTGGATCACCGCTTTTTCCCTGAGCTCTGGGACGTCCGCACCCACTTTTAATGTCAGAATAGGCTGAATATATCTGATTAATTAAATGATTGTTACATTTGTGTTACAATAGGTTGTGTGACTAATAGATAAAGAGGGAAGAATTATGAGACAACCTATTTTATATATATCACTGCTGGTCGTTTTAGTTGTATCAGGATGCTCATTTATCGCAAAAGCTAATGAAAATGATTCTAAACCATCTGATGAAACAGAACCAATGTACGATATCGATATGAAGACGGAACTCGTGGAGCATAATGAATACCACATAACCATCCACTATCCGCAGACAACCAACCATCAATTGAATCAGACGATTGTTGATTACGTCAATCAACAGAAGGCCGACTTTAAACAGGCCAGCTATCAGAATAAACAATCCGTGGAGGCTTCTGAATCCCATGAGCTTCACGTGGACTTTGAGATGCTCTATCAGGATCACCGTTTCTTCGTAGTCCGCTTCATAGAAA
Organism: Halobacillus sp. ABD4_316; assembly: GCF_056161385.1. NCBI lineage: Bacteria > Bacillati > Bacillota > Bacilli > Caryophanales > Bacillaceae > Halobacillus > Halobacillus sp. ABD4_316. The sequence continues at coordinate 387,427 of NZ_JBSWZA010000002.1, forward strand.
CGATGGATGTAGGCGGAAACGAGGTTATCCAAAACCAGACCGTCATGAATTTTGATAAGAAGGACGGACGCAGGCTTGAGCTGGACGAGCTGCTCAAGAATGATCCGGAAGTGCTTGATGAACTGGCTGCATTGACAGAAGAAGCAATGAAGGAAGAGGAAGTCGCCACCCATTACCATCTACCTCTTCACGTGAATAAGGGAACATTTGAAGATGTGGCCCTTACCAAAGAAGGGGTGAGGGTCTATCTTCAGGCGGAGGACGGCACATTGGGATATGTACTGGTCGAACTTGAAGAAGGGCAGGATCTCATTCGGAAAGAATTTGTAGAAGCTTTGGAATCCGCTTCCGACGCATCGGAAACATCTTCTTCAGAGCAGGAGCAAAGCCCCGTGGAGGCTGTTTCAACGGATGACCTTGGGGTGGAAACCGGAGAAAAGAGAGCTGCTCTCACTTTTGATGACGGTCCTCATCCAACATGGACAGTGGATATTCTCAACCTTCTGGAGAAGTATGACGCCAAAGGCTCGTTTTTCATGATCGGAAAACGGGTGTCCTATTACCCGGAAACGGCCCGGATGGTGGCTGAGCAGGGTCATGAAATCGGAAATCATACGTGGGATCATCCCCGCCTCGCCCGGTTAAATCCGGAAGAGGTGGATGAGCAGATCCTCGCTGCCCAGGACGTGATCAAGCAGGCCGCGGGAGTAGAAACGGCTGGATTGAGACTGCCGTTTGGCGAGAATCCTCCAAAGGCTTATAAAGGCGATTGGAATACGGTTCCATGGACGCTCTATTCCGAAGAGTGGAGCGAACAGGAGCCGGAGGAAATAGCGGAAGAGATTATTTCACAGGCAGAGGATGGTTCAGTGATTCTTCTCCATGAATTAGAGAGCCGGACCCCTGAAGTCGTAGAGCTTGTGCTGGAACAGTTAACTTCCCAAGGGTTTCAATTTGTGAAAGTCAGTGATCTTCCATCATAAAAAAGACGGGTAGATGAACATCGTGTTCGTCTACCCGTCTTTTTTATGTTTTCTAGTCCTCATTCAGCTCATCTTTGATGAAACGGCCCCATTGTTCGAATTCAACGAGAAAGCCGTCGTGACCATAATCCGTAGGGATATGCCTGTGGACGGCCTTCGGTGCCGCCGATGAAAAAGCGGAAATCAGCTCTTCTGGATACAGCAGGTCGTGTTCAAAACTGAACGTGATCAAGTCTGCTTTATACTGAGCGGCGGCCGCTTTCCATCCTCCCCGGTTTCTCCCGATGTCATGGTTATTCATTGCATCAAGCAGGTACAAGTAGCTGTTCGCGTCAAACCGTTCTTTGATTTTATCTCCCTGATAATCCAGGTAGGACTGAATTTCATAAGTGTCTCCTCCATTGGACCGGTCAAACCTTTTTTCAAAAAGAGCAGGGCTTCTGTAAGTCACCATGCCGGTCATCCGCGCAATTTCAAACCCCTGCAGGGACTCATTCGTCGTGTAGTTCCCGTCTTGGAAAAAAGGATCGTTTTTAATGGCTTTCGCCCCGATATGATTGAAGGCGATGCCGTAATCACTTAAGTAGGGGGTGGCAGCCATAATCAGCAGCTTCTCCATAAAGTCAGGGTAGAGGAGCCCCCACTCATACGCCTGCATACCTCCAAGCGATCCTCCCGCAACAGCTTTGACCTGATGAATGCCCATCTTTTTTAAAGCCTCATACTGGGCACGGACCATATCCCGGATGGTCACTTTAGGGAAATGCTGACGGAATGGTCTGCCTGTATCCGGATTCATACTGGCGGGACCTGTAGACCCGTGACAACCTCCCAGAACATTGAAAGTAATCACTTGGAACAGGGAGGTGTCGATTGGCTCCCCCTCCCCGATTAATCCTGCCCACCAGCCGGGCTGCTCTTCCGTACCCACAGCTGCCTGGTTCCCGGTTAAAGCGTGGCAGACGACAATGACGGGAGCATGAGACGGGCCGGTGCGTTCGTAAGCCAGTTCGACAGATTCCAGCCGTCCGCCGGATTCGAAATGGAAGGGTCCCAGTTCAATCGTTTCCAAAGCTGCTGTCTGGCTGGCGGGGTTTTTTAAAGACATGCTTTCATTCTCCTTTCTGGCCATTATACAGTGACGAGTGTTTGAGATAAGTGGTGTCCTGAGCGGATCGAAACGATCGTCTCGTAAAGGCTCGCACCGGATAGGATTTGTTCATTTTTCAGGGAAGAAGCAGTTTTGGACCAGATGACCGATGGATTCGCCGACTGGGCCAGATCCGTTTGGTTTTCTCCAAGGGTTTCAAAGTAAAGAATATCGAAAGCTGGATCGTTCTGTTCCAGAATGTCTTCCACCTTTGAAAAAGTAGTCACATCAAAACCGAACCGCTCCAACTTGGAGGCTTCCTCCTGCAGGCCTCCCGGCTGATCAGGAATGACGCCGATCGTTTTCCGGCGGATGTTCCCATTGGACCGGTCGAGAGAGGAACGGAGAACGGTCTCCGCTGGATGAGGCTGTTCCTTATAAGGGCGGCTGTATCCATTGGCCTTTTCTATGGCTTGATCCAAGTCCTGTATAAGATCAGTCACAGATTCCAGACCAACCGACAAGCGGACAAGTTCTTCGGAAACACCGGACTTTTTCAAGTTCTCCTCATTCAACTGCTGATGGGTGGTGGATGCCGGATGGATGATCAATGATTTCGCATCACCCACATTAGCTACGTGGGACCAGAGTGTGGAGTGATCGATCAATTTACGACCGGCTTCGCGTCCCCCTTTGATTCCGAAGACAACCATGGATCCGGCTCCGCCTTTCAAATACTTTCGGGCAAGGTCATGAGTAGGGTGATCCGGCAGTCCAGGGTAATTCACCCAATCCACCCCTTCATGATTCTCAAGGTATGCAGCAATCTCATAGGCCTGTTCTGCATGCTTTTCGATTCTCAGGTGAAGCGTTTCAAGTCCCTGCAGGAGCAGGAAGGCGTTCTGGGGGCTCAGGCAGGCGCCGATATCTCTCAAAATCTGAACACGGAGCTTAACCGCATAGCCGGCAGGTCCAGCATCAATACCGAAGCGGATGCCGTTGTAGCTTTCATCAGGCTCAGTAAAACCCGGGAATTTTTCGTGATTCCAGTCAAAACGCCCGCTGTCTACGACAATACCGCCGATAGCTGTACCATGGCCCCCGATCCACTTCGTTGCGGAGTGGACAACGATATCGGCTCCCCAGGCGATCGGTTTGCATACATAAGGGGTGGCGAAGGTGTTGTCGACAATCAAGGGAATGTGATGGGCGTGGGCAATATCCGCTACCGCTTCAAAGTCCAGCACATTCAGGCTTGGGTTCCCGATGGTTTCAGCAAAAATCGCTTTCGTTTCAGGTGTAACAGCTTCCTCAAAGGCATTAGGATCGTTCCCATCTACGAAAACAACGTTCACACCATAGCGGGGAAGGGTGTGGACGAATAAGTTATACGTACCTCCGTACAAGTTGGAGGAAGTGAGGATGGTATCTCCGGCTCCGGCAACGTTCAGGACGGCCATCGTGATTGCCGCCATCCCGGAAGCTGTAGCGACAGCAGCGGCACCGTCTTCCAGAAGGGCAACACGCTGCTCAAATACATCGACCGTCGGGTTTGTGATTCTGGAATAGATGTTCCCTGGTTCGGCCAGGGCGAATAGGTTCTGGGCATGATCGGTATCATTAAATACATATGACGTTGTCTGATAGATGGGAACAGCACGCGATCCTGTTGCTGGATCAGCTTCCTGTCCACCGTGAAGCAGCTGTGTTTCATCACCGTATACATGATTTGAATTGGTCATTGTTTCATTCCTCCTTATGATTTCCAGGACATCCTGATCCTCGGTGTAGAGGGAAAAAGAAAAACCCTCTTCTGTAAGTAAGAAGAGGGCTTTTATGTATGCTTACCTCCCCTTATCTTTCAGATCATCTGATCTGTAGGATGTAGCACCTTTTCAAGTTTTCCTTGAAGGTTGCCGGGCGTCTCAGGGCCTAGTCCCTCTGCCGCTCACGATAAGAGTTTTCAATATTTAATTTATCTGACTTGTTTGAAATTATAAAGGGGTCCAGCTCTCTTGTCAATTCCCAGCTTGAAACAAGGGTGTTTAAATCTATAATAGGGCGGGAATGGATAATTAAGTCTATGTTGAAGGAGATGTTTTCATGAAGGAATATAGTGTAGTACCAAATAAAGATGTAACCGGATGGTTCGTAAAAATTGAGGACGTAGCTCCGACAGATTTATTTGATGAGCGTGATACAGCTGTAGAAAAAGCGGAAGAAATCGCGAAAAAGAACAAACCGAGCCGCTTGTACATCCTTGACCAGAATCACGAAGTTGAAGAAGAGCGTACCTTTTAAAAAATCCCCGTCCAGGGGATTTTTTTATGGCTTCCTATGCTTGTTTTCCTGTGGCTGTAGTTTTTTTGCGTGAAACCGATTATGATGGGACACAGGTTGAGAAAGAAAGGAAGGACCGGAATGAATCATACATATGACGTGATCATTACAGGAGCCCGGGCAGCTGGGGCAAGTCTGGCTGTCCTGCTCGGGAAAATGGGGAAGCGTGTCCTGTTGATCGATAAAGCCGCGTTTCCGAGTGACACACTGTCTACTCACTTTATGTCCCATACCCGCTTCCTTGAGGAACTGGGCATCCTTCATAAACTGGAGAAGACCGGTTTGAGAAAAGTGAGCCGGATGCGGACGTATATCGGCCAAAGTTTTATAGAAGGACCGAGAGCGGATTATACGATTATACCTAAACGAGATGTCCTGGACCCTCTTCTGATCGAGCAGGCCGAGGCGTTGAGTTCCGTCACTTTTATGCCGCGTACGTCAGCAAGAGGTTTGATCAGAGAGGACGGGCGCGTTGCCGGGCTTCACCTTGAAACAGAAGGGGAAGCGTGGGAGGCCTGTGCAGCGTGGGTGGCCGGAGCGGATGGAAAGAACTCGAACATCGCTGCCTGGACGGAAGCAGAGAAGTATCGGGAAACGAAGCCTCTTCGTCCGGTCTTATACGGTTATTACACAGGCGTGGAGCCGTTAAGCGAACCTGTAACGGAGATTTTCCTGCATGAAGGACGAATCGGCTTTGTATTTCCAATGGAGGAAAACCGGGATTGTCTCGGTATTGAAATCCACCCTGGGGAATTTACGGACATGATGAAAGCGCCGCAGGATACATTTGAACAAACGTTTAATCAATTTTACGGAATGAAGAAAAGGATGGAAGGGGCAGTTCTGCAGGGAAAGATTATCGGAACCCCCGGAATGCCGAACTTTTTCAGGAATGCTTATGGAGAGGGCTGGGTCCTCCTTGGAGATGCTGGTCACAGTAAAGATCCAAGTACGGGGCTTGGAATCAATGATGCGTTTCTACAGTCCTTTCTGCTGGCCGATGCTTTTCAGCAGATGGATGAAGGGGTGGATTGGAAAACAGCCCTGGATCGTTTTCAGAGTCGAAGGGATGAACAGCTGCTGCCGGGATTTCAGCTGACATTGGATTATATTCAATCGCTCCGGAAGTGGACAGACAACGAAATGGCATTGTTTCAAACCATCGCCGCCAACCCTATGGCGTGGAATAAGCTGATGCCTCATATGGGACGGCATTTGAAAGAAGACACCAAGGATTTCCCTCTTTTTTATCAATCGGTGGAAGGGGAAGCTTCCTCCTTCGGTTTCAGGAAGGATTAACTTCCTTTGAAGGCGAAATGGTTAAGAGAGGTGATGAGAAGATGGAATGGTCGAAAACATCAGCTTTCGAAAAGCTGCAGGAAATTTATACAGATAAAGTGATGCAGGACGAAAAAAGAAGAATCTTCCAAATGGTGTACCGCCATCTGCATGGCCATCTTGACGATCTTGCTGTGGAAACAGGTCTGACAGAAAAAGCTGAAAAACAATTGAAGTTTTTTAAAGAATACACGTTTATGCCGGGCGATAATCTTTTTCAGTCGATGCGCTGGGTCTTTTTGGTCGCCCGTGGAGAAAAACCGAGGGAAGCAGAAGAAACGAGGGATCACTTGAACCGGATTTACCGTTCGTTGTATCAGCCGGCCGGCTTGAAGAATCCGGCCATTCCTGAGACTTTCTGGGAAACGCCTCTCGGTGTCGCCTGTTTGGTGGCAGAAGAAGGAGTCGAGGCGGTTTATCCGATTCTTGATGAAGTTCTTGAAGTCGAAAAAATATAGGATGAATGGGGTTTTCTGCAAAGGAAGCCCAAGAGAAGGGGAGGGTCAAGGATGGAACATTATGAAGTGACGATTATCGGTGCAGGCCTTGCAGGAATAACAGCCGCGCGCCGTTTGATGAAGCAGGGACGTACAAATATCATGCTTGTCGATAAAGGGAAAAGTGTCGGGGGACGCCTCGCCACCCGCCGGATTGCGGGCGGCAGAGCGGACCACGGGGCCCAGTTTTTCACGGTCCGTACAGAAGAACTTGAAGAAGAAGTCCAGCACTGGGTGGAGGCCGGATGGGTAAAGGAATGGTTCGGTGACGACCACCCGCGGTACACGGCTGTAGACGGAATGAATGCTTTTGCCAAGCAGCTTGCTGAGGGTATCCCCACTTTATTGGAAACAAAGATCGAGAAATTATTAGAAAATGACGGGGGATACAGGGTCTACAGTGCAGACGGTTCTGAATGGCAGACGGACAGTCTGTATTTGACGATGCCTGTGCCCCAGGTTCTGGAGCTCTTCAGAAACAGTACCATGAGCATGCCTGAACCTGTGAGAAAACAATTGAAAGGGATCCTGTTTGAGCCAACGTATGTGGGATTGTTTGAATTCAACAAGCCTACAGAACTTCCTGAGCACGGCCATTTGGATCAAGACCTTCCTGAAGGTGTGGAACGGATTGTAGATCATAGTAAAAAAGGAATTTCCGAAGATGTGATCGTCAGTGTCTACATGACAGCAGACTGGTCCAGAAAATACTACGGTGAAGATTATGTCATGTCTCTGGTGAAAGAAAAGGCGGAGAACTATCTTCCATGGGACGACCTGGAGTCGGAGCAGTTGAAGCGGTGGAGGTATGCCCAGGCGAAGAAAGTTGTGAAGGAGTCCTGTCTTGATGTGAATGGAGACGGCAGACTCATCCTCGGTGGAGACGCGTTCCTCCGCCCGAATGATACAGCCGGCCGGACCCGTTTTGAAAGTGCCTATTTGTCAGGGAAAGATGCTGCTGCCCATCTGCGCTGGTAGAAAAAGTTCGTCCTATCCAGTTAGAGTTGTCCGCATGTCATGTTGAGGGGGGCACGTTCCGCTTATCGGTGGATGCCTGCCGCGGGCACGGCCTCCGCTGACTTGGTCAAGAAAACCATTGGACCAAGTGGGTCTTCGGCTCGCGGGCTCGTCCGCGGAAAGGGAAGGGGCTTCCGCTCCGGGCGGCAGGAAAGAAAAAAGCTTGTAAAGAAACAGAAGCTCCTCTACAAGGTGAAAGGTGTTCTCTCTAAGAGAACACCTTTTTATGTGACTTTCGGTTCGTATTTCTTCATGCGCTTCATGCGGGCCATCGTATAGACGGCAAGTCCTGCCCAGATGAATGTAAAGGCGACGCCATGCACCGATGTGAATGGTTCGTCGTAGAGGAATACACCGATGAACAGCATAATCGTTGGCGCGAAATACTGTAAAAAACCCACCATGGAAAGCGGAATCCGTTTGGCCCCCGCTGAGAATAAAAGTAACGGTACAGCGGTCACGACTCCGGCGCCGAAGACAAGGAGTGCTGTGAGCAATCCCCATTCTACGGATGCCCCCTGCCCGCTTAGCTGCTGGAGCAGGAAGAAAAGCGCAGCTGGTGTAACGATGAACGTTTCAATGGTCAACCCAAACATGGCGTTCAACGGCACCAGTTTTTTAAGCAGGCCGTATGTTCCGAAGCTGAAGGCCAAGAGCAGGGCAAGCCAGGGGACGGAGCCGAACTTTAGTGTCATATAAAGGACGCCTGTTCCAGCGAGAGCGAAAGCGAGCCACTGGGCTTTCGAGAAGCGTTCCTGAAGGAAAATCATGCCGAGCAGAATGCTGACCAGCGGATTAATGTAATAGCCGAGGCTGGCTTCAACCACGTGGTTGGTATTGACAGCAAGTATGTAGGTCACCCAGTTGATACTGATGGTCACAGATGCCAGTGTCATTCCGATCATCTGCCGCTTATTCTTTAAAATCCGTCGGCATTCTTTGAAAAACGCCTGCTGTTTTTGAAGAACCAAAATGATCAGCGTCATAAAAACAAACGACCAGACGATGCGGTGGGCAAGAATCTCAAAGGCGGAAATTTCCTGAATCCATTTCCAGTAAATCGGAAGAATGCCCCATAGAATATAAGCTCCGGATGTATAGATGATTCCTAGTTTTTGATCATTTTCCATCTCTGTCCTCCTTTCCATAAAAAACTGTTCGATGTACGTCCGAATCATTATAGCACCATTTGCAGAACAGAATGGAAAGAAAAGGCCTGAAGTGCCTCCTTTTCCCTTGAAATCGAAAAGGGTGCGCTTCAGGGCCACCTATGAAGAGGAACGGTTCTGAGATGATCAAAAAGTACAGGCCGGCCAATGGCCTCTCCGGAAGATACGGGCGGCTGACCAATGGCGGTGATCTGGAAGCATGAGAAAAGCTTGTAGATAAACACATGGTTTCTCTACAAGCGGTAAAACGTTTGTTATTGATTACGGCGTGTCCTGCGGCCGGTCTGCATCACCAAGGTTTTGAAACGGGAGTTCCGCATGGTTGTCGATTGCTATTCTCAGAAGCGGCTGATCGGCTGGTCCTTCCATGACAGAACCATCATAGGAAAAGCGGGACCCATGACACGGGCAGTCCCAGGAATGTTCCGCACTGTTCCATTCGACTTCACATCCAAGGTGGGTACAGGTGGTATCCAGGACGTGAAGCTGTCCCTCCTCATCCCTGAATGCACCTGCCCTCTGTCCTTTCCACTGGACAACCATTCCTTCCCCTTTCTTTAAACGGTTCGGTTTATCTTCCACCAGTTCGACTTTTCCTTCCACCAGGTGGGCGGCTACATCGAAGTTCTGGGAAATGAACTGCTTCATACTTGGATCTGACTTGAAACGGGATGGTTTGAAAAGCTCGTGGAACAAGGAGGTTTCCCCGCATACATAATCGGTAATCAGCTGGGCAGCGAGTGTTCCATTGGTCATGCCCCATTTTCGAAAACCGGTCGCAATAAAAATCCGGTCGTTTTTCCGGGTGATCGGTCCGATATAAGGAACCTTATCGAGCGTCGTCAAATCCTGGGCAGACCATTGGAAGAGCTTCTTCCTGATGCCGAACGTCACGGCAGCAAACTCCTCCAGCGCCCGGTAGTGGAAGCTTGTATCGATCCCCTGACCGGTCTTATGACTTTCTCCACCGATGATCAGAACATTCTTTCCGTTGTACTCAGCCGTGCGGATCGAACGTTTCGGTTCGTCGATGGACAGGTACATGCCCGCAGGAACTTCACGCTCAGGTTCGACAGCGATCACGTAGGATCTTTCCGCATACATGCGGGAAAAGTACAGGCCTTTTCCATCATAAAAAGGGAAATGGCTGCAGGAGACCATTTTCTCGCAGGCCACGACGGACCCGCCGCCGGTTTTAATTTCAAGGCGGTCTTTTTCAGTAACGTCAACCGCTTTCGTCTGTTCGTAAATTTCTCCTCCAAGTCTCACAAATTCCTCAGCGATGGCTTTCAGATATTTCACAGGGTGGAACCGGGCCTGGTTTCTCATGCGGAGTGTCTTTTCAGCATCCATGCTGAAAGGGAGCGTATGACCTGTACCACCGGGAATGTCCAGCGTCTGATAGGCTTCGTACTCCTTGTCCAGTTTCAATGCTCCTTTAGAGGTGGTTGCGAATAAAAAAGCGTCTTCTTCCGCCCAGTCGCAAGCGATATTGTACTTATCGACCCATTCTTTCATCGTTTGGAGAGCCTTTGTCTGTGCCTGGTAATAAAGGGAGGCGGACTCCTCACCAAAGTGTTTAATCAACTCGTGATAGATTAATCCGTGCTGGGCCGTTACTTTGGCTGTTGTATGTCCGGAGGTGCCGTTGATCAATCGGTCCGCTTCCAGAAGAATGACTTTTCTCCCGGTTTTAGCGAGCAGATAAGCCGTCGTTATTCCGGTCATACCACCGCCGATGACAGCGACTTCCGCAGATGTATCTTCTTTTAACGGTTCATAGGAAGACAAGGATGTATCTTCTCTCCATAGTGGTTCAGGTTGTGTCCACTGTTCATAATGTGTCATAGAAACCCTCCTGAGAGATGCTTTTCTTACAGTGTTTCCTTTCCTTACCAAATCATGTATCTGGAAAAAGTATAAGTTTTCGACAATCGCATGACATAATGAGGCTGCAGGCTTCTACCTGATCCCTGTATGGAAACTTTTGTAGTATAACCAGTGGGTATATGGAATCAGATGGAAGTGATAAACAGGATGGAAGTATGTGTGGCACGGCAGCCGATTTTGACGGTGGATGATGATGAGTACGCCTATGAGCTTCTATACCGGAGTAGGGAGGAGAACCAGTTTGTGCCCATGGATGAGAACAAGGCAGCATCGGACGTGCTGATGAACAGTTTCGTTACAATCGGACTGGATCGATTGTCCAATGATAAGCCCTGCTTTATTAATTTCATGGAGGACCTGTTGTTTTAAAAAATACCGGAATACTTCGACCCTGAAGAATTGGTCGTTGAGATCCTTGATGAAGTGTCATTCAGTTTCGAGATGATCCAGGTGTGCCGTGAGTTGAAATCAAAAGGGTACACCATTGCTCTTGACGACGTTATCGATCCGGAAAGGGCCTTTATTTTCGAACTGCTTCATTACGTGGATAACCGTATGGTTACAGAAGAGAACCGCTGCCACTTGCAGAAGGGATTAAAGAAGTTGATTTTGAGTGGCTGGAGCGGCTCTTTCATGAACATTTCAATGAACTTAAGGACGGAGACGATGTGGAAGAACAAGAGTCTCTGTGATGAATATAGTAGGTAAGGGGGGAGCCTTTTCCCTTCTTTTTTGATAAACTATTAATGTAAACGCTTACAGAAAAGGGAAGGGGAAGGGTTATGAAAAAGACACATATGGAAACAAAGATGATTCACAATGAGCAGGCTGGACATAATGAAACAGGGAGCCTGACCACCCCGATCTATCAAACTTCTACATTTTCATTTGCTTCTGCTCAGGAAGGGGCGCGCAGGTTTGCCGGTGAGGAGGAGGGCTATATTTATTCCAGGCTCGGCAACCCAACCGTCGCCCAGTTTGAAGAACGAATGGCTGCTTTGGAAGGTGGCGGGAAGGGACTTGCCTTTGCATCCGGTATGGCGGCTGTATCGGCCGTCCTTATTGCGCTTACAAAAGCCGGTGACCATATTGTCTGTTCCAATGGTCTGTATGGGTGTACGTACGGGCTGCTCAAGATGATGGAAGAGAAGTATGGGATTACTCATGACTTCTGTTCTATGGAGACAGAGGAGGATCTGAAGCAGACGATAACGGACCGGACGGCCTGTATTTTCGTGGAAACGCCGATTAATCCAACGATGAAAGTCATAGATTTGGAGATGGTGTCACGGACAGCCTCTTTGTCCCGCATCCCGGTTGTCGTTGATAATACGTTCTGCACGCCTTATCTTCAAAGACCGCTCGAACTTGGATGCGACGTTGTTGTTCATAGTGCAACGAAATATATAGGAGGACACGGGGATGTCGTAGCCGGTGTCGTCGTAGGGAGCCGGTCGTTTATGGAGAAGCTTGCTTCTTCCCAGCAGAAGGACATCGGCGGTATCTTATCTCCATTTGATGCGTGGCTGTTGATCAGAGGAATGAAAACGATGCACCTCCGCATGGATCGCCATAGTGCGAATGCGTCTGAAATAGCGGCTCGTCTGATTCGTCATCCGAGAGTGAAGCACGTGCATTATCCGGGCTTTGAGGATGACAGGCAGTCCGCGATTGTACAGAATCAAATGAAGGCCGGAGGGGGAGTCATCGCATTTGAATTGAACGGAGGACGGGAAGAAGCGGAACAATTCATCAACCGGTTGAACCTCATTAAGATTGCGGTCAGCCTTGGAGATGCCGAAACATTGATCCAGCATCCCGCTTCCATGACTCATGCGGTCGTTCCTGAAGAGCAGCGGAACGCTATGGGCATTCACGAATCGCTTATCCGTATATCCGTCGGACTCGAAGCCGTCGACGATATTTGGTATGATTTATATCAGTCCCTCTCGGAAGATTGATGAACGCGTCAAAGCCGTGACACCTGTCCGGCTTTTTTGTTTTGTTCGGCGTTTATCCTTTCCGGTGCAGGGAAAAGTAAAAGTAGCTTCATGAACAACCGTGAAACTAGCTTTAACATTTATAAAAACATAAAGGACGGTGCCGTATGTTTAAAAAATTATTCGGTAAAAAAAATGAAGAAGAGCAGCTGACTGCTCCTGTCAGCGGGAAAGTTGTCGCTCTTGATGAAGTGGACGACCCTGTATTCAGCCAGCGTATGATGGGGGATGGTGTTGCCATTGAACCTGCAGATGGAAAAGTGGTCAGTCCTGTATCCGGAGAAATCGTTCAACTGTTCCCAACCAACCATGCCGTAGGGATCAAAACGAAGTCCGGTGTTGAAGTCCTTGTCCACATCGGTCTTGAAACCGTATCAATGGAAGGAGAAGGTTTCGAAGGTCACGTGAAAGCTGGAGATCAGGTGAAAGCTGGAGACCATTTGATCACATTTGATATGGATCTGGTTAAAGAAAAAGCGAAAAGCACCATTACTCCTGTCATCATTACCAACTATGACGATATCATCGACTCTTTTGAACCATCGTACAGTGATCATGCAGAAGCTGGTCAGTCTACAGTGGCTGTCTTAACGACGAAGTAATAGGAAAAGCCTAAAATACCCTGGTGTTTTAGGCTTTTTTCTTTTTTATGCAGAAGATTTGAAGAAACAAAGCAATCTGCGTGGAGCAGCATGGCTGTCGGCTCGTATTCATCTGCTGGGATATGAATGGAAAATAGATAGAAAACGCTATATAATAGGTGGAAAGAATCAGGTGATAGGACGTATTTATACATAGAGGGGGATGACATTGACGGAGCGGGACGAGGAACTGAGAGAACTTGTAGAAGCAGAAGTACGTAAAAACAAAGAGAGTGTGGAAGGGGATCCTTACCGCCTCACGTACCACCATATGCCTGCAGCAGGATTGATGAATGATCCGAATGGATGGATCCAGTGGAACGGCACCTACCACTTGTTTTATCAGTGGATGCCTTTCCATACAGGCCACGGCGCCAAATTCTGGGGACATCGGACATCCAGGGATCTTATCCACTGGACGGAGCAAAAGCCTGCGCTTACGCCGTCCGAATGGTTTGATAAGGACGGGGCATTCTCTGGGAGTGCTGTTGTATCGGATGATCAGCTGCATCTTTTCTATACAGGAAATATAGATGGTGATGGAGACCCTGAAGAGGAGTATCAGTGCCTGGCTGTTTCGAGTGACGGGGTGACCTTCACGAAAAAAGGTGTCGTCGTGGAGCGTCCCGAAGGGTATACCAGTCATTTCCGGGATCCTAAAGTATGGCATCATGAAGGAAAGTGGTACATGGTTGTCGGGGCACAGACGGAAGCCAAGCAGGGGCAGGTGTTGTTATATCAATCACAGGACCTGGAAAACTGGGAGTTTATCGGACCTGCCGCAGGGAGTTTCCAAGGGCCGCTGCAAGCGTTCGGTTATATGTGGGAATGCCCGGATTTCTTTCATTTGAACGGCCGGGATGTATTGATTGTTTCTCCACAGGGGCTTGACCCGGATGGGATGGATTATGCCAACACTTATCAGAGTGGATTTTTCACCGGCAGTTTGGATTATGAGGCTGGGACCTTCGATCATGGCGCCTTCAAGGAACTGGACCGAGGATTTGAATTTTATGCGCCGCAGACGATGGAGGATGAGCATGGAAGACGCCTCCTTGTCGGATGGATGGGAGTGCCTGATCAATGGGAGGAGGCTCACCCAACGGTCGATAACCATTGGATCCATGCCCTGACCCTTCCGCGGGAATTGACATGGAGGGATGGACAGTTGATTCAGTCCCCGGTGGAGGAACTGCAGGAAATGAGAGGGCCGGTCCTTCTGCATTCGTCCATCACAATTGAAAATGATCAGAAAGCTGTGAGAGGAGTAGAAGGGCGGTCCATAGAGCTTAACCTTGAATTTGAAAAGCTCGGGGATCAGTTTGCGCTGGAATTCTACCAATATGCCTCCCTCAGCTATAGAAAAGGCATTCTTACTTTATCGCGTCCGCGTCTGGATGAGCATTCCAAAACGGAATTCCGGAGAGTCCGTCTTGAACGGCCATTGGAAAGCTTACGTATCTTTGCGGATACATCCAGCCTGGAAATTTTCGTGAACGGGGGCGAGGAAGTGTTCACCTCGCGGATCTTCCCTCAGCCGGAAGAAGAGCATATATTGTTTACTTCACTTGGGGAGAGCACCTTCTCCATTGAAAAGTGGAATTTGTCAGGGTGGACACTTGAGCAGGGATGAGGCTCTGTCAAGCTTCCTGAACACTATTTCTGTATGGTAAGATAAGGATACGTATTTTGCACGAAGGGGTCATGTCTATGAGTCAATCTTCTAAAAAAATGAAAGCAAATGAACGGCGGGAGTACATCCTCACCCTGTTGAAGCAGCGGGGGATGCCGATTACGGGAAGTGCTCTAGCTGAAGAAATGAATGTAACGAGGCAGGTGATTGTCGGTGACGTTTCCCTGTTGAAAGCGGGGAACGAACCGATTGTGGCTACCAGTCAGGGCTACATGTATATGTCAGAGGCTAAAGAAGATCTGGCTTATCAGCGGACCATTGTCTGTCGGCACGAAGGAAGCGAGACAGAAAATGAATTGAATATCCTGGTGGATCATGGTGTCCACGTCCGGGACGTCGTCGTCGAACACCCGGTATACGGGGATTTGACCGCACGACTTCAAGTCGCAAACCGCCGCGATGTAAAGAAGTTCATTGAAAAAGTCCGTTCCACCAATGCTCCCTTTTTATTGGAGCTTACGGGCGGCATTCATACGCATACGATTGCTGCAGAGAGCAGGGAAGCGCTGGATGAAGCAGAACAGGCTCTTAAAGAAGCAGGAATTCTTTTGGAACATCAAGGATAGATGGGTACGAGACAGGCATAAGGTGAAGCGCCTGTCTTTTTTTATGGTATTTTTTACATGATTTCATTCCATTCCCAACCTTTGTGAGGTAGAGAATATGATATATTGAGAGAAATGGTGTTCATTAAAAGGCAGGTGTCTACATGATCGATATATTTCCAATTTTATTAAGTATTATTCTTGGCTTAAACGTCCTGCTCGCTTTGGCGATCATCTTCCTCGAACGAAGAGATGCCAGTGCGACGTGGGCGTGGCTGATGGTGCTCTTATTCATTCCTATTGCCGGATTCCTGCTGTACTTGATTTTCGGGAGGCGACTCAACCGGAAAGAAATCTTCACGTGGGATAAAAAGAGCCGTCTCGGTCTTCTTACGGCTGTCCAGGAGCAGTTGACGGCCATTAAGGAAGGACATCTGGAAGTTCAGCATAAAGACATTATTCCTTATGAGGATCTGATATACATGCATCTGAAAAACAACGATGCCCTTCTTTCCCAGAACAATGCTGTGCAGATCTTTACGGATGGGCAGAAGAAATTCCAGGCTCTTCTTGAAGATATTGAACAGGCGGAAAATCATATCCATCTGCTGTATTACATTCTCCGGGATGATAACCTTGGACAGCGGCTCGCAGATGCGTTGATTCGAAAGGCGAAAGCCGGTCTTGAAGTAAAGCTTCTTTATGATGATATGGGATCACGTCTTTTGAAGCGGGGCTACCTGAAGAAGATGAAGCAGGCCGGCATTCAGGTGGAGTCGTTTTTTCCTTCCTTTATTCCGAAGGTCAATTTGAAGATCAACTACCGTAACCATAGGAAACTGGCAATCATTGATGGGAAGATCGGTTATACCGGTGGTTTTAATATTGGGGATGAATACCTTGGCTTTAATAAGCGGTTCGGCTACTGGCGCGATACTCATCTCCGTGTCGAGGGGGATGCGGTGAACAATATGCAGACGCGTTTCATTCTCGATTGGAACCATGCCTCCCGCAGAGACATCGTATATGAAGAGCGTTATTACAAAGCGGAGCCAAAGGGCGACGTCGCGATGCAGATTGTTTCAAGTGGACCGGATTCTGAATGGGAACAGATCAAACATGGTTATCTGAAGATGATTCTGTCTGCAAAAAAACATGTGTATATCCAGACACCGTATTTCATTCCCGATGACAGTCTTCTTGATGCTCTCCGTGTAGCTGTTCTTTCAGGTGTCGATGTTCGGATTATGATTCCGAATAAGCCGGATCACCCTTTTGTTTACTGGGCGACTTATTCCAATATCGGCGACATGCTGAAGGCCGGGGCAACGGTTTATATTTACCAGAAAGGATTCCTTCATGCCAAGACGATTGTCGTGGACGATACTATCGCTTCCGTCGGAACGGCCAATATCGATGTACGCAGCTTCCGGCTCAATTTTGAAGTCAATGCCTTTCTTTATCATCCGGATGCAGCGAAAGAGCTGTCTGACCGTTTTCATGAAGATATCGTAGATTCGACTGAGCTCACTCTGCCGCTTTATCAATCAAGGTCAACGTGGATCCGTTTCAAAGAAGCGATCTCCCGGCTGCTGTCGCCGATCTTATAACGTAAAAACCCCTGCCTGTCATAGGCAGGGGTTTTTGGACTGTAAATATAGGATTTGGAGATCCCCATATGTCTTATGAATGGTCACGTTCCGCTTATCGATGGATGCTTGCCGCGGGCACGGCCTCAGCTGACTTGGTCAAGAAGATTACTTGACCAAGTGGATCTTCAGCTCGTGCTGTTCCCGCAGGCGTCACCACCGAACGTTCCTTGTGAGCTCCATACATGACGAGGTGGGCATCGGGCTTTTAATCAAGATAAGGTTATCTCCCTTCGTATGGAAAAATCATAGACGGGAAAGAGCATGTTCACTATAAGATTTTTGATGGTTTTCTAATGGTGCTTGAAAAACACGATGCTTCTTCTCCTTTATATCTGAAAAAAACCCCTGCACACCGTGTGCAGGGGTTTTTTGAGAGAGGTTGATTTGGTTTTACTTCGATCATAGAAAGGACGGAGCGGCAGGCATCAAACAAACAGGATAGGAGGGGGGGATCTCAGCTGTTTGGTGACACCGGCCGGCCTGTCGTTTCTGTACCTGCCTCTGTTCTGAAAAAGGAGGTTAGTCTTTTTCGGAAGCAGAGGCTCCACTTTACTTTGGCTGGCTGCTGAAACGGCCGTGCCTGCTCATCGGCATAGGGGTTGGGTTCCGATGGACAAGGCCTGACTGTTCCGTGTTTTCTGTTCGTATCCGTATTCTTCATATCTGTTCAATACTTACTGAGAGGTCAGTGTGAGCTGGACGGTGGTTGGGGTCCCGTCCCGATACACTTCAAGCTCTACAGTATCTCCGTTCTGTGCTTGGCTGTAGAGATACTGCCGTAGACGGATGAGCGAGTCTACTTTATTCCCGTCGATGGCGGTGATGACATCGTAGCGTTCCAGTCCTGCTTTTTGAGCAGGGGAACCTTGCTCGACGCCCTGGACAAGGACGCCGTGGGTGATATCAGTTGGTAAACCCAGTTCGCTTTCCAGAACAGGATTTGGAATCTGGCTTACATCCTGCAGGGAAACACCCATATAGGGGCGCTGTACTTCCCCGTTGGTCTCTAAGTCTTCAATGACAGGTTTGGCGGCGTCCATAGGAATCGAAAAGCCAATGCCTTCGACTTCGGCCTGGGCGATCTTCATAGAATTGATACCAATGACTTCACCTTGTAGGTTAATCAGCGCACCACCACTGTTGCCCGGGTTAATGGCTGCATCTGTTTGTATGACTTCGGTCTGCCAGTCGGCCTGGTCGTCACCATTGATGTCCACCGGAATATTCCGGTTCAATCCACTGATGATTCCTTTAGTGGCCGACCCTGCGAATTCCATGCCCAGTGGGTTGCCGATGGCTATGGCTGTCTGGCCGATCTCTACGTCACCGGCATTTCCTAAATCGGCAACTTTCTCGACATGTTCGCTATCTATTTGTAAAACGGCCAGGTCTGTCAATGGGTCGCTGCCTTTTAATTCGGCTTCTGCTTTGGTCCCATCACTAAGGATGACCTCAAGGGCTGAAGCATTCTCAATAACATGATGGTTGGTGACGACAAATGCCTGATCACCTTCTTCTTTGTAAATGACCCCGGAACCTGTGCCGGCCTGTTGTGTTCCCTGAGCTGAACTTTGAATGTTGCTTATACCAACGACTGCCGGAGAAACCTCATTCACTGCTTGAGTGACATCTTCTTCGTTCTGTCCGATATTCACTTCATCAGCCTGTGCTGTCGGCTCTTCGGTGTTGATTTCAATAGAAATTCCTTTCCATTGAAAGACCGTCGTTACGATAAAAACAGCGATAATGGCACCGAGGACGCTGAAGGCCATCCCCGAACGTTTATACTGCTTTCTGCTTACATTCTTATCATCATCCAACATAGAGTAACGGCTGCCCCTTTCGTGAAGATCTGCTGGAATGTCTTTGGTGTTTCCCTCTGACAATTCTTATTATAGGCATGACTTATGGAATGACTTTGGAGAAAATGTGTAAAAAGTGTGTAATGGAAGAGGAAGTTCTGAAAATGTGAGAGAATAAAAGAAAAAACCAGGAGGAAACGTGATGAACCGACTTATTGGATTGGTGGAAGATGATCCAAACATCAGGGATATAGTAGAAGCCTACTTAAAGAAAGAAGGCTATCAAGTGATCAGCGTGGAAACGGCAGAAGAGGCCTGGGGAATATTCGAAGCGTCGTCTCCGGACCTCTGGGTGCTGGATATCATGCTGCCAGGCATGGATGGGTATGAATTCTGCAAGAAAATCCGACTGACTTCAGAAGTTCCGATTATCATCATTTCTGCCAAAGATGACGAAATCGATAAAATTCTCGGCCTTGAGCTCGGTGGTGACGATTATTTGACGAAACCCTTCAGTCCTCGGGAACTGGTCGCGAGGGTGAAACGACACTTGAAGCGGTGGGAAGCCATGAAGCCTCTTTCAGAAGAAAGGCTCGATGTGATCAAGGCCGGCGAGCTTGAACTGAGTGAAGCCGAAAGGCGGGCCTATTTCAAGGGAATGGAAGTGGAAGTCACGACAAAGGAGTTTGAAATGCTCCGCATTCTGGCTTCCCAGGAAAACCGGGCGTTCTCAAGAGAAGAGCTTCTTATTAAAGTATGGGGCGATGATTATTACGGCAGCGACAGAGCCGTCGATGATCTGGTCAAACGACTGCGGAAGAAGATGAAGGAACTGCCGATTGAAACCGTTTGGGGTCATGGCTACAGGTTGAGGGATCAGTCCTCATGAAGCTGCTCTATCAATTGAATGCAGCCTTCACTGCGTTAATCATCATCGTTATGTCCATTACAGCTTTTTTCGTTTATTCCTTATTAATGGATATGCTTATTCAGGATGAACAGCGCCAGTTGAAAGGCAGGGCGGAGCTCTTAATTGATTTGATTAATGACCAGGATGAAGACCGTACCCCGGAGTTATCCCAGTTGATTCAGGACCGCAATTATCCCATTTTATTGTTCGACAGCGACAATGGAGAAATCCTGTTCCGCACGATGCCGGCCGCTATTGCTGCTTCCTGGATGGAGCGGTATGAGGGAGAATTGGAAGGGGAGGAAGTGTGGGAGAGTGAAGGGGAGAAGTATGTGGTCTATGATTTCCCGGTCAATGCTGGAAACAGTCAGATTCTTGTGATGGCGACCCCGCTGAATGATCTCCAGGCGGTCCAGTCCGTATTTGCGATCCGGATGATCATGGTCTTTCTGATCGGCCTCCTTCTCGCCTTGATTGTCAGCTACATTTTAACGTGGAGGCTCGTTACACCGTTGACGAAGCTGAAGCAGGAAGTGAAAAAAATCGAGAAACGACGGTTCGATGATGTTAAACAGGTCCAGGCTTCCGGGGAGATCAAAGAAGTCGAGCAGAGCGTCCGGCACATGGCTGCGGAGCTTGCGCGTTACATCCATTCCCAGAAACAGTTTTTCCAGAATGCCTCCCATGAGCTGAAAACACCTCTCATGTCGATTCAAGGCTATGCAGAAGGAATACGGGACGGTATTTTCCAGGGAGAAGCGGCGGAAAAAGGATTGAACGTCATAGTCAGTGAAACGGAACGGCTGAAAAAGATCGTCAATGAAATGATTCTGCTTGCTAAGCTCGACAGCAGTGAAGATGTCTACCATCCTGAACAGACAAACATCACTGATGTAGTCATACAAGCGAAAGACAGACTCATTCCGCTTGCGAACGATAAGGATATGACCATTGACTTGAAAGGCGGCGATTCGTTTTATTCGTTTGTAGATCGAGAGCGTATACTCCAAGCAGTCATCAACATATTAAGTAATGCTGTCCGTCACGGAACCCATCATGTAACTGTAGAAATCGAAACGCAAGCCGAACAGATGCACGTTAAAATCAAAGATGATGGCACAGGGATTCCAGAGGCACTTCTCCCGCAGATGTTTGAGCGGTTCATCAAAGGGAAAGAAGGGGAAACAGGACTCGGTCTTGCTATCGCCCGGGCTATCATCGAGAGGAGCGGAGGGACCATCAAGGCCTATAACCGCGATGATCAACCAGGAGCCGTTTTTGAAATCCGTTTTCAAAGGAAAGACGAGCTTCTCTAACATGATATAATGTATCTCAGAGAACGATTCCACATGAAGGTGAGGAAAAAGATATGGATGCAAAACCTTGTATAGATTCACTGACCGTTAAAAATTCACATGTACTTCCTCCGGATACGAATACCCACGGAACCCTTTTCGGTGGAAAACTGATGGCTTACATTGATGATGTGGCTGCAATAGCTGCCGTCCGGCACTGCCGCAAACCGGTGGTCACCGCTTCCACTGACTCTGTCGACTTTCTTCAGCCGGTATTTGAAGGTGATACGATCTGCCTTGAAGCCTTTGTGACATGGGCGCATAATACATCCATGGAAGTATTCGTGAAAGCAACGACAGAAAACCTGCTGACAGGAGAACGGAAAGTATGCACTACCGCTTTTCTATCCATGGTGGCTGTTGATGAAAACAATGATCCGACACCAGTACCGCCGGTGTACCCGGAGACAGAGGAAGAACAGTGGCTTCATGATCACGCCCAGAAGCGTCATGAGCACCGGAAAAGCCGTCGGAAGGAATCCAAGGAACTTGCTGAGAAATTCGGCACGAGTCTTCCGTGGCTAAGGAATTCCTAATACTAGACCAGGAGAGGCAGCGCTTCTCCTGGTTTTTTAATACCCGCATATCCATAACTTCGGCGGCTCCTGAAAGATACCGGACTTTCGAAACAGAAACATCCTGCTGCGGGAGGGGATCCTTTCATCGGAAAGGCAGTAGTGGTGAAATCCAATTGTATGATAAAATAAAAAAGTTGAACTTATTCATGTTTTTTTCCTTTATGATAAGGGAATACGTGTGTTAAAACAGGAAAACATTTACATTTTATAGGAGTGATCAGTGTGCAGGAAGTCTTATCCTTTTTGAATGACTGGATGTGGGGGACCATTCTTGTCGCCGCCTTACTGGGTGTGGGCTTATGGTTTTCAATACGTCTGAAATTCGCACAGTTTCGTTACATACCCGAGATGTTCCGTGTCTTGTTCGATAAACGGTCGATCTCGGCAGAAGGAAAGAAAGGAACTTCTCCTTTCCAGGCCTTCGCTATTAGTACGGCATCCCGTGTCGGTACAGGAAACCTGGCAGGTGTCGCTGCGGCTATTACTGTCGGAGGACCTGGTGCGGTCTTCTGGATGTGGATTGTAGCTATCCTCGGAGGAGCTTCAAGCTTTATTGAAAGCACCCTGGCTCAGGTCTATAAGGTTCCGGATAAAAACCAATACCGAGGCGGACCGGCTTATTATATTGAAAAAGGATTAAAAAACCGGACGCTGGGGATTGTCTTTGCCGTTACCATCACTTTTACATACGGTCTTGTATTCAGTTCTGTGCAGTCCAATACGATCAGGCTTGCCTTTGAAAACTCCTTTGATGTTGATAAATGGCTGATTGGGGCCATCCTGACCGTTTTCGTAGCTTTAATTATCTTTGGTGGACTCAAGCGTATCGCCCAGGTGACGCAGTACATCATTCCGATAATGGCGATCTTCTATATCATTCTTGCCACCTACGTCCTGTTCGGCAATATTGCTCAAGTACCGGAAATGATCGGCCAGATTTTCGCAGGGGCGTTCGGCTTCCGTGAAATCGCTGGTGGAACCTTCGGCGGTATGATTCTGATTGGAATTAAGCGCGGCCTGTTTTCCAACGAAGCCGGTATGGGTAGTGCGCCGAACGCAGCGGCTACGTCAGAAGTGACCCACCCGGTCAAGCAGGGACTGATTCAGACCCTTGGTGTGTTCACGGATACGCTGCTTATCTGTAGTGCTACAGCTGTCATCATCTTGTTTGCCGGGGGTTATGAAAACACCTCCCTTGATGGCATCCAGCTGACTCAGGAAGCTTTCGAATCCCAGCTTGGATCATGGGCAGCGGTATTTATCGCTATTGCCATTCTTCTATTTGCCTTTAGTTCGATTGTTGGAAACTATTATTATGGAGAAACAAACATCGAATTTATTAAAACGAGTAAAAGCACCATTTTCATCTATCGTCTTGCGGTACTGGCTATGGTTATGTTCGGTGCTGTCGCTGAATTTGACCTTGTCTGGTCACTGGCGGATCTAACGATGGGAATCATGGCCTTAATCAACCTGTATGCCATTTTCCGGTTGTCATCGGTGGCCTATGCAGCTCTCAATGACTATGTGAAACAGAAAAAAGCTGGGAAAGACCCTGTCTTTTATCAGGATCACCTGCCTGGTGTAGACGGAATGGAATACTGGAGAAGAGACCAGTCCTCTGAGAAGGAAGACGCATAAATTGATACAAAAGCTGTGGACGGGCGATGCCCTGTCGACAGCTTTTTTCTTCCCTTCCCAGACCCTGTCCTCCACAGCAGAAGCGGCCGGTGTGATATGATGGGAGCAGATTCTTATTAAAGGAATGAGCGTAATGAGTGTAGTATCAGTCAATCAACTGAGTAAAAGTTATGGAGATAAAGATTTATTTGATGACCTATCCTTTACGATATCCAGCCAGCAGAGAATCGGCTTGATCGGTGTGAACGGGACCGGAAAATCGACCCTGCTGAAAATTCTGGCCGGTATGGAAACAGGGGATCAGGGCGATATGGATCATGCGAAGGATTTCACAGTGGAGTATCTGCCACAGGACCCTGAATTCAACCAAAGCCAGACGGTTCTGGAACATATTTATGACGGGGAAGCTGAAATTATGGTGCTGATGCGCAGGTACGAGCAGGTCATGCTGGAACTTGCTGAAAATCCGGAGGACACCGGCGTCCAGGAGCGGATGCTCGACCTGCAGCAGAGAATGGATGAAAAAGGGGCCTGGGAAGCGAGCACTGTAGCCAAGACCGTCCTTTCCAAGCTCGGCGTCACGTACTTTGATAAAAAAGTATCGGAGTTGTCGGGCGGTCAGAAAAAGCGGGTGGCCATCGCCAAGGCGCTTATTCAGCCGGCGGATCTTCTGCTGCTTGATGAACCGACCAACCATTTGGATAATGAAACGATCGAGTGGCTGGAGGAGCACCTTTCCTCCTACAAAGGGGCTCTTATGGTTGTGACGCACGACAGGTACTTCTTGAATAGAGTAACGAACCTGATCTATGAACTCGATCAAAGCAGTCTGTATACGTATGAGGGAAACTATGAAACCTTCCTTGAGAAAAAGGCTGAACGCGAAGCGTGGGAACTGCAGGCTGAACAAAAGCATAAAAATACCATGCGTAAGGAACTTGCCTGGCTGAAAGCTGGAGTGAAAGCGAGATCTACAAAGCAGAAAGCGCGTATTCAGCGGGTGGAAGCGATGAAAGAAGAGACCTTCCACACGAAAAAAGAAAATGTTGATATGGCTATCGGCTCATCAAGGCTTGGGAATCAGGTCATCGAACTACAGGGGGTCACCCACAGTTACGGCGGCCATAAACTGCTGGAGGACGTCGATTACTTAGTCGTCCCCGGAGAGCGGCTTGGGATCATCGGTCCCAACGGATCTGGAAAAACAACCCTCCTGAATATTATGGCGGAACGGATTACACCGGACGCAGGAAATGTTCACACAGGCCAAACCGTGAAGATCGGATATTACACACAGGATCACGGAGAGCTCGATGAAAGCTTGAAAGTGATTGAATACATTAAAGAAGTGGCAGAAGTCATTCGGACTGAAGACGGAACAGAGATTACCGCCGAGCAGATGCTCGAACGTTTCCTATTTCCACGACCGCAGCAGTGGACCTACATTAAGAGGCTCTCCGGTGGAGAACGCCGGCGCCTTTATTTGCTGCGCGTCCTGATGAGTGAACCGAACGTTTTGTTTCTTGATGAGCCGACGAACGATTTGGATACAGAAACCCTTGGCGTTTTGGAAGACTATCTGGAGCAGTTCCCCGGTGTCGTCATTACGGTTTCCCACGATCGTTATTTCCTTGACCGCGTCGTAAACCAGCTGCTTGCGTTTGAACAGCGTGGAAAACTGCGTCGTTTCTATGGAAATTATTCCGAGTACCTGGAAGCTGTCAAAGAGGAGCAGACGGTTTTGAAGGAAAATAAACAGCCGTCCGCCCAGGAGGAAACGAGAAGAGGGAACCGTAAGCGGAAACTTTCCTATAAGGAAAAACAGGAATGGGAGACCATTGAAGACGATATTGCCGCTTTGGAAGAGAAGATCGAAGAGTTAAATGACCAGCTGGCTCAAGAGGCTTCCAATTATGACAAGGTCAGGGAGCTTACCGCTCAACAGGAAGAAGCGGAGGCGGAGCTGGAGCAGAAAATGGAACGCTGGGAAGAGCTCTCCCTCATAGTTGAAGGGCTTGAATAATGTTCAGAGAAAAAGGATGGCACCTTGAAAGAACGTGCGCCTTCTTTTCCATATATGCAGGGCAGTGGTCCATCCGACCCTGTCCCGCTTCCTTTCATATGTTTTGTAGTCATCGTTTTTTTGTGGAATAATGAATACGGATACACTGTTTAAATATAGGAGGTAGACAGATGAAAATGCCAAGTATGGATAAACTCGAAAAATATGCAGAATTGGCGCTTCGTACAGGCGTCAATCTTCAAAACGATCAGCTTTTAATGATCAATTCCACCATTGAAGGGGCGGAATTCACTCGTATTGTCGCCCGTAAAGCGTTTGAAATGGGAGCCAAGGATGTACATATTAACTGGGGAGACGATGAGCTGACACGCATGGCTTATGAGCACGCGGATCAAGAAACACTCTCCCACGTACCGGAATGGCAGCAGGAAAAATACACGTATTTTGCAGAGCAGGGAGCAGCCATCCTATCCATCCGTTCCACGGACCCGGATCTTTTGAAAGGGATTGATGCTGGGAAAGTAGCTTCTGCTGCTAAAGCACGCTCAGAGGCGATGTCCACATTCCGTAACTACACGATGAACGACCGGATCCAATGGTCGATCATCAGTATTCCTCTTCCAAAGTGGGCGAAGAAGATTTTCCCAGGGGAAGAGGAAGATACAGCTGTGGAGAAATTGTGGGAGCAGATTTTCAGCATCGTCCGTGTGGATCAGGAAGATCCGGTGGACGCTTGGAAAAAGCATAATGATACGCTTATCACCGCCCGTGAATATTTGAATAAGAAACAGTATCAGAAGCTGATTTATAAAGCGCCGGGCACTGATCTTGAAGTGGCGCTTCCAAAAGGACATGTCTGGAAAGGCGGACCGGCCAAAACGGCAGAAGGTGATATTTCATTTAACCCGAACATGCCGACAGAGGAAGTTTTCACAGCTCCTCACAAATACGGTGTCGATGGGAAAGTGGCGAGCACGAAGCCGTTGAACTACGGTGGGAACGTCATCAATAACTTCTCTCTCACTTTCAAAGAAGGAAAAGTGGTGGACTTTACGGCGGAAGAAGGAAGCGAAACCCTTCAACACCTGCTGGATACGGACGAAGGCTCCCGTCACCTTGGTGAACTCGCTCTCGTGCCTCATGAGTCACCGATTTCTCAATCCGGACTGATTTTCTATAACACCCTTTATGATGAAAACGCATCTTGTCACCTTGCGCTTGGAAAAGCGTATCCGAATAACGTGCAGGGCGGTTCCGACATGAATGAGGAAGAATTAGATCAGAATGGTGTCAACCACAGCCTCACCCACGTGGACTTCATGATGGGATCCGGGGAACTGGATATCGACGGTGTGCTTGAAGACGGTACGACCGAAGCCGTCATGAGAAAAGGCAGCTGGGCGATTACGTTTGAATAATGAATAGGAAGACAGCCGGGGACGTCCCGGCTGTCTTTTTTTGTTTCTTCCTGTTCACAAATACCATCCATAATGTGTAAAAAGATTATCTTAGAATAACTTCTGATTCGGTAGTGATATTGAATCGGCTGCTTTCTTTTTAAACATCGGCCGATTAGGGGAATGAATAAAAAAAGGAGGTGGCCGATTTGATCTATGATGCTGCTGTTGTGGGTGCTGGTTTCGGGGGACTGGCAGCCGCTGCGGATTTAACCTATAGAGGGTATAAGGTCGTCGTATTTGAAGCGTCCAACGAACTGGGCGGAAGCGCGGGTAAATTCGAGAGGAACGGTTATCGTTTTCAATCCGGTGCTACCGTTGGGATGGGGTTTGAGCCCGGAGGTTTACTGGACAGCTTATTTGAACGGCTGGGGATTGAGAAACCGTCAATGAAAAAGCTGGATATTATTATGGATGTCCACCTTCCGGATCGCATCATTCATTATTACCGTGACCGGCATGACTGGTATAAAGAGATGGCCCGGGTTTTTGAAGGACCCGGGAGCACGTTTGAGAATTTCTATGATGAAGTGTTCAAAGTAGGACATCTGGTGGATCAGCTGACAGACAAGCTTCCGGTGTTTCCTCCAAGAACATGGGGAGACTATGCACAGCTTCTGACGCTTGTGAATGAAAATTCTCTCCGGCTGCTTCCCTATATGACACAAACCGTGGAGAACCGGCTTAAAAAACATGGGCTGGATCAGCATCGCATGTTTAGGACGTTTTTAAATGGTGAATTAATGGACAGTGTACAGACGAGTGTAGAAAAATGTCCTGCCTTTTTAGGTTTTGCTGCTCTTCAAACGTTTCATAAAGGTGCTTTTGCCGTCCACGGTGGTCTTGCTGAAGCTGCTGATAAACTGGCTGCCTATATTCGGGAGCATGACGGGTCCATTCTCATGAGGCATCCGGTTCACTCCATAGAAAAAGGAGAGGCAGGGTTTATCCTTCATTCCAAAAGGAATTCCACCTTTCAAGCCCGTCAGGTCATCCTGAACAATTCTGTTCACAACCTTCATGACACGTTAACAGAGGACCTCAGCTCACAGTCCTATATTCGTCCCCGGAAAGAAACAGCAAAGAAAGCCTGGGGGGCGTATATTATTCACGGCGGTGTAGACGCAGACGTATTCCAAAATACGGATGTGCTGTACCATCAGTTTATCGATCCCGATCATCCGGATGACCTCCATAATGGCGGACAGTTCTTATTGTCATTATCGGACCCGGAGGATCCTTTGATGGCCCCCGAAGGGAAGCGTTCGTTCACCCTGTCCACCCATACCGACATTTCTCCCTGGTGGGAGTCCGGCCATTATGAAGCCGAAAAGCGTTGGATGAAGGAGAAACTCATACGGACCGTGGAGCACTATTTTGAAGGGTTCACTGATCAGCTTGACCTTGTCCTGCCGGGTACACCCGTCACTTTTCAAAAATGGCTGCGCCGTAAAGATGGGAAGGTAGGCGGTTATGCACCTGCTGGAAAATACAGCTGGCTGTCCAGTTACTCGATAAGAACCGGCATCCCTGATTTGTATCAGTGCGGGGATACCGTTTTTCCGGGTGCCGGAACACTCGGCGTAACGCTTTCAGGGTTAATGGCAGCAAAACAGGCCGCAAAAGGACTAAAATGAAAAACGTTGGGAATACAAAGAACAGCATACGAAAAAGGAGAGGGTCCTATGGTGGGCGACGGATATGAGATGAACATCTTTGGAGCAAACCCCAACCGTCACGATGAATGCTCACGCTGTGGAAAGCCGCTCGTTTCCGGGGCAGAGGAAGACATCAATCTTTGCAGGGAATGTCAGCGCCGGCAGGAAGACCACAAAGTGGAGGTACGGGATTGAAAGGTCACAATAGTGACCTTTTCATCGGCCGGATAAAAGATTTTTCTTTACACCATAATAGGGGTAATGTTAGAGTCAGTTATTGTGCTTTCCTCCGAGAAAGTAACACCATTATCAAAAGGAGATCAAAATGGATAAACAATCGAAAGGCCGGATAGACTGGCCTGTATTTGCAATCAGTGGAGGTTTATTGACACTCTTCGTGATTATTGCTCTTATCGACATTTCGTTTATAGAAACAGTTGTAAGTGAAAGTTTTGCCTGGTCAGCCACTTATTTTGGTGCGTTCTGGCAGGTATTGATGCTGGCGACCTTCTTCGTCGGTATATGGCTTGGATTTTCTAAATATGGAAAAATAAAAATGGGTAATATGGATAAACCGGAAATCGGTTTGTATAAATGGCTTTCAATTATCATGGCTACACTACTGGCCGGCGGAGGCGTCTTCTGGGCTGCTGCTGAGCCGATGTGGCACTTCCTTACTGCACCGCCGTCTCAGTCCGGAGTAGAAGCGGGTACAGAAGCGGCAATTGATCCTGCTCTTGCTCAGAGCTTCATGCACTGGGGCTTTCTTGCTTGGGCGATTTTAGGTACGATCAGTGCTGTCGTTATGATGTACGGACACTATCAAAAAGGGATGCCTATGAAGCCGAGGACCCTGCTTTATCCAATCTTTGGTGAAAAGCTTCGGAGCAGCTTCTTCGGAACGATGATTGATGCGTTTGCTGTTATTGCCGTGGCAGCAGGAACAATCGGTCCGATCGGATTCCTTGGTCTGCAGGCCAGCTATGGACTGCAGGAAATCTTCGGAATTCCTAATACATTCAGTACGCAGTTTACAATCATCCTGGTTGTCGTTCTTGTCTCTACGATTTCAGCTGTGTCCGGACTTTATAAAGGGATTCAGATGCTGAGTAGTTTCAACGTCCGTCTTGCTCTTGGACTAATGATTTTCATCGTCATCTTTGGTCCCGGCGGCTTTATTATCAACCATTTCCTATCTGGATTTGGTTATTATGTGGATCAGTTCATTCCTATGAGTACGTACCGCGGGGATGAAGGCTGGTTATCTCTATGGACCGTCTTCTTCTGGGGCTGGTTTATCGGGTATGGTCCAATGATGGCCATTCTTGTCAGCCGGATTTCCAGAGGTCGTACGATCCGTGAAATTATCATAGCGGTGTCTGTATTCGCTCCGGTTATTTCAACGTTCTGGTTTACTGTCCTTGGTGGATCTGGAATATTCTTCGAAATGGAGAATCCGGGATCGGTTTCAAACGCTTTGAATGAGGCAGGAAACCCGGCAGCGATGTTTGCGATTACCGGACAGTTCCCACTGGCGGAAATCGTATCACCGCTCTTCTTGATTCTGACGATTCTATTCGTTGTGACAACGTCTGACTCCATGTCCTACACCATTGCTATGGCCGTGACAGGAGAAGGTAACCCGCAGACATGGCTCCGTGTATTCTGGGCTGTGCTTATGGGAGCGATTGCTGTCATTCTTCTGATTACAGGAGACAGCGGAATTACACAGCTGCAGAACTTTATTGTGGTGACTGCCGTTCCTGTGTCACTCCTTCTGCTTCCTATGATCTGGCTGGCGCCGAAAGTGGCGAAGATCATGGCTGTGGAACAACGGATTTCAAAAAAATAAAGATAAAAAAGGTGGACGTCTTTTGACGTCCACCTTTTTTACTGCAACATTACAGGTTTCTCAGCACCGCACGTACCGGACTGCCGTCTGCTTGAGTCATTTTCAACGGGAAGGCCATAAGCTCATAGATGCCCGGCTGGATGTTTTCCAGGACGAGACCCTCAAGAATGAGCAGATCATGGGCGCAGAGACTGTGATGGGCAGGGAGGTCTTTGCTCGTTTCTGGATCAACAGAAGGAGTATCGACGCCGATTAGATCAATGCCTTGTTCAGCAAGATAAGCAGCCAGGTCACTTCCGATCACTGAGTAGGAAGCAGGAAAAGCGGACCGATCAGGCCAGCTGTTTGTACGAAAGAGGATTTTATCCACTTCTGTCAAATCGATATCCATCACTTGTTCTTTATGAATGACTTCCGGTCGGTCCAAATGAACGACCACCGCTTTTCCTGCGAAACGGTCGACAGGCAGATCTGCTATCCGGGCCCCTGAGGGATCATAATGGAAAGGGGCATCGACATGTGTTCCGATGTGACAACTGCCTTTAAACTGCCCCACGTTGACAGATCCGGTGTCTTCCATTGCATAAGTGATTTCATACGTAAAAGGTTCATCCCCCGGCCATGGCGGGGTGCCTGCATCCAGTTTCATACTGATATCCATCCACTTCATCGGTATCCTCCTAAGCGATAATATCCCGCTCATTTTTAAATGATTTATGCTTTTCTTCCTGTACGATTTGTTTGATGGTCATGACAACCTTAAACACATCCTCGTAGGAAGTGTAGAAAGCGACAGGGGCGAGCCGTATGACATTCGGGGATCGATAATCGGGAATGACCCCTTCGCTTTTCAGTGCTTTACAGAGACTGGCCGCTTCTTCATGGACGAGGCAGACGTGACCGCCCCGGCGCTCCTTCTCCACAGGGTTACCCAGGGTGAACCCGAGGCCTTTCAATTCCTGATGAACTAAATCCATGAACAATTGGGTGAGGGCCAGTGACTTCTTTCTGATTCCCTCGATGCCTGCTTCCAAAAACATTTCCAGAGATCCGAGAAGCGGAGCAGAACTTAAAATATGCGGGGTTCCAATCTGGAAAGCACCGGCACTGGAAGAGGGAGTCAGATCGTGATCCATATCAAACTGCTTGTCTTTATCAGAACTGAACCAGCCGGCAAGTCCGGGATGAGTCCCGAGATGCCGGCGGTTTACGTACAATCCACCTGTACCACCGGGGCCGCTGTTCAAGTATTTGTACGTACACCATACAGCGAAATCCACCTCCCATTCATCCAGCTGATGCGGAACAGCGCCGATGGAATGGGCAAGATCAAACAATACAAGAATTCCATGCTTGTGAGCCTCGTGGGTGAGGGTTTTCATATCAAGAAGCTGCCCGCTTCTGTACAGAACGGAAGGCAGCAGGAGAAGAGCTACGTCATCCTTCATCTGGGCGATAATGTCCTCTTCTTTCAGTGTATACCCATCAGCGCTGGCGATTTGTATAAAATGCTCCTCAGGGTCAAGGTGGTGCAGAGCCATCTGACTTTTGACAGCATAAATATCGGAGGGGAAGTTTAGTTCGTCCCCGATAATTTTTGTCCGCCCTTTTTCCGGATTGTAAAAGGTCGCAAGCAGTTGATGGAGATTTGTCGTAATGGATCCTGTGTTGATGACCTGTTCCGGAGAAGCCCCAAGGAGAGGAGCCGTCATCCGTCCGAGTTTTTCCGACATGTAGTACCACGGTTCGTCAGCTTGTGTCCATCCTTCGATGCCGTGCGCTTTCCAGTCATTAAGAGATTGCTGCAGAGCAGATTCGGAACGCCTGGACAACAGTCCAAGAGAGTTGCCGTCCATGTAAATGCTGTCTTCTTTTAAAAAGAATTCCGATTTATATTCATTCAGTTCATCATCTGCGTCCCATTTTCTTACATCATCCAGGGTAATCATCCCATTCCTCCTTTTATCTGTTCAGGTAACGGTGTTTGATTAATACAGCTTTTATCATGGAATACGTAAACGTGTCCGGAAGCTCTTCTTTCAACGGCTTCAGCTTTTTCTCCTCGAGCTTGTGATAATGTTGAAGGACCTGCTCCTCTTGTTCTTCATCAAACCAGTAGTCCCACGAAATATCTTCTCCTTCCTGCACACAGCGGAACAGGTGGTTTTCAATCGTCTGCGGACTCATGCCGCGCTGATCTGCAATGTCCCGGATAGAGTGACTGCCGCTTTTCCACAGCTCAAACGTTACGATGTGGCTGGGCCTGTCATCAAAGGGATCTCTCGGTTCCGGCCGGCGTGAC
Organism: Halobacillus sp. ABD4_316; assembly: GCF_056161385.1. Lineage (NCBI taxonomy): Bacteria > Bacillati > Bacillota > Bacilli > Caryophanales > Bacillaceae > Halobacillus > Halobacillus sp. ABD4_316. The sequence goes on from NZ_JBSWZA010000002.1 coordinate 419,860, forward strand.
GGGATTGGGGCTGATTCGGTTTGTTCGGACCACGGCCGGATCACTTCCAGGAATGTCTCGCCGTACTGCTCGTACTTCCGCTCTCCCACCCCTTTCATCTGAAGCATCTCTTCTTTCGTCCGGGGCAGGTGATTGGAAAATTCTTTCAAGGTGGCATCAGAAAAGATGACGTATGGCGGAAGTCCGGCTTCATCAGCCAGCTGCTTCCTTAAGTGCCGCAGTTCTTCAAAATACTGCATATGATATTCACCTGACTGTTGGACGGCGGCAGTTTCCACGAGCATTTCTACAGGTTTATCCCCTTTGAGGACAGCTGCTGCTTCTGAGGTGAGCTGGAGGGAAGGGTATTTCCCTGATCCGGCCGTTAAATAACCTTCAGCCGTCAGGAAGTGAATAAACTGGGTTAATTCCTTCTCCGTAATTTTCGGCATGATCCCATAGGTGGAAAGCTCGTGAAAACCGAACTGCTTCACCTTTTGGTCGCGGGAGCCCTTCAGCACTTTGGCTGTCAGACCTGCCCCGAATCCGCCTCCCATGCGTTTCACACAGGACAGCACCATCTGGGCTTCTTTCGTGCGGTCTTCCACTTCTCCATTATGTGTACAGTTGGAGCACTTTCCGCAGCGTTCATAGGGGACAGGGTCGTTGAAGTACTCCAGAATATACTTCTGCAGGCACGTATGGGTGTGGCAGTAATTCGTCATCGCCTGCAGTTTGGCGTACTCTTCTTTCTTCTTTTCCTCAGAAGGCGACTGGTCGATCAGGAACTTCTGCAGATTAATGTCTTTACTCGCAAAAAGAAGGATACAGTCACCGGGTTCGCCATCCCTTCCTGCACGTCCCGCTTCCTGATAATAGGATTCTATATTCATCGGCATAGCGTAATGGATGACATAGCGGACGTTGGATTTATCGATGCCCATCCCGAACGCATTCGTGGCCACCATCACTTTGGTCTCGTCCTGTACAAAATCCATCTGTGCCTGTTTCCGCTGATGCTCTGTCATACCGGCATGGTACCTGCCTGCTGCGTAGCCCTTTTTCTCGAGAATATAGTGCAGCTGGTCGGCTTCTTTCCGGGTGGCGGTATAGATGATACCGGACTCATTGGGGAGCTGGCTCATGTATTCTGTAATAAACTCACGCTTATCTCTTCCTTTAACGATACGAAAAGCAAGGTTTTCCCTTGCGAACCCTGTGTTGATCACATGACCGTTTTCAACATGGATCAGCTGTTTGATGTCGGCCACGACTTCCTGGGTGGCTGTCGCTGTCAAAGCCATGAGTACAGGGAGGTTCGGAATTTTATTAAGCGTCGGGACGATGGAACGGTAGCTCGGTCGGAAATCGTGTCCCCACTGGGATATACAATGGGCCTCATCGAAAGCAATTAGAGAAAGAGGGATCCTGCTTACAGCGGAGAGAAAGGAAGGAGTCTCAAATCGTTCCGGTGCGACGTAAATAAAGGAGTAGCGCCCTTTTTCCATATCTCTCAGTCGTGTCCGCTGCTCTTCTGCCGTAAGGGAGCTGTTTATGTAGGTGGCAGCCACCCCGTAGGAAAGCAGGGCATCGACCTGATCTTTCATTAACGAAATCAATGGCGATATGACGACAGCCGTTCCTTCAAGCGCAAGTCCCGGGATCTGATAGCACAGCGACTTTCCGCCCCCGGTCGGCATGACGGCGAGGGTGTTCTGCCCGTTCATCACCTGTTCAATCGCTTCTTCCTGTCCCGGCCGGAAGGAAGAATATCCGTAATACTGCATTAAAATTTTTTCGGCCTGTTCCATCATGTGAATCATCCTTTAATGTAATCGTTCTCCTCACATCTTACCATGTTTCACGTGAAAATATAGGGGAAAACTAACCTGGATCAATCTTCAAAAAAGGAGTCGGTTTTATCATGAAAGCTGTCATCATTGAACAGTACGGAGGTCGGGAGCAGCTCGTTGAGAAAGAAGTTCCAAACCCTGTACCTGAGAACAAGCAGGTGGTCGTGGATGTCCGGGCGACCTCCATTAACCCGATTGATTGGAAATTGCGTGAAGGGTACTTGAAAGATGCGGTTCCTTTCGAATTTCCGATTATTCTTGGATGGGATGCCGCAGGGGTCATTACCGAAGTAGGAGAGGATGTGAAGGATTTTTCACCGGGGGACCGGGTATTCGCAAGACCGGATACGACAAGATTCGGAACATATGCCCAGTACACAACTGTGGATGAACATCTGCTGGCACCGCTGCCTGAGGGAGTGACTTTCGAAGAAGCGGCCGCTGTTCCTCTGGCCGGTCTTACAGCATGGCAGTGCCTCGTCGACTTTTCGGATATTAAAGAAGGGGATCGTGTACTTATCCATGCGGGATCAGGCGGAGTGGGCCATTACGCTGTCCAAATTGCCAAACATCTCGGAGCATATGTTGCGGCCACTGCGAGCGGCAAAAACCGGGAATGGGTAGAGAAGCTGGGAGTGGACCGCTTCATTGATTATAAAGAAGAGGATTTCTCTGAGGTCCTGCAGGATTTTGACATCGTTGTCGACACCCTTGGCGGAGACATTCAGGAAAAAAGCTTTCAGGTTCTGAAAGAAGGAGGGAAGCTTCCGTCAATCGTCCAGCCCCCTGATGAAACGAAGGCGGCCGAGAAAAACATCAAGACTGGTTTTGTCTGGCTGGAACCGAACGGAGAACAGCTCTCCAAGCTGGGTAAGATGATGGAAGAAGGCACATTGAAGTCTGTGATCGGCCATGAGCTGCCGTTCTCCCAGGAAGGACTTCGTAAAGCTCATGAAATCAGTGAAAGCCACCATGCCAAAGGTAAAATCGTCATTACAATGAAATAAGAGTGTGTCCCCAGGAAACCTCGAATTTTGAGGAATTCTGGGGCTTTTTGTTAAATGTACTAATTTTCTTACAATTTCGGCCTAATCTTTGTTAACTTAGGGTAAAGGATAGTGATTACATAGGAAACGGAGGAGAGGTCGTGTTAACCAATTATAAAACGGGTGTCTACTTTGATGAAATGATGAAGGAAGATGGACAGCCCAAAAGTCATTACCAATGGTTTTATCAATTGGTCCATCAATTTAATGAACGAGAGCTGATGAATAAACATGAAACCGCTCAGTTGAATTTTCTCAGGCAGGGGATCACCTTTACGGTTTACAGTCATACCGGAGGGACGGAACGAACGATGCCCTTTGACTTTGTGCCGATTATTATCCCGCGCGGAGATTGGGAAAAGATCGAGAAAGGCATGAAGCAGCGGATGACGGCGCTCAACCACTTTCTCGATGATATTTATCATGAACAGCGTATCGTGGAAGCCGGTGTGATTCCGAGGGATCTGATTGAAAACAACCCGTACTATTATGATAAGCAGATCGGCGGGGTGCGCGTGCCGCTGAACAATCATATCTTCCTTGCCGGGGTGGACCTGATCCGGGATGAGCATGGAGAGTACCGGGTGCTGGAGGATAACCTGCGCAATCCATCAGGCATGTCCTATGTTTTTCAAAACCGGTATGTCATGAGGCAGGTCTATCCGGAATTGTTCAATCAGCATTCTATTGAGACACTGGAACATCAATTATCTGAACTTCACCAGTCCTTGATCACACAGGTGCCGTTGAATGCCGAGCCCGGGAAGAAACCGACAGCTGTTCTGCTGACCCCGGGCATCTATAATTCTGCGTATTATGATCATGTCTTTCTTGCCCAGCAGATGGGGATCGAGCTTGTGGAAGGACGTGACCTGGTGGTGAAGGATGATATGGTGTATATGAAAACGACCCGCGGTCTGCAGAGAGTGGATATCATCTACCGCCGGATTGATGACGATTTTCTCGATCCTGAAGCCTTTCGCCCTGACTCCATGCTCGGTGTGAGCGGATTATTGAGAGCGTATAAGAAAGGGAATGTGTCGATTTTGAACGGGATCGGCAACGGCGTGGCTGATGATAAGGCCATGTATGTGTATGTTCCGGACATGATCCGCTTCTATCTCGATGAGGATCCGATCATTCCCAATGTGGAAACATATTTTCTCAGTGATCCGGAGCGTCTCGATTATGTACTGGAGAATATCGACCAGCTGGTGATTAAAAATGTCGGTGCTTCCGGTGGATACGATATGCTTATCGGTCCACAGTCCGATGAAAGCGAACAGGAAATCTTCAGGAAAAAGATCGTGGAGAATCCGAGCCGGTATATTGCCCAGCCGACCATTAAATTATCCAGAGCTCCTGCGTATCAGGAAGGACGCTTCTATCCCTGTCATGTGGACCTCCGCGTCTTTGTCATGAGTGGTGAGCAGATGAACGTCCTTCCAGGCGGACTTTCCAGAGTAGCCTTGAAGGAAGGATCGCTCGTCGTGAACTCTTCCCAGGGTGGAGGCGGCAAGGATACATGGATTCTTTCAGAAAGTGGTGATCAACATGCTTAGCCGGGTAGCGGATTCGCTGTATTGGATGTCAAGAAATATTGAGAGGGCTGAGAACAATGCCCGGGTATTGAAAGTACAGCTGATTCATATGCTGGAGGCTTCCAGCAAAGATGCGCTGGACAAGGAATGGGAGGAAATTCTGGAAGTCTGTGCTTCTACAGCGGATTACTACAGTTTTTATGAACGGATGGATCGGGAAACGATGATCCAGTATTTGACGATCAGTCCGCTCAACGTCAATTCCCTGATGCACACGATGAATTATGCCCGGGAAAACGCAAGGGCGACAAGGGACATCCTTCCCGAAGAATTATGGGAAGTGCTGAATCAGTTCCACCTCGATCAAAAAGACTGGCAGGAGCTTCCGAACACCAGGGATCATACCCAGCAGTATTTAAACCGGGTAATCCAGACATCCATGACCTCCCAGGGAGTGATTGAATCAAGCATGAGCCGTGGTACGCCTTATTCATTCATCAAAATCGGAAAATGGCTGGAGCGGGCTGAAAAAATGGCGCGCATCCTGAACGTTACCTGTGAGAAAAACCGTAAGGAAACCGACGGGGGCACTCATCATTATTACCACTGGCTGACGGCTCTCCATTTTCTGAATGGGTATGATGCCTATATTAAAGAACATCCACCGACGATGGAGCCGAAAAATGTGTTGAGCTTCCTTATTAAGGAACGGAATTTCCCGCGCTCGATTCAGTACTGTATGGATCATGTCCTTGAGGCTGTGACTAATTTGGAGGATGGGAAAGTCTCACACTACTCGGAAAACCTGTTTCAAATGCTGGAAGTGATTCAAAATGAAATCGAAGAATCATCGATTGAAGATATGGGCATGGAAGAACTGATGCAGTTCCTTGACCACTTCCAGGACCGCTGTATGACATTAAGCCGGATGTTTTCGGAAACCTACTACTTAATCGAACCTGTTCGGGTGAAATAGAAAACAATCAGGAGGAATACCCAGTGAAGTTTCAAATCGAACATACCAATACCTTCTATTATGATAATTTCGTGGACCAGAGCATGAATCACATCCGGCTTAAACCGAGAACCGATGAATGTCAGCGTCTGCTTGCCTACCGGACGGAAATTACGCCGTCCTCCATGACAAAGGAACATATCGATTTATGGGGAAACCATGTGGAAACATTTTTTATTCCGGAAAAACATGAACACCTTACTCTTAAAACGATTTCCACCGTCAGTATTCAAAAAAGTCCATTCATCCGTATGATTGAATGTTCGGATGAGATGCAGTCGATTTTCCATTCAGAATTGTTCCGGAATCATTACCTGGCTTATATTAATGAGACGCCCTATACTTTTTTATATAAAGAACAGATTGAAGAATTCAAGGATATTCTTGGGCCGATGCAGGACCCTGTCCGGTATTCCCTGCGGTTGATGGAGTACATTCACGAGTCGTTCCGTTATGATACAAGTACGACCCAGGTGAGTACGAAAGCGTATGAGTCCTGGCCGTTTCGTGCAGGTGTCTGCCAGGATTATGCCCATATTATGATTGGCGTCCTCCGTTCCCAGGGAATACCCGCCCGTTACGTAAGTGGGTATTTATACGTAGGGGAAGACTCTGCCTTAGTCGGAGATGCCGCTACACATGCCTGGGTGGAAGTCATGATTCCGGGTATCGGCTGGGTCGGTCTTGACCCGACCAATAATGTAGAAGCCCTTGAGCAGCATATCCGTATCGGTACGGGGAGGGACTATGCAGATGTCAGCCCGCTGCAGGGGGTTTATCGCGGGGGCGGACAGAACCTGGACGTGAAAGTCAGCGTCACGCTCATTGATCAGTAATAAAAAAAATCCCTCTTTCATGAAAGAGGGATTTTCTAATACTTAAGATTTCTGGTAACTCTCTGTCGTTCTCGTCTGCCCTTTGAAGGTTTGATACAGCCAGCCGGCAAGACCACCGATAATGGCCGGGAACAACCAGCTCAGGTTCAGCTCATAAAAGGGAAGGCGGCTGATAAGCGGGGTAATCGCGGAAACATCGGCTCCGAATGCTGCCAGTCCATCATAGAGCCCGATGAAAGCTGTCAGAATGATGGCTCCACGGTACACATAGGAAGAGTGGTTGAACAGCCGGCTCATGAATGTCAGACCAACAAGGACGATCGTAATAGGGTAGACGAACACTAAGACGGGTACAGAATAGGAAATGATCTGGTTTAACCCGATGTTGGAAATAGCGAGACTGACGATGGTCACGAGTACAATGACGGAATGATACGACAGCTTCCGGACACGCTTCGAGAAAAACTGTCCACAGGCGACGGTCAGTCCAACACAGGTGGTCAGACAGGCCAAACCGACAATAACACCGAGAAGGACGGTACCGGTATCTCCAAACATGATCTGGGCGGCCCCGGATAAGATCGCACTTCCGTTATCATACGTACCTTCTACCGCCATTTTAGCTCCAATCCAGCCGATAGCCACATAAACGGAAGTCAGACCGGCGGCTGTGACAAGCCCCGCTTTTAATGTGGAGAGCGTCACCTGCCTGGGCTCTGTAACACCGCGGTCCCTGAATGATGATACGACAAGGATTCCGAAAGCAAGGGATGCGATGGCATCCATGGTCAGGTACCCTTCCACAAAGCCGGTAAAGAATGGCTGGGCCGCATACTTTTCACCTGCCGGCTGTATGGGACCGTCAAGGGCGAAGAAGCTGCCGATTACAAGGGCGACAATAGCCAGAAACAGAGCAGGTGTTAAAAATTGACCGATACGATCCACTAATTTGGAAGGGTTGCGGCTCAATAAATACACGAGCAGGAAAAAGACGATGGTAAAGATAAAGAGCGTCAGGGATTCTCCGTTCACAAAAGGAGCTACGCCTGTTTCAAAGGCAACGTTGGCTGCCCTTGGTATGGCGAAGAAAGGTCCGATCACTAAATACACCATGGAAGTAAAAAGAATTCCGAACAGAGGGTGCACGCGTCCGGCCAGCTGGACCGCGCCGTTTTGAACAAGGGATATGGCAGCCACTGTGATGATGGGAATACCGACTCCCGTTATGACGAACCCTAGAATAGCAGGTGTATAAGACGTTCCTGATTCAATTCCTAATGTAACAGGGTAGATTAAATTGCCGGCGCCGAAAAATAAGGCAAATAGTGTAAATCCGATAAACAGCGTATCTCTGGCTCTCATAAAGCAGCTTCCTCCTCAAGGGTGTCTATATATTCTGCGTAAAAAAAATCGCTCCTATCCAGACATGAACACAGCTTGTCTGGAAGTGACGATAGGCGTGGGATCCATCAAAAATTTTAAGAAATTTCAATTAGCACCGGAGTAATGTTATCAGGGTGGGAATACCATGTCAACCCTTTTGTCTGAAAATTTAAACGGTTAAGATTACCAGGGAAAGAATGTCATGATATTTTTATAAAACTGATAAGATAAGTTAGTTTACAGAAGGAAAACCGGGTTATAGAATATGGCTATACATCAATCACGGCTGTTGATAAACATAGAAGATAAGGAGACTACTACATGATCGATTCGCTGTTACTGCAATTGACCCTGGTTGGCTTTCTCGGCGTCGGCTCTCAATGGGTGGCATGGCGCTTCCGTCTGCCGGCTATCGTAGTCATGTCCATAGCCGGACTGCTGGCTGGACCTGTATTTAACTTAATGAATCCGGAACAGGACTTTGGGGATCTTTATAAACCGATTATTTCCCTGGCTGTTGCGGTGATCTTGTTTGAGGGCAGTTTGAATCTTGACTTTAAGGAAGTTCGGGGACTGGGGAGGCCGGTGTTCCGGATTGTTACGTTCGGCGCATTCTTCAGCTGGATTCTCGGTTCCTTTGCTGCCCATTATGTTGCCGGGCTGTCCTGGGCAGTCGCCTTTACGATCGGCGGTTTATTTATTGTAACCGGACCAACCGTAATCCTCCCGCTGCTCAGGCAGGCGAAACTGAAACCCAGACCCGCCAAGATTCTTAAATGGGAAGGGATTATCGTCGATCCGATCGGAGCGCTTCTTGCGGTTTTCGCATTTGAAATCATTGTGTTTTTAACTGTCAATGACCCATCGGCCCTGCTTATGTTCTTTTTAGCTTCAGCTTTCGCAGTCTTTCTTGGCTGGCTGTGCGGAAAAGGCGTAGGGTGGATGTTCGAAACCGGCTACGTGCCGGAGTTTCTAAAGTCGCCTGTCGTATTCGCAGTGGTCATCGCCTGCTTTACAGGAGCGGATGAAGTCATGCATGAGACAGGTCTTCTCTCTGTTACTGCGATGGGGATGACCCTTGCCAACATGCATATTTCATCCATTGCGGACATGAGGCACTTTAAGGAAAATATCTCCCTGCTGTTAATTTCAACAATCTTTATCATGCTGACAGCTTCCTTAACGGTGGATACACTGGTGGAGATCTTTAATATCCGGATTATCGGTTTTGTCCTTCTGATGTTATTTATCGTTCGTCCGTTGTCGATCTTCCTGTCGACAATCGGGACCGATTTGTCAAAATCAGAAAAACTGCTCGTAGGCTGGATTGCTCCAAGGGGAATTGTGGCCCTTACGGTTGCCAGTTACTTTGCGAGTATCCTTCTTGAAGGTGGATATGAAGATGCATCCATACTGATCTCCCTCACCTTTGCCCTTGTCTTTACGACAGTTGTGGCTCATGGATTTTCCATCGGCTGGCTCGCTAAAAAACTGGGCTTGTCTATGGAAGGTCCGCCTGGGGTGTTGATTGCAGGAGGAAGTGCCTTCACAACAGGCCTGGCAAAAACGCTGGAAGACTTGAAAATCCCGGTACTTCTTACGGACTCTTCCTGGCAGCGCCTGTCACGGGCGCGTTCCAGAGGCATTGCCTCCTATCACGGGGAGATCCTTTCTGAACAGACGGAATATTATCTCGACATGACGCCTTATGAATACCTCGTGGCGGCAACAGAACTGGATTCCTACAATGCACTGGTCTGTACGACATTCGTGCCGGAATTTGGCCGGAACAACTCTTTCCAATTGAGCCTCTCCAATAAGGAAGGGGATAATTTGGAAGATCTTGTTCATACAATTGGAGGCCGTGTTCTGTTTGAAGAAGGAGCTTCGTGGGAAGAACTGAACGCCCGGGTTGAAAATGGGTATGTGTTCAGAAAAACAACCCTGACGGCTCAATATTCTTTTGAAGATTATCGGAAGAATATGGATGAACATGCGATGCTGCTATTCGCCAAACGGACCTCCGGTAAAGTTGAATTCTTTACACCGGGGATGGAATTCCGCCCTGAAAATGGAGATGTGATCGTTTCCTTAATGCCTCCGAGCAAGGAATTCGAAAAAATTCAGGAAAAGCTCGAAGGCCAGAGGAAGAACCAGGAAGAGAAAAAATCATAAAGCAGCAAACGAAAAGGAGAAGCCGGTACCGGCTTCTCCTTTGACTATGGAAAAAGTGGATGTAAGGTCGTGGAGAAAACAGCATTCCGCTTATCGGTGGATGCTTGCCGCGGGCACGGCCTCAGCTAACTTGGTCAAGGAAACCACTTGACCAAGTGGATCTTCGGCTCGTGCTGTTCCCGCAGGCGTCACCACCGAACGCTCCTCGCCGCCGGCATGGTCCGGTTCGGAATTATAAGCAGAAAACGATCTTAACAGTTATTAAAATGGTCCAAAAACCGTTCATGCACAGGTAATGGAGACCCTGCCAGGATACGAAAACTTTTATGGTTGCTTAAGTGAAGGTTCGTATTTTCGATTATGAAAGAACATTCCTCCGGAAAAACGGACGTCCATGAACCCGCATGGAGTTTTTTCTTGGGAGACTTAGACGTTCCTCCGGGAAACGGAATGGTCAGAATTTCTGAAGACAAGAGGATGCACTGGGATTCTATACAAAACAAGGAGAAGCCGGTACCGGCTTCTCCTTTTTATTATGCTTCTGCAAGCTTCTTATTTAATACTTTTAATTCTTCTTCCATCCGTGCGAGCTGCTGTTCAGCATTTTGGATGTTTCCACCGGCGGCTTCCAGTTTATCCAGATCGCCTTGGATTCGGACATAGTCTGATTTTAAGAAGGCGATTTGGTCACGAATTTCCTGTTCAGTCACAGGATCACTCCTTTTCATCTTGTTCTCCATTTATTGACAACGTATAATGGAAAAACGATCTTATATTCAGAATTTTAACAAAAAATAGTTTAGAGTTAAAGGGGAAGGGGAAAGAATTGATGATCATTCATAATGACGAAAGTCCTAAAGAGTTCTTGTCCAAGGTGGAACCACTCCTCTTGCAAAGAGAAGCTGAAAATAATCTGCCTTTAGGTGTACTGGAGCGTTTCGTGCTTGGCAGGGAAGAGGGCCCCTGTTACACCCTCCGCATCACGAAGGGGGAAAAGACGGAATACATGGCTTTACGCACACCCCCTCATCTGTGGATTCTGCCGAGCGTACGAGGAGATGCCACTCCTTACATTAAAGCAGCAGCCCGTCATCTATATAACCAGGAATGCGAAGTGCCGGGTGTCATCGGAGATGAAAAATCCACCGCCGCATTTGTAGAAGAATGGACGCAGCTGACTTCTGTCATCCCCCGGGTCCATGTGCAGCAGGGCGTCCATCGCCTCGATGAATTGAATGACATTCCTCAGAGCAGCGGTAAGCTCCAGGGCGCAGACATGTCCCACCACTCCATGGTGGTGGAATGGATGATCCAGTACGGAAAAGAAACAGATGAACCCCTTGTTGTTGAAAGGGCCGCGGAGCTTACAGAGAGTCTCATCCGGGATCAGCGCTTATTTCTATGGCTGGTGGATGGAATCCCGGTTTCGATGGCAGGTCGGGCCAGGACAACAAAAAACGGGGCAACCATCAACGCGGTTTTCACACCGGACTCCTTTAAAAAAAGGGGTTATGCCACCCAGGCGGTCTGGCACTTAACGAAGAATCTTCTTCAACAGGGATACACCTTCTGCTCGTTATACACAGATCTCGCCAATCCCACCTCAAACTCCATTTATAAAAAAATCGGTTATAAGAAAATCAGTGACTCCATCGTTTATCATTTTCATAAAAATTAGAAAATAAATCTGTTATATTTTGTAAATGTAAGCGGTAAACTGAAGGATTCTTTATCTAGAACGAGCTATCGGCACCATAATGGACTCTCACCCATCCATTTCCATCTGGCGGCTCCATTTGGTTAATTAGTACAAAATATTCTGTTCATACTGATTTGAGTGAATTTCGTGGTTCCGGTATGATGTTTAGTAATTGGCCTGAAAACTACTACATTCGATCTATTTAGGAGGATTACATACTTGAAGGTTTTTAAGGCAGTAGACAAAATCATATTAAAAATTGAAGAGTTTATATTAAGCTACGCGGTTATTATTATTGCTTTAATGGTCGTTGGAAAGGCGCTGAGCCGGGCGCTTTTCAGCTATTCGCCTCCGTTTGCTGATGAAGTCAGCCAGATTGCCATTGTCGTAGCAACCTTTATGGGGATCAGCTATGCCGCACGTAAAGGAAGACATATCAGCATGTCCGCCTTTTATGATCTGGCTCCCTTTAAGGTGAGGAAATTCCTTTCTATTCTCATTCCCTTTGGCACAGCAGCCGTGCTGTTTGTCCTGGCCTATTATTCGAGTCTTTATGTACAGGACGTGTATGAGTCAGGAAGAGTGACTTCAGCACTGGAAATGCCGGCCTATTACCTCTACATCTTCATTCCAATCGGTTTTTTGCTGGGAGGCATCCAGTTCCTTAGAAACATGTGGATCAACATTACGAACCGGGATGAAGTGTACTTGGGAACCGATGTCAAGGACTACAACGACGAAGATACAAATGATCTGGAAGGAACGCATTTATAAAAATCGGATACAAGAAAGGATAACGATATGATCGCGACTATGCTCATTATCATGGTGGTGCTTTTATTCTTAAACTTTCCCATGATGATTCCACTGATGGCAGCTCCATTAGTCATCATGTTTATCTATTTCCCAACATTGGACCCCATGATCCTCATGCAGCAATTCTCTACAGGAATCGAACCTTACGTATTACTAGCTGTACCTTTATTCATTTTCGCTGCCGATATTATGACTACAGGGAAGACATCAAACCGCCTGTTGGACTTCATCGGATCGTTCATCGGTCATATCCGGGGAGGCTACGCTGTAACAACAGCCGCTGCCTGTACGCTTTTTGGCGCGATATCAGGTTCAACCCAGGCTACAGTAGTCGCCATCGGTAAGCCGATGAGAGAGCGTCTTCTGAAAATCGGTTATAAAGATCCATCAGCCATCGCTTTAATTATCAATTCCAGTGACGTCGCACTCCTTGTGCCGCCAAGTATTGGAATGATCATATACGGCCTCGTTTCCGGCACCTCTGTCGGTGACTTGTTCATTGCTGGTATCATTCCCGGGATCATCGTATTCATCAGCTTTGCGGTCTACAGCATCATTTACGCTAAAATGGCCGATATTCCGCTGGCAGGAAAAGCGAGCTGGAGCGAACGGTGGACGATGACAAGAAAAGCGATTCTGCCACTCGGATTTCCAATTGTCGTTATCGGGGGTATTTATACAGGACTCTTCAGTCCTACGGAAGCAGCGGGGGTTTCAGTGCTCTATGCCTTTATTCTTGAGGTGTTCATCTATCGCTCCGTACATATTAAAGAGCTCCCGAAAATCGCCAGGTCTACAGGGCTTGTTACATCAGCCGTTTTTGTCCTTGTCGCCGGCGGGCAGGCTTTTACATGGGTCATTTCCTTTGCACGGATTCCTCAGATGATTACGGAAACTGTCCTTGGAACCGATCCTAGTGCCATTTACGTACTCTTGATGGTCACCATCTTCTTCTTTATCGGTTGTATGTTTGTAGACCCGATCGTCGTCATTCTTATCCTGACGCCGATTTTCTACCCGGCTGCGATGAGTGCTGGTATAGATCCGGTCCACCTCGGAGTCGTCATCACATTCCAGGCGGCTCTGGGATCAGCTACGCCGCCGTTTGGAGTAGATATCTTTACAGCCAGTGCGGTCTTCAATAAACCGTACCTGGAGGTTATCAAGGGCACACCGCCGTATATTCTCATTTTGTTTGCCATCTCAGGCTTACTCATATTTTTTGACGAACTGTCACTTTTCCTTCTTTAGGAAAAGGAGAGTTTAAATACAAAGGGAGGTCATTCTCATTCGAAAAAAGAATGGATTAGCAGTTCTTATTCTAGGGTTAATCAGTTTGGTGCTGGCTGCCTGTGGAGGCAGTGACGACAGCAGTGGTGACAGCGGGGGAGACGGACAGACGTATAATTGGAAGTTCGTAACAGAGGAAGTGGAAGGACAGGTCCAGTATGAATACGCCCAGGAGTTTGCCAAGCGTATGAATGAAAAATCCGACGGTGCTGTTAATATCGACGTGTATGAATTCGGAGGGCTCGGTAGTGAAACAAACCAGGTCGAGCAGCTGCAGAGCGGTACCGTGGAAATGGCTGTCATGTCTCCAGGGTTCACAGGGAATATGGTGAAAGAAGGACAAATCTTTGCGCTCCAATTCCTTTTTCCTGAAAGTGTAGAAAAGACACAGAATATCCTGAACGACAGCGAAGCTTTGAATACAGACCTTCGTAAGCTTTACGAGGAACACAGCATTTCGCCGCTTTCTTTCTGGTCTGAAGGCGCGATGCAGTGGACATCCAGTAAGGAGATTTCCGAACCTGCGGATTTCGAAAACTTCAAGATGCGTACACAGACGTCTCCGTTGATCCTGAAGTCCTATGAAGCATATGGAGCTGATCCGACACCAATGAGCTGGTCTGAGCTTTACACAGCCCTGGACCGTGGCACAGTGGAAGGACAGGAGAACCCGATCTTCTTCATCGGAGATGCTTCTTTCAACGAAGTACAGGACTACATGACAATGTCGAATCATAACAATTACGTGGCAATGACTACTGTGAACACTGACTGGTATGATGGCCTTGACGAAGAAATGAAAACGATGGTGGATGAAACCGTAACGGAGATGCAGGACTGGGTATTTGAAGAACAGAAGAAGCAGAACGAAGAATATTTAGAAACGATTAAGAACGATACGGAAAACCCGACAGAGATTGTAGAGCTGTCTGACGAACAGCGTGAAGCTTTTAAAGAAAAGGCTGAACCTGTCCGCGACTTCTACCGCAACGAAGTATCCACGGTAGATGGTGAAGTTCTTGATAAGCTGATTGAAGAAATCAATGCAGCCGAATAACGAAAAAGCCCCGCAGAGATGCGGGGCTTTTATTATTGAGGCGACTGCCACGGTTCGGTCTGCCTTTTTAAGTCGATGATCGTCAGCACCATGACGACTAAAAAGAGAAAACTGGATAGTTTAAACAGGGCAGCTGTGTTCACAAATTGATAGATAAACCCAAGGATGAGGGCACTCGCACCGATGCCGAGGTCAATAGAGGAGTAGTACATCCCGTTGGCAATCCCGCTTCGCTCGATGGAGGTCTTGGAGATGACCCAGGCCTGGAGTGCCGGCATCATGGATCCATAGCCGGCTCCGAATAAAGCTCCTGCGATAATAAGGTCCAGATTCGAATCCGCTGTTGCCAGCACCCACATGGCAATGAAAGATATGACGGAACAGACGATTATTAAGTTCCATGGTCCCCGCTTATCAAAGTACCGTCCTGTTATGGGACGTGACACAGTAGCAAGGACGGCATTAAAGAAATAAAAAAGAAACGTTCCGTCCAGTCCTTGTTCATTACCGAAGATGACAATGTAGGTAACAACCGCTCCGTAACCAAACGTGTTGAGAATCGTGACGAGAGCCGGGTACCAGCTTCTCTTTTCGATTAATGCATCCTTGAAGGAGAAGCGAGGCGGATTTTTTTGGTTTTCATACACCTGCTCAGGCGTGGTGAAGCGGGTGACAGAAAATAAAAGAAGCGCAATGATTCCGAGTGCTGCGGAAATCCATATGAGTAGAGAGAATGAATAGTTCTGATACAAGTAGATACCGAGACTTGGAGCCATAATCATTCCGACGGTAACGGATAAACCGAAATAGCCCATCCCCTCCCCTACACGGCGTCTTGGGACGATGTCAACAGCGGCGGTTCCGTTGACCGTCGTCGACCATCCCCACGCAAGGCCGTGGATGAAGCGGATGACCAGCAGGAAGAAGACCACCTGTGTCACAGGATACATCATCGTCAGGAGGAGCAGGGCCCCGGCACCGATGAGGATGAGCAGTTTCCGTGCCCGGGTCATCAGGAGGTGACCAATAAACGGACGAATCACGATCGCTGCAAAAGCGAAGGTGGTCGTAATCAATCCGACTTCAAGGGTGCTGCCGCCAATCGACTCGATATACGGAGGCAGGTTGGGAAGCAGCATCTGGAAGCTCATAAACGTAAATAAGTTGGCAAGAATGAGAAAGATAAAAGGCCGGGTCCATAATCTTGGTTTATGCATAAAAAATCCCTCGCTTCGGTGATATAGAATGAAAAAAGCAGACCCCCTATTGTAAACAATAGCGGGTCAGAGCGTTTGTATAATCAGCTGTGATCAGCTGTTCTCCGTTCAAGCCACTCCTGATAGAAGTGACGGACAATTGTCTTGATAACCGCATAGGTGGGAATAGCAAACAATAATCCGAGGAAGCCGGCAAGGCTTCCAGCTGCGAGAATCAAGGTAATGATGGTAAGCGGATGGATGCTCAATGCTTTACCCATGACGTTTGGCGAAACAAAATTCCCTTCCAGCTGCTGAGCGATAATGGTAATGACGGCCACCCACACAGCCAGGATGGGGTCTTCGAACAATCCGACAAGGATGGCTGGTACCACGGCCAGGAAGGGGCCGACGAATGGGATAACATTCATCACCATGGCAAATAAAGACAAGGTCAGAGCGTATGGAAGATCGATGATTAAATACCCGACAAGCAGCAGCAGACCGACAACGATACTGACCGTCAGCTGACCGAGAATGAAGGAATGAAGCGTATGATCGATATCGTGAGCCAGTTTAGCAAAGCTTTTTCCCGCTCTTTTTCCTAAGAACTGCCTGATGAACGGGATCAGTTTGTCACCATCCTTCAGCATGAAGAAAAGGAAAAACGGGATCAGGACAAGAGCGAACACAAAACTGATCAACTGGCTGACGACGTTGATGACCACCGTGGAGGCATCCTGAAGATATGTTTCCAGATTGTTGGCCACATTATCGATGGTCGCATTGAACTGACTTGGTATAATGTCCTGATTCTGCTGCCAGTATGTTACGCCTTCGCCAATCATTTCAGCCATATCCGGAATGTTATCTACGAGCCGGGTGAACTGCTCCTGGGCGATTGGAGCAATGAACTGGGTGATGATGTAACCGAGAACAATGAACAATAGGAAGATGATGACAATTCCGAGAATTCTCGGCACTTTGTAGTGTTCCAGAAGTTTTAGTAAGGGACGGGATAAATAAAACAGAATCCCACCACCGATTAAAGGAAAGGCGATGGCTCCGACATAGGTCATGATCGGATCGAAGAAAAACTGAATTTGATGCAGCAGTAAAATCAACAGAGCAAGTAGGATGGCAGTTACGATGGCTTGAAACCATTTTTTTTGGACCACAGATAAGACACACCTTTTTATGTAGAATGAAGAAAAGCTGGATGCTCCAGCTTTCAGACGTTCGTGCATATTCGTTATAATAAGGATACCAAATTTCGGGGGGGAAGCAATAGATTTACTTTTCCTGTATGAAAGTTTACCCGAAAGAGACATGGGAGGAGCATCAATGATGAAAAAAGAATTGTTGGAACGTTTAGTTTCCTATGCAAAAATGAATACTCAATCCGATGAAACTACCGGCCGTACCCCTTCAACGGAAGGGCAGTGGGAGCTTGCTCATAAGCTTGTCGAAGAACTTGAAGCTATCGGGATGAGTGAAGTCAGTGTGGATGACCATGCTTATGTGATGGCATCCCTTCCTGCAAATACGGAAAAAGAGGTGCCGGTAATCGGCTTTCTCGCTCATCTGGATACAGCCACCGATTTTACCGGCGAACATGTAAACCCTCAAATTGTTGAAAACTATGACGGAGGGGTGCTGCCTTTGAATGAAGAGGTGGAGCTTCGCCCGGAAGATTTCCCTGAACTTACCGCCTATAAAGGGCAGACGTTGATCACAACGGATGGAACGACCCTGCTCGGGGCCGATAATAAAGCAGGTATTGCTGAAATTATGACGGCTCTGAATCATCTTATTCAACATCCCGAAATCAAGCACGGAAAAATCCGTGTGGCGTTTACACCGGATGAAGAAATCGGCAGAGGCCCCCACAAATTTGACGTCGACCGTTTTGGTGCTTCCTACGCCTACACCGTTGATGGAGGTCCGCTCGGTGAACTTCAGTATGAAAGTTTTAATGCAGCAGGCGCCAAGCTCACCTTTAACGGAAACAGTGTGCATCCGGGGACGGCAAAAAATAAACTTGTCAACGCGGTAAAGCTTGCTCTGGAATTCCAAAATCAGCTTCCAGCCGAAGAAGCGCCTGAACATACAGAAGGGTATGAAGGTTTTTACCATCTCCTTGGCCTGCAAGGGAATGTGGATCGGGCTGAGCTTTCCTATATTGTGAGGGATCACGATAAAGAAAAATTTGAGGAGAAAAAGCAGCGGTTACATGGTCTGGCTGCTGACATGAATGAACGCCTTGGAGAAAAGCGGGTGGCTGTAGAAATGGAGGATCAGTACTACAACATGGGGGACAAAATCAAACCGGTCCGTCATATTGTTGATATCGTTGAAGAAGCGATGCAGAACAAAGGTGTGAAGCCCATCATTCAACCGATCCGCGGAGGAACGGATGGGTCACAGCTTTCCTACATGGGACTTCCTACGCCGAATATTTTCACCGGGGGAGAAAACTTCCACGGAAAGTATGAGTACATATCTCTGGAGAGTATGGAAAAAGCGGCTGAGGTCATCGTCGAAACCACCCGTTTATTTGAAGAGAAAGCCTGATGGACGCGTGTTATCCCGAATGGATCAAACGATTGATGAACGACGTATAAGGATTCCGTCCCGTCCCCATACTAAAGTGATTCCATAATGTGGGCGGGAATGATTGACAAAAAAAGGCTTCATGCTATGATTAAGAAAGATATAGCATTCCTAAAGGGGAGTAGCTGGTACAATAAAGTCGTCATTTCGGGAGTCATCCCCGGCTTTATTGGCAAC
Source organism: Halobacillus sp. ABD4_316 (assembly GCF_056161385.1). Lineage (NCBI taxonomy): Bacteria > Bacillati > Bacillota > Bacilli > Caryophanales > Bacillaceae > Halobacillus > Halobacillus sp. ABD4_316. The sequence continues at coordinate 438,536 of NZ_JBSWZA010000002.1, forward strand.
GTACGTTGTTAGCGAGACCTTTACCCACAGTGGTAAAGGTCTATGTAATGGCCCGGACCACTTTGGTCGGGGCCATTTTTTAATGGCAGCTTGTATAAATGAGGAGAGTGAAACTGTGGATGTTCAATTGTTGATTGAGTATGGCTGGGTTTTGATTGTACTTGTCGGTCTGGAAGGTATTCTAGCCGCAGACAACGCTCTTGTTCTGGCCATTATGGTAAAGCACCTGCCGGAAGAAAAGCGTAAGAAAGCCCTGTTTTATGGACTGCTTGGTGCGTTCATTTTACGATTTGGTTCTTTATTCATTATATCTTTCCTTGTCGATGTCTGGCAGGTGCAGGCCCTTGGTGCCGCCTACCTCTTATTCATCTCGATCAAGCACCTCATTGATAAATGGAGGTCCGGCGGAGAGGAAGAGGAGGAAGAGGAAGATACCGGCTCCGAGCGGGGGAAAGGCTTCTGGATGACTGTGTTGAAAGTCGAACTTGCCGACCTCGCCTTTGCTGTCGACTCCATCTTAGCTGCTGTAGCTCTTGCTGTTGCTCTTCCAGAAACGGATCTTCCCAACGTCGGAAGTCTGGATGGAGGACAGTTCGGTGTCATCCTGGCAGGGGGGATGATCGGAATTATCATCATGCGTTTTGCGGCCAATGTGTTCGTCAATCTGCTTCAATCCCGTCCGGGTCTTGAAATCGCCGCCTTTGTCATTGTGGGATGGGTCGGTATCAAGCTTGTCGTATCCACGCTAGCCCACCCGAATATTCAAATTCTTGATGAACACTTTGCTCATTCGACAGTGTGGAAAATTATATTCTATTCTGTCCTTGTTTTAATTGCAGTGCTGGGCTGGTTCCTTTCCGGTAAAAAGGAAGAAAAGCAAGCCTGATTTTAAAGGGCAGAGCCCGGCATTGAGGAGAAAACCCGTACTATGATCGCACGTAGTACGGGTTTTCTTGTATCACTCAGCTGAAGCACGGCACATTCCGCACCCGTTCATGGCGCGTGAAAGTGCCGTTTGGTTTATTGAAAATAAAAGAAACGATACAATAGAGAAAAGGGGGAATGTACGGTGGGAAAAGCTGTAGAAAATACGTCCGATCAATTCCGTTATGTGAAAAACCGGATTGATATGCTGCATCAGGTTGTTGAGAGCATGGATCCAGAAGAACTCGATCGGGAAGATTTTCAGCGTGTCCATCAAATGGTGGAGCAGCTGCATATAAAAATGGACCGCTTCAAGAAAGACTGGGATGCGCGGGAGTCATAATGTCCATCACTTTTTCCCGGATGACCCAGCAGGAAGCCGAGGAAATGGCGGCGTGGCATTATCCTCCGCCGTATGATTTTTACGATATGACCGCCGATGAAGAAGATTATCGTGAGTTTATCGATCCTCATCGGAGAAGTCCGCATACGTACAGCGCCTATAGGGAAGGCGCGCTGATCGGTTTCTTCACCTTTCATCCGACTGTTGAAGAAACGGTGGATGTAGGTCTTGGACTCCGCCCGGATCTAACGGGAAAGGGGAAGGGAGATTCCTTTATGGAAGCTGGTTTGAGTTTTGCAGAGCGCCACTATGGGGCCCGTTTTTTTACATTGAGTGTTGCTGAGTTCAATCAGCGGGCGGTCGAAGTATACCGAAGAGCTGGATTTAAAGAAACCCACCGGTTTATGCAGAAGACCAATGGAGGTACGTATCCATTCATTGCTATGAAAAAATAAAAAGGAGGTTGTTCTGCTTTGGCATTACATCATTTTCATTTAAAGGCAGACTGGCCGGGCGGCCGCAACGAAGTCGGCCGGATCGAATCAGATAAATTGAAAACAGAAATCTCCATCCCTAAAGAAATGGATGGACCGGATGTAGGAACAAACCCGGATGAAATGCTTCTGGGGGCGGCGGCGACCTGTTACATCATTACGCTGGCCGCTATGATCGAAAGAGCGGATCTGCCGCTTCAGGAAATGGATATGACCTCGGAAGGTCAGGTCGATGTGACCGACGGAGTCTTCACCTATAAGAAAATCATTCACCGTCCCCGTGTCGTGTTGAAAAGTGAGGCAGAAGAGAAGGAGTTGGAAAAACTCCAGCGTCTTGTTGAAAAGGCGGAAAAGTCCTGCATGATCTCACGAGCAATTGCAGGAAATGTAGCGTTGGAGCTGGACTCAGATGTAACTATTGCTTCCTGACAGAAAGGGAAGAAAAAAGCGGCCTGTATGGCATGGCATACAGGCCGCTTTTCGTTTTTAAAGGACTCCGCCTTGGCAGGAAGAGAGAACCACTATAAACCAACCATGGTTTTACAAGCTTTCTTCGTTTACGTCTCCATAAGGTAAACGCGCGCTTCATAAGGCTTCAACGAGAAGCTGGATACGTTCTTATGATGGTTTACAATCGAATTGGACAACATCAGCTGACTGGAGCTGAGTGGCTCCTCCGACTGAAAGTCAGCTGCTTGATCGGTCAGATTGACGATGACGATGGCTTTTTTACTGTCCAGCGTCCTCGTATAAGCATAAATCTGCTCATCTTCCGGAAGAAGAAGATTATAGATGCCATACGTAAACACATCCTGCTCCTTTTTCATGGCAATCATTTTTTTGTAGTAGTTCAAGATGGAATGGGGGTCCTGTTCTTGATCAGCCACATTGATGGACGTATAGTTCGGGTTGATTTTCATCCACGGGTTTCCGGTTGTAAAACCAGCTTGTGCTTCACGGCTCCACTGCATCGGCGTACGGCTGTTGTCCCTGGATGTGTTCCAGAGAATGTTCATAATGTCCTTATGAGCCATGCCTTTTGCTTTTTTGTTCTGATATAAATTTTTCGCAGCCACATCATCATAATCTTCAATGGAAGGGAAGGCCATATTCGTCATGCCGATTTCCTGACCTTGATAAATGTAAGGCGTCCCCTGCATAAAGAAATACATCGTTGCAATCGCCGTCGCACTTTCGCGCCAGTAGACTTGATCATCCCCCCACGTCGAAACGACACGGGCCTTGTCATGGTTTTCTACAAACAAAGCGTTCCATCCATCCCCTTCAAGAGCTTTCTGCCATCGGGTCAGTACTTTTTTCAAACCCTTAATGTCAAGCTGCTGTTCAGCATCCTGATCCCAAAGGTCCAGGTGCTCGAATTGGAAGATCATATCCATTTTTCCGTTGTCGCCGACCCATTGATCCGCTTCATCGGCACTTACCCCGTTCGCTTCTCCGACCGTCATCACGTCATAATTATCGTATGTGCGGTCTTTGAATTCCTGAAGGTGGGTGTGGATCCCTTTTTGGTTCATATGCATATCAAAAGAGGACACATACGTTTCTTTTTCAGGGTTCGGCATATCTGGAAAGCCCGGCCGCTTTTTGATATGGCTGATGGCATCTATGCGGAAACCGTCGATTCCTTTATCCAGCCACCAGTTGACCATGCTGTATAGAGCTTCGCGGACGTCTTCGTTCTCCCAGTTCAAGTCCGGCTGCTTTCTGGAGAACACATGAAGGTAATACTGCCTTGTTTCCTCGTCATATTCCCATGCCGATCCTTCAAAGATACTCTCCCAGTTGTTCGGTTCGCGGCCGCCTCTGCCATCGCGCCAGATATACCAGTCCCTCTTGGGATTGTCCTTGGATTTCCGGGATTCCAAAAACCATGGATGTTCATCACTTGTATGGTTGAGGACGAGGTCGATGATCAACTTCATGTCACGTTTATGCACTTCCTTAAGCAGCTCGTCGAAATCCTCCATCGTTCCGAATTCATCCAGGATGTCCTGATAATCGGAAATGTCATAACCGTTATCATCCTTCGGGGATTTGTACATTGGGCAGATCCAAATGAAATCAATGCCCATATCCTTCAAATAGTCCAGACGGCTGATCATTCCCTGCAGATCGCCGATCCCATCTCCATTTGAATCCTGAAAACTTCTAGGGTAAACTTGATATCCTACCGCTTCTTTCCACCATACCCGTTCCATATACAGCCCCTCTTTCCTAATAAAATCATTCGTGATATGCAAACGTTTTCTCAGTGAGAATGATTGAATAAACAGCTTGTTTATTCAATAACCATAACCATGAAAATCTAAAAATATATCTTATTATGCAAACGTTTTCCTGATAAATCTATACTAGCTGATTTTCTTCTGCTTTACAATAGGAGGTTCGTGAAAAGAGCAGGCTTACACATCATTGGATTGTTAAAATCAGGTGGTGCATCTTCTGTTGAGGATGTTGAAAGGCTGTCATGAATCCTGTTGATTTCACAACAAAGCGGCGTGAATCCGGTGGACAGTTATCCGTGTGCCCATCATAAGGGCGGTCAGTTTTATGAGTACATAGCCTTAATGGGTGCTGTTTAAACCTTAAGGATTGCGGCAGATGGGGATTTCATATATATTTAAAGTAATTCAACTGAATATGGAAACCTTCGGGGTCGGGTGAAAGTCCCAGCCGGCGGTAATGAGCTTATGCTCTCAGCCCGCGACGGAGAATCAGTGTTAAGCACGGTTCTCCCTGATTTGGTGAAATTCCAAAGCCGACAGTTAAAGTCTGGATGGGAGAAGGTTGTGGAAACGTATCGGTACCGTTCATGCAACACGTGTACCCTTTGTTTGCTGTACGCAAAAAAATGACGTTTAAGACCCTGGAGAAGTATGTCTTCTTCAGGGTTATTTTTATGGAAAAAGAGCAGGTGATGAAGATGGAGCGTGATGAGCAGTACATGGCAATGGCTGTACAGATGGCCAGGGAAACGGTCGGCCAGACGAGTCCCAACCCTTCAGTAGCCGCCATTGTGGTCAAAGATAATCAAGTCGTCGGTATAGGCGTGCATGTGAAGGCTGGTGAACCTCATGCGGAAGTGCACGCACTACGGATGGCAGGAGAAAAAGCGGAAGGCGCGGACATCTATGTCACTCTTGAACCGTGCAGCCATCATGGACGGACACCTCCGTGTGCCGAAGCTGTCGTGAAGGCAGGCATCCGCCGGGCCGTTACGGCTTCATCGGATCCGAACCCTAAAGTTTCCGGCCGGGGCATTGAAATGATGAAGCGGCAGGGCGTGGAGGTCCGGACGGGTGTTTTGAAAGACGAGGCAGATGAACTGAATCGTGCCTTCTTTCATTACATTCAAACAGGTGAACCTTATGTCCGTTTAAAGACAGCGATGAGCCTTGACGGGAAGATTGCCACCGCCAGTGGAGAGAGTCAATGGATCACAGGAGAAGAGGCGCGGCAGGACGGACACCGCTATCGTCATCAATCGGACGCGATTCTAGTCGGGATCAATACGGTCATGATGGATAATCCGACATTGACGACAAGAATTCCGGGTGGCGGAAAGCATCCGATCCGTCTTGTCCTCGATACGCATCTTCGTATTCCGACTGCTTCGAATCTGATACAAAATAATGAATCTCCAACGTGGATTTTCACGTCAGCGGATATACCGGATGAAAAGCGTCTGATTCTTGAAGAGCATGCCCATGTCCACGTCATTCCGCTTGGCCGCACCATCGATCCTGGAGAAGTCCTGCGCTATTTAGGAAAGCACAAGGTCACCTCTCTCCTTGTTGAAGGAGGGGCCACCATTGCCGACGCTTTTGTCAGATCAGGAAAGGTGAATGAGACGATTACGTATATTGCTCCCAAATTGATCGGTGGAAAAGAAGCACTGACCCCGGTTGCCGGCCGCGGCATCCAACAGTTGAAACAGGTGACATCTTTTGAGTTTGTATCGACCGAACAGCTTGGAGAAGATATTAAAATTGTTTCGATAAGAAAAGGGGAATCCTAATGTTTACAGGAATTGTAGAAGAAATAGGAACACTGCAGTCCGTTAAAAGTAAAACGGAAGCTTTGGAGATAAAGATTGCTGCATCCAAAATTCTGGAAGATATCAAGCTTGGGGACAGTATTTCCATTAACGGTGTCTGTCTGACCGTGACAGATTATACGAAGGATACCGCATCCTTTGATGTGATGCCGGAAACATACCGCGCCACCAACATCCATGAATTAAAGCAGGGCAGCGATGTCAATCTTGAACGCGCGATGGCGGCAGATGGGCGGTTCGGCGGTCACCTTGTATCGGGTCATATTGACGGTACGGGCAGCATTGTATCAAAAAGGCCGGAGTCCAACGCCGTCTATTACGACATACAGCTTCCGTCCGACTTGGTTCCTTATTTTGTCTATAAAGGCTCGATAGCTGTTGATGGTACATCCCTGACTGTATTCGGAGTAGAAGAGGATCGTGTCACCATTTCTTTGATTCCGCACACGATGGAACATACCGTTCTCGGCAGGAAAGGTCCGGGAGACAAAGTTAATATCGAATGTGACATGATTGGAAAATATGTCGCTCACTTCCTGAGTGGGCAGAATCAAGAGCACCCGCAAACAGCCATCTCCAAAAAGATGCTGGCTGATAACGGGTTTGCATGAAGAGGGGGAAAGCATATGTTTGATTCGGTTGAAAAAGCGATTGATGTATTGAAGCAGGGAAAGCTTGTCATCGTTTGTGATGACGAGGACAGGGAAAATGAAGGGGACTTTATTGGAATTGCGGAGCATGCTTCCACGGAGATGATCAATTTTATGATCAAGCATGGGCGTGGGCTGGTTTGTGCCCCGATTACGAATGAAACAGCTGGAGCGCTCGAGCTGATGCCTATGGTCAATGATAATTCAGACCCTAATCAGACAGCGTTTACGGTCAGTGTGGATCATAAAGAGACAACAACTGGAATTTCAGCGGACGAACGGGCCCTGACCATCAGGGAAATGCTGAACCCGGAAAGTAAAGCTTCCGATTTCCAGCGGCCCGGTCATATTTTCCCGTTGATTGCCAAGGAAGGCGGTGTCCTGCGCAGAGCGGGTCATACGGAAGCGGCTGTCGACCTGGCACGTCTTGCGGGAGCCCGGCCGGCAGGTGTCATCTGTGAAATCATTAAAGATGATGGAACGATGGCCCGTGTGCCTGACCTGAAAGAAATGGCCGAGGCGTTTGACATTCCGATGATCACCATTGCGGATTTGATTTCATACCGCCATGAGCAGGAAAACCATGTGACCCGGGAAATCGAGGTGCAGATGCCTACAGAATACGGCGAATTCCGAGCGGTAGGCTTCAAGAATGATATCGATTTTAAAGATCACATCGCTCTTGTAAAAGGAGACATCAATCCGGAGGAGCCGACCCTTGTGCGGGTACACTCCGAATGTCTGACAGGGGATGTCTTCGGCTCCTACCGCTGTGACTGCGGTCCTCAGCTGCACAACGCTTTACGGCAGATTTCCGAAAATGGCAGCGGTGTTCTGCTGTACATGCGACAGGAAGGCCGCGGGATCGGGTTAATGAATAAATTGAAAGCCTATAAGCTTCAGGAAGAAGGCTATGACACGGTGGAAGCGAATGAGAAACTCGGCTTCGGGCCTGATTTAAGAGATTACGGTGTCGGTGCTCAAATCCTGAAGGACCTGGGCATTACAAAACTTCGTCTGCTGACGAATAACCCGAAGAAAATTTCCGGACTTGGTGGTTTTGGTCTTGAGGTTGTAGAGAGGGTGGCTATTCAGATGCCTTCCCGCAAAGAAAATGAAAGCTACTTGAAAACGAAACAGTCTAAAATGGGGCACTTATTCCACTACTAGAAAGGAAGAGACTTATGGTTAAAACATTTGAAGGTAATCTTGTAGGAACAGGACTGAAAATCGGTATTGTAACAGGAAGGTTCAACGATTTTATTACGAGTAAGCTGTATGAAGGAGCCGTAGATGCGCTGAAGCGTCACGGCGTCGATCTGAACGATGTAGAGGCTGCTTATGTGCCTGGAGCTTTTGAAATTCCACTGGCCGCTCAGAAGATGGCGGAAACCGGGAAGTACGATGCGGTTATCACCCTGGGAGCTGTCATCCGCGGCTCCACGCCGCATTTCGACTATGTTTGCGGCGAAGCAGCTAAAGGGGTTTCTCAGGCTTCCCAGAAGACTGGTATTCCAGTGATCTTTGGCGTCATTACCACAGACACCATTGAACAGGCCATCGAGCGTGCAGGTACGAAGGCCGGTAACAAAGGCTGGGAGGCAGCCACAGCAGCCATTGAAATGGCGACACTGATGAACGCGTTCAAATAAAAGAACCTATTTGGAAAAGTACGGTTTTACAGAGGTGGTATGTGCGGTCATCTTCCGCTTATCGGTGGATGCCTGCCGTGGGCCCGGTTTCAGCTGACCTGGGTTCGGTCCCGTAGGCCCCACCACCGAACACTTCTCGTAACTTCGCCAAAATAGTACAAAAAAGAGGGGTTCTGCTTAGCAGAACCCCTCTTTTGGCTGTAGAAAAAGCCTGTGTTAACCAGTTAGAGTTTTCCATTTGTCGTGGGAAGGGTCACTTTCCGCTTATCGGTGGATGAATGCCGCGGGTACGCCCTCCGCTGACTTGGTCAGGAAGGCCGCCTGCCCAAGTGGATCTTCGGCCCGTGCTGTTCCCGCGGGCATCACCACCGAACGCTCCTTGTGCCGACGTTAGAATATGAAGGAGAGAGATTGTGCATTACGCAGGTACGCAGATTCAAAAGAAAGGCATGGGCTGCGCTATTGCCGCTTGCGTGGAAAAGAGGAAGGGAAAGAACAGGTGCTGATGACGGCTGCCTGCCGGAAGATTTTCCTCCATCCAGCAAGAGTGAGCGGGGTGGAGGAGAGTCTTTGTCGATGTTAAAGAACCCCCAAGGAGCAGTGCCCCTTCCACTCCTGCGGAAGAACGAGTGGTCCGAGACCGCCCAGCTCGGGCGCTCGTCCGCGGAAAGGGAAGGGGCTCTGGTTTTTCGTGGAGCCTGTCCCCCCGGTTGGACAGGGTTTAAGTGAAGTAGGAAAAAGGAAGGATAAAGGGAAAGGGGGAACGGTGATGACAACAAGAGCCGTCTGGTTTAGAAGAGATTTACGGTTGAATGATCATACAGCACTTGCAAAAGCTGTTGAACATACAAAAGATGAGGACAGCCTCGTTTTGTTTTTTCATATTCACCCGGATTTGAACAAGTCATTCACAATGAGGCATGATTACTATTTTCAAACCCTTCAGGACTTCGTTTCACGTGCCGGGGATATGGGTGCGCCTGTCCATGTTATTGAAGGAGAAACCGAAGAGTCCTTTCAGACATTTGTAAAGGAACTGGATGTGGACATGGTCTACTTCAACCGGGATGAAACAGGATTTGGTAAGAAGCGGGATGATCATATGGTGGAGTATCTGGACTCGATTGATGTGGAAGTCTACCATTACATGGATCACCACCTGCACGGGGCGGAGGAAATCAAAAAACAGGATGGCGGCCATTATAAAGTATTCTCCCCATACTTAAAGAAGTGGAAGCAGCAGCAGAAACCCGGTATTCAACGGGTGAACCACGATAAACTGAAAAATGCGGCCGTGGATAAACGTTCTTCCTTTAAAGAAGGAGAAAAAGCGTACCAGTCGCTGATGGAAAAAATAGAAGCTGATTTTCCCGGGACAGGGGAAGAAGCTGCCGGTGAAAGGTTCAGCCTGTTTCTTGATGGAGCCATCTATGATTATGATGAGGAGCGGGATTTCCCGGCCGTTGATGGGACAAGTCTGATGTCCAGGTATCTGCGTACTGGTGCGGTTTCCGTCCGGACGCTGTATCATAGAATTCAGGACGAAGTAAACTTCAAAAAGGATACATCCGGAGTGGAAACCTATATTTCCGAGCTTGCGTGGCGCGATTTTTACAACATGATCTATTACTATTATCCTGAATCAGACGATAAAGAGCTTGTTGAAAAATACAGAGGTATTCCGTGGAATAATGATGAGGATCTTCTGGAAAAATGGAAGCAGGGGCAGACTGGTTTTCCGTTGATTGATGCAGCGATGAGACAGCTGAATGAAACCGGCTGGATGCATAACCGGCTCCGTATGGCTGTGGCCTCTTTTTTGACGAAGGATCTGCTGATGGATTGGCGCGAAGGAGAACGGTACTTTGCTGAGAGGCTGGTGGACTATGACCCTGCCTCGAATATCGGTGGCTGGCAGTGGGCGGCTTCCACCGGTACAGATCCTGTTCCTTATTTCCGCGTATTTAATCCAGTCAGGCAGTCCGAGCGCTTCGATCCTCACGGCCGTTTCATTAAGGAATGGGTGCCGGAGCTTGAAAATGTGGAGAAGAAGTATATCCATGATCCTTCGAAGATGCCGGAGAACGAACAGGAAAAGGCTGGATGTATGATCGGTGAAGACTATCCTGAGCCTGTGGTGGACCATAAAAAGATGCGGAAGCGGGCGATTGAAGTTTTTAAAGACAAAACATAAAAAGAGGGGTAACCATGACAATAAAGCGAAATGATTTAGAGAAGTATGCAGATCTGGCTTTGAAAAACGGAGTGAACCTGCAGCACAGGCAGGGGCTGATCATCAACGCCCCCATTGAAGCTGCCGATTTCGTCCGGATCGTAACCGCAAAGGCCTACGGGATGGGGGCGAAAAACGTTCATGTCGAATGGAACGACGAAATGCTCAGTTATATGAAAATGAAGCATGCACCGATGGCCGTCCTTAAGGATTTCCCTAAATGGAAAGCGGAAGGTCTTGAAGAAATGGTGGCGGACGGGTATGGGCTGTTAACCATTTACGGTCCGGACCCGGATTTAATGAAGAATGTAGATCAGGAACGGGTGGCTGCGGCCACGAAAGCGAGTGGCGAGGCTCTTTCCGGATACCGGGACTATTTAATGAATGATAAGACGACCTGGACCATTGTTGCCTATCCGCAGAAAGCATGGGCGCAGAAAGTGTTTCCGGATGCTTCTCCGGAAGAGGCACAGGAACAGCTGTGGAAGGAGATCTTCAGAATCACACGGGTGGACAAGGAAGATCCCGTTCAGGCATGGGAAGAGCATAATGAAGCTCTTCGGCAGGCGAGGGAATATTTGAACCAAAAGCAGTATAAAAAACTCCATTATTCCGGGCCAGGGACAAAGCTGACCATTGAGCTCGTTTCGAATCACATCTGGCATGGAGGAGCGGCGGAATCAGAAAAAGGAAGCACGTTCAACCCCAACATTCCGACCGAAGAAGTCTTTACTATGCCTCATAAGTACGGTGTGAATGGGAAGGTCTCCAGCACAAAGCCGTTGAGTTACGCGGGGAACTTGATTGAGAACTTCACCTTAACATTCAAGGATGGAAAAGTGGTGGATTACGCCGCGGAATCCGGGGAGGATATACTGAAGCATCTGGTTGAATCGGATGATGGCTCAGCCAGACTTGGAGAAGTCGCCCTCGTACCGCACGCTTCCCCGGTTTCCCAATCCGGTCACATCTTTTTCAACACGTTATATGATGAAAATGCTTCCTGTCACTTAGCTTTAGGAAAAGCATATCCCACCAACATAAAAGGCGGATCCTCCTTTAATAAGGAGCAGATGGAATCACACGGTGTCAATGATAGTCTCGTCCATGAAGACTTCATGATGGGGTCGGATGAATTGAACATCGACGGAGAAACGAAGGAAGGTCTGTATGAACCTATTTTCCGGAACGGTATGTGGGCCGTGGATTTTGAGGAAAGCGAAGAGACACCCTGATCCAGGGTGTCTTTTTGGCTTTAGAAAAAGCCTGTGTAAACCAGTTAGAGTTTACATTTGTCGTGGGCAGGGTCACTTTCCGCTTATCGGTGGATAAATGCCGCGGGCATCAACACCGAACGCTCCTTGTGCCAACGTTAGAATATAGAGGAGAGAGGTTGTGCACTAAGCAGGTTCGCATTTTCAAAAGAACGGCATGGGCTGCGCTGATGACGGCTGCCTGCCGGAATATGAAAAAGCCTCTCCTCCATCCAGCAGGGATGAGCTGGGTGAAGGAGAGGGTTTTTCGATGTTATAGAACTCCCAAGGAGCGGTGCCCCTTCCACTCCTGCGGAAGAACGAGTGGGCCGAGATCGCCGTGCGTGGGTGTTGCGAGGAAGCTCGTCCGCGGAAAGGGAAGGGGCTTTCGCTCCTGGCGGTAAGAAAGAAAAAGAGGTTTCTCTACAAGCTGAAAGACACCCTGATCCATGGTGTCTTTGTTCGTGGAAAGGTGACATTGTATCTTCTGAATTACATTATCATTACAGACGATTTAAATCTTCAAAAACCTGTCTACAATAAGGATAGATTGTGGTACATATGAAGTAGAATAGATTATCTTGAATCGAAGAAGGGTGATCCCATGAAGCGTGATGCTTTTTTTGATAATGCCAAAGTAGTCCTTATCTTTCTCGTCGTTTTCGGTCATATGATCCAGCCGTTTACCGATGGTTCCAAACCGATGTACACACTTTATACGTGGATTTATACCTTTCACATGCCGGCGTTCATTTTCCTTGCCGGGTTCTTTGCCAAAGGATCGGGGGAGAAGGATTACTTGATCCAGCTGGCTAAAAAGTTGATTCTGCCATACTTGATTTTTCAGCTCGTCTATACCGGGTATTACTTCTTCATCGGGAAAGGTGAAGGGTTTGACGGGATTTTTTATCCGCACTGGTCGTTATGGTTCTTGTTCAGTTTGTTCTGCTGGCACATTCTGTTGTACTGGTTTAAGAAAATCCCGCCGATGCTCGGTGTCGCCATCGCTGTTCAGATCGGTGTGCTCGTCGGATATTTCACAGATATCGGCCACCATTTCAGTCTATCCCGCACATTCGTTTTCTTCCCGTTTTTCCTTGCCGGGTACTGGCTGACGAAGGAGCATGTGCATAAGTGGAGAACACGCCGTGTCCGGGAAATCAGTATGGTCATTATGGCTGCAGCCGCAGGTGTGATTGCTGTCCTCCCTGAAATCAACTCCGGCTGGCTGCTCGGTTCGAAATCCTATGAGGTTCTCGGCAGTCCGGAAATGGGAGGACTGTTCCGACTGGCGGTATACGCTCTCGCGGGGATCATGGTTGTCAGTGTCCTTTCATGGATTCCGAATACAGAATATAAAATCACGTACCTTGGCGGAAAGACCTTGTACGTTTATCTGCTGCACGGCTTTTTCATCCAGTTCTTCCGGCAGGCCGACTTGTTCAAAGTGGATAACCTGTTTGATGTCATCGGGCTTGCGATCATCTCTGCCGCTATTGTCTACTTGTTATCGAGCAGCTTGATCCGCACGCTGACACAGCCGTTCATTGAGGGGCGTATCCAGCTCATCAAACGTTGGTGGCAGCGGACCTTTGACAAAGATTCCACGCTTCAATCATAAATAAATCCGCCTTTCCTGGTGGATGGAATAGAGCCTCCTTGTGAATAATACGTAAGAGATTCGCAAGGAGGTTTTTGTATGTCTAAAAAAATCTTGATGATTGTCACGAATGCTGATCACATGGATGGACATGAAACGGGGCTCTGGCTGTCTGAGTTTGTCGAACCGTCCGTGGAGTTCGGGGAAGCCGGTTATGAGGTGACCGCCGCAAGCCCGCGGGGAGGGCGCCCGCCGATTGATGAAAACAGTTACAGCAACCAGCTTCCTGATGTATGGGACGGGGTGATGGAGCCGATCAGCCGGACGGTGGCACTCGCAGAAGTGGATCCGACGTCGTATGACGCTGTCTTTTTATGCGGCGGGCACGGAACCATGGTCGATTTTCCTGAAAATGAACAGTTGGAAGAGCTTCTCCGTCACTTTCTTACCGAAGGAAAAGTCATGGCTTCCGTCTGTCACGGCCCCGCCGGATTCATTGGTGTCACGGATCACAATAAGCAGTCTCTTGTAAGTGGGAAAAAGCTGACAGGCTTTTCGAATGAAGAGGAAACGAAGGTTGGTCTTGAGGGACGTGTCCCGTTTTCACTGGAAGATCGTTTAATCGAAGAAGGGGCGGAATTCAGCAAAGGAAAGCCGGATGAAAGTCACGTCGTCGTTGATTTTCCCTTTGTGACCGGTCAGAATCCTTCGTCCAGTCTGGAAACCGCGCAAAAAGTGCTGGAACAATTAAAAGACCGCTGAGCCAAAGGCCCGGCGGTCTTTCTTTATGCATTCAGAACAATAGATGTGCCATCAGTGTAATGACTGGAAGGGTTATGATCGTACGCTCAAGGAAGATGATGAACAGGTCCTTCAGGTTAACCGGAACCTTGGAACCGAGCAGAAGACCACCGACTTCCGACATGTAAATCAACTGGGTTACAGAAAGAGCGGCAATAATGAACCGTGTCATTTCACTCTCGATAGAAGCTCCGATGATTGCAGGCAGGAACATGTCCGCAAACCCTACAAGAATGGTTTCAGAGGCTTCCGCAGCATAGGGCACCTGCATGAGTTCAAGAAGTGGAATGAACGGCATACCGATCCACGTGAAGAAAGGGGTGAATTCCGCAATGATTAGAGCAATCGTCCCGAGGGCCATGACAATCGGAGCAACCCCCATCCACATATCAAGGATATTCTGGGCGCCCTGCTTCATAAAGGCTCCGGGACCTATCGATTTGCTGCCGCGCTCAACCGCTTGGGCATATCCGTAGGTAAACACATTGTGGCCTTCGGGAATATCTTCATTCTGTTCTCCTGCTTCATCGGTTACATAGGTATCAGGCTTTCTGGACAGCGGCGGAATCCGCGGCATGATCAATGCTGCAACAAATCCGGCGAGCGCTACAGTTAGATAAAACGGCACGAACATATGGCCGAGCCCGACTTCCTGTATGACGACAAGACTGAAGGTAATGGAGACGATGGAGAAGGTGGTTCCGATTACGGCTGCTTCTCTTTTCGTGTAGTACCCTTCTTCATACTGCTTACTCGTCAAAAGGACTCCGATCGTTCCGTCCCCGAGCCAGGAAGCAAGGGAGTCAATAGACGAGCGTCCCGGCAGTTTGAAGAGCGGACGCATAATTTTCGTAAGGATGACTCCGAACAATTCCAACAGGCCGTAGTTCAACAGCAGGGGAAGGAACAGCCCTGCAAATAAAAAGACGGCGAACAGGACATGCAGCAGGGAATCCAGCAGCAGTCCGCCTGTATTTTCGGAAATGACCGCCTCCGGTCCAATCTGGAAGTAGACCATGATGGCGAAAATCATACCGAGAACACGGGTAACGACCCATACCGCGGGTACATTAAATAATGAATGGAAAAACGGAGATTTGGAACCATCCGATCTCAGCAGTTTAGCGGCAACAGTGGCAAGCGCTGTTATCGTAATAATGATGGTCATGATGAGAGACAGGGAGCCGGCCAGTCGTTCCTCGACCTCTCCTGCCAAAACGGCGATTGGAATGGTGACGGCTCCGTCATCACCACTGATAGGGAACATAAATAAGAAAATACCGATGAGGGACGGTATGATAAAACGCAGATGCGAAGAAGGTTTAAAATCTTTCGCTTTCATCCAAAATCTCTCCTGACTAATCTGTTTTATTTATAAACATCTCAGAATAAATATACAACATTATTTATTCTATTACGATTACTGCCAAAAACCAATAGGAAATTTGTAGAGAATCACAGACCCCGGGGTTTATCACAAAAGGACAACGGGGAACCTTTTGTATACATTGGAAACTGGAAATGGGGGAAAGGGAATGCAGTCATATGCGAAGCCTAGAGTCGTCGTAAGCCGGTGCCTTGAATTTGCAGAGGTGCGGTATAACGGAGCGGTCATACCAGATAAAGCAGTCGAACGAATGAAAGCGCATGTAGAATTTATTCCTGTCTGCCCGGAAGTGGAAATCGGACTGGGTGTACCAAGAGATGTCATCCGTCTCGTGGATGATGAGGAAAAACGTCTCGTTCAACCGAAAACGGGGGAAGATCTTACTGATAAAATGACTGGTTTTTCCAATACTTTTCTTGATCATCTTGATGATGTTGATGGATTTCTTTTGAAGAACCGTTCTCCGACCTGTGGGATGCATGATGTGAAGGTGTATCAGAGTGCGGAGAATTCCCAGGTGATCGGAAAGACATCCGGGGTGTTTGCCGCAGAGGTACTCAAGCGTCACAGCGGGCTGGCTGTGGAGGAGGAAGGGCGGTTGAAAAACTTCACCCTGCGCCATCATTTTTTGACGAAACTATTCACCCTGGCCTCCTTCCGGGAGATGAAGAAGGAAAGAAAGATGAAGGAGCTGCAGCAGTTTCATGCCCGGCATAAATATCTGTTTATGGCCTACCACCCGGGCCTGTTGAAGAAAATGGGGCAGACGACAGCCAACCATGACCATCGTGGAATCGGTGAGGTGCTTGAAACGTACGAAAATCTGCTTCATGAGCTGATGCGGGAGCCTGCGAAAACAAGCGCCCACGTCAACGTCTGTCAGCACATTGCCGGGTATTTTAAGAAGCAGCTGACGAGCGGAGAAAAACAAAGTTTTGCTGATCTTCTTCATCAATATAAAGAAGAAAAAATCCCCTTAAGTGCTGTTCTCAGTGTATTGAGTTCCTGGACCGCCCGTTTTCAAAGCGGGTATTTGAAGCAGCAGAGTTATTTCCAGCCCTACCCGGTCGATCTGGTGGAAATATCCGACTCAGGGAAGGGCCGGGCCTATTCCTGATGATCATTCTGCATAATGCTTAAGAATGCGGTCCACAGCGGGACCATAGCTTTCCCCGAACATGTTGAGATGGGCAAGCAGGTAAAAGAGCTGATACAGAGGTTTGATTTCCTCGTAATGTTCAGGCAGAGGGAGGACCTCTTGATAATGATTGTAAAAATCAGCTGGGAAGCCGCCGAAGACTTCTGTAAAGGCCAGTTCAAAAGCGTGATCCCCATAAAGAATGGAAGGGTCAATCAAAACCGGCTGTCCGTGCTCATCCATCATGTAATTGCCGCCCCATAGATCACCGTGGAGCAGAGAGGCTTCGGGATGAGCGGGGAGGTATTGGTCCAGTCTGTTCATCAATGCTTCCATCCGCTTTCTTCGTTTGTTCGTTATCCGTTTTTTGGAGATCCCAATATCAAGCTGTGCGCCCAGGCGGCACGTACGGTAATAGTCCACCCAGGAAGGGGCCCACGTATTTGGCTGATCGAGCTGTCCGACAAACGTCGGAGCCCCGTATCCATACGAATCCCTTGTGTGCTTGTGCATATGAGCAAGCTGACGGCCGAGGGCTGCATGATCGTTCCGGCTCCCGGGTTCAATCCATTCCATCACAAGCGCGGCAGGCTCCCTGTTTTCAGGCATGTCGTAATGATAGACGTTCGGGACACGGATGGTCTTTGTCTGTTGAATCGTCTGCAGCCCCTCGGCTTCCGCCTGGAAAAAGTGGGAGGGGACACCGGCGTTCGTCTTTATAAAGTACGCCTGTCTTTCGGTCTGTACGTAAAATGCCTGGTTGATGTCACCACCACTGACGGCGGTCTGCTTCTGTATCCGGCTTTCATCTCCAATGGTGCTCAATGTTTTTTCGATGATATCCATCAAAGGTCTCCTTTCCATTAATGAAGCGGAGCAGGTGGGGTCGGTGTGAAAATCTTCTGGTACGCATGTATTTCGTTCAGCTCCTGAAAACCGATGGCTTTGTATAACTGTTCAGCCTGAGGATTCAAGGAGCGGACAGATAGGGTGACCGCCTGCAGTTCGAGGGCGTAAAACGCATATTGCAGGGCATGTTCCATCAACTCTGTGCCGATGCCGGTGTTTTGATAGGAAGGATGAACATTCACAAAGCAGATTTCACCCTCTTCCCCTTCCGCGATCGTTTCAAAGTAGAGGTACCCGGCGAGCTCTCCCTCCTTCTCATATCCCCATAGATCGTTCCCCTGCTGTCGTGAAAGGTAAAACATTTCTTCTGTCGTATAATACGCCGCATCTGGATGCAGCTTGTCCAATCTTTCTTTATCCTGTTCCTGCAGCCGGAAGATTGACGGGGTCTTTGTGGACTCCGCAGCCTTGTAATGGGCTTGGAAGAGGACCAGTGTTTTTTCAACGTTATACAGTTCGAACGCATGGGTTTTAGCGAAAGCTTTCAACTCTTCGTTCGCCCCGTAGCAGGCTACTTTAACCGCATCAAAATGAAGCTGGGCAGTCAGAGAAGCTTTGTCCCATAAGCGTTCAATGACGTCGGATTCCTCTTTTACCGCAAAAGGCCCGAGGAGGCGGCAGAATTTCTGCTCGAAAAAAGGGACCATGCCTAAAAATCCTACGATTTCGGAACCTTCCCAAGCGACATAAGCTAAAGGCTCTGTGAACTGGGTTAACGTCCAGATCTGCTCGAAGATTTCATTTTTCTCAGAAGCCATCCAGGCCACATAATGGCGGTCCTGGCCATTCATCTGATACAGCCACTCGGCTGCCGTATGTAATTCCCTGACTTCCAGCTCGCGAATCTGAATCATGGCACTCATCCTTTCGTTATACATGAATTTTCACACAATAGTAGAGAAAAGTGCAAGCGCTGCCTTTCTGCGGGGCGGCTGTAAGTAGCTGAAGTCTGTGCGGGATCGTCGATTGACAGGGTTGACCTGTGGATTTGCGGGGAAAAGTAAGATACAGAAGTATGGAAAGGAGGCGGGACGCATGCATCAGCGGTTGAAATACATAGCCATTTACCGGATCACAGTTATTGTCTGGATGTCCGTCCGTTTTCTGCTCCGCATTTTCTGGTTCGAAAAGAGACACCGGATCTGGGATGAGCAGACGAAAAGGAAATGGGAGATGATGCTGGCAGATATGGCGGAAGAGTATCGGAGGAAGGCGGTCGCCCTCGGCGGGCTGCTGATAAAGTTCGGACAATTTCTCAGCTCCCGTGGGGATCTTCTTCCGCCGTCCTTCATTAAAGAACTGGAGGGACTTGTCGACCGTGTGAAGCCCGTCCCGTTTTCCTATTCCAGAGCAACGATTGAAGAAGACTGGAACGCCTCACTGGATGATCACCTGAATTCCATTGATGAAAAAGCGGTGGCCTCTGCATCCATTGGAGAAGTGTACAAAGCGTACCTGAAGGATGGGACGCCGGTGGCGGTTAAAGTGCAGCGCTACAGAGTCCGTGATACATTCCGGATGGACTTCAAGGCTTTGAAAATTGTATTCTGGCTCGTCAACCGGTTCACCGTTTATGGAAAAAAAGCGGATCTCCAGGCCCTTTATACGGAAGTCGTCCGGGTCATCAGCAACGAACTTGATTTTACGATGGAGCTGGAGAACGGACGGGCGTTTCAAAAGCGGTTCCGTGATTTTCAGGATGTAAGGGTGCCGCATTATTACGAAGACCTATCGACCAGACGCGTGCTCGTCATGGAGTGGGTGGAGGGGCACAAAATTACGGATGTCTCCTTTATGGACAGGCAGGGGATCGACCGGAGCCGTATTGCCTATATTTTGTTTGAACTGTGTATCGAACAATTTTTATATGCCGGGATGTTCCACTCTGATCCACACCCGGGCAACTTGATGATTAAAGAAGACGGTACAGTGGTCATTCTCGATTTCGGAATGGTCGGGGAAATCCGGAAAGAGGATGCCGATTCCATACGTAAAATGATTCAAGGGTTCATTCTGGACGACTACGACAGAGTAATTGAAGCCTTGCAGGAAATGAATTTCCTTCTGCCGGAAGCGGATACGGAAAAAGTGAAGAAACTGTTGAAGCAGACGACAGACATGTACCTGGAAGGGAACTTTGACAAGCTGGATGCACATATGATGAATGACATGCTGGAGGATCTGCAGCAGTTTGTCAAAGAACAGCCGATTCAGCTGCCTGCTGACTATGCGTTTCTTGGACGTGCGGCATCCATTGTCGTAGGTGTCCTGAGCACAATCTATCCTCAAGTGGATCTGATTGCCTGGGGACGGCCGGTCATTAAGGAGTGGGTATCCGGGAAGGATTCCACTTCATCCCTTTACACGGACGTGTTGAAGGAGACAGCGAGGCCGCTGCTCTCCCTCCCGCGGGCTTTGGTCGAATATTTGGAGGACGGGGACAAGGAAAGAGAGTGGAAAACGACTCAGCAGAAAAATCAGTTGTTCCACCAATATTATTTATTTATGACACTGCTTTCGTTTATCATCATGCTGATCGGAACCGCTGCTTTTTTTTATACAGGCGTTATTGAAGTCCTTCCCAGCTGGTGGATCGGTGGGGTCATCTTCGGGACTGGTGCAGCCGGATTTATTTTCAGCTCCATCAATCACGTGCATATGCTGCGGAAGCTTACTCATAATAGGAGGAATCGAACATGAATGACTTATTGAAAAAAGGGTTTCATTTAGGTCTTGGAGCCGCAGTCAGTGGAAAACAAAAGTTCGAGAAGCTTGTGAATGACATGGTCAGGCGCGGAGAGATCAGTCCTTCGCAGGCGAAGAGCATGGTGAATGAGCGGATGCAGGCGTGGATGGCCAAAGGTCAAACAAAGGATCAGCAGTGGAATGAACAGGTGAAGGCGAAATTCCAGGACCAAATGAACGAACTTGGCTTCGTTTCCCGTGAGGAATACGAGAGACTGGAAGCACGGATCCAGCGTCTTGAAAAAGAACGTGGGTACTAAAATAACAGCCCTGCTTCATGAGAGTGAAGCAGGGCTGTTTTATGTATGTCCGGGCCGGCCGGATATGCTATGCTTTTACCACATCATGGTAGAAAGGAAGGGTTTCTTTGAAGAAGATCAACTGTTTTCGGTGCCGGCACTTTCGCACGACATGGAACCCCGCTTTTCCGAGAGCCTGCAGTGCCTACGATTTCAAATCGAAGGAAATGCCCTCTCAGGTGGTGCTGCATTCCTCTGGCTCATCCTGTATGAAATTTGAAGAAAAACATCAGGAAAACGCTTCTCATGTCCAAGCGAAGCATACAAAGATCGATTTCAGGCTGTAAATTTTATGAAATTTCTGATTTTATATTATCTTTTCCCGAATCTATGATATTATGATGAATATTTATCAGAACATCATAGAAAGAGATGGAGAGGAGTTGAGGAAGAATGGTAAGAGAAAAGTGGGGGACGAAGCTTGGGTTTATGCTGGCGGCCATGGGTTCGGCCGTGGGCCTCGGGAACATTTGGAGGTTCTCCTTTGTAGCGGGAAATAATGGTGGAGGAGCCTTTCTGCTGTTGTACCTGGCCTTTGTCATTTTACTGGGGGTCCCGCTGCTGCTTGCTGAGGTGAGTATCGGTAGAAAAGCAGAGAGTGATGTTGTCGGTTCCTTTAAAAAGCTGGCACCAAATACACCATGGTATTTGACGGGATTTTTCGGCATTGCCAGTTCCTTTTTAATTTTGAGCTTTTACGCTGTCGTAGCCGGCTGGGCGATCTTTTATTTCTGGAATTATTTAAATGGATCTTATTTTACATCTCCGGAGGTCGGTTACGAAGGGGCATTCGGTCAGTTTATCAGTCATTCCTGGCATCCGATTGCCTGGACAGCCTTATTTATGATTCTTACGATTGTTATTGTTTTGAGCGGGGTGAAAAAAGGCATTGAGGCAGCCAACAAGGTCTTTATGCCGCTGCTTGCCCTCATTCTCATTGGACTCGCTTTCTTCAGCTTGTCCCTGGATGGGGCGTATGAAGGGGTGAAGTTCTTATTTCAGCCGGACTGGACCGCTCTAAGTGATCCGTCCATTTACATCGCCGCCCTCGGGCAGGCGTTCTTCTCTCTCAGTCTTGGTATGGGAGCGATGCTCACGTACGGAAGCTATTTGAGAAAAGAAAACAAACTGCCGAGTGCAGCCCTCGGCATTGGGATTATGGATACTTTCTTTGCAGTGATTTCAGGGCTCGTCATTTTCCCGGCGGTTTTTGCCTTCGGGATCGATCCAAGTTCAGGTCCGCCGCTCGTATTCATTACACTGCCGAGTATTTTTGAACAGATGCCGATGGGGGGAATTGTAGGGCTTGTCTTCTTCTTTGCCTTGATTCTTGCTTCTCTGTCTTCTTCGGTTTCTATACTGGAAGTGCCGACGGCCTATTTCATGAGAATTCTCGGATGGACACGGTTTGCTACAAGTGTTGTCATGGGAGCGGTCATGTTTGTCATGGGAATCGGGGTTTCTCTCGGTTTCGGAATCTGGTCAGGCGTCACCCCGATCGGTGACTTGAACATTCTGGATTCCATGGATTACATTGCATCCAACATTCTTCTGCCGCTGGGCGGTCTTTCCATGGCCCTTCTGATCGGATGGTATTTCTCTAAATCAGAAGCTCTGGAAGCTACAGACTTCACAGGATCCGGTATCGGGCAGATCTGGTACTACCTCGTGAAGTTCGTCGCACCGGTCATGATCCTCCTTATCTTCCTAAACAAATTAGGGGTTATTTGATCATCCTGACTAGAAACTGTTCTTCCGTTGTGTTTCCGGTCACGTTCCGCTTATCGGTGGATGCTTGCCGCGGGCACGACCTCAGCTGACTTGGTCAAGTGATCACTTGACCAAGTGGATCTTCGGCTCGCGCTGTTCCCGCAGGCGTCACCACTGAACGCTTCTCGTGACCGAACCAAGTCATGTGCAAAAAAAGAGGACTGCCTTTTGTTTAACAAAAGGCAGTCCTCTTTTATATACCGTCATGATGTGCGGGAGACCTTTCTTCATACAGCTATTCGGGCTAGGCGCGGACACCCTTTATCCATGGCTGTTCATCAACGTCTTTTTCTTGAGAAGGACTTAGATTCACAGAAGCAGCATCCCCCTTAATCGAGTTTGGATGGGAAAGGTTTTGAGGACGAGCGTATACATCTTTATGCATTTTAGTAAGAGAGGTTTGTATAGAAACGTTTTGGAACTTTGTTTGAACATTGGAAAGGGGATGGGACAGGAGGGGAAGAGACGTGTTAAACTACGACAGAGTCCCATTTTTATGTAAGTAAAGGAGTTTATAAAATGGCAGTAACCAACCATAGTGTTCTAAAAAGAATGGCCAATGAAATACAGGAAGCGATGCTTCAGCATGGAAATGAGCCGAAAGTAAGGGAGCATGTCCGTTCTGTGAAGCTTCTGGCGGAACTTCTGTTGGAGGAAGAGGACCGGGGAGGTCGTCCGGAACCTTCGGTGAATGAACCGACCGCAGAAGAAATAAGGAAAATGATGGGGGCGGACAAGGCACCTGTGAAACAGTCCCAGCCTGATACGGCCGTCGATCATGAAGAGGCCAACGGGCCGTCTATATTTGACTTCTAGGAAGGAAGGATCGATATGAAATTTTTACTGATCGCCGCAGTTATCAATGGTTTTTTGTCTGTAGCTCTGGGAGCATTCGGAGCTCATGGTCTGGAAGGGAAAGTATCGGAAAAAGGATTGGATCAGTGGGGCAAAGCCGTGGATTATCAAATGTTCCATACGATGGCTTTGTTTGGTACAGCATTATTGATGGGCAGAATCCAGGCTGGAATGATGACAGGCGCCGGCTGGTTCTTTTTGATCGGCATTCTCCTGTTCTCCGGCAGTCTCTATATCTATGCCGTTACAGAAATCAAGACGTTTGCCATGATTACGCCGCTCGGTGGTTTATCATTCCTGATTGGCTGGATTCTGCTTGGGTATGCCATCATTAAGCACCTGTAATCGTCAGAAATAAAGAATGGTTGCAAACACAAAAACGATAAAGGCACGCAGCAGCTGGATGATCATTTCGATCTGCAGCTGCTTTTTCATGGCTACAAGTCCTTCTAATACAAAACCGGCTGTCAGCACGTAGAATAAAAGAAGAACGAGCCACTGATGTTCCAGCTGAAACAAGGCCAGGACTGCCAGGACGACCGCAAGAAGGAGGGTTCCCAGCAAGGCCCGCTGGTAGTTCTCATAAGGAGGTCTCATCCGCTCACCTTTTCCTTTCATAGTGAAAAACCCGCTATCGAAATAGCGAGTTCAGGCTTAAGGGCGGGACTGGTAGTTGGCCATCCCCTGATTGGATCCGGAGCCGTATGGGTAGTTGTAGTTAATTTCCTCATCAAAGGTAATGTAGTCGAGGTAGACCATAAGCAGTAGATAACGTTTCCCAGTCTGTGGATCACTTAGAATGATGTGATCCCTGCCGGCGGCTTCAATGACTCCTTTGAAGATTTTTGCATTCCACTGGTCGTTGTTTTCAAAGGTCATGTACACTGTTGCCGGTTTGCCGGCATTGAGCCTGAGAATATTTTCAATATAGGATTCCTCAGAAGGAAGCATGTTCGGCGGATTCACTCCACCTTTGAACGTTCCCTGCTGCATAGGCGGAACCTGGAGACCGCCTCCTTGTTGTCCTTGAGGCATCCCCTGGTTGGAATAGGGGGCGCTGGGATACTGGTACATATAAGGGCTCTGACCATAATAAGGGGAGGACATCTGCCCGTACATCGGCTGTCCCTGGCCTCCGGATTGTGGTTTTTGTGCCAATTGAATCACTCCTTACAGGAATTTAATACACACTTGGACAGTCGGACCGGGTCGGAGAGTAGAAACAGTGCGATTTATAGCGGCCTGTATTCCACTGTCCGAACCATTGTTCAGGGCAGTCGCCGGAAGGCTTGAAAAACCAGAGGGAGTTGGAGGCAGGGTGGTAGCGCGTCCCTTTGATTGTTTTCCTGGCCAGGCGGATATCCTTTTCGCGCGCCCTCTGGTAAAAATAACCTTTCTGGGTGGCTTCGAATCCTCCTGGACTTTGATAGACCATATCGCGGATCGTGTTGATATCCGTGAAATCAATACAATCTCCGCGCACGCGGTTCACTCCTGTGTTCCCAACCATCAGCATCCCCAGCTCTCCGTCACCCTCGGCTTCCGCCCGCATCAGCCGTGCCAGTAACTTCACGTCAGCCTCAGTGGAAGGAATAACAGCCACGCTGTCACCTCGCTTTACGAAAGGCATGCTTGCATGCTCTTTATCACTATATGTACGGACCCTCCCTGGATATGAAAAAAATAAACCATGGTGCATTCATCGAACCTTAACACATCCGAAAAATCCGCTTCATAAAACAGAGGTACAATAAATGGGGGATATCATGGGAAATAAAAAAACTGCCCGGGTTTCCCCGGACAGTTTCTTGGATCTTAGATTTTCAGGAATTGATCAACAGCTTCCGGCTTCAGAAGGTTTCCGATATAGAAAGAGCCGAAGTCGCCGTAGCGTGATGTGACTTCATCGAATCTCATTTCATACACGAGTTTCTTGAATTGAAGGACATCGTGAGCAAACAAGGTGACGCCCCATTCCCAGTCATCAAAACCGATGGAACCGGTGATGATCTGGCGGATTTTTCCGGCATACTGCCGGCCGGTCATGCCGTGAGCATACATCAGCTTCGCACGCTCATCTTTTTCAAGTACGTACCAGTTGTCGTTTCCTTGTCTGCGCTTATCCATCGGATAGAAGCAGATGTGGTTCCACTTCGGAAGCTTCGGACGAAGGCGGGCCTGGATTTCAGGATCCTCTTCATTGGCGCTTCCCATATAATTGGAGAGCTCGACAACAGAAACGTAGGAATAGGCCGGAGTGGTGAATTCAGCCAGTTTCGTTTTGTTGAAGGCTGTTTCAATTTCGTTTAATTCTTCCATCGTCGGGCGGAGAATCATCATCATGAAATCAGCTTTCTGACCGACGATTGTGTAGAGGGCATGGCTGCCTTCCTTGTTTTCTTCCGTGTGTTCCCATTGTCCGATCAGCTCACGGAATTCGGAGACGGCCTGTCCACGCTCCTCCTCGGAGGCGTACTTCCAGGCTGTCCAGTCCAATGTGCGGAAATCATGAAGGCAATACCATCCATCCATCGTTACTACTGCTTCTGGCATAGGATCATTCGCTCCTTTGTATAGCAAGTCGTTAGTTAAAAAAATCACATTCCCAATATAACATATTTTGATCATTCGGCATTACGAAGGGCACCGATATCCTGTGACAATTAAATGAAGGAATGATGGATGACGTTTCCGGGTACAGATAAATGGGATAGAACCGTAGGGAAGGAGAAAATTTGAAGGGAATTCCTTTCATTTATACACAAAAGACTTTATCATATATAACAGAAATGAAAATTGGAGGGTTAAGCATGAGTAACCTATTTGATACTATGAAAGCTAAAATTGATGGAAAAGGTACGAAAATCGTACTTCCGGAAGCGATGGACGAGCGTATTCTGACAGCTGCCGGCCAATTAACTGCGGATGGTATGGTGACACCTGTACTAGTCGGAGATAAAGAAAAAGTAGAACAGAAAGCGAAAGAACTGGGTGTGGACATTTCCGGCGCTGAAGTGTTGAACCCGGCGGACTATCCTGAATATGATGACATGGTAGCAAGCTTCGTCGAACGCCGTAAAGGCAAGGCGACAGAGGAAAAAGCCCGTGAAATCCTCCAGGACGAAAACTACTTCGGTACAATGCTTGTTTATATGGGCAAAGCAGATGGTCTTGTCAGCGGTGCCGCTCATTCAACAGCGGATACGGTACGTCCAGCTCTTCAAATCATCAAAACGAAGCCGGGTATTAAGAAAACCTCCGGTGTTTTCGTCATGGTCCGTGAAGACGAGAAATATGTGTTTGCTGACTGTGCCATCAACATCAGCCCGGACAGCCAGGACCTTGCAGAAATTGCGCTGGCGAGTGCGGACACGGCTGCCTTATTCGATGTAGATCCAAAAGTAGCGATGCTCAGCTTCTCCACGAAAGGTTCTGCGAAATCCCCGGAAACGGAAAAAGTAGCTGAAGCACTGACGATTGCCAAAGAACAGAACCCTGATCTTGTCATCGACGGTGAATTCCAGTTCGACGCTGCTTTCGTTCCATCCGTAGCTGAGAAAAAAGCGCCGGATTCCCCGCTGAAAGGCGAAGCGAATACATTCGTATTCCCTAGTCTTGAAGCAGGTAACATCGGGTACAAAATTGCCCAGCGTCTTGGCGGTTTTGATGCGGTAGGTCCGGTTCTTCAAGGTCTGAACCAGCCGGTCAACGACCTTTCCCGCGGCTGCAGTGCAGATGATGTGTACAAGCTGGCCATTATTACAGCAGCTCAATCTCTATAATAGAATCGCAGAAAAGAGTGTCGGCCTGAAGGCCGGCAGTCTTTTTTTATAATGTTGGAGTAAAGCGTTTGCATTTGGAAATAGGAATAGGCTGAAAACGCTTGACTTTAGGCTGAATTCCATTAAAATAATAGCTGGAATGAAAATCATTATCATTTAAAATTTACATACAGGGGTGGACATGATGAGGAACAAATGGTTGATGTTAGGTTTAACGCTTCTTCTATCCGTATTCGTACTGGCTGCATGCGGAGGGGACGAACAGGAGGAAGGTACATCTTCTGATCAGGAAGCGGCAGACACAGAAGAAACAAGTGGAGAGAACGCTTCCGAGAAAACGGGTGGAGAAGTAAATCTTTACACCGGTCGTCATTACGATACAGATCAGGAGCTCTATGATACGTTTACAGAAGAAACGGGAATCGAGGTCAATGTCATTGAAGGGGATGATGACGAATTGATCGCCCGTCTTGATCGCGAGGGAGAGGCTTCTGAAGCCGACCTGCTGATCACCGCTGATGCCGGTCGTCTGCACCGTGCGAAATCGCAGGATCTGCTGCAATCATTGGAAAGTGACACGTTGAATGAAAACATCCCGGAGAAATTCCGTGATCCGGATAACAACTGGTTTGGTCTGACAAAACGTGCACGTGTCATTGCGTATCACAAAGAGCGTGTGGATGAAGAAACCCTTCAAACGTATATGGATTTAACAAACGAGGAGTTCCAGGACAAAGTCTTGATTCGTTCGTCCTCCAACATTTATAACCAGTCTCTTGTTGCTTCTATGATTGCCACAGATGGTGAAGATGCTGCCAAGGAATGGGCACAGGGAGTCGTAGATAACATGGCTCGTGATCCTCAAGGAGGAGATCGTGACCAGGCGAAAGCTGTCGCTGCCGGTGAAGGTGATGTGGCGGTTATGAACACGTACTACCTTGGAAAAATGCTGAACTCTGAAGATGAGGAAGAAGTGAAAGTGGCTGAACAGCTGGGAATCATCTTCCCGAACCAGGATTCTACAGGGACCCACGTGAACATCAGCGGTATTGGTGTGACAGCGAGCAGCCAGAACACTGAAAACGCTCAGAAATTCATTGAATTCCTGTCTGGAGAAGAAGCGCAGAAACAATTTGCTGAAGCGAATTACGAGTATCCGGTAAACCCTGATGTCGAAGCTTCTGAACTGCTTCAAAGCTGGGGTGAGTTCAAAGAGCAGGACATCTCTCTTAATGAACTTGGAGAAAACAACGATCGTGCCATTCAAATTATGAATGAAGTTGGCTGGAAATAAGCAAAAACCGCATCATGCCCGTCATGATGCGGTTTTTTTCTATACAAAACAGATGAGAACTGTTATCATTATTACGGACTCAACCTTGAATGAAGCAAGTCTTCAGGCTTTTTTCATTCAAGGCTGAGGGACTGGTAGAAAAGGACGTGTCCTCTTTGAATGTACGGCGAAGACTGCCTGCTTATAGAAATAGCTGGTCAATACTCAGTTTAATCATTGTCATCTTAATTCTCGTCCCCAACGTGACGATCTTATATAACTTCTTTACGAAAAAAGCAGAAAATTGGGAGCATATTACAGAATATATACTTCCGGATTTATTGAAAAACACATCCCTGCTTATCGTTTTCACCGGGCTGTTAACCATTATCATAGGCACAAGCCTCGCCTGGTTGATTTCTGCTTATGATTTCCCGTTGAAAAAGTTTTTTAAGTGGGCGCTTATCTTACCGCTCGCGATTCCTCCTTACATTGCCGGATACACGTACAATGGGATCTTGAATTACACAGGAGTGATCCAGACGACTTTGCGGAACACGTGGGGGATCGAAGTGGACCAGAAATACTTCGATATTCTGAATCTTCCGGGTGCTGTTTTTATTTTCACTCTTTTTCTATATCCGTACGTGTATACGATTACAAGAGCATTTCTCGCCAATCAGTCTGCATCTTTAATTGAAAATGCCCGGCTGCTTGGAGGATCGCCGCTGGAAGTGTTTTTCCGGGTGGTCCTGCCGATCTCCCGTGGAGCTGTCGTCGGGGGTGTCAGCCTTGTTCTCCTTGAGGTTCTGAATGATTACGGGGTGGTGCAGTACTTTGGTGTTCCTACATTCAGTACGGCCATCTTCCAAACATGGTTTGGTATGAATGACTTGAATTCAGCCATTAAATTATCAGCGACCCTGATGTTTATCGTCTTTTCTATTTTGATTTTGGAAAAATTGCTGCGCGGCCGGAAGAAATACGCGGCTACGACGGCAAAAGCCCGTCCGCTGCGTGCTGTTCAACTAAGCAGAGGACGTGGCTGGGCCGCCTTCAGTTATTGTCTGGCCATCTTCATGCTCGGGTTTCTTATCCCGTTGATCCAGCTTTTGGACTGGATGTTGTTAACCTTTGAAAAAGTAGCATCTCCTGAATTTTTAACGTTGATCTGGAATTCCCTGTTCGTATCCCTGGTTGGAGCTCTGTTGATTGTTCTTTTTGCTGTGATTATCGGCAACTTCGCCCGCACGCATCAGAGCCGGCTGTCGAAATCTGCAGCCAAAGTGACGATTCTCGGCTATTCCATTCCTGGAGCCGTCATTGCTGTCGGTATCAGCACGGTCTTTATTGAACTGGACAGTGGCCTCTCCCGTTTCTATGAATCCACAGGGATGGAAAGCCGGCTGTTTTTGAGCACAAGTTTAGTCATTCTGATTTCGTCCTATATCATTCGTTTTTTGGCGATTGGGTACAATTCCATCGAGTCCGGATTCGATAAAATCGGAAACAAGTATACGGAAGCCTCACGAATGCTTGGTATGAATATGACGAAGACCTTTTTCAAAGTGGATGTAAAAATGCTGCGGGCACCGCTGATCAGCGGGTTTCTACTTGCCTTTATTGAGATCATTAAAGAACTGCCGCTGACGTTGATTCTGCGTCCATTTAACTTCGGAACGCTTTCGACCAATGCTTTTAAATATGCCAGTGATGAGCAGATTCATGAAGCGGCGTTGTCTTCTCTCATCATAGTCGTCATTAGTGCAGCGGCTGTCTTTATTTTTCATCAGGTCTTAGAAAAGGAGTCGAATTGATATGTATGTTGAAATCAAAGATCTCTGTTTTGGGTATGCCAATTCCAAAGAACGAACCGTCCATGGTTTTAACCTGGATATTGAGCAGGGCGAAATCATTTCCATCCTGGGCGAGAGTGGCAGTGGGAAAAGTACCGTCCTCCGTCTCCTGTGCGGTTTGGAAATCCCTGAAAAAGGGACGATCCACATCGCAGGCCGTACGATGACAGATGACCGGACATTTGTAGCTCCTGAAAAAAGAGGCATCGGCATTGTCTTTCAGGATTATGCGCTGTTTCCGCATATGACGGTGTATGAGAATGTGAAGTTCGGGTTGAAAAAATGGAAGAGGAAGGACCGCAGCCGCAGAGTGCAGGAAGTGCTGGAGCTTGTGAACATGGGGGACTTTTCAAAACGGTACCCCCATGAACTGAGTGGAGGACAGCAGCAACGGATCGCTTTGGCCCGCTCTCTGGCACCCGCGCCGGAGCTGCTGTTGTTGGATGAACCATTCAGTAACCTTGATGCGGATCTGCAGGTAAAAATAAGAAATGAGCTCAAAGCCATCCTTAAGCAAACGGATACGACCTGCATCTTTGTGACGCACGACCGGGAGGATTCCCGCGCCCTTGCCGATCGTATGGTTACGATGAGAGACGGGGCATCTTATGACTGGGACTCCTTATGTACGACACGTGAAGAAGAAAGTCAGAAGCCTGAGCTGGTTCGGCTGAAATAGGTAAAAAGCGCTCGACATCCTCAGCGGAGGTGGTCGAGCGCTTTTTCATTGCGTTTGACGATTTGATCGAACCGTTTCTGGAACCATTCGATTTCCGTGTCATTCAGTGGATCGGTCACAATGTGGCCGGAAAGTTCGTACAGCTTCGTCAAGATCCTGTCCCGGACATCCGCTACAGTAAGGGGGGTGTCGAGCAGTTCGTTAAGAGAAGCCATGACAGACGGATCGATATCCGGGTAGGTGAATCGTGTTTCTTCATTCTTTTTTCCGATTTCATAAAAGTTCTTCAACAGGGAGGCTCTTTCAGCTCCGCTCCCCGTGACGTCCAGATAGATCTGCACAGCGGAACCGTTTTTTACCCGGCGTTGGGAAATGCCGGCAAATTTCTTCCCGTTGATGCTGAGGTCATAGGTGCCCGGACAGTAGGACCGCGTGATTTCATACGCTTCAATCTCATCGGTCACATCCTGGAACAGGTAGTGGATAAATGAAACCATCGCATCGTAGCCTTCATGGATGTTTACTTCCTTTGAGTCTGGGAAAATGAAGGAGAGGTTCATGACACCTTCATCCAACACGACGGCAAGGCCGCCGGAGTTACGGACGACAACCTGGTAGCCGCCGGCTTTCAAATATTCGATGGCTTCATCGATGTAGGGCAGACGGGCATCGGGAATCCCGAGGACGACGGTATGATGATGCACCCATAAGCGGGCCGTCGTCGGACTGATGCGCTCTCCGACGGAGATGGACAGAGTGTCGTCCATGGCGAACGACTGAAGAGCTGAAAACGAAGGTCCAAGACTGCTTTGATCGATGAAGCGGTAGGTATTGGTTTTTAATAAGGTATGGATTGTACTCATGCACATTCGAACTCCTTTACATACAGCACCATCTATTATAGCAAATATCGGTTGTTGCATGAATAAGTGAACCGTTGTAAAATCTCCGATGGGTTAAAAAAAGTCGTCGGTCAAAAGGGATAGGGACAGGGAAGAGACCTCACCCCTGTCATTTTTTGTCTGTCAAGACGTTTTTTTGTCGGATATAAAGGTATATAATAGTTAAAAATGTCGTCAGGAAAGGACAAGCGGATGGCTTATCGTGATGAGAAACTAAGTGAAGAAAAAGTATTTAAAGACCCGGTTCACCGTTATGTCCATGTACGGGAGCGGGTCATATGGGATTTGATCGGAACGTCTGAATTCCAGCGGCTGCGACGTGTGAAGCAGCTGGGAACTTCCTATTTGACGTTCCATGGAGCGGAGCACAGCCGCTTCAACCACTCGCTCGGTGTGTATGAAATCGTGAGACGGATCATTGAGAACTTCAAGGACCGGCCGCATTGGAACCAGGAGGAGCGGCTGCTTTGTCTTTGTGCGGCGCTTCTGCATGACCTCGGCCACGGCCCGTTTTCCCATTCCTTTGAGAAGGTGTACAAGCTGGATCATGAGGAATTCACCCAGGCCATTCTGCTTGGGGATACCGAGGTTAATCAGGTCCTCAGACGTGTAGAAAAAGGATTTCCGAAAAAGGTTGCCGATGTCATTAACAAAACGTATGAAAATAAGCTGGTCGTCAGTTTGATTTCCAGCCAGATTGACGCCGACCGGATGGATTACCTGCAGCGTGATGCTTACTTCACGGGGGTCAGCTATGGTCATTTCGATATGGAGCGGATTCTCAGAGTCATGCGTCCGATGGAAGATCAGGTCGTAGTGAAGGAAAGCGGCATGCATGCGGTTGAAGACTACATTATGAGCCGGTACCAGATGTACTGGCAGGTTTATTTCCACCCGGTCACCCGCAGTGCGGAAGTCATTTTGACAAAGATTCTGCACCGGGCAAAAGAGCTGTATGACGATGGCTATACATTCAAGCTGGAACCGGTCCATTTCCTTTCCTTTTTTGAAGGGAAACCGAGCTTGAAGGAGTATTTAGCTTTAGATGAAGCCGTTGTGCTTTATTATTTCCAGATGTGGATGGAAGAAGAGGACGATGTATTGAGTGATCTCTGCCAGCGGTTTGTGAACCGGCGGCTGTTCAAATACATCGAATTCAATCCGAATGCCCAGATGAATGAATGGATGGAGCTGTATAAGCTGTTCACCAAAGCGGGATTGAACCCGGATTATTACCTTGTCGTGGATTCCAGTTCCGACCTGCCTTATGATTTCTACCGCCCCGGCGAAGAGGGGGAGCGCCTGCCGATTCATCTGCTGCAGCCGAGCGGTGAATTGAAGGAGCTGTCCAGACTATCGGATATTGTCGAGTCGATTTCCGGGAAGAAACGGACGGATCATAAGCTGTATATTCCTCTCGACCGCCTTGAGGAAATGTCCAATCGAAGTAAAACGAAGAAGCGGATTATGGAAATATTGTTTGGATAAGGAGTGAACCTCCATGTTGGAGAATCATGCGAAGTTGATGCAGTTTTTTTCAAGCACGGAAGAAATCGTCGGAAGGAAGAAACTGCAGAAGATGATCTATATCTTGAAAAAGTGTGAAATCCCATTTGAGGAACGGTACCAATTCCATTTTTACGGCCCCTATTCAGAGGAACTGACGCTCCGGGTAGAGGAAATGTGCAACCTGGGATTTGTAACGGAAACGAGAGAAGAGAAGAAGAATTATTACCAGTACCGCTATCAGCTGACCGACAGCGGCCGCGATTTTCTCAAGCATTATGAAATGGACCTGCCGCCTCTGAATCAGCACATTGATCTGATGAATGAACGGAGCTCAAGGTTTTTAGAGCTCGTTTCAACGATGCTTTTCTTTGAGGACCTGCCGAAAGAAGAGGTCGCCGAAAAAGTGTTTACAGTCAAGAGTGCCCAGAAGTATTCAGACGAAGACATTGAAGAAGGCTGGACCTTCATCGAAACGATCCGCGGTATGCATTAGATAGGAATAAAAAGTACGTGTCCGTTGGAGTTGTCTTGTATGTCGTGTGGATGGTCACGCTCCGCATAGACGACGTGCGAAGGAAAATGGATGTATGGTTCGAGAAAAGAAAAAATAGAGCGCAGTTTCTCAGATTGGGAAGAACGATGTGGACTGCGTTACTGCCGTTAGATTGTCCTCCACCTGGCCCGAGCGTATGTGTGAAGGGCAATCTTTTTTATGCTCCTGGAGGAAAAGGCTTGCACAGAAGAACAGGACTGCCTGGGAAAGGATGAGAAAATGGCCATACCGTCGTTACATACCGAGCATTATCGTCTTCGGGGTCTGCGTGAAGGAGACGCCGTTTCTTTGTTCCCGTTCATGGGGGACGGCGGAACGATGAAGTATATCACGGCCCATCCGGTTCAGAATATCGAGGAGATGAGAAAACAAGTTGGAGCGTACTTGACGGTTTATGAGGAGAAGCGCGAAATCCCCTGGGTGATCGAAGACCCGAGTGGAGACGTTATTGGATTTTTCCGGTTTCATAAGCTTCATCACTGGCACAGGAAAGCGGAGATGGGAGTAGTCATCTCTCCCGGGTATCAGCGTTCAGGCGTCATGTCTGAATTGATGGCCGCCATTCTCCGGTATGGGTTTGAGGAGCTGCAGCTGAACAGAATCGTCGGAGATATATTTGCAGAAAATCAGGGGTCGAGGAAACTTCTTGAACGATATGGATTTCAGGAGGAAGGGACACTTCGTCAGACGGATTTTGATGGGGAGAGGTTTCAGGATACGGTTGTCTTCTCTATGCTGAAGGAAGAATACCTGGCCTTGAACAAACGTTTGACCAATAAGGAAGAGTGACCGCTGGCCTTTCACTCCACCATCCCGGTGGTTCTATGTTAAAATAGGGGCAAAACGTACGGGCTTGTAAAGGAGGTTCGCTGAATCATGAAAGAATTCGATCAGTTTAAGAAAAATAGTGACAGCAGTGATAAGAAGAAAAATCAATTTACGATCATCAAAGATGATGCGACAGACGGGCACGGCGGCTACGGGGTAGGCTCCATTAGTCTTGAGAATATGACCCCGGTCATCGTCGATCCCAATGAAGAAGAAGCTTATGTGGACATGGGGGCGCTTCATGCCCGCAGTAAAGTAGAGAAGCGGATCAAATTCATCACAGATAAAGACGTGGTGGCCAATGGCCTTCATTACTGGATTGCCTGGGTGACGGTGGATTACCGTGGAGGGAATCCCTGCTACTACGGAGTGGCTGCCAGTGAAATCATCGTCGATCGTTCCATCAAGCGAGGGTATAAGCTGATGCCGGAGCACGTGAATCATATGGACAAATCGTTAAAAGGACGCTTTGTTGTCGAGCATGTGGATGAAAAGAGCAGAAAAATCCTTGGAGAATATCTTCGTGAATTCAAACCGGAGCTCTGGGAAAATACGGCTCAGGAATTGAAGGCTGCGTTAGGCGTTTCATAAGAGGGAAGCCTGCCGGGACAACCGGCGGCTTTTTTTATGCCTCGTTTTTTCAGGTATTCTGGAGAAAGGGATCTTTTTTTCACTTCTCCTGTAACTTCCAGTTTACGCTGTCCTTTTTTATGATAGAATAAGAACAAATGTTCGTGATTGAGGAGGGGCATGATGGATAATCGTAATCGGGATCGAGGAACCATTAAGTGGACGTCTTTGATGCTGCCGGAACATGTGGAGATGGTGAAAAAGCTGTGGAAAGAGGATCAGCGCGTGGAAAAAGGCATCATTGATGAACAGAAGGCGGTCGAAATCGACTTTTTGCTGCAGAGGGCGGTGAAGGATGATTTAACCGTCCGTCTGAGGGTCCATAATGGATTTGATTATGAAGAATGTCTGCTGAAGGTCCAGGAGGTAAGCCGGTGGGAAAGAGTTGTCAAAGGGATCCACTGGGAAACGAAGGAACAGGTCCGCTTTCCCTTGGAGGATATCATTGATTTAACGATCGCCTGAGCTTGATTTACCGGAATGTTCATAAAATACGGATAGATCTCTGTGATTCGTATTGACGAACCTTTGACGTGGTAATATATTAAGTAATACATGGATCGTACATGTTTGACTAGGACAGAGAAAACGACCGGCTTGTGACCGGTCGTTTTCTCTGTCTTTTTTATTATCGCTCCAAATCCGACCATTCCTTTTTGCGAATGAACGTGATCATGGAGCAGACTGCATTATCTTAGAATCAAGGATCCCCTTCCGTTTCACAAAAGGTCAATCTTTTGTCCATCTCTCCATAGGGTAGGTCACGAGAAGCGTTCGGTGGTGACGCCTGCGGGAACAGCGCGAGCCGAAGATCCACTTGGGCAGGTGATTTTCCTACCCAAGTTAGCTGAGGCCGTGCCCGCGGCAAGCATCCACCGATAAGCGGAACGTGACCTCAGACACAACGTGCGTACAAGTACTGTGTGACAAGAGCTTTCTCCGTGCTTTTCTATTGCTGGTTGAAGATCGGACTTTTTTGGTTAGAAGAACCAGTCCACGACATCTTTAAACCATGGGTCGTCCTCGAATTCATCATTGATATCCTTTTCTTCACTGCCTCCGCATACTTTTTTCGGTATGTCCGCTTTTTCCATGTAGACGAGCCGCTCCTGAGGGCAGTCAGGTCCGGCAAGGTAGCCGGTATCAGGGTCAATGTAGACCCCCTTCACACCTGGTGGAGGTACGAAAGCCGCTGAAGGGAGAGCTTCGTGAATGCCCTCCATCGTATCCGCCCAGATGGACTTGGCATATCGGTGATCATTGAACGTTTCCAAAGGGCGCCCTCCTTCATCGTAGCCGATCCATACACCTGTAACGTATTGCGGACTGAAACCGATCATCCAGCTGTCCGTATCTGTAGTTCCTGATTTGCCTCCATACATCCGGGTCAGTTTTCCGTTAACAGGTGTGCCTGTCACAGAAGCGTAAGAGGCATCAAGGGCCGGATCGAACATCCCTGTCATCATATGGGTGACGGTAAAGGCCGTTTCCTGATTGACAGGGTCATCTTTCAAAAGGACCGGTTCATATTCATATAACACATGTTCATGCCGGTCGGTAATTTTTTCAATCGTATGCCCTTCGAGAGAGTCAGATCCTTTGACCATCTTTCCGTACGCCGTGATCATGTCGTACAAGGATATGGATGAATAGCCTAGGGCAAGAGAGGGGTGGGGTTCAAAAGCCCCCTCTAGACCAAACGTTTTCATCGTTTCGACAAGCTTTTCCGGACCGATATCCATATGGGTGGATACGGCATAAATGTTATCGGATACAGCAAGAGCTTGAGCCATTGTTATCGGCTTATCCGCATACTGATCGTTGAAATTGGCTGGAACATACGGGTCGCTCTTTCCTTCGACGGGGAATTCCACCGGCTTGCTTTCGCGCATCGTGACCGGCGATTCTCCGGCCTCCAGTGCACTGTAATAAAGCAGCGGCTTAATGGTGGATCCGATCGGCCGTTTTGCCTGAACCGCCCTGTTGAACGGACTTTCCTCATAATTTTTGCCCCCGATCAGTGCGGTGACAGCGCCGGTGCGGCTGTCCATAACGACTGCGGCCGTTTGGACGTCATGGCCGTCTGGAAGGTGCCGGGCGGCCATTTCTTCCAGTGTGTCCTGATGTTCTTCATTAAGAGTCGTATGGATGTGGTACCCACCAGTCTGGATGCTTTCTCTGTCCACGCCCAGCAGCCGGGCTGCTTCGGAAATGACCTCATCCTGAAAATAGGGAGCGGTTTCCTGTATCTTTTCATTCTGACCATCCGCATAATTCAAGCTGGCTTCCACAGCTTCCTCTTTTTCTGTCGAAGTAATATAGCCGTGGCGCTCCATCTCCGTTAAAATTTGCCCCTGCCTGGATACGGCTTTCTCTTCATTGTTCAGAGGAGAATAGTAGCTGGGCCCTTTCGGTATGCCGGCAAGCATGGAGGCTTCTGTGAGGGAAAGTTCCCCGGCATGCTTACTGAAATAGTGGCGGCTCGCTGCTTCAATGCCATAAGCCCCGTGGCCGTAATAAATAGTGTTCAGGTACCCCTCTAAAATTTCGTCTTTGTTATAGAAGATTTCCAGTCGCAGGGCATACATCGCCTCATAGAGTTTGCGTTTCCATGTTTTATCGTGCGAAAGATATAGGTTGCGGGCATACTGCTGGGTAATCGTGCTTGCTCCCTGGGCCATGCGCATCTGCTTTAAATCGGTTAAGGCAGCAGCGGCAATCCGTTTGAAATCGAAGCCGAAATGGTTGTAAAACCGCCGGTCTTCAATGGCAAGGGTTGCGTCCTTAATCGACTGGGGCATATCCTCAATCGCGATCCAATACCTTTCCTCGGCCCCTTTGTCCTCCCCGATCACCTCTCCACTGCTGCCGTAGATGAGTGTATTCTGTTCCGTCGTCAAGGACGGGGGGCCCTGGATAATCGCTGTCATGACTACAGCAATGACAGCGATCACGCCGAGGATGGCACCGGCTCCCGTCAGTTTAAGGCTGATGATCAGCCATTTGTAAGAAGTTTTGATAAATGACCACATCTTGTTTATACTCCCAACTATAAAGAGAAAATTTTGTGTTCACCGAATCGAAAGACTGCTATTATTATGGGAGAATTCGTAGTAAAATAAACTTCTTGTTTGCTTTTTAAATACCGGTATGGAGGGGGATCCCCGTCACCGGCGGATGTATAGATGAAAAGGAGAAATGCTTCATGGGTACATGGTTTACAGAAAAACAGACCGATCATTTCGGGATTACAGCGAAAGTGAATCGATCGCTTCATAAAGAGAAAACAGATTTTCAAGAGTTGGAAATGCTGGAGACAGAAGAATGGGGAAACATGCTCGTGCTTGATGATATGGTCATGACGACGGAGAAGGATGAATTCGTATATCACGAAATGATCGCCCATGTCCCTTTATTCACCCATCCCCGTCCTGAGAATGTGCTGGTTGTCGGCGGCGGAGACGGCGGTGTGATTAGAGAAGTCCTGAAGCATGAAAGTGTGAAGAAAGCCACTCTTGTGGAAATTGACGGGAAGGTCATCGAGTATTCGAAAAAGTACCTGCCATCCATCGCAGGAACGCTTGGAGACGAACGGGTCGAGGTCAAAGTGGATGATGGATTCATGCATATTGCACAAAGCCGGGACGAATACGATGTGATCATGGTTGATTCCACAGAACCGGTCGGACCTGCTGTGAATCTTTTTTCCAAGGGCTTTTACGAGGGCATTGCCAAAGCACTGAAGGCGGATGGCATCTTTGTCGCGCAAACAGACAACCCGTGGTTCAAAGCAGATCTGATCCGTCAGGTGTACGGGGATGTGAAAGAGACATTTCCGATTACCCACGTGTATACGGCCAATATTCCAACGTATCCAAGCGGACTATGGACATTCACGATGGGAAGCAAGACGCATCATCCCCTTCAGGTTCCTGAAGACCGTTTCACGGAACTGGATACGAAATACTATACCGAAGAAATCCATCAGGCCTGCTTTGCGCTGCCGAAATTTGTGAAAGACTTGACGAAGGAGTGACATTCATGAGGTTTGATGAAGCCTACTCTGGAAAAGTATTCATTATGAGCCGAGCTTCAGAAGAAGAAGCGGACGCTGTGATTTACGGCATGCCGATGGACTGGACGGTCAGCTTCCGTCCGGGCTCCCGATTTGGTCCGAACCGGATCAGGGAAGCTTCCATCGGCCTTGAGGAATACAGTCCTTATCTGGACCGTCATTTGGAAGAGGTCAGCTATCATGATGCAGGCGATCTGCTGCTGCCATTCGGAAATGCAGCCCGAAGCCTTGCTATTATTGAGGATTATATGGATGAACTGATGGAGAAAGGCAAGTTCCCGCTCGGGATGGGCGGGGAGCACCTTGTCTCCTGGCCGGTCATTCAGTCCGTTTACAAAAAATACCCGGACCTTGCCGTCATTCATATTGATGCCCATGCGGATCTTCGGGAGGAATACGAGGGAGAGGTGCTTTCCCATTCGACGCCGATCCGGAAGACGTGTGAGCTCATCGGAGCGGAAAATGTCTACTCCTTCGGTATCCGTTCCGGTATGAGGGAAGAGTTCCAATATGCTGCTGAATCCGGTATGCATTTGTACAAGTTCGATGTACTGGAGCCTTTGCAGAAGGTTCTTCCTGAACTGGCCGGTCGCCCGGTTTACGTCACGATTGATATTGATGTGCTGGACCCCGCCGGTGCACCAGGAACGGGGACGGCTGAAGCGGGCGGCATTTCTTCTAAGGAACTGCTTGCGGCCATTCATGCCATGGCAGGAAGTGAGATGAATATTGTAGGGGCTGACCTGGTGGAAGTAGCGCCGGCCTATGATCATTCGGAAAAAACGCAGATTGCTGCCAGCAAACTGATGCGTGAAATGCTTTTAGGGTTTGTTCAATAAATGATAGAATAGGAAAAGCCGCTGTGATGATCACGGTGGCTTTTCTATTTTCAGGCCCGGGGCCTGAAATCATGAATAAAGGAGCGTTTCATTTTGACGAAGAAAGGGATCGGTCTCATTTCGGCCTATGCATTGGTGATGGTGGCTCTCTTCACCGCCACTTTTGCAGGGGAATGGAACCCATCAAATTACAGCTATACATTGAATGAAAACACCCTGACGATTGAAGAAGGATTATGGAATAAAGAAGAAATGGAAGTGGAGAGGGAAGGGAACATCAACAATATCCTGCTCTTCCAGCTGGCGGTTTCTGAAGAAAGACAGCAATGGAGCGTGGACCTTGGTGTGATCGCTGTTCTTCTGCCTCTCTTGTTGTTTATCGCTGCTCCTGCACAGCGTCCGTTTAAGAAACATCTAGCCTTTAAGTGGTACGCGGCGGTTGTTTTGGCCATCCTTGTGGTATATACCGCATGGTCCGTTCCGGCACACGTTTCCTATGTGGATGATATAGAGAGGTATGTTCGTCTGCTGACAAGTTCCTGATACCAGCGCTTGCGTTTTTAAACTGAAATTTTTATAATGGATTAGTTATAACTCGTTCGTAAAACTGTTAAAGAAAAGGTGGAGAAACATGCCTGCAAATGCAAAAGACATCCAGGTCCAGCTTGTTACCGAAATCCAGGATCAAGATCGCAGAGAGACCATGGAAATCGAAGAGACCGGCCGTTTTTTAGTCCGCGGCAGTACGCAGGTGCTGACCTTTACGGAGCACCCGGAAGACGGTGAGCCTGTCCATACAATGGTGACGATCAAACCGGAGCATGTAAGCATCAAGCGTACCGGCGGTGTGGAAATGCGCCAGGTTTTTAAACCTTTGATGGAAACAGAGAATCTCTATCACCACACCTATGGTGATTTTCATATGAAAACCTACACGAAAGAATTGGACTACACCCCGCTGGAAGAATCCGTGCAGGGACGACTGTTTTTAAACTATACGATGACGTTAAATCACGAGGTGACGCAGAAGCACAGCCTGACGTTGACGTTTGAGGAGGAGAGCGATTCATGAATATCGTTGAACAAATGGAACAGAACCTGAAAGAAGAGATTGTGCGTTCTGTGCTGGCAGCGGGGCTTGCCGGAGAAGGAGAAATGCCGGAAGTGGTGCTTGAACAGCCGAAGGATAAAGCTCATGGGGACTATGCCACCAATATGGCCATGCAGCTGGCGCGTGTAGCGAAAAAGAACCCGCGTGCGATTGCAACTGAACTGGTGGAGCAGTTCGACCATTCGAAAGCATCCATTGAAAAAATTGAAATCGCAGGCCCGGGCTTCATTAACTTTTACATGAACAATCAGTATTTGACGGAGCTTGTGCCTTCTGTACTGTCAGCCGGCAGTGAATATGGGCGCACCAACAGCGCAGACGGTCATAAAATCCAGATTGAGTTCGTTTCGGCCAATCCGACGGGAACCCTTCACCTGGGACACGCCCGTGGAGCAGCTGTCGGTGATTCCTTGTGCAACGTATTGGATGCAGCCGGCTATGACGTCTCCCGTGAATACTACATCAATGATGCAGGGAACCAGATGATGAATCTGGCGAAGTCTCTCGAAGCCCGTTACATGCAGGCGCTCGGCCGTGACTGGGACATGCCGGAAGATGGCTATCACGGGAAAGATATTATCCAGCTGGGAGAAAATCTCGCGGAAGAGACCGGTGAAAAATGGGCGGAAGCCGAGCAGGAAGAGCGTCTTCAGTTCTGCCGTGAATATGGTTTGAAGTTCCTTTTAAACCGAATCAAGACCGATCTGGAAGAATTCCGTGTGCCATTTGATGAATGGTTCTCTGAAACCTCCCTGTATCAGGGTGACCAGATTACAGATGCCTTGAAAGTCCTTAAGGATCAAGGATACGTGTACGATAAAGATGATGCCACATGGTTTGAAACAACACAGTTCGGCGATGATAAAGATCGTGTCCTTATTAAAAACGACGGCACATACACGTACTTGACGCCGGATATTGCCTATCATAAAAACAAGCTGGACCGCGGCTTTGATACGCTCATCAACATTTGGGGAGCGGATCACCACGGCTACATCCCGCGTATGAAAGCAGCCATCCAGGCACTGGGTTATGAAAAAGATACGATGGAAGTGGAAATCATCCAGATGGTCAATTTGTTCCAGGACGGCGAAAAGGTGAAAATGAGTAAGCGTACC
This sequence comes from Halobacillus sp. ABD4_316, assembly GCF_056161385.1. Taxonomy (NCBI): domain Bacteria; kingdom Bacillati; phylum Bacillota; class Bacilli; order Caryophanales; family Bacillaceae; genus Halobacillus; species Halobacillus sp. ABD4_316. Next base: position 480,822 of record NZ_JBSWZA010000002.1, read on the forward strand.
GGAAAAGCAGTCACACTTAGAGAACTGATGGAGGAAGTCGGTGTCGATGCGATGCGCTATTTCTTCTCCATGCGTTCCAGTGACTCCCACCTGGACTTTGATATGGATCTTGCCCGTTCTGAGTCCAATGAAAACCCTGTGTACTATGTGCAGTATGCGCACGCAAGAATCTGTACGATGTTGAAGCAGGCGGAAGAGAAAGGACTCATGAAAGAGAACTACGATAACAGCTGGTTAACGGCTGAGAAGGAAGAAGACCTGCTGAAGAAGCTTGGGGAATTCCCGCAGGTTGTAGCGGATGCGGCCGACAAACGTACCCCGCACCGGGTGACCCAGTATGCCTTTGATCTGGCTTCTGCCCTCCACAGCTTCTACAATGCGGTGAAAGTATTGGATGGCGACAATCCGGAGCGCACAGCGGCGAGGATTGCCTTAATGAAGGCTGTACGGATCACATTGAACAATGCGCTGAAACTTGTTGGTGTATCTGCACCAAATCAAATGTAATCTCATAGAGTAGGAAAAGGGCGTCTCTGCATAATCAGGCAGAGGCGTTCTTTTTTTATGGGCGCAGTCATAAGGAAAAGGGAATGATGAATGGAGTGGAGAAAGAAGTACATGATATACGAAAAGGACGGAAGAAGGAGGAATCCATGTGGGAAAAGAAGTGGTGCTGGCATTACTGACCGGTTTCGTTGTCGGGTTGTTATTTGCTGCTGTAAAACTGCCGATACCGGCGCCGCCCGCCTTTGCGGGAGTGGCCGGTATCATTGGCATTTATCTTGGGTTTAAAGTGTATGGATGGATCGGGCCAGTGTTCACAGAGCTGTTCAAATGACGTCTATAAAAACGGGCGGAGCAGAACAGCAATCTTTTGATTGATTCTCGTTCCGAGCGAGCGTTTTTTCAGCCAGCGGTCATCGAAAGGAACAGCGTCCGCGACATCCTCAAAATAGACATCTCTCAAGTCCTGAATGAAAGCTTCGTCATACACGTAGGTATTCACTTCCTTATTCAGGAAAAAGCTGCGCCGGTCAAAGTTCGCCGTTCCAATGTCGGCGAACTGACCGTCAATCATAATGACCTTTGAATGATAAAAGCCTGCATCAAAGAAACGTATGTCAGCACCAGCCTGCTTCAGTTCTTTTAAATATGGCACCGCTGCTTCCTTTACAAAGGCATGGTCCGCTTTCATCGGAATCATAATGTGCAGCGAGACGTCCCGCTTCAATGCTTTTTTCAAAGCCTCCTGAAGCGTAGGCGTAGGGATGAAGTAAGGCGAACCGATTAAAATTTCCTGCTCAGCCGAATCAATCATTTTCCTGAATTCCTTCTCAAGCTCTACGCCGTCACTCGCTACAACCCTCATTCGATACGGATGCTCGGTTTCTGAAGGAGGGAAGGGGGTATCTTGTTCCCCTGTTGCCAGATACCAGTCATCAAGAAAAATCGTATGGAGCTGATGAACGACCGGACCGTATGCTCGGATGTGGTAGTCCCGCCAATCCCCGAATTTTGACGATTCTCCAATGTACGCCTTTCCGACATTAAAGCCGCCAACATAGCCGATCTTTCCATCGATGACAGTGATTTTCCTATGGTTTCTTCGTTGAAGGCGGTAGAAGAAGTAAGGAAAGCCGGGTACTTCCGCAAAAGCGAAGCGCACCCCGGCCTCTTCAAGTTCGCTGCGGCGCTTTTTCGTTATTTTAAAGCTGGCCACACGGTCGCCCATCAGGCGGACAGGGACACCTTCGGCCGCTTTGTTTTTGAGCACCTGAAGGAAATTATCCGCGATATAATCATTTTCAATAAGAAAAAAATGCACATCCACCTGTTTTTCTGCTTCTGATATATCCCGGAAAAGCTGCTCATACAGCCTGGAACCGTTCTTAAATAAGTGATAGCTGCCCGTCGTTTCCTCCAATGGTATCGTACGGGCCTGTTTATGATGCCGGACTCTTCCTAATTTAAAATCTATATAAAGCAGGAAAATAAGAGCGGCTGCTAGTAATAGAATGATATAGAACATGATAGTATAGCCTCCTAAAAAACTCTTCCACATAGTTTCCCCGTTTTCGACTTTTTCAAAAGGAAAAATACAGAAAAAATGTTGACTGAATGCTCATTCATAATTTATAGTTAAGCTATAAGATTCAGAAAATTTCAAGTTTCTGATCGGAGAAAAGGGAAATCGCTTCGTGCGATGATAACAAAGAGGGGGAAAACCTATGAATCCACTGCTGGTCGCAAACTGGATTTTGTTCCTTGGTGTCCTGATCTATGGACTTTATTTATTTGTCCGTGTGGTTCAGACTCGTATCGCTTATATCAAACTGGGGAAAAAATTCGAGTATGACAAACAGCTGAAGTCACGGTTACGCAAAATCTGGATTTATGTATTCGGGCAGAAGAAACTGCTCAAGGATAAGAAATCCGGAATCATTCACGTTATGATGTTTTATGGATTTATTCTCGTGCAATTCGGAGCGATTGATTTTATCTATAAAGGACTTGTGCCGGATGCCCATCTTCCGCTCGGCCCTTTTTACGCCGGCTTTACGTTTTTCCAGGAGCTGGTGACGTTAACTATTCTGACCGCCGTTATCTGGGCGTTTCACCGCCGCTACATCGAAAAGCTTGTTCGTTTGAAGCGCGGATTTAAAGCCGGGCTTGTCCTGATTTTCATTGGAACACTGATGGTAACCGTCCTCGTTGGAAACGGCATGAGTATGATCTGGCATGCCCATGAAGGAGCATGGACAGAACCTGTTGCGAGCGTTATTGCAAGCGCTTTCGGATGGGTGCCGGAACCTGTAGCTGTTACGGTATTCTTTGTCATGTGGTGGATTCACCTATTGATCCTGCTTACCTTCCTTGTCTACGTGCCGCAGTCCAAGCACGCCCACCTTCTTGCTGCACCTGTGAACGTCTTTTTGAGTCGTGAGGAGCCGCCGGGGAAATTGAAGTCCATTGATTTTGAAATGGATGAAGATGCCGATGAAGATGACGTATCCTTCGGGGTAGGGAAGATCGAGGACTTCAATCAGCTTCAAATGATTGATTTTTACGCATGCGTTGAATGTGGACGGTGTACCAATGTATGTCCGGCGTCCGGTTCCGGAAAAATGCTGTCGCCGATGGATCTGATTGTGAAACTCCGCGACCACCTTACCGAAAAAGGAGCCGCTGTTACAGGAAAGTCCCCGTGGGTCCCAGCCTACGCTTTTTCCGGGACAGAAGGGAATACACTCGCTCAAATGGCCCGGAGCCATGGGACAGATGAGGCCGCAGCAACGCTCGAAGCGGTCCAGAACAAAAGCCTGATCGGGGATGTCATTACAGAAGAAGAACTGTGGGCTTGTACGACCTGCCGGAACTGTGAGGATGCCTGCCCGGTTATGAACGAGCATGTTGATAAAATCATCGACCTGCGCCGCTACCTCGTACTGACCGAAGGAAAAATGGATGCCGACGGCCAGCGTGCCATGATGAACATTGAGCGCCAGGGGAACCCATGGGGTCTTTCCAAGAAGGAAAGAGAAGACTGGAGAGAGCTGGATGAAGATGTTCATATTCCTACAGTGAAAGAGTTGAAGAAATCAGGGGAAGAGTTCGAATACTTATTCTGGGTCAGCTCTATGGGCTCTTACGATAACCGGAGCCAGAAAATCGCCATGGCGTTTGCGAAACTGATGAATGAAGCAGGCATCAAGTTTGCCATCCTGGGAAACAAAGAACAGAATTCCGGAGACACCGCCCGACGGATGGGGAATGAATTCCTTTTCCAGGAGCTGGCGGAGAAGAACATGAAGGAATTCGAGAAAAATGATGTGAAGAAGATCATTACCATTGATCCACATGCCTATAACATCTTTAAGAATGAGTATCCGGATTTCGGATTGGAAGCCGAAGTGTACCACCATACCGAGCTGCTGGCGGAATGGTTGAAAGAAGGACGCTTGAAACCGCAGGGAGTGGTGAAAGAAAAAATCACCTATCACGACAGCTGCTATCTTGGCCGCTACAACGAAGTCTATCAGCCGCCGCGAGAAGTTCTGGAGATGATTCCAGGTGTCGAGGTCGTGGAAATGAAGCGGAACCGTTCCAACGGAATGTGCTGTGGAGCCGGCGGAGGCATGATGTGGATGGAAGAAAAGTCAGGGAATCGTGTGAACGTAGCCAGGACCGAGCAGGCGCTGGAAGTGGAGCCGACAATGATTTCCAGCGGATGTCCATTCTGTCTGACGATGCTGTCAGACGGAACAAAAGCGAAGGAAGTGGAAGAAGAGGTCAGCACGATGGATATTGCAGAAATTCTGGCGAAGTCCATTTTTGAGAGCACAGAGGAGAAAACGGCTTAATTAAACGTTTGTTTAAAAAACGGAAAAATGACAGAATGATTGAAAAATTGTGGAAAGTGTACAGTATTTTATGTACACTTTCCTTATGGGACGATATTGAGCGAGCGTTCAATCGTCAATTTTGTAAGCGTTATCAAAAAAAGAGGAGGAATGACAATGCGTAAAACAGTCATCGTGGATGGAGCACGCACACCATTTGGGAAATTCGGAGGGGCTTTAGCACCACTGACGGCGGCACAGCTTGGTGGTATGGCGATTAAAGCAGCGTTGAAGAAGGCGAAGGTCCATGTGGAGGATGTGAACGAAGTGATTATGGGAAGCGTTCTTCAGGGAGGACAAGGGCAGCTCCCTTCCAGACAGGCAGCTCGTGAAGCTGGAATCCCCTGGGATGTGAAAACAGAAACCGTCAATAAAGTGTGTGCCTCCGGCATGCGCAGTGTCACGATGGGAGATCAGTTCATCCGCCTTGGAGAAGAAGAAATCATCGTCGCCGGCGGTATGGAAAGCATGAGCAATGCGCCATATTTCATGCCGAAAGCGCGCTGGGGTCTCCGGATGGGGGATGCGTCTGTGAAAGACATGATGGTGCATGACGGATTGACCTGTTCATTCGAGAACGTCCATATGGGCAATTACGGCAACCGGACAGCCGAACAGTATGAACTGACACGTGAAGCTCAGGATGAGTGGGCGTACCGCAGTCATCAGCGTGCCGTCCAGGCCACGGAAGAGGGAAAGCTGGGAGAAGAAATTACGCCAGTGGAAATTTCCCAGCGCAAAGGGGACCCTGTCATCGTGGATCAGGATGAAGCTCCTCGAAAGAGCACAACAATCGAAGCGTTGTCTAAACTGCGGCCGGTGTTCGACCAGACAGGAACGATTACGGCCGGAAATGCACCGGGTGTCAATGACGGGGCCTGTGCCATGGTTTTAATGTCGGAGGAAAAGGCTGAAGAAACCGGAGCATCTGTGCTGGCAGCAATTCTCGCCCATGATGAGATTGCTGTGGAGGCGCAGGATTTCCCGCAGACACCGGGACTTGTTATCAATAAGCTGTTGAAAAAATCCGGAAAAACCATCGATGAGATCGATCTGTTTGAAGTAAACGAGGCATTTGCCGCTGTATCCCTGGCCAGTGGGAAAATCGCCGGTCTGGATCCGGAAAAAGTGAATGTCAACGGTGGAGCCGTTGCTCTTGGCCATCCGATCGGGGCCAGCGGAGCCCGTATCCTTTTGACATTGGCTTATGAACTGAAACGCCGGGGCGGCGGCACAGGGATTGCAGCCATCTGCTCAGGCGGCGGCCAGGGGGATGCCGTTCTCATCGAAGTACCAAAACAATAAGGAGGACACAGGAATGTCAATAAATAAAGTCATGGTCATCGGCGCAGGCCAGATGGGCGCAGGGATTGCTCAAGTTTTTGCCCAGGCTGGTCTTCATGTGAAATTGAATGATCGAGAGAAGGAAGCATTGAATAAAGGGCAGGCCGGGATCGAAAAGCGCCTGGAAAGAGCTGTTGAGAAGGGTCGTATGACCGATGGCAAGCGTGAGGAGATGTTGGAGCGTCTGACAATTACGACCGATCTGCAGGAGGCCTCTGACTGCGATCTCGTCATTGAAGCCGTCGTGGAAAGTATGAAAGTGAAGGTCTATGTATTCCAGCAGCTGGATGAAATTACACCCCCTCATGCAATTTTGGCGACCAATACCTCTTCTCTTCCGATAACGGAAATCGCTGCAGCGACGAAGCGTCCGGACCAAGTAATCGGCATGCATTTTATGAATCCGGTCCCGGTCATGACGCTGGTGGAAATCATCAGAGCTATCCAAACGAGCGATGACACGTATGCGTCTGTGAAGGAAATGGCTGAAAAACTGCAGAAGACACCGGTAGAGGTAGAGGATTTTCCGGGATTTGTTTCCAATCGGATTTTGATGCCGATGATCAATGAAGCGATTTATACCGTCCATGAAGGCGTCGCCTCACCCGAAGATGTCGATGCGGTCATGAAACTTGGGATGAACCATCCGATGGGACCACTGACACTCGCTGATTTTATCGGACTGGATACATGCCTTTCTATCATGGAGGTCCTTCATGAAGGATTCGGCGACAGCAAATACCGGCCTTGCCCGCTTCTCCGTAAATACGTCAAAGCCGGATGGCTCGGGAAGAAATCCGGCCGCGGTTTTTACATCTATGAATAACTGATGAAAAGGGGAGATGACCGTGGAGCTTCAATGGACAGATGAACAGAAAATGATGCGCCGGATGGTACAGGATTTCGCGCAGAATGAGGTGGCACCGGCCGTTGAACGTATGGAGAAGGAAGACCGCTTCCCGGAAGAACTGATTCCTAAAATGGGGGAGCTCGGTTTAATGGGGATCCCGATCCCTGAAGCATACGGGGGAGCCGAGATGGATTATACCTCCTATATCATTGCGATTCATGAACTATCTAAAGTAAGTGCGACCCTTGGTGTCATATTATCTGTACACACATCAGTGGGGACCCACCCGATTTTATATTTCGGATCGGAAGAACAGAAATCCAAATACATCCCGAAACTCGCATCGGGTGAATATTTAGGTGCCTTCGCTTTGACGGAACCGAGCGCGGGCAGTGATGCCAGCAGCCTGAAGACGCGTGCTGAGAAAAAGGGAGATCGATACATCCTTAACGGCTCCAAGGTGTTCATTACGAATGGAGGCAGTGCAGATACCTTCATCGTTTTCGCGCGGACGAATCCCGAAGTGTCTCCGAGTAAAGGCTTGAGCGCTTTTATTGTGGAGCGCGGCACACCTGGGTTCTCGATTGGAAAAGCGGAAAGGAAAATGGGCATGCATGGGTCGAGTACGGTTTCTTTGAACTTTGATGCCTGTGAGCTACCAGCTTCCCAGCTCCTTGGTAAAGAAGGAGAAGGTTATAAAATCGCCCTCTCCAATTTGAATATCGGAAGAATCGGCATCGCCGCCCAGTCACTTGGTATTGCGGAAGCCGCTTTGGAGCATGCCGCCGCCTATGCAAAAGAGCGGGAGCAGTTCGGGCGCCCGATTGCCCATCTGCAGGGGGTTTCCTTCAAATTGGCAGACATGGCCACGGAAGTCGAAGCTTCCAAACTGCTGGTCTACAATGCAGCATCGATGCAGGCATTAGGAAAACCGTGTAGTAAAGAGGCATCGATCGCTAAGCTGATCGCTTCCCGTACAGCAGTTAAAGCAGCCATTGAAGCGGTTCAGGTCCATGGAGGCTACGGATACACAGAAGACTATGCGGTGGAACGGTTTTTCAGAGATGCAAAAGTGTGTGAAATCTACGAAGGAACAAGCGAAGTCCAGCGTGTCGTCATCGGCAATCATCTGGTGAGAGATTAGGAGGATGGAGAAATGAATTTCACATTAACAGAAGAGCAGGAAATGCTTAGAAAAATGGTTCGGGACTTTTCCAAGAATGAGGTGGAACCAACAGCGGCAGAGCGGGATGAAGAGGAGCGTTTTGATCGTGAAATTTTCGACAAAATGGCTGAACTCGGGCTGACGGGAATACCATGGCCGGAAGAATATGGCGGCATCGGTTCGGATTTCATCAGTTACGTGATTGCTGTGGAGGAGCTTTCCAGAGTGTGTGCTTCCACAGGCGTCACCCTTTCTGCGCATATTTCTCTGGCCAGCTGGCCGATTTATACATTTGGAACGGAAGAGCAGAAGAAGAAGTTTCTGGCTCCACTGGCTGCGGGTGAAAAGCTTGGCGCCTACGCTTTATCCGAACCGGGGGCAGGGAGTGATGTGTCTTCCATGCGCACACAGGCAAAGCTTGACGGTGACAGCTATGTACTGAATGGAAACAAAGTGTGGATCACCAATGGTGGTGTCGCTGATACGTATGTCGTCTTTGCTAAGACGAATCCGGATGAAGGGAACCGCGGCATCAGCGCCTTCATCGTAGAAAAAGACACACCGGGATTCTCCACAGGGAAAAAAGAGAAAAAACTCGGTATCCGCTCTTCTCCGACGACAGAGTTAATCTTTGAAGACTGCCGGATTCCTAAGGAAAACCTGCTTGGTGGAGAAGGCCAGGGCTTTAAAATCGCGATGATGACGCTGGACGGTGGTAGAAACGGCATCGCTGCCCAGGCTGTAGGAATTGCGCAGGGGGCGCTTGATGAGTCTGTCGCCTACGCCAAGGAGCGGGAGCAGTTCGGCAAGCCGATCGCTGCTTTACAGGGGATATCTTTCAAACTCGCGGATATGGCAGCTGAAATCGAAGCTTCCCGTCTGCTTACGTATCAAGCGGCCTATTTGGAATCTGAAGGTCTTCCGTATTCCAAGGCGTCGGCCATGGCGAAGTTGTTTGCCGGTGATACGGCGATGAAGGTAACCACAGAAGCGGTTCAAGTTCACGGCGGATATGGATATACGAAGGATTACCCGGTGGAACGGTACATGCGGGATGCGAAGATCACTCAGATCTATGAAGGGACCCAGGAGATTCAACGTCTCGTTATCGGCCGGATGGTAACGAAGTAGGAAGGTGATGGATGATGCACCCGCTGGCGGAACGAATACAAAATCAGGATATGAGGGCGCTTGCCCGTGCCATCACGCTCGTTGAAAATGAAGATCCGGAAAAGCTTCCACTGATGAGTGATATCTTTTCGATACAGAAAAAGGCACACTATATCGGCATCACAGGCTCCCCGGGGGCAGGGAAGAGCTCCTTGATCAACCACCTGCTGACGTTTTTAAGAAAGCAGGAGCTTACGGTCGCTGTTATTGCTGTCGATCCTACAAGTCCATTCAGTGGAGGGGCTCTCCTTGGGGATCGCACAAGAATGAACCAGCACTTTCTTGATCCTGGAATCTTCATCCGCAGTATGGCGACGAGAGGCAGTCTGGGAGGTTTGGCAAGAGCGACGAAGGACAGCATCCGGGTCTGTGATGCTTACGGATTTGATGTCGTACTTGTGGAAACCGTCGGGGTCGGTCAGTCGGAGCTGGATGTGATGAAGGTGGTGGATACCACAGGTCTTGTCCTGACACCGAACAGTGGCGATGTCCTTCAGATTTTCAAAGCCGGGATCATGGAAATTGCCGATCTCTTTCTTATTAATAAAGCAGACCTCCCCGGCGTGCGGAAGCTGAAATCGACCCTCGAGGAATATTTGATGATCATTCAGCCGGAAGGGTGGCAGCCGCCTATTGTTGAGACGGTGGCCACGGAATCCAAAGGAATGGCAGACGTCTGGGAAAAGGTGCAGGATCATCGTACGTATTTATACGAAACCGAGGCAGGGATGAAGCGGAGAAAAGACCAGCTGCAGCTGGAAGTCTATGATCTGATCCGTGAAGAAATATGGCGGAACGTAAAATCTTCGGTAGAGAAGGACCCGGAGAAAACACAGGCCTTCCAAAATCCCGACGCCGACCCCTATCAGCTGGCCCGATCATGGTTTCAGGAATGGGCTGGGAAGGATGAATGATGTGACAGATCAGCAGGTACCATCCACCATCAAAGACGAAGCATTGATTGTGAAGCGGCGGAATCAGATGATCAAGGGTGCCGTCACGCTGTTTATGGAAAAGGGATTTCATAAAACGACGACACGGGAGATCGCCAAAGCTTCCGGTTTCAGTATTGGAACCTTATACGAGTACATCCGCAAGAAGGAGGATGTATTGTTTCTTGTCTGTGATTCTATTTATCAGCGTGTAAAAGAAAGAATGGAAGCTTCGATCGACCCGGAACAGACAACCGTCAAAAGTCTGATTCAGGCGGTCCGATCGTATTTTCAATTGATGGACGATATGCAGGATGAGGTTCTGGTGATGTATCAGGAAGTGAAATCGCTGTCACGGGAAGCTCAGGAATATGTCCTGCAGAAAGAGCGTGACATGGTCGCCATGCTGGAGCAGGTCATCATCAACAGTCTCCCGGGCGAGTACGCGGAAGCGGAAGTACGCTTAATGGCCAACAATATTTTTGTGCAGGGACAGATGTGGGGATTCAGGCGTTGGATTCTGCAGCGTAATTTTACGATTGAAACGTATACCGATACCCAGATCCATCTGCTTCTAAGAGGACTGGGGAAAGAGACAGAAGGAATTACAGCCGGCTGACAGCGCGGGACATGCGTAGCAGCAGCTGAAAAAGAAAGGAAGAGCGGAAATGGAACAACCGATAATCTATAAGCCGAAAAATCCTGTTCGATTCGTAACGGCTTCCAGTCTTTTTGATGGTCATGATGCTTCCATAAATATCATGAGGAGAATTCTTCAATCGACCGGTGCGGAAGTGATCCATCTCGGTCATAACCGTTCTGTCGAAGATGTAGTCAACGCCGCCATCCAGGAAGACGCCCAGGGCATTGCCATCTCATCCTATCAAGGCGGACATGTAGAATATTTCAAATATATGGTCGACCTTTTGAATGAAAAAGGGGCGGGACACATCCGTGTCTATGGCGGAGGAGGCGGTGTGATTATTCCGAGAGAGATCAAGGAGCTTCACGAGTATGGTGTGGCCCGGGTATTTTCTCCAGAAGACGGCCGTTCACTCGGCCTGCAGGGGATGATCAATAAGATGATGGAGGAATGTGATTTTCTCCCGCCACTGGATGTGGAAAAAGGGGTGGCCGATTTATCTGAAGGGAGCCACCAGGCGATCGCCCGCTTCATTACCTACGTAGAAAACACATCCAAGGAAGAACGCGAGGCCGTAGCTGCCTTTGAAACAGCAGTTGAGAAAACGCAGGATAAAACGATCCCGGTTCTTGGAATCACCGGTACAGGGGGAGCAGGAAAAAGTTCGTTAACCGATGAACTGATCCGCCGCTTTATTCATGAAGTCCCGGAGAAGAAAATCGCTGTTCTGTCGGTCGACCCGACGAAGAAGAAAACAGGCGGCGCTCTGCTTGGGGACCGGATCCGGATGAATGCGATTTTCCATCCCCGTGTCTATATGAGGTCCATGGCGACAAGGGAGGCCCGTTCAGAATTGTCTACGGCAGTGGAAGAAGCCATCCAGGTCGTTAAAGCCGCTGGTGTAGACTTCATTATTGTCGAAACGAGCGGGATCGGACAGGGGGATGCCGCTGTAACAGATATTACGGACTTGTCCATGTATGTAATGACCGCGGAGTTCGGGGCACCTTCCCAGCTCGAAAAAATCGACATGATTGATTTTGCTGACTTCATCGTCATTAATAAGTTCGAGCAGAAGGGTTCGGAAGATGCTTTTAATCAGGTGAAAAAGCAGTATCAGCGCAGCCATATGCTGTTTCATGAAGATGACAGCCGCTTTCCTGTCTTTGGGACCATTGCCAGCCAGTTCAATGACCCGGGCACCAATACATTGTTCGCCGCTCTCCTTGAGACGTTGAACGAAACCTATGCCTGGGAGGATGAGACTTCTTATTCTTCACTGAACCAAAAAGCGGAAAAGCAGAATGTGATTATACCGAATGAAAGAAAGCAGTATCTGCGGGATATTTCCATGGCAGTCCGCCATTATCATAAGCGCACCGATACACAGGCGGAAGCGGCGAGTAAGCTTTATCAGCTTCAGGGAACCCTCGATATGGTGGAGGATGAGGGTGTGAGAGAGAACCTCCGCCGCTTAATGGAAGATTATGAACGGACCATCGACCGTCATGACCTCGGCAAACTGGAAGATTGGGATGGTCTTCATGAACGTTACAGCGGGGATACCTATACATTTAAAGTGAGAAACAAAGACATTACAATGGACCTCACAACCGAAAGTCTGAGCGGAACGAAAATCCCGAAAGTCGCCCTGCCGCACTACAAAGACTGGGGAGACCGGTTAACGTGGCTTCTTCAGGAAAATGTTCCAGGAGCTTTCCCATTTACAGCCGGCGTTTTCCCGTTCAAGCGGAAGGGAGAGGATCCGAAGCGCCAGTTTGCCGGAGAAGGAACGCCGGAGCGGACGAACCGCCGCTTTCATTATTTATCCGAAGGTGATGATGCGAAACGGCTGAGTACGGCCTTTGATTCTGTCACCCTTTACGGGGAGGACCCCGATGAACGGCCGGATATATACGGGAAAGTCGGCGAGAGCGGAGTGAATATCTGCACGCTTCAAGATATGAAAAAGCTTTATGACGGGTTTGACCTTGTCGATCCAACGACGTCGGTATCGATGACGATTAACGGACCGGCTCCGATTATTCTGGCGATGTTCTTCAACACAGCCGTTGACCAGCAGCTTGCCAAGTTTAAGAAGGAAGAAGAACGGGAGCCGACAGCTGAAGAAGCACAAAAGATAAAAGAGGAAACGATCCATGTCGTCCGCGGCACCGTGCAGGCAGATATTCTGAAAGAGGACCAGGGACAGAATACATGCATTTTCTCTACAGAATTTGCCTTGCGGATGATGGGGGATATTCAGCAGTATTTCATTGACCATCAAGTCCGCAACTATTATTCCGTTTCCATATCCGGCTATCATATTGCCGAAGCAGGGGCCAATCCGATTACACAGCTGGCCTTCACTCTTGCGAACGGCTTTACTTATGTGGAATATTATTTGAGCCGGGGGATGGACATCAACAAGTTCGCACCCAATTTATCCTTTTTCTTCTCCAATGGACTGGATCCGGAGTACACCGTACTTGGACGCGTAGCGAGACGGATCTGGGCAGTGGTGATGCGGGATAAATACGGTGCTGATGAGCGGAGTCAGAAGCTGAAGTATCACATTCAGACATCCGGACGCTCGCTCCATGCCCAGGAAATAGACTTTAATGACATCCGGACGACGCTACAGGCATTAATTGCGATTCAGGATAATTGTAATTCCCTGCACACCAACTCCTATGATGAAGCCATTACAACACCGACCGAAGAGTCGGTGAGAAGGGCCATGGCGATTCAAATGATCATCAGCAAGGAGTTCGGTCTCACGAAAAATGAAAACTCCCTGCAGGGGGCGTACATTATAAGGGAATTGACTGACCTTGTGGAAGAAGCAGTTCTCCAGGAGTTCGAACGGATCAACGACCGTGGTGGTGTGCTGGGTGCGATGGAGCGCCAGTATCAACGAGGGAAAATTCAGGAAGAGTCGTTGTATTATGAAGGGAAGAAGCATTCAGGTGAACTGCCGATCATCGGAGTGAACACGTACTTGAATCCAAATCCTCCTTCTGAAGAAGAAATCGATTCGATGGAGCTCGCCCGTGCTTCGAAAGAAGAGAAGAATCATCAGATTACAGAACTGCGCCGTTTCCAGCAGTCGAATGAACGGACGGCTGCTGAGGCTCTGCATCGGCTGAAGCAGACGGCCGCCGGCGGTGGAAACATTTTTGCTGAGCTGATGGAAACCGTCAAAGTGGCCAGCCTCGGCCAGATTACGAACGCCCTCTATGAAGTAGGGGGGCAGTATAGAAGGAACATGTAGGCCGTTCTGAAAGATAAAACCCGTCCTGTGATTTGGAAATCTCCTCACAGGACGGGTTTTACATAAGTTTAGACGCATCGTTTTAGTGGCCGCCCACCTGATCGTCATCGTGGGCCTGGTTCACTTCTGTCACATACGGTTTTTTCATGCCGTACCATTCATACGTAATGTTGTAGGTTCCTCCTTCTTCAAGGAGCATCCAAGTGCTCGTATCCTTGACAGATACTTTCTTCTCATCAATCGTGACATAATAGCCTTCATCATTATGGACTTTCTTCGTCACTTCTGCTTCCTCGAGGTGTTCGGAGTGGATGATTCCGAAGCTTGAGTAGAGCCAGACTCCAACAGCGGCAGCAGTCAGAATGATGGCTGTCCAGTTAAAAGGGCGGTTTTCCATTGATCGTCTCTCCTTATATAGAGCATTCTCGTTTTTATTTTAAAGGATATCTCCAGGAACACAAAGGCTTATGTTTGTTTTCTATTTTTCAGCACAAGGTTTACTTTCATGCAGCTTTGGCTAGAAAAGTAAAGAAGAGGCAGACTCTATTTGATTTTTGTACAGGCACCTCATATAATGGATGGTATGATTAAATGTGATTCGTATGCCCATGAAGTCATTAATTCTATTTTGTCTAGATAAAGGAGTGCTGAATCGTGAGCGTAAAAGAACTCAGCCCACAGAAGATTGAAGAAATTTCCATGATCGAACTGGCGACCATGATATTGGAAGAGGAGCGCGAAGCCATTGATTTCAATGAAATCTTTAACCGGATTTCAAAAATGAAAGGTTTCACAAAAGCGCAGAATGAAGAGTACATTTCCCAGTTCTACACAGATATGAACATTGACGGCCGTTTCATGACGATCGGGACGAACCGTTGGGGCTTGAAAAAGTGGTACCCTGTAGAGCAGATGGAAGAAGAAATCGCCAACCTGCCTCAGAAACGCAAAAAGAAGAAGAAAAAGAAAAAACCTTCCAAGGTGCTTGAAGATGAGCTTGGGCAGGATGGATACAACGATGAAGATGAGAATCTCGAGGATGATCTTGAGCTTACTGATGAAGACCTTGACCTTGATGATGACGATGATTACGATGGTGATTATGAAGAGGATGACCTGGATGAAGAAGAGGAAGAAATTGTGGAAGATGACCTCAGCTTCGTTGGAGATGACGATGAAGATAAATAAGGAGGTTGACTTTCAAAAGTCATATCAGTAAAATCTTATTTGGGCTCTTTAATTTCCTTGAACGGAATCCAAACGCTCCCCGGCAATGACGGGGAGCGTTTTTTGTTTTTACATCCCCTTATCAAATTGAAGCTTTAGTAAATAACTAATTAATACAAATAGAGAAAGAGGGATTTGACGTGGCAACAAAATACATTTTTGTAACAGGCGGAGTGGTGTCATCTCTAGGAAAAGGGATTACAGCTGCTTCATTAGGACGATTATTGAAAAACAGAGGCTTGAAAGTAACCATTCAGAAATTTGATCCATACATCAACGTAGACCCGGGTACGATGAGCCCGTACCAGCACGGGGAAGTTTTCGTTACAGATGACGGCGCTGAAACCGATTTGGACCTTGGTCACTACGAGCGCTTCATCGATATCAATTTGAATAAATTCAGTAACGTGACAACAGGGAAAGTCTACTCCACCGTTATTAAAAAAGAACGCCGCGGCGACTACCTCGGCGGAACCGTTCAGGTTATTCCGCACATTACGAATGAAATCAAAGACCGTGTATTCCGTGCCGGTCATGAGACGAATGCAGATGTCGTCATCACAGAAATCGGCGGAACCGTCGGGGATATCGAATCCCTGCCATTCCTTGAGGCGATCCGCCAGATCAAGAGCGATATCGGACGCGAGCACGTCATGTACCTGCATTGTACATTGGTACCCTACTTGAAAGCGGCCGGTGAAATGAAGACAAAACCGACCCAGCACAGTGTGAAAGAGCTGCGCTCTCTCGGCATTCAGCCGGATGCGATTGTCCTTCGTACAGAGATGGAAATTTCCGAAGATATGAAGGAGAAAATTGCCCTGTTCTGTGACATCAACAAGGAAGCGGTCATTGAAATGGCGGATGCTGATACGCTTTACAATGTTCCGATCAACCTTCAGGAGCAGAAACTTGACCAGCTGACATGCGACCACTTCGGTCTGGACTGTGCACCGGCCGATATGACCGAATGGAATAAGCTCATTGATCGTGTGAAAAACCTGCAGCACAAGACGACAATTGCGCTTGTCGGTAAGTATGTAGAACTTCCGGATGCGTATATTTCCGTTGTAGAGGCCCTGAAACACGCAGGATACAGCTACGATTCCGATGTCGAAGTGAAATGGGTCAATTCAGAAGGGCTGAATGCGGCCAACGTGGAAGCTGAACTGAACGGTGTAGACGGCATCCTTGTTCCAGGCGGATTCGGGGACCGTGGCATCGAAGGGAAAATTGATGCCATCCGGTATGCACGCGAAAACCGCATCCCATTCCTCGGCATTTGTCTGGGGATGCAGCTGGCAACGGTTGAATTTGCCCGTAACGTCCTCGGTCTTGAAGGAGCGCATTCGGCAGAAATCGATCCATCTACCGCGCATCCGATCATTGATCTTCTTCCTGAGCAGAAAGAGGTATCTGATCTTGGCGGGACGCTGAGACTGGGCATTTACCCGTCCCGCCTCAAAGAAGGGTCCAAAGCATTGGAAGCCTACGGGGAAGAAGTCGTCTATGAGCGTCACCGCCATCGTTTTGAGTTTAACAACCATTACCGTGAACAGATGGAAGCAGCCGGCTTCAAGTTCTCAGGAACAAGCCCTGACGGCCGTCTTGTTGAGATTATCGAAGTGGAAGATCATCCTTGGTTCGTGGCGAGCCAGTTCCACCCGGAATTCAAATCACGCCCGACTCGTCCGCAGGAGTTGTTCTACGGCTTTATCGGAGCAGCTATGAAAACTTACCAATAAAAGAGCTGGAAAGAAAGGCTGGAGCGGAGGACCGCGCCAGCCTTTCTTGTTCAAAAAACTTCTGACAGAAGAGGCTTTTTCATGTCAGGGAGAAGAATGATGTCGAATTCCAGTTTGATTCCAGAAAATATGACAACGCATCCATTTGTAGGCAGGAAATGACAGGGGGCGCCTCGAAACTAAAGGAATGAGAGAAAAAGTACACGATCATGGAAAGGGAGGGAGAAAGAATGACGAATAAAATCCTGATTGTCGATGATCAGCCGGGGATCCGGTTACTGCTTGAAGAAATCCTGAAAGCAGAAGGCCATGAGACCATTTCGGCTAAAACAGGTAAAGAAGCGTGCCAGGTGGTGAAGGAAGAGAACCTTGACCTTATCATCATGGATTATAATCTTCCTGTCATGCATGGAAGAGACGTTCTCCAATTTCTTGAGGAAATGAACGATTCTTCTCCAGTTATGATTATCACAGGGGATTCGGAGGAATCAGTAAGAAAGGACATCGATTTCCATTTTGTCACGCATATCATAACAAAACCTTTTGATATCCATAACTTGAAGGAAATGGTAAATGGGACGCTTGTTCACAGCCGTTCATGACTTTTTTCTTAATGTAAGCGTTATATAATCCTCCTATTGTTGCACCATAAGAAGGGTATTGGTATTCTATTACTGTAACCAAACTTGCATGGTGTGTTTTCGTATGGAAACAGACTTGTAAATAGGGAAAGCACGTTATTCAAAGGAGGATATCTTTCATGCCACTAGTATCAATGAAAGAAATGCTGGAAAAAGCGAAGGAAGAACGCTACGGTGTAGGTCAGTTCAACCTTAATAACCTAGAATATGCCCAGGCCATCCTGCAGGCTGCAGAAGAAGAGCAGTCTCCGGTCATCCTTGGTGTTTCTGAAGGTGCCGGACGTTACATGGGCGGCTTCAACGTAGTCGTTGACATGGTGAAGGCCCTTATGAAAGCCTACGGTACAACTGTACCGGTTGCGATTCACCTTGACCACGGTTCCAGCTTCGAAAAATGTGCAGAAGCGATCCACGCCGGATTTACTTCTGTCATGATCGATGCTTCTCACGATCCATTGGAAGAGAACATCGCTGTAACGCAAAAAGTTGTTGAGCTTGCTCACATCCACGGCGTATCTGTTGAAGCAGAACTTGGCCGTGTAGGTGGTCAGGAAGATGACTTGATCGTAGACGATGCTGAAGCTGCCTACGCGATCCCTTCTGAGTGTAAGCAATTGGTAGACGAAACAAATGTTGACGTATTTGCGCCGGCACTTGGTTCTGTCCACGGCCCTTACAAAGGTGAACCGAACCTTGGCTTTGACCGCATGGAAGAAATCATGGGACTTGTAGACAAGCCGCTTGTTCTTCACGGTGGTACAGGAATCCCGACGGCTGACATTAAGAAAGCTATTTCTTTCGGTACAGCTAAAATTAACGTGAACACTGAAAACCAGATCGCACAAGGGAAAGCCGTACGTCAAGTTCTTGCTGACCAGCCTGAACAGTACGACCCTCGTAAATATCTTGGACCAGGCCGTGACGCAATCAAAGAAACGGTTATCGGCAAGATGCGCGAATTCGGTTCTTCCAACAAAGCGTAAGAACCTCTGTATTAAGGAAGCCGCTACCCCTGTAGCGGTTTCCTTTTAAGCATGAATGAAAACGCAATCATTCGACATTTTTCATGGTTGAGCATCCAACACAAAGGGAAGAGGAGTGGAGATTATGAAATTTTTCATCGATACAGCCAATATTGAGGATATCCGCGAAGCCAATGCTCTCGGCATTCTTGCAGGTGTGACGACAAACCCGAGTCTCGTCGCCAAGGAAGGCGTTTCTTTTCACGACCGCTTAAGAGAGATTACGGCAGAAGTAGCCGGATCTGTCAGCGCGGAGGTCATTTCTGAAGACGCAGAAGGAATGATTGGGGAAGGGAAGGAACTTGCAGCCATTGCGCCGAATATTACCGTAAAGGTTCCCATGACAATGGAAGGGTTAAAAGCTGTAAAAGCATTCAGTGACTTGAATATCAAGACAAACGTCACGCTTGTGTTTTCAGCGAATCAGGCGCTGATGGCAGCCAGAGCAGGCGCTTCCTACGTTTCACCATTCCTCGGCCGTCTTGATGATATTGGCCAGAACGGCATGGAATTAGTCGCTCAAATCTCAGAAATCTTCGATCGTCATGCGATTGATACAGAAATCATCGCTGCTTCGGTCCGCCATCCGGTTCATATCACGGAAGCGGCCCTGCATGGTGCACACATTGCAACGGTTCCTTTTAAGGTTCTGAATCAAATCGTAAAGCATCCTTTGACGGATCAGGGAATCGAAAAATTCCTGAATGACTGGAACAACCAAAAATAATGTGTGATTTGGTAAAAATTGCACATAATAAGTGAAAATCTTGACCTTTAAAGCGAGGAGTTTTCCATGCGTAAACTATTAGTAAAAGGCGGGGCCCCGCTGCGGGGACAGGTAAGGGTGAGCGGCGCCAAAAACAGTGCGGTTGCTCTTCTTCCAGCTGCGATTTTAGCTGAATCCCCTGTAACGATTGAAGGCCTGCCGGATATATCGGATGTTGGTATTTTGGCTGATCTTCTGGAAGAGATCGGTGGCACGGTGGCAAAGGAAGGCAGAACCGTACATATCGATCCGTCCAATATGGTGGACATGCCGCTCCCGAACGGGAAGGTGAAAAAACTTCGGGCTTCCTATTATTTCATGGGAGCTATGCTCGGCCGTTTCAATAAAGCGGTCATCGGGCTTCCCGGCGGCTGTCACCTGGGCCCGCGTCCGATCGACCAGCACATCAAGGGTTTCGAGGCTCTTGGGGCGGAAGTGACGAACGAACAGGGCGCCATTTATCTAAGAGCGAAAGAACTTCGAGGCGCACGTATTTATCTCGATGTAGTCAGTGTTGGAGCGACTATCAATATTATGCTTGCTGCCGTCAGGGCAAAAGGGAAAACCGTCATTGAAAATGCCGCAAAAGAGCCGGAAATCATTGATGTGGCCACCCTGTTGACGAGCATGGGCGCCAAAATCAAAGGTGCGGGTACAGACGTCATCCGCATCGAAGGGGTGCAGGAACTGCAGGGATGTCTGCATACGATTATCCCCGACCGGATTGAGGCCGGTACCTACACCATTATGGCAGCAGCCCAGGGAGACGGGATGGTCATTGATAACGTCATTCCCCAGCATCTCGAGTCCCTGCTTGCCAAGCTCAGGGAAATGGGCGTGACCATTGAAGAAAATGATGAGCAGCTGTATGTACGTCCCGGGAAACAACTAAGAAGTGTGGATATCAAGACACTCGTTTATCCAGGGTTTGCGACAGACCTTCAACAGCCGTTCACTTCCCTGCTTACACAGACACAAGGGACGGGTGTTGTCACCGATACGATCTATCAGGCCCGCTTCAAGCACGTGGATGAGCTCAGACGAATGAATGCCTCCATAAAAGTGGAGGGGGGATCAGCGATTGTGACCGGTCCTTCCAAGCTTCAGGGCGCGAAGGTGAAAGCCACCGATCTAAGAGCTGGTGCCGCTCTAGTGATTGCCGGTTTAATGGCAGATGGAATTACAGAAATCACCGGAGTAGATCATATCGAACGAGGGTATGAAAATATAACCAATAAGCTGATTGATCTGGGCGCCGACGTTTGGTATGAGGAAATGTCGGAAGAGGAAATCGAACAGTTCCAAAACTCTTAAGTTTTCACCTGGGGCGTTATTCTCCAGAGGGACTGCAGGAGAACCGCCTCCCGTGTGTCGTACGCGCTGTGGGTGGGAAGGAGAGGAAGAGGGAGCCGGAAATGGCGGCTTCCTTTTCCTTTTCCTATCCTCACAGCATCTTCTGAAAAAATAACATTGAAACTCTTGAGTGACAGGAGTACAATGAATGTTGTTTATGAGTTAGAAGGATCATGTCACTTGCTTCTTTAGGCTTCTTTTTTTTACTTCACTTAACTTCTCCTTTTTCTTCTTTGCAAGTATTCACTTTGAGAAGTCGTTGACTCCGTTCACATTTAATTCCAAGAACCTATAAATTGGGTCCATCCATACCTTGATTGGGTTCAGGGTCGGAAAGGGCCTATTGATGCAGATGGTGACCCATGAACGCCCGGTCCTTTAGTGGGACAGGTACGTGTATCCAAGCGATAAGAAATGAAAAGAGTGGTGATTACGTGGCAGATTTAACAATCTCCAATTTAGAAACATTGACCTTAAAGGACCTTTATACAAAAGCCAGGCAGTATAAAGTTTCTTATTATGCAAAGCTGACGAAGCGTGAATTGATTTTTGCCATTCTGAAAGCTCAGGCAGAAAAAGACGGCTTTTTGTTTATGGATGGCATTCTGGAAATCATTCCTTCTGAAGGCTTCGGTTTCCTGCGTCCGATTAATTATTCTCCAAGTGCAGAGGACATTTATATTTCTGCCTCCCAGATCCGTCGTTTTGACCTGCGTAATGGGGATAAGGTGTCCGGAAAAGTCCGTCCGCCGAAAGAAAACGAAAGATATTATGGGCTGCTTCACGTAGATGCGGTCAACGGAGAGGACCCGGATTCCGCCAAGGAGCGTGTCCACTTCCCGGCATTGACACCGCTTTATCCTGACAGACATATGAAACTGGAGACGGAAACGAAAAAGCTTTCCACAAGAATTATGGATTTGATGGCTCCCGTAGGATATGGACAGCGTGGCTTAATTGTCGCTCCTCCTAAAGCAGGGAAAACGATGCTGCTGAAGCAGATGGCAAACAGTATTTCCACCAATCACCCCGATGCAAAGCTGATTATTCTGTTAGTCGATGAGCGTCCGGAAGAGGTGACGGATATCGAACGGTCCGTTGCCCCGGATGTGGATGTCGTCAGTTCGACCTTTGATGAAGTCCCGGAAAACCATATCAAAGTGTCGGAGCTGGTACTGGAAAGGGCGATGCGCCTTGTGGAACACAAGCGTGATGTGATTGTGCTGATGGACAGCATCACCCGTCTTGCCCGGGCGTACAACCTGGTCATCCCGCCAAGTGGCCGGACATTATCCGGTGGTATTGACCCGGCTGCCTTCCATCGTCCGAAGCGTTTCTTCGGCGCTGCCCGGAATATTGAAGAAGGTGGAAGTCTGACGATTCTAGCCACGGCGCTTGTTGATACAGGCTCCCGGATGGATGATGTCATTTATGAAGAGTTCAAGGGCACAGGGAACATGGAGCTGCATCTTGACCGCAGTCTGGCAGAACGCCGGATCTTCCCTGCCATTGATATTGTAAGGTCCGGTACGAGGAAAGAAGAGCTTCTTCTTCCGCAGACCCAGCTGGATAAAGTCTGGGCCATCCGGAAAACGATGTCTGATTCCCATGATTTTGCTGACCGGTTCCTCCGTCGACTTCGTGCGTCGAAAAACAACGACGAATTTTTCGATCTGATGGACAAGGATATGAAAGGCAAAGCTTCACCGGCGCGCCGCTGATCCCTCCGCCGGGCTTTTGGCGGGACTGTGGGTGGAAACAACACCTTCTCTGACCATTCATAAAAACTGGTTGTTGCATTGGGGTCTCCCCCCTGTTATAATCTTTCTATGTGAGTTTCAGTACAAGGTGTATGTTGAACCTTCGACGGCTCTTACAATAACTCTGTCTCTCAAGGATTCAGGGCAAAAAGGAGTGGAAGAACATGAAAGCAGGAATTCATCCAGAATACCGTAAAGTCGTATTCCTAGACACAAGTTCTAATTTCAAGTTTCTAACAGGATCTACTAAGACTTCTGAAGAAACGATCGAGTGGGAAGATGGAAACACTTACCCATTGATCCGTGTAGAGATTAGTTCTGCGTCTCACCCGTTCTACACAGGTAAGCAGAAAGCTGACAAAGCTGGCGGCCGTGTGGATCGCTTCAAGAAGAAATATAACCTTTCATAATTATGATCCACCTTCTACGGAAGGGGACATCATCATTTTGAACAAAAACAGGCAAATTGTCTCAAAGGTTTGCCTGTTTTTTTGTCAAAAAAATGCGGGAAAAGAGGTTCAAAAGACTGAACAGCTGATTCCCGGGGAAGTATGAATATTAGGGAGCTGTCCTTGGTGTTTGAGCCGCGGTGGGATCCGGGTCTGCCGAGGAAGCTCTTTTTTGATGAGATACAGGATAAACGAAACAATTTTGCTGGATTGAGCTTGATTGATGGAGAAGGGAGCGACAGTGGACGTGTATGTGATGAAACAGAGCGGATGGGTTGAACTGATCTGCGGAAGCATGTTCAGTGGAAAATCAGAAGAGCTGATCCGCAGGGTAAGACGGGCAACCTTTGGAAACTTGAATGTGCGCGTGTACAAACCTGCGATCGATGACCGTTATAAGGAAGATGCTGTAGTTTCCCATAATGGGACTTCAGTGACGGCGCGGCCGGTAAAAAACTCTTTGGATATTCTGCAGCAGGTCACGGATGAGATGGATGTTGTAGGAATTGACGAAGTACAGTTTTTTGACGAACATATCGTAGAAGTAGTCGAATGCCTCGCAGACAAAGGCATACGCGTCATCGTCGCTGGTTTGGATACGGACTTCAGGGGAGAACCTTTCGGTAAGATGCCTGAGCTGATGGCTCTGAGTGAAAGTGTGACAAAATTGAACGCGATCTGCCCGGTCTGCGGATCGCCCGCAAGCCGTACGCAGCGTTTGATTGATGGGGAACCGGCCTCATATGACGATCCGGTTATTCTGGTGGGAGCGTCAGAATCCTACGAGCCGCGCTGCCGTCATCATCATGAAGTGCCGAACAAACCCAGGCAGAAGGAAATAAAAGCCGCTTATGCGGAGTAACCTGTTTTAAAAACAGCCGGTCTTGGTGCCGGCTGTTTTTTTATGCTTGGCTCTGTTATTGCTTGGTGTTGTTATGTAACATGTGAGCTCAGATCACCCCTTTCTGTCATGGGATTTGTAGGAGGCGGCCTTGGGAATGACTCCCTTTCCACGGGGTACGTGAGCTTCCTCAAACTTCGTTCCCCGCGGAAAGCGGACTGTTTTCCCTGCCATCCCATGCTCTGAGTAAATAGCGGACCGGACCCCTGATTCCAGACGGAAACGATTTAGTAATCGATTAAAATATCAACAAAAGACTTTAACAGAGCTTTATGCTTAAAACGGACTGGGTGTGCTTCGATGTGCTGATGAAGGTTTTTCATCGGCGTGGATGTGGTATTCTATGGAAAAGCAGAGGATTCTTATCTTCTTTATCCCTCGGAAAAGGAGTGGAAAAAATGAAAACAAGCGCATATCTTATGGAGAAATCCAATTTGTTGGAAGAATCCATGAACGCCTATAAATATGCGGTGGAAGTGGTTCGAAAAAACAGTCCTTTGAGCCGCGATTTAGCTCAATCGTGTGCGGAAGTGTGCCGTTCCTGTGCCGACGAGTGTCTGAAACTCGGGGACAGCCGATCCGGCAGGACATATAAGATGTGCCTTGATTATGCGGAATTGTGTGAAGAGCTGGAATATCACATTCAGGAGGACCCCCGCCGGTTAAGGAAACTTGTGTAACAGCAGGCCATCGAGGTCCTGCTTGTTTCAGCATGTTGAAAGCTGCACGGAACCTTATTACATACCCTCACCTCTTCTGGTCATACTAGGCCTAAAAGGATAAGAGGTGATACCTTGAAACAGCACGTATTGATACCAGCCGCTGTGCTGTGCCTGCTTGCTGCCGGCTGTGGGACACAAGTGGAAAAATATCAGGGGCAGACGAGCCGTGACGATGTAGAGAATATGGGAATGAACAATGAAGTGACCATGGAAGATGAGAACCCGCGATCCGTAAATAAAGTCGGTCACACATGGGGACTGAAACAGGATCGCGAGTTGATCAAGACAGCCGCCCAGCAGCTGGAAGGGGTGGCGGTTAAACGTGTCATCATGGAGGCGGACCAGGTTTGGGTGACCGTTGATATAGCTGGTGAAGAGGACATGTCAGAGGAAGAACGGGAAGAGTGGAAAGACCAGGTTGGTGAAGCGGTTTACAAAGCAGTCCCCCGTTATGATATCCATGTCAAAATAAAGTGACGTCTGTGGACCGGCCCCGTATTGGTGCCGGTTTTGTTTGGTGGTTTTCCGGGGTTGTTGTATCTCCAGGCGCTCTATAATATAATTAGACTGTTATGGAGAAAGAGGTGCATACCATTGATCGAACGTTTACAAACATTAGAAGATCGTTATGAAAAATTGAATGAATTACTTAGTGATCCCGAAATAATTTCTGATACGAATAAACTGCGCGAGTATTCCAAAGAACAGTCCGGATTGCAGGATACCGTGACTGCCTATCGTGAATATAAAGAAGTGACCGAGCAGCTGGATGATGCAAAAGCGATGCTTGACGACAAAATGGATGCGGATATGGTGGAAATGGTCAAAGAAGAAATTCATGAACTTTCCACACGCAAACAAGATCTTGAAGAGCGCTTGAAAGTCCTTATGCTTCCGAAAGACCCGAACGATGACAAGAACGTTATCATGGAAGTGCGCGGCGCAGCCGGTGGGGATGAAGCGGCTCTATTTGCTGGTGACCTTTACCGCATGTACGCACGCTATGCAGAGGCTCAGGGGTGGAAGACAGAAGTCATTGAAGCAAATGCAAGTGATGTCGGCGGTTATAAAGAAATTATCTTTATGGTGTCCGGAAACATGGCCTTTTCAAAGCTGAAGTTCGAGAACGGCGCTCACCGCGTGCAGCGTGTACCTGAAACGGAATCAGGGGGACGTATTCATACTTCTACCGCGACTGTCGTAGTTATGCCTGAAGCAGAAGAAGTCGAAGTAGAGTTGCACGATAAAGATATCCGAGTCGATACGTTTGCTTCAAGTGGTCCAGGGGGGCAAAGTGTCAACACGACCATGTCCGCCGTACGTCTGACACACGAACCAACAGGAACTGTTGTATCTTGTCAGGATGAAAAATCACAAATCAAGAACAAAGAGAAGGCGATGAAGGTTCTTCGTGCTCGTGTTTATGATAAATTCCAACAGGAAGCACAAGCAGAATACGATGAAAACCGTAAATCTGCTGTAGGTACAGGAGACCGCTCCGAGCGTATCCGTACGTATAACTTCCCGCAAACACGTGTGACGGATCACCGCATCGGTTTGACGTTACAGAAGCTTGACCAGATTCTTCAGGGAAACATGGATGAAATCATTGATGCCCTGTTGATCGAAGAGCAGACGAAAAAAATGGAACAGCTTGGTGAATAGTATGCAGCCTACTTTTACGACGATTCGGGAAGCCCGCCGCTGGGCTTCTCTTTTTTTGCAGGAGCATGACAGAGAGACCCAGGCCGCGCAGCTTTTACTCGAAGGATATCTGGGATGGAGCTTTTCGAAAATGCTTGCCTATGAAGATGAACCACTGAATGAGGAAGTGAAAAAGAACTTCATCAATGCTGTCCGGGCGCATGCGGAGACCGGAGAGCCCGTTCAGCATCTGCTTGGTTCTGCTTCCTTTTTTGGCCGGGAGTTCCACGTGACGCCGGATGTTCTCATCCCACGCCCGGAAACGGAAGAACTTGTCCTTGGTGTCATGGAATGGGCACGTGCCGAAAAAATAGCATCGCCAAAGATTGTGGATCTTGGAACAGGAAGCGGGATCATTGCCATTACAGCTTCATTGGAAATACCGGGAAGTGATGTGACTGCTGTGGATATTTCCGAGGCAGCCCTGAGAGTGGCAGCAGCCAATGCGCGTCGCCACGAGGTGGATATCCAGTTTTACCAGGGTGATTTCCTATCCCCTGTACAGCATGAACCATTTGATATTCTCATTTCAAACCCTCCTTATATTTCTGAAGAAGAAAAAGCGTTGATGGATGATACCGTTCTTGATTTTGATCCTTCTCTGGCGTTATTTGCAGAAGAAGAAGGCCTGGCCGCCTACAAGCGTATTCTCACTCAGGTCGCGCATGCGGAACAGAAGCCTCTTCTCCTCGCCTTTGAAATTGGATGGCTTCAGGGAGAACAGGTCTCGTCTATGATTGAACAACTGCTGCCCGGCTTCCAGGCCGAGGTCAGAACAGATATCAACGGACGGGACCGGATGGTTTTTGCAAGCCGGAGGAAAACAGAATAAAAATCTGGTTTTTTTAATAGATTCATAGGTCAATGGTTTAAGATATTTCCTCCCTGCCCATACTAGCAACTAGTAAGGGACAGGGAGGAAGAGGACGATGAAAAACAGTGTACTGCTATTATTCAGTTTAATTATTCTTATGACCGTTCTGCCGTGGGGGCAGCGCTCAGAAGCCGGCATAGATTATCAAGTCATCCCGGATGAAGCGATTCGTCTCCGGATTCTTGCAGACAGCAATGACGGGGAGGATCAGCGTATCAAACGGAAGGTGCGCGACCAAGTGAATGCTGAAATTACTGAATGGGTGAAGGACCTCACATCTGTAGAATCCGCCAGGCAGTTAATTGAAGCTCGGCTGCCTGAATTGGAAGTCATCGTTGAAGAGACGTTGAAAGCCGAAGGGGAACGTTCCTCCTATACGGTGGATTACGGGGAAAACGTCCAGTTTCCAACAAAGCTTTACGGGTCTTATATTTATCCAGCCGGAGAGTATGAAGCGGTGTTGATTACGCTTGGAAGAGGGACTGGCGACAACTGGTGGTGTGTTTTGTTTCCTCCTTTATGCTTCCTTGATTTTTCAAACGGCACAAGTGTAGCTGAAGCTGAAGAAACACCTTCGGACAATGAGGAAGATGTGAAGGAAGAGAAGGAAGAGAAGGAAGAAAAAGAAGTGAAGTTTTTCGTTGTAGAGATATGGGAAAGTCTATTTTCCTAGCATAGAATCCACCCCTTTTTTCATAGAGTGAATCAAAGGGGTGGATTCTATCATGTTTATTAAACAAATAGACGATCAAAACTTCCAGTTGGTTAAGGAGAATAAGGTTGTAGGCTCTTTTTGTCTGACGCCTGTGTCCGCCGGTCGGAAAATGGAGAAACTGCATGTGCAGGCTGCGGTGACGCCTGGGACAATCCTGCAGATTTTTGAGCTGATCCAGGTTTATGTGCAAGATAAGAACCTGGGACCGCTTCACGTGGAGAGTCATTCCCAAACGCTGGACCTTCTTTTACAGCATCAGGGTTTCCGTCTGGAGGATGTCGAAAAAAGATTGTGGATATATGAAGGGTCACATGCGAAATTGTGAATAACTAAGGAACTTATTCACAATTGGCCTTTTTGTTGTTGATAACCTGTGCACAGTGGTGGATTTATCTTCCAAGTTACTAACGGATTCTTTGGATATGTGGGTATTTTTGTGGATAACTTGAGGACATCTTGTGAATAATGTCTAAATTTGCGATATATTGTAGAATTCATCATAATATATGTAGATATTTACCTAGAACAAAGGAGTACGGACCATGTGTATGCAAACGAAGATGTGGAAAAGATTGAATCATCCACAAAAAAACGATGAAGCTGTCAAGGAAGCGGCGGAGCTGCTTCTGAATCAGCAGGTGGTAGCTTTTCCGACGGAAACGGTATATGGACTGGGTGCTGATGCAACCAACAAAAAAGCCGTCCAGAAAATTTTTGAAGCCAAAGGACGTCCTTCAGATAATCCTTTGATTGTCCATGTATCGGACCGCGCCCAGGTGGAAAGTCTGGCCGTGGAAATTCCTCCGGTAGCAGCTGAACTTATGGATGCTTTCTGGCCGGGACCGCTCACCTTGATTGTTCAAAGCAATGGATCCGCAGCGGAAAATGTGACGGCTGGATTGTCGACGGTCGCTGTCCGTATGCCGGATCATCCATTGGCCCTGGCTCTTTTGGAGGCGGCCGATACACCGCTGGCCGCTCCGAGTGCCAATCGCTCCGGCCGTCCGAGCCCTACGACCGCTGCCCACGTCTATCAGGATCTGAATGAGCGGATTGCCGGTATCCTTGATGGCGGACCGACAGGAGTCGGTCTGGAATCAACGGTGCTGGATATTACTGCCGGGATTCCGGTCATTTTACGCCCCGGGGGAGTGACGAAGGAAGATTTAGAGACCGTGCTTCCACGCGTTGCCGTGGACCCGGCTTTGGCCGGCAGCGCCGAAGCTCCTAAGTCTCCCGGTATGAAATATAAGCATTATGCACCGGAAGCGCCACTCTGGCTTGTGGAAGGGGACGATTCCTTTTTTGCTGAAACGCTGGCTGCGTGTAAATCCCGTGGAGAACGGATCGGGATTATTGCAAGCCGGGAACTGGCGGATTCCCTGGATCACGACCGCATCATCCGCTGTGGATCCCGCCGCCGCCTTTCAGAAGTGGCGGAAGGTTTGTATGGTGCTCTTCGTGAATTCAAGGAAGCAGATGTTGATGTTATTTTGTGCGAATCCTTCCCTGAAACCGGGGTGGGTGCTGCTGTGATGAACCGTTTGAATAAAGCTGCTGAGAAAAAGGTCAAAGACCAATGACATAGCTCCCCCTCCCCGTGCATACGATGATACAGCATGTCCGGGGAGGGGGTTTTTCGTTGGAACAATTATCTTCACTGCTGCTGCTTTCCATCGCTTTGGGGCTGGATGCTTTCTCTGTGTCGTTAGGAATAGGGATGCAGGCGGTGCGTATGAGATATGTCCTGCTGACAGGGATCGCCATCGGGCTTTTTCATATTTTCATGCCTGGACTGGGAATGCTTCTCGGACAGTGGTTGTCTGCCGGCGCGAGCGAGTGGGCTGAAATGGCTGGAGGTTTTATGTTGTTCGGTCTTGGTGCCTACACTGTGTTTGCCTCGTTTACGGAAAAACACGCGGTCTCCTATCGTCTCAGCGGGGTCGGTTTCTGGCTGTTTGCATTAAGTGTCAGTATCGACAGCTTTCCTGTGGGCTTCAGTCTGGGGCTGCGGGAGGCGGATGTGGTGATGACGATTGCCTCTTTCGGCCTGTTCAGTATGCTGTTGACGTGGACGGGCTTTCTTATAGGAAGAAGGGCTGGAGCTTTCCTGGGGATTTACAGCGAGCTCCTGGGAGGCAGTATCCTGTGTGCCCTCGGCCTCTATGCTATATTTTGAGCATTCTTTCAGGAAGAGAATCCTCTGTGATATGATGGAATAAAACGGATTCTATATGAGGAGAAATTGGAAATGAATATCTTATTTGTATGTACAGGTAATACATGCCGAAGTCCGATGGCAGAAGCGCTTCTCAAATCAAAATACGATCAGGACAAGGTGCGTTCTGCCGGTATTTTTGCCGGAAAAGGAGAACCGCTCGCGGAAAACTCCAGCCTCGTTCTACGTGAAATCGACCTGTCACTGAACCACCAGACAAGCCCCGTTTCAGCTGAAACCCTTGAATGGGCAGACCTTGTTCTGACAATGACAGACCGCCATAAGCAGACGCTTGCGATTCAGTATCCTGACCATCAGGAGAAGTTCTTCACCCTGAAGGAGTACGTGCTCATTGATGAAAATCAGTGGGGGGAATTGAAGGAACTGTACAGCCATTTTGAAGAAAAGCGGACAAGCCTGCTCGCCAAATACCATCACCTCAATGATGAAGAACTCGAATCCAGACTCCGTGAAGAGCTGGACGATGAAATCAGCCGGATTGAACGGTTGGAAAAACAGCTCCCGGATGTGAATATTACGGATCCGTTCGGAGGAAGCCTGAATGTCTATCGGAGGACCAGGGATGAACTCAGCCGACACATCGATGTTCTCGTGGACAAGCTGAAGGATGAGCAGTCATAAAAAACGGACCCCTTCGGGGGGCGTGTGTACATAAGGATTTCCCTTCTTTCTATTCATTGACAGTCCTATAGGAAACTGGCACGATATAGTGGAATGTAGAAGAGGGGAGTGTGCGTAAATGAAAGTCATTCTTGCCTCCGATCACGGCGGTGTGAATTTGCGTAGAGAAGTAGCAGAGGTCCTGACAGAACTGGACGTGGCGTTTGAGGATGCCGGATGTGATTGTGAAGGATCGGTGGATTATCCGGATTATGCGATACCGGCAGCGGAGCGCGTAGCAGCCGGTGAATTTGATAAAGCCATTTTAATCTGCGGGACGGGTATCGGGATGTCCATTTCCGCAAACAAAGTGAAAGGTATCCGAGCTGCCCTGGTACATGATTTATTTACGGCAAAGGTCACACGTGAACATAATGACTCTAATGTCCTGTGCATGGGAGAGCGCGTCATCGGACCCGGCCTGGCGAGGGAAATTGCCAGAACGTGGGTATCTACAGATTTCGAGGCTGGTCGTCACGAAAGACGTGTAAGTAAGATTGCCGAATATGAAAATAAGTAATACAATGGGATATAGAAATGCGGAGGTCTTACAGCTTTCGCTGCGATAAAAAGGAGGAGCAGAATCAGCTTCTCCTTTTTTATCATAAAGCCTGTGTTACCGGTGTTCCGGGTACTTAACAAAGGAGGTGCGGGGAAATGGCGCAATGGAATCATGTGGAGAATGATATGAAGCAGCTGATAGATGAACTGCTTGAATCCGATATTCTGCAGAAGGGATTGTTTGTAGTCGGTTGTTCGACCAGTGAAATTGCCGGGGAACGTATCGGCACATCCGGCAGCGAGGCGATCGCTGAATCTGTTTTTCATGCTTTGCTGGACATTCAGTCTGTCGACGGTGTCGACCTGGCTTTTCAATGTTGTGAACATTTGAACAGGGCTCTGGTGGTGGAACGCTCCGTGCTTGAGCGTGAACGGCTGCAGGAAGTAGCGGCTGTTCCTGTTCCGAAGGCGGGAGGATCGATGGCTTCCTATGCCTTTAAGCATTTGAAGGATCCAGTCCTTGTTGAAGCTGTACAGGCAGCGGGAGGTCTCGATATCGGAGACACCCTGATCGGCATGCATTTGAAGCGGGTGGCTGTTCCTGTCCGATTGAAGCAGAAAACAGTGGGGCATGCCCATATGACAGCAGCTAAAACCCGTCCTCCGCTCATCGGGGGAGCACGGGCGGTGTATGAAAGGGATACAGAAGGAGCGTTTTGTGACTAAGAGCCATGAAAGGGGAACGAAATACGATGAATCATGTAAAAACAGCAGATGCAGAAATCTTTGCCGCGATGGAGAATGAAAGACAACGCCAACAGGATAATATTGAGCTGATTGCCTCTGAAAACTTTGTTTCTGAAGCCGTAATGGAAGCCATGGGTTCTGTACTCACCAACAAATATGCAGAAGGGTACCCAGGGCGCCGGTACTACGGCGGCTGTGAGCACGTAGACGTCGTGGAAAATCTTGCGCGCGATCGTGCCAAGGAATTGTTTGGAGCGGAGCACGTAAACGTACAGCCTCACTCCGGAGCCCAGGCAAATATGGCTGTTTACTTTACAGTATTGGACCACGGCGATACTGTACTCGGCATGAACCTCAGCCATGGCGGTCACTTAACACACGGCAGTCCAGTGAACTTCAGTGGGAAACTGTACAACTTTGAGGAGTACGGCGTTGATGAAAACGATCAGAAAATTGATTATGACGCTGTGCTCGCGAAAGCCAAAGAAGTGCAGCCGAAGCTGATTGTTGCGGGTGCCAGTGCCTATCCGAGAGAAATCGATTTTGCAAAATTCCGGGAGATTGCTGATGAAGTGGGTGCCTACCTGATGGTGGATATGGCTCACATTGCAGGACTTGTAGCATCCGGCCTTCATCCAAACCCTGTCCCTCATGCCCAGTTTGTAACAACAACGACCCACAAGACACTCCGTGGTCCTCGTGGTGGAATGATCCTCTGTGAAAAAGAGTTTGCGAAGAAAATTGATAAGAACGTCTTCCCTGGTATGCAGGGCGGCCCGCTTATGCACATCATCGCAGCGAAGGCGGTCTCCTTTAAAGAAGCGCTGCAGCCTGAATTCAAACAGTATTCCCGCCAGGTGATCGCTAATGCGAAGCATCTTGGAGAGGCTCTTGTAAATAAAGGAGTGGATATTGTTTCCGGCGGAACGGACAATCATCTGCTGTTACTGGACTTAAGAAGCAAGGAGTTAACCGGGAAAGTCGTTGAGAAATCCTTGGACGCCATCGGACTGACAACGAACAAAAATGCCATTCCGTTTGACCCCGAGAGTCCTTTCGTTACGAGCGGCATCCGGATTGGGACAGCTGCCGTTACAAGCCGCGGCTTCCAGGAAGCGGAAATGGAAGAAATCGCAGATCTGATTGCCTTCACGCTTGACCACCATGAAGACGAAGAGAAAATGAAAGAAGCAGAGAAGCGCGTTCGTGCTCTTACTTCCCGCTTCCCTCTATACCAGACGTTAAATTATTCATCCATCTGACACAAAAAGCCTTCCAATATAGAGTTGTCCATTAGTCGTGTGAAGGGCCACTTTCCGCATATCGATGGATGAATGCCGCGGGCATCGCCACCGATAAGCTCCTCGTCTGCGGAAAGGGAAGGGGCTTTCGCTCCTGGCGGCAAGAAAGAAAAAAGCTTATAAAGAAAGAGCTGCCTGTAGACAGGGAGCTCTTTCTTTATGGATTCTTTTCCTTTTCCATCCATCTGTGAATGATTCTTTTCTGCTGTTCATGAAGGAAATTAACATTTTGTAAGGAAATCGAAATGAAATCCGGGTTGCAGGAGAGAGGCTTTTTCAGTACAATTTAAAGGATGTAAATTTTGAGAAGGAGTGAATGGCAATGGCAAACGTTTATGTACTGGATCACCCTTTGATTCAACATAAGTTGACCTACATACGTAAAAAAGAGACGGGGACGAAAGACTTTCGTGAGCTCGTGGATGAAGTAGCTGCTCTTATGGCTTTTGAAATCACGCGTGATCTTCCATTGGAAGAAGTGGAAATCGATACGCCTGTCGTGGAACAGGCCAGAGCGAAAGTGCTGACAGGGAAGAAAATCGGCCTTGTTCCTATTTTACGTGCAGGCTTGGGTATGGTGGATGGAATTATACAACTGATTCCAGCTGCGAAAATCGGTCACGTTGGACTTTATCGTGATCCTGAGACGCTGAAGCCGGTGGAGTATTATGTCAAACTTCCAAGTGATATCGAAGAACGTGAACTGATTGTCATCGATCCGATGCTGGCCACAGGCGGATCTGCCAATGAAGCAATCCACTCCTTGAAGAAACGTGGAGCACGCCAAATCCGCCTGATGTGCCTTGTAGCGGCGCCTGAAGGTGTAGAAGCTGTTCAGGCAGAGCACCCGGATGTTGATATCTACCTGGCAGCCCTTGATGAAAAACTGAATGAAAAAGGCTATATTGTCCCTGGTCTCGGAGATGCCGGTGACCGCCTATATGGCACTAAGTAAACGTACGGCTACTATTCCTCAACAGAAGGAGGCAGCACCATGGCAGAGCGAATTAAAGTAATGACCATTTTTGGTACAAGGCCGGAAGCCATCAAAATGGCTCCGCTTGTATTGGAATTGAAAAAACGCAGTGACCAGTTTGAGCCGATTGTAACAGTCACCGCTCAGCACCGTGAAATGCTGGATCAGGTGCTCACGATTTTTGATATCACTCCTGATTTTGATCTGGATATTATGAAAGATCGACAGACACTGGCCCAGGTAACGACGAGGGCGCTGGAAGGTCTGGACAACGTCATGAAGGAGACGAAGCCGGATGTTGTTTTGGTGCACGGAGATACGACCACGACATTCGCTGCTTCCCTTGCGGCCTATTACAACCAGATTCCTGTCGGGCACGTGGAGGCTGGACTCCGCACGTGGAATAAGTACTCTCCGTTCCCGGAAGAAATGAACAGGCAGCTGACAGGGGTCATGGCAGATCTTCATTTTGCTCCGACGAACAAGTCCAGGGATAACCTGATCGCTGAGAATAAATCAGAGGACCATATTTTCGTAACCGGAAATACGGCCATCGATGCCCTGCAGACGACTGTCCGGGGTGATTATCAATCGGCTGTACTGGATGAAGTGGGTTCCAAGCGTCTTGTGTTAATGACGGCGCACCGCAGGGAAAACCTCGGTAACAATATGGAACAGATGTTCAGAGCGATTAAGCGCCTCGTTCAGGAACACGACGATATTGAAGTTGTCTATCCAGTTCACCTGAATCCAGTGGTTAAAGAAACGGCGGACAGCATTCTTGGTAATGATGACCGGATTAAATTGATCGATCCTCTCGACGTCATCGACTTTCATAACTTTGCTTCCCGTGCGCATTTGATTCTGACTGATTCCGGCGGCGTGCAGGAAGAGGCACCGTCTCTCGGTGTACCTGTCCTTGTTCTGCG
Organism: Halobacillus sp. ABD4_316; assembly: GCF_056161385.1. Classification (NCBI taxonomy): domain Bacteria; kingdom Bacillati; phylum Bacillota; class Bacilli; order Caryophanales; family Bacillaceae; genus Halobacillus; species Halobacillus sp. ABD4_316. The sequence goes on from NZ_JBSWZA010000002.1 coordinate 515,832, forward strand.
TGATACGACCGAACGTCCAGAGGGGATTGAAGCAGGTACGTTAAAACTCGCCGGGACAGATGAAGACCACATTTTCCACCTTGCTCATGAGCTTCTATCTGAGGATGAGAAGCATGAACAGATGGCGAAGGCGTCCAACCCTTATGGAGATGGACAAGCATCTGCGCGCATTGCAGAAGCCATCCAATATTATTTCGGCCGCAGGCAGGAAAAGCCGGCAGCTTTTGAAATTGACGAATAAAAAGGAAGCTGAGCTCATTCGAGCTCAGCTTTCAGTCTGTAGAAAAAGTTCATCATAACCAGTTAGAGTTGTCCGTATGTCATGTTGAGAGGGCACGTTCCGCTTATCGGTGGATGCTTGCCGCGGGCACGGCCTCAGCTGACTTGGTCAAGAAAACCATGGGACCAAGTGGATCTTCGGCTCGCGCTGTTCCCGCAGGCGTCACCACCGAACGCTCCTCGTGCCGATGCCTGTGGGGAGACAGGATCCTATCCATAACCAAGTATTGGTGATCGATCCTTTGGAGTCACTAGAAAAAAGGTTTCTCTAAAAGCTGAGCTCATTCGAGCTCAGCTTTTTTTATGGAAGTATAATCGTTCTCTACTGGCAGAAGCTATCCTAAAAAGGAGCGCACCGTTATGAAACTTTTGGTTCCCATAATATCTGTCTTTCTGATGGTTTCAGGCTTTCGTGCTCCCGAGCCGGATGAAGAGGTCACCATCATCATAGAAGTGGAACAGCCTGTGGCAGAGTTTGTTGATGAGCTGGAGCGGAGGTTTCCGAGGCTTGAAGTGGTCGCCCGATATGACACGCTGTTGAATGCCGCAGCCGTGAAGGGCCGGGTGAATGAACTTGAACAAGCAGCGAGGATGGAAACGGTCAGGAATCAGCACGCTGTTACCCAGTATCAGGCCCTCGCCACAGATGAAATCCCCTACTCCACCCACACGCTCCGTAACGAGATGCAGAGTTCCTATACAGGGAAGGGCGTGAAAGTGGGGGTGATTGATACCGGTGTGGACTACACCCACCCTGATTTAACGAAAAATTATCAGGGAGGCTGCGACACCGTGGACTTTGATGATGACCCAATGGAAACAGAAGGAGAGGGTGCGACGATCCACGGCACGCATGTTGCCGGAGTCATTGCTGCGGATGGGGAGATGAAGGGGATGGCCCCTGATGCTGATTTGTATGCGTATCGAGCACTCGGTCCAGGGGGAATGGGGACATCGGTCCAGGTCATCGCCGCACTGGAAGAAGCTGTGGAAGATGGCATGGACGTCATCAACCTTTCACTGGGGAATGATGTGAACGGGCCGGATTGGCCAACGACGCATGCTGTCAACAAAGCCGTGGAAATGGGAGTTGTCGTAGTAGCTGCCGCAGGGAATTCAGGTCCGGATGCGTGGACAGTCGGTTCACCGGCCACTTCCAGCCTTGCCGTAACCGTCGGGGCCTCCTCTATGAAAACGAAAGTCCCAGCCCTGAAGATCCCTGGTGAAAAAGAGCGCATACACATCCAGACACTTTCAGGCTCTGTTCCCTGGTCGTTGGAAAAAAAGTACCCGGTCGTTTTTGCAGGGACAGGGGAGACAGAGGTTTCTGATGCCCGCGGGCATATCGTCTTGTTTGAGCGTGGAGGGCTGCCTTTTTTCGAAAAAGCCTTAAAGGCGTATCAAGCGGGAGCGGAGGCTGTGCTCATCTACAATCATGAAGAGGGTTCATTCAGTGGCGGGCTGAATGGAAGCAGGATTCCGATTCCGGCAGCCTCGCTGACGAAGAAGGAAGGGCTGTGGCTGAAGGAAAAGGCCGTCGAGCAGAATCAATGGGTCGAAACCGTCATGCTTGCGGAGGATGAGCAGGTGGCGCCATTCAGTTCACGGGGACCTGTCACAACAAACTGGGAGGTCAAACCTGATCTCCTGGCACCCGGTGTAGCCGTGTGGAGTACAGTCCCGGGCGGCTACACACCCCTGCAGGGCACGAGTATGGCTGCCCCGCACATTGCCGGTGCGGCGGCCTTGTTGAAAGAAGCACATCCGGACTGGACGCCGAAAGAGATCAAAAGTGCGTTGGTTAGTACAGCGGATGTGATGGAGGGAAAAGGAGAGACATTTCTCCCGACGGAACAGGGAGCCGGGGTATTCAATATGACGGAAGCTCTTCAACCACCCCTTCTTTTTCATCAGGAGGACATGGTTATTGGAAAAGTTGAGGGACGGCTGGAGCGGAAAAACCTTGCATTAACCTTGGAAAACCGAACTGACGAATCCGTAGAGGTCCGGTTTCAACAACCGGAAAGAAAACAGGGGGAGACATGGGAACTGCCACTGCCGTTCCGCCTTGAAGGAAATGAAACAAAGGAAGTAAGCATAGGACTTGGGTTGAATGGATCCTTCCTGGACGAGGGTGTGCAGGAAGGGTACGTGTCCTTTCAAGCAGGCGGTGTGTCTTACAATGTTCCTTATATGTACGTGAATCAGAAATCGACCTATGAATGGGTTTCCGGATTTGAGTTCACCCAAAGGTGGCCGGCTGGGGAAAAGGCCGACTACCGTTTTCACCTTTCTGATCCTGTGGATAGTATTGTTATTGACCTGTATCGTGCGGGGACGATGATGTGGACAGCCACCCTTGTGGAGCTGGAGGAACAGGAAGCCGGCATGGTGGAAGGTGAAGTCTCTGTCCGTAATCAGGAACTGGCAGGGATGTATACAGCAGTGGTGGAAATTGTGCATGGAAGGGAGAAGGCCAGCTATGCCTTTCCTGTATATATAGAAGGGAACCGATAAAAAAGCACCACAGAACGAGGTTCTGTGGTGCTTATCCGTGGCCTTGGAATCATGGTTATTTTTATGCAGGAAGATTGTGTCACAATTGTGACGGAAATGTGATCGAACGGTGTCAATCCTTTGTATTTTTAATCACAAACACATTGACATGAAACCACCCCTATTGTATTCTTACATAGTGTGGAATGATAAGGTTTTCATAGGTGACTTGCAGATGCCATCCTGAAAGTGGAAGGGAAGGAAATGATTGAAAAAATACGACCCTCCTTTTAAAGCGATGGCGCTGACCAGCAGTATCCTTTCCCAGCTTGCAGGCGGTCCGCTCGCAGGTGTTTTTTTAGGGAAATGGGTGGACAGTCACTATTCCACTGAACCCACATTCTTAATCATTGGATTATTCCTTGGGTTAGGTGCAGGTACATATGGAACCATTCATTTAGTACGGACGTATACGGGAGACGATTAACATGCAAGGATATCATCAGATGATTACCCGTCAGCGAAAATGGATGTTCTACCTTCTGGCATTATTTGTACTTGGTTGGGGGATTACCCCTTGGCAGCCAATTTTCCTTGGACTTCTGCTTGGAAGTGCATTGAGCTACTACAACCTCTGGCTCATGCAGAGAAAGATCCGCAAATTAGGAGAAGCTTCCTCAGACAACCGCTCCGTAAGAGGGATTGGCACATTTACGCGACTGGCTTCCGGCGCTTTAGCTGCAGTCATCGCCCTTCAATATGAAGAATATTTCCATTTAATTTCTGTAGTTCTGGGCTTAATGACAGCCTACATTGTCATTTTGATAGATTATCTGTTCAATAAATCAACAGTATAGCATGATGGAAGGCAGGTGAACAGTTTGAATCATGAAGCACCGATTTATGAGGATGCGTTTGGTATTGGTTGGCTGGATTTTAACTTATCAAACGTTCTGATGATGTTTGTCGCATCATTGATTGTTTTTATCCTCGGCGTAGCGGCAACACGTAACATGAAGCGTTATCCTAAAGGTTACCAAAACTTCATGGAATGGCTCATCGATTTCATTAAAGGGATCATAGGGTCCAACATGGACTGGAGGACAGGTAGGTTATTCCTGCCGCTTGGGTTGACATTATTTGCCTACATATTTGTGGCCAACATGCTTGGGGTCGTCACGAATGGTGTAGTAGGACACACTCTCTGGTGGAAATCTCCGACAGCCGATCCGGGTATCACATTAACCCTGGCTACGCTCGTCGTCGTATTGTCCCACTATTATGGCGTGAAATTGAGAGGCGGGAAGGAATATGCCAAAGGCTTTGTCCGTCCGCTGCCATTCTTATTGCCATTTAAGATTATTGAGGAGTTCTCCAACACGCTGACACTTGGTCTGCGTCTTTACGGGAACATCTATGCTGGTGAAATTCTGTTGAGCTTATTGGTTGGATTGGCAACAACAGGCGTCGGCGGTTTCCTTGGTGCCACGGTACCAATGGTTGCGTGGATGGGCTTTAGTACGTTTATTGGTTTCATCCAGGCGTTTATTTTCGTTATGTTAACGATGGTCTACTTGTCTCACAAAGTGAGCGAAGATCATTGATATAAAGCATCATAAACAAATTTTTTTAAAATATTGAGGAGGATTTTCATTATGGGTCTTTTAGCAGCTGCAATTGCAGTAGGTTTAGCAGCACTGGGTGCTGGTATTGGTAACGGTCTAATCGTAAGTCGTACAGTCGAAGGTATCGCGCGTCAGCCGGAACTCCGCAGTGCTCTTCAAACAACGATGTTTATCGGTGTTGCACTAGTCGAGGCGATTCCTATCATCGGCGTAGTTATTGCATTCATCGTAATGGGACAATAATCAGGACGAGTATATACGCTTATGGCGAAGTTCAACTCAATCGATCTTCGCCTTTCCTTTATACTTTATGAAAACTTTATACCCGCAAGTCACAGGAGGAAAACTTCGACGGAAGCTGTACAGCCAGCGGAAGCCGGGTTTTTCGCTTGTCTAGCCTCAGCCGGACTGGATGGGGACAGGCAGCGTTCGTGATGATTTGGTGTGGAGAGGAGTGAAAACTGTGCAAGGATTCGCAGCCAATCTGGTCCTCGGTGCTGAGGGAGGACTGTTAATCGGTGATATGATCGTTCAGCTTGTTTTCTTCCTTGGTCTTCTTGCCCTATTAGGGAAGTTTGCGTGGGGACCATTGATGAAAATGATGAAAGATCGTGAAGATTATGTAGCCAATGAAATAAATACGGCTGAAAAAAGCCGTGAAGAAGCTCACCGTATGCAGCGTGAAGCTTCAGATGAACTGAAGGCCACTCGTCAGGATGCACAGAAGATTATCGAAGATGCCCGCAAAACGGCGGGAGAGCAGGAACGTGATATTCTCGATTCTGCACGTTCGGAAGCTGAGCGCCTGAAAGAATCAGCGCGTCAGGAAATCGAGCAGGAGAAAGAAAAAGCCGTACAGGCTCTTAAAGATCAGGTGGCAGGCATGTCTGTCATGATCGCCTCCAAAGTGATTGAAAAAGAACTTTCTGAAAAAGATCAGGAAGCTTTGATCAACCAGTATATCGATGAGGCAGGCGAGAAGCGATGAGTCAGTCGATCATTGCCCACCGTTATGCCGATGCTCTTTTTCAGCTGGGACAGGAAAGATCCAAGCTGGAGAAGTTTGAAACGGAACTGCAGACGCTGAAAGAAGTATTCCGAAGCAGTGAAGAGATCATCTCTTTTCTTAAGCACCCTCGTTTCTCCATCGATCAAAAGAAAACAATGATTGCCGAGTCTTTTCAGTCCTTCTCTGAAGAGATCGTGAACTTATTGAAACTTTTGGTAGAGAGACACCGTGAGGATATTATTCTGGATATGATCCAGGATTACATTCGGATGATGAATGATGCCAAAGGAATTGCAGATGCGGATGTCTATTCTGTTCGTCAGCTTTCCGAAGCTGAAAAGCAGCGTATATCTGAATCTTTTGCACCGAAAGTCGGGAAGCAATCCTTGAACCTGACAAATATCGTAGACCCTTCCATTATCGGCGGCATACGCCTGCGTGTAGGGAATCGCATTTTTGATGGTTCTGTCAGTGGAAAACTGCGCCGTATAGAACGGAAGCTTCTTTCCACGAACAATAGATGATAGGGGTGAAATCGCATGAGCATCAAAGCTGAAGAAATCAGTGCGCTGATTAAACAGCAGATTGAAAACTATGAATCAGATATAGAAGTCAATGATGTGGGGACTGTTATCGAAGTGGGTGACGGTATTGCCCGTGCACATGGCCTTGATAATGTCATGGCTGGTGAGCTCGTTGAATTCTCAAACGGTGTCATGGGACTGGCACAGAACTTGGAAGAAAGTAACGTTGGTCTTGTCATTCTTGGACCATATACAGATATTAAAGAGGGCGATGAAGTACGCCGTACCGGTCGTATCATGCAGGTTCCAGTAGGTGAGGAACTGCTTGGCCGTGTCGTCAACCCGCTTGGCCAGCCGGTCGATGGTCTGGGTCCGATTGAAACTGGCAAAACCCGTCCAATCGAATCTCCTGCACCAGGAGTTATGGATCGTAAATCCGTAGATGAGCCGCTTCAAACAGGAATCAAGGCGATTGACGCCCTTGTACCTATTGGACGTGGCCAGCGTGAGTTGATCATCGGAGACCGTCAGACAGGTAAAACATCTGTAGCGATCGACGCGATCATTAACCAGCACGACCAGGATATGGTTTGTATTTATGTAGCCATCGGACAAAAAGAATCCACTGTCCGCGGAACAGTAGAAACACTGCGCCGCCATGGTGCTCTTGATTACACGATTGTCGTTACAGCAAGTGCTTCCCAGCCTGCACCACTCTTGTACCTTGCTCCTTATGCTGGTGTATCGATGGGTGAGGACTTCATGTACAACGGCAAGCACGTTCTTGTTGTTTATGATGACCTGTCCAAGCAGGCAGCCGCTTATCGTGAACTTTCCCTGCTTCTTCGCCGCCCGCCGGGTCGTGAAGCATTCCCGGGAGACGTTTTCTATCTGCACTCCCGTCTGCTTGAGCGTGCAGCTAAGCTTAGTGATGCCAAAGGCGGCGGCTCTTTGACAGCCCTTCCTTTCGTTGAAACTCAAGCCGGTGATATTTCGGCGTATATCCCGACGAACGTTATCTCCATCACGGATGGCCAGATTTTCCTTCAGTCGGACTTGTTCTTCTCAGGTGTACGTCCAGCCATCAACGCTGGTTTGTCCGTATCCCGTGTAGGTGGTTCAGCACAGATCAAAGCGATGAAGAAAGTAGCCGGTACCTTAAGGCTTGACCTTGCTTCCTTCCGTGAACTTGAGGCCTTCGCCCAGTTCGGATCTGATCTGGATAAATCCACACAGGCGAAGCTGAACCGCGGTGCCCGTACGGTAGAAGTTCTCAAACAGGGTCTTCACCAGCCACTGGCAGTTGAAAAGCAGGTTATGATCATTTATGCCCTGACAAAAGGTTTCTTGGATGAAATTCCAACCGAAGACATCACACGTTTTGAAGCGGAATTCCACAACTGGCTGGATAACAACCGCAAAGAACTGCTGAATCAGATCCGTGAAACAGGTAAGCTTGCGGAAGACGATGATATGAGCGGTGCTGTGAATGAATTCAAGAAAACATTCGTCGTTTCTGAATAAATGAATCATAGCAGGAAAGGGTGGTGAAACAGCGTGGCGTCCCTTAGAGATATTAAAGGCCGGATTACGTCTACCAAAAAGACGAAACAAATCACAAAGGCGATGGAAATGGTCTCTGCCTCTAAAATGAACCGTGCGGAACAGAATGCTAGAAATTATGTTCCGTACAGCGAAAAAATTGAGGAAGTTGTATCAAGCATCGCCCAGGGTGGTGGAGACGCAAGTCATCCAATGCTTGAAGCGCGTGATGTGAAGAAGACCGGTTACCTTGTCATCACATCGGACCGGGGACTCGCAGGTGCTTTTAACAGCAGCATTCTGCGCCGTGTCTACCAGCAGATCCGCAGTAAGCATACATCCGCTGATGAATATACGTTGATTACAATCGGACGTATTGGACGTGATTTCTTCCGTAAGCGTAATATGCCTGTCGATATGGATATTACAGGCGTGTCCGATCAGCCGGACTTTGCCGACATTAAGGACATTGCATCCAATACCGTTCAATTGTATACCGACGAACGGATTGATCAGCTCTACATCTTCTATAATCACTACGTCAGTGCGATCACTCAGGAAGTGACAGAGAAGAAAATTCTTCCATTGACGGATTTGAATACAGAAGGAAAAGCAGGCCGCAGCTCTTATGAATATGAGCCGAATCAGGAAGAAATTCTTGAAGTACTGCTTCCTCAGTATGCTGAGAGTTTAATTTACGGGGCTCTTCTTGATAGTAAAGCAAGTGAGCACGCAGCCCGTATGACAGCCATGAAGAGTGCGACAGACAATGCCGATGAGCTCATCGGGGATCTGACGCTCTCCTATAACCGTGCCCGTCAGGCTGCGATAACCCAGGAAATTACCGAGATAGTCGGCGGAGCCGCAGCCCTCGAGTAGGAACTCTCGGATTTTTAAAAGTAAGTTAGGAGGGAAAACGATGAGTAATGGACGCGTAACCCAGATTATGGGACCCGTTGTTGACGTAACGTTCGATGATGGACATCTCCCAGATATTAATAACGCGCTTCACGTTCGCTACGAAGCGAAAAATGAAAACGAAAAAAGCGTCGACCTTACTTTAGAGGTTGCCTTGCACTTAGGTGACAATACGGTTCGTACCGTTGCTATGTCATCAACGGATGGTGTCATGCGTGGAACGTCAGTAACAGATGCCGGTAAGCCGATTTCTGTACCTGTCGGAGAAGTAACTCTCGGTCGTGTATTTAACGTAGAGGGCGGAACTATCGATTTAGATGAGCCGCTTCCAGCTGATGTACGCCGTGATCCGATCCACCGTGAAGCTCCTAAGTTTGAAAACCTTGCCACTGAGACTGAGATTCTGGAAACAGGAATTAAAGTCGTTGACCTTCTTGCCCCTTACGTAAAAGGTGGTAAGATCGGCTTGTTTGGTGGAGCTGGTGTAGGGAAAACCGTATTGATTCAGGAACTGATCAACAACATCGCTCAAGAGCACGGCGGTATCTCCGTTTTCGCTGGTGTTGGAGAGCGTACCCGTGAAGGAAACGACCTTTACTGGGAAATGACAGATTCCGGAGTTATTAAGAAAACAGCCATGGTATTCGGACAGATGAACGAGCCGCCTGGTGCACGTATGCGTGTAGCCCTTTCCGGACTGACAATGGCCGAGTACTTCCGTGATGAGCAGGGACAGGACGTCTTGTTCTTCATTGATAATATCTTCCGCTTCACACAAGGTGGTCTTGAAGTGTCTGCCCTTCTTGGCCGTATGCCTTCAGCCGTAGGTTACCAGCCGACGCTGGCAACGGAAATGGGACAGCTTCAGGAGCGTATCACATCAACGGATAAAGGTTCTGTAACGTCCATCCAGGCGATTTATGTTCCTGCCGATGACTATACAGACCCGGCCCCTGCGACAACATTCGCCCACCTTGATGCGACGACGAACCTTGAGCGTAAGCTTTCCGAGCAGGGAATCTACCCGGCGGTGGATCCGCTTGCTTCTACTTCCCGCGCCCTTGATGCGGATATTGTGGGAGAAGAGCACTACAATGTAGCCCGTGAAGTTCAGCGTACGCTTCAGCGTTACAAAGAGCTTCAGGATATCATTGCGATCCTCGGTATGGATGAGCTTTCTGATGAAGATAAACAGACCGTGTCCCGTGCACGTCGTGTCCAGTTCTTCCTTTCTCAGAACTTCCACGTAGCCGAGCAGTTCACCGGACAGCAGGGGTCTTATGTCCCTGTTGCTGAAACGGTGAAAGGCTTCCAGGAAATCCTCGACGGTAAGTATGATGATATTCCTGAGGATGCCTTCCGACTAGTTGGACGCATCGAAGAAGTCGTTGAGAAATCAAAACAAATGCAATAAACAACTCTGAAGGTTAAGATGCTCCCCATGGAGCATCTTACACCCCTTCATGAGATCGCCAAGGAGGAATACGTATGAGCACACTAACGGTGAGTGTAGTCACTCCTGACGGCCCGGTGTTGGAAGATGCATTTGAAATGGTAAGCTGTAAGGCAGAGAGCGGCGAACTTGGAGTCCTTCCGGGACATATTCCAATGGTGGCGCCTTTGACCATCAGTGCTGTCCGTCTAAAAGGCGAAGGAAGATCTGAACGAATTGCTGTCAGCGGCGGTTTTTTAGAAGTGCGCCCGGATAAAGTGACCATCCTTGCGCAGTCTGCTGAAAAACCAACGGATATAGATGCCGATCGTGCCCGTATGGCTAAAGAACGTGCAGAACGACGCCTTCAGGATAAGCAGGCCGATATTGATTTCCAACGGGCTGAAATGGCCCTTAAGCGAGCCATTAATCGTTTAGACGTTATTGAAAACAATTTCTAACTGCTTTCATTATGAGAGCAGTTTTTTTGTGAAAAGCTTGAGGCAGTCAGATGAATTGTCATTCCCCTGTAACTATGATGGAATATAGGGGATATTCTCGATATTCCCCGGGAAATACAAAGGCTGCGGCTTTTTTGTCGTTATGCCCGTATGATTAAAGGACTGGTAGATGAAGGAGGGTGAACAGACATGGAACAATATTTTGCCGAAGAAGCACTGATGAGCATGACCTCCCATTTGATTTTCATCATTATTACATGGCGTGCTCTGCAGTCGGTTAACTTTGATGCGTTCTTCCGAAAAAACCGCGTCTTTGAAGCAAGAGCTCTCCTTATTATAATCACGATTGCCCTTGGGACGACTGTCAGTAATTTTTTCCTCGACTTTCTATCGTGGTCAAACAGTCTTGTGTACTTGTTTTAATGTCTAATGCTGTTAGGAATTGTATCGTATGATTGTGCCTGTCCCTGGTCAAACTGAAAGTAAGACGATGCTTGGGGAGGCATAAACATGTGGAAGAATATTTTGGCCGGTGTGCTGGCAGCTGCCATTGTAGGAACAGGTGCTTATCCACAGGAAATGACACAGGAGCAGGAACCACTGATGATGTTTGCGTCATTTGCTGAGGATAAGCAGCTCAACGTAGAAGAATGGACCATGATGATGAAACGGAAGGTTTCCGCAGAACGATCCGGAGAAATCATGGAAAGGATTTTAGAGCAGGGGCAGCATCAGGATGTTTCCCATGAGGAAACGGCACAGGCGGAAAAATGGATTGTCACAAACCGTCAAAAAAATAAAAAGATCGTCGAAACATATAGTATGATTTCTCCCAGAAATATGAAGAACAAGGTAGAATTGGTTTATTCTATTCAGGGAGAGGGAACATCTTCTCTGACACAGGACTTGTTTCTTAGTGTGGAAGATGTAAAAAGTCGATATTTCTCTAAATCTGCTACAATTTTCTCTTGTCTTAAGGCCGTAAGCAATGGTATTATAGACGATGTTTTAGTGTATGAAAAATTCAAAGAAACTTTCGACGTAGCAACAATAGATGAAATCGACGAGAATGGCTGGACGAGCAGATCCGGCTGGACAGAGAAATGGGCTCAGTCAATACCCTCAGGTAAACAATCAATGAATGTTCAATTCGCCACAAGAACTTTGGGCGGGGAGACAAACATCACTATTGGCACACCCATTATTACTGCTGAATATTAATAATAGTGAATATGGACGCGGAGGAGAATGAACCTTGGAAAAAATCATCGTCCGTGGTGGGAGGCAGCTGAATGGTACCGTTAAAGCTGAAGGTGCTAAGAATGCCGTACTGCCTGTCATCGCAGCAAGTATTATCGCAAGTGAAGGAAAAAGCGTACTACACGAAGTACCTACTCTAGCTGATGTATATACGATCAACGAAGTGATTCGACATATGAACGCAGATGTCAATATGGTGGGGAACACTGTCACTGTAGACGCCTCAGGTGAGCTGCTGACAGAAGCTCCGATCGAGTATGTAAGGAAAATGCGTGCTTCTGTTCTTGTACTGGGACCACTTTTGGCCCGCTATGGCCATGCTAAGGTAGCCATGCCTGGCGGCTGTGCTATCGGATCACGTCCTATCGACCAGCACCTCAAAGGCTTTGAAGCCATGGGAGCTGATGTTACTGTAGGAAACGGGTATGTCGAAGCGGAAGTAAAAGGCCGTCTCAAAGGTGCAAAAATCTATTTTGATGTTCCAAGTGTAGGGGCGACAGAAAACGTCATGATGGCGGCAGCTCTTGCAGAAGGAACGACTACTTTGGAAAACTGTGCCAAAGAACCTGAAATCGTTGACCTTGCCAACTACTTGAACAAAATGGGCGCCCACATTGTAGGCGCAGGTACGGAAACCATCCGTATCGAAGGTGTGGAAAAGCTTTACGGAGCCGAACACACCATTATTCCGGACCGTATCGAAGCAGGAACCTTCATGGTAGCTGCAGCGATTACCGGCGGAAACGTTCTAGTACAAGGTGCTATGCATGAACACCTGAGATCCCTTGTCGCCAAGATGGAGGAAATGGGTGTTATCATCGAAGAAGAGGATGAAGGTCTGCGTGTGATCGGCCCTGATATTTTGAAGGCGACGGATATCAAGACGATGCCGCACCCTGGATTCCCGACAGATATGCAGTCTCAAATGATGGCTTTAATGCTGAATGCTACTGGAACGAGTGTCATTACAGAAACTGTTTTTGAGAACCGTTTTATGCACGTGGAGGAATTCCGCCGCATGAACGCAAGTATCAAAATCGAAGGACGCAGTGTAATTATTGAAGGACCATCCTCACTGCAGGGCGCAGAAGTAGCTGCGACAGACCTGCGTGCAGGTGCAGCCCTGATTCTTGCGGGTCTTGTTTCTGAAGGATACACAAGAGTGACAGAGCTTAAGCACCTGGACCGTGGATATGTAGACTTCGCAGAAAAATTAGCTCAACTCGGCGCTGACATCGAACGCGTGAAAGAAGAAGATGCCTACAGCGAAGAGCACGAACCAAGTGAATCTGTATCGACCTTATAATATACATTTTTACAGCCTGCCTGTTTCAATATATTTGAAATAGGCAGGCATTTTTTGTTCTATCATCTTTCATTTCTGGATACATTTTTAGTAGAAGATTTTACTATGTGTACAGCCAGGAGGGTGCGGATGAAAAAAAACAATCGAACAGGTCTGATGGTTGTTCTCGGCTTAATGATCACCATACTTGTCCTACCGACTTTAATCGTTATCCCCTTCACGAGTCCTGCGGATACATCAGAGGTGGAAGAAGCAGAACCGAAGGAGAAACAGGGAGAGGAGGAGTCTCCATTCCTTGTGAAGGTTCTGCGTTCCCAGACAGACCAGGTGGAAGAAGTCCCATTGGAGACGTATGTAGCGAGGGTGGTGGCTTCAGAAATGCCGGTCAACTTTGAATTGGAAGCCTTGAAGGCTCAAGCGCTGGCAGCAAGGACGTACATCACCCGTCATATGATTGAAGGAGCTCAGGTGTCAGAAGCAGCCGATGTTACAGACACGGTCACCCACCAGGTATATAAGAATGAGGATGAGCTCAGAGGCCAGTGGCAGGATGCGTTTAACAGCAACATGGAAAAGATTGAACAGGCGGTAAAAGCCACTCAGGGGGAAATCATCACCTATGATCACAAACCGATTACGGCTTCTTTTTTTTCCACGAGTAATGGCTACACCGAAAATGCAGGCGATTACTGGGAGCACGACATCCCTTACCTGCAGAGCGTAGAAAGTCCGTGGGATGAAGATTCTCCGAAATTCGCTGATCAGAAAATTGTTTCCACAGCGGAACTGGAGCAGACGCTCGGCATAGCCATGGATGGATCGATTCAGACGTCCACGATGACCAAAACAGAAGGCAATCGGGTGGATGAAGTTCATTTCGGCAGCCAGACTTTCTCAGGAAGGGAAATCCGCGAGAAATTCGGCTTGTCTTCAAGTGATTTCACAATCGAACAAAAAGGCGATCATGTCATTTTCACAACCAAAGGATACGGTCACGGAGTGGGGATGAGTCAATACGGAGCCAACGGTATGGCGAAAACAGGGAAGAATTATAAAGACATCATCCACCATTATTACCAGGATACTGAAATCAGCCCCTTAAGCACCCAGACCGCCCTCCTCAGCTCAGCAGCCGAATAAGGATGAAGCAAAAAGCCGGATCCCCGGCTTTTTTTCTTTTTAAACTAAGCTCTGTTAAAGTCTGTTGCTGATATTTCAAACGATTACTAAATCGTCTCCGTCTGAATTTAGGGGTCCGGCCCGTTGTTTACTCAGAGCATGGGATGGCAGGGAAAACCGTCCGCTTTCCGCGGGGAATGATGAGCCCCACGGAAAGCGACTCCTTCCCAAACGCCCCTCATATACATCCAATTCTCGAAATCAGATATTCATGGACCGTCCTGTACAGTAAATCATCACCATGGTGGTTTTGCCTTCATCTGTAAAATTTTTCATCACCGATGTATAGATTGGACAAGATCTGTTCAGAATGGTTTTTGAGGTGATAAACATGAAAGATGAAGGTAAAAAAAGCGTAACTAAATTAAAGTTCAAACGCTTGATGCGCAAGAAGTGGTTGTATCCAGCTTTGTATTTGTCCGTAGCTGCTTTAGTCCTTGTCGGCGTATTCTGGTATCAACAGAGTGCCAATGATGTAGAAAACCAGATTGCTGACCAGCAGAAATCGCAGAGTCAGGATGAATTCCTTGTCAATGAAGATGGAGAGTCTGTACCCGTTATGGACCACCAGGAAAATCTGCAGATGCCTGTGGCTGACGAAAAGACAGCTTCCATCGTAACAAAATTCTACGACTACGAAGCTTCTGAGCAAGATCAAGAAAGTGCACTGGTCCTATACAACAATAAATACTACCAAAGTGAAGGCGTAGATATTACAAGAGAAGATGGAGAAGCCTTTGAAGTAACGGCTGCTCTATCAGGAACAGTGACTGAAGTGAAAGAAGATCCGCTGTACGGCAATGTTATTGAAGTTCAGCACGACGAGAATCTCTCTACCGTGTATGCTAGTTTAGAAAGTGTCGATGTACTGGCTGGATCGGATATCGCTCAAGGAGATGTCATTGGATCAGCAGGACGTAATTCCTTCGGACAGGCAAGCGGTGTCCATGTGCATTTCGAAGTCCGTAATGACGGTCAGCCGGTGAACCCGGAAGCATTCTTCGGTCAGCCGGTCAGCCAGATTGTGGAAAATGCAGAAAAAGAGCCCGCTGAAGCTGAGCAGACTGAAGAAGGAACTCCTTCCGACAGCCCTGAAGAAGAAAACGGGGAACCATCGGATGAACAACTGAATAATGAGGAAGACCCGGCAGAAACAGAAGGCGGAGAACAGGCGCCTGATGAAGAAAGCGCATCTTCCATCTCTACAACACAGGCATAACAGATAAGGCTGACAAGAACATTCTTGTCAGCCTTATTTTTTTATTTTTTCGGGCATAAAATTAAGAAATCCGAACATCATGCGCATGCGAAGGCATATCGGGGCGGTTTTATTAATACAATGAGATAACCGAGCACTCGGTAACATCCAGGGTGAAACACCATGAATAGACATCCAGAAGCAAGTACCCCCTCATGTTATAACGGACGCTTTCCTAAACGCCCTATCTCCTTGGATAGTCAATCACAGGAGGCGAGTGGAGTGCATGATTACATCAAAGAGAGGACCATCAAGATCGGAGAGCACATTATTGAAACGAAAAAAACGGTGAGAGTGATCGCCAAAGAGTTTGGCGTTTCAAAAAGTACGGTTCACAAGGATTTAACGGAGCGGCTCCCTGAGGTCAATCCGGAGCTGGCGAAGGAAGTCAAAAAAATCCTGGATCATCATAAGGAAATCCGACATCTCCGTGGTGGGGAAGCAACAAGGCGTAAGTATAAAACGCAGATCATTGAAGAGCAGCCGGTTCAGCCTCAATTGTGAACAGTCCCTCCTATTGTCAAAATCCCTCAAGACTTGGTAACTTTTTTCAACTCCCATGAGACGAATGTCGTAATTTTGTGATAGAATATAGAATTAGATGTGTGATCATTTCAACAAAATAGACTGACTCAAATAGGGAAAACATAAGTTATCGAGTATTTGTATGGCATTGCCTGACAGCATAACGGATAACGGCCATCCGTTATGTGTTTTGTGGTGAGGTAATGATGTTTTTACAATAGGGAGGATCTACAGGACATGTTTGCGAGAGATATAGGTATAGACCTGGGTACAGCCAATGTACTTATCCACGTAAAAGGTAAAGGTATCGTTTTGAATGAGCCATCGGTCGTTGCGATGGACCGGAATACAGGCAAAGTATTGGAAGTTGGAGAAGAAGCACGGCGGATGGTCGGACGGACACCGGGGAACATTGAAGCGATCCGTCCTCTTAAAGACGGCGTGATTGCTGATTTCGATGTGACAGAAGCGATGCTGAAGCATTTTATACAAAAAACGAATGTGAAAGGTTTCCTTTCGAAGCCGAGGATGTTGATCTGCTGCCCGACGAATATTACGAAAGTGGAGCAGAAAGCCATCAAGGAAGCAGCGGAAAAATCCGGTGGGAAGAAAGTATATCTTGAGGAAGAGCCTAAAGTAGCGGCGATTGGTGCCGGCATGGATATCTTCCAGCCGAGCGGTAATATGGTCGTTGATATCGGTGGCGGAACAACCGACGTTGCGGTGCTCTCCATGGGGGATATTGTAACAGCTTCCTCCATCAAGATGGCCGGTGATAAATTCGACCACGAAATCCTTCAGTATATTAAGAAGGAATACAAACTGTTGATTGGTGAACGGACAGCTGAAGATATTAAAATCAGTGTAGCCACGGTGTTCCCGGGTTCCAGAAGTGAGGAAATCGAAATCCGCGGACGCGATATGGTTTCCGGGCTTCCTAGAACCATTACGGTCAATTCCGAAGAAATCGAAAAATCTCTTCGTGAATCTGTCCAGATGATTGTTCAGGCTGCAAAGCAGGTGCTTGAACGCACACCACCTGAATTATCCGCAGACATTATTGACCGAGGGATCATCATGACCGGCGGCGGAGCCCTCCTTCATGGTATTGATCAGCTCCTTGCAGAAGAATTGAAGGTTCCTGTTCTTGTAGCCGAGTCCCCGATGGACTGTGTGGCTACAGGAACGGGAATTATGCTTGAAAACATAGACAAGCGTATCTCTACAAAGTTATAAAAGGCTGAGATATCCGGGAGGAGTGAACGGACGTTGTTAAGAGGTTTTTATACCGCTGCATCGGGGATGATGGCCAACCAGCGGATGCAGGAAATGTTATCGAACAACATATCGAACGTAGAAACGCCGGGGTATAAACAGACCCAGGGAAGTTTACGGGCTTTTCCCGAGCTGCTTTTGCAGCAGATGGGATCGAAAACACAGCCGACGTCAACGGCTCCTGTCGTTCCGGATCAAGGTGAGGTCGGATCTCTTCACACAGGTGTATATCTTCAGGAGACCACGCCTGACTTTTCCCAGGGGGCTCTTAAAGAAACCGGAGTCTCTACAGATATGGCACTTGTCGCAGATGAGCTGCCTGATGAAGACGGTGCTGTTCTTTTTCAAGTGGAGAACACCGATGGTGAAGCCCGTTACACGAGGAATGGGAGCTTTACGGTGGATGTGGAAGGATTTCTGACCACGAATACAGGGTACAGACTTCTTGATGAAAGCGGCAATCCAATCAATACCGCAGGACAAGCGTTTCTTGTGTCCAAAACCGGTATGCTCACGACAGACAATGGCAGCACTCAGCTGGCCGTTTCCTATACACCAGATGCCAATGGGCTTGTCCCGGAAGGCAGCGACCTTTACGGCCCCGGAGAAAATGCCCAGCCTTTAGGGAACGCTCTGGAAAACGAAGGTGTGAATTTTTCCGTGCACCAGAACTACATTGAACGGTCGAATGTAGATATGAACCAGACGATGACAGAAATGATGAACACCTATCGTTCGTTTGAAATGAACCAGCGTGTCCTGAAAGCTTATGATCAAAGTATGCAGCAGGCCGTATCTGAAATCGGCCGCATCCGCTGAGGGAGAGGATCTATATGATTAATCGGTCCATGATTCAGTCAGCTGCAACGATGGGGCAGCTGCAGCAGAAACTGGATATCATCGGGAACAATATGGCCAACAGCCAGACGACAGGATACAAAAGTACCGGAGCGGATTTTGCCTCCCTCCTCGTTCAACAGTTGAACAACCAATCCAATGGACAAGCCGAAACAGGGCGTTTGACTCCTGAAGGCATCCGGGTCGGGACAGGTGCTGTACTCGGAAGTACGCGCGTGGATAGCAGCGGGGGGAGCCTGAAGGAGACAGACAGAGCTCTGGATGCTGCCCTGCTGGAAGAAAATCAGTTGTTTGTCCTCGATGTCTCTGATCAGAATGGCGGCTCAGAAACCCAGTATACAAGAGCTGGTCACTTTTATCTGAACCCTTTGGGGAACAATCAAGTGATGCTTACAAACGCTGATGGGCATGCGGTCATCGGTGAAGATGGTAATCCAATCATGATCAAAGATACCTTTGACGGAATATCCATCGCTGATGATGGATCGCTGCTTGTCCAGCGAAACGGCACCCAGGAAGTGGAAGGACAGATCCAGGTTGTGGAAGCGTCCCGCCCTCACTTACTGGAGTCCGCAGGTGGAAGCCGGTTCCGGATCCCTGAGGGAAGCGGGGAGGCTGGACTCATCGAGGCGCTTGAAGCAGGAAACATCAAGCTGCAAGGAGGAGCATTGGAACAATCCAACGTGGATATCGGTGCTCAAATGACGGAAATGATGACAGCTCAAAGAGCCTATCAATTGAATGCTCAGTCTATTTCAACAGGAGACCAGATGATGGGACTGGTAAACCAGCTGAGATCATAAACGTAAGGAGTAGAACGACCATGGCGACAGATCCAAAATCAAAAGGTAAAAAACTGAATAAAAAACAAGAGAAAGAACCCAAACGCACAGAAACGGGTGAAAAAGCAGGAGCTCAAGCAGATAAGAAAGAAAAAAATCTCCAGGGGCGCCGGCGTATTCTGCCGATCTGGCTGCGTATTATTCTTGTTGTGCTGTTCAGTGCGGCCGCTTTGATCATTGGGTTGATGGTCGGTTACGGCGTTCTCGGAGATGGAAATCCTATGGATGCTCTTAAGCTGGATACATGGAAGCACATCCTGGATATTGTAATGAAAACTGAATAAAAGAAAGCTTGTACTCTAATCTTTATGCTTTCTTTCAGTAAAAAAGAACGGGCGCTGCAGCTCGTTCTTTTTTTATATTCCTTCCAGCTTTCCGGCCGATGAAAGATTTCTCCACCGGTTATGGGACGGACGCACTGCCCGGATTTGGATACCATGTTCTGGAATATCGTTGTCGTTTGAAAGGTTTTCAAGTTCCGAATTAGGGAAAGAAAACCATACGGACATGAATCACAACGGGGAGGGTGACAGGTGAAAGCAGAAGTGTTTATCGCAGGTGGCGGTGTCGGCGGACTGGCTCTTGCTGCCAAGCTCGCTTCAAGAGGTGTACACGTCGTTATCGCAGAACAATTAAAAAAAGAATCTCCTGCTTATAAAGGAGAACTTCTGCAGCCAAAGACGCTGGCGATACTGGAACGCCTCGGGGTGCTCGATGAAATAGAGGCGAACGGCCATGCTTTGGATGAACTTCGATTCCAGGAAGTCCACCGCCGGGAAGGGCAGCCTCCGGAAGAAATCAATCTGACTGAGCTGAGTTACAGTCGTGTGGCAACGACCTATGACCATTCCTTGATGGTCCCTCACGAAAAGACGAAGGAGATTCTCCGCAATAAGGGAATGGAATATGAAGAGTATTTTCATTATCTTCCGGGCGCACGCTTCTTAGGGTTTGAGAATGGGATGGCTAAAGTCAAACAGAAGAAGGAAATCCTCTACATCCAAGCCGGTGTGTACATAGGAGCTGAAGGCAGGAGCTCTCCTACACGGGATGCGATGAACGTGGAAGTGAACCGGAAAGACTATAACCATCACTTTCTCACAGTCACCATCCCCCGGCCGGAAAGCTTCACAAAAGGGAAAATCATCACGACCTCCAGCTGTTTCCTCGGCTTATTCCCACTTCCTGACCGCGAAGTCAGAACAGTGTTCCTGATTAAGGCGGGAGACTACAAAAAAATAAAAGAGCTGGGGCTTGAACATCTGTACAAAGCTTACAGTGAACTGGAGCCTGAACTTGCTGAAGGTGTCAGGGCCATTAAAGACTGGAAGACGGTCCAATTGATGATCCCTTTTACGTATCACGTGGACAAATACTACTCAGGCAACCTGGCGATCTTAGGTGATGCCGCTCACACGGTTCATCCGATGGCAGGAGAAGGAATGAACCTGGCTGTTCAGGACGCCGATGTGCTTGGTGAACTTTTGGCGTGGTGCTGGGAGGAAGGGAAATCCTACGCGGATCATCTGCATTATTACGAAGAGGTTCGAAAGCCGAGAGTCGAATTCCTGTTGAACCTCAGCCATATGTCCGCCCTCGTTTATTCATTTAGATATGAGTGGTGGAGGCGTTTCCGCATGAAGGCCGTCCAGCGGATTTTCGATGATGACCCTCTTCATGTCAAGCAAATGCTGAATATATCAGGATTGGGGAAATGGGATTTCACTTTCATTGACCGGGGCATCCAGGGAAATGTCCTGCCCGTGAGAAAGAAGAAAGTATCGGATCAGGAACAGCAGCGCTTCTTGTTTTCTGAAGCTGAGGATTATCCTTGGAAAAGACCAAAGAAAGGGAGATGACAATGAATGAGTGGGTCACAGCTATGCAGGCAAGAAAATGGATGAAGAATAATGAATCCTTTTTACCGGGCTGGCATGCGTATGTTGGAGCGGAGCTCGGGTTGTTCGATGAGTTCAGGACGGCAAGGACGGTGGAAGCGATCAGCGAGAAAACCGGCTATCCTTATGACCTGCTCTCATCCTGGGTGAAAGTCGGTGTCGCCGTCAAACATTTAAAAAAACGGCCGAACAACCGATTCAGGACTTCCAAACGGAAGTGTGGTGCTCTTATGGGAGATGATGCTTCTCCAGGTGTCAAAGCCCTGCTGAAAGAAATGATGGAGCTGCATATCCCGACGATGCTGAGGTATCCCGATATCATCAAATCTCAGGAGCGGGCGGAATTCGATCATGAACGTCACGGAGGAGTAGTGGCTGAGACTTCAGCCCTTCTTGAACATTTTGCGATTAAGAAAATCAAGAAGATGATCCGTGAAAAACAGGTCCATTCCATTGTCGACTTAGGCTGCGGCCATGGAGGATATTTGAGGAAGCTGGCTGCTGAATTTCCGGATGTGCAGATGATTGGTGTCGATATTAACCAGAAGGTCATTGATAAAGCCCGGGAAATGTCCGGCGATTATTCGAATGTCACCTTTCAAGTCGGAGACATCAATAGCTGGACTCCGGAGGATGAACACGTGGATGTGATTCTCCTTCACAATATTTTTCATTACATTCACCAGGATGACCGTCCGCCGCTGTTGGACCACCTTTACTCGTACGTGCGCGCCGAGGGGCTGATATCGGTCATTACGCCGATCAATGAAACCGAGCATGGAGAAGCCTTTTCCTCCGCATTCAACAGTTTCTTTGTGGCTCACTCCAACCTTTTCGCCCTTCCGACGAAAAAAGAACTGCAGGAAGTATCGCAGACATGTAAATTTGATCTATTCGACCTGAGTCCAATCGTTAAAGAAGGCTCGTGGTATACGTTCTGGCTGAGCCCGGCGAGCCCGGTAGAGGAAATCCACCAGACCGGATATTCAGGCGAATCGTCACGATCCCTGAAATCAAACGCCCGCAGCGCCGAATTGACCAGAAGTTCATAACCACCTTTTCAATGACAGAATCGTACAATTTCCGAAAAAATTTTGTTCCAGAGAGCTCCTGCCCTTATAATTAGAAAAGAACGCAGGAAAGGAGCTTTTAACATGTTGGACATTAACCAAATTAAAGAAATCATTCCCCACCGCTATCCCTTTCTTCTTATCGATCAAGTAGAAGAGCTTGTGGAGGGGGAGCGCGCGGTAGGCTATAAAAACGTAACGATGAACGAACCCTTCTTTCAAGGGCACTTTCCGGATTACCCGGTGATGCCGGGTGTTCTGATCACTGAAGCCCTGGCCCAGATGGGGGCAGTGGCGATGTTGAAGAAAGAAGAAAACCAGGGAAAACTGGCCTTTTTCACAGGTATTGACAAGTGCCGTTTCAAACGCCAGGTCAAACCAGGGGACCGTTTGAAGCTTGAAGTGGAAATTGTCCGCCTGAAAGGCCCTGTAGGTAAAGGGAAAGCGAAAGCCACCGTCGATGGTGAGCTTGCCTGCGAAGCGGAAATTATGTTCGCTTTAAAATAACTGATGAAAGACCCGTCTGAATGCGGGTCTTTTTTTATGGAAAAAGCTCTGTTAAAGCCTGGTGTTGATATTTTAAACGATTACTAAATCGTCTCCGTCTGGAATTAGGGGTCTGGTCCGTTGTTTACTCAGAGCATGGGATAGCAGGGAAAACCGTCCGCTTTCCGCGGCTCACGGTAGCCCACGGAAAGGGAGTCATTCCCAAGGCCGCCTCCTACAAATCCCATGACAGAAAGGAGTGATCTGAGCTCACATGTTAAACAACAACACCAAGCAATAACAGGGCCATGGAAAAAAAGCAGGGAGCATGGATGGATCTCCACCCGCTGGACATACTAACACTCAAGATGAGAAAAGGAGGAAATGAAATGAAATCCTTATTACTTAAGCTTATGACAGCTCTATTTGCCATCACATTACTCGGCGCTTGCGCTTCTGAAGAGGAGCCCGCAGAAGAGGAAAACGACACAGAAGAAAACATGCAGGAAGAAGAAGAGAATATGGACGAAGAAGAAAATATGGATGAAGAAATGAAAGAGGAAGAGAAGGAACAGGAAGACATGACAGACGAAAATGCTCCTGAAGATGAAGAAAATAACGAATAACCGAAAGCAGGGAGAGTTCTCTCCCTGCTTGAACTTTATCCTCTTAAATCTACACGATTACCAAGATCAGGGTGGGAAACCGACTGGTTCAGCATTTCCACCATCTGACTCCCTTTTGCCTCGGACTCATCTTTCACTTTGTCCATTAATGCAAGGTTGGTCTGCTGTTTGAGCTGCGTCTGACCAAGGACCATCGATAAAGCGGCAGTATCCATAATATCCCTCCTTTCGTATTACCATCGGCGCCTCCGGAGCAAAATGAAGAGAAAACAGGAGGAAGCCGTCTATCAATCGTTGAAAACCTTTGGAAAAAGCATGCGTGTTATGTAAAATGGAAGTATAAACGTTCATACAGACTTTACAAATACGTGTTTCCACGTTTGGGTTGTGTGGAATAAGCGAATTGAGGTGATTAATGATGAAGTATAGAACGGCGAACGACTTAAAAGACCTGCTGTTGGAAGACTATGAAAAAGTAGTGAACAACATCCCGCTCGAAAAACTGGATGTTTATGTTTACCTTCAAACCGTCTTCCATGATACTTATGTGCCGGACGACACCTTGTACCAATTCATCTTCCGCCATTTCTTCCGGCTCGATAATCCAAGCTTAACGAAGGAATTCGAGATTTTCTATTTTAAACTGATGGAAGAACAAAGGGGATATGAACGGCCGAATATCGTCCAGATCACCAGGGATTTATATGAAGTGAAGAATCATAAGGGAAACCCTACGATGCAGTTTCCTCTGGCGGCTTCCATGCTTCATACCATCAATCCGGGCTTTCCTTCCTATGACAGTGATATTGTGAAAGCCTTTGATTTCTCCTCTACTTATCACCTGTCCGGATTTGAGAAGAAAATGAAACGGTATATCGGACAGTATCAGCATACATTCAAAACGTATGAAGAGCTGATCCAGGATGAAGCCCTTGAACCGATGTTCAATCATTTCGATGAACGGTTCCCTGAATACGACCTGCCTAAGATTAAAAAATTGGATCTTATGGTTGCCCAGCTCGGCAACCTGCTTCAATGAAAAAAAGAACCTCCTGAAAAGGAAGGTTTCCGGCTGTCGAGAACAATCTCGGCAGCCTTTTTTTGATTTCTCTAAGGGAGAGGATGGAGCAGTTCCGACCGGTGTCAGTTGGAAAAAAGAACCCCTTTTTTTGAAGTCACCCCGGGGATGTCACGAGGAGTTTCCGATGGTGACGCCTGAGGCAGGCATCCACCGGTAAGCGGAACGCTGCCATTCCCAGCACTTATGGATGACCCCGGTGTATCACAAAGTCCCCTCTAATAGTGCTTGGACCTTTCACAATATTGTCATTTTCGCTAAAACACTACAAGTTGCAATACATTTCACACTTTAGTAACATAATTCATAATTGTGACTATTTGGTCACTCCCACAAAAACAGTGGGATTTTGTCGTATGTTTGCGGAAGGTATTAGGGAAAATATAGATAGGAAAATGATGGGATCTCGGAGTCTTACTACGGAAGGGAAGTCTTTAATGAAACGGTTGTTGCTACTACTTATACTACTTTTCTTTGTAACCGCTTGTATGCAGGAGGAAAGCTCGAAAGAGACAGAAGAACGGGTGACTCCGGTGAAGGTGGATGGTGTTCAAAACGAGGATTTCGTTATTGAACGAAAAATTACAGGACGCGCGGCCTCGCCTGATTCCTCCCCGGTGATGCCCGAGACGCCAGGGGAAGTGGCCACCTTGAATATCGCTAAAGGGGACCGTGTAGAAAAAGGGGAGACGATAGCCGTCGTCCGCCCCGGTGGGAATGTGGGGGATCAGGTAGAACTGCAGGAGATTGCTGTCCGACAGGCAGAAAAACAGCTTGAGAATGCCAGGATTTCTGAAGAGCAGGCGCAGCTTGGCGTTGAGAACGCAAAAGACCAGGTGGAATTGGCAGAACAGGCCTCTCAGTCGGAAGCCGGTCAGACTGCTCAAGCGGCAGAGGCGGCAGGTCAGCAGTATGAGCAGGCGCAGCAGATTGCCGATGAAACGAAAAAATTGGTGGATGAAGGCACCATTCCAGAAGCTCTCTACAGTCAGGCGCAGAGTAGAGCTGATCAAGCCCAGGCTCAGTATCAGCAGCTTCAAGGACAGAAGTCCCAGTCTTCTTCAGCCGTCGCTCAGGCGGAAGCTCAAGTCGATCAGGCGCAGCAGCAGCTCGATCAGGCAGAGGTGGCTGTCGATCAGGCGGAACTTCAAGTAGAACAGGCGAATGTGCAGCTGAACCAGGCGGAAGAACAGGCAGCGAATGAGGCGATTACAGCTCCTGTGACAGGTGAAGTCGCAAGTCTGAGTGCAGAAGAAGGGGACACGGTGACAAATCAGCAGCCCTTTGCAACAATCGTTCGTTTGAACCCGATGACTATTTCCGCTTCCATCACTCCTGAACAGCTGGATCTTTTTGAAAAGGGGCAGGAGCTCCAAGTCGATCTCCCTGCTTTGGAAAAAGAAGCAGCAGCAGTTATCGGTTACATCTCTTCTGTTCCCGACGATACCGGCCTTTATCCAGTTGAAGCGACGGTCGACAATGCCGGAGAGGAAATCAAGCCGGGGATGATGGCCTCCTTCCTGCTCCCCGAAAATGTCGTTGAGGACACGTTGATTATTCCTACGGACGGTCTTGTTGAACAAAATGATGAGACATTCATATATAAAGTCGAGGAAGAGAAGGCTGTCCGTGTGGATGTGGAAGTGATCGAATCACAGAGTGACTTCTCTGCCGTTTCTGGTGATCTTACGGCAGAGGATGAGGTTATTACTACAGGACAGCTGACCCTCTCAGATGGTGCGCAGGTGACCATCATGAAGGAGGATTCTGATGAAGCTCGTTAATCTGTCCGTCAAAAGACCTGTGGGTGTCATTATGATTGTGGCCGCCATCTTAGGCCTTGGATTCGTTTCATTAAGAAGTTTAACCATCGACTTATATCCTGAAATTGAGCTTCCGATTGCGGTCGTATCCACTTCATACGAGGGAGCGGCCCCCCAGGAGGTGGAGAAGCTGGTCAGCCGGCCGGTGGAATCGTCTGTCAGCAGTATTGAAGGATTGGAGGTGCTTCAGTCTCAATCACAGGCTGGAGCGTCTCTTGTCCTTCTTCAGTTTAATACAGGAGTCAATCTGGACAGCACGCTTTTACAGGTAAGAGAAAATGTGGATCAAATCACCGGGGTCCTTCCGGAAGGAGCCTCGGATCCAAGTGTGCTGCGATTTGATCCACAGCAGCTTCCTATTATGACCATCGGCCTTTCGGGAGATACCCCGGATGAATTACAGCAGGCAGCGGAAAACCGGATTGTTCCGTTTCTGGAAAGGCAGGAAGGGGTTGCTTCCGTCAGTATTGAAGGCGGTCAGATGAGTGAAATCCAGGTGCTTGTCGACCGTGCGCAGATGGCCCAGTATGGACTCGATTCACAAACGGTCATCCAGGCGCTCAATGCCTCCAACCAGTCCGCCTCTGCAGGAACGATCGAAAAAGGACAGAAGGACCTCCAGATCAGGGTGGACGGGGAGTTCAGCTCGATTGACGACGTGAAGAATACGAGAATTCAATCACAGACAGGTGCCCAGGTTACCCTTGATCAAATCGCAGATGTCAGTGAAACACTGACGAACTCTGATACGGTGAGTAAAGTAAACGGGGATTCATCGGTCGTTCTTTCTATTTTGAAAAAGTCGGAAGCCAACACAGTGGAAACGGCGGACAATGTCAGGGAAGCCCTTGATGAAGTGCAGGGAGACCTTCCAGAAGAAGTCGGCACGAATATCGTTCTGGATACATCGGAGTTTATTAAAATATCCATTAACAGTGTCGTTTTAAACATCATTCTCGGAGGAATCTTCTCCGTGCTCGTCCTGCTGCTATTTTTGAAAAGTATCCGGGCGACGCTTGTCATTGGTCTGTCCATTCCGATCGCCATCATTTCGACCTTCACATTAATGTACTTCACAGGAGAGACACTGAACGTGCTGACGATGGGAGGACTGGCTCTTGGGATCGGTATGATGGTGGACAGTTCCATTGTTATTTTGGAGAATATCGTCAGCTACCGTCAGCGGGGATACTCAATGGTGGAAGCAGCTAAACAGGGAGCTTCAGAGCTTGCTCCTGCTGTTGTTGCTTCGGCTACGACAACACTTGTTGTCTTTCTGCCGATCATTTTTGTAGAAGGGATTGCCTCGGAACTCTTTACTCCGCTTGCGCTGACAATCATGTTTGCTTTGATTGCCTCGCTGGCTGTATCGGTCACGTTAATTCCGATGCTGTCGTCGAAGCTGTTAACAAAGTCCTTGAAAGAAAGCGGACGACGGTATTGGTTCGACCGATTCCTCGATAAAGTGAACAATGGGTACCGATCGATGCTGCGCTGGGTATTGAAGTTCCGGAAAACGACGATCGCAATTACAGGAGCTCTAATCGTCGGAAGTGCTGCTCTGGTGCCTCTGATCGGCACGGAATTCATCCCTCCGTCTGACCAGGGTCAGGTGGAAATAAGGGTCAACATGCCGGCAGGGACCTCGCTGGATGAAACAGAGTCCGTGACCGCTCAGGTGGACGAGCAGCTGGATACTTTTGAAAATCTCGTGGATGTTCGTTACCTGTCTATCGGAGGAGGTAATATGGGCGGATTTGGAGCAAGCACCTCTGACTTTGCTTCCTACACCATTCAACTGGTCGAACCTGATCAACGGGAGAAAACGACCCAGACGGTGATGAAGGAAATGGACGAAGCCGTGTCTGATATTCCGGGAGCTGAAATCGAAGTCAGTGAACTGGATGCAGGACTGGGCACAGGAGCACCTCTTCAAGTACAGTTGAACGGTCCTGAATATGAAGTGCTTGATGAACTCGGCGGTCAGGTCGCCTACTTGATGAATGAAGTGGATGGTGTTCAGAACGCCGCTTCTTCGACCGATGAAGGACGCCCGCAGATGAATATTACCGTCAATGAAGCGAAAGCGTCTCAATATGGGCTGACCGAGCAGCAGGTGATCAGCCAGGTGCAGCTTGGATTCAATGGACAAGTCGCTACCCGGTACCGGGATGGTACGGATGAAAAAGACGTACGCTTCCTGCTTCCGGAGGAGGAGCGGCAGACGATTGCGGACTTAGAGGGCATGTCGGTTCAAACACCGAACGGAGCTATGGTTCCACTTGCGACGATTGCCGAGTTGAAGCAGGTCCAGGGACCGGTCTCACTGTTGAGAGAAAATCAGCAGCCTCAGGTGAACGTTGAAGCGGAAATCTCAGACATTGATCTGGGAACAGCGACCGAGGAGGTCCGGGCGGAATTGGATGCCTTGAATTTCCCGGATGGATACTCCTACACGATTGGCGGCCAGGCGCAGGATATGCAGGAAGCTTTCGGTGATTTATCCCTGGCCCTGCTATTCTCTGTGTTTCTCGTTTATGCGGTCATGGCTGTGCAGTTTGAGAACTTCCTTTTCCCATTCATCATCATGTTCTCTCTCCCTGCTACTATTATCGGGATCAGCGGTGGATTGTTCATGACAGGACTTCCATTCAGTCTGCCGGCCTTTGTCGGTATAATCATGCTGGCGGGGATTGTCGTGAACAACGCCATTGTTCTAGTGGATTATATAAATATACTCCGCAGGAAATCCTATGACAGGTATGAAGCCATTCTGGAGGCTGGACCAAGCCGCCTGCGTCCAATTCTAATGACGACGCTGACAACGGTTCTAGGCATGGTCCCTCTGGCCATCGGTATCGGACGTGGAGCTGAAGCCCAGCAGCCACTGGCCGTCACGATTATATTCGGACTTACCGTCTCCAGTTTCTTCACATTGGTCTTGATTCCGGTTGTCTATACGTATTTTGATGACCTGTCTGCAAAAATCACAGGATTCTTCCGAAAACGATCGGCGAAAGAATAAATGAAAAAGGGTCTTCTCTACGCAGGGAAGACCCTTTTTCATTGTATGATAACAGCCTGAATTCAAGTGATAAGAATAGGACTGGCACGTACAGAGTAGCGGCAGCGTTGGACTCCCGCTTTAGAAGGGACGAGGCGGGAGTCTGAAGGTCCTGACGGTTCCACCAGAGGAAAGCGGGCCGTTTTCCCCCACCCCTGCTGCCGCGTGTGCGCAGCCCACCGGATCTTTCCTGGATTTTTGAAAGGGGTGATGGAAAAAGGCGCATATAAAAAGCCTCCTTGTTAAGGAGACTTTGATTCTATTTGAGTCTTTTGATGTTCTGCCAGGGAATCTCCAAGCTTTTGAATGTTATTCTTCAAACGGTCCGGGTAATCAAAGACATGTAAACCACACGTTGTTTTCTCTTCATTGGTTTTCAGCCAGATGATCCGGCCTTCAAAGGTGAAGGTTTCCCCGTCCATCATAAACGAAATAATCACTTCATCTCTCATCGACAAATGAGGCTGCGGGGAGGAGGTAAAGCGCATGCCGTTCAGGCTGATGTCATTGACCTCAAGCGGCCCGGACACCTGTGGGCTGAATTTCTTGTTATAAAAACCAGGGAGAGGTGATTGGAATGGATATCTGAAAGGTTCTTGTCTTCTTTCGTGCAACGTCGGCCACCTCTTTCTTATATGGTCAGTTAAGTCCATCATATACTCCTGAATACATGGATTCAATCTTTAATCAGTTAAAATTCCGAATTACGAAATATCCTGTTCCCGCCTATCAACTTTAATCAAATCCCACGTGGTAACGATTCCCATAGGAAGGTCATCCGGTTGTCCTGTTTTCGTAAGAATGACCGCTTTCAGTTTCTTATCTTCATTCAGACTCTTCTCAAACCTTTCCTCTAAGTCGAATACTGAGGCGGTCGTGGAAAGAAATTGAACATTGGCATGTTTCTCATAGCCAAGAACATCGGCGGCCTGTGCGTGAAGGGCGGGAGGGTCTCCATGTTCAGCTGTCTGTGCAAGGAAACGGACAATGCCGTCATTAGTCAGGAGTCCGGCAAAGCGATGGCTGTCATCATAGATGGGGAACTGGGAAATCCCGTGCTTGCTGAATGCCTCCATAATATGAAGCAGATCCGTGCTCATCTTAAAGAACAGGACAGGACGCGTAGCGAAGGTCAGAGCTTCAGGTGGCTGCTCAAGAACCTTTTTAATGCTCTTCAAATGATGGACGACATCTTCATGCGGCGTGGCGATATAATAATCACCGCTGATCCGTTCATGGACAATGGCGTTTCTTAATTTGGCATATTGTTTAAGCTGGTCAAAATGAACACGGACGACACTGTGCTTCAGTTTGGAATGCTGAAGCAGCTCTACGAAATTGTCGTTTTTAGGATATCCGTTCAGTTCCTTCAGGTGCTGGTGGATTTGATTGAAGGTTATTTCAAACTCTTCTACAATATCATGCATGCAAATCACCTTTTTTTTGATTTGTTTATAGTATTTCTGTTTTTGATGGTATCAATTCCTGATCTGATGAAGAACAAAAAATTAAAGAATTTTTTGTCGAAGCCGATAATAATAGGTAGAATAAAAAACGGGGGAATGCGGCTTACTACTTTCGACACGTTTCAAAGTAAAAACGTGCTTTAAATAGAACGAAAACCGTAAGTATGCTATACTCGTAGTACATAGAAAGAAGGTGAAAATATGATCGGTGAACGCATACAGAAAATACGTAAAGACCGACATATGTCGCTGTCAGAACTGGCGGATAGAGCAGGGGTCGCAAAGTCTTATTTGAGCTCGATCGAGCGGAACATCCAGACGAATCCATCGATACAATTCCTGACAAAAATTTCTCAGGAACTTGATGTTTCCATTAATTTTCTCCTTCACGGCGAATCAGAGCCGATGGATGAAACACTGGATCAGGACTGGATGACACTTGTCCAGGAAGCCATGAATTCAGGGGTATCCAAAGAGCAGTTCCGTGAATTTTTAGAATTTAACAAATGGAGAATTCATCAGAATAAATAAGAACCTGACTGGATGCGCTCAGTCAGGTTTTTTTCTGGGAACACTCAGTTTGTTAGTAAAGATGGGAATTTATTTTTGACGTAGGACATGCTGATTTCAAGACTTTCCATCGGGGTCCGGCGGCTTTCGTCCTGCTCCACCACCCACCATTTCACACCGTTTTTCTCCCCGAGGGTGAAAATGGTATCCAGATCGACGCCTCCTGTACCCAGTTCCGCAAAAAACTGCTCCTCATCCAGTGTCATATCCTTTAAGTGGATGAGCGGTGTACGCCCCTGGTAACGGTCGATCCAGGCCGCAGGATCCCCACCAGCCTTTTGAATCCAGTAGATATCAAATTCCGCCTGTACGTCCTCTTCACCGGTTTCCTGAAAGATTTTTTCCAAAGGAACGGCTCCATCAGGAAGCGGAGTCAATTCAAAGTCGTGATTATGGTAGCACAATGTCAGGCCGTGGTCACGGCAGATAGCGCCGATGTTTTTCAAATCTTCAATCAGAACCTCGTAATCCCCGGGCTCCCTGTCCTCAATATAAGGACACACGATGTAAGGACTTCCGATGATTTTATGGTTTTCAATCACCTGGGTCAAATTTCCCCTCAGTTCTTCAAGAGGAACGTGACTGGAAGCTGCTTTCAGTCCCAGCTCGTCCAGAAGTGCGCTTACTTTCTCAGGGGAGAGTCCACCGAAACCGGCAAACTCAACGCCTTGGAAGCCTAATTCTGCTACTTTCCTTAACGTTCCTTCAAAATCCTTCTCTGTTTCGTTCCTTAATGTATAAAGCTGGACAGCGAATGGTATGGTGGTCATGATTTCATTCCCCTTTCTTTTTATATAGACACTTTTGCGTTTTACACTCCAAAATCCTTCCAAAAATGAAAAAACGATAAGCCAAAGGAAAAAAAGTAAACCGAATCTCCGTTGAATGACGATGAATCGGCGTTCGTCATCGTTGAAAAAATCCCCTATACTACAACCAACAGAAAGGAGTGATCCGGGTGACGACGGTTGAACATACTTTGAAAACCCTGAATGGATTCCGTTCCCTTTGCTGGAGCTGCAAGCAGGAACTGTTGGAAGAGGAAGTGGTCTTCAAGCAGGACGTTCACGTTTCTATACCCTTATGTTTCGATTGTTATAACATGGAGGTCGATGATTTCGGGGAGTGACACATTCCAGTGACGGGGGAATAGGATAGTCTAGAAAAGGTGAGGTGAATAGAAATGCCTGTATCCGTCGTCTTTAATCAGATTGCTGTTAATTCACTAAGCGAGAATGGCCTGATATCCACTGGTCAGAATAATCAGCCGGACTGGTCGTGGCAGGGCAAGAACAATAATGCAGCTGGTATTCCTGTCGGTTTTTTCATTGCCACCAATAATGTGAATACGATTTTTGATAATGACTTCACAGATACTCCGATCAATAACCCTACGGTGAATAACCCTCAACCGAACGTTCAAGTGTAGGAGGGACGCATATCGACATTCGTTTCGATTCTATTTATGTTAATCAGATTGTCGAGAACTCGGGCATCTTCGTCGGACCCAATACCCAGTCAAACTGGAGCAGTCATGAAAAACTAAATGCAGCGCTCGGCAGCGTGATTGGAGACGGCAACATTCTTTCGTGCAACATCAATGTGGTGTATGACAATGATCTGATCGATATGCCTGTCACCAGTTACAGTTCAGAGCATAAGAAAAAAGAGAAGCCCGGGAACTATTCAGCTTCCTGAGCCTCTCTCATTTTTTCTTCCATCATGTTTTGAATCCATTCCGGCAGTTCCGTGTCTTCTTGTTTGGACATGAAATCCAGCAGCGCCGAGTCGCTGAGGATGGATTTTAGTTCTTCCAATGTGTTTCCGTCCCCGTGAATGGTTCCGAACCCTTGGTTGAGTTTCTGATGTCCTTCAAAACCTGTGGGTACGTTATTCCCCATGTTCAGGCAGGAAGCATTTTCGATCGTTCCGATCCGGATACTTCCGATGAAGAAATTCGGTGATAAATAAGCCATCTTACTCCTCCTTGGAAGGGAAGGTGAATTTTAAGCCGTCATTGGTTTGTCTAAGCTTGGGTGCGGGGGAGGCCTTGGGTTTTACATGGACCCCGAAGTTATTCCCCATGTTCAATGCACCGCTCAGTTCCTCAATATCGAGTTGATCAAGCTGGAAGGTCAGCTGTTCCAGAGAAGGTTCCTTGATTGTTACATGGTCGATATGGATGTGGTATTCGATCGGACGTCCCTTGACCTGCTGCAGAGCTGCTTTTAATTCTTCAATCTGTTTTTCCAAGTCACCTGTTTTTTTATTGGAATCCCGCCGCTTTCGTGAAAAAAACATAGCGGTTAATCCCCATCGGCAGAAGGGCGTTTCATTATTAAGTGTTTATTATGGAGGAGGGAGTTGCGATGCCCGACGACTTTTCCATTCCCTTCATACACACGGGCGTGTGCCTTGAAGCCGGACTGGAAATTCGTACCTGAAAACACTCCTGAGGATTTGGAAACCTGGTGGATCGACAGCTGACCAAAATGGATGCGGCTCATGAAATCACCTCCTATGACTAATGTATGAAAGGGAAAGATAAGCATGATGGACTTTATGAAATGGTTCAATCCGGTTGGTGGTGAAGATGGCAGCTGGAACGGTCCCGTTCCCAACTGGATGAATGGCGATAAAATGAATGACTTTCTCCAACAGTCGATGAAGGAAGCTTTGTCTTCTACTCCTTTTCACCATGAATCACACCTGAGGAAAGAACAGGAGCTGGATCAGGTGAAGGTCGTGGAACTGATGAATGAAGTTGTGGTTACAGTATCCCTCAGTCATCCGGTGGATCCGGATATGATCAGACTGAGTGTCGGCAGCGGATATTTGTATGTGGAGGGAGTGGAAGCCGGCCGGATGACCATTAAACTTCCGGCGGCAACCAGCAGAAGAAACGTCTACGCCCAATATCGGGAAGGCCGGATTGAGATACGTCTGCAGAAAAAACAAACCGATGAAAAAGAAATTTTTCTGCATTATTAATCTTCAAAAATGACCTTCATCTCCTGACGATGCGGACGTTTGAAAATAGTAATAATCAACAGGCCCTCTTTATAGGAAGTGACAACATCCTCGAATGCAAAATGAAAAGGGATCGGAATGACTCTTTTGAACTTCCCTTTCATTCGTTCATTGTGATGGAGCTCTTCTACAGGTACTGGATAATGAGGTGTGATTTCGCCTTGAATAATGAGGTGTGTCCCTTGCTGGGAAAGATGGAGTGGATCATTTTTACTGAACCCGGGGAGTTCAACGACAACGACCCCCTGATCCTTTGTTTCGAATAAATCATACGATGGTCCGCGTTTCGGAATGACGTGATGCATATCATTCCAGAAGTCTTCTCCCAGAACTTTTTCAACATTTTCAGAGAAAGCTTCCCAGTTGATGGAATTGTTCTTTTTCTTCATATCGATCACCTCATTTCATTAGTTTATGTTGGGGACGGGCTTCCCATAACCGTGAAGGAAACGGTCTTTTGAAAGCGCTGCCCGTTTCAGGAATTATTTGAAAAATGGTGTTGTGTTTAAGACAGGCACATGTTATGATTTAATCAACTCAAGTGGTCATTGAATTTTATGCAAACGTATTCACATGAATATCAAGCACTCTTCTTTATATTCAATGGACAAGCCGGCGAGCTTTTTTTTAATATCATTTGTGCAAACGTATGCACGATTCGTTGCACAACACCGCCGGAATGGTTCTCTTTTTTTCATGTGATATGAAAGCGGATTCAATGATTAATAGAAAATAGGGGTGGATGTAATGAAAAAGAACAAACTTTATTCGGGTTTTGCTACTGCTGTACTCGCTTCAACTGTTGCTCTTGCAGGCTGTTCCTTCGGTTCTGACAGCAGCGGAGATTCAGGCTCCTCTGATAGTGCATCCGGCGATCAGACAACTGTAGATATTTTCCAGTTCAAAGTAGAATTCAAGGATCAATTTGAAGAGCTTGTTTCCATGTATGAAGAAGAAAACCCTGATGTAAATATCAACGTAAAAACAGTGGGTGGAGGAAATGATTACGGAGCTTCCTTGAAAACATCCTTCTCCTCCGGGGAAGAGCCTGACATCTTTAACGTAGGCGGACCAACAGATGTAGATGAATACGAGCAGTACCTTGCTGACTTATCTGATACAGAAGCCGCTGGAGCTGCATTGGAAGGAACCTTGACAGGCGTATCCCGCGATGATCAGGTTCTGGGACTTCCATTCAACCAGGAAGGCTACGGCATGCTTTATAACAAGGAAGTTTTTGAAGAAGCCGGAATCAACGCGGAAGAAATTACAACCTTTGATGCCTTTGAAGAAGCTTTGGAAACCCTTGATTCCAAGAAGGATGAGCTTGGCATCGAAGCACCGATCGCCTTCGCAGCAAAAGAGAAGTGGGTACTTGGGAACCACCTTTCCAACGCATACTTGGCGGATGAGTTCAATCACAGTGTGA
The DNA here is from genome assembly GCF_056161385.1 of Halobacillus sp. ABD4_316. Taxonomy (NCBI): domain Bacteria; kingdom Bacillati; phylum Bacillota; class Bacilli; order Caryophanales; family Bacillaceae; genus Halobacillus; species Halobacillus sp. ABD4_316. Next base: position 551,161 of record NZ_JBSWZA010000002.1, read on the forward strand.
CGGAAGCCTATGAAGCCGATACAGTCGAATTCCAAATGGGTGATCAGATGAAACGTTTCACCGATCTCCAGAAAGAATATTCCGTCCAGCCTGTTTTGAGCCTTGATTATTCCCAGCAGGTGGAAGAAAACTTCTCCCTTGGAAAAGTAGCTATGATCCAGCAGGGGAACTGGGTATACAATACCGTTGAATCCATGGATGAAGAATTCGCTCAAAACAACGTAGGCATCCTGCCTATTCCGGTGGAAGGTTATGAAGGCAGCATTCCTGTCGGTGTGCCAAACTACTGGGTTGTGAACAAAGAGTCTGAAGATGAAGTGGTTCAAGCAAGTAAAGACTTCCTTGATTGGATGTACACATCTGAAGAAGGTAAGAAATTCGTAACGGAAGAGTTCAAATTCATTCCTGCTTACGAAGGGTACGAGGATCTTGAAATTGCCGATCCGATTTCCCAGCAGATCTACGAGTACGCAAGTGAAGGCAATACACTTGGATGGGTCTTCCTCGGCGCTCCTACAGGCTGGACAGAAGACGCGATGGGTGTAGCGATGCAGGAATACATTGCCGGCGATATCACTTGGGAAGAAGTGGAGCAGAGAGCAACAGAAGCCTGGGAGAAAGCCCGTCAGTAAATGGATGTTGGTGACCGGCGGCGGCCATGCCGCTGCCGGAACTATAAAACTCTCCTCTATTAGGATATTTGCTGAAGTAAGTATCCTAATAGATGGGATGTTTTGATCCTATTCTTTTATGAAATCGATACCATAACCAGCGGCATCTACCGCATCATGTATTGGAGGAGTTGTACATGCAGAACCGCAGCTTATCATTCTGGCTGTTTTTGACACCGGTTATTCTTGGTTTGGGGATTGTCGTCGTCATCCCATTCTTCTACGGTCTTTTCTATTCATTTACAGACTGGAATGGAATTACGGCTACAGCTTTTATCGGGTTTGAGAACTACATCAACCTGTTTCAGGAAAGTGAATTTGTGGATTCCATATGGTTCACTGTGAAATTTGCCCTCATTACGGTCGTCCTGCTTAATGTGATGGGACTGGGCCTGGCCCTGCTTGTGACACGGAATATTAAATCAAGCAGTCTTCTGCGGACCGTCTTCTTTATGCCGAACTTGATCGGTGGATTGATCCTCGGGTTTATCTGGCAGTTCATTTTCATCAGTGTGTTCGGTGATATTGCCGGAATTACAGGAATCGAAGGTTTTGAAGGCTGGTTGTCCACCACAAATACCGGCTTCTGGGGTCTTGTCATTCTGACAGCGTGGCAGATGGCTGGTTACATCATGATCATCTACATTGCTTACCTTGAAAACATTCCGAAAGAACTGATTGAAGCGGCGAAAATTGATGGAGCAAGCAGTTTCCAACGCTTCAAAAATATTACGTTCCCCCTGGTCGCACCAGCGTTTACGGTTAGTATGTTCCTTACATTGTCCATGGCTTTCAAGATCTACGACCAGAACTTGTCCCTGACCAACGGTGGACCATTCAACTCCACGCAGATGGTAGCGATGGAAATCGTACGTACAGCGTTCTCTGACAACGATATGGCCTATGCCCAGGCAAAAGCGGTTATTTTCTTCCTGATCGTTGCTGTGATTGCATTGACTCAGGTGTATTACAACAAGAAGCGGGAGGTTGAGATGTAATGAAGAAGAACAAAGAGAGAAGAAATTTACTATCGATAGAAATCCTCGGCCTTCTGCTTGGGTTGATCTGGATCTCGCCATTTTACCTGATGATTGTCAATGCGTTCAAAACGAAGCGGGACATTTTCAGCGGGGTACTCGGATTTCCGAGTGAACCGGTTTTTGAAAACTTCGTCGAAGCGTTTGTTGATCTTGAATTCCTGAAGTCTCTTTTCAACTCGCTCATGATTACAGGGTTCAGTATTGCGATCATCATCCTGTTTTCATCCATGGCCGGTTATGCGCTGGCGAGAAATAAAAGTAAGCTGAGCAGTGTGATTTTCTTCATCTTTGTGGCCGCGATGCTTATTCCGTTCCAGTCGGTCATGATTCCGCTTGTATCGATCTTTGGACAGGCTGACATGCTGAATGCCGGCGGATTGATTTTCATGTATCTCGGATTCGGCTGCAGTCTTTCCATCTTCCTTTATCACGGAGCGATGACAGGAGTATCGAAATCCCTGGATGAAGCGGCTATCATCGATGGAGCGAACCGCTTCCAGACATTCTGGTACATCATTTTCCCGCTGCTTAAACCGATTTCCGTTACGGTAGCTATATTGAATGTCATCTGGATCTGGAACGACTACCTGCTTCCATCCCTTGTTCTTAACGAATCCAACGCAACCATACCGTTGAAGATGTTTTATTTCTTCGGGCAATATACGAAACAGTGGCACCTGGCGCTGGCTGGACTTACCATTGCCATCCTGCCGGTCATCATCGGATACTTCTTCGCACAGAAGCAGATCATCAATGGTGTATCAGAGGGTGCTGTTAAATAAACGAAGAAGGGAGGTAGATGAACGTGTCCGTAACAATCAAGGATGTGGCCAAAAAGGCCGGCGTCGCGCCATCTACCGTATCCCGTGTCATCTCGGATAGTCCGAGAATCAGTGAAAAAACGAAGCGGAAAGTCCGGAAAGTCATGGATGAGCTTGGCTATCACCTGAACTACAACGGCCGTGTCCTTGTCAGCCAGTCCACGCAGACCATCGGCATCGTAACGAAAGTTTCTTCTGATCACTTTTTCGAAAATCCGTTTTTCTCCGAATTGTTACGGGGAATCAGTGATGCCTGCCATGAACGGGACTACAGCATGTACCTGACAACAGGGAATACAGAGGAAGCGATTTTTCAGGAAGTCGTCAAGATGGTCCAGGGAAAACGTGTGGACGGTGTGCTCGTGCTTTACTCCAGGGAAGACGATCAAGTCGTTCCGTTTTTAAGAGAATCCAGCTTTCCTTTTGTTGTGCTTGGAAAGCCTGTCGATCGACCGGGAGAGACGATGTATGTAGACAACGATAACGTAGAGGCCAGTAAGGAAATGACCCGGTACTTGATTGGACTTGGTCACGAAAGAATCGGATATGTCGGAGGCAACTCCCAATTTGAAGTCGCCCGCGACCGGTTGGAAGGATATCGCGCCGCCATGAAGGATCAGGGGCTGCCGGTTGATGAAAAATGGCTGAAAAATGATCCATCAGACAAACAGGATCCCGATCAGGTTGCTGAACAGCTCCTGGTCCTTGAAAAGATACCGACAGCTTTAATCTTCACTGACGAATACAATGCGCTCACAGTTATGCGGTCCTTGTCCCGCAGAGGAGTGTCTATTCCGGAACAGATGAGTATCGCCGCCTTTAACAATACGGTGGTGTCAAGACTCGCTGATCCCCCGCTGACGACGGTGGATACGCAGGCGATCCAGCTTGGACATGAGTCAGCCTCCAGCTTGATCGACCTGCTCAAACGTCCGGATATGGTCAAGAAAAGCATGATCATCCCTACAAGAATCGTGGAACGGGAGTCGTCCTGCAGGCCGGAGCGTAGCAGACAGAAAAAAGCATGATCCATAGAAAAATCAAACAGAGATAAAGGAAAAGGAGATGGAAAGAATGAATGTACTAGTATGGAACGAATATCGACATGAAAAAGAAAACCAGGTCGTTGCTGATGTTTATCCCGACGGCATTCACGGCGCAATTGCAGAATTTCTGGGCGAAGATCATGCCCAGGTGAAAACAGCCACCCTCGATGAAGAGGAGCATGGATTGACAGATGAAGTCCTTGCCGAAACAGATGTCCTCGTCTGGTGGGGCCATAAAGCCCACGACGAAGTCCAGGATGAGATTGCTGAGAAGGTGAAGCAGCGTGTCCTTGACGGGATGGGACTTGTCGTTCTTCATTCCGGCCATTTTTCCAAACCGTTTAAGAAATTGATGGGGACTTCCTGTGATCTGAAATGGCGGGAAGCCGATGAGAAAGAACGTCTATGGGTCGTCGATCCCACCCACCCGATCGCTGAAGGGATCGGGGAATACATCGAACTGGAAAAAGAAGAGATGTACGGAGAGCATTTTGATATTCCTGCGCCGGATGAGCTTGTCTTCCTCAGCTGGTTTGAAGGCGGCGAAGTGTTCCGCAGTGGTGCCACGTTCAAACGCGGACGCGGAAAGATTTTCTATTTCCGTCCAGGTCATGAAACGTATCCAACCTATTACAACAAAGAAATACAAAAAGTCATCCGCAACGGTGTGAACTACGTCCGTAACGCAGACACGCCGAAGCCGGTTTATGGAAATGCCCAGCCTTTAGAAAACATTACGAGTAAATCATAAAGGAGCTGTAACGATGACAATGCTGAAAGTTGCTGTAATCGGATGCGGAAGCATCGCCCAGAACCGTCACTTGCTGGAATATGAAGCGAATGAACATGTGGAAATCAAGGCGGTTTGTGATATCGCTGAGGAACGGGCCCGGAAAGTAGGGCAGCTGTATGGAGCTACAATCTATACGGATTATGAAGATCTTTTAGAAAAAGAAGATATAGATGCGGTGAGCGTCTGCCTGCCGAACTACCTGCACGCTCCTGTGTCCATCGCCGCTTTGAACAAGGGAGCGCACGTGCTCTGTGAAAAGCCGATGGCTACTTCAAGAGAGGAAGCGGAGGACATGATCGCTGCGGCAGAAAAGAATGGAAAGAAATTGATGATTGCCCACAACCAGCGTTTTGTGCCGTCCCATCAGAAAGCCAGGGAGCTGATTGAGTCCGGCAGCATCGGAAAAGTGTACAGCTTCCGTACGACTTTCGGGCACGGCGGTCCGGAAGGCTGGAGTGCCGAAGGGGAAGACAGCTGGTTCTTTAAGAAAGATCAGGCTTTCATCGGTGCCATGGGGGATTTAGGTGTACATAAAGCCGATCTGCTCCGCTACATCCTCGGACAGGAATTTGTCGAAGCGGCCGGCTTTGTCGAGAACAATGCGAAAAAAGATATCACGGTGGACGATAATGCGGTCTGTATCCTCCGCTCAGAAAACGGCATCGTCGGAACAATGACAGCAAGCTGGGCTTACAATACCCACGAGGATAACAGCACAGTCATATATGGAGAGAAGGGAACGCTGCGTCTGGAGGACGATCCTGTGTACTCCCTGATTGCCCAGTATACGAACGGGGACATCGTGAATTATCAGCTTGGGAAAATCCAGTCGAATGACGAAGGCGGTCAGACGAATACGCAGGTGATTGATCATTTTGTCGACAGCATCCTCAATGACACGGAACCACTCATTACTGGGGAAGAAGGTCTGAAATCACTTGAACTGATCCTTGCTGCGGTCCGTTCAGGGGAAACGAAGGAAATCAGTCGTATCGAGCGTGCTCTTCAATGACTCGGTTGAAAATGGGAATCATTGGAGCGGGGGGAATTGCCCAGGGGAGGCATATTCCCTCTTTCCTTGAATTAAGCGGAAAAGTAGAATTAACCGCCGTTCAGGATGTGAACCGTGACCGGGCGGAAGAGGCAGCGGAGACGTTCGATATCCCCTACGTCTTTTCTTATTATAAAGATATGTTCCAGGAAGTGGATGCTGTAACGATCTGTACGCCGAACAAGTTCCATGCAGAGATTGCGGTTGCAGCTCTGGAAGCCGGGGTCCATGTGCTCTGTGAGAAACCGATGGCCATGACAACGGCAGAGGGAGAGGCGATGATCGAGGCGGCAGAGCGGAATAACTGCATCCTTGACATTGCCTACCACTACCGGTTTACTCCAGAGGCGCAGCTGGCGAAGAAAGTTTTGTTGAACAATGAAATCGGGGAGGCCTTCGTGACGAGAGTCCAGGCTATGCGCCGCCGTAAAGTTCCCGGCTGGGGTGTATTCACAAATAAGGACCTCCAGGGTGGAGGAAGTCTGATCGACTTCGGCTGTCATCTCCTTGATCTTGCTCTCTGGCTTCTGGATGATCCGGAACCGGTTGAAGTGACGGGCCGGACTTATGACCGGCTGAGCAGGACACCGGGACTTGTCAATGACTGGGGCAGCTTTGATCATGAAACCTTTAACGTAGATGATCATGTAACAAGCTATATCACGTTTGAAAATGGCGAGTCGCTCCAGTTTGAGTGTTCATGGGCAGCGAACATTAAGGAAGACCATACAACCTTGACCATTTCAGGCACGGAAGGCGGCTTGAGTGTCTATCCGTTTGAATTATACCAGGCGAAATACGGTGCCTTGTTTGACAGCTCAGCGAAAATCCGTGAAGGAGAGCCGGAAGTCGGGGTTCTTCAAGCGGAGAATTTTATTGATGCGTGTCTCGGCCAGGCAGAGCTTGTCGTAAAACCGGAGCAGGCACTGAAAGTCACCAGGCTGATGGAAGCCATTTATGAAAGCAGTCAAACCGGAACAAGTGTTAAACTAAACCATAGAGCGGAGGATGCTGAATGAAACTAGGGGTATTTACCGTCCTTTTTTCTGATAAATCGTTTGAAGACATGCTCGATCATGCGAAAGAATCCGGCTTGAAGGCCGTTGAAATCGGGACAGGAGGCTATCCAGGCGATGCTCACTGCAACCTGGATGAACTGCTGGAAAGTGAAGACAAGCGTAAAGAATACCTTCAAAAAGTCCATGACAGAGGTTTGACGATCAGTGCCTTCAGCTGTCACGGCAACCCCATTTCTCCTGACAAAGCGTTTGCAGAGGAATGTCATGACACCTTTGTTAAAACCGTCAAACTGGCAGGCCTGATGGACGTACCTGTCGTCAATACGTTTTCCGGAACACCGGGAGGACACGAAAATGACACCGCTCCGAACTGGCCGGTGACTCCGTGGCCGCCGGAATATTCTGATATTCTTGAATGGCAGTGGGAGAAGAAGCTGATTCCATACTGGAAAGAGCAGGCTCGGCTCGCTGAGGAGCATGGCGTGAAAATCGGCCTGGAACTGCATGCCGGTTTTCTCGTCCACACGCCATACACGATGCTGAAGCTCCGCGAAGCTGCAGGAGAAGCCATTGGTGCAAACCTGGATCCGAGTCATTTGTGGTGGCAGGGCATCGACCCGGTCGCAGCGATAAAGATTCTGGGTCGTGAACAGGCGATTCACCACTTCCACGCCAAAGATACGTACATCGATCAGGAAAACGTGAACATGTATGGCCTGACGGATATGCAGAATTACGCAGCCGTGCAAACAAGAGCATGGAGCTTCCGTTCTGTCGGATACGGCCATGGGACGAAAGAATGGTCTGATATCATCAGTGCTCTAAGGACGTTCGGATATGACCATGTGGTGAGTATTGAACACGAAGATCCGATCATGTCCATTCAGGAAGGGTTCCAAGCTGCGGTGAAGAACTTAAAAGATGTGATGATAGAGGAACCGGCAACGGACATGTGGTGGGCCTGACGGCTGGCTGACATGGACAAATAAAGCCGCTGGAAAGGGGAAAAAACGATGGAACAGACATCAGGAGTAAGAGGAGGACTATATGCCGTAAGTGAATGGATCAGCCGGCTGGCCCTGGCCAATCTGTCCTGGACATTCTTCAACCTTCCCGTTGGACTGCTGCTGCTGAGTTTGCTGTACAGCTCGGGGTTGCAGGATCTATGGTATCTGCTTCCACCACTGGTGATTCTGCTTCCCGTCGTTTTTTTTCCGGCAACGACTGCGTTGTTTGCCCAGGCACGCGAGTGGGTCCGTAAAGATGAAGAGAAAGCATCCCGGCGTTCTTATTGGAGCTATTATAAGGAAAACTATAAAACCAGTGCGGCGGTTGGAACGTTCCTTACGGTTTTATGGGGACTGCTTGTGGCGGATCTGTACTATTTCTCTGCTGTGAACCAGCTTCTGATGAACGTTTTCCTTGTTCTCGGCATTCTCTTATTCGTGTATACCATCAACTGTTTTTCTGTGATGGTTCACTATGATATGAAAGCCCGGCACGTCATGAAGCAGGCGCTGCTGATTACCATTACAAGTCCTGTTCTGTTTGTGGCTGTTGCGGTAAGTGCAGGGTTTATGCTGATGGTCAGCTTGTATATTTTCCCGCTGATCATCCCGATTTTTACAGGTTCCATCATTGCGTTTCTATCATTTTCCGCCTTTTACCGGGTGTACAGGAAACTAAATACAGAGGACTGACCCGGATGACGCCATCCGGGTTTTCTTTTTTTTTCTGTAAGGTAAAATGGAGGAAGTAATACAAGGGTTCATATCAAACCATAAAGCGGAGGGATAGCATGAAGATTAGGAAACTGGAAAGCTCCGAATATGACCGGGTCCTTTCACACACGCACCAAATGATTTATGAAGGGACCATGCGTACGGTCAAGGTGGGGCAGGAGCAGGCGAAAACTTTCGTCCGGCCGGTTCTTGATGAAGGGGGAACGTACATCATCGCAGAGAACGATCAGGGACAGCTGCTTGGCTGGCTGCTGTCGGGAGAGAAAAGCGATACCTTTTCCGGAGAGAAGTTCGGGTTCATCTATGAGTTGTTTGTTCTTCCGGAATTCAGAGGCCGGGATGTCGGCCGGGCTCTTATGGAAGAAGGGATCAGCCGTCTTCAGCAGCAGTACCGGGAAATCCGCTTGAGCGTCTATGCGGGGAATGACGCATCTAAACTTTATGAATCGCTCGGTTTTCAGAAGAAGACCATAACGATGAGTCTTACGAAAGAAGAGAAAGGAAATGGGTAAGCCGATTTTCTTCCGTTCCATGACAGCTCAGGAGAAAAAAGGATGGAACAAAGGCATTTATGTCGGTTTTTATACGTACCTGATTGTTCTGTTCATCAACTTCTCTTACGAAACCTTTACTTCCGGATCTCTGTTTTCCGCTCAGATATTATTCTGGTCGGGAATCGCCGCCGCTTTCCTAACCGAACTGATCTATGTGTTTGTGCAGAAGCGGAGACACTCACAGGCCGACCATACATAAAAAATGATCCAGGAAATCGAAAGCGACTTCCTGGATTAGGATTGTATCTTTATAAGAAAACGGTTACAATTTATGCAGTGACTAGTGAATAGACGGAGATTGAAGAAAGGCGGTGATTTAGTGTGCCGCAACAGATTAAGATTGGTAAACTGGCTGTCCTGGCCGCCTCTTTGACAGAAGAAGAACGGTCTGTGTTTGCCGACAGTTTCAATCATGTCCGTTACTGTCAGGGAAAAGCCGGTTCCATGGATGTTCAGAAAATCATCGCTGCTGTAGAAACGGCGGCGAAGCGCAACGGCATCATCAAGGAACATGTCTACAGGGAAACCCATGCGTTGTATCATGCAATCCTTGAAGCACTGCACGGTGTCACCCGGGGGCAGATCGGCGTAGGTATGATGATGCGCACAGTAGGGCTCCGCTTTTCAGTCGTCCGCGGCCGCCCTTATGACCATCCTGGAGAAGGGGAATGGCTGGCCGTTGCGTTTTACGGGACGATCGGCGCTCCTGTAAAAGGTTTGGAGCATGAGACATGTGGACTTGGAATCAATCATATATAAAAGAATAGGTGGCCTGTAGTCATTAGATATGAGAAGGCGGCAATGGTAGGGATTTCGTGCCATTGCCGCCTTTTTTTAAGCCGATCCACCTGAACGATGGGAGAAGTCTGAAAGGGGGATGGCCATGGTCGAATTGGACGGAGATCATTTGACGCTGGAGGAAATGGAGAGGATCTGTGTACACAACGAGCAGGTTCGTGTGGCCCAGGCCAGTCTGATCCGTGTACGTGTGGGAAGAGAGACGGTGGAGAAGATTGTAGCGGACGGACATACGGTTTACGGAATCAATACTGGATTTGGCAAGCTGAGTGACGTCAGGATTGCCGCTGAAGACGTCGATACTTTGCAGCGGCATTTAATCCGGTCGCACGCCTGCGGGGTGGGAGAGCCCTTTCCTGAAGTGATCAGCCGGGCAATGCTTGTACTCAGGCTGAATACGCTTTTGAAAGGGTTCTCAGGGGTCCGGGAGGTCGTAGTTCAACGACTGCAGTTGTTGATTAATGAGGGGATTCATCCCGTTATTCCTTCGCAGGGATCTCTTGGCGCGTCGGGAGATCTCGCCCCTCTCGCCCATTTAGCGCTGGTGATCATGGGTGAAGGTGAAGTGTTTATTCGCGGCAAACCACGTGCGGCGGCGGATGTTTATACCGAGTTATCGATTCCACCGCTGTCATTAAAAGCGAAGGAAGGGCTGGCGTTGATCAACGGGACCCAGGCCATGACGGCTGTCGGCGTCACAGCCTGGCTTCGGGCGAGAAAATTAGCCGTACAGTGTGACTGGACTGCGGCCGTAACGCTGCAGGCGCTGGAAGGGGTCCGTGATGCCTTTCATCCGAGTATTCATGCTGCACGGGGCTATCCGGAGCAGGAGGCTGTCGCCAAGCGTATCCGGCACCTGACAGATGGAAGTCAGCTGATGACCTACCAAGGCGAAAAGCGGGTACAGGACGCTTATTCGTTACGGTGTATCCCACAGGTTCATGGAGCGACCTGGCAGACGCTTCACTACGTGAAAGAAAAACTGACCATCGAAATGAACGCAGCTACAGACAATCCGCTCCTTCTTGAAGGCGGGAGCGTCGTAGTATCCGGAGGGAATTTTCATGGACAGCCAATTGCCCTGGCGATGGACTTTTTGAAAATTGCGCTCAGTGAACTGGCTTCGATTTCCGAGCGGAGAATTGAAAGGCTCGTCAACCCGCAGTTGAATGATCTTCCCGCCTTTTTAAGTCCAGATCCAGGACTGCAGTCGGGGTTCATGATTGTTCAGTATGCGGCAGCCTCTCTTGTCTCAGAAAATAAAACGCTCGCTCATCCAGCCAGTGTGGATTCCATCCCCTCCTCGGCCAACCAGGAAGATCACGTCAGCATGGGAACGACAGCGGCCCGCCATGCCGCTCTTATTCTTGAGAATGTGGAGAAAGTTGCGGCCATCGAACTGATCTGCGGTCTGCAGGCACTCGAATGGCGCGGCATTGACCGGGCATCTCCACGGATCCGGAAGCTGTGGGAGAAAGCCCGGACCGTGGTTGCACCGCTGACGGAGGACAGAATTCTTTCTACAGATATTGAAAAAATGACGGCATGGATGAAAAGTGATTCGTTTGACTGGGAGGAGTGGCGGTCGATTCACGAAGGAGGAGATGCTTATGTCGACAAGCCGTAACATAAAAGCTGCAACTGGACAGACGCTTGAATGTAAGGGGTGGGAGCAGGAAGCTGTCCTGCGTATGCTCTCCAACAATCTTGATCCGGCGGTGGCCGAAAAGCCGGAGGAATTGGTCGTTTACGGTGGAATTGGGAAGGCAGCGAGGAACTGGGAGGCGTTTGATGCCATCGTCCGTGTGTTGAAACGGTTGGAAAATGACGAGACGCTCCTTATCCAATCCGGCAAACCGGTCGGTGTTTTCCGTACCCACCCGGCTGCCCCGCGTGTGCTGCTTTCTAATTCTGTTCTCGTTCCGAAGTGGGCGGACTGGCCCCATTTTCACGACTTGGACAAAAAAGGATTGATGATGTACGGCCAGATGACGGCTGGGAGCTGGATCTATATCGGCTCACAGGGAATTCTACAGGGCACTTACGAAACGTTCGCTTCCTTGGCAGAGAAGCATTTTGATGGCTCCTTAAAGGGAACCATCACCTTGACCGCAGGACTTGGCGGAATGGGAGGCGCGCAGCCGCTGGCCGTGACGATGAACGGCGGCGTCGTCATTGTTGTTGAAGTCGATCAGGACCGCATAGCGAAAAGGCTCTCATCCGGTTACTGTGACAGACGGGCATCAAGCCTCGAAGAAGCCCTTCATTGGGCAGAGGAGGCAAAGCATCAGGGGGAAGCGTTGTCCATCGCCTGCCTCGGCCATGCGGAAGACATTCATAAACAGATCATGGATCAAGGATTTCCGATTGATATTGTGACCGACCAAACATCCGCCCATGATCCGCTGAATGGGTACGTGCCAACAGATCTCTCCATGGACGAAGCGGATAAACTGAGAAAGCAGAACCCGGAATTATATGTGGAAAAGGCTTCCCATTCCATGGCGGAGCACGTCCGGATCTTGCTGGAGTTTCAGAAGCATGGAAGCATTGTTTTTGATTATGGCAACAACCTGCGCCAGGTGGCTTATGATGCCGGCGTCACCGAAGCCTTTGACTACCCGGGCTTTGTCCCCGCGTATATCCGGCCGTTATTCTGCGAAGGAAAAGGACCGTTCCGCTGGGCTGCCTTATCGGGGGATCCGGAAGATATTTACCGCACCGATCAGCTCGTACGCGACCTATTCCCGGATCAGGCCCCGCTCCTCCGCTGGATTGACAAGGCTCAGAAAAGAATCAAATTTCAGGGGCTTCCTTCAAGAATCTGCTGGCTCGGTTACGGGGACCGGTTGAAAATGGGGCTTGGCATCAATGAACTGGTACGGAAGGGAGAATTAAAAGCACCGGTCGTCATCGGCCGGGATCATCTGGACTGTGGTTCGGTAGCCTCTCCCAACCGTGAGACAGAAGCGATGAAGGACGGCAGTGATGCTGTCGGAGACTGGGCGGTATTGAACGCGCTGATCAACACGGCCGCCGGTGGTTCGTGGGTTTCCTTCCATCACGGCGGCGGGGTCGGCATGGGCTATTCGCTTCACGCTGGGATGGTTGCTGTGGCCGATGGGACGGATCTCGCAGAGGAACGTCTGAAACGGGTATTGACGACGGACCCCGGCATGGGCATCTTGCGCCATGCAGACGCCGGCTATGAAAAGGCCGAGCAGGAAGCACGAAGACACAATCTGGATATTCCGATGCTGGGGAGGGATAAGCATGATGGATGATCAAATCATTGAAAACATCGGTACCCTCCTCCTTCCAAGCGCAGGACCTTTGAAGGGGAAGGCGATGAAGGAGCTGCCTGTCCGTCATCAGGCGGCTATCGCCATAAGGGGAGAGAAAGTCGTCTGGATCGGTTCTTCGGAAGAGGCCCGTGCACGGCAGGCCCGTCAGCGTTTCAATGCTGAAGGCAGAGTCGTATCACCGGGGTTGGTGGACCCACACACCCACCTCGTTTTTGGAGGATCAAGAGAAGAAGAACTGGCGCTTAAACAAGCAGGTACAACGTATCTGGATATTTTGAAAAGTGGTGGAGGCATCCTTTCGACGGTACGTGCAACGCGGCAGGCGGATGAAAGTTCCTTGTATAGAAAAGCTCGTAGGTTTGCCAGTGGTATGGCGGCTTATGGAGTGACTTCGCTGGAAGCGAAAAGCGGCTACGGATTGGATGAGGAAACAGAGTTGAAGCAGCTGGCTGTCATTGACCGGCTGAACGACGAGGGGCTGCTTGATATCGCAGCCACCTTTCTCGGCCCTCATGCCATACCTCCCGAGTATAAAGGGCGGGAAGACGCTTTTCTTGACCAGATGATGGACCTGCTTCCGGTCATTAAACAAAAAACATCGGCGGTTTTTACGGATATATTCTGTGAGACAGGGGTGTTTACGACCGAACAGGGAGCCCGGTTCATGGAGGCTTCGCTGAGCCACGGGTTCCAGGTGAAAATCCATGCGGATGAAATCGACCCGCTGGGCGGCACAGAGCTGGCTGTTCAATACGGTGCGGTATCGGCCGACCACCTGGTGGCGGCATCATCCGAAGGCATCAAACGACTGGCAGCCTCTGACACGATTGCGGTCCTTCTTCCGGGTACAACCTTTTATTTAGGCAAAGACACCTATGCGGATGCAGGAAAGATGATACAAGAAGGGGCGGCCGTAGCCCTGGCGACGGATTTCAACCCGGGCAGCTGTGTTACCCATAATCTGCAGATGATCATGGCACTGGCCGCTTTGAAAATGAAAATGACGCCGGAAGAAATCTGGAACGCTGTGACCGTCAATGCGGCCCATGCGATCGGCATGGAGAAAGTGGCTGGAAGAATCACAGTGGGCGGGCAGGCTGACCTTGTCTTCTGGGACATTCCGAATTACAAGTACCTTCCTTATCATTACGGCGTGAATCATGCCCGTTCGGTATGGAAGCGGGGGCGGTTAATCTGGGAAAGGAGGGAGGCGGATGTCTTTCCAACACCTTAATCCCGGTCCGGCACGGGGGTTCAAAGACAGGTTCACGACGAAAGTGGAGGAAACGAAGCAGTGGTATGAAAAAGGAAAATCCGGAGATATCGGCCTGCTCGGTCTGCCTTACTCGAAATCATCCATCTCTGCCTCCCAGGCATCGGAAGCCCCGCAGAGCATCCGCCGGGCTCTGGGATTTTATACGACGTATTCCCATGAAAAAGAACAGGACTATACGGATGTGACGATGCTCGACTTCGGAGACGCTCCCGTCCATCCGACAGCTACGGAAAAAACGAACGATTTATTGAAGAAGAGTGTGAAGGAAATGCTTGAGGAAGAAGCCTGTACCCGTTACATCCTCCTCGGAGGAGATCACGGGGTCAGTTTTCCTTCTATCACTGCTTTTCATGAGCGTTGGGGCCGTGTCGGTGTGCTTCAATGGGACGCCCATCATGACGTAAGGAACACAGAGGACGGCGGACGGACGAACGGCACCCCCTTTCGCAGCCTGCTCGAATCCAGCATTGTAAGGGGAGAGGATTTGGTCCAGATCGGCATCCGGGACTATTCCAATGCTGAAGCCTATGCGGACTATTGTGCACGCCATGGGGTGGCTGTCTACACGATGGCAGATGTAGTGACGGAGGGCATTGTATCGATCGTGAAAAAAGAGATTCAGCGATTGAAGCAGCAGGTGGATATGATCTATTTATCTGTGGATATGGATGCCGTGGATCAGGCCGATGCTCCCGGATGTCCTGCCATCGGCCCTGGTGGATTGACGTCACGGGAACTGCTGATGAGTGTACAGGCGGCTTCCAAGGATCCTATCGTTACCGCCATGGATATTGTCGAGGTCGATCCATCCAAGGATTTCCGGGATATGACAAGCCGCCTCGCCGCGCACGTTATGATGCGGTACATGTATCAATAAAAGAGGATCATGAATAAGCAGGACCTGCCCCGGTCCTGTTTTTGATCTGTCCATAGTTCAGGGAAATGGTCACCTTCCGACCGAGGGCTTCTCGCGACCTGCCAAATGACGAGTTGGAAACAAGGAGGATATATATAAGACGGAGAACCCTCAAATGTTTACATACTGAAATAGGGAAGTCCCCTCCCGCAGTCAGTTTGCGGGAATGAGTGGAGGAGGGAGACAGGGGTTAAAAGAGTCGCTCAGCCCGTCTCACTTCTGCTGAAATGCGGACGCTGCGTGGAGCCCTGGTCTTTGTTTGTTAACCAATAATCATTTGTTCTTTTGGATAGCGGTATACATCTTGAATGTTCCGGCGTCTTAGAATGAACAGGAAGGAGAAGATGCCGATACGTCCGATGAACATCAATCCGATGATGATCAGCTTGCCGGCTGTGCCAAGCTCCGGGGTGATGCCCATGGACAAGCCGGTAGTCCCAAAGGCCGAGCAGGCTTCAAAAATCACTTCCATCAAAGTAAACTGCGGTTCGTAATAATTCAAAAGCACAATCGCCGCACCTGTAATGGCGATGGCGGTTGTAATCACGATAAAAGAGCGGAAAACATCGTCCTCGTGAATTTCCCTGCGGAACACACGTACATGATTTTTCCCACGGGCAAAGGAAAAGATGGTCAGCACCATAATGGCAAAGGTCGTCGTCCGGATCCCTCCACCTACACTGCTTGGAGAAGCTCCGATGAACATCAACAGACAGATCACCAACAAAGTCGGCGTGGAAAAATCAGCCACATCCATCGTTGCCAGTCCCCCGTTCCGTGTCGTGACGGATTGGAACAAAGCATAAAAGAGAGACTCGTGCCAGCTTTTCCCTGCAAAGAAGTGATTTCGGTCAAACCAATAGATAAGCAGAGTACCAGCAAGAACGAGGTGTCCGAACGTGACAGATGTCAATTTCGTAAACAAGGAAAAGTGAAACAATTCTTTCCTCCGATTGGTTACATAATCTTTGATTTCAATCAAAACAGGAAAACCGATGGCTCCGAGAGTCAGCAGCAGCATTGTGACGACCTGGACAAAATAGTCGTCCTGGAACATGACGAGGGAAGACCCGGTTATATCGAACCCGGCATTTGTCGTGGCACTCACGGAAGCGAAGGCCCCTTGGATGAAAGCTTCCTCCCAGCTGGGGAAATAACGGATATAATAGATACCGAGAACGACGGCCCCAACTCCTTCAATAAGCAGGATGATCAGGAGGATCTGTCGGATCAGCCGGACCATTCCGGAGAATGTGGAACGGTTTTGATCGGTTTTGATCAATTCGCGGCGCTTTAATCCGATTTTCTGACCGAGCAGAATCCAGATGAATGTGCCGAGCGTCATAACGCCGATGCCTCCGAACTGGAGGATAAACATCAGCGCAACGTACCCCGCTGTGTTGAAAGTATCCGGTGTGGAAACGACTCCCAGTCCTGTCACACTCACAGCGCTGACGGCAGTAAATAAGCTGTCGATCAAGCTTACGTTAACGCCTTTTTTATGAAGAAAAGGAAGACTGATCAGCAATGTAGCGATGAGGGAGGCGGAAAAGTAGAAGAAAACGATGATCTGAAAGGGGGAAAGGCGGTTGAAAAATCGATTGAATCGTGTCTGTTTCATCGTGTCATCCCTTTCTACTTCCTTTGATCAATGGTCTTATAATGGATTTTATAGCGGAACCGCGGAGGAAGCAATACTGGAATCAAAAGGGACTTACTGGAAAACAGCGGGTGTGATATAGTGAGAAAGAACTGAACCATTGATTTTTACAGGATAGGAGAAACATATGCCATGAAAGAAATCATTCTCTTGTTAGCAGAAGTCGTCAACCTATGGCATGACGTCATCGCAAAATTTTCCAGAATGATGGGATGGGAACTCTCAGATAAGGATCTGCATTTCTGGGTAATTGGAATTCTAGGAATCATCGGTCTTATTTTTATAGATGTTCTGTTTCATGCTCTTGCAAAATGGAGTATTACGGTTATTTCCTTTCTTTTCACATTTGCTATGGTGCTTGTCTTCGTTTTTGCGGTGGAAATCCAGCAGAAGATCACAGGCCGTGGCAACATGGAATTTGCGGACGCACTCGTCAGTGTGCTCGGCTTCTTTTTCTTTTGCAGCCTCTACATGATTTTCCGTTTGATTACCAAGGGAATCCAGCGGTACAGGAAGAATAAAGAAGATGAAACCGCCGCTTGAGCGTGCGGTTTTTTTACTCGATTAAAAACGCTGCAGCAGCGTCGTCAGGATGGAGTGGAGGAAGATGCTGAAACGCTTTTTCAGTTATTATCGTCCGCATAGAAAACTGTTTTTCATCGATTTTTTCTGTGCGGTTTTTGTTGGACTGCTTGAACTTGGGTTTCCGATCGCTGTTTCCTGGTTTATTGATGATCTGCTTCCCGAGGGGAACTGGGGAACGATTGTGGCGGTCAGTACCGGGCTGCTGCTTTTATATATGCTGAGTTCAAGTATGCAGTTTGTCGTCAACTACTGGGGGCATAAGCTTGGAATCAATATCGAGACAGATCTTCGCAGAGATTTGTTTCTGCACGTGCAGCGGCAGTCCTTCGGTTTCTTTGATAATACGAAGACCGGAAATATTATGAGCCGGATCACCAACGATCTCATGGACATCGGGGAACTTGCCCATCATGGTCCAGAGGACTTTTTTATAGCCATCATGACCTTTGTCGGTGCTTTCTGGATCATGCTGACCATCAATGTGAAGCTTGCGCTTGTCGCCATCATTATCGTCCCATTCCTCATCTGGCTCATCTATTTTTCCAACATCAAAATGAATGCAGCCTGGACGAAAATGTTCGGCAATATTGCAGAAGTGAATGCACGGGTCGAAGATAGTGTATCCGGGGCCCGTGTCGTGCAGTCATTTACAAATGAAGCGTATGAAATCAAACGCTTCAACACGAACAACCAAATGTTCCGAAAAGCGAAGCTGACCGCCTACAAGGTGATGAGTCTGAATTTGACGGGCATTTATCTGACAACGAGACTGATGACCATCACCATTCTCGTGTACGGCGCCTGGCTCAGTTTTTCCGGTGCTTTAAGCTACGGAGAGCTTGTGGCATTCATTTTGTATTTGAATATTTTATTTAAACCGATCGAAAAAATCAGTGCGCTGCTGGAGTTGTATCCAAAAGGGATGGCCGGCTTCAAGCGGTTTACCCAGTTGATGGATACCATTCCTGATATCCAAAACCGGAGGGGAGCCGTCGACGTTCCTCACCTGCACGGTGACATCCGTTTCCAGAAGGTCACGTTTGGCTATGACGAAAACCGGGAGATTCTAAAGGACTTGAGCTTGTCCGTAAAGACCGGCGAGACAATTGCTTTTGTCGGACCTTCCGGAGCTGGGAAATCGACGATCTGCTCGTTGATTCCTCGTTTTTATGACGTCAAGGATGGCGCGGTTACCATAGACGGCATCGATGTGCGTGACATGACGAAAGAATCGCTCCGTTCCCAGATCGGCATTGTCCAGCAGGATGTCTTTTTGTTCACCGGAACGATAAGGGAAAACATTGCGTACGGACGACTGGATGCCAGCCAGGAAGAAATTGAAGACGCTGTGGAGAAGGCCCATCTGAAAGAGATGATTGAAAACCTGGCCGATGGATATGATACGCAGATTGGAGAGCGGGGATTGAAGCTGTCCGGCGGTCAGAAGCAGCGGCTTGCCATCGCACGGATGTTCTTGAAAAACCCTTCCATTCTCATTTTGGATGAGGCAACATCCGCGCTGGATACTGAAACTGAAACCCAGATCCAAAAGGCGCTCACCGAGCTTTCCAAAGATCGGACGACCTTGATCATCGCCCACCGTCTTGGGACGATAAAAAAAGCCGACCGTATTCTCGTGATTACGGAAGAGGGAGTGGCTGAAGAAGGAAGTCATGAAGAGCTTCTCGGGCGGGAAGCCGGCCTCTTTGCCAAGCTGCACGCCCTCCAGCACTAAAGAAACCGTTCTAGTTAACTAGAACGGTTTTTTTCTTGCCGTCAGGAGCGGAAATCCCTTGAACTGGATATCACCGACTTTTACTGCGCCGCTTTTTCCTGATCCTCCCTGGAAGGACGTTTTTTTTCCGGCGAAACTTCCTGCTTATCCTTTTTCTCTCTCTGTTTCTTCGTTTCTTGTTTCCTGGCTGTTTCCGTTTCCTGATCTGTATCCGCATCTTTATAGCGCTGCTGCTGGCGGTAGCCGTAGGTGGAGGACAGCACGACTTCTTCATTTTCAAGGGCTGAGCCGAGCGCGCCGATAATGATGGATATGCTGGTAGCCGTCCAGGCGATGTAGAAATAATTATCGTAACCGACAGCGCCGGAAACTTCCGACTCCAACAGCCCCATTGGGATGAAGACGACAACGGCAACCGAAAACATTACAAAGAGGATGAAGTAATAGATGACAACGGTTACCCCGAGCGTAAGCAGCGTGGTCATATTGTACAGTTTCCGGAGATAGGGGGCCCGGTCTTTCCGTTGCTTTTCCCATAAATTGTGAGCAAGGATGATCCAGCCGACCATTAACGAAATGGACAGGATGGTAAGCAGAAGCATCCGCCAAGAACTGTAATTATTGCTCAACCGCCATAACGTCGGGAACACAAGGGCGTAGGAACCGGTGGCAAAGGCGAAGATGATGACCTTCATAAAGGCGGGGAAAATCGCCCATGGGCGGTTGGCCCGCACCATCCCGGTCAATACTCTTAACGCACCACTGATTCGGGACTGGACGATGAACCGCACGTCCATATACGTATCCTCTTCATCCGGTGTCACCCGTTTAATGGGGGAGAATCGGTCTATTCCACGTTTTTCCACAAGCCGTCGGGAGCCTTTTTTCTTTAAATTTTTATGTTCGCCATCTTCTTTTGACTGCAGCCTCTCCTGCGCCTTTTCTCTGTCTTCTTCACCGCTTCCATAGTACATTTCATTGACGAGCTGCAGAATCGACTGCCGGACACGTTTTAATAGAGGTGTGGATCCGAGCCCGGGGAGGGTAATGATGGCAATTTTGTCATTGGTTGATGCTTCAGCCATAATCGGCTTCCGATCATGAAAGAAAGGAAGATCGGTCAGACAGACGATATAATCCCAGTCTTCTTCTTCTTTCTTTTTTAAGCCGGCTTCAAATACTTCCTCCGGGTCTTCCGTGACGCCGGTCAAAGGATCGATTAAGGCTTCGACCTGCCATTCACAGTCGTCTTTCACGTAATATTTGAGCATGTCTGGAAGCTGTTCGCTGATTGTTTTACTGAGCTCCTTGGGGTAACCAGGCGGTGTGACAATCCCAAGCGATCGCTGATGTTCACTCATATATGGTCATCTCCTGTTTGTAGGTTGGGTTTGTACAATATGAAATACCCTTTGGATCCGCTTCCTATGCAGGATTTTCCTATAAATTATATAAAAATAATAAATAAAACGCGCGGACAAACGAACGTTAAAGGTGAAAATGAAACTCCCGTGAACGTACGTCCACGGGAGACTGGTGTGAAGATAGTGGTGATATGTATCTGCATAAGGATAAAAGGGGGATCTCCTTAAAAGGTATACCCCTCCCTTTAGAGCATAAACATCCAATTTTCATATAGGAACATAATAGAGAGAGTGAATGAACATGCTTTGAACTTTTTTCAAACGCACGCCAACCAATCGTCGTAAGTTGAACAATCACACCAATGACTGTGAATGCGAGGAGAGATTCAAAAGATTTTCAATGGATGTAAACATAATTAGGAAGGACCCGGAAGATTTCCCTCTCCGATATAAGCGGAAACGAGGTTTTCCAGAACGCCTGTTTCAGCCGGCGAAGGTATCCAGTAAAAAACCTCCGCCCCTATGGGCGGAGGTTTTAAGATTCAAAAGATTCCACAACAATTTTTCCGATGGCTTTCCCGGATTCAAGCTTCTCATGAGCTTTTTTCATGTTTGCGGCATGGATGGGAGAAAGGGTTTCATTCAACGTCGTCTGTATGTTCCCTTCATCAATAAGACCGGAAATCTCATTGAGGAGTTCATGCTGTTTGATCATATCATCGGTTTGATACATCGGACGTGTAAACATCAACTCCCACACAAATGTTGCACTTTTACTCTGCAGCATGGTTAAATCAACGGGTTCCGGCATCTCTACGATGGAACAGATTTTCCCTTGAGGAGCGATGGATTCTGCCATGTTACTCCAGTGCTGCTCTGTTGCATTCAGGCAGAAAATAAAGTCCACCGTTTCGATTTGGATTTCCTTCAGCTGAGAAGAAAAGTCGTGATAGTGATTGATTGTGAAATCAGCTCCCCGCTTCTTCGCCCATTCCTCTGTTTCCGGACGTGAGGCTGTGCCGACAACCGTAAGCCCGGCCCGCTTCGCCAGCTGGGTGGCAATGGATCCGACACCACCGGATGCACCGATAATCAGAATAGACTTCCCTTTATTATCTTCTGGATGATGACTGACTTTTAAACGATGAAACAGGGCTTCGTAGGCTGTAATCGTTGTTAATGGAAGAGCGGCGCTTTCTGCAAAGGATAAGGAAGCCGGTTTCTTTCCGACAATGCGTTCGTCTATGAGGTGGAATTCACTGTTCCCGCCTTGCCGGGTAATATCTCCGGCATAGTAGACGTGGTCGCCTTTTTTGAAGAGGCTGGTTTCAGCTCCGGTTTCCACGACAACGCCGGCAACGTCCCATCCGAGGACCTTGGCTTCTGTTTCCGTGTCACCATTCGCTCTTACTTTGTAGTCGACAGGGTTGACTCCGACGGCTTCCACGCGTACGAGTAAATCACGACCTTCGGCTTTCGGTTTGTCCAGTTCCAAGTCGATCAGGCTTTCCTCATGGTCGACAGGCAGATGTTTATATAATCCAACAGCTTTCATTTTACTCATCACTCCCACATCCTTTCTCAACATCCATAGCTTTCGGTGTTAGAGTTCCTGTTTTGATCGTAAAGGATTCTTTATATTTTTTGAAGTACGCACATTTTTGTGGGAAAGTATCAAAAAGGATACCTGCTGGGAAAGACTTCTGCTCCTCTTCACACATGAACTTATGGTATAGTGACAGTATATAAAAAGGGATTACAATTGAAATGTTTCCTATAGAACAGGGGAGGGGCCTCTATGAGTGCAGAAAAAAAAGATCAGACGGTTGGGAAACCTTTCTTGAACCAATATTCCTGTCCCGTAGAAGGAACGGTCCACGTCATCGGCGGGAAATGGAAAAGTGTCATCATTTTTCATCTGCTGGATGGAACGAAGCGGTTCAATGAGCTCAAAAGGCTGAACAGCGGCATTACCCAGCGGATGCTGACGCTGCAGTTGAGAGAGCTGGAGGCAGACGGGATTGTGCACAGAGAAGTGTATCCAGTTGTTCCTCCGAAAGTAGAATATTCCTTGACGGAGTTTGGTTTCTCCTTGAAGCCGATCGTCGTCATGATGCGGGAGTGGGGAACGGAGAACATGGAGAAGGTCCTTTCCCACAGGGAATCGTATCAGGAAATGGAAAAGAGGAATGGATGAAGATCCATTCCTCTTTTTCTATCCGTCCCCTCAAGTCCATACACCTGTTTTAACGGTCAGGAGCCGGCCGATCTGTTCAGCTGTCTCCGCCAGATTGTCCCGGGCTGTGTCCGGATTCAAAGCGTCCTGTAAGGAGGAAGGTCCTCTCATGATCGAAAAGCAGGCATCGATTCCTGCACCATGAAGTCCTTTTTCAACACCTGCAATGTCCCCGGCAAGAGCGATGACGGCTCTGCCCTGCTGTTTAGCACGTTCCGCTATGCCGGATGGAGCTTTTCCCATTGAACTCTGGGCATCAAGTTTTCCTTCTCCGGTAATGATGAGATCGGCTCCGGCTATGCGCTCATCCATCTTTATCTCATCGAGAATGAACTGGACACCAGACTGCAGGGAAGACTGGAGAAATCCTGAGAAGGCGGCTCCAAGTCCACCCGCCGCACCACTTCCTGCGGTGTCCTGAAGATCCAGCCCCAGCTGTTTTTGTACAATGTCAGCGAAATGCTTCAGCCCTTCATCAAGGAGAGAGACTTCCTCGGGGGATGCTCCTTTCTGCGGAGCAAAAATGTGAGCGGCCCCGTTCGGTCCATAAAGTGGATTGGAGACATCGCACATCGTGTGAATGACAACATCCTTCAGCCGGGGATGGACATGAGTCGTATCGATGTGAGCCAGTCGTGATAAATGACGGCCCCCATCACCGATACTCCGGCCATTCGCGTCCAGAAATTGAAAACCGAGGGCCCGGAGATCCCGGTGCCTCCGTCTGTCACTGCGCTTCCTCCAAGCCCGACGATCATTTCCCGGCAGCCCTTTTCAAGAGCTTCGACCATGAGCTCTCCGACGCCGTAGGAGGTAGCGGATAAGGCATTTCTTTCTTCTTCGTTGACAAGCGGAAGTCCGCACGCTTCCGCTACCTCAATGACAGCGGTGGTGTCCTGGTGGATGATTCCATAGGCTGCTTTGACCGGACGTCTGAGAGGACCGCAGACGTTTTTATAAACGACTTTTCCTCCTAGAGCAGATACAAGTGCATCCATAGTGCCTTCACCTCCATCTGCTACAGCGATGGTATCAACGCTGAATGAATCGGATGCGTTGATCAGTCCTTTCTGGACCGCTGCATTCGCTTCCCTTGAGGATAAGCTACCTTTAAAAGAATCCAAGGCTACTAAAATATTCATGGGGGATCCCTCCGATAGAATGATTAAAAAAACACGGTTTATGTCTGCTATAATAGATGCAACAAAATGAGGTGAACTGACATGAGATTTGAAGAACGTGTTCATAAATATGAATATAAGCTGAATGATACCGATGACCAGATCATTGACTACATCCTTCAATATAAAGAAGATGTGACCGGCGGATCCATCCAACTGCTTGCTTCACAGGCCTATACTGTCCCCAATACCATTACAAGGCTTTCGAAAAAACTCGGCTACGACGGATTCTCTCATATGAAGAACAGTCTGAAAGTAGAACTCGAAGAACCGTATGAAGTCCCGGATGACGATTCCTATTCCTTAATCCAGAAAACCTTTGAAATCCTTGATCAGGACCGGATGATGGAAGCGGCTCGTCAGCTTGCAGAGTCCAAACAGGTGCTTCTTTTCGGGCTTGGAGATTCTTCGGACCTCTGCGAAATGATGGCCAGAAACCTCCGGGTGGTCGGCAAGCCGACGAGCCATCACATTCACCGGCACGAAATCCTCCACAGTCTGGACCAGGCCAATCAGCAGAGCGTCCTTTTCTTAATCAGCCTTTCCGGAGAAACGCCGCTTGTCCTGGAGGCGGCCGAAAAAGCCTTAGAGAAAAAGATTCCTATTATATCCTTGACTCATTTTACGAAGAACCCGCTGCAGGCGATGGCGGCCATCAATCTCTATTGTTATGCACCGAAAAAAACGAAAAACGGCTACAACATAACGGGACGGACGCCGGTCATGGTTGTTTTAGAAACATTATCCCAGTATTTTTGGAAATCTTACTGAAGTTGTTTCCGCATACACAAGAAAACGCTTTAATAAGAAAAAGATGTGTAAAAATAAGAAGAATCCATCTTCTTATTTTTTTTTTGCTAAGATAAAGCCAAGTGATGAAAACACTTACAAAGCGGAGGTGGAACAGAATGGAATTAAGAAAATTGACCTCACCCCATTTGATAAGTACGAAAATACATCTTGCTTCGAAGCAGGAAGCCATTGAGTATTTAGTCAAACAGCTGGATGAGGAGGGAAAGCTTCATTCCAAGGACGAATTTTTGAAAGCGGTTCAAGACAGAGAAGAGCTGTCCCCGACTGGATTTGAAGGAGGCCTCGCAATCCCGCACGGGAAATCGACGGCCGTGAAGGAAGCGGCTTTCGCTGTAGCGACGGTTGAAAAACCACTGACGGACTGGGAGAGCATCGACCCTTCCAATCAGGTCGAACTCATTATCTTGTTAGCGATCCCGGATCAGGAAGCAGGATCCACGCACTTATCTTTATTATCTGAATTTGTCACCCGTTTATCAGACGACGCGTATAAACAAGGGCTTCTGAACGCTTCTTCAAGCGAAGAGCTATTTGAACGGCTTGATGCGGTAGGAGAGGAAGCAGAGGAAGCAGAGGAATCAGAGGAATCAGAGGAGAACGCAGAACAATCAGCGGAAAGCCGTCTCATTCTAGCCGTCACCGCCTGTCCAGCCGGAATTGCCCATACGTATATGGCCGCGGAAGCGTTGACGAAGGCAGGAAAAGAGATGGGTTATAGAGTTCTCGTAGAAAAACAGGGAGCCAACGGTATTGAAGACCGTCACACGAAACAGAACTTAAGAAAAGCGGATGCGGTCATTTTTGCTAATGACGTTGCTGTCAAAGATGAAGAGCGCTTTGCTCACCTGCCGAAAGTGAAAACGTCGGTAGCAGCGCCACTCCGGGATGCCCGCGGAATATTGGAAAAGGCGGAAGCAAAAGCAGCCGGTTATGTGAAGGATGAACAGGTTTCCGAAGCGGCTGCGGCTGATGATACGGAAGAGGAACAGGATGGAAAAGGGTTTAAAGCAGAAATCAAGGATTCCATCCTTACCGGGATTTCCTACATCATTCCGATCATCGTTGCCGGTGGGATGACGCTCGCTGCGGCTGTGTTAATCTCGCAGGCTTTCGATCTGCAAACGCTCTATGATACGGAAGGTTCATGGCTCTGGATGCTCCGTCAGCTCGGCGGTGGCCTTCTCGGTCAGCTGATGGTGCCGATTCTGGCCGCCTATATGGCCTACTCGATTGCAGATAAACCGGCGCTTGGACCTGGTTTTGCTGCTGGTGTAGCTGCCAACTTGATCGGCTCCGGGTTTCTCGGCGGGATGCTCGGTGGTTTCCTAGCCGGATTCTTCCTGAAATTCTTGAAAAACAAAATCAAGCCCAAAGGTACATTTGCCGGGTTCATCAGCTTCTGGGTCTATCCCGTCCTTGGTACGCTTGTGGTTGGATCGATTATGCTGTTCGTCATCGGAGAACCACTGGCCTGGATCAATAACGGTCTGATCAACTGGCTTGGAAGCTTATCGGGAGCCAACGCCCTGATTCTTGGAGCGATCCTTGGCGCTATGGTTTCCTTCGATCTGGGAGGACCTGTCAACAAAGCCGCCTATACGTTCTGTATCGGAGCGATGGCGAGCGGTAACTTTATTCCTTATGCAGCCTTTGCTTCGGTTAAAATGGTGTCCGCTTTTGCTGTCACTGGAGCTACGATTCTCGGGAAGAAATATTTCTCCCTTCAGGAACAGGAAATTGGAAAACAGACGTGGCTGCTCGGCCTTGCCGGCATTACGGAGGGAGCGATTCCATTTATGATCAATGATCCGCTTCGTGTCATTCCTTCCCTGGTAGCCGGTTCTGCGGTGACGGGAGCCATTGTCGCCTACTTTGACCTTGGATTGAATGTACCGGGCGCCGGCATCTTCTCCCTCGCTCTCCTTCAGGGACAGCCGATTCTGCTCGCTGCAAGTCTCTGGTTTGGCGCGGCTCTGCTCGGCGCATTGATTTCTATGGTTCTATTGATCGCAACAAGAAAAAGGAAAATAACGAAAGAAGCGGCTGCTGCCGCCTGATAGAGAAGTACGAATGAATAAGGAGGATATCGAAATGAAGCAGGCCCACATTGTACCGCATATGCACTGGGACAGAGAATGGTATTTTACAACAGAGGAGTCCCGTATCCTCTTGGTGAACAACATGGAAGAAATTATGGATAAGCTTGAGAACGATCCTGACTATCCCTATTATGTGCTCGATGGACAGACATCCATTTTGGAAGATTACTTTGCTGTAAAGCCGGAAAATAAAGAGCGGGTCCGAAAGCTCGTCCAGGAAGGGAAGCTGATCATCGGACCGTGGTATACGCAGACCGATGAAATGGTGGTCGGAGCTGAATCCATCGTCCGCAACCTGTTGTATGGCCATAAGGATTCAGAAGCCTTCGGGGCGCCGATGAAAATCGGCTACCTGCCGGATTCGTTCGGTCAGTCGGCTCAGATGCCTCAGATTTTCAACGGCTTTGACATCCAATATTCAATTTTCTGGCGCGGTACATCGGAGCGTCACGGCACGGATAAAACAGAATTCCACTGGGAAAGTGAGGACGGATCCAGCGTCCTCGTCCAGCTCTTCCCACTCGGCTATGCCATCGGGAAGTACCTGCCGGAGGATGAAGAAGCGCTCCAGAAGCGGATGGATAAGTATTTCCGTGTACTCGACCGCGGGGCTACGACCGATCACATCATCCTTCCCAATGGACATGACCAGATGCCGATTCAGGAAAACATTCACACGATCATTGAAAAGCTGCAGCGGCTTTACCCTGACCGGGAATTTTTCTTAAGCCGCTATGAAAATGTATTTGAGGAACTGGAGAAGAACGACGACCTGCCGTTGTTATCCGGAGAGTTTCTTGATGGAAAATATATGCGTGTACACCGCAGCATCTACTCCACAAGAAATGATATCAAAGCAGCGAATACACGCGTGGAAAATAAGCTGACCAACGTGTTGGAGCCGCTGGCGTCCATGGCCTATTCGCTCGGCTTCGAATACCATCACGGACTGATTGAATTGATCTGGAAGGAAATGATGAAAAACCATGCCCATGACAGTATCGGATGCTGCTGCTCTGATAAGGTGCACAGGGAAATCCTCAACCGCCTGTTTCTGGCTGAGGAAAAAACGGATCAGCTGATCGAATTTTATAAGCGTAAAATTACGGATGCGGTCCAAGCGGAGCATGATGTCGTTTCCGCCTTCAACTTCCTCCCTTATGAGCGCGGGGAAGTCATTACAGATAAAGTCGTGACGAAGCTGGAATCCTTCGTCATGGAGGGTCATGACGGCCGGGAAGTTCCTTTCGAAGTCCTGGAGAAAAACATTCTTGATCCAGGTCTCATTGACCGTCAGATTGTCCACTATGGCAACTATGATCCGTTTTATGAATATACCATTCAATGGAAGGACACCCTCCCTTCCATGGGGTACAAGACGTATGAAATCAAACCGGAAGAAGGAGCGCTTGCTGCTGCCGGCCCGCATCAATCAGATAAACGGGAAATCGAGACCGATCACTACCGGATTCAAGTGAACAGCAACGGTACACTCACCATTTACGACAAAAGGAACAACGTCGAAATCCAGGATGTTCTGCTTCTGGAAAACGGCGGTGATGATGGGGATGAATATGACTATTCCCCGCTTGAGAATGAGACGTTGATCTATAGTCGTTCGATGGAAGCAGACGTTCAAGTGTATGAAAATGATTACAGTGCCAGGCTGGATATCGCGTTGCAATTACCTGTACCCGCCAACTTGGAAAGCCGGAAAGCTGGGAAAATCGACAGCTTCGTATCTGTTCAATGGCACTTACACATTGCGAAGCATAAGCCGGTCATTGAGGTGAAAGCAGACATTAACAACCAGGCCGGGGATCACCGTCTGCGCGCCCTCATTCCAACACAGATTGCCTCCGCTTTCTCATGGTCGGATAATCAATTCGGCATGATCAAACGCGATGTCGTCGACAGCGCGATGGATTATTGGGAAGAGGAAGACTGGGATGAACGCCCGGATTCCATTTATCCGATGCTGTCCTATGTCGGTTTATCAGACGACAAACGCGGGGTCACGCTGCTTACGAACAGCGTTCGTGAATATGAAATCATCGGAGATTCCTTTGATACGATCGCAGTCACGCTGTTCAGGAGTGTCGGCGTATTAGGAAAAGAAGAGCTGGTGAGGCGTCCGGGACGTCCATCAGGAATAAAACTTCCGACACCGGACTCCCAGATGATCGGCCGTCTGGAACTTGACTTTGCACTGGTGCTTCATGAAGGATCACTCTCAGATGCCGGGGCAGGGAGAATCGCGAAAGAGTATACAACCCCTGTGGAGATTTATAATAGAATTCCTTACAATGCAATGAAACTGAATGAATCCGGCCTCGTGACCCCGGGATCGTATTCACTGCTGAAGGAAGGAAATGAAGGAGCCGTTCTAAGTACGCTCAAAAAAGCAGAAGATGAGGAACGTCTGCTGCTGCGCTTTTTCAATCCGAAAGAAGAGGAGCAGGAAGCAGAATTTCACCTTTCCTCCCATTCGGAGAACATCCAGGAGGCGAAATTGAACGAGGTGCCTCAGGAAACGTTGCTGCACCAACAAGGAAGAGTCTCTCTATCCTTGAAGCCGAATCAGGTGACATCCATCTTGTTTTAACATAAAGAAAGCCCCGTCTTCGTAAAGACGGGGCTTTCTTTATGGTTGATCAGGAACCGAAGTTCACAATCATATCATGGGTTTTCTGAATTTCAGCATCAGACATGAAAATCAGGTACATGCCGTTCACCATCTGTCCATCTCCGGACATTTGGTAGGTGGACGTGTTTTTACGGGCGCTGCTGTAGTTCGTCGCCAGACGCCTCATATCAGAGAACTGCATGTTCGTACTCACATTATCTCCAAGCACATCCATCACATTTCCCACCTTATTCACCGCATCAAGGCTTGCTCCTTTATCAATAATACCAGTGATAACCTCGCGCTGCCGCTCGTTACGGCCGAGGTCTCCATTTGGATCGTCTTTCCGCATCCGGACATAGGACAGAGCTTCCTGTCCATCAAGCTCAAGCTCGCCTTCTTCAAAGGTGTAATTGCCGGACGTAAAGGTCATATCGTTCTGAACCGTTACACCGTTGACAGCATCCACAACCTGGGACAGGCCTTCCATGTTCACACGAATATAATAGTCCAGGTCGATATCAAGGAAATTTTCCACCGTATTGACCGCCATGTCACTTCCGCCATAGGCGTAGGCATGGTTGATTCTCGTCACGCGGCCGTCATTGGCGATTTCCGCCCGTGTATCACGGGGAATGCTGACCATCTGCATCTGGTCATTGTTCGGATCAAGCGTCATCACAATCATCGTATCGGAACGACCGACGTCATTTTCGCGTTCGTCGACGCCCAGCAGAAGGATATTGATCGGGTCTTTATTGTCTACTTTCGCTTTCGTTTCGTCATTATCAATGGAAGCCACACTTTCGTGTAAATCTTCATTCACTGTTGTGCGGACATCCTGCAGGATCATATATGCATAAACTCCTCCTGCGACAAGGATCAGTGCCAGTGCAGCCAGGAGGATTCTCCAGCGTTTTTTCTTTCTGCGCTTTTTCTTCTTGGAACGTCTGCGCTCTTCCATACCCCCACCTCTTTCATTCAAACTACTTCTATTATACGATTTTTGTAGAACCTTGTAAAAATAATCCTGCATTTTGTCTTGGGAGAAAAGTCATTCTGATCATTCGTGGAAATGGGAAATTCATTTGTAGAGAAGGAAAATGGTGTCGCATAACGAAATGGTACCGTGGGTCTTTATCTACCAACCAAAGGAGGATTTGATGTTAAAACGAGCCATTCATGTATCCAACACACTCATGCAGCGTTACCTGCCCGATCCCTTTCTTTTCGTCATTCTATTAACGATGGTGGTCTTCGGGTTAGGGTTGATTTTTACACCAAGCACGCCTGTCCAGATGGTGCAGTACTGGGGGGAAGGGTTTTGGAACCTTTTATCGTTCTCCATGCAGATGGTGCTCGTACTTGTCACCGGCTTTGTTCTGGCGAGCAGCCCGGTGTTTAAAAGGGCGCTCGGACGACTGGCATCTACAGCCCGCACGCCGGGCCAGGCTGTTGTCATTGTGACGGTTGTTTCCCTGGCAGCCAGCTGGATCAACTGGGGGTTCGGACTTGTCATCGGAGCCTTATTCGCAAGAGAGCTTGCCAAAAGAGTGGAGCGGGTGGATTACCGGCTTTTAATTGCAAGCGCTTACTCAGGGTTCCTTGTCTGGCATGGGGGACTGGCCGGGTCTATACCACTGACGATCGCCACACCTGATCATTTCACAGCAGATTCCATCGGGATCATCCCCGCTTCAGAGACGATATTTGCCGGATTCAACCTTGCGATAACAGCGGCGTTATTCATCGCTGTACCACTTTTGAACAGGAGGATGTCACCAGCAGAGGAAGAAAGGTTTGTCATCGACCGGTCCCTGCTTGAGCAGCCTCGTCATCAGGAGGCAGCCGGGCTGGAGGCGGACGCCCTGACACCGGCCGTCCGCATGGAAAACAGCCGGATTCTTTCCATGATCATCGGAGGACTTGGCGTTGGATTTCTCGTGTACTATTTTGTTACGACCGGTTTTCAATTGAATCTGAACATCGTCAACTTTGCTTTCTTATTTATGGGGATCCTTTTCCACGGCACGCCCAGGCATTTTTTGGACGCTGTGAGCGATGCGGTGAAAGGGGCGGGAGGCATTATCATCCAATTTCCGTTTTATGCAGGAATTATGGGGATGATGGTCGCATCCGGATTGGCAGCGCTTATGTCAGAAGCGTTTGTGTCCATCTCCACCCCCTTTACGTTTCCCTTCTTTGCCTTTTTAAGTGCAGGGATCGTGAACTTTTTCGTTCCGTCCGGTGGAGGACAGTGGGCAGTGCAGGCACCCATTATGCTGGATGCCGCCCAGCACCTCGGAGTATCGATACCAAAAACAGCCATGGCAGTCGCCTGGGGAGACGCATGGACCAATATGATTCAACCCTTCTGGGCCCTGCCGGCACTTGCGATTGCAGGCTTGAAGGCGAAGGATATTATGGGCTTCTGTCTCATCGTCCTTTTTGTAAGCGGTATCATAATTTCACTCGGGTTACTGTTCTTATAAATAAAAAAGCTCTGCCGAAAAGGCAGAGCTTTTTTATGGTGCCTCCAGGAGAATAGCCCCTTTTCTTTGGGTGGACGAACCTCCGAGTGTCCACGGGTAAACTACCTTGTGGGGCCTGGACCATCTGCTTTCCGCAGGTGTGGAACGATCTGAGCTCCTTTCAAGAGAAGGTTAATGCCATAGTCAGTACCTGCATACGAATGGTACTGAATTCTCTTATAAGATATAAAGCTTGTTGTTCTAGATATATGAGCTTTAAGAAAACGCCTATTTTTTAGATCATCATTCGGTGAAGTCACGAGGAGCGTTCGGTGGTGACGCCTGCGGCAAGCATCCACCGATAAGCGGAACGTGACCACTCACACAACATACAGATAACTCTAATGGAACGTTTTTTACAGCCTGGCAGGGTGTGAAAGACAAAGCATTTTGTGAATTTACATCAAGTAAGTCCGGTGATCAGCCTGAACGAATCCACCGGCGGTGAAAGAGACAACACGATTCCGCCCCAGCTGTTTCGCCTGATATAACGACTGATCGGTCAAATCAATGATCTCCTGCCTGTCTTCCGTTGTAGATGGATACGTGCTCGCCCCGATGGAAACCGTTATCGGAATATGCGATGTGGCATTGATCCAGAAGGTATGGGCCATCACTTCGCTCCGGATCCGTTCGGCAATGGCACAGGCACAGGAATTGGAGCAGTCCGGAAGAATGACAGAAAACTCTTCCCCACCGTTCCTGGAAACGATATCTGAGTTTCTTGTATGTTCCTGAAGAAGACGTCCGAGCTGCTTGAGTACCTGATCTCCAGCCGGATGACCATACGTATCATTCACATCCTTGAAGTGGTCCACATCAATGATAAGAAGGGACAACTCCTTCTTTTTCTTTTCGCTCTCCTCAAGCTGCTGGTTCCAGTGGAAATCGAACTGCCTCACATTGTTCAATCCTGTCAGATGGTCGATGGAAGCTTTTTGCTCATAGCTCTTAAAAAGAGAGTGGGACCGGTCGAGGTATTGAATGAGATAAATGATCCCCACACCGCCAAGACAGCTGATCACCCAGTATACAGGGAGCAGAGTTTCAAGAAGATTCCAATCCCTTACGACCACAGAAAGCACAATGGAAAAGACGAGGTTGGAATAAAAAATCATGTAAAAGCCTGAAATATAGCGGGGCTGATGACTTTTTCTCATTCGATCAATCACGATGATGCCGGCAAGGGTCACGATCATGAAAATAATGGCCGCCAACGATGAAAGGTTGAAGCCATGAAGGAAACGTCCGGCAATAATGAGGATAGTGCCGATAACGGCCGGCCGGACACCGCTGATTAACAGAATCATAAGGACGGGAACATGCCGCAGGTCCACAATCGTCAAATCAGTCACCTGAATGGAATAATACATCATCAAGTTTCCCATTATACCGGCCGCGACTCCATCAATCAGGCAGATCACCTTTAGTGGCAGATGTTTTTCAAGGGTGTGCCATCTTAATTGAAGATAGGAGAAAAACAAAGCGGTCAGGATGCAGATATTGACAAAAAAATCGGATACCATGGAACATCAACTCCCCATTGTACAAAAAAATGTGAACGTTCGTTTAGTCGCATTGCGTCGAATAAAATACAGTAATCTTCCCTCTCATATTACCATGATATTCCTTTGCGAAGAGCGTCCGATGCGCTAAATAGGTCTTTACACCTATATAAAATCTATGTAGAATTATGGTAAATAATATAAAAGGGATCATTCGATGGAGGAGGCAGACAGATGAGAGAGAACTTAGATCACAAATGGCTGGATCTTGTTGAGAAAGCAATGGATGGACCGTGTTCCAAAGAGGAATTCCGCCGTTACCTGAACGAACAGAAAATCCTGAAGGCCGGACGTGAATATGGAGAAAAGAATGCCAGAGAGAGAAATGGGCATTTGACTTTAGTTACGCGCGGACAGTAGTTACCGAACGTTTAGTTACCTTCCTTTATTTTCTAAATACATGTGGATGACAACCGCTCATCCTCTGAAAGGGAAACAAAATGAATACGAAACAAACCATTCTTGAAAATGCCCTGCAATACTTTGCTTCCTATGGATATGACGGGGCTTCGATGTCATTGATTGCCCGCGAGACACAGATTACAAAAGCGGGGATTTATAGTTATTTCAAAAACAAGGAAGATCTGTACATAGCTGTACTCGACCATTTAGTAGTGTTTCACAAAGAATACTGGATGCAGAAAAAACAGCGGATGAAATCGGCGTCCAGCGAAAAAAAGTTGAGGGACAGCTTTATTATGTCGATCCAGACAGCCGTCAAAGAACCCGCATTGATTGCGTTCTGGCAGATGGCTCAGATTTCTCCGCCAAGGTCACTGGAACAGGTGGTAAGCGAAAAGATATCAGCATCCAGAAACTTTCTACTCGCCTATTTCGAAGAGATGTTCGAGGCTGGAAAAGCTGCCGGGGAAATTGAGACGCACCATTCGTCCCTGACCCTGGCTCATTCGTTCTACTGTCTGATGGAAGGGGCTTCCTTAAAGCATGTGAATGCAAATTTCCCTGATTACGAAGCAACGCTTCTTGCGATATTTGAATTGTTCTGGGACGGGTTGGAAGCTCGGGAAGCCGACGAATGGAAGATTGTTTGAACCGAAAACGAAATTCAGTTTAAAAAAAGTGCCCAAACCTCCGGAATGGAAGGTTTGGGCACTTCGTTTATGCGGCGCTTGTATCTTTCTGTTTTTCACTGCCGCGTTTTTTTGCGGCCAGTGCAAACGGTAGAGCCAGCAGCGCCAGGATGATGCCGACAACAACCACATTGGATTCTACAAGGTTGATCAAGTTGCCGAGGACGATCCCGACAACTCCGAAGTCCCCGTCACCAAATGTTGTTCCCTGGAAGCCTAAGGTTCCGAGAACAGGGAGAAGCAGCGCAGGAAGGAAGCTGATCATGACACCGTTGGCCATCGAACCGAAGATCGCACCTTTGCGTCCACCGGTCGCATTCCCGAACACGCCGGCGGCTGCTCCTGTAAAGAAGTGGGGGACGAGACCGGGAACGATGACTTTCAACCCGAGAAGGGGAAGGAACAGCATACTGATCAACCCGGCGGCAAAGCTGAAGAGAAATCCGATGATGACCGCATTTCCTGCAAACGGGAAAATAGCAGGACAGTCGAGCGCCGGTTTGGCGTTTGGTACGATCTTATCCGCAATCCCTTTGAACGCCGGCACAATTTCTCCAAGCAGCATACGCACACCAGCAAGAATGATGTAGACACCGGCAGCAAAAGTCAGTCCCTGCATGAAGGAAAACACCAGGAAGTTCTGACCTCCGCTTAACTCAGATTCTACAAAGCCGGGCCCCGCGGCTCCAGCGACGACGAAAAAGAGAATAACCATCGTCAGTGAGACAGACACAGAAGTATCTCTTAGGAAACTGAGGGATTTGGGGACTTTGATTTCTTCGGTGGACCTGGAGTCTTTGCCAACCACTTTTCCGATTGAAGCGGCAACAAGGTAGCCGACGGAACCGAAGTGTCCGACAGCAAAATCATCAGACCCCGTGACTTTTCTCGTATAGGGCTGAAGCATGGCTGGGAATAACACCATGATAGCTCCAAGGATGATGGAACCGAGAAGGATCATGCCTGCACCGGAAAAGCCCCCGGTCGTCAGAATGACAGAGATGAGACAGGCCATGAACATGGTGTGGTGCCCGGTTAAGAAGATATATTTAAAAGGGCTGATGCGGGCCAGGATAATGTTGACGACCATCCCGAACAGCATAATCATAGCCGTTTCTGTACCGAAGCTTTCCTGCGCCAGTGCAACGATCGCTTCGTTGTTGGGGATGACCCCTTCGACAGCAAAGGCTTCATCAAACATGCTGCTGAAGTTCCCGAGAGACTGGACGAGCACATTCGCCCCGGCTCCCAGGATGACAAATCCCATCACGGTCTTCAGCGTACCGGAGACGACATCTCCGGAATTTTTCTTTTGTACAAGGAGCCCGATGAGAGCGAATAATCCAACGAGGATGGCAGGGGTTCCCAAAATATCTTTCATGATCAAATCAACCATATAAGTCGCTCCTTTGTTTGATGGAATGGGTTAGGTTACAGGTTTTGTTCCAACGCGCTTCTCAACTCGTTCTTGTCCATCAGGTTCTGCAGTTTTACGACGTTCTTCTGCCCATCTTCCAGACTTTCTACAATATCCTCAGATCCGAGGAAGAGGTCGGCCTGCTCGGTTTTGGCCGTCGTCAAATCGGTGTGGGAGACTTCTGCTTCCTTCCCCATGTCCTGAAGGGCTGATTTCACATTCATTTCAACAATCATACTGCTTCCAAGTCCATTTCCACATACAACTAATACTTTTTTCATTTGAATACCTCCTCGTAATTTTACACTTCTATCGTTTGGTTGATCAGGTGAAGAATTTCGTCATGAGATGACGCTTCAATCATTCGATCGACGGCCTCTTCGTCAGAAAGCAGTTCCGTCAGCTGGGCAAGCGCTTTTAAATGGGTTTGATTATCAATGGCTGCCAGAATAATGATCAATTGCGCTCGATGCTTTTCCTTTTCAGAAAAAGCGACCGGTTCATTCAGTTTTAGGAGACTCATCCCGAGCTGCTCCACGCCACTTTCCGGACGGGCGTGAGGGATGGCGATCCTTGGGGCGATCACGATGTAAGGTCCCAGCTCTTTGACATTTGTAATCATAGCTTCAACGTATTCAGGGTGGATGGAAGATTTGTCGATTAACGGCTGGGCAGCCGTGCGGATCGCTTCTTCCCAATCCGGAGCCTGTTCTTGAAGCTGAATCGTATCCTTCGTCAATAACTCGTTAAGCATTGGCTTTCTCAGCTCCTTTCTATCGGTATGAAGGCGGTCCAACATCATAGTCATCTCTTTTTGAAGCCGTTCCTGCTGGTGGACGGTCGCATACTTTTGAATTGTTTCCATCAATGCGGCCGGCAGGCTTCTGTCTGCGGGTTCTGTTTCCAATTGTTGATTCATGATTTGGATGACCCGTTCTTTTTCAAAATTGTTCAAGATGGCCGGCACGTGGATCACCGGTACCTCGTCCGACTTCACATAATTGGTGGAGAATACGACGTCGGTGTCATGCTTGTTTTTCTGATACTCCCGTTTGGAAAGAATGGCAGTGATCCGAAGTCCGGCAATCAACTCTTCCAGCTGGGAACGAAGCATGTTGGATGTACCGATGCCGTTTTCACAGACGATGATGCCTCTGTACTTCGTTTCGACGGCTTTTTTTTCTTTGTTCAACCATCCCCCGAAATGAAGGGTGATATAAGCCGTTTCCTCCTCAGGCACCGGCCTGCCGATGAACAGCTCCAGGTGCTTCATGACGCGTTGGGTCAGATGATAAAGGTCGGCATAGGTTTCCTGAATGTTTTGAGACAGCTCGTTGGTGACTTTGACTCCATATTTAATCCGGTAATAGGCGGGTTTGATATGGGACAGCAGGTTCTCTTCCAGCCCTTTTCTGTCATCGAAGACGACAAATGAATAAATCTGAAAATCTTCGATCATCTGGTGGATCACCCGTCGCAGTCCTTCACTTTCCCTTTCTGAATACCGGCTGATGTCGTCGTGCTGCACTTTGGAACTAAGCAGGTTCATCGTCATAAAGCAGATTTCATCTTCCGGAAAAACCAGAGGCCATACGTTTTCCAGTTCCTTTGTAAGAACGGAAGCGGAACGATAGGCGTCGGTCTGTTTCAAAACTTCCTTTTCTTCCGGCTGTACGTGGACGAATTGGTTCATGTCGATCCGTTTGACCATCATCAGCATCTGAAGGGCCAGCAGATCGGCCATTTCGTCGGTAAATGTGGCCCCGAGCTGTTCCTCAACATCAAACAGGAGCCGTTTGATGATCCGGCTGCTTTCTCCGGACGGAAGGAAAGAGGGCAGGGCCATGTGTTGGATGTTGTTTTGAACCGTCACCCACTCAGGATGGGAATAGGCATCAACGACCAGGTTCAAGAGCATCAGCCTCTGGACACCCTCCGGTCCCTCCACCTGGTAGCCTGCTCCTTTTTGGTAATGGAGTCTCAACCCCGTCTGGTCAAATTCCTGTTTGAGTGATGCAATTGCTTTGGCGACCGTTCCTCTGCTCATATGGGTGAGATCCATAAAGGTATTCATCGATGCATGGGGCTGTAAAAGAATGTTTGCTTTAATCAACAGGGTGCGTTCTTTTATTGAAAGCTGGTAATGCCAGCCGTCAAAATGAAGGGAAGCCCCTTCCAGGTGATGTCTGGATGATTCAGGCAAGCAGAGTCCCTCTCCGTGTCTGGTCTCGAGCCGTTCCAGCTGCTGGCCGGCCAGCCAGTCGTTGATCTGTTCGACATCATAGTACACGGTGCGTGGAGAGACATTCATTTGGAAAGCGAGCTCTTGAACAGGGACAGGAGTTGTCGACTGATTCAAAATAGATATCAGGTGTGCACGCCTTTTATCTAAAACCATGGAGGGGCCCTCCTTTGTTTTTCTAGGAAATTCATGCAAGATTGTACGTTGTGATTGGGATGATCATCTTATGTTATGAGTATAGCCGTTTAATGACGGATATGTAAGGGGTTTCAATGTTCATAGTTTTTCATATGTAAATTTGCAAAATTATACGCATGGAAGGCTGATGAAGGGTTTCTGTGAAAATTTGAATGTCGGCCGTAGAAACGGGGGATATTTTCTATGGTCCTGCATATAGTGGTATAAGCTTTATAATGGAGGAATGGAAACGTGAGAAAGTGGCTGGGAACCTTCTTTGTTTTCCTAATCGTAGCCGGCTGCGGCGCAGGATCTTCGCAGCGGGCCATTCAGGAACTGACATCCACGATGGAACATGAACTTCATATCGTTTACTTTTATGAACAGGAACGTCCTACAGAAAAGCTGGAGGCTCAGCTGACGGGGATGAAAGTGTTTCTGGCGAGAAAAAATATACCAGCTTCCATCAGTTACAGGAAGATCAAGGACGATAAGGATTATGAAGAACTACTGGGAGTCAAAGACGGGCAGATCATTGTATTCGATTATAAAGGCATCCGCTTTAACGCCCGTAATATACACGTGCTGGAAGGCATGATCTTACAGCTTTCCAACCCATAAGCAGACAGAGACTTAGAAAAGTCTCTTTTATTTTTCTGTTTTTTCCAAATTTAGAAAAACCTCTTCCACGATATCCATGGATATGCTACCTTATACATAATAGATAATTGGAAGCGTTACCATTGAAGGTGGACCAGAAATGAACGCTTGGAAAACCAGGAGACAGTGATGGAGGAGGATGAATCATGATCGATGTATCGACCTGTCAAAAGACGACATTTAAAGGACTGAAAGCGGTTGTACTGGAGAATGAGTATGTACGCTCTGTCATCCTTCCTGACTACGGAGGAAAGATGGTCAGTTTTTATGACAAGACCATTCAATATGAGTGGCTGTATCAGGCACGGGAAGAGTCCCTCCGGATACCGCCGTACGGGGCGGATTTTTCGGCGTATGATTCCAGTGGGTTTGATGAAATGTTCCCCGGTATCGATCAGGGCCCTCATCCTGTAACGATGGACGAAATTCCCGATCACGGGGAAGTATGGGCCATGCCTTGGACATGGAAGGCCACCTGCGATGGAATGGAATTGACGGTGGAGAGTGATCGGTTTCCGTATCGGTTGATGAAACGGGTCAAGCTCGGGAAGAACGATGTGGAAATCACCTACAAGGCAGTCAATAAGGGATCGGTTCCATTTCCTTTTATATGGACACCACATGCGCTGCTCAATTATAACGACCAGACGGAAATCCAAGTACCAGAAGCGATGAAGGAAGTGATGAGTGTAGAAGCTTCCTCCACCCACTTAGGTGGTTGGGGCACAACGCACACCTATCCGGAAACCTCATCCGTTTCTACGGGGGAGCGGCTCGACCTGGCTAAGCTCGAGCCGTTGGAGGACGGCACGGCTGAAAAGTTTTATTTCACAAAGCCTCTCAGTGAAGGCTGGTGCGCCCTTGTACAACCGGACCTTGGAAGGAAATTGACTTACCATTTCCCTGAAGAAAAAGTTCCATACCTTGGCGTATGGAAAACCCGCGGGGGCTATAGAGGCGAGCATAACATCGCCCTTGAACCGTGTACTGGTGTCTATGATGATGTGTATGTAGCGGACAAAATCGGCCGGGCATCCTACATTCCCGCAAACGGCTCCTACACATGGAAGTTTAAGATGGAAACAGGCAGCAGTTTTTAAAAAAGATGAGAAGCCTGCGAATCATTACAATCCTGGAATGTCAGGAAAGAATGGGAGCTAGCATGTGGTCTCTGGTCACGTTCCGCATATCGGTGGATGCTTGCCGAGGGCACGGCCTCAGCTAACTTGGGCAGGAAAACCACCTGTCCAAGTGGATCTTCGGCTCGTGCTGTTCCCGCAGGTGTCACCACCGAACGCTCCTCGTGACCTTCCCTGATGATGCTCTATAAAAGGAAGATTTTCTGTTTAACAGAAGATCTTCCTTTTTTATGTCCAAATCATAGAAAAAAGCATGTGCCTTCTCTTTATCAATCTGTATGACGAAACCAAAAGACGTACAACTCATAATCGGTTGTCTGCTCGGGTGCTGTCCATGTCCTGAATCCTTCTCCCCTTATCCAACAGATAAAAGAATGGTCGGAACTTCTGGAGGGGGCTGGAAAGCAGAAGGTTTTATAATTTGTTGAGACTCCGACCATTCATCGGACTCTTTTTGTGTAAAAGATAAAACAGCAAAAAAGTGCAGAATTATGATGATTTTTGGAAATTCATGGTGAAGAGGCAGGAAGGTCAAGGCTTCTCCCGTCTCTAATCTGTCATAAAGATTCTCCTATTGTAAGCAAAAAAAGACAGAAAACGGCAGAATTTTTACCATTGAAACGCTTTCAGAAAGACCGCTAATATAGGAGTTACATAAAAAAGCGCATACATACATTTGGTTCCGCTTACACAAAGGAGAGGCATCTATGAATGCATTTACAGTCGTATCATTCTTATTTTTTACAGGTTTCGTTGCTCTCGTAGCCTGGTGGTTTACTAGAAAGGAAAAACTCGATACACAGGACGGCTATTTCCTTGGCGGGCGTAACTTGAGCGCCTGGGTCATTGCTGGTTCCCTGATGCTCACGAACCTATCAACCGAGCAGCTGGTCGGCCTGAACGCGCAGGGCTACTCGGATACCCTTGCCGTCATGGGCTGGGAAGTTGGATCGGCCATTTCATTGGTCATTGTAGCTTTCTTCCTGATGCCTCGCTATATGAAAGGCGGCATCACGACGATTCCCGATTTTCTGGAGGATCGTTATGATTTTAATACAAAACAGATTGTGACGATTCTTTTCTTATTCGGGTATGTATTCAACCTGCTGCCTCCTATTCTTTATTCCGGAGCTGTAGCGATCAACGGTTTGTTTGATATTCCGGGCGCACTCGGTGTAAGCCGTACGGTCGGAATATGGATCACCGTCTTTGCAATTGGTATTGTCGGTTCGATCTACGCGGTTTTCGGAGGATTGAAAGCGGTCGCCGTATCCGACACGATCAACGGCGTCGGTCTGTTGATCGGTGGTTTGATGATTCCGATTTTAGGTCTTTTCGCTCTTGGGGATGGATCGATGACAAATGGAATCCAGACAATTGTGCAGGATTCTCCGGAAAAATTGAATTCTGTCGGCGGACCGGACAGCCCTGTACCATTTGGAACGATGTTTACAGGGATGCTGCTTGTGAACCTGTTCTATTGGGGTACGGCCCAGCACATCATGCAGCGGGCGATTGCTGCCAAAAACTTAAAAGAGGGCCAGAAGGGTGTTTTAATTGCTGCATTTCTGAAGCTGCTCGGTCCTGTATTCCTGATCGTACCGGGAATCATCGCCTTCAATATGTTCGGTCCGGGTCTTGAACCGACCGACGCCTACCCCCGCCTCGTCGCGGAAGTGCTTCCGGCACCACTTGTGGGCTTCTTTGCGGCAGTCTTGTTCGGAGCAATTTTATCCTCCTTCAACTCAGCCCTGAACTCTTCGGTTACCTTGATTGCCTTGAACATTTACAAGCCGTATTTCAACCCGGATGCTCCGGATAAGGTAGTCGTAAGAAAAGGGAAATCTGTCGGTATCATTCTTGCTGTATTTGCGATGTGTATCGCTCCGCTTATCGATAAAGTGCCGCAGGGATTTTTCCAATACCTGCAGATCGTTAATGGGTTTTATAACGTACCAATCTTCACCATTCTCATTGTCGGGTATTTAACGAAACGGGTGCCGTCCATTGCAGCGAAAATATCATTGTTCGTCTTTATTTCCATCTACGCAACGACTCAGCTGGTCTGGGATACAGGCCTTCACTTCCTGCACATTCTCGGCATCCTGTTTGTCCTATGTACTGGATTGATGCTTTTGATCGGGAAGCTTCGTCCGAGGGATACCGACTTTGTACTGGAAGAAAAAGCGAAAGTGGATATGACGCCGTGGAAGCTCGTCTATCCTGTCGGCCTGGCCGCCACAGCTGCGATGGTCGTCATCTACCTGCTGCTCTCCCCAATCGGCATCTTATCCTGACTGATGTTCCCGCCTTCTTTTTGATATAATGAGAGTATTGTCAAAAGGAGTGAAAGGCGGGAAAAAGAATGGGAAAAGCCAGTCAGCCGATTGAGTCTTTTTATCATAAAGTGTACGAGAACGTGGATGCGTTCCATGAAGAAGCGCAGGAGCTTCAACGAGCAGAGTCCGGTGGCGATCCAGTGGATGACGAAAAGCTGGAGCGGACAGAATTTGCGCTCCAGCTGGCTAAGGACGTCCTCGAGAACTTCGTCGACGATGGCAAGAGCATGACCATCAACTACGATAAACGTTCGGTCACCATTGAAGTACCAAAACGCTGAAAAAGAGCTTGTCGAGAAACTCCGTGTTTCTCGACAAGCTCTTTCCATGTGTTCAGGCTTCCCTGCCATTTCCTTTCCCCACAAATGTCTATTCTTCACTGGAACTTGCACGAAGGAGACGTGACAGGTTGTTACTTCTCAGGGCTGGAATGCTTCTGCTTCAGTGGCTTTTCCTTAACTCAGCTACCTTTAAGGCTTTTAAAATCATCATTTGGTGAGGTCACGAGGAGCGTTCGGTGGTGACGCCTGCGGGAACAGCGCGAGCCGAAGATCCACTTGGACAGGTGGTTTTCCTGTCCAAGTTAGCTGAGGCCGTGCCCGCGGCAAGCATCCACCGATAAGCGGAGCGTGACCTCAAGAAAGGTGTTCCGACCATTCCGCTCCTGCGGAAAAACGGGCGGCCGAGACCCCGCAGGGCGTTCTCTCTGAGGAGGCTTGGACGTTCGTCCGCGGAAAGGGGCTTCTGGAGGCGCTGGTTCAACATAGAGCTGCTGGAAGCGTTGAAAGGACTGCCCTGACCGGGG
This sequence comes from Halobacillus sp. ABD4_316, assembly GCF_056161385.1. NCBI lineage: Bacteria > Bacillati > Bacillota > Bacilli > Caryophanales > Bacillaceae > Halobacillus > Halobacillus sp. ABD4_316. Next base: position 594,458 of record NZ_JBSWZA010000002.1, read on the forward strand.
CCGTCCTTTCTTATGTCTGATTCTACTGTTACAAATGTTTGTGAGATTCGCGGAATCTGCCGGGAGTGAGGCCGGCCTGCTTTTTAAAAACCTTCGTAAAATAATTGGCGTTTTTATAGCCGGCAAGGACGGCGATTTCCTCAGCCGAGTATTTCGTATTCGCCAGCAGTTCCTTCGCTTTGTTGATCCTGATCGACGTTAAGTACTGAATCGGCGTCTGACCGGTGGCGGCTTTGAACTGCCTCGTAAAATGATAGCGCGACATGCCGGAGGCTTCCGCCATATCATCCGGGCTGATTTCCTCGGTGTAGTGGTTTTTGGCATACATGCTTGCGGCGATGATGGCATCCGGCCACTGGACGAGTCCTTTTTCCAAGGTGGAGCAGTAATGAAACAGCTCCATCGTGAATTGATAAGCGTAGCCGGAAGCCTGATGGGCATTGGCGATCTCTTTATTGGCCGCTGATTCGAGCAACTGGTGGACGTAGGAGACGGGCGGCGCATCCGGAGGCATATGGAGGATTGCTCCGACATTCTCCTGAATCTGGTTCCAATAGGACTCCACCACATTTCCATACAGCGTCAAAAACATGAATTCCCATTTATCACTGTGATCGGGGAGATAATACCGGTAGTCCCCGGGGATGTTAACGATGAACGCCTGTCCCGGCGTCAGCTCATAGGTCGTTCCTTCAATATCGATGGCTCCTTTTCCTGCGGTCGTGTACTGGAAAATATACTTCCCGCGGTCGCGCCGGTTCTTTCCGTCCCAGTCATACAGCGTGGTCGTCTGTTCGTCCCAGCCGAGGGACCAGATCTGGGCAAGCTGCTGCAGGTCCGGATCGGAAAACCGGTAGCCGTAGGAGCCGTGTGTCAAAGAAGAAGGGGTCAAAGCAATTCTCCTTTCCTGGAAAAGCAAATATAAGCAGAATTTCATAATGGTTAAGTTTCTGTTTTCCCTCCATATCATAACAGCTAACCTGATCTGGTGGAATATCGATAAGCAAAAATGTGCAGAATGCGTCTTTTTATTTACCATTGATTGAAAAGGGGTTCATTTTTACAATAAAGCTAACAACTACTTGGAAGCGTTTGCGGAAAAGATTGGAGGAGGAAACATCTTGGCGATTCACATCACGGAAGACAGCCGGCAGTTTCACTTACAAGGAAAAAACATCAGTTACATTATACATGTCCTTAAAAACGGTCAGATCGGCCATCTTTATTATGGAAAGAAAGTAAGGGACAGGGACGATTTCAGTCATTTGTCCAAGGAGGAGTTCCGCGTCACTTCTTCCTATGTCTATGAGGAAGATCCAGCGTTTTCTCTGGATATGATTCCCCAGGACTACCCTGGGTATGGGACATCGGATTACCGGGAGCCGGCTTTTCACATCCGGCAGCCGGACGGTTCGAGAATATCGAACTTCGCTTACTCCTCCCACCGTGTCGCCCCGGGAAAGCCTTCGCTTGATGGGCTTCCAGCGACCTATGTGGAGGACGACGCAGAGGCGGAAACGCTGACCATCACTCTCTTGGACGACCATACCGGTATGAAGCTTGATTTAGTGTATACCGTCTATCATGACAAAGACGTTATCGTCCGCTCGGCAAGATTTACAAATGAAGGACCGGAACCGTACCAGCTGGACAGGGCGCTGAGTGCTTCCATGGACTTCCCGGACAGCGATTTTGAGTGGGTCCAGCTTTCCGGCGGATGGTCAAGGGAACGTCACATGCATACACAGCCGCTTCATCCGGGCATCCAGAAAATCCAGAGCACCCGGGGGACAAGCAGTGCCCAGCACAACCCTTTCATCGCTGTCCAGCGGCCGGGGACGACGGAGCATTCTGGAGAAGTCTATGGATTCAGTCTCGTATACAGTGGCAACTTCTTAGGGCAGATTGAAGTCGATCAATATGAGCAGGCACGGATCAGTATGGGGATCAATCCATTCGATTTCAGCTGGAAGCTGGAGCCGGGCGGATCGTTCCAGACACCGGAACTCGTCTCCGCTTTTTCATCGCATGGACGCAACGGTTTAAGCCATTTGTATCATGATTTGTATCAGAAGCGGCTTGCCCGCGGGCGCTGGAGGGATCAGGAGCGTCCGGTGCTCATCAACAACTGGGAAGCCACCTATTTCGACTTCGATGAACAGAAGCTTCAATCGATTGCCGAACAGTCCAGCCGGCTGGGTGTCGAGCTGTTCGTCCTCGATGACGGCTGGTTCGGCCAAAGGAATGACGATACAACGTCGCTTGGCGATTGGTTTGTAGATGAAGCGAAACTGCCGAATGGATTGAAACCGCTCGTTGAAAAAGTGAATGAGACAGGGATGACGTTCGGCCTATGGTTTGAACCGGAGATGGTATCCAAGCAAAGTGAGCTTTATGAAGCGCGTCCCGACTGGATTATCCAGGTGGCAGGAAGACACCCTTCTACAGGCAGGCATCAGCTGGTGCTCGATTTCTCCAACCCGGAAGTGGTGGACTACATCTATGATCGGATGAAAACCATTTTGTCAGAGGCCAACATCGAATATGTGAAATGGGATATGAACCGCTATATGACAGAAATCGGATCGGCACGTCTGGCTTCTGATCAGCAGATGGAAGTGCCTCACCGGTATATCCTCGGGGTTTATGATTTGTATGAGCGTCTTACCACAGCGTTTCCACACATTCTATTTGAATCGTGTGCAAGCGGAGGGGCGAGATTCGATCCGGGTATGCTGTATTACGCACCTCAAGGCTGGACGAGTGATGATACCGATGCCGTCGAGCGTCTGGCGATTCAATACGGAACCTCGATGGTGTATCCATTGAGCAGCATGGGCGCCCATATTTCCGCCGTTCCCAACCATCAGGTGAAACGGGTGACGAGTCTGAAAACGCGCGGCGATGTCGCCTTCTTCGGAGCGTTCGGTTATGAGCTGGATGTAACGAAAATGAACGAAGAAGAAAAAGAACGGATGAGTGAACAAATCACTTTTTATAAAAAGCATCGGGCTTTGTTCCAGTTCGGTACCTTTTACCGGCTGACGAGCCCGTTTGAAAAGGGCGGGAATGAAACGGCATGGATGGTCGTATCCGAGGACGGACAGCGGGCGGTCGCTGCCAGTTATCAAGTGCTGGCCCGCCCTAATCCAGGCTTCCGCCGGATCCAGCTGACCGGGCTGAATCCGGAGACGGAGTATAGGATTGAAGGCTTGGAGCGCACGTATTATGGAGATGAACTGATGCATGCCGGCCTGCAGCTGGAAAGCGGCTACGACGGATCACAGACAGGCGGACTGGAGGAGTCCGGCGACTTTACTTCCCAGTTGTTCGTCCTGACAGCCGTTACGAATTCTACAACAATGGATGAGGTGGAAAAATGAAGCAGATGATCAAGGCATTTCATGAACAGTTTGGAAACGGGGGAGACATTCACTCGTTTTTTGCGCCGGGGAGGGTAAACTTGATCGGCGAGCACACCGATTATAACGGAGGACACGTTTTTCCCTGCGCGCTGAGTGTCGGCACGTATGCGGCGGCCAGAAAGCGCAGCGATGCGAAGTTACGACTGTATTCGATGAATTTTCCTGAACTTGGTATGATAGAAGCGGACATGACTGCGCTCGTTTATGAAAAAGAGCAGGAGTGGGCCAATTACCCTAAAGGTGTCGCAGCGAAAATCCGGGAAGCGGGTTATCCGCTTTCCGAAGGGGCGGATATCGTCTATTACGGAAACATCCCGAACGGTGCCGGTCTTTCTTCATCAGCCTCCATTGAACTAGTCACAGGTGTCGTACTGGATGCCTTTGCCGGACTTGACATCGACCGGGTGGAGCTTGTGAAGCTTGCTCAAGCGGCGGAGAATGAGTTTGTCGGAGTCAACTGCGGCATCATGGATCAGTTTGCCATTGGCAAAGGCGAGAAGGATCATGCGCTCCTGTTGAACTGCCAGACGCTGGAGTATCAGAAAACACCGATCCACCTGGAAGACGAAACGCTTGTCATCGCCAATACGAACAAGCGCCGAGGACTGGCGGATTCAAAATACAACGAACGACGCCGGGAATGTGAAGAAGCTTTGGAGCAGTTGAAAACCGAACTGGAAGCCGACTTCCTCGGGGACATTTCTGTAGAAGATTTTGAGGCCTGTAAACACGTGATTGATGATCCTGTTACGCGAAAACGCGCCAAACACGTCATATATGAAAATGCACGTACGATTGAAGCGGTGGAAAAGCTGAATGCCGGGGATATCAGAGGTTTCGGCCGGCTGATGAATGATTCGCACCGTTCACTGCGGGAGGATTATGAAGTAACAGGAAAAGAACTGGATGCTTTAGTGGAAGCCGCCTGGGAAGAAGGAGCCGTTGGGTCGCGAATGACAGGCGCCGGGTTCGGAGGCTGCACCATCAGCATCGTTCCTAAAGCGGACATTGATACTTTTAAGGAAAACGTAGGAGAACAGTATTATAAGAAAACCGGTCTTGAAGCGGACTTCTACGTGGTGGAAATCGGCGACGGGGCGAAACGGTTGGAGGAGGAAGAGGAATGAGTGTACTAGTATGTGGAGGTGCCGGATACATCGGCAGCCACGCCGCAGCCCAGCTGCTGGACAGAGGCGAAAAAGTAATCATTGCAGACAACCTGCAGAAAGGTCATGAACAGGCCATTCTTGAGGGAGCGGTTTTATACAACGGGGACCTGAGAGATGAAGCATTCATGAACCGTGTGTTCGAGGAAAATGAGATTGATTCTGTCATTCATTTTGCGGCGGATTCCCTTGTAGGGGAAAGTGTCGAGGAGCCACTGAAATATTACGACAACAACGTATACGGAGCGGTCTGCCTGTTGAAGGCGATGGCTGCTCATAACGTGAACCGGATTGTCTTTTCCTCCACGGCGGCGGTTTACGGGGAACCGGATCAGGTGCCGATCCAGGAAGACGACCGCACCTTCCCGACCAACCCTTACGGAGAAACGAAGCTTGCCATTGAAAAGATGCTCAAATGGGCCGAACAGGCGCACGGCATCAAGCACGTGGTGCTCCGCTACTTTAACGTAGCCGGTGCTGATCCGGACGGACGCATCGGGGAAGATCACCGTCCAGAGACGCATCTCATCCCGATCGTGCTGCAGGTAGCTCAGGAGAAGCGTGAAAAGATCATGATCTTCGGCGATGACTATCCGACCGCAGATGGCACCTGCATCCGTGACTACATCCATGTGACAGACCTTGTGGATGCCCATCTGCTGGCGATCGACAAGCTGAAACGCACGGAAGAAAGCGGCATTTATAACCTTGGGAACGGACAGGGCTTCAGTGTCAAAGAAGTCATCGATACCGCCCGCCGTGTGACCGGACGGGAGATTCCTGCCGAAGTGGCTCCGCGCCGCGCCGGTGATCCTGCTCAACTCGTCGCATCCTCCGGGAAAGCGATGGAGGAGCTTGGCTGGACGCCGCAGTATGCTGAACTGGAAACGATGATTCAAACCGCATGGGACTGGTTCCAAAACCACCCTGCCGGTTACAACCAATAAATTGAAGGGCTGGTGACAGACGTGTCCATTTATCACACCATTGAACGACTGCTTCAATACGGATTAGCCAAAAAGATGATCTCCGTGTGGGATGTCGATTACACCCGCAACCGCCTGTTCCATTTGTTTCAACTGGAAGGGAAAAATCCAGAAGAAACACCGGAAGATCCGGTGCCGGGTACACCTGTAGACCTTTTGGAACCGATGCTTGATTATGCAGTGGAGCAGGGACTGATCGAAGACAACACAACGACAGAACGGGACTTGTTCGACCCGAAGATTATGGACTGTCTCGTTCCACGCCCGTCGGAAGTCATTCGTGATTTCTATCATGCCTTTGAAAAGCAGGGGCCGGAAGCGGCGACGGAAAAATTCTATCAGCTTTCCAAGGATGCGCATTACATCCGCACGGACAGGATCGCCAAAAACAAACACTGGTACAGCGAAACGGAATACGGCGACCTTGAAATTACGATCAACCTGTCCAAGCCGGAAAAAGACCCGAAGGCGATTGCCGCGGCGAAAAATAAAAAAGCCGACAGCTATCCGGACTGTCTGCTCTGTAAGGAGAATGTCGGCTATGCCGGACGTCTCGACCATCCAGCACGGGACAACCACCGGGTGATTCCTGTCGATTTGGAAGGCGAGCATTGGTTCCTGCAGTATTCCCCATATGTGTACTACAACGAACATGCCATCGTTTTATCAAGGGAACACCGTCCAATGAGCATCTCCAAAGAAGGGTTCGACCGGCTGCTTGATTTCGTCGATCAGCTGCCCCACTATTTCGTCGGCTCCAATGCGGATCTGCCGATTGTCGGCGGCTCGATTTTGAGCCATGACCACTTCCAGGGCGGACATCATGAATTCCCGATGGCGAAAGCGCCTGTGGAAGAAAGCATCCATATTCCGGGATATCAGGATGTGGAAGCTGGAATCGTCCGGTGGCCGATGTCAGTGCTGCGTCTCAAGAGCACCGACCGCACACGACTGGCTGAGCTTTCCGACCGCATTTTGACGAAGTGGCGCGCGTATAGTGATGCGTCGGCGGATATTTATGCCGAAACAAACGGAGAGCCGCATAACACGATTACTCCCATTGCCCGCTATCGAGACGGGGCGTTTGAAATGGATCTCGTTTTCCGCAACAACCGTACGAGTGACGAGCATCCGATGGGAATTTTCCATCCACATGAGGAAGTGCATCACATTAAGAAAGAAAACATCGGTCTCATCGAAGTGATGGGACTGGCTGTCCTGCCGGGACGCCTTATTGATGAGATGGAGGCGCTGGCGGGATACATCCAAGGCGGAGAGCTTCAAGGAAAAGCCCTTAAGGATGAAAAAACAGCCAAGCATGTCCCGTGGGCGGAAAGCATCCGCTGGGAAAAGGATGATGTATGGCCGCAGCTGCAGGATGAAATCGGCCGCCGTTTTTCAGTCGTGCTGGAGCACGCAGGCGTATTCAAGCGCACGGCAGAAGGACAGGACGCATTCCGCCGTTTTCTACAAACGATATAGATTGGAATCAGGAGGACCGCTATGACGTACTTAGGTGTAGATTATTACCCGGAGCACTGGCCGGAGGAAAAGATCGACGAAGATTTGGAAGGCATCAAACAGCTGGGGGCCAACATCGTACGAATCGGTGAATTCGCCTGGCATCTGATGGAACCCGAGGAAGGAAGATTTGATTTTTCCTACTTCGATCAAGTCATTGAAAAGCTGAAGCAGAAGGATTTCCATATCATGTTCGGCACGCCGACCGCGACGTTCCCGGCGTGGCTGGCGGACCAATACCCTGAGATTCTATCGGCCGATGAATACGGCCATCCGCGCGTTTTCGGAGGACGCCGGCAGTACTGCTTCAATTCCGACGTCTATCGTTCGTATGCGGCAGAGATTACAAGGAAGGTTGTCGAGCATTATAAGGATGAGCCGGCCATCATCGCCTGGCAGATTGATAACGAATTCGGTCATGAAGGCAGCGATATGTGCTGGTGTGGGTTGTGTGAAAAGAAATTCCAGACCTATCTGGCCGAGAAGTATGACAGCATCGCCCAGCTGAACGAGGAGTGGGGAACGATTTTCTGGGGCCAGACGTACAACGCCTTCTCAGAAATTCCTGCACCGAAACCGACGATTACAACGCATAACCCGAGCTTAAAGCTCGAGTGGGCGCGCTTCCGCTCTGACTCCCTGAACGGGTTTGCTCATGAAATGACGGAGATTGTAAAGGAAACAAAAGGCGCGCACCAGCAGGTCACGACGAACGTTTCCGGCGGGTTTTTCTCGAAATGGTTCGATCACGCAGAAAACCTCCGCCCGATGGACTTTGTCTCCTATGACAACTATCCGGTCTGGGGTGGACTGGAAGAGCCGATCGCACCGGAAGCGATTGCGATGATGCATGATTTCAACCGGGGGCTGCTGGATCAGAACTATTGGATCGTGGAAGAGCTGATGGGAGCGCAGGGCCATGATGTCATCGGATACCTGCCGCGTCCGAATCAGGCGAAAATGTGGTCGTACCAGGCTTTCGCCCACGGCTGCTCCAATCTGCTCTACTTCCGCTGGCGCGGGATGACGAAAGGGGCAGAGCAGTTCTGCTATGGTGTCGTCGATCATGATAATGTGTATGGCCGCAAATACAAAGAGGTCCAGTCGCTGTTCAGCGAAATGAAAGATTACGGCGAGCTGCTTGATGCACCCATCCAGGCAGATATAGCCGTTCTCTATGATTATGACAACATTTGGGCGTGGCGTTCCCAGATTCAGAGCCGCGACTTTGATTTTACCGATGAACTTGTCCGCCTCTACCGCCCATTTTACAACCAGAATGCAGCCATTGATGTCATACCGGCGGACCGTGATTTATCCAGCTATAAGGTTGTGGTCGTACCTGTGATGCACGTGATGGACGCGGCGCTTGCCGAGCGGCTGAGAGCGTTTGTACAGAACGGAGGGACCGTTCTCTTTTCCTACCGTACAGGGTTGAAAGGCAAAGACAACAACCTTCGTCTCGGTGAAGTTCAGCCGGGACTCGTCCGCGATCTTGTCGGCGCCCGGGTGGAGGAAGTCGAATCGCTCACCAAGGATCACCATCTCGAGCTGGAGGGTGAAGGACGCTTCTCAGAAGTTCCCGGCACCGTCAGCATCTGGCGTGATCTGCTCGTACCGGAAACAGCGGAAGCTCTGTACCAGTACACGGATGCGTTCTATGACAGCTACACAGCTGTCACGAAAAACAGCTTCGGAGAGGGGCATGTGTACTACATCGGCGGCGGGCTCAATGAAGAAGCTCTCGATCGGATTGGTGAGGAGATTACGGAACATCATCAGATTGAAACGATTTCTTCGGACCGCGGAGTTGAAGAGTACCGCCGCAGAAGTGGGAAGGACTCCTACTTGTTCGTGATGAACCACACCAGTGAAGAGCAGCGGTTCCAAGGAGAGTCGCTGGCACCATTTGAAAGCCGATTGATCCAGGAATAATATCGAAGGCCCTTCCATGTCCGGAAGGGCCTTTTTTTTGTATTTTCTGCGTGAGAGTAAAGATGGGAAAATGTCCTTCCATACATTCTTTTCAAAGGTGTACAGGGGACGTGCATGTTTCCTTGAAAAGAAAAGTTAGCTGAAAAATTCCCGGCACGGCGGTGTTTTTGTCGAAATGCGCAGTAAATCTGATCATTCTCCCAAAAAATAACTTTGATTTTAATATTCAGAACATTATAATGATTGGTATATTTATTTTCATTAAGGGGGAGAGGTATGAAACAAGAGCTTACGAATTTATGGAAAGACTGGCGTTTACATACGATTGTGCTCGCCATCGTCCTCCTGACAGAGGCGATCGGTACGCATTCCTTTACGGTCGGTCCCGGCGTAGTACTGCTGCTGCCGATGCTTTATGCCATCATCATTGGTCTTGGATTATTTTTTACACCGCTCATTAAGGACAAACAGTCGAAAAACGCCGAGCCGCTCATCGTTCTTGGTGTCACGCTGCTGATTGCCAAAATCGGCGTGATCATCGGTCCATCGCTTCCACAGATTATTGAAGCAGGTCCAGCTCTATTGCTGCAGGAATTCGGGAACCTTGGGACGATCTTCATCGCCCTGCCTGTCGCGATTATGCTCGGGCTGAAGCGGGAGAGTATCGGCATGACCCACTCGGTCGCCCGTGAGCCGAACGTCGGTCTCATTATGGACAAGTACGGGTTCAACTCACCGGAAGGACGCGGCGTCATGGCCATCTACATATTCGGTACGGTATTCGGTGCGGTTTTCATGGGCTTGATATCCGGTTTTCTGGCCACACTGACGCCGCTCAATCCGCTGTCCTTTGCCATGGCTTCGGGTATCGGAAGTGGAAGCATGATGGCTGCTGCCAGCGGCTCGCTCGTCGCCGCTTTCCCACAGATGGAGAACGATATCCTCGCTTTCGCCGGGGCAAGCAACCTGCTCTCCTTATCGACAGGTCTGTATATGAGTATTTTCATCGGTCTGCCGCTTACAGAGAAGCTTTATGAAATCATGACGCGCAGAAAGAGCACCAGCTCTCGCGTAGAAAAGGGGGCGTAAGCGATGCTGAAAAATATACAGGAATGGCTTCTCATGCTTGCGATTTTCGGAGTGACCGCCCTTTTGGGGAACTGGATCGGTTATGAGGTCATCGTCTGGGAGGCGGTGCCGGGCATGCTTGTGCTTATCGGCATCTGTCTCGTCGGTTTGATACTGGGAAAAGTGCTCCCGGGAAGCATCCCGAGTGTCGCTTATGTTGCGCTCGTCGGTGTGCTCGTGTCGATGCCGTGGATTCCGGGTTCCTCGTTTATCGTGGAGACGACGAGTGAAGTGAACCTGCTTGCGTTGACAACACCGATTCTTGCCTACGCCGGTATTGCCATCGGCCGCTCATGGGCGGATTTCGTCAAGCTTGGCTGGCGCAGCATCGTTGTTGCGATGTGTGTCATGCTCGGGACGTATATCGGTTCGGCATTGATCGCCGAAGTGATTTTACGCTTCCAGGGGATCATTTAAGGAAAAAGGCTGCAGCTCACTGGAGATGGTGACCGGCTGTTTATCGGTCCAAGTGGAACACCTATCAGTCTTTCCGCGCGGATATCGGTCGAAATGCTGATATATCGGTCAATCGAGCGTTTTATCGGTCAAAAAGCGGATAAATCGGTCTCCTGCTGGTTTCACACCTGAAATAAAAAAAGCTGCAGGATCATGTCCTGCAGCTTTTTCGTTATTCTTTTCCGGAAGGGACTTCACAGCCGTCTTCGGTGCAGGCCGCACCATTGTCTGTGGAAAGGTCTTCAAATGCTGGTTTGTTTTCTTCATCAAAGGCTTTCTGAAGGCCGTTGACGAATACTTCCGTCGGCTGCGCGCCGGACACAGCATACTTACGGTTGATAACGAAGAAAGGAACGCCCTGCACACCGATTTCATGCGCTTCTCGTTCTTCCATGCGTACCGCTTCTGTGTAAGCGTCACTGTTCAGGACGTCTTCCACTTCGCTGCGCTCGAGACCAGCATCAACAGCGAGGCGTGTAATCGTCCCATAATCACCGATATCCTCAGAATCCGTCAGCACGGCTTTGAAGAAGCGCTCCGCTGTTTCCTTGCCGAGGCCTTTTTCGTTGGCCAGCTGAGCCACACGGTGGGCGGCGAACGTGTTCGTTGGAATCATCGTATCAAAATGGAAATCAAGACCAACGCTTTTCGCCTGCTCGGTCATATTGGCTGTCATGCCGCGCGCCTCTTCCAGAGAGCGGCCGTATTTATGAGCCAGGTGCTCATGCATGACTGGTTCTGTGTTGCGCCCGGCATTCGGATCAAGCTCAAAACTCTTATATTCGACTTCTACCGTTTCGTTGGGGAACTGCTTCAACGCTTCCTCGAGACGGGCCTTTCCGATGTAGCAGAAAGGACAGACGAAATCGGACCATACTTCTATTTTCACAGGGATCACCTCTACTAATAATTTCTCTTCCCATTGTACGAGTGTTGGAGAACGAATGCCATTATTCTGTTTGTCAGGCATTTGGTTGATATATTCGGAATTTCGTTGATATATCTGAGAAATAATCGATATATCGAGAAAATAATGGATATATCCGCAAATAAATCGATATATGCGGAAAATCATTGATATCGCCTGTCCGCCCCATCTGTGAACAAAAAGTGAAAGCCGCCGCGGGTGATTGCATCTCCTTTCCAGAACCATTAAGATAGAACTAGTGAAAGCGCCATCCCAGGGCGGCGCCGCTGATTTTTTGCGATAAAGGAGACAGCGCATGCTTAAAACACCCATTGGTAAATTGCGAGTGATGGGATTCCTTGAGGGAATGTCCTTCCTGGTTCTGTTATTCATTTCAATGCCGCTGAAGTATATGTTTGATTATCCGGAGGCCGTTTCTGTCAACGGCGCCATCCACGGCGGGTTGTTCGTCATCTATATGGCTGCCGTCGCGTATGTGACCTTCACCGTCCGCTGGCCGCTCAAATGGGCCGCAGGGGCGTTTGTGGTTGCGTTTATTCCGTTCGGGAACTTCATCCTGGATCACCAGCTGAAGAAGAACTTCACAAGTCAGCCGGACAGTCTGACCGCTTAATAAGCCGATAGACACCGAATCCCTTTCTGCTTCGATTATAAAAGCAGGGAGGGATTTTTTTATGATTACATTGGAAACGTTAAAATCGCGGAGCAGGAACAATATGGGGAACGTCCATCCGGAAGTGCAGAAGAAAGTGGAGAAGCTGTTAACGGAAGCGTACGAGCGGAGACTGTTCGTCCAGATCTCCTCCGGCTACCGGACGTATGAGGAGCAGGCGGCTTTATATGGAAAAGGACGTCCCGGCTACACGTATAAAGGGAAAACGTATGGCAGAAGCGGGACGATCGTGACATATGCCGAACCGGGAGAGAGCAACCATCACAGCGGCCGCGCCGTCGATTTCTTTTTAGTCACCCCGGATGGACGGACAGCCCTTTGGACGGTTGATCATAACTGGCGCTGGGTGGCGGAACGGGCGAAGGAAATGGGTTTTTCCTGGGGAGGCGACTGGTCAAGCTTCAAGGATTATGCCCATCTTGAGCTGCCGATCGTCCATTACGTCCGGCGCGGCAGTCAGGGGAGCCTCGTCAATGACGTCCAGAAGAAGCTCCGGAACCTCGGCTATTACACGGGGGAGATCGACGGAAGCTTCGGCCCGCTGACAGAGGAGGCCGTCTTCACCTTTCAGAAAAAAGAAAGTCTCCATGTTGATGGGAGTGCCGGTCCGGAAACGCTGCAGCGGCTGGATATCCGGACGTACCCGGGTACACCGCTTAGAAAAGGGTCACGCGGGGAGGAAGTGAAGGCTGTTCAGAAAAAGACAGGCGCAGAAGCGGATGGGATTTTCGGAAGCCGGACAGAAACTGCTGTCCGCGCTTACCAGGACTCCCGCGGTCTTGAGGTCGATGGAATTGTAGGTCCGAAGACATGGAGGTCGCTGTTCGGGAGGTAAAGCACCCATTGCGGGTGCTTTTTTCGTTATGGTTCTTTTTGACTGGTTGACATTATTTGATATTTTTAGAATAATACAGGGTATAATATTCAGTTTTTTCTAATTATTAAAAATTTTTACAGCGTTATGGTAACGCTTACACAAGGAGGAGGTGACATCCAGGTGCTCATTCCGCTGCTTCTTGCATTCATAACCATCGTTTCTGTTGTGGCTGCGGTAAGAAAGAGAAAACCGGTGCTGTTTGCCCTGCCACTGGCCGCTTTATTTGCCGCCGCGCTGATCAAGGTGATCATGGTTCCGCTGCCGTTCTGGGAGACGGTCGTTTTTATTTTCAACTTAAAAGGATAGGGAGGAAAATACATGAAGAAGATGGATCCAGAGCAGGCGAGGGCGTATTTCCGGCTGAGAACGACACTGATTATGATTTACCTCGGTATTGGTCTGCTGGTGTCCTTTGGCATCGTTTTGTTTGCAGAAAGTCTTTCGTCCTTTACAGTGATGGGGATTCCGCTGCCCTACTACATGGGGTCCCAGGGAGCCATTTTAACGTTTATCGTCCTTCTTTTTTTCAATGCCGTCATCAGCGATTATGTGGATAAAAAATTCGGCCTCGTTCCAAAGGACAGCTCCAAGGAATCGGACCAGGCTGCCAATCAATAAGACAGGGGGAAAAGTATGGATGCTCAGTTTCTCGTTTCATTAGGATTAATTGTTGTGACGTTTGCCCTCTACATCGGCATCGCCATCTACAATAAGGCGAAAGAGACGTCGGACTTCTACGTCGCCGGCCGAGGGGTGCCGCCGGTGTTCAACGGCATGGCGATCGGTGCTGACTGGATGAGTGCCGCTTCCTTTATCGGTCTAGCCGGAACCGTGATGATTTTAGGCTATGATGGGCTTGCGTACATTATGGGATGGACGGGTGGTTATCTGCTGCTTACATTCCTGCTTGCCCCGCAGCTCCGGAAATACGGGCGTTACACAGTACCCGAATTTATCGGTGACCGCTATCGCAGCAACACCGCCCGGCTGATTGCCGCTGTTGCGACGATCATCATCAGCTTTACATACTCTGTCGGACAGCTGTCAGGTTCAGGAGTCGTCATCGGCCGGCTGCTTGAAGTGGATACGATGATCGGGACCCTCATCGGTGTCGTCCTGATCGCTTTTTATTCGGCGATGGGAGGCATGAAGGGGATTACGTGGACACAGGTGGCGCAGTACCTCGTCTTAATTGTTGCCTATTTAATACCTGTGATCTTCATGTCGATGCAGCTCACACAGAACCCTGTTCCTTGGCTCTCCTACGGGGAAGTCATATCGGAAATGCGCTCCATCGATCAGGAGCTCGGGATATCGGAATACATCGTTCCGTTCACAGAAGCCTCCAAATGGCAGTTCATGGCACTCATGTTTACGCTCATGGCCGGAACCGCCGGTCTGCCGCATGTGATTGTCCGCTTTTATACCGTAAAAACGATGAAAGCCGCCCGTTGGAGCGGAGCGTGGGCTCTATTGTTCATCGGCCTGCTGTATTTATCTGCTCCCGCCTATGCTGCTTTCTCCCGGTTCATTTTAATGACGGAAGTTGCCGGTTCCTCGCTCGGGAACCTGCCGGCGTGGACGCAGCCGTGGGTCGATACAGGCAAGCTGTCCCTTGCGGATGGCAATAGTGACGGCGTGCTCCAATGGGCCGAGCTTGCCATCAGTAATGATATCGTCGTCATGGCCACACCGGAAATCGCCAACCTCGGGATTTTCGTCATCGGTTTGATGGCGGCCGGTGCGATGGCAGCGGCCTTATCGACGGCCGGCGGTCTGATGATTGCCATATCGGCTGCCCTCTCACATGATATTTACTACCGGTCCATCAACCCGAACGCCAGTGAGAAGAAACGGCTGTCTGTCGGACGCTGGTCCATTGTCCTCGCAACGGTGGTGGCTGGTCTGATCGCCTTGAATCCGCCGGGGGCGATTACTCAGATTGTCGCCTGGGCCTTTGCGCTCGCTTCCGGCTCCTTCTTTCCGGCTCTGCTCCTTGGGGTATGGTGGCGCCGTGCCAACGGTCCAGGTGTCATCGCCGGTATGATCACAGGCCTCTCGGTTACGCTTGGTTATATTTTCGCAGCCAAGTACGGCGGGTTTACGATCCTTGGAATCATCGACACAGGGGCAGGCGTCTTCGGAGCCGCTGCCGCCATTATCGCCAACATCACCGTTTCACTGCTGACGGCTCCGCCGAGCAAACAGACGCAGGATGAAGTCACGGACCTCCGTTATCCGGAGCAGATCCAATACAAGAACGGCGAATATTATAAAAAGGATGCCCAGTAAAGGAACCTGATGGAAAAACGGAGGACAGACAAGAAAGAAACGCCTGCGGTATGGAGCGTCTCCACTGCCGCAGGCGTTTCTTTTCCCCGTAGGAGAGGAAACATGTTCCGTTTATGAAAATTCCCGGGTCCATCCGCCTTTGATTTTCGTGTCCCCTTCAAAGTACTGGACCGTAATCCGGCCGTCAGAAAATGAAAATTCGTCTTGAAGAAAATCGGCAAAGGCTTCGAAAATCTCTTCATCCCCATCCTCCGGTTCCCGGTTCAGATCGAGATAAATCGATGGAGCGGCCTCCACCTCACCGACACTCGGCGTATCTTCCGGCGTGTAGCGGTGCTGACTGCTCGTTGATTTTTCAAACTGGATATCGAGGTTTTCGAATCCTCCCAGCTGTTCGTCCAGATACGTCATGGACGTCTGTTTGACTTCGTCCTCCCATTTGGAGGACACATACGTATCGACCAGCTGGTTATCTTCATTCCGATAGACGAGAAATTCAATCCCGTCCTCCACATGCCTGACCTCGGCGGCGGCTTTGAACGGCTGATTGCCCATCGAATCATACATCACACCATATACTTCGGTTTCACCAGTAAATCGGTCCTCTGTATAGGCTTCGGCGTCTTCTTTTACCGCATCCTCATTGTTGCCGCTGGTGGCGATGAAAACCACCAGTACAGCGAGCAGGCCGACGGCAGCAAAAATCCCGGCACCGATGAGAAAGCGTCGCAGCGTTTTATTCATACGTCTAGCTCCTGTCCTTCGTATTCTTTTGTTATTATTTCAAAAAACCCCGTCGAGGGCAATGATGAGCTCCCGCTGACAGCCGTTTTAGAGCAGAAGCAGGACAACCTTCCCACATTTCTGATAGACTATTGAAGTTAACAGAAATGCTCGATAAAGGAGGGAGAGTATGGCGATATTCTTCCAAGTCGTTCTTCCGGTCATCCTCGTCTTCGTGGCCGGATATATCCTGCAGAAAAGTCTGCATCTGGAGATTAAATCACTGTCTACGGTTACGTTGTACTTGATGCTGCCCTGCCTTGTGTTCAAAACTTTCTATGAAGCGGATTTCAACCGGGATTACTATATGATGATCCTCTTTTCCCTGACGCTTTTACTAAGTATTCTGATTCTGAATAAAATCGGTGCCCGCCTGTTCCGTTACGGGACACCGACGGAAAGCGGCCTGATCTTGTCCACCGCTTTCATGAATGCCGGCAATTACGGAACTCCGATCGTGCTGTTCGCCTTCGGGGAGCAGGGGTTCGTCTATGCGGTGACATTCATGGTGCTTCAGCAGATCGTCATGAACTTTTTCGGTGTTTATTATGCCGCCAAAGGCACCGCCGGGTTCAGCATGGCTGTCCGCACGATTTTGAAAATGCCGCCGACCCACGCCGTCTGGATGGCCTTGTTGTTTAAAGCGGCCGACGTGAACATCCCGGATAATCTGTATTCCAGTATTGAACTCGTCGGCGATGCGACCGTTCCAAGCATCATGATTCTGCTCGGAATGCAGTTGGCGAACATTACCATCAAAAATCTCGACTGGAGCAAGGTTTCCTTTGCGGCATCCATCCGACTGGTCGCTTCTCCTCTGATCGCCTGGGGGCTGACGACTGTTCTTCCGATGAACGACCTGATGGCTTCGGTCCTTATTGTAGCAGCGGCGATGCCGTCCGCCGCAACGACGACGATGTACGCTGTCCAGTTCGACGCCAAGCCCGACCTCGTTTCCAGCATCACGCTGGTGACAACCATCCTGAGTGTGGTTACGCTTCCGCTTCTCCTGACTCTATTGACGTAGAATAAGTCCGCCGTTCGCCGAGGGACTTTAGATATTCATTGTTTCTGGGATGAAAAGGAGGGCACGAGCCGCTTATCGGTGGATGCTTGCCGCGGGCACGGCCTCAGCTAACTTGGACAGGAAGACCACCTGCCCAAGTGGATCTTCGGCTCTTGCTGTTCCCGCAGGCTTCACCACCGAACGCTCTTCGTGACGCGAACAGACTATTCCTGCCTTCATTTGCTTTGAAAGAAGGACTTCCCCTGTTGAGTAGCTGGCTTTTAGGAGAAAGGAGCGTTCCTCCGGGAGTGGTCATTCAGTAATTTATGACCTATTTCTCAAGTGAATCTTCGGTATTCCCAGGATGAAAAAGCAGAAGTTCCACTTTCAAAGGAAGAACAAAAAAGGCTGTCGGGAAAAGTTATCGACAGCCTGAGGCTCCGCCAGTTCCGGCGGAGCTTTTTTATTCACTTTTTGAAGCATTACGTTTTTCACGCCAGAACAAATAAAGATTCCCAAAGAAAAAAGCGACACTCAAAACGCCGCCGACTGCTGACATTTCCACCGTGTCGGTGAACCATCCAAGCAGCACATAAATGAGAAAAAATCCGGCAAATGCAAGATAAAGCATAATCTCTTCCTTTCCAAGTCAAACGTCCAACGTCAGTATAACATTCCTGGAAAGGTTATGCGGGGGGATACATATGGAAGCGGTAGACGGTGAATTGTTCCCCCATCTCGATGCTGTAGGATTCGATCGGGATGGCTTCGTAAAAAGTGCCGTCGATCTGCTCAATCGATATAGAAAGAACGTATTCCTTATTTTCCATAATCGGTATAGGGAAGGGGTTCACGATTTCAATCATCCATTCATACGCGAGCCGTTCCACAAAGGCGTGGGTGTAGGTCGTCGGTGCCTCGTCGAGCCAGATGCTGGCAAGGGGAGTCAGGGAGCGGGATGTCTCTTCCAAGGCAATTCCTCCGTTTAGTTGATATGATAGTCGTTTTCCCTGTATTTTACATGTATAAACGCGCAAGCTTCGTTCTTAAGATCCTGCGCCGCCGGTAAAAGGTCGAGGAGCTGATGTTCATCCGGGCCGCAATCTCCACATTTTTATAACCGTTAAGAAGGTCGGAGAGGAGGCGCTTTTCAAAAGGAGATAGAGTGGAGGTCGGAGCAGGATCTGCCGCTGGGAGGGGTTTTTCAAAGGAGGCGAACGTATACAGCCGGCTCTGGGCCGCTGTTCTTTTTAGGTCGTTGGAGACGAGGGTTTGGTAGTGATGTCGGAGTTTGGTGTGGAAATAGGTGGAGAACTGACTTTTCGCAGGATCATAGCGTGCCTTGGCCGCGTGATAGACGAGGTAGCTTTCCTGGAAATAATCATCGTACGGGGGTGGGAGGTGCAGGGTGTGCATCACCTTGTAAATGAGTTTTTCCAATTCGTGAAATTCCTGAATCTTTGACATGAGTCACTCCTTTCTACTTTTCTATTGTCCTACATTTGCCGCCGGCTTCCCAGCAGAAATTCCATTTTTCCTGATGGAAATTATATTTTTTGAAAAAAGATGACACGAAAACTTCCATTTTCTTCGATTATAGAGTGAAGGCAGAAAATGAGAAGGAGTGAAGTCATGGATACGGAACAAGATTTTGAACAGCTGCTGGCCGAATGGGAAAGGAGCATCCATTACCACATCCGTAAGCTGCACATCATCGATGCGAACGGTGACTTTTATGCCGAAGGATTGTTTGCCTTATGGCAGGCCCACCGCACGTACAATCCCGAGGCTGGAGAATTTTCCACCTATGCCCACTGGAAGATCCGCAACGCGCTCATTGACCAGATCCGCCGCGAAAACAACCGTCAGGACAGGGAAAACCGGTTTGTAGAAGAACTCATCCACAGCGAAGATTACATATGGGAGGACGAACCGGTTGATACATACTTCTGGGACCAGGTGAAGAACCTGCTGACACCCAACCAGTGGAAATGGGTATCCCACCGTGTGAAGCAGGGCCGTTCTGTTGCGGAAACGGCCCTGATCGAAGGCGTGACCCAGGATGCTGTGAAAAACTGGGGACGTCATGCCCGAAATAAACTGAAGTCCTGCAGACACCTTCTTTAATCCCCACTCTTCCATCCCCATAAAAAAGTCCGGCGCCTTCCAGAAAAGCGCCGGATGTTCCTCATCGATCGATGGTTATGTTAATTTTCGTCAGTCCCATAGCCCGGGCAGCCTTGATCATCTTGGCTGCTTCCTGTTCGGCATTCTGGATATGGATTTCGTTCCTGGATATACTCAAGGTTGTCCCGCCAGACAACACGGTTGGTTCTTCCGGAGTCTCCTGGGCCAAGGCCAGCAGGGACTGGGGCTGCTGCTGTTCCGCCTGGATTTCTTCCTGACGCATACGATTGACGCGTCCACGGATTTTACGACCATGATAAACGACACTAGCATAAGGGCATCCCGTTTCGGCCGCGATTTCGCGATAGTTTTTATCAGTCTCACCGATCAGACGCTTCACTTCGCCAAGGTCATAATCGTACTGCTTACTTTTCTTTGCCACTCTCGAATCCCCCTTTTTTTCTTTCCATAAGCAATTGTATACAAGATTACAATATTTTAATAGTAGGTCCTATGAATTTATGAAATTTTTTTTAATTCCTGATATTTATAGTAGACTATTCATATGTCTTTCAGCTATTTTATTTAGAAAGTGTGAATGATTTGTATAAAAGGTTAATCTTTACTATCCTCCCATTTGCAGTGATGGGCCTGATTTTTTACTTTTCCTCCCAGCCCTATGGAGAACAGGATATGCGTCCATCGTTATCGATGTATCTTCCGCTCGATCTGCTTCGGCCGCTGCTGGCGCCGGTTTCGTTTACCTACCACGGGGAAGAGGTCAGTCTGGCCAGCCACGGCATCGACGGCATGGTCGAATTTTTCATTCGGAAAGGGGCTCATATCAGCATCTTTTTCGTATTGATGATTACCGCGTATGGAGCTTTCCTTGTGAACACACCCTGGAAAAAAAGGACAGCAGCCGTCAGCGCTCTGGTTGTAACGGTGCTGTATGCATGTCTGGATGAATACCATCAATCCCTGACGCCGGACCGTACCCCGTACATCGGGGATATCGGACTCGACAGTGTGGGGGCCCTGATCGGCCTGATCCTTATTTTGGCAGGAAACAGAAGAAGAAAATAAAAGAACCAGCGGGAATGAGCCCGCTGGTTCTTCGTTATTCAGGATTCGGCAGCTGGAACTTCGTTTTTCTGGATGGTTGTGACTCCATCCAGTTCAACAGCAAGCGCTTCGACCGTGTAGGAGGAAAGCTTATTTTGAAGCCGTCGTTCCTTCTCCTTCGTCCATTCATCAAAAACAGCCACCATCGTCGGTCCGGCACCGCTGATGTAATACCCGAGCGACTGCTCCCCTTCAAGGACCTCCGTAACAGCATCGAAACCAGGAATCAGCATTTTCCGGTACGGCTGATGCCACTGGTCGTTCTTCATCATTTTTCCAGCGAGCGCCCAGTCTTTAGAGGCAAGAGCAGCCACAAGGACATTGGCTCTCGAACTGCTTCGGACGCCCTCCTTATAATCGATCTCCAATGGAAGAATGCTCCGCGCCTTTTCGGTTTCCAAATGATAATCAGGAACGACCGAAAGCCACGTCAAGGAATCCAGGTCCTCTGTAAAATGGACATAGTCAAGGTGCTCGCCGTCATAGTTCGAGACCATGATTCCTCCATAGACGGCAGGTCCGACGTTGTCGGGGTGTCCTTCGATATCACAGGCGATCTTGAACTTCTCGTACCGTGTCAGCTCTAGATCCAGCAGCTGATCGGCGAGTTCAATGCCACCGACAACCGCCGTCGAGGAGCTCCCCAGCCCGCGGGCGACCGGAACATCGTTCGTCAACGTCACATGGGTGGGAGGCAGAGAATCAAAGCCGCGCGTCTGAGCGGCGGCCAGTGCTGTTTGATAAATCAAGTTGCGCTTATCCGAAGGGATATGCGCCTGATCTTCTGCCGGAACAGAAAAATGCCACTCGTCCGCCGGCTCACAATCCAAGGTCACATATTTGGAAAGCGCAATGCCGACCGAATCAAATCCTGGTCCTAAATTGGCGGATGTTGCAGGCACCCGGATCTGGAACCGGCTCATGACTGTACTCCTGTGACGGCGGAAGCGAACACTTCATAGTTGTTTTCAATCCGTGCCGGTTTGACAGGGCTCGTTTCAATCGCTGTCGTTGGATCTTTCAACCCGTTACCAGTCAGGACGTGGACGACTTTGGAGCCTTGAGGAATCGTACCTTCCTTCACTTTTTTAATCATGCCGGCAAGCGAGGCGCAGGAAGCAGGCTCGGCAAAGATGCCCTCCTTCTGGGCCAGCAGTTGATAAGCTTCGACGATTTCTTCATCGGTCACTTCATCAATCAACCCTTCCGACTCGTCGCGGGCCTGGATGGCTTTATCCCAGCTCGCGGGGTTTCCAATACGGATGGCTGTCGCCAGTGTTTCCGGATCTTCAATGACTTGATTACGGACAATCGCCGCAGAACCGCTGGCTTCAAAGCCCATCATTTTCGGCAGGCCGGACTGGAAGCGGTCATGGTATTCCTTGAACCCTTTCCAGTAGGCTGTGATGTTCCCGGCATTTCCGACAGGGATGCTGAGGATGTCTGGTGCGGAACCGAGCGCGTCCACTACTTCAAAAGCGGCCGTTTTCTGGCCTTCAATCCGGTAAGGGTTCACAGAGTTCACCAATGTCACCGGTTCTGTTTTTGAAATTTTACGGACCATCTTCAACGCATCATCGAAGTTCCCTTTGATCGCAAAAATTTCAGCGCCGTACATGACGGCCTGGGCAAGCTTGCCTTCTGCGATTTTACCGTCCGGAATGACGACGATACAGCGGATGCCTGCACGTGCGGCAAAGGCGGCTGCGGCGGCGGACGTATTCCCTGTGGAAGCACAGATGACCGCTTCGGACCCTTCTTCAATCGCTTTGGCCATGGCCATCACCATGCCGCGGTCCTTAAAGGAACCGGTCGGATTGGCTCCTTCGAATTTCACATAGCCTTCGATTCCGAGGTCCTGGGAAATCGCCGGAATCGGAAGCAGCGGGGTGTTTCCTTCGTGTAGCGTCAGTTTTGGTGTACGTTCATTGATGGGAAGAAATTCCGCATATTCATGGATTAATCCTTGCCACATGGTCATTCTCCTCCTTCGACACGGAAAACGCTGTCGATTTTTCTGACGGAATCCAAGGTTTTCAGCTCTTGAAGTGCTTTTTCGAAGTCTTCTTCACTGACTTTATGTGTCACCATCATCAATTCACGCTCGCCTTCCTGATCGGTGGCTTTCTGGGTGAATTGATCGAAGGAAATCGAATACTCGGCAAAAATATTCGTCAATTCCTTCAGCATGCCGGATTGATCATCCACATGAAGACGGATGTACTTTTTCGTCAGTTTCTCGCTCTGGGCGCGCACCTGTTTCGGGAACTGTGGCTGGACGTAAGCGGTTCCCGTCGTGCCGAGTCGTATATTCTTCAAGACGGCAATCAAATCAGAAACAACGGCTGTGGCTGTCGGAAGTTTTCCGGCTCCAGGTCCGTAGAACATCGTTTCGCCGACTGCATCACCGTACACATACACCGCATTGAATTCATCGTTGACAGAAGATAATGGATGTTCAACCGGCAGCAGCGTCGGTTCGACACTGACGGATACACCGTTGGCATCGTTCTCTGCAATCCCGATCAGTTTGATGCGGTACCCGAGTTCTTCGGCATACGTAATGTCGTCAGAGGAAATGCCGCGGATGCCTTTCACATCAACATCCTCCAGACTGTACGGCATGGAGAAGCCGAGAATGGACAAAATCGTCATTTTACGAGCCGCATCAAGGCCATCCACATCAGCGGTCGGATCGGCTTCGGCAAAACCGAGGTCCTGCGCTTCTTTCAGCACGCTGTCGAAATCGACGCCGTCCTGGGCCATCTTCGTCATGATGTAGTTGGTCGTTCCGTTCACGATTCCCATCATTTTCGTAATGCGGTCGGAAGAAAGGCCGTCCATGATCGAGCGGATGATCGGGATACCACCAGCTACACTGGCTTCATAATAAAGGTCGCAGTTGTGCTTCTGGCAGGCTTCGAAAAGCTGCTCCCCGTGCTGGGCGACAAGGTCCTTGTTCGCCGTTACGATATGTTTGCCGTGCTCAATGGCTTCCAGCATGATCGTCAAGGTGTGATCGATCCCACCCATCACTTCCACGATGACATCAATGTCCGGATCTCTCGTAATGTCCTCGTAGCGGTCCGTCAGTTCCGTTTCAGCCGGAACCTCACGTTCTTTCGCCATGTCACTGACAAGCACCGATTTAATCGTGACATCGCACCCCGTTTTATGTTCAATGCGTTCTTTATGATCGCGCAGAATTTCAATGACACCTGATCCGACTGTTCCCAGACCGAGCAGTCCTACCGTAATGGATTTGTTCATTCTTCACACTCCTTCTCTCTGTCTCCTATATATACACAGAATTCTTTGTATAAAGGACATTGTAACGGAAAGGAAATTGAAGTACAAGAGTGAATTATCCGACGATTACAAAGGGCGGACTCCAAGGTTTACAGGAAATTAACAATCGTGTGAAAAAGCCCTTTTAATTGTCTTGGAAACCCGCTTTTTCCAAAAGGCTTATTAATATAGTAGAAAAACAGGTTTTTCAGAAAGAAAAGAGAAAAAACACAAACCTGGAATGCATAATGGGGCAGTTGACGTTTTCCAGAAGGTGGATTATAACTAAGTGTGAAAAAAGAACTAGGAGGTGAGAACTATGTATCGTGGAGGTCTGTTTTTCTCTGGACTTATGATTAAGTATGAAAAGTACTACAAGATTCTGCTGCTCGATCTTGGATTAAGCGGCAAAGAACATGAATTCGTTCAAGATGCGCAGGAAGTGGTTCAGGATATTCAGAGGAAACTTGAGACGGCAGCAAGCGATCAGGAGAAGTGCGCCCTGTTTTACTCGGCGCTGAGGAAACGGCTGGTCGACATCTATGGCGGAAATGGAAGCACCCCCGTTTAACACTGCATCCATTGAAAGGAATTCCCCCCTCATTTGAAAGGCCTCACGCATACAATCACCTCATCAATAGAAGAATCAGGCAGGGAAAATGGGAAAGTCACATAGAAAAAAAGACAGGGATTCGGAAGCGGAGAAATTCCATAAAAAACCTTGCCCGCTTCCCGTTCTGTCTGCAGGACTTATGATACAATACAGATAGAATCACTGGGAAATCAAGGAACTGATTCAATTTCTTTATCCGGATACATACACAAATTTTTGTCGTCTTGACAGGAACTTTCCCCGTTCATGACGAATGAAACGTTTAAGGCTTGACCAGTGAGCCGGAACTCTACATAACAGCGCGGAGCGGCCCGGCCGATCCGCCAAAAGACAAAGGAGTGTTGGACATGTGGAAAGACGAATACAAACGCTGGAAAGACTTTTCTGATCTTGATGAGAATCTGTCCGTCGAATTAGAAAAGATCGTAGAAGACGAGGCATCTTTAGAGGATGCTTTCTACAAGAACCTTGAGTTCGGTACTGGCGGTATGCGCGGGAAAATCGGTCCCGGTACAAACCGGATGAATATTTACACCGTTCGGAAAGCCGCTGAAGGTCTGGCTTCCTATGTCAATGACCAGGGGATGTCCAAGCGCGGCGTTGCCATTGCGTACGATTCCCGGTATATGTCGAAGGAATTCGCAGTTGAAACAGCGAAGGTTCTTGGACGCCACGGCATTCCTTCCTATGTATTTACATCCTTGCGGCCGACACCGGAGCTGTCTTTTGCGGTCCGTCACTTGAAGGCGGCGGCAGGTGTTGTCGTCACCGCCAGCCACAACCCTCCGGAATACAATGGCTTCAAAGCTTACAATGAAGACGGCGGACAGCTGCCTCCAGCCCAGGCGGAAGTGATGATCGACTTCGTCAACAAGGTCGAAAATGAGCTGAACGTAGAAGCAGCGGACCAAAAGCAGCTGGAACAGGACGGTCTGCTCCGCTGGGTGGACGAGGACGTCGATACCGCTTATATGGAAGCTTTGAAAACCGTAAGTGTTCGCGGCGACCTGCCGAAAGATCTTTCGGTCGTGTTCACACCGCTGCACGGAACTGCCCGCCACCTCGTGGAGCAGGGCTTGAAGCAGAACGGCTTCAACTCTGTGCACATCGTCGAAGAGCAGGCCACGCCGGATCCGGAATTTTCAACGGTGGCTTCACCGAACCCGGAAGAACACCAGGCCTTTGAAATGGCGATCGATCAAGGGAAAGCAGTGGGCGCGGACATCCTGATGGCTACAGATCCGGACGCAGACCGTCTCGGCGTTGCCGTGCCGGATGAGAACGGGGAGTACAAAGTGCTGACTGGTAACCAGACAGGGGCCCTGCTTCTTGATTATATTCTCGGCCAGAGCGCTTCCATTCCGGAAAACGGCCTGCTTGTGAAAACGATCGTAACGTCTGAATTCGGCCGTGTGATCGCTGATTCCTACGGGATTTCCTCTCTGGATACATTGACAGGCTTCAAATTTATCGGAGAGAAAATCCGCGAGTACGAACAGTCCGGCGAGTACAAGTTCCTCTTCGGCTACGAGGAAAGCTACGGCTATTTAGTGAAGGATTTCGCCCGTGATAAAGATGCCGTCCAGGCTGCTGTACTTGCCGCAGAGGCGGCGGCTTACTGGAAGAGCCAGGGGAAAACACTGGTGGAAGCCCTGGATACGCTGTATCAGAAGCACGGCTATTTCCTTGAAGACTTGAAGTCGGTCACATTGGAAGGAAAATCAGGAGCGGATACGATCGAGAAAATCATGAACGATTTCCGTGAGGCGGACATTCAGGAAGCCGGTGGAAAGAAAGTCATGGCGGTGGAGGATTACTCCACAACGGTCCGCCAGCTGGTACAGGAAGGAACCACAGAGGAAATCGATCTTCCGACCTCCAATGTCGTGAAGTTCATTCTTGAGGATGACTGCTGGTTCTGCCTGCGTCCATCCGGAACAGAGCCTAAAATCAAATTCTATTACGGAGTGAAGTCCACTACACGCCGTGAAAGTGAAGAACTGCTTGCGTCCGTCAAAGCTGCGGTCGACGAGCGTCTCCACGCCATCATCTAATCAAATGAAATCCGGTCTCCTTCTCAGGGGACCGGATTTTTAATTTCCTTCTTCCTCTCATAGAGGCGCCCCCCCCTTTTTGTAGGTGGGTGGTCACGTTCCGCTTATCGGTGGATGCTTGCCGCGGGCACGGCCTCAGCTAACTTGGACAGGAAGACCACCTGTCCAAGTGGATCTTCGGCTCGCGCTGTTCCCGCAGGCGTCACCACCGAACGCTCCACGAGACCTTACCCAGTAAGGATCGGAAAATCCTTTTCAATTCCGAAAGGAGCGCAGACCATTCAACTCCTGCGGAAAAACGGACGGCCGAGGCCCCGCAGGGCGGTCTCCCCGAGGAGACTTGGCCGTTCGTCCGCGGAAAGAGAATGGTTTGCGCTCCTGGAGGGCCTGGAGGATATCGGTTATGCCTGCATTCTGAAAATCCGGTCTCCTTATTCAAGGGTCCGGATTTGTTCCGCCTAACTTTGCGGATCCATCTAGAAAGGGCTTTCAATTGATTGACAAATGAGCGATAATAGAATAAAATACTGAAAATTCAGATATAACATAAAAAGGGGTGGGCCCATGTTGAACATAAAGATGTTGAAGCCATATTATGTTAAAGAAGATAAACGTTTTATTCGCATCGTCTTAGCCTACCAGTACTTTTCATTGTTTATTGATGACGAACTTTATCAGTTTATTCCAATGGAAGCAAGAGAAATAATCATCGACCGCAATCGTCAGAAGGTGCACAATGTCTTCGATATTTTCGTGTTTCAGCGCGGTAAAAATATGGTGTATGTATCCGTAGCGGATTTGCTGCAGCTGCCGGAATTTCTGACACACCTTCATTCGATTGTGTCGCCGTATTATGAAGAGGGGATTGACATCAGCCAGCAATCATCTAAAGAAGTGAGAGCCATTATCCGTGAATTGGAAAAAGAAAACCTCCGGCGCCTGATCGATCAGGCCATTGATGAGGACGATCAGGAAGCTTTCCAAGTGCTGACCGAGAAATGGAAAGCGATGCATTCATAGGTGCCGGGCTGATTATTTTGGCCCGGTTCTTTTTGTCTGATATACTATTCTACATAAAACCACAACGATTTTCCTAAAAATACTGAAATATAAGTGATAAATGTTAAAAACATATGAATTTTTTTCAAATGTGGTGGCGTATAATCCATTATAATAGGTTTATACTTACAGGATTAGGAAAAGAAGAACCGGGAAACGGGGAGGTTAACAAGATGAAAGCGATGCCTAAAGATCGTCTGCTGGATGATGAGTGGATCGACTTGATACAGGAAGCGAAAGCTTTAGGCCTGAGTAAGGAAGAAGTAGAAAATTTCCTGCGCGGCGGAACGGAACTGTATAAACTAGTATAACACCCTTTATTTTTTTCAAGGGTGTCTTTTTTTATGCCTCCCATTATAATGAGTATATAGTAGTAGTTGGAAGGAGGGTCGGCATGAAAAACTTTGAAATGATCAATCTGCTCAAAGATTGTGCCATTGCATTCAATATACCAGTCCATTTAATCGATCGAAAGAACACAGCCATCTTTCAATATCCTGACACTTTTCTTAAACCACCGGAAGAAATTCTGGAAACCCGCCATCCTTATCTTCAGGAAGCAAGGAAGATGCCCGGCACCCTGCACCTGTTAAAGGATCCTTTTAACCAGTATGCTTTTTTTTATGCGTATGAAAATCCACAGAAGGAAACCGTGGTCGCCCTGCTCGGTCCATTCCTCCATGAAATATCGGACTATAAAGAGGTCCAGCTGAGTTTGATTATGAATGATCTTTCCTCCTCTCTTGCAGAGGAATTTGCCGGATACCTGGATCATCTGCCGGTAAGGACGCCGAAGGAACTGGCATCCATCCAGCGCGTCTTACAGCATGTGCTGCCAGGGAAAAAGGAAAAAGCGAAGAAAGATCCAACAGAGCCTGATCTTCTGCACCATTATGAAGAATATGCGGCATCGCTTGAATCCTACCCGGATACGGTGGCGTCGAAGCAGGAATTCATGGAACGTTTCAAACGTGGGGAAAAACAGGCAGTGGAAGCGTATTATGCATTGATGGACAATAACCTCTCTCATATAAAAAATCATGTGCGTTCCTTTAAAAACCATCTGATCCGTCTGGTTACGGAATTGAGCCTTCTTTGTGTAGAAAAAGGAGCGCAGCCGGATGA
This sequence comes from Halobacillus sp. ABD4_316, assembly GCF_056161385.1. Lineage (NCBI taxonomy): Bacteria > Bacillati > Bacillota > Bacilli > Caryophanales > Bacillaceae > Halobacillus > Halobacillus sp. ABD4_316. The sequence continues at coordinate 623,025 of NZ_JBSWZA010000002.1, forward strand.
AACAGGGTCATTAAGTGATTTCCATATCAGTTTTCTGGAGACGAAAGAGACCGTCGAGGAACTGGAAGGATTGGAATCTATCATTCTTCGTTCGTTCCTGGAAAGAATCCAGGGGGTGGGGAGGCAGTCCTTTTCTCCGTTGGTGGAGCGCGCACAGAAATATATTTTCCAAAACCTGACGAAAGATTTGACGTTAAAGGAAATTGCGGAAACATTGAACGTCAATCCGAATTATTTATCCGGCGTCTTCACAAAAGAAACCGGCGTATCGATCACCCAGTTCATCAATCAGCAGCGGATTACCGAAGCGAAAGAGCTCTTATGCATCACAGAGCATTCGCTTATGGATATCAGTATGCTGCTCGGCTACAACAGCCAGAGTTATTTCACAAGGGTTTTCAAAAGTGTGGAAGGGATCGGTCCGAAAGAATTCCGGCAGAAATATCGAATAAAGGAAAAGTAATCAGCTGATCCAGGTTCAGCTGATTTTTTGTGAGGAATTGTTCTTAAAAACGGACTATTTGTGAGTATACAGAAGATACAGGCAGGAATATGCGGGATATATGTTCTTTATAATGAAAAATGGTTGTTTATTTCCAATGGAACAGCGTTTATAATATTCTTAATAACGAACAAAAAGATAGGTTAATTATGTCAGGAGTCATCTGACGATGGAAGGTGAGGTAGGTGGAAGTGACGCCGATTGGTGAAAAAATCCGTATCCTGCGCACCGGCAGAGGTTTATCTGTCAACGAGTTTGCCAAACGTTCTGGTGTATCCAAATCGTATATCAGCAACATTGAAAGAGGGGTGCAGAAGAACCCTTCCTTAATCGTGATGGGAAAACTTGCCCGGACGCTGGAGGTACCGCTGGAAGAGTTATTAACGCATAAGTATGCCGAAGAAACGGGGAATGGACAGAGCCGATAGCGGACGAAAGGAGACGATCATATGGTGAAACAGGAGGAATACAGAGAATGGGTGACTCTGATCAAAGAAGCCAGACAGCTCGGTCTGAGTCTGGAGGAGGTCAAGGATTTCCTGGAGAATCCCCGGGTGCCGGAACTTCTCACCGAAGGGACGGGGGACTGTGAAGGGTAAAACCGTCTTCACGAGAGAAGCAGGCTGGCGCAATGTCACAGCGGTTTCCCCGCGTGTCACGGACAAACGCAGAGCCTGCACACTCTCTTCCATAGTGGATCAGTATTCCCAGCTGCTCATCAAGCCTGGATGGGATATCTTTGTGATCAACGGCAGGATAGGAGGGAGAAAGAAAGAAACGGTTCTATGGGAAGAATCGTTCATGAAGGCTGTGACGGGGGATGAGTCCCCGCTTTCCTACCTGCAGGCGTCCCTCTGTTATCACCATCTGCTGGAATATACGAACGAGACGTCCGGAGTCATCCCCCAGGCCGTCCTCGACGATAGGTATGCCCGTACACTTGATCTGTTCGGTGCTTGGCCGTTTGGAAAGCAGCTCCGCAGCTTCAATCCACTGTTCTTCTATGATTCTCTTTATCATCCGGCTGTCGTCTTTTTTACGTACCATCGTGAAGGTGGTGCGGTCATACAGAAACATGTCCATCGTTTCGCTCATGTAAGCTATGAGCTGAAGACATTGACGCGCAGGTGGGCAGCCATTTCTTAACCGGCCTTTATAAAAGGGCCGGTTTTTTTGCGATGTCGAAAGATCAACGGCCTTTTCTACCATTTTCTTCTTTTCATTCTGACAAAAATAGATTATGATGTAACAAAGTATTTTGAATTTTATTGACAGATCATTACGAGAAACGTAGAAAATACGGGGACGCTTATTCCAAGACGGCATACAGCAGGAAGGGTCCTTACATAATGACCGTCGGAAAAAGGCGTTTGATACCGAACCGTTAAGTAAATAGGAATATATAGGAACATCATGAATGAAAAGGTGGGTCGTATGGAGAATCTTAAAGAAGTGCTGGAGAACATCATCCAGCGGACGGAGAATTCCGAACTGTTATCATCTCAGGAAGTCATCAACCAGCTGATTCAGCAGCTGCAGGAATAGATCGTGTGGAGCATCGCTGAGGACTATGGCGGTGTTTTTCCATGTTCCGGGTTTTACATAAGCTGAGAAAAAAGGCTCACGGGAAAGATAACGGAATCTTCGCGTGCCTGTGATATACTAATACCGACAAGAGTAAACTTACCAAGTAAGCGAGGATTTCTATGAACATTACTGTTGAAATTATCGTAGCGCTGCTGCTGTCGATGGCGGTCAGCTATGCGCTTGTATTCCCTGTTATGAAGCTAGCTGTTAAATGGAAAATGATGGATTATCCGGAATTGCGGAAGATCCATAAAGAAATCACTCCGCGTATGGGCGGGCTGGCAATCTTTGGAGGAGCAGCCGCCGGCATGCTGTTTATCCGCCCGGATATGCCGTATATAGGACCGATCATCATCGGAGCGTTCATCATCGTCTTGACCGGATTATTGGACGACCGCTATCAGATCCGGCCGATCTTCAAGCTTGGCGGCCAGGTGGCTGCTGCGGCTGTTTTGATCTTTTCCGGTTTGAAAGTGGACGTGCTTAGTATTCCGTTCATCGGAATGGTCTCCCTGAGTGATCCGATCAGCATCATCTTTACGTTTCTATGGATCATCGGTATTACCAATGCCATCAACCTGATTGACGGCCTGGATGGACTGGCGGCCGGTGTATCGACTATATCCCTGATCAGCATCGCGGTGATGGCGCTTGCCATTGAACCGCAGATTTCCATTGTCTATTTATGTATAGTTCTGATCGGAAGCAACATCGGGTTCTTGTTCCACAACTTCAACCCTGCCTCGATTTACATGGGGGACACAGGATCCCTGTTTTTAGGTTATTCCATGGCCGTCATTTCCATGGTCGGTCTGTTCAAGAACGTGACATTGTTCAGCTTTGTCATTCCGATCATCGTCCTTGCTGTGCCGGTGTTTGATACGTTGTTCTCGATTTTGCGGAGAATGATCAACAAGCAGAAGATTATGATGCCGGATAACAAACACATCCATTATCAAATTCTTGCCGCCGGCTTCAGCCACAGAGCAACGGTTCTGATCATTTATGCCTTCAGTGCCTTATTCGGCCTGCTGGCGCTCTTATTTTCGCTGACATCCTTCGGGATATCGCTGATCATCACGTTCGTCCTTTTGTTTCTGCTTCATCTTTTTGCAGAAATGACAGGCGTCGTCTACCGCGGCAAGCGGCCGATCATCGGTTTGTTTTCGAAAAAGGAACGCGAAAAAAACAAAGAAAAAGAAAAAGCATAATAAAAAACAAGGCTGTCGAGACTTTATCGACAGCCTTGTTTTTTTCTGATTTCTTTTTTTTTTCACCTTGTTCATTTGTTATCCTATAAAAATTGTAATTATAGAAGAGCTTGTCCCGGAAAATCACTTACTCCGTCATAGGTTTCTCTTTTACCTCCCGAAAAAGTACGGCCCTGCTATTCTGAAGACAATGGACGTCCTTCCCTGGATCCTCTTGTATGATTCAAAATGATGTGCATCGGGTTATTTTATGGCATCCGTTCCGAACGTGAGTTTCAACGGCAGATTCAAAAAAACGGCTGCTTATGGATGATTCTTAAGGTTGAACTTCACGGACTCCTTCCACAATATGAAAGAATTTTTCCTCCATCCAGCAGAGGTGAGCGGGGTGAAGGAGAGTCTTTTTCGATGATAAAGAATTCCTAAGGAGCGGTGCCCCTTTCACTCCTGCGGAAGAACGAGTGGGCCGAGATCGCCGAGCGTGGGTTTTGCGAGGAAGCTCGGTCGCTCGTCCGCGGAAAGGGAAGGGGCTTTCGCTCCTGGCGGTAAGAAAAAAAGCTTGTAAAGAAACAGAGGTTTCTCTACAAGCTGAGGAGCAGCGGCTTCCCTTGCTTTCTTTAATAGGAATCGACATCTCCGGGTGTGATGAACCATTTATCCGGGTCATTCATGTCGGTATTGTCCGATTCGATTTCTTTTCCGACGAGCGGCATCGGACTGTCTTTATGGACGAATCCATTCTTTTTCATCAGGTGCGCCGGCATCATCGACGGCAGAGCCCATGACTGGACGACATCCGCTTCCCTCAGGACGTTGAGCGCTTCTTCAAGGAGAGCCCGCCAGGCGTCGTCATCGACCGCCAGCCAGTCGACGATCATCCCGTTACGGAAGCGTCCTTCTTTTTCATGCGTAATGACGAACCCTTGCAGCTGTCCATGCTTATAGAGGGCGGTCATCTTATAGGGATGGACAGGATGGTCGAAGTAGCGCCAGTTCAAGTACGCGGCATCACGGACGACGAGTCCGTCCGCCGTATGTTTCGTCTCTTCAGCCAGGTTATCGAACGCTTCGTCGCACCGGGTTATCCGTTTCACTTCATAGCCGTGCGGTGCTTTTTTCGACTGCCGGATCTTTCCGTACACACGATCCAGCGGCTTGAGGACTTTCAGTGGGGACAGCTTGGAAGCGAGCAGGCTGACAGGCTTCTGCACATACATCCAGCGTGGCATATCCGTCAGATGGCTCGCGCCGGTGTAGCGCAGGAATAATTCCTTCGCTTTCGGGGCAGGAAAACCATACAGGTATGTGATGCCGGCTTTGCGCCCTTCTTCGATCAAGGCGTCATTCAAGTGCTTGTAGATCCCCTTGCCGCGGGCATCGGGATCCACCATCGTGTCGACACGGACACCGACCGTTTCGACGCATCCTTTGATGTAGGCACTCATCAGCCATAAGCTGATGTGGCCGAGAATCTTTCCGTTTTCCTCGAAGACGAGGATGAAGGGTTCTTTATGTTTAGGGTTTTGTTTGAATTTCCATTCCCAGGCGTCAAGAGGACGCTCCTGGTGGAAGGTTTTTTGGAAAAGGGTCTGAATCTGGGATTCATCGCCTGGTTGATAACGGCGGACTGCCATAATGCTTCTTTCCTTTCCGTATAAAAAAATACTTCCCAAAGTATAACAAAGAACGCCCATGGTTGGCAGAAGGTCTCTGTTACAAGTTCGTGACGTTTCATTAAATCCCGATGGCATTCAAGCGACATTTTTATCTCAAGATAGAACTCTGTCATAAAATCAGCTATAATGGAAGGTAATGTCATGGAACGTTTGACCGTGTACGGCTGACGGGTATTAGATGATGTCGAAAGCATTGCATAAACAGGTTCTCACCCCTCTCCATCACCGGCAGACGTCATAAAGATAGGAAGTTGTCGAATGATATAAGGAGAAGGGCTGCGGAATCATTCAAAAAATACATGATAAAACAATAGATCTAAGGAACCGCATCTTGATTATGGATGGGCCAGAGAAAGGGAGTATTGTTGTATGAAGAAGTCACTATGTGTAGTCGGATTAGGATATATTGGTCTTCCTACATCCGTCATGTTCGCCATTCACGGGCACAAAGTGCATGGAGTTGATGTGAATCAGAAAGCTGTCGACATGATTAATGCCAAGCAGCTTCATATAGAAGAGAACGGTCTGCAGGAACGCCTGGAGGAAGCGGTTGACGCCGGTAACTTCAAAGCGGCGGTGGAGCCGGAAGAGGCCGATGTTTTCATCATCGCCGTCCCTTCCCCGATCCGCGAAGATAAAACCGCCAACCTCGATTATGTACGTAAAGCGACAGAGGCGATTGTCCCTTACGTACGCGAAGGCAACCTTGTCATTTTGGAATCCACCGTTCCTCCACGTACCGTCGAAGACGTGATGCTTCCGGTCCTTAAGGACACCGGTCTTGAAATCGGAACTGATTTGTTCGTTTCCCATTCCCCGGAGCGCGTCATTCCAGGGAAGGTCTTCCAGGAGCTGGTCGAAAACGACCGGATCGTCGGCGGAATCAATGAAAAATCCTCCGAAATGACGAAGGATCTTTACCGTTCTTTCGTTAAAGCGAATATCCACTTGACGGATGCGACAACAGCGGAAATGGCCAAGGTCATTGAAAATACGTACCGCGATGTGAACATTGCATTTGCCAATGAGCTCGCCTTGATCAGCGACCAGATCGGTGTCAACGCATGGGAAGCGATCAAGCTTGCCAACTATCACCCGCGTGTGAACATCCATACACCCGGCCCGGGTGTCGGCGGTCACTGTATAGCTGTGGATCCTTGGTTCCTTGCTGAAATCCAGCCGGATCTTTCCCAGATGATCCAGCTGTCCCGGAATACGAACGATAACATGCCGGTGTACACAGCCAATCAGATCGAGAAGCTGATGAAGGACCAGTTCATTCAGGATCCGAAAGTGGCCCTGTTCGGCTTGTCCTTTAAAGCGAACATCGATGACCAGCGTGAAAGTCCGTCCTTGAAAGTGATTCTTGAGCTCGTTGAAAAAGGAATCAGCTTCAAGACGTTCGATCCGCATATTAAAGAAAACGTCGCCTCCAACCAGACACAGGATATGGATGAAGCGCTTGAAGGAGCGGACATCCTTGTGATTCTGACGGATCACGATGAATTCAAGAAGCTCGACCCAGCCTACATCAAGAGTAAGATGAACAACCGCGTCGTTTATGATACGAAGAACGCCCTGAACCTCGATAACTGGACAGAAGCCGGTTTTATCGCCAAGCGTCTGGGTGACTCCAAAAACGGATAAAGATCAGGTGAAATCATGAAGGAAAAGTTCTTAGGTGTAGACGTCAGCAGCCACTCGTACGAGCAGCTGAAGCAGAATGTATTGGATGATATCAATGAAAAGCGCCAGTCTTTCATTGTGGCGATCAATCCGGAAAAGATTTTGAAAGCCCAGGAAGATCAGGATTTAAAGGCGCTTTTGAACAAAGCGACGTACCAGATTCCCGACGGTGTCGGCGTTCTTCTGGCTTCCAAGCTGAACAAAGGCGGCATCAAGGAACGTGTAACCGGGATTGATATGCTGCTTACCCTTTGCGAGCAGGCTGCAGACAACGAAAAGTCCGTCTTTCTTTACGGGGCGAAACCCGGCGTTGCAGCGGAAGCGAAGGAAAAGCTCATCGATCAGTATCCGAACCTCCACGTTGCCGGTGTACTGGACGGTTATGAAAAAGATGAACAGAAGGTCATCCAGACGATCAATGAGTCTGGTGCCGATATTCTATTTGTAGCCCTCGGCAGCCCCCGTCAGGAGTATTGGATCGTCGATCATATGAAAGAGCTCAATGTCAGCATTTTCCAAGGTGTCGGCGGCTCCTTCGATGTCATTTCCGGCCGCGTCAAGCGCGCCCCGGCGCTTTTCCAGCGTTTCGGTGTGGAATGGCTCTACCGGCTGATTTCTGAGCCGTGGCGGATTAAACGCCAGATCCGCCTTCCATTGTTTCTGCTGAAGGTATGGAGAGATAAGTAAAAAGAAAAAGCAGCGGTGCTTGCACCGCTGCTTTTTTATGTGGACGGATTTCGTGATGATGGAAGCTGGGGGCTTTCATCACCGTTAGAAAAAAGGGGAGGTGGAAGTAGTTCGATCCTTCTACGTGATTTCTGTTACTTTTGAACTTAAAAAGTTAAAATTGCGCAAAGATACGCCGAGGTATGTTGTTTGCCGTCGAATCCTCTTATATAATGAACATATTATTCTCGTAGAGGCTTATTTTGGAAATACATAGAGAATCATGTAGAAATTATTCGGAATTTCTTCCCGAATATTTAACCCTTTCGACAAATAAGCCGATATACAAACTACCGGCACGTATTCATCCATCGGATCGAATGACCATGAAAGTTTGCATCATTAGACACACTACTACCCTATTGACTATATACCCGACTAAACAAACCAGCAAACCTACCATTATATACGATTGAATCACACTTTTTATGGGATCAGAGCCAAAACAAAAGGAGGGGACTGCTCCGCTAAAATCGCTGCATGAAACCATATATCACTGTCCGTCCACTTTAGACTCTAGCTATCTATGATTCATATTATGCAGGAGGTTCATATGAAAAAAACACATATAGGCGGCTTCTTTTTGCTGTTCGCACTTTTTGTCATTTACCCGGCCCAGGCACAGGCTGAAAAAATAGTTATCCTTGATCCGGGTCATGGAGGAAGGTTCTCCGGAACGACCGGATATTCCGGTATATCCACGGGTTATTATGAGAAGCACTTCAATTTGGAAATGTCCAAAGAAATTAAGGAAGAGCTCGAGGATGCCGGCTACGACGTACATATGACACGCACAGATGACAGCCATTTTGCCTGGAATCTGCACGATGATCTGCAGGCGCGTCTGGATATCGCCCACGACGCGGTGAATGGAAACAATGATAACTCAATCTTTTTGTCTGTGCACTCGAATGCACTTCCATCCAACCCGTATATGAGAGGGTATGAAACCTATTTCTTTGATATTGATGAAGGGATTAACAAGACCTATCCGCCATCCGAGGAGCAGATCGAATATTCACCGGAAAGTAAGCGGCTGGCTTACACCGTCCATGAAAACATTCTTGATGGAGCCCCGTTGAAAGAAGGGCGCGGCCTTGTCCCATCCGACTTGTATGTTACACGGAACGCCCACATGCCGGCAGCTCTTTTAGAGTTCGGTTACATGTCCAACCCGGATGAAGAAGCCCTGATTAAAACATCGTCCTTCCAGCAGAAAGCAGCGGAGGCTGTCGTTGACGGTGTCAATGCCTATTTCCAAGTGTATGAAGTGTACGACATGGACGGCGAACGGCTTGAAATCTTTTATGATCAACAGGACGCGATCGATTACGCCAAAGACGAAGCCAACGTCTATGTTCTTGATAAGTACACGCAGGAAAAAGTCTATGATAATACGAAAAAACGGTATGGCGCTTATCATTCCAACCAGTCTTCTGTAACGAAGCTGTTCGTGAAAAAAGAAGACGCCATCGACTATGCCGATGACTGGAAGAATATGCGCGTCGTTGATAACGAAGAAGGCGAAGTCGTCTGGAGCAACTACTTGGACAAAAACTATGTCGTCGAGCATTCCAACAAAGGGGCCCTGTACGAATCCTACAACCTTGATGATGCTGTCACTTATGCGGTGAAGTGGAAAAACACATCTGTTTTGGATCAAGCCCAGGACGAAGTGATCTGGAGCAACTATCTGGATAAAGACTACACGGTTTCCCATTCTGACAAAGGTGATCTGAAATCCTTCTACCGCGAACAGGAAGCGGTCGCCTATGCCGAGCAGTGGAAGAACACGAAGGTAATGAACGATGGAGATGTGGTCTGGTCCAATATGGATGACAGCTACAACTATTCGTTTGAAACGACTGTACTTGCCGGTAAAGACCGGATGAAGACAGCGATTGAAGTGTCCAAGCAGCTGTATCCGAATGGGCTGGACGGAGAAAAAACGGTCGTCCTTGCGACAGCGTTTGAGTTCGCCGATGCCTTGTCTGCCGGTCCGCTCGCTGCTCAGTATGACAACGCTCCGATTCTGTTGAACCGTGACGATGAACTCAGTGACGATGTGAAACAGGAACTGCAGCGGCTGAATACGAAAAACGTCGTTATTCTGGGCGGGACGAACGCCATCTCTGAAGGCATTGAAAAAGAGCTGAAGCAGAGCTATAACGTCGACCGCATCTCAGGATCCACGCGTATCGAAACGAATCTTGAAATCAATGAAAATCTGAAAGGCGCAGAAGGTGTGTTTGTTGCATCAAGCACCAGCTTCCCCGATGCCCTGGAAGCCTCTTCTGTCGCAGCAGCCAATGGCTGGTCCATCGTTTTGACAGGAGAAGATGAAATCAGCAGCGACAGCTTGAAGTACTTGACCGGGAAAGAAGTCGTGATTCTCGGCGGAACCGCTGTAGTTTCGGAAGATGTTGAAAAACAGCTTGTCGAGGCGAACGGAGCGGATCGTGTGGAGCGTCTGTCCGGAGCGACCCGTTATGAAACCGTTGCGGCTACACTCAAGTACTTCCAGGATGACATGAATTCCGATACCGTCCTTGCGGCGACAGGTAAGAACTACCCGGATGCGTTAACAGCTTCGGCGCTGTCCGCGAGAACGTCCGCACCCCTCGTACTCGTTGGGGACAAGCTGAACCCTGAGCTTGAAAAACAACTCGATTTATACGGCGGGGAAAACGTCGTCGAACAGCTTCAAGTCATCGGAGCTGTCGTGGATGAGGACAGCCAGAAACAAATCGCTGACCACTTAAACTAAATCAATCAGTACTTTTTTGAACAAAGGAGAGGGATTGGATGAAGAAACTAAGCTTTATCGCCCTGTTCTTTGTTCTTCTGCTTTCAGCCTGTTCCGGCACCGATGTCGACCAGGCTGAACAGCTGGAAGAACCAGAGAACAGTGAAACGGAACCAACGGAAGAAGAGACACCATCAGAAGACACCTCGTCAGAAGAAACGCCTTCAGAAGATACGGAGGAAGAAGCAGAACCTTCTGAAAAGGAACAGATGGAAGAGGCTCCTGAGGAAGAAGCGCCTGCAAAGGAAGAAGCGCCGACCGAAGAGGAACCTGAAGTAGAAGAAGAGGATCCATCAGAGGAAACCGCTGCAGAGGAACCGACAGAAGAAGAACAGCCGGAAGAAACGACGGATGAAGACGAAGATACTGTCTCTTCCGCATCCGATGACTCGGAAGAAACTGAGGAAGCAGGCTCCTCCGCCGGTCTGAAGGCGTACATGCCGAAAGGGCCGATGACGAAAACATTCACACAGAACGAAGATTACAAAGTGAAACATGAAGTGGTGGATGTGAACGACCGCTTCGTCCAGCAGATTGTGACGTTCGGAGACATGGTGACCCTGCAGATTCTTGAATTCACAGAAGGCAGAATTGCTGTTGTCTACCAGGAGTCCAACCCGGAAGATACGTCCAGTCAGCTTGATTCATTTGAAGCGCATGAAACGATTGATGTTCTTGTTGATGCCACCGGCAGCTCCGAGAACTTCCAGATTCTTGATGAAGCTCAGACGACCGCTACACCCTATGGAGAATTTGAAAATGTGTTCGTTGTTCAACGAACGTCCGGTTCCAAGGTGACATCGATGTACCACTATGCCCCTGAGTACGGCCTGATCCGTGAAAAGGTCGAGGACAAAGGGGACAACGGCTATACGATGACATCAGAACTGACGGAGATTCAGGAATAAAAAACGATAAAAGGACGGATGAGTGTGAAGAGACTATTAACTTGCATTTCTGCTTTTCTATTGGCATACCTGACCGCCCCAGCCTTTGTTAGTGCAGAAGATTCCAACACATGGATCGTCGAGGAGAGCGAAGCTTCCTTTGAAATCAATGACTCTGTGACCGCTGACGTTGAAAACAAAGAACTTGAAACGAACCTTTCTGTAACCAAAGAAGGGAAAGAACTGCTTGAAGAAACGACACAGCTCAGCACGATTACGGATCTTATTCTTGTTGAAGAAACGCTCGTTGTCGTTTATCGCGCCGACGGGTCAGCTCAAAGTTTGTTCTTTGATGCGTACAACTTGTCTAATGGAAAGAAAGTGTTCGAATCCGAAGCCTATGACCGCTCGACATTCGAACTGTCCGGAGAAGAACTTATGATACAATATCCGATTCTTGATGAAGACAGCATCGATACAGAGCCGGAAGCCCTGGCGGAAGATGCGTTCACGATTGCCGGCGGTGACGTGACGAAAGGGAAAACAGAGGAAAAAATGTCTCTGCAGAACACGGTCACATCTCAAGCCGCGGTCAATGAAAAATATAAGAATCCGAGCTATGCCGAAATCAACCGCATCTTGACCGAAGAAGCCGAAAATTTCGATATTCCCCCGGAAATAGTCAAAGCGATTGCCTATCAGGAAAGTGGCTGGCAGCAGTACTGGGATCCGGGCCGCACGCCTGTCACCCATTATCAAAATTCCTGTACGCCTTCAAAAACACGAGGAATTGCCTGGGACGGAACGAACCTGAAGCTTGGTTATGACTGTATCGGAATCGGCATCATGCAGGTGTCCGACTACCGCTTCATTGAGAACGACCAGGAAAGAAAAGAAGAAGTGTACAAGCTTTCCACTGATATCCGCTACAACATTCGTGAAGGGCTGAAGATTCTTGAGTCCAAGTGGAACTATGCCAACTACGATCTTATTCCTACGGTCAATGACGGCGACCGTGATGTGATTGAAAACTGGTATTTCGCTATTTTAGCTTATAACGGCATTTCCGAGCGTAACAACCCGATTACGAACGGGTATATTGCCTATCAGGAAAAGATTTATGACCGCATGCGCAACTATGGATTGTTTAACGTCACCCCATTCCCGACGCACAAGCTGAACCCTTATCAAGACGGCATCATGCGTTTTGAAGAAAGCAACGTGGAAACAACCGGACCTCTTCATACGACGAAGCATGATTTCGGTACGGGGGAAAAAGTATACGTAACCGCAGGAAGTCTAAATGTGCGCAAAGCACCAAACAGTACAGTTGTCACAAGCCTGAAACGCGGCGAGCAGGTCACAGTGACCGGCGCCCCGGTCGGCTATGACAGCAACACCCAGCACTGGGCATGGTACCCGGTGAAAACGACAAGCGGGAAAACCGGCTATGTCGCCTCCAGCTACCTGTCTGCTACACAGGAGCCGGACAGCTACCGTCTTTCCGGGATCAACCGTTATGAAACAAGTACCGCCCTGTCCAATTACGGCTGGCACTGGAACGAACCGAATGTCGCAGTGATCGGACGCGGGGATCTGCCGATCGACTCCCTGACTGGAAGTGTACTGGCCGCTTATCACAACTCTCCGCTTCTTTTGACACAGACGGACCAGCTTCCAGCAACCGTGGAAAAAGAACTGGAACGTATGGACCCGACGAAGATTTACCTTCTTGGCAGTGAAGGAGCGGTTTCCGCTTCTGTTGAAAACCAGCTGAAGCAGAAATACGGCTCTTCGAATGTCGAGCGCTTGTCCGGAGCCAACCGCTTCGAAACCGCTTATGAAGTTGCCGACGAAGTAGCGGATGAAGTGAACGTCGATGAAATCTTCATCACAACCTCTGATGAAACATCAACGGACGCCCTTTCCATCGCCCCATATGCCGGCGATGAGAACACACCGATCCTTCTGACACTTCCGTACAAGCTTGAAGACAACGTCATCAATTTCATCCGTGAAAACGGCGTGGAAAAAGCGACGATTGTCGGCGGAACAGGGGCTGTCCACCAGACCGTTGAGAACCAGCTGAAAGGTATCGTCGACACGGTCGAGCGTGTGAGCGGACCTGACCGCTACAGCACAAGCGTGCAGATTGCCGAGAAGTACTTCAACGACCACCGCCTGGAAGAGGTGTTCTTCGCCCAAGGGGAGGAAGTCGTCGATGCTCTTGCCGGCTCACCGCTCGCCGCTTCCTACGAAGCACCGATTCTGTTGACGAGAAAAGACAACGTACCATCAACCGTGAAGAATTACTTGAACCATCTGCCGATCAGCCCGGAGAACTACTACCTGGGCGGAAATGCTGCCATTTCCGAAGAGGCCGAGGTGGAGCTGGAAAGTATCCGCCGCTGATATAATAGAAGAAAACCGGCTGTTCTCTTGAGGAGCAGCCGGTTTTTTTGCGTTGATGGTCAAGTTTGCGGCCGGATATCGGTCGGAGCGGTGGGTTTATCAGTCTTTCTGCGCGGATATCGGTCGAACCGCGGATACATCAGTCAAATCCGCATTATATCGGTCTTATTGCGAATATATCGGTCGCCACCCCTGCGCAGCCACCGCCCTTCATAGCACATATCAACGAAAATTCGCCGATATCAATGATTCTGCGGATATATCAATTATTCTCCGCATTTATCAATGATTATCCGCGTATATCGATTATTCCGCTCATATATCAACGAATCCCACAAAAGATCAACAACCCCCACATCCCCGCCAATCCACCCCAACCCCCACCCCACTCAGGTCGCATGAGCTTCTGCCCATATATGGAAAAGATATGACTAGACGATTACGATTCGTTTAAGGTTATGGTAAAATCAACAAGTATGGATTATAGTGTTACATAGCGAAATTTGTTTGATTTTAGCAAACGTGAAAGAGGTATTTGTGTGAAATCTAAATTAGGCTTAGCGAGCATACTGTTTATCGGCGCCACCCTGATCCTGAAGGTCTCCGGACTGATCCGGGACATGGTCATCGCCTACTACTTCGGGGCAAGCTACGTGGCGGATGCGTACCTGGCTGCCTTCATTATTCCGAATATGCTGATTTTATTCATGCAGAACGGGATGAAGAATGCGCTCGTTCCGAGTTATATCCAGGCGGCGGAGGAACAACGCGGCCGCTCCCATCTGGGACAGGTCTTCAAAGGAACGGCCGGACTTGCTCTTGTTCTTTCGATTATCGGAATGGCCATCGCACCAGTGCTGATTCCGCTCCTGTATCCGGATTTCAGTCCGGAAGCGAGTCAGATCGCCATCTGGGTGACGGTCATCTTCTTTGCGTGTATATCGTTCGTCGGCATGAACTCGGTGCTGGAGGCGTTCTTTGACGCGGAAAACAAGTTCTCCCTGTCGATCGTTTCTCAAATCATCGTCATTTTAAGCTCGATTGCCGGTGCATTCCTATTTGCCAACCAGATCGGGGTGTACTCGCTGGCGATCGGTTATGCGGTAGGTACCGTCCTATCCCTCATCTTCAAGGCGTTCATCGTCGTTCCTCAGAAGTCGTTGACGCTGAAGGAGAAGTTCGACTGGCCGGAAGTGCGCCAGTTTTACTGGATCTTCCTGCCTGTAGGACTGACGGTTATGGTCGGCCAGGTGAACCTGCTTGTCGGCTCGGTCTTTGCCAGCTACCAGGGCGAGGGAGCGGTCATGTACATCAATACGGCGAAGAACTTCGTGCACATGCCGCAGGCGATCTTCGGGGTGACGATTGCGACGATTATCTTCCCGTTATTATCTAAAGCGATTACAACGAACGATACCGGGCAGTTTAAAAAGGGTATCGAAAAAGGGCTCACAACGATGTACCTCGTGTTGATGCCGTCGATCATCGGCATGATGCTCTTGATGCCGAACTTGATCGAGCTGTTGTATGAAGGCGGGGCCTTTGATAACAAGGCGACTGAAGCCACGACTCAGGTTGCGTATTTCTACTTCGGTTCCGTCCTGTTCTTCAGTCTAAACAACATTATCAACAAAGGCTTTTATACTATGAAAAAGGGCCACCTGATCCTCATGATCAGTGTCGGTTCCATCTTATTGAACGTCGTCTTTAACTTCGTATTTGCCGAATGGCTCGGCTACCTCGGCATCCCGCTTGCGGCATCTGTGATGGCGCTCTTCTATACAGGGGCATGCCTCATCGTTTTCACAAAGCTTGTCGGAGGACTCAACTTCAAGTCCATCCTCATCGATTATTCGAAAATCACAGCCGCAGCCGCGCTTATGACGGGAGCCGTCCTGGCGGTCAAACCGCTGATTTCAGGACTGCCGAACCTGTTCATTATTATCATCGTCGCCGTTGTCGGCGCGGTTGTCTTTGTCGGAGCCGCTTTTGTTATGAAGTCGGACGCCTTTATGTTTCTACTCCATAATGTTACGAAACGGAAAAAGAAAGGAGCAACGTCATGAGTCGTAAAGAATTGTTCATGAACGCGGTGCGTCCGGTCAACGCACCGATGACGAAATTCATCCTCGGCCGTCACTATAACGCAGACCTGATGGCGCTGAAAAATGAACCGGTCCAGAAGGTGCTCGTCCTCGCCCCCCATATGGACGACGAAACGATCGGGCCGGGCGGTACCCTCCGCCAGCACGCCGATCAGGGAGCGGAGGTCCATTGTGTGTTCATCACGGATGGAGCGAGCAGCGTCTCGGAGATGAGTGCGGAGGAGCTGAATGCCAAGCGCCGCCAGGAAATTGACAAGGTCAAAGGCATCCTCGGACTGACGGACGTCGCCTACTTGAATCTTCCGGACGGCGGTGTATCAAGCACCCCGGATGCGATTCAATACTTGAAGGAAAGGATCGAAACCCTGAGCCCGGACATCATCTACACGACCCCGTTTATTGATGCGCATACCGATCACAGTGCCACCGCCAAACTGCTCAGCGATACGCTGAAGCGGATGGATAACGTACGCTCGAAAATCCGCATGTATGAAATCAACTGTGCCTTCCCGCCGGATTCGATCAACTGCCTCGTCGACACGTCCGAGCAGCATGAGAGGAAAGTGGAGGCGACGGAAGTGTTCGATTCCCAGGCCATCGCTTTTGACGGCTTCCTGGAGCTGAACCATTACAAAGGAAAACTGGCGTCTGATCCTGTAGAGACTGCGGAGGCGTTCATCGAATGGGACAAATCCAACTTCGTGAAACACGTCGATGTGCTCGATCAGATGGGCTATGATTTCCCGGAGAAGTTCAAGCAGGTCAACCGCACCGATACACTGCTGTGGGCGATTTTCAAAAACTACGCCATGAAGAAGGATTTGTACCGCAAAACCATCAACTAATCATCATAGAAAAGAGGTGTCCCCCATGCCTATCCCATGGAGAAAACTATACTTCGTGTTCGTCGCGCTTGCGCTTTTCTTCATCGGCGCAGCTCTCGATAACACGGTGATCGATCTACTGATCATGCTGTTCTTCGCCGGCTACGCGCTCTTCAAGCCGAAGAACTCGCTGCTGATCTTATTTACGTATTTCCCGATCCGCCCGTTTCTGCTGGAATTCAACCCGGCATTAAAAGGGATCGGCGACATCATCATCTTTGCGCTTTTATTCCGTGTCCTACTCATGTACCGCAAGGATTTAAAAAAGCTGTTCCAGTTCTACTGGTTTGAATACGCCTTTTTCGGCTTCCTTATTGTCGGAGCGGTATCGGCGTACCTGACCGGTGTATCCCTGACAGCGATCATCTTCCAGATCCGCGGCTTCCTGCTGTTTTACCTCGTGTTCTACATAGCAAGAAGGCTGCACATCACGAAGGAAGACATCAACAAGTTTATTCTCACGACGCTGATCATGACCTTCCTGATCTGTATCCACGGCATGGTTGAAAAGCTGTCCCTACGCGGCGTCTTTCTCCCGCAGAGCTGGCAGGATATGCCGCTGTCCGCAACGAATCGGATCCGTATTTACGGAATGACAGGAAACCCGAACGTGCTGGCGTATTACCTGTCCTTTTCCATCATCATCATCATGTACTTCCGCAACCGTTTTACAGGCAAATGGCTGTGGCTCACCTACGTTTCCCTTGCCTGTCTGTTCGGCGTCTGGAGTCTCACGTATTCACGTGGAACATGGATCGCGTTCGCGCTTGCGCTTGCGATTTACGTTGTTGTAGCAAGAAAGTGGAACTTCCTGAAGCCGCTGCTCATATCGCTCGCCGCCGGTGTAATTCTTATCGCTGTGCCGGTCAGTATCGGAACGTCGATCGTCGAGAACACCGACTTCGGAAAAGAGAAGAAAGAGAAGCAGTCGCAGTATGACGACAGTGAAGGAAGCTTCAAAGACCGACTCGGCTCAACGATCGATAAAGAAACACGTGAGCAGTCGAGCCAGTCCGGACGTATTTGGATTGTCAGCAAAGGCTTTGAAATTTATCTCGATCATCCGATCATCGGGACCGGCTTTGCTACGTTCGGGGACGGGGCGACATTGAGCTATGATTCACCGATCTACGATGACTACGGCATTGAACGGGAGTTCTTCTCGGACAACCAGTACATCCAGATCATCACCCAGACAGGGGCCGTCGGTGTCATTTTATTCGCCATCTTCCTGCTGAACATGCTGTACCACATTTGGAAAAAGCGGAACGAAACGCTGCTCGGTCCGGTGCTCCTCGCTGTTCTGCTTGCGGCCTATGCCGCCGGGATGGTGTACAACATCTGGGAAGGCGATTCGTTCACGATCTTCTACTTCGCCATGCTCGGCTACCTTTTGAATATGCGGCCGGAGCATGAATATGACCTCTAATCGAGGAGGGCGCTTATGAGTAAACGTGTGCTCGTCATCAGCAACATGTATCCGAGTCACCGCACACCGACGTACGGCATTTTTGTGAAAAATCAGGTGGAGGCCCTGAAGGAAAAAGGGATCTCCGTTGATACCGCCGTCAACCGTGATAACCGCGGAGGGAAAGGCAGCCTCATCCGCAAGTATGTGATTTGGCTTTTGAAAATCCTTGCCCGCTTCATTACGAAAGGGCGGTCGTATGATGTCGTGCATGCGCACTACATCTTCCCGAGCGGCCTGCCCGGACTGTTGTTCAAGAAGCTGTTCAAAACGAAGCTGATCGTCACCTCCCACGGCGGTGATCTCGATCAGATGGCGAAAAAAAGCGGCCTGATCAAGAAGCTGACGAAAAAGATCCTTCATGAAGCTGATCACGTCATCGTTGTGGGCAAGGCATTGAAATCGGAAGTGATCGACGGCTTTGGGGTCGCGGAAAACAAGGTGTCCCTCATTAATATGGGGGTCGACCGCCGTGTCTTCCAGCCGGTCGACAGTACCGAAGCGAAAAAAGAACTCGGGCTGAACCCGGATCATTTTCACATCCTGTTTGTCGGCAACCATATTAAGGCGAAAGGGCTCACCGAGCTTCTGGAAGCCGTACAGAACATCCAGAAGCAGAATAAACAAGTAGAGCTCCACCTCGTTGGAAGCGTCAAAGAAGAACGTTACCTCCAGGAATTGAAAGAGAGCGTCCAGCAGGAAAACAGCTCCCTCGTTCATTTTCACGGACCGAAAGACCAGCAGACGGTCGCCACATGGATGGCAGCGGCGGATGTGTTCACCCTGCCGTCCTACATCGAAGGCTTCGGTCTCGTCGCTCTTGAGGCGATGTCGTGCCACACCCCTGTGGTCGGGTCCGATGTCGGTGGTCTTTCCTACCTGCTGGCGGATGATCACGGTGTGCTCGTTGAGCCGAAGAGTGTGTCTTCCTTACAGGCCGGCCTGCAGCGGGTGATGGAGGATGAGCTCTTGCGTAAGCGGCTGATCGAGAACGGCGAACAGGCAGCCGAGGAAAGCGATACGGAGCGGCTGCTAAATGAAATCATTGATCTTTACAACCGTGCATAGCCTGCCGGTTTAGATGAACCATAAGGAAGGGAAGCGGACGACGGCTTCCCTTTTCTTTCACCTCGTTTAAGGTGGATTACTTACATAATCCTCTGACATGTTTTATACTATAGGCGGTGTAAATGAATCGTACAGAGAAACAGGAGGTAACAGGAAAATGGACGAACAAAGCAACCAAAGTCAGCTTGGAATCGATTCCGCTCAGCTTATGGATGATATGACTTTCGTATTATTCGGAGCCAGCGGCGATCTTGCCAAACGTAAAATCTATCCGGCTTTATACAATTTATATGTCGAAGGAAAAATGCCGTCCTCTCTATCTGTCGTAGGCTTAGGCCGCCGGCCGTATTCCCAGGAGGACTTCCGTGAAATCATCAAGGAGTCGCTGTCTACGTTCTCCCGTAGAGAAGCGGATCCCTCCCATATGGAAGAGTTTCTGGAAAGCTTCCGCTACTTCATCTTTGACGCAATGGAACCACAGTCGTACGCCGACTTGAAGGCTTTCATTGAAGAGCGTGAAACAGAGAAATCCATTCCACAGAACCGTCTGTTCTACTTATCTGTGGCGCCGAGCCTTGTCGAGCCGATTACGGCATCGCTTCAGAAGAGCGGCATCACAGAAACCGACGGCTGGAAAAAGCTGATCGTGGAGAAGCCGTTCGGCAGTGACCTGCATACCGCCCGTCACCTGAATGCTGAATTGAGAAAAGCGTTCGATGAAGAAGAAATCTTCCGCATCGACCACTACTTAGGCAAGCCGATGGTGCAGAACCTGGAATCGTTGATCCGTCCGAACCCGATTCTGAAATCCTTGTGGAACCATGACCAGATTGCCAACGTACAGATTACCGCCAGTGAAACCGTCGGTGTCGGTACACGTGCGGGTTATTACGATAAATCCGGAGCGATCCGCGATATGGTGCAGAACCATTTGTTACAATTAGTGATGATGACCGCTCTTCACCACCCGGAAAAGCTGTCCGCCAAGCAGATCGAAGAGAAGAAATCGGCGATCATGCAGGCACTGCGTCCGGTTGATGAGGGCAATATCCAGCAGGATATCGTCCGCGGTCAGTATGAAGCAGGCGAAGTGGACGCTCAGTCCGTTGTCGGCTATCACGAGGAAGATGGTGTCGAAGAAGGATCCAACAACGACACGTACTTCGCTGCCCGTCTGTACATCGATAACGAATACTGGAAAGGCATTCCATTCTACATTCGTACCGGAAAGCGTCTTAGCCAGAAATCGACCCGCATCATCATCGAGTTCAAGAACGAAGTCGAGGATGAGCCGGATTCCGAAGGCGCTACATCCAACCTGCTTCTTATTGAAATCAACCCGAACGAAAGCATCGGTCTGCGCGTCAACCTGAAGGATGACGGCAACGAGAAATTCGAACCAGCCTACGTCAACTTCACGAAAAACCTGGATGAGCAGCCGGAAGCGTATGAAAACCTGTTGAATGACGCCATGGCAGGAAACGCGACGTACTTTGCGCACTGGAACGAAGTGGAGCTTTCCTGGCAGTGGATTCAGCCGATTCTTGAGGCCTTCGAAGCCGACGAGCTTCCGCTTCACACGTACAACGCTGGATCCCACGGACCTGAAGCAGCCGAGAAACTGCTGAACGAAGACGGCTATACCTGGTGGGAAGTATAAATTACGGATAGAGAAGGGGACTGATTGAAACATGGAGAAACAGAACATCGGTGTCATTGGTTTAGGAGTCATGGGTGCGAACCTTGCCCTGAACATTCAAGATAACGGATATAAAGTATCAGTGTATGACTACTGGACAGACCGTGTCGATGAGCTCGTCCAAAACAAAGAAAACACCGGCAACGTCAGCGGAGCCTACAGTGCCGAGGAATTCGTGGCTTCTTTGGAATCCCCACGCAAAATCCTTATGATGGTCAAAGCCGGTGAAACGACCGACAAAGTGATCGAAAGCCTTGTGCCTCACCTTGATGAAGGCGACATGCTGATCGACGGCGGAAACACGTATTACGAAGATACCGAGCGCCGTGCCGCCTACTTAGAAGAAAAAGGCATCCACTTCATCGGAACCGGTTTCTCCGGCGGGGAGGAAGGCGCGCGCCGCGGTCCTTCCATCATGCCTGGCGGACCAATCGAAGCGTACAAAGAAGTGCAGCCGATCTTTGATGCGATTGCAGCGAACGTTGAAGGTACAGCATGTGCGGCCTACATGGGACTCGGCGGTGCCGGTCACTATGTGAAAATGGTGCACAACGGTATCGAGTACGGCGATATGCAGCTGATCTGTGAAGCGTACTTCATTATGAAGAACGTCCTCGGCCTGTCTGCTCAGGAGCTTCACGAAGTATTCAAGGAGTGGAACGAAGGCGAGCTGGACAGCTACCTGATCGAAATCACGGCCGACATCTTCACCAAAGTGGACGAAGAAACAGGCAAGCCGTTGGTTGAAGTGATCCTCGATACCGCCGGCCAAAAAGGAACCGGAAAATGGACGAGTAAGAGTGCCCTTGATTTAGGTGTACCACTTCCGATCATTACCGAGTCTGTATTCGCCCGCTTCATCTCTGCAATGAAGGAAGAGCGTGCGAAGGCAAGCAAGTACTTGACCGGTCCTGAAGTGAACTTCACCGGCAACAAGGAAGAAGCGATCGAATCGATCCGCAAAGCGTTGTACATGAGTAAAATCTGCTCCTACGCGCAAGGATTCGCTCAGATGCAGTCCATGAGTGAAGAAAAGGGCTGGGATCTTCAGTACGGCGATATCGCCATGAACTTCCGCGGCGGCTGCATCATCCGTGCGCAGTTCCTGCAGAAGATCAAGGAAGCGTATGACCGTGAAGACCACCTGTCCAACCTGCTGTTGGACCCGTACTTCACAGACATCGCAACAACGTATCAAAAAGAACTCCGCGAAACGATCGCACTTGCGATCCAGAACGGTGTTCCAGTACCGGCGTTCTCCAGTGCGCTTGCTTACTACGACAGCTACCGCACAGAGAAACTCCCTGCGAACCTGCTTCAGGCGCAGCGTGACTACTTCGGTGCCCACACGTACAAGCGTGTCGACAAAGAAGGAACGTTCCATACGGATTGGATGAATATCTAATAAACGAAAACCCAGGCCAAGCGCCTGGGTTTTTTTATGCTGTCGAGAAACTATTAGCAGTTTACGGCCACGTACCGCTTATCGGTGGGTGCCTGCCGCGGGCCCGGCCTCAGCTAACTTGGTCAGGAATCCCACCTGTCCAAGTGGATCTTCGGCTCGTGCTGTTCCCGCAGGCGTCACCACCGAAAGCTCAGCGTAGCATCAACGGCGCCCCATTTAAAAAGAGTGGTTTTCTTTTACTATGAAAAGAATACATAAAAGTGAGGGCTTCCATGTTAGACCGTCAATGATCCATACCTTTCACATATCCTTAGTTTTCAGTGCCCCGCCCGTCGTCGGGGTTTTGGTGTGTAAATGTGTAAAAATGCCATTTTGTGGTATAGAAGAACTATATAAACGTTGGGAGATGAGAGTATGAATGAAAAGATGCCTGCAGGGTTCGGGGTGAGGTTGGGTGCATTGGTTATTGACGGACTTTTAGTAGGTATTGTCATTGCTGCCCTGAATTTTATCGTTTTTCAAGGTTTTAGTCAGGACAATACTGCTTTTAACTCTATTGCAACCGTCTACTACGTCGTTCTGCCTGCGCTATGGGTCGGATACACAGTAGGCAAAAAGGCCGTCGGTATAAGGATTGTGAAAAAGGATGGCACAGATGTAGGATTCGGACGGATGATATTGAGAGAGTTTGTCGGTGGAATTGTCTACGCCGTGACTTTCGGCATTGGAGTCATTGTCAGTGCGTTCATGGTCGGAATCCGTGAAGACAAGCGCGCCATCCATGATCTCATCGGTGGCACGTATGTGACGCATCGTGAACCGGAAACATCAAGTGCAGGTCAGGCGGTTGAAAGCTCAAATATCTGAACATAAAAAAAGGAGACGACCTGAGGTCGTCTCCTTCTACTGTGGAAAAGTGTTATCTTATACGTGTTTTTATCATTATTCACGTTCCGCTTATCGATGGGTGCTTGCCGCGGGCACGGCCTCAGCTAACTTGGTCAGGAAGACCATCTGCCCAAGTGGATCTTCGGTCCGTGCTGTTCCCGCAGGCGTCACCACCGAACGCTCCTCGTGACTTCAACAGCCTGAGGTTCGTTCTAAAGCTGTTTTTTATTCCGATTCTGTTTCTGTGCTTTCGGATTCCTCAGCTTTCTTTGCAAACACGGCACTGACCTGTTTGTTGCGGTTCATCGTTACGGACGTGCTGGCGCTCGATCCTGTGACATCCCCTTCCCAGCGGACGAAGGTGTAGCCTTCATCTGGTACGGCCGTGACAGAAATGGACTGTCCCGCCTTCACCGTTTTATTGGACGCCTGAATCGTTCCTTCACCGATGACCGACATTGTCAAAGAGTATCTCTCTGGCTCAGGTTCCGGTTTTGGCTCCGGCTCAGGTTCAGGTTCAGGTGTTGGTTCGGGATCAGGTTCGGGTTCCGGCTGAGGCGCGGATTTTCTTTCAAAGTTCGCTGCCACAACCTTGTTGCGGTTCATCTTCAACGTGATGGAGGATGAGGAGGAACTGGCATCCCCGCTCCAGCCGGTGAAACGCCAGCCATCCGCTGGGATTGCAGATAAGCTTACGTTCGTTCCGTCTTCGAACTGGCTGCCAGACGCACTTTTCTGGATACGCCCCTGGCCGTTGATCGCCACATTCAAGGAATAGGTTTCTACAGCTTCTGTCTGTTCTTCTTCCTCTTCCTCGGGTTCCTCTTCGTCTGTTTCTTCATCCACTTGTGTAAAAACAGCACGGAGCGTTTTGTCTTCATTCATCGATACAACGATATCGGAGGTTTCTGCAGTGAGTGATCCTTCCCAGTGATCGAATTCCCAGCCGTCAGCGGCACGGGCACGAAGCGACACTTTAGCGAGGTGTTCAAAATCTGTTTCCAACGTGTCCCGGACGATTTCGCCTTCTCCGGTCTTAGCCAGCGTCAAGGTGTGTTTGACAGGCTCAAAGACAGCTGTCACATTCATATGGTCTTCCACTGTCAGGTTCACTGGATTCACTGCACCATCAAGATCATTTTCCCAGCGGACGAATTCATATCCTTGAGCCGGGTGAGCCTCTATCGTAATGTCTTCGCCGACACTATAGCTTTCCTGATCAGGATAGACCGTAACGGTTCCCTGACCCTGGGATTTTGTTTGAATGATTTTAGATGACCCTTCGACAAAAATGTCGATTTGTTCTTCAAAATCTTCGAAGCGGAAGGTCAGTACATCCTGACCTTCTTCTACTGCAGTCAAAGTGGCTGTCTGATCCTGCTGCACATCCAGTTCAAACAGCTGCTTTTCGATCGACCATTCGGGTTGGATGTTCATTTCTTCTCCGGCCGCATCATACCCGGTCACCGATAAGTCGAGGGTTTCTCCAACCGCGAGTGGTTCGATTTCTTCCGGTGTCACTTCAACCCGATCCAACAGTTGATCTACGACTTCCACTTCCATATCTTCCGTGTAGGATTCCCACTCGGCAGTAACCACTACCTTACCGAGTTCTTCTGCAGAAAAAGTCGTCCCTGTGACGCCTTCAACTGTGACCAGTTCACCAAGGCTGTCTTCTTCCTTCGTCCACTGCGCCTCAAGAGGAATGAACTTTCCTTCTTCACTCTTCCACGCTAACTGCAGATCACGTTCATAGCCTTTCTGGACACGGGGTCTTTCCGTTTGTATGGAAATTTGAGATTCCAACGTTTCCATGGCTTGTTTGACAGCATCTGCATCGTTTTCACTGTATTTGATACCTTTTTCTAACAAGCTGTACGCTTTTTCTACATCTTGCAGCTGAAGCTGGATGTCGGAGGATTTTGTATACAGCTTTCCTTCTTCCGGTGTTTCATAGATCCCGTCCGACAAAGTCTTTACAGCTTTTGAGGATTTCTTTACTGCGACAAAAGCATCCGCAAGTCCCAGTCTTGCATCTACAAATGCCGGGTCTTTCTCTAATACAGATTGATATAAGTCAATGGCTTCTTCATAGTTTTCCTCTTCCAGAGCCGCCTTGGCTTTTTCATATGTACTGTCCACAGAGTTTGCGCCAACGCCGTTCATAGTAAAAAAGACTCCCGCACCAACAGCGAGCACTGCGATGACAGCAATGATGAGCACTTTCTTGTTCAAATGGTTCCCCGCCTTTCCTTCATACATAGGTTAAATGTCTCTTCATTATACAGGAACAGATGAAAGATTTGGTAAATGTCCCGTTAATTTGTCTAATAGAGCAGAATAATAAACATTCAAATTAAGTGATTTGAACTAATTTCGACAAAATTCTAAATAATGGATAGCGTCATGCCGATACTTTAACAAGATGTGGTACAAGAGGTTTGTTAACATTTTGAAAAAATACGCAATCCTCCCTCTTTGAAAGAATAAGAGTGTGCTATAATGTTCCTATCTGTAAATTCGACAAATATTGGAGGTTTATTAATGGAAGAGACCATTTCCTTGAAAGAAATTTTCGAGGTGATCAAAAAAAGAGTGTGGCTGATTGTCGGCTTAGCAGCTGGAGCAGCGGTCATCAGTGCCTTAATTACATTGTTTGTTCTGACACCAACGTATGAATCATCGTCCCAGTTTATTGTGAACCAGTCCAGCAATCAAGACCAGAGTGCTGCTTACGATATCAATGAGATACGCTCGAACGTCGAACTTATCAATACATACAACGTTATCATTCAAAGTCCGAGAATTCTCGACCAGGTGGCCGATGAATTGAATCTTGATATGACAGCATCAACTCTATCTAACAAGATTTCTGTTTCAAATGCGGAACAGTCCCAGGTTGTGAACGTTACCGCTACGGATGAAAATGCGTTGTTGGCGGCTGATATTGCTAATACGACCGTAGAAGTATTTAAGCAGGAGATTCCGCAGTTGATGAACGGAGTAGATAACATTAATGTTCTGTCTACAGCTGAGGTGGGATCGAATCCAACACCGGTAAGCCCGAATACAGCTTTGAACATTGCGATTGCTTTAGTGGTTGGGTTAATGATTGGTGTCGGCCTTGCCTTCTTACTGGAGTACCTCGACAACTCGATCAAGTCTGAAACGGATATCGAAGATGCACTAGGCCTTCCGGTTATGGGTGTCGTTTCCACGATCACATCCGATGATACGGTGGATCTAGGGAAAGCACGGAAGTCAAAGAACCGCGTATCTGAAATGAGGGGTGAATCTGTTGGCACGTAAGAAGAAAGCAGCAACAGCGACAAATACAAGAGCGAAGAATCTAGTTACAAAGAACAATCCGAAATCTCCAATTGCCGAACAGTTCCGGACCATCCGGACGAACCTTCAGTTCACTTCTGTCGATAAAGACTTGGAAACAATGGTTGTCACATCAGCCAACCCTTCAGAAGGGAAGTCAGTCACAACAGCCAACGTGGCTGTTGTCTTTGCCCAGCAGGGGAAAAGGGTGCTATTGGTAGATGCAGATTTACGAAAACCTACCATTCACTATACGTTCCGTGTACCGAATACGATTGGTTTGAGCAACTATTTGATTGGTGCTCAGAAAGTATCTGAAATTGCGAGTCATACAGACTTAAATAAGCTTGATGTCATTACATGCGGCCCGATTCCACCAAACCCATCTGAACTGCTTGGTTCCAACAAAATGAGAGTATTCATTGAAGAAGCCAAACAGACATATGACATGATCATTTTTGATACACCACCGGTTCATGCCGTCACCGATTCCCAGGTGCTTGGAAACTTTGTTGATGGAGTCCTTCTCGTTGTACGCAGTAAACAGACAGAGAAAGATTCTGCGTTGAAGGCAAAAGAACAATTGGAACAGTCCCAGGCCAATATCCTCGGTGTTGTATTGAACGACCAGGATATTAAGTCGAGCAACTACTACTATTATTATGGGCAATAAAAAAGGGAGGGTCTAAGACCTTCTTTTTTTATTAGTCTCACCAGATATAACTTCAGTCACATAAATCTACAAAATTATAACAATTGTCATTACCTTGTTCTTCATATCCATGCTTATTCTTGATATAATCGGCGTTAGTTTATAAAAAACTAGTTTGATAGGTTGGAATAAGAAAGGGGAGTTTACCATGATTGATATTCACAGTCATATTCTGCCTGGTGTAGATGATGGTGCTCAAACGATAGAAGAAAGTATACAGATGGCCGAAGCAGCAGTCGCCGATGGAATTACAACGATTGTAGCGACGCCACACCATAAAAATGGTGCGTATGATAATTATAAACATGATATTTTGATTCAAGTGGCTGAACTGAACCGAACATTTCAGGAGCAGGGCATTGATTTAGAAGTGCTTCCCGGTCAGGAAAACCGTATCTATGGTGAAATGGTCCAAGGACTAGAAGCTGATGAAATCCTAGCTATAGATGATAAGACAAAGTACGTCCTGGTAGAATTCCCATCCAGTTCTGTTCCGCGTTATGCTGAACAGCTTTTCTTTGATCTTCAGGTAGCCGGGTACAGCCCTGTCATCGTCCATCCGGAGCGTAATAAACAGCTCATAGAAAATCCAGATCTTTTGTATTCTTTTGTGAAAAAGGGTGCCTATACTCAAGTCACCGCCGGCAGTCTCTGTGGAAATTTTGGGAAGAAAATCAAGAAGTTTTCAGAGCAGCTTCTGGAAGCTAATCTCGCTCATCTAATAGCCTCAGATGCTCATAATACAAAGACCCGGGGTTTCTGTATGAAAGAGGCGTATGAAGCGATTAATAAAAAGTTTGGAAATGATATGGTTTATTTATTAATGGAAAATGCAGAAGATGTGCTTGAAGGGAAAGTGTTAGCATCTGAGCCACCTAAGCATATTAAAAAATCTAAATTTTTAGGTGTATTTAACCGTTGATATAATGCAAAAAGGGCACATTGAACTATCTTACTTGTGTCCTTTTTCTTCTTTTGAATTATATCGAAAGCGCATTCATAACAAACTTTTACATTTTATATAAAAGTTATGTAAAAATCTGCGTCACAGGTCTTCTTTTGAATGGTGGAAAATGGTACAATCAAGTTTGTTACAAAAGAGTTACATTTGTGGGAATTATCAGGGTTGTATAACATTTATTAAAAAGATGGCCTTTGTTGAAAAAGCTTCTAATATCGATTAGGAAGACCATTTGGTATACCAAATATGAAACTAAAAAAAGTTATACAGCTTACATAGAGAACATGAAAAAGCCCTGACTCAAAGACAATTTAAAAAGGAGGAAGTTCATTGACCACAGCATATAAAAGAAGGCTTCTTTTATTGATATTGATAGATTCACTCATTGTTTCCTTCTCCATCTATATGTCCCATTTTTTCCTTAATCCATATGTGGCCGTTTTTGATGGAATTATGTTGGTGTTATCCTTATCGCTGTTAGTAAGTCATCATTTATTTTCCAGTATTTTTGGTATGTATAAGAAGAAATGGCGTTATGCAAGTACAGAGGAACTTATAGGTATTATATCTGTTGTTACTTTATCAATAATTACTGCTGCTTTCATTCAGCTAATTTCCTTCGGTGCTATTTATGAAAGAGCCCTTGTTGTTACTTGGATGTTACATATCTTACTTATTGGTGGAGTCCGGTTCGCGTGGCAATATTATAAGACCTACGGGTTTACAATCAATCCCAAATTTAAAAAGGCGCGAATTATTAAAAAGGACCCTAACCATCAACGGACTTTAATTATTGGAGCAGGCTCTGCGGGCAGAATGCTTGCTAGGCAGATGATGAATTCCAATGAAGTGGAAAATGAACTTGTAGGGTTTGTAGATGATGATTTCACGATGCATCACTTGACAGTTGCTACTCTTCCTGTGTTAGGGAGTACAAATGCAATCAAACAAATCTCAAGTGATTATCAAGTAAACCATATTGTCCTTGCTATGCCTTCTGTTGATAATAATCGAATTAAAGAAATCATTACGGAGTCAAAACAAGTGGTGAAGAATGTACAAACTTTACCGATGATTGAAGATATTGCCATGGGTAATGTGTCTGTTAATCAAATCCGAGACGTGCAGATCGAAGACCTTCTAGGTCGTGAGCCTGTCGAACTCGATATAAATTCCATCGAATCAGAAGTCAAAGGGCAGACCGTAATGGTCACAGGTGCCGGAGGTAGTATAGGTTCTGAAATATGTCGACAGCTTATTAAATTCGGGCCGGAACGCCTTATTTTACTCGGTCACGGTGAAAACAGCATTTATACAATCCATATGGAATTAAAACAGTACGATATTGATACAGAACTTGAGACCGTTATTGCAGATGTTCAGGATCGAGAGCGTATTTTCCAAATCGTACAAGACTACGCTCCATCTTATATTTATCACGCAGCCGCTCATAAACATGTACCACTAATGGAAGCTAACCCGAAAGAAGCGGTGAAGAACAACGTTATTGGCACAAAGAATGTTGCTGAAGCTGCTCATCAGGCAGGGGTGAAATCTTTTGTTCTCGTTTCCACAGACAAAGCAGTTAATCCGCCAAACGTGATGGGATCTACGAAGCGTATTGCAGAAATGGTTGTTCAGAACCTTGGAAGAAAAAGTAAGACAAAATTTGTTGCTGTACGATTCGGAAATGTACTTGGAAGTCGTGGAAGCGTTATTCCTCTCTTTAAAAAACAAATTGCTGCTGGGGGACCCGTCACTGTCACTCATCCTGATATGACCAGATATTTTATGACGATTCCAGAAGCATCAAGGTTAGTCCTGCAAGCAGGCGCTCTTGCTCGAGGTGGAGAAGTGTTTGTGCTCGACATGGGGGAACCCGTAAAAATTGTAGACCTTGCAAAAAATTTAATTCAGCTCTCCGGTTTCTCTGAGGGTCAGATTCCGGTTCAGTTTAATGGCATTCGTCCTGGCGAGAAGATGTATGAAGAGCTTTTGAGTGATAAGGAAGTTAATAAGAAACCGGTGTTTCCGAAAATCTTCATCGGAAAGACAGTCGAATTTGATTACCAGCTCGTTGAGTATTTGGTTGAGCACCATCTTGATAGCAGCGTTGAAGATTTAAAAGAATATGTGATTGACTTGGCTAATAATAAAATTCCAGCTAGTAAGAAAATTACGGAAGAAGTGTTATAAGGGGGAGTTTGGTATGAAGAAAGTAAAAAAAGCAATCATTCCAGCAGCAGGATTAGGTACTAGGTTTCTACCAGCAACCAAAGCTATGCCAAAAGAGATGTTGCCGATTGTCGATAAGCCTACAATACAATACATAGTGGAAGAGGCAATTGAATCTGGGATTGAGGATATTATCATTGTTACGGGAAAAGGGAAACGTGCTATTGAGGATCACTTTGATAAAAATTTTGAGCTTGAAGATAATTTAATGCAGAAAGAGAAGTTTGACCTACTTGAAAAGGTTAATGCGACATCCAATGTAGAAATTCATTTTATTCGCCAAAAAGAACCAAAAGGGCTCGGTCACGCAGTTTGGTGTGCTAGGAAATTTATTGGTGATGAACCGTTTGCTGTATTACTAGGTGATGACATCGTTCAAGCAGAAAAGCCCTGTCTAAGACAATTAATGGATCAATATGAAGATACTCTTTCTTCAGTTATTGGTGTGCAATCTGTTCCAGATGAGGAGACTCATAGATATGGAATTATTGATCCGCAAGAAAAGGAAGGTCGGCGTTATCAAGTAAATAAATTTGTTGAAAAGCCTAAGCAAGGAACAGCTCCCTCTAATTTAGCTATCATGGGTCGTTATATTCTAACACCCGAAATTTTTATGTTCCTTGATAAACAGGAAAAAGGAGCAGGTGGGGAAGTCCAACTGACTGATGCAATCCAAAACTTAAACCAGATACAACGCGTATTTTCATATGACTTTGAAGGTAAAAGATATGATGTTGGTGAAAAACTAGGTTTTGTCAAAACAACTTTAGAACTAGCACTTGACCGTGAGGACTTGAGAGATGACGTACTTGAATATATGAAAGAGCTAGTAGATGGTTCTATAGTTAAAAATTAAGAGTATTTGTGTAGCTTAATGCACTTATGTCACATATGACCTTATTTATTGTAGGGGCATCTCTTTAAAAAAACGAGATGCCTCTATAGTATACATTACCTTTTAAATTGAATGAAAAAAGGCCTTAATTACTTTACCTTGTATTAGTAAGATAGCTATTTAAGCCTTAAATGAAAATTATTATAACATTTCATTGTTATTCTATCTTACTATTTTAGAATTTAATTCAAGATAAAGGTTTAGCGTGAATTAAATCCTAAAATAGTAAACGATATATAAGGAGCACTCTAATTATGTATTTAAAAATAAAGAGATTAATTGATGTTTTTCTTTCACTAACTGGTCTTATTTTATTGTCTCCAATTCTAGTAATCCTTATTTTAAGTATAAAAATTGATTCTAGAGGGCCTGTATTATTTAAACAAAAACGTGTCGGCTTGAGTAAGAATCATTTTCATATTTTGAAATTTAGAACTATGAAAATAGATACACCTAAAGATACACCTACACATTTACTAAATGATCCAGAACAATACATAACTACGGTTGGAAAATTTCTCAGGAAGACCTCTTTGGATGAACTACCTCAAATATGGAACATATTAATAGGTCAAATGAGTATTATTGGTCCAAGACCCGCCCTATGGAATCAAGATGATTTAATATATGAACGGGATAAATATGGTGCAAATAATGTTCCTGCTGGTTTAACTGGTTGGGCCCAGATTAAAGGAAGAGATGAAATTTCTATTGAAGAAAAAGCCATGTTAGATGGTGAATACGCTAAGAATATAAGTTTTTCCATGGATGTAAAATGTTTTTTTGGAACTTTTATTAGTGTGGCAAAAAGTGAAGGCGTCAGAGAAGGAAGCATAAGTAACGAAAAGAAAACTGACGAAAAAAACTCTGGATCATAATAATTGAACCTTATTTAAATGGGGGAAAGATATGCTATTAGTTACTGGAATAACAGGTCACACAGGGGAATTTTTCCTAAGAGAACTTAAAAAAAATAATTATGAAGGGAAAATCCGTTGTATTGTTAGAGAAAATTCGAAGACTTCACTTTTAGATAATAGCGGACTAAACGTTGAAAAGGTTGTTGGAGATTTAGAAGACGAAGGATTTTTGGATAAATGTATGAAAGGAGTAGACACAATTGTCCACATCGTTAATATTAGATACACACTACATATATTAAATGCAGCTATTAGCAACAATGTCTCAAGAGCAATTTGTGTACATACGACAGGGATATATTCAAAGTTCAGAATAGCATCTGAAGAATACGAGATTATTGAAGAGAAAATCAGAGACATAGTATCCGAAAATAATATACAAATGACAATTTTGCGTCCTACCATGATATATGGAGATATATATGATAAGAATATGAGTAAATTCATAAAAATGGTAGATACGTTTAGAATTTTTCCTGTCATAAATCAAGGAAAGAGCCTTATACAACCTGTTAATGCTAGAGATCTTGGTAAAGCATACTATAAAATTCTGATGCTCCCCTCTGATAAAGCTAAAAACGAGTATATTTTATCAGGTGAAAAACCTATACAAATGATAGATGCCTTTAGGTTAATAAGTAAATTATTAAATAAGAAAACAAAATTTATTAGTTTCCCGTTAACGTTTGGTATATTACTTGCGAAAATTATAAAAGTAATCACTTTTGGTAAAATTGATTATGTTGAAAGGGTACAACGGATGAGTGAAGACCGTAGCTTTTCTCATAGTGAAGCAAGTTCGGATATTGATTTCACTCCAGAACCTTTTGAGCAAGGTATAGCAAGAGAAGTAACAGAATATCTTAACAAGCAGTAGGTGAATGTGAATTGGGGAAAAGAATACTGATACTTTCAAATCACTTTATTACCCTCTATAACTTTAGGAAAGAACTCATAAAAACCTTGATTTCAGATGGTAATGAAGTTATTATATCCATGCCAAAATCGAAAGATAATGTTTATTTTAGTAATATGGGATGTAAGATTATAGAGACACATGTTGATAGGCGCGGGATTAACCCTGTTAGCGACTCGAAATTACTGATAAAGTATGTAAAAATAATGAAGGAAGTGGATCCGGATTATGTTTTCTCGTATACGATAAAACCCAACATATATGGTTCTATTGCTTCCAATATAACTAGTAATAAACAGGTTAGTAATGTAACTGGTACGGGTGCTACATTTATGAAAGAAACCTTTTTAAGTATGATAGCTAAAATATTGTATAAGATATCTTTGAAAAGATCTTATAAAGTTTTTTTCCAAAATAAAGGTGATAGGGATTTCTTCGTTAATAATAAAATGGTGAAAGATAATTATTCCATGCTCCCTGGATCAGGTGTTAATTTAGACCAATATGAAGTGCATAACCTTCCTAGTGATGAAACAGTTAACTTTATATTTATTGGAAGAATCATGACATTAAAAGGTATAGATGAGTACTTGCAATGTGCTAAAAATATAAAGGCAATATATCCAAACACAAATTTTTATATAGCTGGTTTTATTGAAGAGGAAAAATATAAAGGAATCATAAATCATTACCATTCAAGTGGACTAATAAGGTATTTAGGGTTTCAGAAAGACATCCAGTCGTGGGTACAGAAGTGTCATTGTACTGTACTACCTTCTCACGGTGGTGAAGGAATTCCTAATGTTCTTTTAGAATCCGCAGCTACAGGAAGAATATGTTTAGCCTCAAATATAAACGGATCTAACGATGTGATTATAGAGAGTGAGACTGGTTATTTATTCGAGACAGGAAATGCTGATAATTTAACTGAAAAAGCTATGAAAGTAATAAATTTAAGCTTCGAAGAAAAACGATTAATGGGATTAGCTGGGAGAACCAGGGTAGCAAACAAATTTAATAGACAAATAGTTATTAAAGAGTATATGAATTTAATCCATGAGTAAAAAGGTGATCACAGGTGAATTACAAAAAGATATTCCAAAGTGAAAAACTTAGAATGAATATATTAGGTTTAACAGAATTTATTCCGGATAAGATGATGATTTATATCCAGTATTGGATTAAAACGGGTAGAAACTTAAAATTGAAAGAACCGAAAAGATTTAATGAGAAAATACAATGGTATAAATTATACTACCGGGATCCCTTAATGACTAAATGTGCGGATAAGTATGAGGTTAGAGATTACGTGGCTTCAAAAAATTTACAACATATATTAATCCCTTTACATGGAGTATATGAAAGTGCTGCAGAAATAAACTTCAAGGATTTACCGAATAAATTTATATTTAAAACTAATAATGGAAGTCATACGAATATTATATGCCATGATAAAAGTGCGCTTCAATTAGAAGATACAAAGAAAACATTGGATCACTGGATTACTAAACGAACCGCCAAAGCTGGAAGAGAATGGGCTTATTATGATATTAAGCCAAAAATAATCTGTGAAGAGTTTTTGGATGTACCTGACGGTAATGGTCTCATTGATTACAAATTTTATTGTTTTGATGGGAAGTGCTCATATATCAAAGTGGCTACGGATACATCATCCGGAGACCCTAAAAATGGAATTTTCAACATGAAGTTTGAGCAGCTTCCCTACTGCAGGAATGATGTAAATAAGATAACCACTGAAATAGAGAGGCCTGAAAATTTTGAATTAATGTGTGAAATAGCAGAAAAACTGTCTGCCGATTTCCCGCATGTGAGAGTGGACTTGTATAATATAAATGGGCAAATTTACTTTGGTGAGCTTACATTCTATGATACATCAGGCTACCAAGTGTTCGAGCCAGACGAATTTGATTATATTTTAGGTGAATTATTCCCTGTCAACAAAATGGTAGTATAGAGGAGTTAAGAAATGAGAGTTTTATTTTGCCATGATGGTCCTTTAAGAGTAGATAGCGATGAAAATTATTATGGGATAGCCCATAATGATGAAATGTTTAAAAGATATTATGCTATTGCTAATGAATTATCAGTAGCTATACGAACTAAAGGAGTTTCTATAAACCAAGCTGGGACAAAATTGTCTAAAATATCAATTTCTCCATTTCATGTTATAGATATCCCTAATATGTCAAGTGTTAAAGGAGCTATATTTAAAAAAAAAGAAAGTAGAAAAAAAATAAAAGAAGCAGTTGAAGTTTCAGATTTTATTGTTGTTAGATTTCCAAGTTTAATTGGTTTTATTGCATACGATGAAGCGAAAAAGCAAAATAAACCCTGTTTAGTAGAAGTTGTAGCATGCCCTTGGGATGCTTTTTGGAATCATAGTATCCTGGGTAAGTTTGTTGCACCTTTAATGTATTGGTCAACAAAAAAAAGAGTTTGGAATGCTAAGTATGTAGTATATGTTACAAATAACTTTTTACAGGATAGGTATCCTACTAAAGGTGAAAATGTGAATTGTTCTAATGTGGCATTAACAAAATTTGATGATGATATTCTTAAAAAAAGAAGAGAAAAAATACAAAGGAGAAGTAAAAACAGCAAACTCATAATCGGAACTACCGCATCTGTAAATATAAGATATAAAGGTCAACAATATATAATTAAAGCATTAGGTAAACTAAAGAAACAAGGGATTACAAACATTGAGTATCAACTTGTAGGAGCAGGAGATCAAACATATTTAAAATCCATCGCAAAAGAACATGATGTGCTTGATCAGGTTAAATTCTTAGGTCCAATGGTACATAAAGATGTATTCGGGTGGTTAGAAAAAATTGATTTGTATACTCAACCAAGTCGTCAAGAAGGCTTACCACGTGCACTAATTGAAGCGATGAGTAGAGGTGTGCCTGCTTTTGGGGCAAGGACGGCGGGGATACCTGAATTGTTAGAAGAAGGTTTTATATTTAGTAACACAAGTAATAATGTTTATGAAATATGCGAAATAATAAATAGTTTCACCGGAAAAACTATGGAATATCAATCTAAGCGAAATTATGAAGAAGCAAAAAAATACGATAAAACTATTATTGATGAGCGGAGAAGGTATTTCTTTCAAAGGTTTAAAGAAAATTCATAAAGACATAAACAGCAATCCATATCTTGTGGCGGATTACATTTATGTTTTTGAAATAAGGTGATAAATTGAATAAAAAAAAGATTATGATATTTATGTATTCGTTAGGTGGAGGTGGAGTACAAAGGTTTATTATTAATCTACTAAGTAAGTTGGATAGTGGTAAATTTGATATTTGTATAGCACTTGTTAACAAAAAAGGAATATACTTAAATGATTTGCCATCATATATTAAAGTAATTGATTTAAATGCTAAGAAAATACACTTTTCACTAACCCCATTAATTAAAGAAATTAGAAAAGAAAAACCTGATATTTTATTTTCCATTGATACTACTATAAATATAGTAGCGATATTAGCTAAGTTAATATGCAATAAAAACTTTAAGTTAGTAATAAGACAAGCCGTAGAAATAAATGAAAAGTCTACGGGGAAATTTAAGATTTTACTAGCAAAAAAATTATATCCTTTAACTGATAAATGTATAGTATTGACCAATGTTATGAAAGAAAATATCATTAATAAAATCAATATTCCAGAATATAAAGTGCAAGTCGTTTATAATTCAGTAGATTTAAATTTAATATCTAGAAAAAAAGTAGAAGAAATTAATGATAATTTTTCAAGTATTAAAGGACCGAAATTAATTGCAGTTGGCCGATTGACAAGACAGAAAAATCAACTTTTATTATTGGATTCATTTGAGCTTGTATTAAAAAGAAATGATGCAAATTTAATTTTAGTAGGTGATGGTGAGGACAGAGGTAAAATTGAAGCGAAAATCAAGGAAAAAAAATTGGAGAAAAAAGTAATGTTCCTTGGTTATCAAGATAATCCATATAAATATATTTATAATTCAGATATTTTCATACTTCCTTCTCTATATGAGGGGCTTAGTAATGCTTTATTAGAAGCTCTAGCTTGCGATATACCTATAATAACTACAGATAATCCTGATAATATTATAGAGGATAGAGTGAACGGCTTTTATGCCAGGCTTAATAAAGAAGATTTAGCCGAAAAGATCGATCATCTTATTTTTGACAGCGATTTACGTAAGGATATCATTATGAATAATAGGGAGTATGTAAAAACATTTGATTTAGTAGAAATGAAGAAAAAATATGAAAATATATTTAGTGAAATGTGATAGTAATATCAAGTATAATATGGGGTGAATTTTAGTAATG
Source organism: Halobacillus sp. ABD4_316 (assembly GCF_056161385.1). NCBI lineage: Bacteria > Bacillati > Bacillota > Bacilli > Caryophanales > Bacillaceae > Halobacillus > Halobacillus sp. ABD4_316. The sequence goes on from NZ_JBSWZA010000002.1 coordinate 660,349, forward strand.
TTGAAAATTATAAAAAAAAACAAGGTTGCTTTAAATCTTTTTAAGCAAATAAGGTACCATTATTTTAAAAGGTTATCGAATAGGCAACTTATAGAGAAACGATTTAAATCTAGTTTAGGTAGGAGTGTTAACCTAGATTCACCTGTATTGTTTAATGATAAATTGCAGTGGTTAAAACTATATTGGCATGATTCTCATGCAGCATCTTGTGCAGATAAATATGAAGTTAGAGAATTTGTTAAGGATCGAATAGGTGAAGAATATCTTAATGAACTTTACGGTGTTTATGAATCTGTTGATGATATTGATATTAATGCTCTTCCAAAGTCATTTGTCTTAAAGGGAACCAATGGTTCGGGTGATAATATACTGTGTTCAGATAAAAATCAAGTTAATTGGTCCCGAACATCAAAAATAATGAAAAAGTGGTTTAAGCGAAATTTATATTGGACAACTCGAGAATGGGTATATAAAGATTTACAACCTAGGATTATATGTGAAAAATTTATGGTTGATGAAAAAGGGATCCCCCCTATGGATTACAAATTATTCTGTTTTAATGGGGAACCTAAATTAATACAGGTAGACATAGATAGATTCAAGGAGCATAAACAAAATTTTTATAGTGTTGATTGGGAACTTCAAGATATTACTATTGATGATATTCCAACTTCTAATAAGAATTGTCATATTGAAAAACCACAAACTTTAGAAAAAATGCTTGAATTAAGTAGAGAACTATCTAAGGGTTTTCCGCATGTTAGAGTAGATTTTTACAATGTCAAAAACCAAATTATTTTTGGTGAATTAACCTTCTTTCATAGAAGCGGATTGGGTAAATTCTCCTCACGAGGAGTAGAAAAAAAACTGGGTGACTATTTGAAACTACCATATGAATCCTAGTTCCCTTTTTTAATAAATATTATGACAAATAAGCATTAGTTATTGGATAAATATACTCTTTATATCCAAATGTGATTATTTAAGGGGAAGTGAAATGGGGATAATTCAAACTTATTTCTTGTATTTTTTTGTTTTAATTCTTACTACTGCATTAGTTTTCGTATCTGAAAAAGTAAGACCGAATTTACATAGCAAGTTTATTTTTTTTGGAGCTATTGTTATTCCAGTTGTAGTATCAGGGTGGAGATATGGAGTTGGAACTGATTATTTTGCATATGAGAACATATACTACAACTTAACAGGATTTAGTAGTATTCAAGAGGCTATTTTTGATACTAGATTCGAACCAGGGTGGGTATTACTTAATTACTTTATTAAATATACTTTTGATGATGTTAGATTTTTATTTGTTATATCCTCACTGCTAATATGGATTATAACTTTTAAGGCAGTATATAATTTCAAAGAGAAAATTAATTTAACCATAGCGGTTTTTATTTTAATGAGTACGATGTTTAACCCTAGTTTTAATATCATTAGACAATCTGTAGCGGTCGCGCTAGTTCTTTTATCGATTAGATCAATATATGATCGAAAACTTTTGAAGTTTATATTTACTGTATTACTTGCGAGTTGTTTTCATTACACAGCATTAGTGTTCATGCCAGTTTATTGGTTGTTAAACAGTAGATATAAAAGTATTGGTTTTCTTAAAAAATCGTTAGCTATTATTTTAACTTTACTATTAGTTATCAATGCAAATTATTTTCTTGGACTAATTACAAATCTTGAACTATTTTCAGCATATAGTCAATATGATTTGAATATAGGAAGCTTAGGCATAGGGAACTTAGTTATTAAACTCCCTATTATAATAATTATAGGGTATAATTTGCGAAGATTAAAATATAAATCTAACTTTGTATACCAAATGTCAATAGTGTATTATATGGGATTAATACTTGAATTTTATGGATATTTAGCAGATTATGTTGGTCGTATAGCACTATACTATGAGATTATACAAATTTTTATCCTTGCCACAATAATTGATTTACATGTTTCTAAAAATAATAAACTCTTTTACAATTTAATTATTATTATATACTTTTCAGGGTGGTTTGTTTATTATTACTTTATACAAAATAACCATGAAACGATCCCATATATGTGGTCTTAGACGCATAGCAAATAAACATCATAATTAATTAATTTCAAAATTAAATACAATATAAGTATACAAGGGAGTTGATATATTGGATGAATTAGTAAGTGTTGTAATTACAACTTATAAAAGGCCATTCAAATTACTAGAAAGAGCTATCCTTAGTGTTTTAAATCAAAGTTATAAAAACTTAGAGGTAATTGTGGTTAATGATAGTCCAAAAGAATACCTTTACAAAAAAGATATCGAACAAAATATTAATTTAATACGAGATAATCGTATTAAGTACATAGTCCATGAAGACAATATGGGAGCTTGCAAAGCAAGAAATACTGGAATAGAAAATTCTAGTGGAGGATATATAGCTTTTCTTGATGATGATGATGAATGGTTAACTAACAAAGTTGAATTACAAATGACAAGATTCACAGATGTTAATGTGGGGTTAGTATATTGTGATTCCTATACTGTTAGTCCAAAAGATGATAAATCTGAAAGTAAAGTTATAAGACAAAATAGAATAAAAGGTAGTGTCTATGATCGTTTAATTGAGCGAAACTTTATAGGATCTACATCTTTTGTAATGGTAAGAAAAGCAGCTTTGGACAATTGTGGTGTATTCAATAATAATATTAAATCATCTCAAGATTATGAGTTATGGCTAAGGATAGCGAAGAAATACAAGGTGGATTATGTTGATTCTCCCTTGGTAAATTATTATTTACATGAAGGGGAGAGGATTTCGGCAAATACTAGCAATAAAATACAAGGCATGGAAAAAGTTATAGATTTAAATATAGATTATTTAAGAGCAAATCCGAGGGTGTTTTGTAAACGAAGGTTAGATATTGTTCCTTTCTATCAATCTAGGGATGGTTTGAGAAAAGCCCTAGAAAAATGGTTTGAGGCTTTTAAAATACATCCTTTATATAGTAGAAATCTAAAATTTTTAGGTAAGATTATCAGGAATCAAATTCGGTACAGAATATGAAGAAAATTAGATATTTGTTGGCTAAGTGGAATAGTGGGGAGCCTAAATGAAATTGAATTTGAGAAAAGCTTTCCAATCATCATTTGTAAAAAATGTACTTATCATGGCTACTGGTGTGGCTGGCGCACAGGCAGTAACTGTTGCTTTATCACCAATAATAACAAGATTATATGGGCCAGAAGCATTTGGCATTATGGGAACATTTAATGCTATCACTAAAATTATTATACCGATAGCAGCACTTTCATACCCTGTAGCAATAGTGCTCCCGAAAAATGATAATAATGCTAAGGGTTTATTGAAATTATCATTGTATATAACTTTAATTATAGCAAGTATTTTCACAGTGATACTATTTTTATTCGATGAATCATTAGTATCTCTATTCAAATTGGAAGAGATTGCTCCCTTCTTATATCTAATTCCACTTGTAATTTTGTTTGCAGGTCTTATGCAAGTTTTACAACAATGGTTTATTAGAACTAAACAATTTAAAATAACTGCTAAAGTTAATTTTTATCAATCCATTATCACAAATTTTAGTAAAGTAGGGATAGGGCTGTTTTACCCTTTTGCCTCCGTTTTAGTAATTTTGCAAGTGACAGCGAACGGTCTTAAGGCTCTAATGATGATACTTCAGGCAAAGAAATCTAATCACAAAGCCACTGTTGTTTCTGAGGATAAATATAAAAAGGTTTCCATAAAGACCCTTGCTAAAACACATAGAGACTTTCCTTTGTACAGGGCTCCAGAAGAGTTTCTCAGTGCATTATCCCAAAGCTTACCTATCCTGTTATTAACTTCATTCTTTGGTCCTGCTGCAGCAGGTTTCTATAATATTGGCCGCACAGTATTAGCTTTGCCTTCTACTTTAATAGGTCAATCGATCGGGGACGTCTTTTATCCCCATATTACTGAAGCAGCGAATAAAGGAGAAGAAATAAAAAGTAAAGTATTAAAAGCTACATTAGTCTTAGCAGGTATTGGATTAGTTCCTTTTGGTATGGTTATCATTTTTGGGCCAACACTCTTTGAGTTTATTTTTGGTTCCGGCTGGAATGTTGCTGGTGAATACGCAAGATGGATTGCTTTAACTTCTTTCTCTACTTTTATTAATAAGCCTAGCGTAAGAACAATACCAGTATTATCTGCTCAAAGGTTTTACCTAATTTTCACCATAATTAGAATGTTACTGCTTACAACAGCACTTGTTCTAGGATTTGTAGTATTCAATTCTGATGTTGTAGCGATTGCATTGTTCGGAATTACAGGAGCATTATTAAATTTAATGTTAATTTGTATAGTTTTAACATTGAGTGGTAAATATCAAAAATGGAATTTACAGTGATATTCAAAACTGTATTACTTTAATTTAAATAAATAGTAGAAGGGAATAAATAATATGTACAAAATAGCAGTAGCTGGAACGGGATATGTTGGTTTAGTGGCAGGAGTTTGTTTTGCAGAGATGGGACATCATGTCACTTGCGTAGATATTGATGAGGAGAAAGTTAACCATATGAAAGCCGGTGTATCTCCTATATATGAAAAAGGTTTAGAAGAATTAATGCAGAAAAATTATGCTAACGGAAGAATTGATTACACGACTGATTACAAAGAAGCTTACAAAAATGCAGATGCTGTGTTTTTAGGAGTTGGAACACCCGAAAAACCTGATGGGTCAGCTGACTTATCTTATATTGCAACAGTTGCTAGACAAGTTGCAGAATCAGTTGAAAAAGATTGCTTAGTCGTTGTTAAATCAACAGTTCCTGTTGGAACAAATGATAAAGTTGAGCAATTTATTCAGGATTTCCTCGTAAATGATGTAAATGTTGAAGTTGCATCCAATCCAGAATTTCTTGCACAAGGGTCGGCTGTACACGATACGCTTCATGCTGAAAGAATCATTATAGGTACAGAGACCACTTGGGCAGAACAAATTCTTCAAGGAATATACAAGCCGTTCAATCTGCCAGTAGTCTCGGTAAACCGTAGATCAGCAGAAATGATAAAATACGCTTCTAATGATTTCTTAGCTTTAAAAATATCATATATGAACGATATAGCTAATCTTTGTGAGTTAGTAGGTGCAGATATTAAAGATGTGGCCGAAGGCATGAGTTATGATGGGCGTATTGGTTCCAAATTCTTAAATGCTGGGATTGGGTTTGGTGGTTCCTGTTTTCCAAAGGACACGCAAGCGCTTGATTATTTAGCCCAACAAAATGGATATGAGCTTAAGACCGTAAAAGCAGCCATTGATGTAAATAAGAGTCAGAAAACTTCTTTATATAAAAAAGCAAGTAATCGATTGATTACATTTAGTGGATTAAAGGTAGCTGTATTAGGTTTAACATTCAAACCAGGAACTGATGATCTGCGTGAAGCACCTTCATTAGATAACGTTCCACTACTATTAGACCAAGGCGCAGACATCTATGCATATGATCCTGTAGGGGTGGAAAACTTTTCAAAAATCTATCCGGAAGGTCCTAACCGACAAGGATCTATAACGTATGTTAATAACGTAGAGGAAGCATTAAACAATGCTAACGTTTGCTTTGTATTTACAGAATGGGGGGAGGTTAAAGCTGTTACTCCTGAGCTTTACCGTGGCTTAATGCGTACTCCGTTAGTTTATGATGGTAGAAATATATATGACATTGAAGAAATGAAAAAAGCTAAAGTAGAATACCACTCTGTCGGTCGAGAACCAGGGAGAGTAGAGGTAATGAGAGGAGAAGCATATGAGCTACAATCCAATTGACACTAGTAAAAAATATTTAATCACTGGCGCAGCTGGATTTATTGGCTACTATCTTTCCAAAAAGCTCTTGGGTCAAGGGTGTACAGTTATTGGATTAGATAATATAAATGAATATTATGATGTAGGACTAAAGGAAACTCGATTGAGCGGTCTTAAACCTTATAATAATTTCACCTTTCTTAAGGAAGATTTATCAAATCAAGATGCTATTAGTTCAATTTTCAAAGAGTTCAAACCAGATATTGTTGTGAATTTAGCTGCTCAAGCTGGTGTTCGATATTCTATTGAAAATCCAGGCGCGTATATGGAGAGTAATGTAGTAGGGTTTTATAATATATTAGAAGCTTGCCGGCATAATCCTGTTGATCATTTAGTATATGCATCTTCAAGTTCTGTCTATGGCGCAAATAAGAAAGTTCCATTCGAGGAAAAGGATTTTGTGGATACACCAGTTTCTTTATATGCGGCTACTAAAAAGACTAATGAACTAATGGCACATACTTATAGCCACTTGTATAACATTCCATCAACAGGTTTAAGGTTTTTTACAGTTTATGGTCCATTGGGGCGTCCTGATATGGCATACTTTGGTTTTACAGATAAATATTTCTCAGGTGAACCTATTAAGATATATAACAATGGCGACTTTCAGAACGATTTGTATCGTGATTTTACTTACATAGATGACATTGTAAGTGGTATTGAACGATTACTTAGTAATGAGCCTGGCACTGATCAAGGTGCTCCACACAAAGTATACAATATAGGAAACAACAGCCCTGAGAAATTAATGACTTTTATTGAAGCTTTAGAAAATGCATTAGGTAATGCCCTTGGTAAAGATATTGAGTTTAACAAGATTTATGAACCAATTAAACCAGGTGATGTACCTGCTACATATGCTTCCACTGATCAACTCCAAGAAGCGGTGGGTTTCAAGCCGGAAACGACTATTCAAGAGGGGCTTCAGAAATTTGCTGATTGGTATGTGAATTATTATCAATTAAAATAATTTTCTATTAGTAAAACTCCTTAAACATCTGAAAGTTTAAGGAGTTTTATGCTTACGCTGATGTTGGATTTAGCTGTAAGGAAATTTAGTTCATAGACCTAGAAGGCGGCTTAAAGTATGAAACTACACGATCTAGAAGTTATGTACACATATGTTAATGGAGAAAGAGTATATCAATCTGGACATAATTAAAAAGTAAATTTAGCAAAACAATAGAGGGAGATTGAATAATGGAGGAAAGACAAACTTTAAAGAAATCATTAAAGCCTCATTGGGTATGGGCAATCGCACTTGGTTCATCAATAGGGTGGGGGGCTTTTGTACAACCTACTAATTGGATTGAAACCGCTGGTCCTCTGGGAGCAATACTTGGATTTGCTATCGGTGGACTATTAATGATGTTAATTGCGGTTAGTTATGGTTTTCTTATTAAGAGCTTCCCAGTATCGGGAGGAGAATTCGCTTATGCATATATTAGTCTAGGGCGAACGCATGCATTTATCTGCGGATGGTTTTTAACTCTTGGATATATTTGTATTGTCGCATTGAATGCTTCAGCCTTCGCATTAATGTTTAAGTTTGTATTTCCACAGTTCATTGAAAGGCTTTATCTTTACCAAATTGCTGGTTGGAATATTTATGGTGTAGAAGTTATTTTGGCTACATTGGTATTATTGTTATTCGGTTGGTTCAATGTTAGAGGCGCTGCTTTATCAGGGAGGTTGCAATTCTATTTCTGTACAGTAATGGTATTAAGTGTTGTAGTTCTATCAATTTTAGTAGGTGGGCAACCAGATACTGGTTTATCCAATGTTCAGCCATTTTTCCCTATGGAAACAACAGCTTTTGCTGCAGTCATCGCAATTGTTGCAATTGCACCATGGGCTTATGTAGGGTTTGATAACGTTCCTCAACTTGCAGAGGAGTTCAATTTTTCATCTAAAAAAGCATTTAAATTAATTATCAGCGCACTTTTTTTTACTGCAATGCTATATATATTGATGATATTAGCTACGGCTATGGCTCGCCCTTGGGAAAGTTTGGTTTCCCAGAATTTCTTGTGGGGGACGGGAACTGTTGTGAAAAATCTATTAGGTACATTTGGTTTAGCCATATTAGTTATTGCAGTTTCTATGGGTGTCTTCACAGGTCTAAATGGATTTATGGTTTCTTCAAGCCGTCTATTATTTGCAATGTCTCGAGCTAAAATTATACCTGATATCTTTTCTAAATTACATCCCAAATACAACACGCCATATATTGGCTTTATTTTTACAGTCGCTATAGCCTTATTAGCACCATGGTTTGGGCGCCAAGTACTAATATGGGTAGTGGATATGTCTTCTATTGGTGTCACAATTGCCTATTTTTACACATGTTACACAGCATATAGTTTATTCAAATGGAACTTGAATTCGGATTTTAACCCTTCAATCAATGTGGTCTCTCCTTTGAAAAAAATTCTAGCTGGATTAGGTGTATTAACGAGTATTACATTTTTATCATTATTATTAATTCCTAGTTCCCCTGCATTTTTAGGTATAGAATCAAGGATAGCGCTCATAGTGTGGATAATATTAGGTGTTAGTTTTTATTTTGTTAAGCGTAAAGATCTTAATGAAATATCAGATAGTGAGATGAACTACTTAATATTAGGTACTGAAGAAGTCGTTGCGAATAATAAAAACGATAAAATCGGTGCTTAATACTGAATTCTAAAGTTGCTAAATAATTTTATATTTGCATTAAACAGTAACGTTTAAAAGTCTGCCAAATAGAACGGCAGACTTTTACTTTTGTATTATTCGTGCATGAGTTTTCATTTTTGTCGCTTGTCCTTCTCTCCCTTCATCCGTATTATCTTCAGTAGGTATTCAGTAGTAAGATAAAACAGCATGACAACCGTAGAACATATTGAAATATCGTAACGGGAATAGGTGGATTTCTGACCTAAAGAACTAATTCCATAATCCGTCAACTTATGGAGTCGGTTGTAGTGATTATTCGTAAGAGAGATATTTAGTATAGTCATATGGGACCGTTAATCATTTATTAGCGTGCCTGTGCCACCGATTGAAGAGATGAAAATGATAAGATTATGCAGGTTGATCTAGTTGCTGATATGTGGAGATCTTACTCAAATGCATCAATTGGCTTGCTCTAGTATTTCTCGACTGTTTTGGTTAGACCTAGTGAATATTAGAGGGTAGTGTGCAGGATAATATTATCCTCTTTAAAATTTACAAAATTAAATGCAGATTTATTTAGCAAATCCTGAATTCAAAATATATAAGGATCATTTTTAAGCATAGATAATATCTCTTGAATGGCTTCTGATTTCGTAGGGGCTTCCGCTTTAATATGGGTCTGTTTCCAAGTGGTCATGGCCATAATAGGATTTTGGCCGAGGAATTCAATACAGATGGAAGAAGTTGAGGTGGGGAGGAGTAGATACTCTTTCTTTATAGAATCAGTCATCGTTTTCCTCCCCTTTGTTGTCTAATGGAATGGATGGGATCAGTTGTTTAGGATGGACGTCCAACGCATGAGCTAAATAGTAGAAGTTCGTAATGGACGGGTTTCTTCGTCCACGTTCTATGCCGCTGATATACGTCGGGTGCATGCCAGCCCGGTACGCCAGCTCTTCCTGGGAAAGCCCCTGCGCTAACCGTAGATCCCTTAAGTGTTTTCCGACTGCTTTTTGGATGAGTGTATGAGGTATTGGTTTCATAAGAAAATCATCGTATGGATTGGAAGGAACAACCATAGACGATGAGTCAAGTTGCCGCTTTCTTCTAAGAAAGACTTATTTTTTAAGGTGAAAGTAGGAGAACGTGAAGACTCCGGTCAGGTTCAGTGAGAATGATGATGTCTTTCTTTACCTCATGAGTATTTAACATGAAAAGAAGCGTATCACCTTGGGATTCTACCAGAAGTGATACGCTTCTTTTATGGATTTTTTTCTTATATATGGAAGATTAACCGGATTTCTCCAGCACCAGATTCTCTTCTTTCGCTTTACCAGTCAGCACGCTCACAACCCCCATAATGATAAAGGCTGCAGCGGCACTGAAGAACATGGCAATAAAGATATTTCCGAATACGTTCAGCGTTGTAAAGGCGACATATAAGGAAGCACCCGTTACCACAGCGGCGATTGCGCCGTAGTGATTCGCCCGGTTCCAGAAATACCCGAGGGTGATCGGTGCGATGATCCCGGATATGATTGCGGAGAAGCTGAACTGGATCAGGAAGGCCAGCGACTCTGGTCGTTCCAGTGAGAAATAGAGGGACAGCAGTCCGACGACGATCAGGGAACCTTTGGCCACTTTCAATGACTTGTTGTCCAGCTCCTGGGCGGACATTTTCTTCGAGGACAGGATTGGTGCGACGACGTGGTACAAGTCGTTCCCGATGCTTGTCGTAATGCCTAGGTACAGGCTGTCTGTGCTCGATAAGATCGCGGAGATGATGCCGACGATCATGATGGCTGCGATGACACTCGGGAAGGCCTCGATGACATAGGTCGGAATCGCTGCATCGGCACTCTGCAGGCTCGGGAACAGGACGCGGGCGGCGAGTCCGCCGAGGACCATGAGCGTGGATATGATGCACAGCACCAGTCCTGCGGATAAGGTGAACGGAGCCAGGTCTTCCTCTTTTTCAATCGAGAGCACTTTGTTTAACAGGTGCGGCATTAATACGAAACTGAAAAGCAGGAACTGGACGGCCATGATGGCGAGCGCACTGTTATAGGGGCCGCTGTCGGCAATGGCGGCGGTCAGGTTCGGATCGATGCTGTGCAGGCGGTCGGTCAGCACACCGAAGACGTTCCACCCTCCACCGATTGTCCAGAAAAAGGATACGACGATGAAGGTGGAAGTGACGGCCATCAGAATGCCCTGGATGCCGTCGGTAATGATCTGTGCGAAGGCGCCGCCAAGGCCGATGTACAGAATCGTGATGGCGACACCGATGATGATGCCCCAGGAGTAGGGGATGCCGATGACGGTTTCAAAGATGGTCGCAAGCCCGACATTCTGCCCGACGATATAATACACATTGAATAAGATCAGTAAAGAGACGATCGCCTGCAGGGCTTTCGAGTTATAACGCTTCCCAAGCCACTCGGGAAGGGTCGACACGTGACCGAATTTTTTCCCGTACCGCCAGAACGTTTTGGCAAAGAGCAGCAGTCCCACCCAGCTGACGCCAAAGCAGCCGAGGGTGTACCAAAGGACGGCGGTGCCGTGTTCGTAGGCGAGTCCCGGCACACCGATGAACAGGTTGGCGCTGGCGTAACTGGTGGCGAAACTAGCTCCGACAAGCCAGGGGCTCACTTTTCCGCGGGCCGTTGCAAAGCCGGCCATCGACTGGCTGTGCGCCCGCCCTTTTTTACCGACCCACGTCACAGCGGCAAAGTATACAGCTAGTAAAATAATGACGGTCCATAGCAATACGCTGGAGCTTGTAAGCATCGGTTAACGTTCTCCTTTCTTCGTCGTGTAGAAATTCTTCCATAGGATTAATCCGAGCAGCCAGAATAGGGCTACTGCGATGAAGTACGTAAGGATCATGTGGTTACCTCCTGTTTTTTAAAGAATGGCAAGGGGTGCGGACCGACGTCCGTGATGTCGATTTCGACGTTCAGGTTATGAGTTAAGGCGTCTTCTTCTACCAAGACGTGCGTCAACAGCGAAGGTCCTTCCTCAAGGGCGACGACGCCGACGACATAAGGCGTGTGTTCCTGCCAGGCGGGATGCCCCGCGCGGTGGATGACGCTCCAAGTTTTCAATTTGCCTCGTCCGGATGCTTTTTTCCATGTTAACGAACCATGAAAACAGTGGGGACAGTGTGCGCGGGGATAGAAGACCCACTGCTCACACTTGTCACACTGCTGAAGGCTGAGATGTCCGTCCTGGATGCTCTCCCAAAAAGGCTGGCTGATGGGGGTGATCGTTGGACCGGGTAGTGAAATGTTTGGCTGCTGGCTCATTGTTCTCCTCCTAACACGAGGGCTGTTGTTTCGCTTAATGTAGCGCCGTTTCCTGTCACCAAGGCCTGTGCGGCATCCGGGATTTGACGGTTCCCGGCTTCGCCTCGCAATTGATGGACGGCTTCTACGACATGGGACATGCCGCCGGCCAGGTCGGCCTGGCCGAAGCCCAGCTGGCCTCCGTGGGTGTTTAATGGATAATCCCCGTCATGTCCGAAGCTGTGGTTTTTGACAAACTCTCCGAACTCCCCGGGCTTACACAATCCTGCACTCTCCAGGGTGATGGCGACGACGCTCGTATAGCAGTCGTACAGGGAGAAAAGGTCGATCTCTTCCACGTTGGTCCCGGCTTGTTCCAGCGCTCTTGGAATGGAAGCGTTGAACGGCAGGGCGTCCAGGGATGGTGCCTGGCTGACCGCACGGTGGGTGATTTTTTCCCCCGCTCCTTTCAAATAGACCGGCTTATGCTTCCCGTTCGCTGCTTTTTCCGGAGAAGTGACGACAACAGCTGCTCCCCCGGCCACCGGCATGACGATTTCCAGCATGTGAAGCGGATCGGAAATCATCGGAGAGGCGGAAATATCTTCAAGGTCGAGCGGTTTATTATAAAAAATGGCATCCGGGTTCAGCTGGGCATTTTTTCTGTGCCACCAAGCGATTCTTGCAAAGTCTTCCTGAGTGGATTCGTATTCTTCCATATGCTGACGTTTTAACAGGGCATAGGACGTATTCGCTCCGGAAGCCCCAAAAGGTACATCAAATTCACGGATCGGATTGCGGTTGGGGGAGCGTAGTGTTTCCCCTTTTTCATTTTTGTTCGCCAAAACACAGACGACGGTTTCACACATGCCTGCCTGGATGGCTGCGGCTGCTCTCCAGATCATCCCCGGTCCGGTCGCACCGCCGAGATCGACGGTGTTGGACATCGTGGGATCGATTCCTAAGTATTCGGAAACCGTCGCCGGCACATGCTGCGGCGTCTCCCCGACTTGAGGTCCGACGAGGAGGCCGTCGATGTCATCCTTGGAAAGGCCGGCATCCTGGACGGCGAGACGGACGGATTCTGCGATCAAGCTTAAGGTGGTTTTTCCTTCTGAGTAACGGACGGGCTTCAATTCACCGATGCCGGTGATCGCCCCTTTTATGAAGGTGGTCATTACACGAACGTCCTTTCTGAGAGCTGGCGGAAGGCCTGCAGACTGGATGGGTTGCGCAGAGAAGCTTCATTCTTCACTTCTTCTCCCAAAGCGGCTGTTTTCGCTGCTCCTTCGACTCTTTTTCCATTGATGGTATGGGGGATTTCCTCCACTTGATAAATCCGCTTCGGTACATGGCGTGGAGAAGCTTTCTTCCTGATCTGTCCGCGGATGTCTTTCGCCAAGTCTTCCGTCAGCTGCTCGGTCACGATGCAGAGGACGATTTCTTCATCATGATCCTTCAGGGATCCGAATACGACGCTGTCTTGAATGGCCTTGATATGATCCACGACCCCGTAGATTTCTGCCGTTCCGATCCGGACGCCGCCGGGATTCAAGGTCGTATCCGCCCGTCCGTAAATGATGAAGGACTGATCGATGGTTTGTTCAGCTAAGTCCCCGTGTGTCCAAATCCCCGGCCGCTTGGAGAAGTAACTCTTCCTGTAGCGTTCTTCGCCGCCTTCACCGAAGAAGGTGAGTGGCATACTTGGGAATGGTTTCGTACACACAAGGTCGCCTTTTTCTTCGTAGACCGATGCGCCGCGCTCATCCAAGACATCCACCGCCATCCCTAACGCTTTGCAGGCGATTTCGCCCTGCTTCAGAGGGTGGACCGGAGAGCCCATCACGAAACAGCCGATGATTTCCGTTCCGCCGGAAATGGAAGCGAGGAACAGATCCTCTTTGATGGTTTGATAGATCCAGGTGTACTGCTCGGGTGCCAGGGGAGCTCCGCACGACTGCACACTTTTCAAGGAGTGAAGCGAATGACTGCTTTTCAAATCCACTTCTTCTTTCATCAGTGTGTCTAAATATTTCGGGCTTGTGCCGAAATGGGTGATACCGGCTTCATCCGCAATGTCCCACAAATGGGTGAGGGAATCCTTTCTTACGGGAGAGCCGTCATACAACAGGATGGCCGCTTCACTGGCGAGTCCGGAAACGAGCCACGGATACATCATCCAGGCGGTGTTGGTGTACCAGAACAACACATCATCCTGCTGAACATCACAGTGGAGCTGGTGTTCTTTTACATGCTGCAGGAGGGTGCCTCCGACAGAATGGACGATCGCTTTCGGAAGACCCGTCGTTCCGGATGTATATAAAATATACAGGGGATGGTTAAAAGAAACGGGTTGAAACACTGGCTCTTCGGCTTCATTGCGGCACAATTCGTCCCAGGATAGAGTATGGATGTCTTCAATCGACGTTTCTCCTCCGAACGTGACGACCGCGGATAGTCCTTCCAGATGCTCGGTCGTCTGCTTAATTTTATCTTCGATATCGAAGGGCTTCTGCTTATATTGATAGGAGAGTGCCGCGATCAATACTTTCGGTTTCACCTGACCAATGCGGTCGACGATTCCTTTTGTTCCGAAGTCCGGGGAGCACGACGTCCAGGTGGCGCCTAAGGATGTCGTGGCAAGCAGGGCGACGAGTCCCTGGATATCGTTCGTCGTGATGCCGGCGACACAGTCACCTTCCTGGACACCTAATTGTTTTAACCCTTCCTGGGCTTTGGCAACGGATTGTTTCAGTTCCTGCAGCGTGATGCTTCGGGTGAGGCCTTCCTCATTCGCTTCATAGGCCGCGATCCGGTCAAGCGAACCGCGCAGCAGGTTTTCAGCGAAATTCAAGCGGGCCTCCGGAAACCATGCACTATCCGGCATCGAAGGACCGGGAACAAACACACGGTCTCCCTTTTCTCCAATGATCCCTGCGTAATCCCATACGGCTGACCAAAACTCGGAAAGGTGGGAAACGGACCAGCGGTGGAACCGTTCATAAGGGAAAAGCGCCTGATTGGTATAGTCAGCAAAAGCTTTGATATGCGACTGTTCGATGCGTTCGTTTGATGGTTCCCACAGGTAAGGGGAACGCTGAGCGGTAATGGGTGTATTCATGGGACTTGTCTCCTTTCGAATTATGAATGGGGAACGTCGATCAACAGGGCCATCCCCTGGCCGCCACCGCCGCAAAGGGAAGCGATGCCTTTCCCTCCGCCGCGTCGTTTCAGTTCATGGGCAAGCGTCAGAACGAGCCGGAATCCTGTCCCGCCTAAAGGGTGGCCGAGAGCGATCGCGCCGCCGTTCACATTGACGCGGTCATAATCAATTCCAAGTTCCTGGCAGCTGGCAATCACGACACTGGCAAAGGCTTCATTGATTTCAAACAAATCGATATCGTCCGTGGTCAACTGGTGTTTGTCTAACAGCTTCTGAATGGCCTGTGATGGTTTGGTTTGTAAGCTCGGATCCGGTCCGGCAATCTCTGACCAGTCGATGATTTCCGCCAGAGGCTGTTGACCGAGGGCTTCCGCTTTTTCCTTCGTGGTAACGATCCCAACGCTCGCGCCATCCGTCATTTGAGAGGCATTGCCTGCGGTGATCGTGCCTTCGCGTGAAAAGGCGGGAGAGAGATTTGATAATTTTTCGGTTGTCGTCCCTTTACGGATGCCTTCATCTTCTGCGAGTCGTTCAGTAAAAGGAGCGATTTCCGGATCCAGCCAGCCATTTTCCTGAGCGTCTGATGCCCGCTGCTGGGAAAGGGCGGCGTATTCATCTTGTTCCTCCCGGCTGATGTCGAAGGAGCGGTTTTTCTCATCGGTGAGAGCTCCCATCGATACATCGCTCAAGGCGCACCATAACCCGTCGTTCAGTAAGGTGTCCTTCAGCAGGCTGTGACCAAGTCCGGAGGAAGCTCGGACAGGAGCGGTATGAGGAGCGTTCGTCATCGAGTCGAATCCGCCGACAATGTACAGCTCTCCTTCCTTCAATTGCAGCCTGCGAGAGGCGTCGGTAACTGTAGCGATGCCTCCCAAACAGACATTGTTCAGTGTGATAGCGGGCGTACCGATATCCACCCCCGCCTGATAAGCGGCCTGTCTCGCAGGATTTTGGCCGCCTCCCGCCTGAATCACTAGGGCGAGCAGGACACCATCGGCTTGTTTCGCGATCGGATTTCTCTCTAATAGAGCGCTCAGCGCATGAGACCCAAGTTCTCCTGCGGATTTCTTTTTTAAAGCCCCTTTCCACTTACCGAAAGGGGTGCGGATGCCGTCTAGAAGTACTGTCGTCATATATGGAACAACTCCTGTTTTTATAATAGTAAGAGCCCTCTTCACAAAAATAAGAAGAGGGCTCTCGGCTCTTCTTATCTTCCAGGATCATCTCCTGCAGGAATTAGCACCTTTTCAAGCGTCTGCTTGCTGGTTGCCGGGCGTCAACGGGCCAGTCCCTCTGCCTCTCTGGATAAGAAATCGGTATTCAATTGGAAACATATAAAACCTCTCTATCAAAGATAGAGAGGTTAGAGATTGTAAGCATCTCTTATCTTCCTGAGCATTCACTCAGTAGGATTTGGCACCTTGCTATGCACATAGCGGTTGCCGGGTTTCACAGGGCCAGTCCCTCCACCTCTCTGGATAAGATGTTCTTCCTTTATTTGGTTAAGTGCCATGTTAGCAGGGGAAAGGATAGGTGTCAATGGATTTGATAGAAAAGTTAGAAAATTCATTTTGTTCTGTGACTGGTGGTGAACGTGTGAACCGCTTTAACATTAGGGCTTGCCGATTCTTTCAATTATGCGGGGCACTTCACGAGAAAAATGAAGGCATCTATCAATTCGTCCATCATCCATTCTCCGATGGTTCCTGCGGCTACATAACGTTTCACTGATTAGATGATACCTTACAGGTAGAGCTGCTTTTAGATCTATGAGCAGAGATTTTAATAACTTTCGATATTCATAAATGGATAATGATTCAGCCTCTTTTGTCTTTATGAGATAATGGGTATGGTAATTACTGATACTATTCAATAAAGGAGTTTTACTATGCCGGAATATGTTGGTTACATCGGTACGTACACCAAACAGGAAAGTAAAGGCGTCTATCAGTTCACCCTTGATACAGATGCTAAGGAACTGAAAAACGTTCAGTTGGCTGCAGAACTGCAGAACCCTACGTACGTTACAGTAAGTGACGATCAAAAAAATCTTTATGCGGTTTCTAAAGACGGGGAAAGCGGCGGCGTCACGTCCTTTTCCATCAATAAAGAAACGAGAGAACTCACAAAATTAAACGCTCAGACAGCTGCGGGCTCTCCGCCGTGTCACGTGAGCGTGGATCATTTGAATAACAATGTTGTCACGGCTAACTATCATACAAAAGAAGTGGTCTCCTACCTGACGAATGAAGATGGATCGTTGAATCCTGCAGTTTCAATCGTGGAGCATGAAGGTACCGGCCCTCATGAGCGTCAGGAAAAGCCGCACATGCACTATGCAGGCTTTACCCCTGATGAAAAATACGTGATAGCGATTGACCTTGGCAGCGATCGTGTTATTACTTACGCCGTAGACAATGGCGAGTTGAGCCAGGTGCAGGTGTTCAACACGAAACCGGGTTCCGGTCCGCGTCACATTACTTTCCACCCGAACAAAAAGTATGCCTACGTGATGACGGAGCTCAGCTCAGAAGTGCTTGTCCTTCATTATGATGAAAAGGACGGCAGCTTCACCGAGCAGCAGGCCATTGCGGCGATCCCTAAGGACTTTGATGAAACCAATGATGGCAGTGCCATTCATATTTCCTCGGATGGACAGTTTGTTTATGCCGGCAACCGCGGGCATAATTCCATCGCTGTTTATGAAGTTAACCAGGATACAGGGAAACTTACTTTTGTAGAGTGGACCTCGACAGAAGGGAACTGGCCGCGTGATTTCGTGATGGATCCTTCCGAGGAGTTCCTGATTGCGACGAACCAGAAGTCCAATACGATGACGTTGTTCGAGCGGGACAAATCAACCGGCAGGCTGACGCTTGTTCAGTCCGATGTATTCGTACCCGAGCCGGTCTGCGTGAAGTTTATAAAGTAAATAGACAAATAGGAAGAAGATGGCGTCCCATAGAGGGAAGTCCTCTTCTTTTTTATGGAAAAAGGGACAGTCATACACCCCCGGCCGTTTGAGTATAGTTAATTACTCCCCATTATATGGAACTAAATCAGGTGAAGGGAGGAAGGTACATAGCAGGCGGGGAAACACCTTCAAGGGCGAGGGAGGTCGCTGGATGGAAGTATGTAAACACTGCGATCATGAGATGGGCGGGGAAGAAACTTTCTGTACCGAATGTGGTGCACCCAAGGATGCTCCGCTGACCCGGTCGGAAGCAAAAGCGCCAAGACCACCGATGCCGCGGAAAAAGAAAATCACGCTGATCTCGATAGGGGCGGTTTTTGTTGTGCTGCTGACTGCTCATTTGATTTTGTCATCGATGCTTGACCCGACGACGAAGATTCGGGCGATGGATCGTGCGGTCACGAATAATGATGCGGCGGCTTTTGTAAGCGAGTTGTCCCTGGATGAAAAAGCATGGCTGAATGAGAAGGAATACCTGCAGTATTTGAAGGAAAACGACTGGGAGACCATCCGTGAGCAGATGCTGGATGCCGTCAGCGGACAACAGCGGTTCGATACCATCATCCGCGATGAATACGGCAGCCCGATTTTGTCTGTCAAAAAGACAGCCGTAATCCCTGGGATGTACAAGACGTATGAAATTGAAGCGGTTCCGACGGAGATCAGATTCTTAACGAACATGGACGAGGCTTCCTTTACAGTCGGCAAAGAAAAAATCACCGTGGAGAATGCTGGCGAGGACGAAGTCACGGTCAAAGCCTACCCTGGTCTGTATAAGGTGAAGGGGGAGGCATCGAACGTATATGGAAGTTCCAAAGAAACGTGGGAATACCAGGTGCTGGCGGAGGAATCGGATTATTATATGGAACTATATTTTGCAGGGACTACGTACGATGTCGATACCAACCAGCCGGAAGCGATTCTTTTTGTAAACGGAAAGAGTACGAAGAAGTCGCTGGATGAGCTTGGAGTCATCGGTCCTGTGCCGGACGGAAACAAGCTGGTCCTTCATGCGGAGTGGACAAACGATAAGAAAGAGGTGGTCAAGTCCGGACAGATCCGTACGGAGGATGGCGATTACTGGGGTGAGCTGAGTTTTTATTTTGAGGAAGAACTGGAGGAACCGGTCTTTGAATACGTACCGGAATCGGATGACTCTGAAGCGGCCGAGGCTCACGTGCTCGATTTCCGGGAGGTCTATGAAGAAGCGTTGAATGCGGAGGACTTCTCGATGATTGCTCCTTTCCTCGAGGATGGCAGTCAGGCTTCCGCTGAGTTTAAGGACTATTTGGACGGGATCTCCGGCAAAGGCTTCACCTATGCGTTCACGGAAAATAACATTGTGAAATCCACGGCCTATGGAGTGGATGGCTATGTGGTGACGACGGATGAAGCGTTCATCTTTACCGACTCGGAAGGAGAAAAAACGCACTACGAGCGGACGAAGGATTATACCGTAATCAAAGACGGGGACAGCTGGAAAATCGAAGAGGTAGCCATCAATGAGACCAATCGTTCAGACGGGTGACTTCTAATGAAGGGGATGGGATGTTATGCATTGTGCGACATGCGGAAATCCATTGAATGAAGACAGTAAATTCTGCGGAAAATGCGGGGCCTCTGTTCTTGCGGAGCATGCATCGCCATCGACGGTGGAAGCGGCTGCATCACCTCCGCAGAAGGATTATACAGAAACGGCTAAACAGACAGGGCGTCAGTTTTACCGTTTTGCCCTTCAAGCGCTGCAGGAACCGTTTCGGGCCAGTCAGCGGGCGGATGCTTCCCACCGGACCAATGGTCTGATTGCTCTGCTGCTGCTCGCTTTTCTCATGCCGTTCTTTTCGTACTTAGCGGCGAGAAACGCGGCGAGCGGCCTGTGGGCCTTCGGGGAGTCCGTACCGGATGTATTCTTTGGTGTGCTCGTTCTGCAGCCCTTTTTATATCAACTGCTCTTTTTAGCGGTGTTTATCGCGGTCAACCTTGGTGTAGGCAAATGGATGCGGGTGGAGATCACTTATATGAGCGTTCTGGCAAAATACGGATCGCTCGTCATCCTTCCTGTGACCGGACTTCTTGCCGCCAATCTGTTTATGCTGCTATCGATGAATACGGTTGGGACGTTTTTCTTTTTTGTCAGTATTGCGTTATACGTAACGGCAAGTACGGCCCTTTTATTCTCGATTTATTCGGGTGGGGAAGCTAAAGGATTGGATGTGTTTTACGGCGTCATAATGACGAATGTGGCGATGGCGTTTTTCTTTTTGATCGTGATGATGAGTATGATTGACCGGATGATAGGGGAAATGGGTGTGCCGTATGGATGGTAATAATCTTATTGTTCTTTTTAAAGTGGACTTGTTAAAACTCTAATAGATGTGTATTTTTTCGTTTTTCTTACTTTCATGTTATAAGTCATCTCTAAATGGCAAATAGTTTGCATGATGTTTCATTTTGAATAAGAAAAGAAAGCTATTGCTCACTCTATTAATGTTAGCTGTTTAATAATTGTTAACAAATATGATTAGCATAGTTGTGTTTATTCACGAAACATAAAAATATCACTAAATTAAAACAAGCACCCTCCTCAATTGTTAAGAAAGGATGGTGCTTGTTTTATGGGAAAGTCCCTATTAGTTTTTTAACTATTAGTGACTTTCGTTATGTAAGGGAGATAATTATTTACGCTTTGTAATCTGGATTTGATTGTTCGTATCCGGCATAAGTGTCTATATCTGTATTTCCATCCCCATCTCTCCAGTATCCCTCTATCCATTGGCCATCTCTCCAATGCCCTTCTACATAATGAGCATCTACATGATGAGTGTTCGGGTTTTCTATCGATGTCTTTTCTGTTGGATCGTATTCATTTGGGGTGCTGTCGAGAGAACTTACTTGATTGCTATGTATTCCACTTTCGCTGCCATTTATATCAATCACGTCTCCCGCATCAAGTATGCTAACACCTAAAACTCCAACAGCGGCAGTAGTAGTGACATTTTTCAAACCCTCCTTCCATCTTTTTTCATCACCCTCCACAACACCATTCGCTACTTCAGAAATATTAGTAGCTGTATGTTTGATAGTGTTTCCAACTCCTTGGAAGGTCTTTCCCACCCCGTCATTTAAATCTTTAAATGCATTAGCTTGATGTTTAGAATCTTGCTTTATTGTACTTTCAGCTAGTCCGTAAATGCCACTGGCCGTTTCCCCTATTCTCTCGCCTGCAAATTTTGTAGAGGTTTGGATCCCTTTTCCAACTCCACTAATCCACTCTCCAGCTTCTTTATTCCCTTTTTCAGATATTTTCTTACCAACCCACTTAACTGGCTCCCCTGTAACAGTACCTACAATGTCTCCAAGCCCTTTTCCAAGTTCTTTTAAAAATCCCATATAACTACCCCCCTTTTATGATTCTTTATGACTAAGTCTATAATACTATATAGGGGATGGCAACCTATTATGAGAAAATATTCTCATGTATATTTTTTATTCCCCTGTCTTTTTTACCGATATATATATTGTGGTTGTTAATTATGAGTAAATTATAAAAATATATATGTTTAATGAAAAACATTATAGGAGGATGTAATGAAGTTATTATCAGTTCTAATAAGTGTGATTTTATTCTTTATGATGCTAGTATCACCTAGGGTACATGCAGAAGAAAAAGACCGTCTGGCCGGATCCAACCGCTTCGAAACAGCTGTAGAAATCTCCAAGTCAGGCTGGAAAACAGCGGATACTGTGATCCTATCCACGGCATACAACTTTCCCGATGCGCTTGCAGGCGGACCTCTGGCAAAAGAAATCGACGCTCCCATTCTTTTGGTACAAAAAGATCGGCTGACTGACACGACCCGCGCTGAAATGGAGCGCTTGAAGGCATCCGAAGTTATCATTCTTGGAGGCAGGGGTGTCATTTCTGAATTAGTTGTAACAGAAGTAAAAGCAATGGGACTTACTATTGAGCGGATTGGCGGAAAAGACCGCTATGAAACAGCAGCAAAGATTGCAGAACGGATGGAGAAATCGGATACAGCATTTGTTGTCTACGGCGATAATTTTCCCGATGCTCTCTCCATTGCTCCCTATGCCGGCCAGGAAGGACACCCGATTTTGTTGACGCGTACCGCTTCCCTGCCGGAGGTTACCAGGGAAGCTCTCCGTTCTGTTGATCATTCCTTTGTGATCGGAGGTTCGTCGGTGGTCAGTGATGAAGTGATGAACGAATTGCCTGATGCCACGCGTGTCTCTGGAAATAACCGTTTTCGCACATCGGCTGAAATTATCCGAAGGTTTCAAATGGACGCAGACAATGTCTACATCGCCACCGGTTACAGCTTTCCGGATGCATTAACAGGATCGGTGCTCGCCGCAAAAAACAACGGGGCGGTCATTTTAACAAAAACAGACAGTCTTCCTGTAGAAATGAGCTATCTGCTGAATCAGAAGGTATTTGAAAGAGGGGTTGCCCTTGGAGGGACGAAGGCTGTTTCGGAGGAAGTCATATCTTTGGTAAAGATCATGATTGCAAGGCTGAATTTTTACAGTTGTCCAGTTTAGATTGATTAAAATTCAATTATATCCAGTTACCTGGAGGTATGGATGACTTAAATAGTTTATGAAGATCATGCGTTTTTCCTAATTTGGAAGACGCATTTTTTGCTGTTTTTCTAACTTCTAAATGAATGTGAATCAATGGTGGATTTAGTCTTATTAAGGGGATAATGTAGGTAGTTTTATCGAAATGATGTATTATACCATTCTATATAAAGAACGCACAAACATGAAAAATGTCCCTTTTATATGGTAAAAGGAGTAATTTATTGAAAAAATATGATTTGATGTTCTTTATCAAGAAATTAAGCCTTTTTCAGGGATTTCCATTTAGTATGTAAGGGCTATATAATCAGGTTACAAATTCTTTATAAAGAACGAAGCGTAGCTCGAAAGAACGACACGCTTCCAAAAAGGGGTGAAATCCTCTGCAGTCTAAAAGGGCTAAATTTAAAGAACAATGGAGAATGAAAGCATTGAAAAAAACGAAGCAGTTGACAGTAGGTGTGGCCGTCAGTTCTTTAATTGTTGGAGCAAGTTCTCATTTGGTGGGAAGTACCTTCGGAGCTTTTAACAGTAAAGATACATCTACCTCAGAAATTCAGGCATGCGAGGTGTTCCCTGCATACATAAATGAGCAGTTGCAGGAATTGAAAAAACTTGTAGATGAATATAATATCCATTTCGATGAAATTCCGAAAGTAAACAGTTATTCCGGTGACTTCAAGGATATCGATAATATTGATCAATATTCGGTCGATGAATTGCTTAATGAAAAAAAACGCATGAATAACTTTGTTGAAGATGTAGATAAAGCCATGGATGACCTTAAAAATTTAGAAAAAGAACTGGGAGATTCACGGAAAATTCTAGAAGCAGACAGTATGGCTGTATATGAGAGTTTAAAGGTGATTTCCAGCCTTCCTGAAAAAACGATATCTTCCTGCTTGCAAGGCTCTTACCCATCTGCAGGTCAGAATTTAGTAGAAGCTTTTAATGAACATGGTTTAGACGATAGACAAGTAAACGACCTCCTGAATTACTTTTCTCATAATCAATTTACACAGTCCGATACGCCGGTTATAGGGGAGTCGACACTTACAAACATGGAAAGTTCCTTTCAAGATAAGATTATTAGTTCTGAGGAAAAGATAGAAACCAGCAAAAAGGAAATGAATGCAAAAAAACAAGAAGTGAAGTCCTCTTTGGAGAATGTTGAAAAGGCAATTGAAAAATTGAAGAAAGAGGAAGAGGCTGAAGAAGCTGCCGCTAAAGCAGCTGAGGCAAAGGAAAAAGAATCTGAAGCAGCAGAAAAAGAACGTAAAGCCAATACAGAAACAGATGATCAAAAAGGGTCTTCTCAAAAAAAATCCGAGAAACCCCCTGAGGATAACCAGGAACCAACAGATACTCAATCAGAACCTAAGGATAATCAGCAAAATTCCAAGTCTTCAGAAACAGATATAAAAGAAGAAGATGACAATACCGCAACTTCAGAAGGAACCTCGAATCAATCAGTAGATTCTTCCACACCTGAAGAGAAAAAAAAGAAAAATGAAAAAGAAAGTGATTCAGAAGCTTCTGTGACGAGCCAGGAGCAGGAAACTGAAGAGAAGAAAAAGGCAAGTGATGTGGATGCAGCCGTGACCAAGGAAGATGTAGAAAAGTCCAGTCAAGACAGCGAAAAAGGGGATGCACATGAAAAGGATACTAAGTAATCTGGTGACTTTTGTACTCTATGGTGTACTAATTTTCATGGTGGTTATTGTCGGAATATCTAAGGTTTCCGGCGGCGAATCGACGTTTATGGGATATCAGTTGAAAACTGTTCTTTCCGGATCAATGGAACCTACTTTTCAAACGGGGTCCATCATCGCTGTTGAACCAACAGAAGATGGCACAGCTTATAAAGAAGGAGATATCATCACTTTCTTACGTGAGGAAAATGTCTTGGTTACTCACAGGGTTATGGAAGTGAAAGGATCCGGGGAAAACGTTTCTTATATAACTAAAGGCGACAACAACGACGGGGTCGATTTAGAACCTGTCCTGGCGCCAAATGTGATGGGTAAATATACAGGATTCACCATTCCTTATATCGGCTACATGATGGATTTTGCGAATTCAAAACTTGGATCACTGCTTCTACTGGTTGTACCGGGCATTGGGTTGTTTGGTTATGGCTGCATCTCAATCTGGCGTGAGCTTTCGAAGATTGAAGAAAAGAAGGAAGAATCAGAAGAAAAATCTGCAAAAGTTTGATCAATGGTTGTACTCCTTGTACATAAGCAAGGATTCAATATATCACATATTTTTCAAAGGGAGGAAGTTTGTATGGGTTTGAAAAAGAAATTAGGGTTGGGTGTAGCATCAGCAGCTTTGGGATTGTCTTTGGTCGGAGGGGGAACATTTGCCTACTTCAGTGATTCAGCAGAGGCTAGCGGATCCTTCGCGGCTGGTACATTGGATTTATCCGCTCAACCTACAACTGTCATTTCCGTAGATAATCTTAAGCCGGGAGACACGATGTTACGTTCATTTGATTTGGTGAACGGTGGAAGCTTGGATATCGGTTCTATTGAACTGGCTACAGATTATACAGTTAAGGGTGCTGGAAACAATAATGGAGATGATTTTGGTGATCATATTCGTGTTAACTTCCTGTTTAACGCGGACAAGCTGGACACTCCAATTTACTCTACCACTCTATCGGAGTTAAAGTCTATGAGTCCTGATGTTATTGAAGGTAACATCCTTGGAGCATGGCTTGCAGAACGTGGTGGGAAACTGGCTGCTAATACTTCTGACACGCTCTACGTTCAGTATGAGTTTGTAGATAATGGAGAAGACCAAAACCACTTCCAAGGGGACTCTCTATCTCTAGAATGGACATTCAATGGTATGCAATCTGAAGGCGAAGCACGCTAATACAATAGTCGGGGGATTTCCTCCCCCGGCTTTTATATTTTAAATTTAAGGAGAATACATATGAAAAATCCAAGTCTCTTCTTAAAAATCATTTCCATTTATAGTATCTTCATCTTACTCTTTGTCCTCTTTAACCCCGTGGGATCCACACAAGCTTTGGAGAATCAGTCCAGAATTAATATTTCTACTTCACAAGATCGAATGTTAAATATAAAAAACTTCAAACCCGGTGACTATGCCGTCCGGTCGTTCTCTTTAGCTAATGAAGGGACGGAGGCTGTACAGTATGCTATGACTTCTTATCTTAAACAAGGATCCGAAAAATTTTATGAGCAGCTGCAATTCATCCTGGAGATAAATGGTGAACAGACCTATGCCGGGCGTTTGTCGGATTTTCAAGACGTAACTTTAAAGAGTCTGGATGCCAATCACTTGGATGAAATGAAAGTTCGGATTGAATTTCCTTATGAATCAGGGAACGAATTTCAAGGATTGAAATCCGATGTCGTTTTCCAATTTTATGCTGAATCTTTCCTTCCATCACCAAACAGTGGAGAGGGTGGTGGATTACAGGAACCATTCATTGATAGATGGAAGGAAGAACTCCTTCCTCAAACAGGAGAGAATTCTCCTTGGGCGTATTATATAACAGGCGCAATCCTTATGATAACGGGAACTGTTTATTATATGTTGAGTCGAAAACGTAGACAGAACCATGAAGTTATGGGAGCAGAATCTTCTTAAGGTTTTGCTCTTTTTTTATAGGAGGGATTAAAGTGGCACGTGGTGCGGTGGTGCTTATCGTAATAGGTTTGAGTATTATGGTTTATCCGTGGTTGGAGGATCGTGCAGCCATTGTTAGGACAGACCGGTATGTACAACAGCTTGAAAATGGAGAATGGCCCCGGAAAGTCCATGCTCAACAGGAATATGAGTTAGAGGATGTAAGTGAGATGTTAGAGGTTGGCTTGAAAGAGGGGATTCCCGCTGGTGATGAGGATGGAGACATTATTGCACTTATTGAAATTCCTTCCATTGATTTGAAACTGCCTGTGTTCACGGGTGTCAGCGAATATAATTTAAACTACGGCGTCGGTTATATGAATGGGGAAAGAGAGTTTGACCATAATGGTAATGCGGCTTTAGCTGCTCATCGCGGATATGCTCACGGGAAATTATTCAACCGCTTAGATGAAGTGGAAAAAGGTGATCATATCCAAGTTAAAACAGAGAATAAGGACTATATTTATGAAGTACAACGTACTTTCCTAGTGGGACCTGATTACTTAGAGGTGTTGGAACCTATTGAAGGAGAAAGTTGGATTACCTTAATCACGTGTGATCCCATTCCAGATCCTACACATAGACTGATTGTACAAGGTGAATGGGTCAAATAAAACGAGAAGGAGTGGTTGAAATTGAAGAAGTGGAAGACGGGGCTGATCCTGGTCAGTGGAGTAACAGCGATCATTCTGCTTAATGAAACGACATCTTTTGGAGCGAAGATTCTGAGTAGTGGATCTGAGCCGGCAGTAGAAGTCAACGAAGAGGTGCCTTCTGGTAAACAGCTGATAGACAAGTCTTTGGGAGCCATGAGCAGCGTAGAAAGCTTCCATTTTCTAAGTGAAGAGTTGAAAGATTCAGGAGAAGTGGAAGTCATGATGGAAGGGTATTACTTAGCGGGTGATACGCCGAAGATTTACACGAAAACCACATCCATGCAAGGAAAAGAGCCACTTGAAATGTATGTGGAAGGGGAGCACCATTATATTCAAGCGGGAAGCGAATGGATCCAGCTTCCTTCAACTAGTAATAAAACTCTTTCTTTGAATAACCTTACAACCGATCCATTTGATGGATGGACTGATATGGAAAGTTTTGTTGTGAATATGGACAAAAATCATTATGTTTTATCCAAGGAAACAGATGTCTCCACTCATGAAAAGAAGAAGGAAGAAAATCCGAGTGATTTCAAAAGCGAATATCCTGTGGAAATGGTAATTGATAAGGATACTTATTTAGTAAAGGAATACAAAGTGGAAACAAGCGATGGGACGTTTATTCATACGCTTAGTTCTGTGAATCAAGTTGAGGAAAGTATTTTTCCTCAGGTAAAGGCTGAAGGTTCATATGATAGAAACGATGTTCAAAAATAAACAGAGGCTGCTGAAGTAAGGTTGGTTTTTACTTAGTTGGAAAAAGGTCTGGGTGCATACACCCAGACCTTTTTTTAGAAATTAAGCTTGTTGGACAGAAGGGGCAATGATGTCCTGCTGCTCAAGAATTTCACGGTCTCTCTGGTTCTTTGGTAGATAGCCTTTTTCAAGGAGTCCCTTGATGTAAATCTTATTATATACGAAAGAAAAAATGATACCTGGTATCCAAGCTCCAAATCCAAGAGTGAAAATACCTGCCAGTAAGGCTGTGATAAACATGATTGCAGACCATTTCAAGTCTCCTCTGATCAAGGCAGGGATGAATCCGAAAAAGAATGTCGTCCAACTGAACCCTACTTTGACTTCTTTTACAACCCCCGCATTGTTTTGTAAGCTGACTTCCATTATGTAACCCCCCTAAAATCGATTAGGTGACTATTATACTATAAAACTCATCTTTGTAACCATTAATTTGAAAAAATGCATGCGTAATGGAGGTGGTATATGGATGTTTATCAGATGGGAGAACAAAGTATAAGTTGTCGATAACATAGAATAAGTGTGTGAAATATAAAAAAGCCCATTTGATATTTATCAAATGGGCTTAGGTTAGTCTCACTATCACGATGCTTCGATTTCCTGTGATTTCCTCTCCTTTTTTCTAATCCATACATAAAGAACAAAAGCGAATAAGAAACCTAATGGGAACAGTCCAAGCCCGATGTAATAAATCGTTCGTAGCACAACGGAAAACGTCCCTTCTCCAGACTGATCCGTAATAAAGGCTGTCGAAACGCCATTAATGACCGTCTCCCCCCGCCTCTTGTCATCGCCGATCTCCATTTCCCAAAGCGGGTTGGGTGACTCGCGGAACAAGAGCGTTTTGCTTTCATTGGCATCATTGTCGAAGGTGAAGGTGCGTTTCATCGTATCCACCCGCTCCCAGGCGGTTGTATCTGTTTCACCTTGATCGGGAAGAAAGCTCGCCATAGAAGATCCTTCATATAAGAACAGCTGATCCACCAGCGTTAAATCGGAGTAGCGAACAATGGAGTAGTCCTCAAGTTCGAGGCTTCCTTCTTCCTCTTTATTGCCGCGTGCCCAGATGTGAAACTGCATGCGTACCGCTTCCTCGGGAGCCTGGACGATCTGTTCGTAATCGGTCCACTGATCCTTGTCCTTTTCCTCCACATCCTGGATAAAGGCAGTATCGATGATCCGGTCTTCTTCATCCAGGAAGAAAACCTTCATATGGCGTTTGACGACAGATTCAGATCGAGCCCTGATTCGGACAAGGTATTCGCCGTACGCCTCTACGTCGGTTTTTTTCGAAGCGTAAATGTACCAGTCACACGAGCAGGTCGGCTCGTAGGAAATGTCCATGCCGCCGTCATTTTTCACGCCGTTGTACATGCTCGGATTGATCGAGAGGCAGTCGGTACAGTCGTCATTGTAAGGGTCCGGAATTTCCTCTTCGATATTGACTTCATTCGGGTCGAACTTATGCAGGTCGTCTACGGTGCTGAGAAGCGGCGCTTCACTTTCAACATCAATGTTCAGCGTGTAGGTGCCCTCTGTAAGATTTATTTCCGGTGTGTTCAACGTGTGAAGGTTGTCATAATAGCCCTCCAGGTCCCGGTAAACGTAAGGGTGCTCGTTGAACTGCATGTAGTCAATGACGACATCGCTCCCTGTATCTGTGGACGTAAAGTCCTCATTACCGAATGTAAACGTCTGGACTTCGTTTTGTGAGTCTTCTGGTGTCAGCGTGATGGTCACGTCTCCGCCCTGCTCGGGAATGGCGTTGGCCGCAAGGGAAAAGGAGTAGGTGCCTGATTTTAAGATGTCTACCGTTTTTGAGAGCGTGCCTTCCGCGAGGCTGATGCCTTTTCCACTGCTCAATTCCGGGAAGGAGCGTTCTGTCTGGACATGTCCATCGACTTCAAAGTCCCGTTCACCTTCAAGGTTCATGAAGACCTTCGGTTCCTTCAGCGTTTCGGAAAGCTGCTCTTCCGTTTCGTTCAGGACGTCTTCCGGGACGAGTGCGAATACATTCACGGCATTGAAGCCGGACCGGTTGGTTACGTCGATGTCATAGGAGCCGCTTTCTAAGGAATACGTTCCGACTTTCATCCATTGGAACTGATTGAGAGAGGAGACAGAGGAGAGCGTCGCTGCTTCTCCATCCAGTTCAATTTCCAGGTCTCCACCTGTTTCACCGGTGAACGTCCGCATGTATAACGCATATTCTCCGGATTCCTGTACGTCTTTTGTCATTGTGAACGTATTTTCCTTGGTGTAGGCTTCATAACTGTGTATCTCGACATCATGAATCCACCAGTACGTTTTCTCTTCCGGCTGCTGATAGGTCAATAAATCAAGGCGCACTTGTTCCGTACCAGGCGGGGAGACGTATTCACCGGTGAAATTCAGCGCATCGAAGGATTCCTGATTTTCAGGAGAGACGACGTAGCTTACACCGATTTCCTCCCCTTGATCGTCATAGAAGCGCGCCTTTAAGTGAAGACGGTCGACCCCGCGTCCGGATATGAGCATGTTGAACGTGTACGGGGTGTTTTCTTCGGCGTCAATCATGCCGCTTTTGGCGACCTGCCAAATATTCTTTGGATCTGCAGCCGTGACATCTCCGGAAACGACAGGAAGGTTATTGTATTCATTCGTCGGGTTGGCCTGCACTTCAAACAGCTCTGGATTATCAGGGGTGAAAAAGATCTCTTTTCGAAGCAGACTGTCGAAGTCCTCGATCAGTTCGCCTTCCACCTGATCCTTTTCATAAGGAAGGATATCCAGCTCTGCCGAGGCAAAGGTGACACCGACGCCTGTGTCATAGGCAAAATCTCTCGAGTCGTCACGGATATCCTGGGATTGAAGGAACCAGTTCCATTCCGAGTTCTCGACAAGTGTTTTCCCCCATTTCATAAAGGCATTGGCCTGATCAATCGCATCGAATGGGTACAGGTAATACTCCTCAGGAATCTCTGATAGGAGAAGGTCTTCCTTTTTGTTCACTTCTACATAATCGTCCGCTGTGGCCTCAGATAGATGACTGTCCTGATTCAAGGATGTAAACAGGACCCCGTAATCTCTGAAATGAAAGGCATCAAATCCGTGATAGCTTTCGAGACGCGACAGGCCGTAAGGGGTGTAGATTCTGGATGGCACTTCATACAGATAGGGAAGCTGAAGCTCCTGCTTGAGTTCATAGAGTGTGAAAATGTCCCCTGTATGATGGGGATCTATCCCGTCCTGTATAGACAAAATCTTTTCGTTAAAGTTCTGCCTTTCCTCCTGGGACAGGTATTCCTTGTGATAGGCGAGCTCGTTGAGGCCAAACGTGCTGTATAAGCTGGACAGGTTGGAGGATCGGCCTGTATCTAAAAGATCCTGATAATAGTTCAAGGTCTGGGTTATGCTTTTTTTATTGCCTTCGTGGTGGAACAATGTATTCTTCGGTGATGAATAGACGTGGATATCCCCCGTTGCTTTCGGCATCGCCCCGTCCGCAGAGGCATCATTCCAGTAAGGTGTAGCAATTCCGGCATAGGGCTGGGTCATCTGGTCTGCGACAGGGATGTATAACACCCGGCTGTCAAACGCATCCGGTTCGATTAACTCTTCCTCCAGAGCGGCATATTCTTCCGGCTCTTCAACAGGGGAATAGTATCCTTCTACAAAATAATGACGCATCGGATCGGCATACAAGATCAGGCAGACCGTCACAGCAGCAAGAGAGAGGAACTGGACAATATACGATTTCCGTCCTTCCTGAGCTTTCATGAACTGCATCCACTGAATGACTCCTACAGATAGAAAGACAGAGAAGTTGACCGCCAAGAGGCCGATGAATTTGTTGGGGTCCCGGAAGACGCTTCCGATGACCGGTGTTTTGGTTACGAGCAGGACGAAGGATTCGGCAAACCATGAATAGTACACACCGGTGGCTCCCACAAGAAAGAACACAGTCAAAACGAAAAGATACAGGATGATGGCGTTCCTGTACGCCCGTGTCAGAATGGCGAATAGAATGAACAGGAATAAGAAGCCGCCGCCGGCATAAAACGTCCATGGAAGTTCGGTGAGCGGGAACATCGGCCACCAGTAGCTGATGAAATACAGGACGTTGACGAGACTGCTGTTTCTGCTGAACAGGGACAGCGTGTCTACAACGTTGATGTTGTGCTGACTGGCCTGGGCATCAAGCAGGATGCTGCCGCCGTACATGCTCAGCCAATAGAAGCTGAAGAAAAAGAACAGGAATCCGAACAGCAGGATCCGCAGAATGAAATGTGTCGTAATCGATCCCAGAATACGAAAGCCTGCGCTCCGGTGTTTCCAGTACGCTTTTACCAATAAAAGCACGCCGATGATGCCGAGATAGATCGCTCCGAAGAAAAAGTAATGAATCGCCGCTGCGGCTACCGAGAAGGTGAGGGCAAGCAGCACCGCATCAATGACGTTGCGCGTATACAGCCGCTTTTTCGTCACATCATACCCTGGAATCAGCTGGATCTGGAACTTTGGATCAAACAAGTTGAAAAACAGCATGATGATCAGAGGGAAGAGGCTGTATCCACAGAGCAGATAGATGTGCTGGACCCGGAAAAGCACCCACGGGTTGACCGCATAAAAGAGGGCACCCATGGATAAGCCCATGATCATAAAGAATGTAAAGTGTTTCGTAAAGTAAATACTGACGACACGTTTAATGAACAGGTACATTGTGACGGCAGACAGAAGGAGAAGGACGGTAATGAACCCTTTGATCAACAAAGGACCGCTCCCCTCAAAAACCTGGGCAAGTATGTAAAGCGGGAGGATGAACATCAGTCTTGGTACGTTGAATAAGGTGGACGTACTCCATCGTTCGTTCCAGCCACCGAAAATCTCTGACAAATACCGCTCTGCTGAAAAGCCGAAGGCAAGATCGCTGAAGACGACGTGCCCCGGGCCGTAGACCGGAAGCAGGTACAGAATGATAAAGGCGGTCATAAACGTGACAGCGATGGCATCATAACGATAAACCCAGAGAAGTTCCTTCATTCGTCTCCAGAAGCGTGCGGCTTTTTCTTTCATGCTTCTCCCCCCTTTTGTAACGTCTAAGGTGATGGAAAACTTACTTGAGCTGGTGGGACGGCGTGGTTCTCATAATGCAGCGCTCCTCGATTTCCGCCCATGTGTGGAAGTACATATCGATGTCGTCTGAGGACGTTGACTCTCCCAGCTGAACCTCGATGATTTCCATGTCCGTTTCTGCTTTGAGTGCGTGTTTTTTCTCTGGTGGAATCGTCAGCACGTCACCGGGCTTCACCTCCGTAATGATTTCATCCTGAGCGACCCAGCCGGTCCCCTGCACGATCGTCCAGATTTCTGTACGGAAGCGGTGGGCGTGATAGCTCAAGTTCTTCTGTTTATGAAGCCACAATTTGCTCGTAAGGACTTCCTGATTCTCCTCGTTCTTCCGAAAATCAAGAATGCGCTGGTGTCCCCATTGTCCTTCTTCGTACATCGGCCGGTGGCTCGTATCTTCGATTAAGCTCTTGATTTCTGCACTTTTTTCCTTATCTGCCACGAGCACTCCATCAGCCCCGATGGCAACGATGGCATCGTCTATGCCGTGGACGAAGACGGGAAGGTCGAGTTCGTTGAAGATATGGGTGTTGTGGCATTCGGAGGACAATGTGCCGCGTCCGACAATCTGGCTGCCGGATTCCTCTGTAAGCGTATTCCAAGTTCCAAGGTCTTTCCAGAAGCCGTCGAATTCCTCGACGATCATGGAGCTTTCCTGTTCCACGACGGCATAGTCGAAACTCGTTTTCGGTAGGGTATCGTACGTATCACGCAGTTCAAAGTAGTCAACGGGACAGCCGTGGTTTCTCAAATGGTCGATGAGGTAGCCGAGTTTAAAAACAAAGACACCGCCATTCCAGTATGCTCCGTCTTCGATCAACGCTTCGGCTCGTTCTGTTTCCGGTTTTTCTACGAAATGATCGACCCACGATACACCGTTCTCTTCCTTTGGAACGATGTAGCCGTACTTATTGGTCGGGTGGGAGGGCACAAGACCCAGCAGCCCGAGGCTGGCGTTCTGCTTTTCACATGTTTCAGCCAGTGTCGTTAGTTTATGGAAAAAGTCGGTGGAGGTAAACGAGTCACACGGGGTGACACCGACCCACGTATCCTCCGGACACCCTTCGACCGAGTAAAGATAGCTGCAGGCAAGCGCGATGGCCGGGTACGTATCTCGTCTTGAGGGTTCGAGAATCGTCGGGACATCGGCACCAAGCTGGCTTTTGATTAAATCTTTCTGCAGCCGGTTGGTAATGATGAAGGAATCTTCTCCGAAAGGGGTATCCTGCAGCTGGCGGTAGACCCGCTGAAGCATGGAAATCCGTCCGCGCTCCTCATCCGGAAGGACTTTCAAGAACTGTTTGGATCTTGAATCGTTGGATAACGGCCAGAGTCGTTTTCCAGAACCTCCGGACATCAGCATAAGCTTCATATTGTTTACCATAGAAACCGCTCCCTTATTTAAAAATTCAAACTTTTTCAGAGTGCTGTGTTACAATGGCCTCATTACAGCCTAAGGTGAGGTGACCGATATGGAAGGAACCATTTTGTTCGTGGATGACGATCCACTGGTTTTATCAATTATTAAACGTTCGCTTAAAGATACTCCTTATAAAGGGGTGTTTACCTCATCGTCCACCGCTGCTCTCGACATTCTGAACGAACAAGAGGTCGATGTCATTGTGACGAACCTCCGGATGCCGAAAGTAGACGGTGTCGAACTCTTGAAAAGTGTACGCGCGGCGTTCCCCTTTGTCACGCGCGTGGTTTTGACCGGCTATCTTCAGGTCCATTCCATCATGGCGGCCATCAACCACGGCGAGGTTTTCCGCTTTCTTACCAAGCCGCTGCCTGTGCATGGACACTTCATGAAGGTGCTTGAGGACGCGGTCCAGTACTCCAAAACACTGAAAGAGAAGTATAGTGTCATGCTGTCCATCATCCAGGACGTGTTCAGCTCCATTCAATATGAGTTCATCTGTGTGGATGAACACTACAATGTCTTAGAAAAAAGTCCAACGATAACGGAATATGAAAAAGGAGAAAACCTCTACTCAGACGTTGTTTTTCTGGACGATGATGAGGCGGTGGACCGAAAGAAAACGGTTCATCTAGCCGCCCTCGGTCCAATGACGTCCATCGGGAACACCAATCATTACGGGCAAATTTATTTCTTTTTCAGAGAGCTGTCATTTCGACAAGTTCTTCAGTAACTGGACACCGCCGCCGACACTTAAAGATACATACATAAACACAAGACCACCGGCTAAGTGTGGGCGGGCGGCGTACTTCTTCAGATTCTCCCTCTTGTACAAAATCGGACGGAAGAAATACCATCGCTGCAGCGCTTTTTTAATACCTTGATCCTCCGATTCCAGCGTTTTCGGCATGACCTCAAAGTAGTACATTTTTTTCTTCATCAACTCTTTATAACTGACATATTTTTCATCATGATAGACGGCTGTGAACACGGCTCGTTCTACACGTCCCCCCATGTCCATGTAGCGGATCGTCGGCTGGATTTCCTCGAAAGAGATCTGATTCACATTCATTCCACCGGTTTTCAAGTATTCCTCCACCTTCCAGAACCGGGCGGCTTCAATCGAGTTGCGGCCGATATCCGGGTCTGACACATGATAGAGGTTCCGCTCAAACACTTTCACACGGGAAAACAGATTCTTATGGCGGGAGTAGGCGACTTCAGGGATGACGAGGGCGCCGGTATCTCCTTGTTCCAGGTAGGCAGTACATTTCGACACGAGGGTTTTCTCGAGCATCATGTCGGAATCGATGATAAATAAGTAGTCCACGCCAAGTTCAAGGGCGTGATCGATGGCTGTTTTCCTGGCAATGCCGCGTTCCCCGTGGGGGAGCTGGATGAAATGGACGCGGCTGCTTAATGCCGCATACTTTTTTATGACCGCGGCCGTGTCATCTTCAGAGCCGTCGTCAACGACGACGATTTCGACATCCGGATGATCCTGGTAAATACAGCTTACCAGGCATTCTTTCACGTACGCTGCGCTGTTATAGGTGGAGAAAACGATTCCTGTTTTTCCGCTCATTTTTGGACCTCCTTTTGTTCAAGAAAAGCTGCAAAGGATTCCCCTGTGTGATCCCAGTGAAACCGGCCGGCAAATTCGTACGCCCGTTTCTGCATGAGGGCATAATGGACAGGGTCGTCGGTAACGAGCCGCATTTTTTCGAACAGTTGTCCCGGGGTGTTCTTCTTCACCATGTATCCTGCGTTTCCTTCATTAACGGCGTCCCGGATTCCTGGAGAGTTGTAGACGATACTCGGTGTGCCGACAGCGGCTGCTTCGGTCACAATCAATCCCCATCCTTCACGCAGGGACGGAAACATCAGGGCATGGGCCCGGCTCATCCGCTTCAGCTTTTCCTCTTCTGATACAAAGCCGAAGAATGTGACAGGCGCTTGATCCTCCTGATCACTCCAGGAGATGCCGGCCTTTTGTAAAAGCGGATAGATGTCCTTCTTCAGGTAGTCTTCGTTCTTCTTCCCGATGATCCAGAGTCTGCCGGATGGATGGGTTCTACGATACTGGATAAAGGCTTTCACAGCGGCGTCAATGCCTTTGTAATTGGCCATTCTTCCGACATAAATGAAGGTTTTCTCCGGCTCTTTCGGTCTCCATTCATCCTTCGACCACGGGTCAAAATCAATCCCTTCCGGCAGCACCCATACTTGATCTTCGGAGAACCCGGCTTTCACGAGATCCTGCTTGGTCGAAGAGGATACAGTGATCGTGGGATCCTTTTTATGAAGCTTGAGAAGAGGGGTCTCTGACAGATACCCGAAAAAGCTGTAAGGAAGGGAAAGGTTCCGAAACCAGATTTCCCTTGTCAGCTGATGGATGAAAAAAATCCGTTTGCCGCGTTCCACCCATAAAGGAGAAAAGAACTGGTGAGTATTGCACTGGTCGATCACGTAGGAGATTTCCTGTCTGTGCGTCCGGTAGAACCGGCGGGCATGGGAAATGACGGTTCGGATGTCTCCTTTTCGAACATACTGGACCCCGTCGATGTACTCTTCCGGTGCAAGACCTTCGTACTGCGGAGAAAAATGAATGATCCTCCAGCCTTTTTTAACGGCGCGTTTCGCCATTTCGTGCGTAAAGATTTCTGCACCCCCGCGTTTGGGGGAGTGTATATCCCTCCAGGATAAGAAAAACAGGACAGGGGCATTGGTTTC
The DNA here is from genome assembly GCF_056161385.1 of Halobacillus sp. ABD4_316. NCBI lineage: Bacteria > Bacillati > Bacillota > Bacilli > Caryophanales > Bacillaceae > Halobacillus > Halobacillus sp. ABD4_316. The sequence goes on from NZ_JBSWZA010000002.1 coordinate 697,244, forward strand.
ATTCGTTTTGATCAAAAGGCATCCTCCTCAATGAGCGTAGTGTATCGATGAAAATGAGTAGAAAAACAGCGGAATAGCAGATGAACTCAATCCAGAGAATCTGAGTGAGCGATGTATGGAACTGATTTAGTAAGGCTGCGAGAGTTATGGCGCCGCCTCCCATGTAAATCATGTACCGGTACCGTTCAAGGGCGATGTTGATATTCACAAAAACCATGATGAGGACAAAAATACAGTAGACGAGTGCACCAAGTCCGAGATACTGACCGGCTTCTATGTATTCATCTCCAAAGAACAAAGCGACGGTCTCGTCCAGAAATGTAAAATAAACAACAAGGGCGATTACCTCTACTGCAGCAATGAGGCCGACGAGCCGGGCTCCCATCTTGATGAACCCCTGACGGCTTTTCACACGCTCATTCAAGTAGGGAATAAACAGTGTAATCAGACTGAGAGCTACAAAAAGCAGCAGCTGGCTGTATTTCAAGACGACTGCAAAAGCCCCGGAAATCTCCGGCAGATGATAGTTGACGATAATCATATCAAAAGATGTAAAGAAGTAGAAAAAGAAATTGGCGCCCAGGATGAAAATATACACATTCCAGAAGGCGGGCTGAGTCTGGCGGTCGGCGTGTTCCGACGGTTTACGGTAAAGATGAAACGCCTGCCATACTGCTGTTCCGAGCGATAACAGCATGCCGGCCAGCACGCAGATGAGTGTCATGACAACGCTTGGGTATTTCGGAATGAATAGAAGAACAATCAATAGTTTCGTGAGGTTTTCGACATAGAGGCTGATATTGATGTAATAGAATTTCTTTCTTCCCTGGAAGATCCCTCTCAAGTAGGAGACGGCAATATGAATAAAGAAGATAGCGAGCAGCAGACTCCATTCCAGCAAGGACATGCGGAGAAGGTCGGTCATCCATGGTGAAAGAAAGGTTAATAGAATAAGAGAAAGGGTGCTGAGAGCAAGGATGTTCCCTCCACTCCAATTTCTCATCGCTCTCGTCCACTCCCGTTCAGACACCCGCTTGGCGACGAACGTCTGGATCGACATGCCGAGTACAAATAATACAGCAAGAATGGAGAGCGCAGCACTGAGACGGCCATAGTCCTGGGCGGCCAGGTACCAGCTCATGAAAATGTGGAAAAAATAGTTGGCCCCATTCAGTAATAGATCCAGAGAAAGGAAAAGGATTGACTGATAGCGGAGCATGAGATTCTTCAAAGGCACCACTCCTCTGATGGATGAGATAGGCAGATTTACCAATTACTTTTTGAGTTTTCCGACTTTTGGGAGTATAATATTGGTAACTATTATAATGAACACTTTGAGGGAGGTCCATAGATGCCATGGAAAAAATAGCCGTCTTCTCCACAACCAATCGCAGGATTCCTTTTAATGACATTATCCCTTATTTTTCTGTCGAGAGCAAAACAATTGAAGAGATTCCTACCATTTCTTCTCATAAACTCGTCATTCTGGATTTCAGAGACTGGCAGAAATGTCTGGACGTCAGTATTCAAATCAGGGAACAGCATGAAAGAATCCCACTTCTTCTGATTGCCTGTCCGACCGCAAGTGTCAATTACAGTCGCTTGAAGGAAATTCCGGGCTCCGGTCCTGTGAAAATTCTCCGTTGGCGCGGGAAATTTGAGGATGAATTATGGGAAGGCATCCAGTCGATTCTCCATCCGGAATACCCCTCCAAGCCGAAGAACATCGTTTTCGTCCTGCCTATTTTTAACGAAAGCGAGCGGTTCAATCATGTGAAGGACTTTCTTGGCCAGCTCCACCTTCTCCTTGAACTGGGCTACACGAACACGAGCGTCCATTTAATCAATGACGGCAGTGTCGACAACTCCCAGGAACTCATCCAGCAGTACTACGACTACTTCAATGAATCTTCAACCATCATTCCATCCGTACAGCTCGTGTCCTCCTCTGATCTGGATCGTAATACAAGAAAAGCCGGTACGTACATCGAAGGCATGAGAAAGATCGATGCCGAATACTACATCTTTGTTGATGCGGATAACAGTTTTAAAGTAGAGGACATCGTCCGGATGATCAACATTCTCCAGACAGGGTATTATGATATGGTCCTCGGTTCCAAGGACTTTTCTTCAGAAAAGCGCAGTCCTGTACGCCATCTCCTCAGCTTCGGCAAAAGAACACTGACACGGACCTTTTTACCAAATAAAGTGTACGATTCCCAAACCGGCTTGAAGATGCTGAACCGGACAGCGGTCGATACGCTGCTTCCCCACCTTCACATCGAGACTGGTCTTGCGATTGACTTGGAAATGCTTTACCTCGCTAAGAAAAAGCAGCTGCGCGTCCTGCAGATGCCTGTCGAATGCATTGACCGTGAGGGGTCACACATCAACGTGTGGAAGGATTCCCTTCAGTTCGTGAAGTCGATGGGAATGATCCTTCAGTTTCACAGGAAGGTATAGGAAAATAGATAGACAGGCGGATGGAACAACTTCAGCGTTCCATCCGCCTGTTTTTCTTCTTATTTAATAGGGAGGTTTTTGCTAGCTTGTGAATGTCCGTTTATATACACCGACCGTTACCATAAGTGTAACCACCGTCCAAATCGCAATAATGCCGGCCGGTACCCATGAGATACGCTGACCGAGGTCCTCAATAAACAGCTGGATTTGATAGTTTGGCAGGTACTCAAGAAACGAAAGGAATTCATAACTCGTCATCAACGGTTCAAAAGTAATGTTCATCCCAAACAAAAGTAAAATCGGCATAAGAACGACAGAGGTTTCAATTAACGTACGGGTCAGCAGGCCGATCAGTGTTCCGAGGGTAATGTAGAAAACAAGCAGCAGGAGAAGCATGCCGGTCATCCACACAGGTTCTTGAATGGAATAGCCGACGATCAACAAGCTGACAATCAGTGTGGCAAGCGTCATGACAAACGTGACGAGGCTTTTGCCGGCTAGAATATCCAAGGTGGAAGCGGGCGACATCATTAAACTTCTTAGTGTATTCTTCTCTTTTTCTTCCGCAATCATCGCAGACTGGACAAAGGTCCCAACAGCCGCAAAGCTCAGCGTAATCACTAAGGTGACGCTGGCTGTTGTGACACCTTCCGCCTGACTCATCATGAAAGCCATCATAATCGGAAGAATGATCGTGGAGGATACAAAGAGGTTCCGGTATAATTCCTTCAAATCTTTTTGGAAAATCGCATAAATCCGTTTCATTGAAAATGTCATACAAGATTCCTCCCTGTGACCTCTACGAAAATATCGCCGAGGGTTGGTGTATTCATCTCAATCGTTTCCACTTCGCTGTTCTTCATCCATTGGTAGATCTCCTCTGCACTTGCGGGTTCGTTCGGAAGCATGATTTCCCGGCCGTCTGTCAGTCCCACCATCAGATGTCCGTCACCGAACTGCTTTCTAAGCTTTTTCGGGCAGTCGAGCAGTTGGATACTTCCTTTATCCAGAAATGCGACGGTGCTGCAGAGCGTTTCCGCTTCATTCATATCGTGCGTCGTTAAGAAAATGGTCGTCCCCCGCTCATTTAAAGTCCGTAGACCGTGATGAATGTGCTGAGCGTTGGCCGGATCAAGAGCTCCTGTCGGCTCATCGAGGAAAAGGAGATCGGGCTGATGCAGAAGAGCACGGGCGAGCATCGTGCGCTGCTTCATCCCTTTGGAAAGCTTCGATACCCGCTTATTCTTTTCCGCTGTCAGATGAACGATTTCAAGGACCTCTTCGACTTGTGTAGAAGGCTGATCGTACAATTCGCAGAAAAGAAGGAGGTTGTCACGAATCGATAAGCGCTCGTATAAACCGCTCGAATCCGACATCACACCGATCCGCTTCAAATAATGGGGATGGTGCATATCTTTGGAAGGCACGCCAAAGACACGGGCTTCACCGGAAGTCGGGACCTGCTGGCCGGTCAGAATCTCAATGGTTGTCGTTTTTCCAGCTCCGCTTGGTCCGAGAAACCCAAAAATGTCTCCCTTTTTTACTGCGAAGGTTAAATCCCTCAAGGCCTGTTCTTTTCCGAATGTTTTTTGGACATGATTGACTTCAATAATGTGATCCATTTTCATTCCCCCGTTTCGCTTTGTTCTCCTTCAGATTACGGGAGATCAACGAAGCGCACAGCTGTTTTTGCGTAAACGGAGTCACCTGGGGCTGAACGGAGCTATTTGAGGCCCAGCAGTTCCTTTAGTTCAGCCATTTTACCTTTGGAAAGCGGGACTTCGGTTTTTTCTGCGTTATCGAGCTGGAGGCTGTAGCTGTTTTTGGTCCACGTAATGACTTTTCGGACCTTCTGAAGGTTCACGATATAAGACCGGTGGCAGCGGAAGAATCCGAACAGCTTCAATCTGGCTTCCAAATCATTCAGGGTGAACATTCCCTGGAAGGCTTCCCCGCGGATATGGACATATGACTGCCCCTGAATGCTTTCGATGTAATCGACTTCAGGCGGGTCAAATAAAATCATGTTTTCCTGCACTTTAGTCGGGATTTTATGGAAGGTGACGGTTGCACCATCTGCTTCAGGCTCAGCGGACTCTTCGTGCTCTCTTTCCACTTTATGTATACCGTCCTGATGGAGACGGTGGGTGTGATCGCCCATCATAATGGCGCTCTCCAGGTTACTGGTCAAGATCATCACAGTTTTACCTTCTTCTTTCAGTCGTTGTAAGATCTTCATCAACATCTGTTTCGTTTCGAGGTCTACATTTTGATCGGGTTCCTCCATGAGAAAGAATGGAGGGTCCTGTAAAATGAGACAGCCCAGCTGTACCCGTTTTTTCTCAGAGAAGGTCAGTTTTTTCACCTGGTGGTGCTTAAGGTCAGTCAGGTGCGTCCAATCCATGACTGATTCCAAGGAAACGCTGGATTGGTAAAGGTCTCTGTGAAAACGGAACAGCTCCTTCACCTTCAAGCGTTCATAAAGAGGGGCATACAGGCTGAGCAGTCCTAAAGGAATAGGAGAAGGGCGCCCATGGAAGGAAATACAGCCTCCAGATAACGTCTCGTCTCCAGTAAGAATATCAATCAGCCAGTGTCGGAGATCTGTATGAACGTAAACAGACACGACCTGTCCTGGTTCAATACGTAAATCAAATGGGGAAAAGATCGTCGTGCCGCCGCGGCTCTTTTCCGCCTGCGTAATCGTGAGACCGTCCATAATCAGTGCTCTCCTTTCTATGTAAGCCCTTTATTAGACATGATACAGCATATGGAAAAATTTAAGTAGGAAATTTCCCGGGAAATGATGGAGCTTGTCAAAATAGTGTTGATCCTAAGAAGATATAGAAGAGGAAATCCAGTGACAGGGGTCACTGGATTTTTCATGTTGAATGAAATCATTAGTTCAATGAACGAAAACATATCCATGTCACTGTTTCGTATGAGGTCCGTTTGATCTGCAGGTATAGGGATTGAGGGATATGCTTCTATTCCACAGGAGGGCTTACAACTTGTATCCTTTCCTGCTTTTAAATCGTTTCAGAATAATTGAACTATCCACTCGGGTGATGCCTTCTACGGAGTAGAGCTCATCATTGATAAAGGCTTCCAGCATTTTGAAATCCTCCACAAGCACGTGCATATGAAGGGTGCTCGGTCCGGTCATTTGGTAGATACTTGCCACACTCGGATTGTCTGCCAGATTCTGGGCCACTGCCTGTAGATTCATTGGCTCGACATCGACTTCGAAAAAGGCGGAAATGTTTTGACCGAACCGCTCAGAATTAATGACGGCTGTAAAGTTTTCAATGACGCCTTTATTGATCAGGCTGTTGATACGATCTTTGACGGCGACTCGGGAAATGCCGACTTTTTCAGCTAATTCCACATACGAAATTCGACCGTCCCTTACTAGTTCATCGACAATGGTACGATCCGTTTGATCAAACTCGTTACTTTTCATAGCAAACTCCTTCCACACTCATTATAGCAAACCACCAAGATGGAACAAACAGGTAATCATTTACTTTATGTAAGTTAATATAATCTAATTCAATCTTTTTGTAAGCAATTACACGGATTTATCTTTATTTTTGTTTGAAATTGTATTGACATAGGGACATGCTTTATCTAGTATATTATTTAATTCGAAATTATTTGAAAAATTAAAAATCAGAGGAGGAAGAGGAATGAAAAAAATGATGGGGGCACTTATTCTTGGCGGCAGCTTAGTTTTATCTGCGTGTAGTTCAGCAGGGGGTTCGACGGAAGCAGAAGGAGAAAGCTATCCGGAACAGCCGGTTCAGATTGTTGTTCCGTGGGATGCCGGGGGAGATACCGATGCCATTAACCGTGTCATCGCTGAGGAGCTGGAAAAGGAACTGGACCAGGATGTCATTGTTAAAAACATCTCAGGTGGGAGTGGTGTCATTGGAGCTCAGCAGACGCTTGATGCCAAGCCGGATGGTTATACGCTTCTTGCGATTCATGATTCCATGGCCATGTCCGAATTGATGGGGCAGGCAGATTTCGGCTATTTTGACTTCCAGCCTGTATCGCTTATGACATCGACCTATGATCTTGTCGCTACGCACCCGGAAAACCCGTGGGACAATATGGAAGACGTCGTAGCTGATGCAGAAGGAGATCCGGAAAGCATTACATATGCTGCTTCCATCGGCTCTACTTCCCAGCTTGAGCCGGCGTTGATCCAAACCGCTGCAGATATTCAATTCAACATTGTCGGGTATGAAGGAACAGCCAAACGGATGAAAGCGATTGTTGCTAATGATGTGCACTTAGGCAGTGTATCGATTGCTGCTGGTAAGGAGTATATGGCGGATGACCGGATGAAGCTGCTTGGGTACACAGGTGAAGAGCGCAGTGCTGAATTCCCGGATGTACCAACATTGAAAGAACAAGGCATTGACGTCACCTCTGCAGTAAGCCGTGGGATTGCAGCACCGAAAGATACGCCGGAGGCTATTGTAGAGAAGTTGAGTGATGCTCTTCAAAACGTAGCAGAAAGTGAGTCATTCCAGGAAAGAATGGAAGAGCTCGGAAGTGAAGTCTCCTACAAAAACACAGAAGAATACGTTCAGTTCCTGGAAGAAAATGAAGTGGAAATGAAAGAGTCCCTGGAAACAAGCGGGCTGCTTGAATAAGAGGAGGCGTCTGACATGATGACCGTTAAAAGAGATGCCATGAACGCTGTAATCCTCTTAGCCTTTTGCGGACTGGCTTTTTACGGATCCACATTAATCCCGGAAAGAAGCCTCGGCAAAACCGAAGGAGACTTCTTTCCAAATATAATCATTGGTATCCTTGCCGTCCTGAGCCTTCTTTTGCTCGTGAAAAGTGTGTATGCGTATGTAACATCAGAAAAACAGCAGCGCACAGAACCAAAGACAAGTTTGAAAGAGCGGTGGGCGGAAGGGAAGAAAGTGTGGTACACGTTCGCTTTGTTTGGTGCCTACATCTTTATCATGCCCTCAGCCGGGTACTTTCTATCTTCAGTTGCGTTTCTGTTCACGCTCTATCTGCTTCTATCATCCAACAGAAAGCGTCTCTGGCTTGTGCTGATCATTTCTATCGTTGTGACGTATGTCTTGAGTTATATCTTCCAAAAGTTCCTGCTAGTCTTTCTGCCATCAGGAGTTCTTTTTTAAAAAGGGGTTTGAATAATGGATAGTATTTTATTAAGTTTCGAATCCATATTGAATATACAGACGATCCTCATCCTGCTTGCGGGCGTCGTTGCCGGGATCATTGTAGGAAGCATCCCGGGCTTTACTATAACAATGGGGGTAGCCTTGACGCTGCCATTCAGCTTCAGCATGGATCCGGTCAACGGAATTGCGTTAATGATGGGCGTACAGGTAGGGGGAAGCGCCGGAGGTTTGATTACCTCCTGCCTGTTCGGGATTCCAGGGACTCCTTCGTCCGTCGCAACAACGTTCGACGGCTATCCGATGGTGAAAAACGGAGAAGCTGGAAAAGCGCTGGCCATTGGGTTGTGGTCATCGTTCATCGGTACAATCATCTCCGGTATCATACTTATTTTCACCGCTCCGATTCTTGCGGAATGGGCGCTGGAGTTTGGTCCTTGGGAAATGTTCGCTTTGATGCTGTTTGGCATCAGTGCCATTGCCAGCTTGAGTGATGGATCCTTAATTAAGGGATTGATTTCCGGAATGCTTGGTATATTGTTCGCCCTTGTCGGCTCTGATCCGCTGACCGCGATTCCACGTTTTACATTCGGAATGTCTGAGCTCATGTCAGGTTTCAACTTCCTGCCGGTGCTGATCGGATTGTTTGCCTTTTCCCAGCTGATGAGTGATATCAAAAGACCCCCTGCTCCTGTTCCGTTCAGTGAGGCGTCCAACGTCAGCTACCCACTCCCGAAGCTTTTAAAGGATATGTGGTCGTCCGGAACGAATGTGATAAGGTCGAGCTTTATCGGGACACTTGTCGGTATTCTCCCGGCAGCCGGCGGGAGTATTGCGAATATCTTAAGCTATGATATTGCGAAGAAGTTTTCCAGGAAGTCTCACGAATTTGGAAAAGGGACAAAGGAAGGGATTATTGCAGCAGAATCTGCGAATAACTCGTCCATTGGAGGGTCCTTCGTCCCGATGCTCGCCTTTGGGATCCCCGGCGATGCGGTGACGGCGATGATGCTTGGAGCCCTGCTGATTCACGGCATTCAGCCTGGACCGTTATTGATGGAAAACCAGCCGGTTCTTGTCTATGGAATCTTTATTTCTTTCTTCCTGGCGGCGTTCCTGATGCTGATTGTTCAGAGCCTTGGGATTAAAGTGTTTTTGAAGATCAATAACATTCCCCAGCATGTGTTGATCCCTGTGATTCTAATGCTTTGCGTGCTCGGAAGCTTTGCTGTGAACAACAGGATGTTTGATGTGTGGGTGCTGCTTGCCTTTGGTTTGATCGGGTATTGGATGAAAGCCAATCTATTTCCTCTGGCCCCCTTCATTCTTGGCATCATCCTTGGTCCGATGATTGAAGAAAACCTGCGTCAGGCGATTTCCGTAAGTCCCGATTTGACAACCTTCTTTACCAGACCGATTTCGGCTGTGCTTCTGGTGATGGCCGCCGCGTCCTTAACGTACGGGATCATCAGCAGTATGAAACAGAACAAACCGAATGAATATGAACAAGAGAATAAGGAGAGTGCTTGATTATGATATCATTTAACCACCATGCCCAGCCCTATCCGGTCTCACGCAAGGCCGTCTATGCCAAAAATGGAATGGTCTCAACATCCCAGCCGCTGGCGGCGCAGGCGGGCCTCGACATTTTAAAGAAAGGAGGCAACGCCATTGATGCGGCGATTGCTACGGCCGCCTGTCTCACGGTTGTCGAACCGACCTCCAACGGCATTGGCGGAGATGCCTTTGCGCTGGTTTGGACGAAAGGAAAGCTGCACGGACTGAATGCGAGCGGGCGCTCGCCGCAGTCGATTTCCATTGACCAGGTGAAGGCGGATGGTCATGAGGAGATTCCGAAATACGGCTGGGTGCCTGTCACTGTACCTGGAGCACCGAGTGCCTGGGCGGAACTCAGTGAAACGTTCGGAAAACTTCCATTAGAAGAGGTGCTTGCACCCGCTGTACAATACGCGGAAGAAGGCTTCCCTGTTTCACCGACCCTTGCGAAATATTGGAACAAGGCTGTCCAGACGTTTGAAAAGGAACTGGAGGAAGACGTATTTTCAGAATGGTTCCATACGTTCACACCAAAAGGACGGGCGCCGAAAGCAGGGGAGATCTGGTCGTCCCACGATCATGCAGAAACACTGCGCTCGATTGGTAAAACGAAGGCCGCCTCTTTTTATGAAGGAGAACTGGCGGAGAAGATCGCTGCTTTTTCAGAGAAGCACGGCGGATACATAACGAAGGAAGATTTGGCTCAGCACCGCTGTGAGTGGGTCGATCCGATCCACGTCAACTACCGCGGCTATGATGTGTGGGAAATCCCGCCGAACGGCCAGGGGCTGATAGCGCTGCAGGCGTTGAATATTTTGAAGGGCTTCGAGTTTCCGGCCAAGGATTCGGTGGATACGTATCATAAGCAGATGGAAGCGATGAAGCTTGCTTTTGCGGATGGACAGAAACATATTACCGAAACTTCCTATATGAGGCATACGGCAGAAGATCTGCTGAGTGAATCCTACGGGGAGGAGCGCCGGCAGCTCATCGGAGAAGAAGCGCGTCAGCCGGAAGCGGGTGAACCATCTTTGAGCGGGACCGTTTATTTAGCGGCCGCGGACGGGGAAGGTAATATGGTTTCCTTCATTCAAAGCAACTATATGGGCTTCGGTTCAGGTTTGGTCGTCCCGGGCACAGGCATTGCCCTGCAGAACCGCGGGCATAATTTTTCCATGGACCCTGACCATGTGAATGCTCTTGAGGGTGGAAAGCGGACGTATCATACAATCATTCCAGGATTTTTAACAAAAGGAAACACCCCCGTCGGCCCATTCGGTGTGATGGGTGGCTTCATGCAGCCGCAGGGACATGTGCAGGTCGTCATGAATACCATCGATTTCGGGTTGAATCCACAGGCGGCCCTTGATGCGCCGCGTTGGCAGTGGCTGAAGGATAAGCAGGTGGAAGTGGAACAGACCTTCCCCTCCCACATCGCCCAGCAGCTCGTGGATAAAGGCCATAACATCATGGTTCAGGTCGAGCCGAACAGCTTCGGCCGCGGGCAGATGATCTGGAGAGATCCGGAAAGCGGCGTCCTCGTCGGAGGCACGGAATCGCGTACAGATGGGATAACCGCGGGGTGGTAATTGAGGAGAAGGAGTTCTAAATCATGAGAACCTATTGGGATATCTTTATCGCCTTTTTCCGAGTCGGTATGCTCGGTTATGGCGGCGGCCCCGGGTCGATTCCATTGATTCATAAAGAAGTGGTGGACAAATACAAATGGGTAACCGCAGAGGAGTTCGGAGACATCCTGGCGCTCGGCAATACGCTCCCGGGCCCTATTGCAACAAAGCTCGCCGGCTATATCGGCCATCAGGTGAAGGGGATGACAGGGATGCTGATCGGGGTTCTGGCGACGATTATTCCGACCATCCTGCTGATCATCATTCTCTTAACCTCCCTGTCATCCATCAAGCAGTTTGACTGGGTGCAGGGGATGACAGCCGCCGTCATTCCCGTCGTTGGCGTAATGCTGGCGGTATTGACGTGGCAGTTCCTGGAGAAAGCAGGAAAAGGATTGGGGTGGCGGAACACGGTTATCGCTGCTGTAGTGCTGGTCATCCTGATGGAAGTGCTCTCGATCCACCCGGGCATCATTATCGGAGCCCTGTTAGTATTTGCCCTTGTGAAAAAAGATAAGCAGAAAGCGAAGGAGGCGGGAGCTTCATGATGATTTACTGGCAGCTTTTTCTCGCCTTCTTCATTCCCGGCATCCTCGGTTACGGCGGGGGTCCGGCTTCGATTCCGCTTGTGGAAAATGAAGTGGTCCAGAACTATGAGTGGATGGATGTGCAGGAGTTCAGTGAAGTACTTGCACTCGGGAATTCACTTCCCGGTCCGATTGCAACGAAGATGGCCGGTTATATCGGCTATGAAGTGGCCGGTGTGCCGGGTGCCTTTGTTGCGGTCTTTGCTACGGTGGCCCCGTCCTTGATTTTAATGATCATGCTGCTCGGCCTGTTGTTCAAGTATAAGGATTCACCAAAAGTGAAGCGGATGACGATGTATGTCCGTCCCGTGATTGCCGTACTGCTCGGCGTTATGGCGTGGAGCTTTTTCAAGGAGTCGTTTGAAGGTATCGGCTGGCTGCAGACGGCCATTCTGATCGTGGCCGGCTACGTGCTGATGGAGCGGGTAAAGGTGCATCCCGCTTTCGTGATCGCCGGAGCTTTAGCCTATGGAGGATTTTTCCTTTGAATAGCAATAGAGAGGCCCCTTTTAAGGGGCTTCTTTTCGTGTGCATAAATAAGTTGTCACGAGGAGCGTTCGGTGGTGACGCCTGCGGGAACAGCGCGAGCCGAAGATCCACTTGGGAAGGTGATTTTCCTGACCAAGTTAGCTGAGGCCGTGCCCGCGGCAAGCACCCACCGATAAGCGGAACGCGACCCAAACCACAAGGAAGCTCGGGGGCTCGTCCGCGGAAAAGATGGGGATTTCGCTCCCGGCGGTAAGAAAGAAAAAAGCTTGTAAAGAAACAGAGGTTTCTCTACAAGCTGAGAGGTCCTTTAGTAAGGAGCTCTCTTTTTTTATTTTGCCGTTGTTGTCAATTTAACTTCAATATTGTTGCGAGTCGCACGGGAGTACGGGCAGACCTGGTGGGCTTTTTCAACAAGCTCTTCTGCTTCTTCCTGGGAAACGCCTTCGATTTCCACTGCAAGTTCAACAGCAAGACCGAAGCCTTCTCCTTCTTTCCCGATGCTTACGTTGGCTGTAATCGCAGATGTGATTTTTTTCTTCGCCTGAGAGGCAACGAGTTGAAGAGCGCTGTCAAAGCATGCAGAGTAACCGGCTGCAAATAGCTGCTCGGGGTTCGTCGCTCCTTCTTTTCCTGAGCCGCCAAGTTCTTTAGGCATGGATAGATCAAGGTTCAAGGTACCATCACTGGACGTGACCGTACCTTGACGTCCTCCCTGTGCTGTTGCTGCTGCTGTATATAAAGCTTTTTCCATTTTTCTTCACTCCTCATTTGAATTGTGTATAATTAAGTTGTGCACAATTTAATTTATAGCAAAGAGATTAGTTTGTCAACCAGCGGAACTCAAAAACTGGTTTTGTTGTGACAAATGGATGGATTCGCTACACTGAGGGTATAAAGGAGAGATCGATATGGCTGAAGAGCATTTGAAATTGGAAAACCAGATTTGTTTTTCCATTTATGCAGCGGCGCGTGAAATGACGAAAATGTATAAACCCCTGCTTCAAAAGTTGGATGTCACCTATCCGCAGTACTTGGTGCTGCTTGTACTATGGGAAGAGGACAGCATGACGGTGAATGAGCTTGGCAGACGTCTGTATCTGGATTCCGGAACGCTCACACCGATGCTGAAGCGGATGGAAACATCAGGTCTGCTTGAACGGAAACGGTCGCCGGAGGATGAGCGACGGGTGATCGTCACGTTGACTGAGCAGGGAAGAAACGCGGAAAAGGATGCCCGTGACATCCCGTTTCAGGTGGTCGACCACCTCGCTATGGAGGAAGAAGAGCTGAAGCAGTTCAAAGCTTCGCTCGTGAAGGCTCTTGAACATCTGCATGAAAGAAATGAAACGTCATAAGAAAATCCCCGCTTTCTTAAAGAAGAGCGGGGATTTCTTTTTATACACCAATGAGGGACAAAATGTATGTCGTTACACAGACAACCACCAGTAGAATGAAGCTGTATTTCAGCGTCATCTTGAATAACGTGGACTCCTGGCCGGTCTGCTTAACCGCTGCTGTCGCAATTGCAATGGACTGTGGAGAGATTAGCTTGGCCATTACACCGCCGGCTGTATTCGCTGCCAGAAGCAGTGCCGGGTTCGCGGTGATCTGGTCAGCGGTGACTGCCTGTAAGTGACCGAATAAGGCGTTGTTGCTGACGACAGAACCCGTAATGAAAACGCCGATCCAGCCGAGCACAGGACTGACGAGTGGGAACAGGCTTCCCGTTTTGGATAAGGCGAGTCCGATGGTGGAGCTCAGCCCGGCAAAATTGGATAAGTTGGCAAAGCCCATGACGAAGCAGATGGTCAGGATAGGGATCCACAATTCCTGGATCGTCGCTTTCAAGTTTTTCATCCCTTCCGGAAGGGTGATCGCAGAGCTGAACCATCCAGTCAGAAGAACAGCCACCAATATCGCTGTGCCGGTCGCAGAAATAAAATCAAGTTTAAAAATGGCATCAAGCGCGGTTGTTTCCGGCGCAATCGGCGGGGCTTTCTGAATCTGCTGGTGCAGGTATGGAATCGATACCAACCGGGTCGTACCAGCAAGCAAGCCTCCATCATTGAACAGGGCTTTAAATGCAGGAAGACTCCAGATCGTAATGACGGCCGTTAAGATGTAGAACGGAGACCAGGCTTTAACTATTTCCTTCAGGCTGTACGTTTCGCCGGTCTGAACAGCGGGAGCATCCGCTTCTCTGTGGATCGTTTTTGGCTGCCATTTTCTTAAGAACAGCGCAAGACCAGCCATACTTAAGAGCGCAGCAAGGATGTTGGCAAGTTCAGGTCCGAGAAAAAGAATCGTAAACAGCTGGGTACCTGTGTAAATGCCGCTGACGACGAGCAGGGCAGGCAGGGTTTCTTTCACACCTTTCCATCCATTCAGCAAAAAGACGAGCACAAACGGAATGGCAAAGGAGATGGCAGGAAGCAGGTAAGCCAGTGTCCGGGAAAGCTCCATCGTTTCCAGGTTTCCCATCTGGGCACCGACGATGACAGGAATGCCGATCGCTCCGAAGGCACCGGAAGCAGCATTGGCGATCAAGCATAACGCTGCGGCTTTCAACGGGCGGAAGCCTAGTTCCACAAGCAGGGCGGCACTGATGGCAATCGGTACACCGAATCCTGCGGCCCCTTCAAGGAAAGCGTTGAAGCTGAAGCCGATCAGCAGAAGCTGCAGCCGCTGATCCTGGGAGATGTTCGCGATACTGGAACGGATGACCGTGAATTTCCCGGTATGTACAGCAATTTTGTATAACCAGACGGCCATAATGACGATGTAACCGATCGGCCATAGACCGTTCGCTATGCCGTGGAGGGCTGCGGCAAGCGCATTGCCCCATGGCATATCAAACAAGAACACAGCGATACCCAGACTCATGATGAGCGTGAGAAAGGCAGCAAGAATCCCTTTCATACGGAGTCGGGTTAATGCCAAAAAGAAGAAAAAGATGGGGAGAGCGGCTAAAAGCGCGCTCACGCCCAGATTACCAAAAGGATCATACTGTTGGAACCACATGGCAGATCATCTCTTTTCAAAAGAAGTTTAGTTCGTCTGTTTCACATCGAATTGTTCGCTTAGAATATCTTTCAAAACAGTGGCACTGTGATTCAGTTTCCCTTGTTCTTCTTCATTCAGGTTGATTTCCATCACATTACGGATCCCCGTGCGGTTGAGGACAGCTGGAACACCGATATACACGTCATCCACATTGTATTCCCCGTTCAAGTATGCACTGACGGTCATGATGCTGTTTTCGTTGTATAGGATCGCTTTCGTAATGCGGGTCAGACCCATCGCTATGCCGTAATAGGTGGCTCCTTTTTTCTCAATGATCTGATAGGCGGCATCGCGGACATTCACGAAAATTTCGTCGAGATCTTCTTTTGTATAGTTTTCGTGACGTTCGATCAATTCAAGGACTGGAACACCGCCGATGGTCGCGTGGCTCCATACAGGAAGTTCTGTATCGCCGTGTTCGCCGATAATGTTTGCGTGCACGCTGGATGGAGAAACATCGAAGTACTCTCCAAGCAGGTAACGGAACCGGCCGGAATCCAGGATCGTCCCACTTCCAATCACTCGTTCTTTAGGGAGGCCGCTGAATTTCCATGTGGCATAGGTGAGCACATCCACCGGATTGGTGGCCACAAGGAAAATGCCGTCAAATCCGTTGGCCATCACGTCATCTACGATGGATTTGAAAATGACCAGGTTCTTTTTGACGAGGTCGAGACGTGTTTCGCCAGGCTTTTGGTTCGCGCCTGCACAGATGCAGACGATGTCGGCATCACGGCAGTCTTCATACGTTCCATACCATGTTTTCGTCGGATTCGGGGCAAATACTTTTCCGTGGTTCAAATCCATCGCATCGCCCATCGCTTTGTCTTCATTCAGGTCAATGATCACGAATTCCTCGGCTACCGCCTGGTTCAACATCGCAAAAGCGTAGCTGCTTCCGACGGATCCTGCTCCAATTAAAGCGACACGGTTTACATTTTGTTTTGGCATATGAATTCCTCCCTAAAGATAATGAACAAGTTATTGTGAATCATTTCACATTTATATTGTCCAATATTTCCAACATGAAATCAATGAGTTTTGTGAAATAATTCACAATAGGCTTGCCCGGTTTTCATTAAAGCGTTTTCCTGTTCAAAAGTTGGACATATTTGTGTGAGGTCTTGGAGGGAAAGGGAGAGATGTTCCACCCTGCTTCCTATTATAAATGGAAGCAGGGTGGAAAACTATTGAATGGGTGTAAAATGGGCAGATGTGGTCAGTTCGATTTCGTCGCCTTCCAACGCCTCAAAGATATATTCGCTCTCATAGAAGCTTCCACTTCCAATCATGATATTGACTTTAGCTCCTTCATTCACAAAGAAGTTGCCGTTCCCATTCGGGGTTACTTTGTAGCGGGCGGCAGGAATGTCTTTCCCTACAGTGAAGAATCCGGCGGAGAGCGTTTTCGGTTCTTCTTTTAATTCAATGATTTTTCCGGTTACGATGGCCAGTTCTTCCTTCTTCGTATCTATTTCCGCTTCAACAGCATCCAATTCACTGTCCTTGGATTTCTTTGATTCTTCCAGCTTCTTGAGATCTGCCTGAAGTGTATCTTTTTCCGCCACCAGAGCTTCAGCCTCACTTAAATCCTTTTCCAATGCCTTGACCTGTTCATTTATTTCCTCTTTTTTTTCGTCGAGGAGCTCAACATCCTTCTCTAAATCCTTCTGGTCGCCTTGTTTTTGGATGAACCTTTTTTCAACTTTTTCTATTTCCATTGTTACTTCTTCGTACTTCAGCTTTTCTTCATTTAAAGAAATGGTACGGGTGTAGGAACCGATGAAAAATGCAGTAAAGAATATCACCAACGCAGCAGCCGTATGGATCCAGAACATTTTCCTCTTGAAAAATACCGGTTTTTGATCTTCTGTCATTCCATCATTCCTCCCAGAGTATCGTAAGACCACTATATAGGCCGAAAGAGGGGAATATGACCATCTCCTTCCTGGAATCTGTGCTAGGATGAATAATAAGAAGAACGACGGAGAGGGGAATGGGAATGCTGATCCCAAGAGAGGTAGCTCAATCGATTGTTCAGGAAACCGAACCGATCATGAACAAAAATATCAACTTTATGGATGAAAAGGCGAAAATCATCGCCAGTCTTGATAAAAAGCGGATCGGTGATTTTCACGAGGGGGCAGCCAAAGTGCTGGAAACCGGCCATACGTTAGTCATATCGTCGAAAGAAACGTATGAAGGAGCGAAAGCCGGGATCAATCTTCCTGTCCGTCTGCATAAACAGATCGTCGGGGTGATCGGGATCACCGGTGAACCGGAGGAGCTCAGTCAGCAGGGCGCGCTGCTTCAAAAAATGACGGAAATCCTCATTAAGGAAGCGTATCTTGATGAGCAGGTGGAGCTGGAGACGCAGGCAAGGGAAACGTTTGTGAACGAATGGATCCGCAATCAGTATCAGGATGAAAAGCTGTTTGCGACAAGGGGATGGATGTTCGGCATCAACATTTATAAACCCCGGGTGGCTGTGCTGCTGGAGCTCAGCGGTTTTCAGGATTACTGGTATGACAAATTGGGATCCCCTCTCGGAGATGTCAATGATGAAGTGCAGATGCAGCGGTACCGGAGAAACGTAGAAAAGCTGATCCACCGCCACTTTCCGGACTACAATGAACATGTACTGATCCCGGATGGCAGTTCCCGCTATATGATCCTGCTGTCTGTGAACGAACATAAAGATCCGCTCTACCAAAAATCAAGAGTCAGTGCACGGGTACGGGAAATCCAGGAAGCGCTGCTGAAGACGTATGAACAGGAGAGCTCTGGCGGTGTCGGCAGCCTGTGCCGGACCCCCGGTGCGATGTGGAAATCGGTGGAAGAGGCCGACCGTGCGCTCCGCTATGCATCTGATCACCATCAACCGCTTTATTTCTATGAAGATTTAGGCGTGGAGTCACTCATGTATGATGTGCCTGAATCCGTACGGCGTGATTTCATTATAAGAAAGCTCCAGCCCGAAGACCTCGGGTCCATTCCAGACTGGCAGCATACCCTGGAGACATTTTATCAACAAAAGGGTTCGATTAAAGCGACCTCAGAGGTACTTCACATTCATAAAAACACGCTTCAGTACCGGTTGAAGAAAATTAAGGATGTGACCGGTTACGATCCCCGTGATATCAATGATTCGACATTACTGCAGATGGCGCTTGCCTTCCATAAAATCACCTGAAAGAGAAGCGGATTGAGCTTCTCTTTTGTTCTATATACCAAAATAAATCTGTGAAAACGTTTGTATTATTGGTGTTTGTAACATGGAAAGCATCCCTTATTTCCCTTATGATAGCGTTAACATCATTTTTGGAGGGGACAAAATGACTCAAACGGCTGTCGATCAAATTAAACAGAACCTTTATGACGTATATGGAAAGGAAAAAGGAGAGCGTCTTTACAGGAAAACCCTTGATATTATAGATAATTATAAGCAGAAGCCCCAGGCGAAGGACTGGGTGGATGAACGCGATGTGATGTTGATTACGTACGGAGACTCCATCAAGCAGAAGGGGGAAAATCCGCTCACAACGCTGAAACAGTTTCTGCAGGAGTATGTCGGGCAGACCATCAATTCCGTACACATTCTCCCGTTTTACCCGTTCACATCGGATGACGGTTTTTCTGTCCAGGATTATCTGGAGGTCAACCCGGAGCTTGGTGACTGGGATAATGTGCACGAATTGTCCGAGGATTACGACTTGATGTTTGATGCGGTCATCAACCACATTTCAAGAAAAAGTAATTGGTTCCAAAATTACCTAAAAGGGGAAGAGGAATACCAGGATTACTTTGTGGAATCCGATCCTTCGCTTGATTATAGTTCGGTTGTCCGTCCGCGGGCTCTACCACTCTTAACAAAAGTGGAGCACGCCGAAGGGGCAAAATATGTCTGGACCACGTTCAGTGATGATCAGATCGATTTGAATTATGAGAGTGAGGCGTTATTCGCAGAAGTGCTTCAAATTCTTGCCGCATACGTCCAGCATGGCGCGCGCTATCTGCGTCTGGATGCGATCGGCTTTTTGTGGAAGCAGCTTGGCACAACGAGCATCCACCTTGAGGAAACGCACAAAATCGTTCAAGTGATGCGCCACGTCCTGGAGGAAATTTCCCCGGGTACGATCGTGATTACGGAAACCAATGTGCCGCACAAAGATAACATCAGCTACTTCGGGAGCGGACACAATGAAGCGCACATGGTCTATCAATTCCCACTGCCGCCATTGACGCTGCACTCGTTTGTTTCCGGAAATGCCCGCCATCTTTCCGAGTGGGCTGATGCGTTGGAAGACACGAGCGATCATACGTCATTCTTCAATTTCCTGGCTTCCCACGACGGCGTCGGACTTCGTCCTGTGGAAGGGATTTTAAATGATGGGGAAGTACAGAGTCTTGCTGATCGTGCGAAGGAACAGGGAGGATTCGTTTCCTACAAAGATAATGGAGACGGTACAAAGAGTCCATATGAACTGAATATCAACTATTTAAGTGCATTGACGAAGCCGGAAGAGACGCCTCACGATGCGGTCGACCGTTTCCTTGCTGCGCAGACGATCCTTCTTTCTGTCAAAGGTGTTCCCGGCATTTACGTGCACAGTCTGCTCGGGTCACTGAATGACTTGGCAGGAGTCGAAGCGACAGGAAGGAACCGTTCCATTAATCGTGAGAAGCTCGAGGCAGACAAGCTTAAGAAAGACCTCGATACGGAAGGGACTTTGCGAAACCGGGTATTCACGACGTTTATGGACAGAATCGAACTTCGCAAACAGCAGAAAGCCTTCCACCCGAACGCCAAGCAGGAAGTGCTGTTCCTGGATGACCGGTTGTTTACCATCATCCGCGGTGGTGAACTTGTTTCGATTGTGAACGTCTCTGAAGAAGCTGTTGAAGTGGATACGGAAGAGTTTCAGGCTCCATTGCAGTCAGAAGCGTTTGTTGATGCTTTAAGCGGAGTGTCCTACACGACGGAAGAAAAAATAACGGTCCAGCCTTACGGAGCGCTGTGGCTGAAGGCGGGAGGACAATGAAAATCATTGTAGCGCCGGATTCTTTTAAAGGATCGATGAGCAGTGCAGAAGCCTGCGAAGCGGTGAAGCAGGGACTTAAAGCAAGTGACTCTACGGTTGATGTTCAGTCCATTCCGATGGCGGACGGTGGTGAAGGGACCGTTGAAGCTTTGATGCAGATGTTTGACGGGGAACTGATTGAAGAGACGGTTCATGATCCATTAGGAAGAAAAATAACCGCCTCTTATGGATGGATTCCGGAGGAGCGGATGGCTGTGATTGAAACAGCTTCCGCTTCCGGTCTTCCTCTTTTGAATGACGAAGAAAAGAACCCTCTTCAAGCGTCCACCTACGGGACCGGGGAACTGGCGAAGGCGGCGATTGAAAAAGGAGCAGAAACGATCATCCTCGGCCTTGGCGGCAGTGCCACCGTTGATGCCGGAAGCGGATTTTTCCAGGCGTTAGGCGTTCAGTATGTCGATGAGGACGGAAATGAGCTGGACATGAATGGCAGGGAGCTTGGAAAAGTAGCGGACGTCAAGACAGACGCCTTCAAGCAGAGGGTGAAAGGTGTGGAATGGCGGATTGCCTCAGATGTCTCCAACCCGCTGCTTGGAAAAGAAGGAGCGGTGATGATTTTCGGCCCGCAGAAAGGTGCAGACGAATCGTGCCTGGCCGAACTCGAGGACAGCATGACGAGGTATGCAGCTGTGATCGAACAGCACACCGGAAGGATCGTCCGTGAAAAGGATGGGAGCGGTGCGGCCGGAGGCTTCGGTTTTTCTTTATTCAGTCTGTTGGATGATTACCATGTGGAGAGCGGATTTGAAATGATTGCAGAACTCGGAAAGCTGGAAGAGCAGATTGCCGGAGCGGATCTTGTCATCACCGGAGAAGGGAAAGTCGATGCCCAATCGCTGTACGGCAAAGGGCCGATCGGTCTTTCGAGACTGGCGAAAAAGCATCATGTGCCGTGTGTCGCTTTTGCGGGCATGATGGAAGGAGACTTGTCCGAAGCAGAGAAGGAAGGGCTTCTGGCCGTGCTTCCGATCGTCGACAAACCGATGACACTAAAGGACGCTGTTGGACAGGGACCTGAACTGTTGAAGCAGGCGGCCCGCCGGTTTATGGATGTCTATACGATAGATCAACGAAATGGGGAGAGGACAAAATGAGCAGTTTTACAGTCATTGATTACATCATTTTTGTCGTATATGTACTTGGAACCGCTTTTATTGGGGCGGCCTTCGGAAAAAACCAGAAGTCGACAAAAGATTATTTTCTTGGTGGGAGAAGCATCCCGTGGTGGGCGATCGGTCTGTCGGTCATGGCGACTCAGGCCAGTGCCATCACGTTTATCGGGGCCCCGGGATGGGGCTATGACGGAGGGCTGACGCGGATCATCACGTTCATCAACGTGCCGCTTGCCATGGCCTTCCTCATTGCGACGATCGTTCCGTTCTTCTATAAAACGGAAGTCTATACGGCTTATGAATATCTGGAACGCCGGTTTGATGTGAAAACGCGTACATTAACAGCTGGATTGTTCCTGATTGCCCGCGGTCTTGCTACAGGGGTCGTCCTATATGCGCCGGCGCTTGTGTTGTCGGTCATTACTGGTGTTGACGTCAACATCATGATCATCCTCATGGCCGTAATTGCTGTTTCCTATACCGTCCTTGGCGGTATCAGCGCCGTCATCTGGACGGACGTCATTCAGATGGTCGTTCTCTGGATCGGTGCCGGGCTGAGTGTCTTCATCATCTTCCAGGATGTTCCCGGAGGATGGGGAGAAGTCATGTCGACAGCGTCCCAGACGGGCATGCTGGAGTCGATCGATTTCTCTACAGATTTGAGTGTGGAATACAGCATATGGGCCGGAGTGATCGGTGGTTTCTTCCTGCATGCGGCCTACTTTGGTACCGATCAAAGTCAGATCCAGCGTGTGCTGACGAGTAAATCGATTCGTGAAAGTAAGCTGTCTCTTGTACTTAGTGGTGTCCTGTTGATTCCACAGATGCTGTTGTTCCTGCTCATTGGTGTACTGTTGTACATTTTCTATCAATATGCTGGAGATCCGAACATCAATAACTTGAACGAATTGTTCCCGCGTTTTGTTGTGAACGAGCTTCCGGTCGGGATTTCCGGATTGATCATTGCCGGTGTATTCGCTGCAGCGATGTCCAGTCTGGACTCTGCGCTGAATTCCTTGTCTGCTGTATCTGTGCGTGACTTTTACAGCAAATTCATGAAGAAAAACCAGTCCGAAGAACATTACTTGAAAGCGTCCCGTTATGCAACGGTATTCTGGGGCATTTATGCAACGATCTTCGCCTTCTTTGCCGGCAACCTCGGACCGGTAATTGAAGCGGTCAACCAGATTGGTTCCTACTTCTACGGAGCCCTGCTCGGTGTGTTCATCCTTGCGATCTTTACGAAGCGTGTCAATGGAACAGGCGCCTTTGCCGGTGTCATTGCCGGAATGCTTGCCGTCTGGGCCGTGAACGCTTTTGCGGAAATTTCCTGGCTGTACAATAACCTTGTCGGTGCGGTAATCGCAGTTGCGGCCGGTTATGCCGTCAGCCTGTTATCGAAAGCGCCTCCAAAGGAAAAGCTGGAAGGACTGACGATCGATCGGACAAAGAAAAACGTCCAGGAAACCCTGCAGGGACGGGCGGAAGCAGCCGCAGCCGTCGAGGAAATCGAGGAAGAGAAGAAAACGAAAAAATGGCCGATCTATCTTGTGGTATATTTCTTCGTCGTCTTTGCCTTCCTGATGTATCTGCAGAATTTATAAGGAGGACAATCCATGACTCACTACCTTCAACCTGTCATTGAAAAAGAGGAAGCCGTCAAAAAAATGGCCGGGCAGCTTCACACCGGTATATGGAAGAAACTCAGAAACACGAAACAGCTGACATCCATGGAGCAGGTATACATCCCCTTTTACTGCTTTGATTATAAGGCGGTCACTCACTCGCTTCCAGACGGTCTGGAAGGACGGATGGCAATCGAACCGTTAAGCCGCATGAGTGCTATTCTGCCTGTTGATCTTCCAGTGGAAGAAAGCAGCCAAAGCTTCTGGCGAGTGCAGGGGGATGTGTCGAAGCAGGAAGCACGTGAAGTGCTGTACTGGGAAATGTTCTCGAAAGAAAAGCGCCGTGAGAAAATTCATGTGGAAATCGTGAACCGCTTTGTCGTCTACGTGCCGTACTGGCTCGGTTATGTCAAAGATGGAAAAGGCTACGATGTGCTGGCTCTGGATGGGTTGAACGGGAAAGTGGATGTTCCGATTAAAGATACAGTGTTGAGCTATGTGTGTGGACAAGATGAAGTGAATTTGGGGTGAAGGAAAGGCAGCTCATGCAGAGCTGCCTTTTGTTTTCATTCTTTGGTTTGGATGTACTCTTGGACAACTTCATAGACGTAGTCCTGGTTGGATGCGGCGGTTTCTGGATTGTATTCGCCGCCGTTGGTTTTATTGTTGGAAAGGATGCGGATGCCGAGGTACGGGGTATCATACGCTTTGGCGATCTGTGCACCGGCGGCTCCTTCCATTTCTTCTACGCTGGATTCGAAGTTTTCGTGGAACCATTGAATGCGGTCGACTTCATTGTTCCAGACATCTGCGGAACCAATGGTACCTTCCACGACTTTCCCTTCCGTGTGCGTTTCCTTGACTGCTTTGGCTGCTTCCAGGAGGCCTTTGTCTCCTTCAAAGTAGCGGATGTTTTCGGCATCCGGATCTTCCCCGGCACTTCCTTCAGATGCCATCAAGTCCATCGGAATCCATTCCTTCGGTGCGATGCCTTCTCCTTCTGCACGGTTCCCTGTCTTCAAGGAACCGAGGTTGACCGTGCGCTCTCCAAGCACGATATCAAAAACATTCAATTCCGGATCGTGCCCGCCGGATGTGCCCTGATTGATGATGGCTGCCGGGTTGAACTTTTCGATGGCCAAGGCCGTTGCAGCCGCTGTATTTTCCATGCCTTTGCCTGTTTTCATGACAATGACAGGATAGTCATCCACCGTTCCTTTATAAAAAACAAACGTACCGGATTCTTCCTCTTCTACGTTTTCAAGGCGTTCCGCAAAGTTCTCCGCTTCTATCGGCATCGGCCCCTGGATAAGGATGGGCTGCTGTGTTTCTTCTTCTGCGCTGGTTTCTGCATCTGATTCATTGCTGCTGCACCCTGCTAATAAAAGGATGGAAAGAAGTGCAAATGTAAGTGTGCGTGCGAGATAAGACATATGTGAAAGCTCCTTTGATGTTGTTATCCACCTTAACGCCGCCTCAATATAAAAATGCCTGAAAGTAGAAAATGGGTCCTATCTTCAGACATTAAAGTTCACATATACAACAGGACTGTGCCAATGGGGACACAGATGTACACATGTAACTCGTAGTCCGGTTCTTAAATGGGAACCAGGTAGAGACGCTCAGACCGTATTACTGAAAATATACGAGTACGCTATGAAGTTGGATACGGGTTTACTATAACAGAGGACATCTTCTTGCACAACCTAATAAACGAACATTATTTTAATCATATTAAAAATTGTTCGTTTATTCATTCGTTTAAGTAGTATTACAGCTTTATTGGGATTTGTAATGATTTTTTTATTGGTTTGAAGGTTTTTATATGAAGATAGAGGGAAAACTTTAATGTGGATAATATTACCTTTTATAAAGTTATTCTGAACGAAAGGGGATGGAAATGTGCCGACACTTTTACTTACTGGTTTCGAACCGTTTCTCAACTTTCCAATCAATCCAACTGAACAAATCGTAAATCAGCTTCATGGCCGCCGGATCAACGGATATCACGTTGAGGGACGTATTCTCTCTGTCGATTATCATACGTCCGGAGAGGAAGTTCTATATCATGTCGAAGGTGTCCAGCCGGATCTGGTCATATCCCTCGGACTGGCAGCAGGAAGGCATACCATCACTCCGGAGCGGATTGCAGTCAACTGTAATGAGAGCAGGGAAAGAGATAATAAAGGAAACATGCCGGACGGGGAACCGATTCATGAGGGAGGACCTGATGGCCTGTTTTCATCGCTGCCGATTCATAGATTTGTGGAAGTTCTCCATGATAGCGGATATCCCGCGGAAATTTCGAACACGGCTGGGACGTATCTATGTAATCATGTGATGTATCAGGTGCTCTATCATTTTCAAAAGAAAGAAGAACAGGTTCCTGCCGGGTTCATTCACCTCCCTGCCTCACACGAACTGGCTGTACAGCACGGGAAGCTTCCGAGCTGGCCGCAGCGGGATTTAACGGAAGCGGTCGAATGCGTCATTCAATCGATAGACTCCTAGTTGAAAAGAGGGGGATGCTTCTTTCCTGCCAAAGAAGCATCCCCCTTTTAGAGGAAAAAAAGAAGGTTCAGATCCTTTTTTGTCAGGTATGGTTTATGTGAAATCAATACAGGAGATAGACAAGTACTGTTGATGACAGGAGGGAAGGGAAATGACGCTGCGGCGTTCTTTATTTTTCGTATTGTGGATGCTTTTTATCTTATACGCCGTCTTCATAGCTCCGGATGGGAACGAAGGTTATCTTACCCAGCTGATCCAAATGAATGATCCTGATCCGATGCTCCTTATGGTGTTCAGCTTTTTAGGGATTTACCCGATAACTTTTGCGGCTTTTCTACTTGGGGAGGATGACGACCGCGTACCTGTATGGCCTTTCGTCATCGGCTCCTTTATGCTGGGGGCTTTTGCTTTGATGCCTTATTTTTTCTTAGCCGGAAGGGGATCAGATCGAAAGGTAAGAACGCCCGCCTGGGTGGTAAAGGTGCTTCGTTCAAAGGTTCTCCTCGTAGTAATGACTCTTGGAACAGCAGCTCTTTTCTTCTACGGAGTTATTCTGGGCAGTCCGGCTGCATACGGAAACGCCTTTCAAGTGTCACAGTTTGTTCATGTGATGACGGTTGATTTCTTCGTCTTGACCGCACTGGCTGTGTACGTTATCTACCGGCGGGAGCGGAAGTATGGCAGGGAGAATCAGAGACATTGGATGGGATGTATTCCTATTATAGGGTTGCTGGCTTATTTGGTAAGCGTCCGTTTATATGAAAAATAAAGCTGTTCCTCTATTAAGAGGGACAGCTTTATTATTGAATTTTCTAATAATTATTGATATGAAGGAAAAAGTACGGTAGATTAATAGAAACGAAGGAAAAACTTCACACATTCTTAGAAAGGAGGAGGAAGATGGAGGAACCGATCCTTCAGACCATTAAGACGTATTATCCCTCTTTATCTCAGGGCCAGAAAAAAGTGGCTTCTTATTTGATTGAGCATAAAGAGGAAGGAGCCATTATAACTGCTTCACAGCTGGGGCGGAATGTCGGCGTCAGCGAAACGACGGTCATCCGTCTGGCCAATGTGCTTGGGTTCCGCGGGTATTCCCATATGCAGGACGCCATCCGCTCCAACTGGCTTCAGTCCTCTCAGTCTTCTCCGATGTCAGGGCAGGTAAAGGAAGAAGACCGGTTTTATCAAGTGGCGGAACAGGAAAAGAAAGTGTTTGCTCATATGATGGATCAGCTGAATCCGGAGGAAATCCTGCATGCAGCGGAGGTCATGATGAAAGCGGACCGGGTATTCATCGGGGGCTTCGGAGGTTCTTATGCAGCCGGGTATTGGTTTTACTATGCGCTGAGACAGCTGAGAGACCGCGTGTCCCTTTTCAGCGCTGAGGGACTGCTCCCTGAGGAAATGATAGATATCGATCAACGGTCCGCGGTCGTCATTTTTTCTTTCCCGAGGTATCGGATAGAAGGAAAAGAGCTGTCAGACGCTGCCGGGAAAGCAGGCGCATCCATCATCGCCTTCACAGATAAGCCTTTGTCACCGGTTGGCAGGGAAGCGGATGTGACGATTACGACAGAAGAGCGGATGGAGACGGACTATCATTCTATTGCGGGGGCCGTCAGCGTTTCTGAAATGGTTATCCAGACGGCAGCGGACAAGTACTCGGAACAGGTGAAAGCGAGGCAGCAGAAAATTGAACTGATGTATGCAGAGCGGGGGATGTTTTTAGAGTAGGGACCTATAAAAAAAGGAGTGGGGATTATGCAGGGAGAGTTTCAGACGTCGAATGTTACAGAGAAAACCTATACGAAGAAGGATTACTGGAAATTTATACTGCCGTCATTATTCGGTCTTTTATTTTTTATCGTTCCTATTCGTACAGAATCAGGCATGACTGTTCCAGTAGCCTATTTTGCCAACAGCATCAACGGTGCTCTTGGTGCATATATACCAGATTTTACCGTAGCGGTCATCACGCTTTCTGTTTTAGGTTCCATCCTGGCCAGAGGAATGAAGCCTGGCTGGATCATGAATTCTGCGTATATGAAAAATCTCTTCTATGTAAGTAACAACTGGCTCGTCACCCGGACAGCCGGGATGGTCTTCGGGTGGATGGTGCTGTTTGCTTTCGGTCCTGATTTTCTTGTATCGGATGTGACCGGTGGACTGCTCCTGAATGATCTGCTGCCTGTGTTGTTCACAACGTTTCTTCTGGCAGGATTCCTTCTGCCACTGCTTCTCAATTTTGGCCTGCTTGAATTCGTCGGGGCTCTGTTGATGAAAGTGATGCGCCCGTCTTTTACACTTCCGGGACGATCCTCGCTGGACTGTCTGGCTTCATGGGTGGGGGATGGAACGATCGGAGTGCTGCTGACTTCTAAACAGTACGAAGAAGGCTATTACACGAAGCGGGAGTCCGCCGTTGTAGCGACTACGTTTTCGATTGTTTCCATCACGTTTACGATTGTGGTCATCACTTATTTGAACATGGAGGCGTACTTCCTGCCTTATTATGCAACGATTATCATTGCCGGTCTGGCCGCTGCAATTATTATGCCGCGGATTCCACCGCTTTCAAGAAAATCGGATGATACGTACGAAGGCGCCGAACGAAGAACAGAGGAGCTGATTCCGTCCGGCGTATCTGTTGTCACATGGGGGAAAGGACAGGCCCTTGAAAAAGCACGCCACAGTGGCGGAACTAAGGCAACGATGAAAGAAGGGCTGCAAAACGTGCTGGATATGTGGATCGGTGTCATGCCGGTCGTCATGGCTATCGGTACGGCAGCTGTTGTCATTGCCGAATTCACCTCTTTCTTCACGATCATCGGCAAGCCGTTTGAATGGCTGCTTGTAGCGATGCAGGTGCCGGAAGCGTCGGCAGCCGGCCAGACGATGGTCGTTGGATTTGCTGATATGTTCCTTCCGGCTGTTATTGGAAGCGGCATCGAAAGTGAAATGACCCGGTTCATCATCGCTTCTGTTTCTGTCACCCAGCTTGTCTACATGTCGGAAATGGGCGGACTTCTGCTTGGGTCGAAGCTTCCGGTAAGCTTCAAAGATCTTGTTTTCATTTTTTTATTGCGTACCATCATTACACTGCCGATTGTTGTCGGTATAGCCCATCTCATTTTCTAAGGGGGAATGCATCGTGAATCAGCACCAGGATGACCTGATACAAACATACGAAGCGCTCCACGCGCTTGCGGAACCGAGCGGAAAAGAAGAAAAAACCTCCCATTATTTACAGAGCCGTCTGAAGGATGCCGGCTATCAAGTGCACAGCTTCGCCCGCCACTATGGATTTTACGTGGATTATCCGGGGGAGACAGAGGAAGTCATTGCGTTGAGGGCGGATATGGATGCGCTCGTTCAGGAGGTGGACGGGGAAGTGCGTCCGAATCACTCGTGTGGTCATGACGGCCATAGTACGATGGTGCTCCATACCGCATTAAAGCTTATGGAATCCGGTGAAAAGCCACATCATACGGTCCGATTCATCTTCCAGCCCGCGGAAGAAACGGCAGCCGGGGCGTTGCAGATGATGGAAAGCGGAGCCCTTGCGAATGTGAAATTCTTAGGCGGTATCCATCTGCGTCCGGAACAGGAAGTACCTGACGGCAAGGCCGCACCCGTGATTCTGCACGGGGCGATTATTACATTGAAGCTGACGATTAAAGGAGTACCCGCTCATGCTGCCCGTCCGGAACTCGCCAGAAACCCGATCGAAGCTGCGGGCCGCTTGATGGCTTCGCTAAAAGCTGTACATGTGGATACCGGCTATTCCTTGAAGCCGACAGAACTGCATTCCGGCGAAGCAGCGAACCTCATTCCGGAAACGGCGAGAATGACGTTCGATATCCGCTCCGTGTCCAACGACGGGCTGCAGCAG
This sequence comes from Halobacillus sp. ABD4_316, assembly GCF_056161385.1. Classification (NCBI taxonomy): domain Bacteria; kingdom Bacillati; phylum Bacillota; class Bacilli; order Caryophanales; family Bacillaceae; genus Halobacillus; species Halobacillus sp. ABD4_316. The sequence goes on from NZ_JBSWZA010000002.1 coordinate 726,444, forward strand.
CTCATCGACCAGACGAAGGAAATCATCCAACAGATCGAGCAGGAAACAGGAACAGCAATCGGGAGCGAATGGGTGGAATTCTCGCCTGCCGCTGTCCCAAACGATAAGGCTGCAGGGCTGGCTGAACATGCGGTGGTGGAAGCCTGTTCCAAGGATGCCTTGGCACCGCCGTGTGTTTCACCGGGAGCGGAGGACTTTCATTTTTATACCTTCCACAACAGTGGACTGTCTGCGACGATGATCGGACTTGGGTGCGGGCTTACTCCAGGACTGCATCATCCAGCGATGAACTTTAACAAAAAGGCTCTGATTACCGGCCGGGATATTTTATATGAAATGCTGCGTCTGGCCGATCAAGTAGACTGGAAGGAGGGAACTCCGTGAATATCGAAAAAGTGATTCTCCGTCAGATTAAGATGGATCTTCTGCATCCATTTACGACCAGTGTCGGTACTGAATATGATAAGGACGTCATTCTTGTGGAAGTCCAGTCTGCCAACGGTCATTCCGGCTGGGCGGAGTCCGTATCCATCAACGAGCCGATTTATAATGAAGAAACGATTGATACCAACTGGCCGATGCTTCGGAAGTTTCTCCTGCCCGAACTGCTGAAAGCACCGATCGGTCATCCGAGTGAAGTTTCAGAGCGCTTTCAGTCCATACGGGGCCAATTCAACGCAAAAGCTGCTGTGGAGCAGGCGGTCTGGGACTTATACGCGAAGGAACAGGGACGTCCACTGGCCGAAGTGCTCGGTGGAACGAAAACGTCCATTGATGTGGGCGTCAGCATCGGAATTACGGAAAGTAAAGACGCCCTGCTTGAAAAAATAGCCGGCTATGTGAAGGAAGGATACAAGCGGATCAAAGTGAAAATCAAGCCCGGCTGGGATGTAGAGCTGCTTCGCGCCGTCCGCCGCCGGTTTCCTGATCTTGAAATGATGGCGGACGCCAACTGCGCCTACACGCTCGATGACATTCCCCGTCTGAAGCAGCTGGATGATCTGAACCTGATGATGATTGAACAGCCGCTGGCTCATGACGATATCATTGATCATGCGGAACTGCAGAAGCATTTGAATACACCGGTCTGTCTCGATGAGAGCCTGCACTCCTATGATGATGTCCGGAAAGCGATTGAGCTTGGCAGCTGCAGGATCGTCAATTTGAAGATCGGCCGTGTTGGAGGCCTGCAGGAAACGCTGAAGATTCATAAGCTCTGCCAGGACCACCATATTCCGATGTGGTGCGGCGGCATGCTGGAAACCGGCATCGGCCGGGCGCATAACATTGCTGTCACAGCCCTGCCTCAGTTCCTTTATCCAGGAGATACAGCTCCTTCCAGTCATTATTGGGAGCGTGACATCATTCATCCGGAAGTGCGGATGGACCGCGGTGAAATGAAAGTTCCGGACCAGCCGGGCATCGGTTTTGAGCCCGATATCGACTATATTGAACAATTAACGAGCCATAAAGAAACGTTTACACCAAAGGAAATGACTGCCGACAGCACGATTGGAAAGCAGGGATAGAATGATTGCCGAAGGGATATTACAGCATCAACCAACAGGACAGGAAAGGAAGTACAGCGTCCATGTTCTTTCTTTGGATGCCCTGAAAGAACTGCAGAGGATGCAGAAGGAAGTGGAGCAGCATGTTGATGATTCATCGACGCTGCAGCCGCTGAGCGAAGAAGAGTTCACGACTATTTTAACAGGCGGAGGGCTGCTGATCGGGGTTTATGTGCGGGATACCCTGGCTGCCTTCCGGGCATTATGGTATCCAGGAAAGCACATAGAGAATCTCGGCCGCGACGTCGGTCTTCCGGAAGCCGAGTGGGAGAAGGTCGTCCATCAGGAGATTTCATGCGTGCTTCCTGAATACAGAGGGAACCGTCTGCAGAAAAGCATGGGTGTTTGGATTATGGAGGCTTTCCACGCAGCTGACCACGGCAGGACTCATCTCTTTTGTACGGTTCACCCTGAAAATCCCGGAAGTTTAAAGGATAAGTTCTCTCAAGGGATGGTCATTGCTGCCGTCAAAGAAAAGTATGCCGGTATGCTCCGCTATATTTTCTATCGTCCGATTTCCAGCCCTGTGCTGTGGGATGAGTCTACCATTGTAACCGTTCAGCAGAAGGATTACGCTGAACAAAAATCTTTGATTGAACATGGGTACGTAGGCGTGCAGTGGCAGCCTTCCACGCTTCTCTTCGCTAAAAAACGATAAATAACAGAGAGGTGATAACGTTGTAGGCGTTGTCACCTTTTTGAGCTTTAGGATTGAAAAAAGTTCCATTCCTCTATAGGATGAGATCATTGGATACGCTACCATAGTGAGGAGAATACCTGTGCGCCATTGGTCGAATTATCTCTATTTATTCTACTCGTTTGTCTTTTTACTGAATATCCTTCATACGTTCTGGGCACATGAAACGCTGTACATAATCATTGGGGTCCTGGGGATGGTGATGACGGCCGTCAGTTTCCCCAGATCGGACCGCGTCTTTAAAATTTTAGGAACCGTGCTGCTGACAGCCGGCGGATTTTTCTACTTTTCCAGTGATGCGGTCCTCTCTGATATCCCTCAATTTTTTGCCGGGAATATCAGTCTGCTGCTGCTCATTTCCATGCTTCCGTGGATGAACAGTGTTGTGAAGGCCGGCAGATATAACAAGCTCCTCCAGTCGCTTATCGGAGGCGGGGATCAGAGCTTAAGCGGCTTGTATACGCGCAGTGAGGTTACGATGGTCTCTCTGGCGGCTTTCTTGAACCTTTCTTCCGCTGCGGTCTCTCAGGATCTGCTGAAGGAAAAATTGAAGCAGATGAACACGAAGATGAAGAATAACTTCATTCTGATGGTCACCCTGCGGGGCTATTCGCTCGCTCTTCTTTGGAGCCCGCTGGAGATTCTGCTGGCCACATCCATCTTTATTACGGGAGCCGACTACCTCCAAGTGCTGCCATGGATGCTTGCGATTTCCGTGATCGGCATTGCTCTTGATTCGTTTGCGGCAACATTCACGTACAGGGGTGAATCGATTCCAGAAAACGACCGCACAGGAGCAGCTCCATTGAACAAACGGAAGTTCATGCAGTTTATTGCTGCCCTGGTTTTATTTTTGTGCTTCGTTGTTTTTCTTGGAAATGTCGTCCAGCTTGATTTTCTATTTTCCGTGACGATTGCCATTTTTCCGTTTGCTTTTGTCTGGTCGCTGCTGATCAAGCGCAGGCGCAGTTTTATGAATATTGGGTGGCCGACATGGAAGTGGAAAACAAACCGGCTTGATAACTTTATCGTCCTGCTTCTGACCCTTTCGTTCTTAACGAAAACGCTGAATGCATCCCCTTATCTCCAATACTTACAGGATCCTCTCATCGCAATGGAAGGGCAGCCGATTTTCATCATGTTGTTCATCCAGGCCGCGTTTTTAGTGATGACCCTGCTCGGGGTCCATCCGATTGCTACGATGGGAATCTTTGGAGGGGTGAGCGGACTGTTGACCAGCGCCTTCCCGCCGGTGACCCTTACCATTCTGCTTTCGGTCTGTGCGATAGCCACCGTCCCGTCGGCGCCGTATGGATTGATTGTGACTTTAACGTCTGTGGCATTGAAGGTAAATCCTTACCAGATTGTGCTGCGGAATTTACCATACAGCATCGGGCTTGGTTTTGTAGGCATCGGAGTCGCTCTATTTTCGATGTGGATCTATTGATATTGTAAAAAACCTCCAAAAATTGGAGGTTTTTTACATGGTTCATTTCTGCAGCAATGGGGTATTTATCTTTTGTTGAAAGATTATAGTTGCAAAATTCGTCATTATTTAACATAATTTTTACAAAGTAACGTTTCTAGTAGTAGTTTGAGTCGACTGGTAAACAACTGAAAAGAAAGAGGGGACATTCTATGAGAGAAGATATGATCCGTGTGTTAGACCAAAGAGATATTCTTGTGAAGGAAAATGAGAAATTGCAGCAGCAGCTGGAAGAAGAGCGTGAGAAAGTATCCATGCTTCAGGAAAAGCTGCAGCAGGAGCAGCTGCTTTCTAAAAGTGGTGCTTAATGATCGTTGAGGAAAGAAAATCCCCGGGATGTTGTTAAACCCCCGGGGATTTTCTTCTTTACTTCATGATGGTAGAACCGCGCAGCAGCTCTGGTTTAGCCCCGAGAATGAGGAGGAAGAGCTTGGCATCTCCGACTTCCCTGTGCTTGTCGAGAAACGCCTGCACGACCGGGAAGTCCTCGTGGTTTTTCAAGCGGTTCACTTCCCTTTGGTAGACGGAGAGAATCGATCCTTTGATAAATTCAGGATGGCAGGATTCCAAGTCTTCCTCCATCAGGAGGGCTCCCATGTATCCGTACTTGATCTGGAGCTGACGTGTGAAGCTGACTACATGATTGAGAATGGCGTACACATCCGGGTAGCGGGTTCGGATGTCCTGGATATCTTCTTTTGCCTCATAGAGCTCACCCAAGCTTGCTAATTTGATCATGTTCATCCACTCCTTTTTCCCATGGTTTTTCTAATCCGATGATCCGTGTTAACTCAGCACTATGGTCGCGGCGGAATCGCCTGCGCTTGGCGCGTTCCTCCCCGGACTTATAAAGGAATTTCTCTTCTTCGGTTTCAGGGATGACGTTTGGAACTTTCACGGCACGTTTGTTTTCGTCCAGAGCTACAAACGTCAAGAAGGCGGTGGCAGCCATCCGCCGCTCCCCGGTAATCATATCCTCGGCAATCACCTTGCAGAAAATCTCCATCGATTTCGTTCCTGTATACGAAACAAAGGATTCCACACAAACCGAATCCGTCTGATGAATCGGGTGAAGGAAGTCGATAGAGTCTGTCGACGCTGTCACACATTCCTTGACTCTGGCGTGCCTTCTTGCAGAAAGGGTGGCATTGTTATCCAGCTTCTTCATCAACACCCCTCCGAACAATGTATTGTAGTTGTTCAAATCGTTTATCATCACTTGGTCTGTATTAATTACAAGGCTTTCTCTGGATCGTTTATCTGTCATTTTTCCGACTTCCTTTCTGTAAATAAAATCATTTCGAAGCGCTTATTCGTAAAGACATGTCCCTACAAAAAGGAGAACACCATCAGTGTAAGCCTGAAAAAAGAGAAAGTGAAATAGCAATCCGGCATTCCTACGATAGACAATATCTATGGAAATGCTTACAACCAGTAAAAAATGGCATGAAAAAATCAGCTTGGAAGTCCAAGCTGATTAATATTCAATGCTGTGCATGCGGTTTTGGGTGTATGCCAGCCACTCTTTGGCGGCAAAGGAGATGTATTGATCTTTCGGCCAGATGATAGCCAGTTCCCACGCCATGGAAGGCTGGGTCACTTTGATTCTGCGGACGTTGTCATTCAGTAGTTGGGAGACGCTTTTAGGAAGCAGGGAAATCCCGAAATTGGAAGCGACCATTTTGCCTATAAAGTTCCATTGAGAGCTCTCCGATACAATTTTCGGCAGGAATCCAGCTTCCTGACAGGCCGTCGAGATCCGGTCATTCAAGACGAAGTCCTTGTTGAATAATATAAAGGATTCCTCTTTCAGTTCCGTCAACTGGATTTCTTCCCGGCCGGCCAGCGGATGTTCCGGATGGAGGACGACTTCCAGTTCTTCCTTTAAGAGGAAAAAGTAATGGAATCGTGCTTCATCCGTCGGCAGTACAGTGATCCCCACATCCAGTTCCTCCTGGAGAATCTGTTCCTCGATCTTTTTTGCCCCGCTTTCGACCAGTTGGAAAGTAATGTGCGGATATTTTTTGTGAAAGCTTCCAAGTGTCTGGATAAACTCCTCGGCATCCATGATCGGCGGCAGGCCGATACGCAGGTGGCCTTTCTGCAGACCGAGCAGGTCATCCAGCTGAGTCGTCAGATTTTGAAAGGCTTTATCGATGGTTTTCGCCTGGGTAAGGATGAGCCGCCCCGCGTCTGTCAGGACGACCTTTTTCCTCCGCCGCTCGAAAAGCTCGACACCGAGGTCGTTTTCGAGGTTTTTAATCATTTTACTGATGGTTGGCTGGGAGATATAGAGGTGTTCAGCTGCTTTCGTGAAGCTTTGGAAGTGTGCGACTTCAATGAAATACTGCAGGTGGCGGATGTCCATGAATGAAATCTCCTTTGACGTTTTTTTCTCATCATAAAGGAGCAGGTTCGAGACATCAATCATGGACCGGATGCAGCAATCACTTGTTTTTGGACACCCGGATTGTGGTAAACACCGAAAAAGGATGAATTTTAGAAGGAGATGAGAAGATGGATAACAAAACAAAACTCGGTAAATCAGATTTGTATGTCAATCCCATTGGTCTTGGTACAAATGCCGTCGGAGGACACAACCTTTACCCGAACCTGGATGAGGAAGCCGGGAAGGACGTCGTCCGGACAGCACTGAACCACGGCATGAATTTTCTCGATACGGCCTTTATTTACGGACCGAAACGTTCTGAGGAACTTGTCGGACAAGTGATGAGCGAATATAAGCGTGATGATATCATCCTTGCGACTAAAGGTGCTCATGAATTCAAGGGTGAAGAGGTTGTGTTCAACAACTCCCCTGCTTTTTTAAAGCAGTCTGTTGAAGACAGTTTGAACCGTCTTCAAACCGATTATATCGACCTGTTTTATATCCACTTCCCTGATGAGGATACGCCGAAAGACGAAGCGGTCGGTGCCCTTAAAGAACTGAGAGACCAAGGGAAAATACGATCCATTGGTGTTTCCAACTTCTCTGTCGACCAGTTGAAAGAAGCCAACAAGGACGGATATGTGGATGTGATTCAAAGTGAATACAATCTGTTCAAACGTGGGGCGGAAGAAGATATGCTTCCTTACACAGCGGACAACCAAATCAGCTTTGTTCCATATTTCCCGTTTGCTTCCGGGCTGTTGGCTGGTAAGTATGATAAAAATACGACGTTCAACGATCTGCGTGCAGAAAACCCATTGTTCCAAGGGGAAGAGTTCAAGAAGAATCTGGATAAAGTTGAAAAACTGCGTCCAATCGCTGAACAAAAAGGCGTGGACATTCCTCATATTGTCCTGGCGTGGTATTTGAATCAGCCATCTATTGATGCGGTTATTCCCGGCGCAAAACGCACCGAGCAGGTCGTCGATAATCTGAAAACGCTGGATGTGAAGTTGAGCGATGATGAAATCTCCAAAATCGATCAAATCTTTTCCTGAAAGCCTGCCTTTGTGCAGGCTTTTTTTTCTGTGGCTAGAATAAGAAAGGTGGAAGGGGCCATCCTGGAAATAGAAAAGGAAAGAGGTGGAGGATGAAAATTCTTGGATACAGGTATGTTGATGTTTCTGAACACAGCGAGGCGATGGTGGATTTTTTTCAGAACAAACTGGGCATCGAGAATGCGTGGGAGGATACGGAGGAATACCGCGGTGGTATTTTTAAGACAGGAGACAGCTGGCTTGAATTCTGGCACAAAAATGAGTGTATGATGCCTGTGAAAATGCTGCAGCTGGTCGTGGATGATGCGGATGCTTTTGCGTCTCACGCTAAACAGCAGGGGGTTGAGGTTCACGGCCCCATTGAAGAACATGGGGAAAAGATGTATTCGACAACCGCTCCTGACGGGATGCCTGTGACCATCTTATCCTCTTTATAAAAACAAAAGCCCGGCAAATCAGCCGGGCTTTTGTTGTGGGCAGATGTCTATTCTTTTGATTGTAAACGGATACATATTATTTGTCTAATATTAATACTATTTACACAAATCAAACAACTATTGCTTTATAATGGGGGATGTTGGTGTATCGTGTCAATAAATATCGGGGAGGACCACAAATGAAAAAAAAAGGCCTCGTCAAAGGGGTAAGTTCAGTTGTTGTAAGTTCTATGGTGCTGGGGATGTTTGCCGGACCCGCTTATAATGTCAAAGCGGAAGCACCCACAGCAGATACGCTGTTGTTTTCGGAATATGTGGAAGGCGGTTCCTTTAATAAAGCGCTGGAACTGTTCAATGGGACAGAAAAGGATATAGACCTTAGTCAGTTTACGCTTGATCACCATAATGGGGGGAGCGGGGAACCTACCTATTCCTTCGAGCTTAAAGGCACACTGGCCGCCGGGGAAACGCATGTGATTGCGAATGAGAAAGCGTCACCGGATATTCTCGACGTAGCGGATGAAATAACCAAGGATCAGACGATGGGCTTCAATGGAAATGACACACTTGTTCTTAAAAAAGATGGAGTGGTCGTTGACTCCATCGGGCAGGTCGGGTTGAGTGATGATTTTGCTAAAGACGTTACACTCACCCGGAAAATGGATCAGCTTACTGGAGATACCGATCTATCAGACAGTTTTGATGTAGACGCTTCGTACAATACTTACCCGAAAGATACCTTGTCTTATTTAGGACAATATCCAGAAGATGTTGAACCGGAACCGGATGAGCCGGTGGAATTACAAACAATTGAAGCTGCGAGAAGTGTGGATGATGGGTCGACGGTCAAAGTTCAGGGGATTGTGACAGCATCGTTTGTAGAAGGCGGACAAACCAACATATACATACAGGATGATACGGCAGGCATTGTCGTCCGCGCCGCTGGTCTGGATGCTTCTATTGGGGATGAAGTAACTGCACAGGGATCTTTGACTGATTATTATGGCCTGCAACAGATTGAAACAAGTGCTGAACAGGTATCTGTGACAACTGAAAACAAAGGAATTCCGGATCCTCAGCTCGTGAAAAGTAAAGATTTCTCCTCTGATGAGGGAGAGAACTTCGAAGGTGAATATGTAAAGGTCAATAATATTACCGTTACAGAGAAGAATCAATACGGTGACTATATTGCTGAAGATGAAAAGGGCACTTTCCTGATCTCTCCTAAAACAGAAGTGGAAATGGAAGCCGGTAAAACGTATGAGTTGGTTGAAGGCGTTGTTACGTATGATTTTAATCAATACCGCCTTGTTCCAAGAGAAGAAGCCGATGTCGTTGAAACCATTTTCTCAGTAGCTGCCAGCCCGTCATCAGGCAGCGTAGTGAAAGGGTCCGAAATCAAACTTCGTACCGCCCAGCCGGATGCGTCGATCTACTACACGATGGATGGAAGTGACCCGACAAAAGAAAGTACTGCCTACACAGGTCCTATCACACTGAATGAAGATACAACGATCAAAGCTGTTGTTATCAAAGACAGTGGAGAGGTCAGTGAAACGGCGAGTTTCTCATATGAAGTCATGGCGCCGCTTGATCATGTAGATATTCATGACATTCAGGGTGCAGCTCACGAATCCCCTTATAAGGATATGAACGTGGAGAATGTAGACGGAGTGGTAACCGCCTTGGATGGGAGCAGCGGTTTCTATATGCAGGACCAGGATCCTGACAGCGAAGTGGCCACTTCTGAAGGTATTTATGTCTATTCCAGAAATTCAGGTGTGGCAGTCGGAGATGTCGTTAATGTCAATGGCCAGGTGAACGAATGGAGAGAAGACGGCTATGATGATGCGGACGATCTCTTGACAACGCAGATTAGTGCGGCTGCTGTGGAAGTGACTTCTTCTGATGAGACGCTGCCGGATACGACGATCATCGGTGAGGACCGCATCCAGCCGACCGAAAATATTGAGGATGACGGTCTGACCAGCTTTGATGCAGAGGAGGACGCCATCGACTTTTATGAAAGTCTGGAAGGAATGCGCGTGGAACTGAAAGATGCCACGGTTACAGGACCTCCAAAGTACGATGAAGTAGCCGTTTATGTAGATAAAAGTGAAAACCAGCGGATGACAAATGCCGGCGGGCTGCTCATTTCCCCTGATGACTACAACCCGGAGCGGGTTCTTGTGGATATCGATGGGTACGATGTTGATGTCACCGTAGGCGATCAGATGGACGGATCAATCACAGGTGTCGTCGGATATGATTACAGTAATTTTAAAATCCGGACAACCGGGGATTTCCCAACGGTTGAAGGTGGCGGGACGGAACGCGAAACGTCTGACCTGCAGGTGGAAGAAGATAAACTGAATGTGGCCACGTACAACATGGAGAACTTCTCTGCGGATACTCCTCAGGAAAAAGTGGACCGCATTGCCGAATCTATGGTAAACAACCTGAACCAGCCTGACATTATCGGACTTGTCGAAGTCCAGGACAATAACGGCCCGACGGATGACGGCACCGTAGAGGCTGATGAGTCCTACAAGAAGCTTATCCAAGCGATTGAGGATGCCGGCGGACCGTCGTATCAGTTCACAGATGTCGCTCCGCTGGATAAGACCGATGGCGGCCAGCCGGGAGGGAACATCCGTGTCGGATTTATCTACAACCCGGAGCGGGTTTCTCTTCCTGACAAAGAAAAAGGGGACGCTGTGACAGCGGTGGATGTGGATGAAAACGGCCTTACGCTGAACCCCGGACGGATTGACCCTGAAAATGAAGCGTTTGATGATTCCCGTAAGCCTTTAGCTGCTGAATTTGAGTTCAACGGGGAGAAAATCGTTGTCGTTACAAGTCATTTTAACTCCAAAGGCGGAGATGATGCCTTGTTTGGAGCCAGCCATCCGATTGAACTGGGCAGCGAAGTCCAGCGGATGAAGCAGGCGGAAGTCGTCAATGAATTCGTCCAGAAAGTCGTGGATCGTGTCAGTGATGCAAACGTCGTCGTGATGGGCGACTTGAATGATTTTGAATTCTCCAACCCGATTCATGCCCTTGAAGGCGATGTGATGACAAATATGGTGGAGAAGCTTCCGGTAGAAGAGCGTTATTCCTATAACTATCAAGGGAACTCCCAGGTGCTCGATCACATTTTAGTGACCAACAATCTTTCCGAACGCACGTCGATCGACAGTGTCAATATCAATGCTGACTTCTCAGAAGAAGCCGGACGCGCCAGTGACCATGACCCGATGCTTGCGCAGATTGATTTCGCGGATACCGCCGAGAGGATCTCCGGTTCAGACCGCTATCAAACAGCCATTGAAGTATCTAAAAAAGGCTGGGATCAGTCGGAAACGGTGGTCATTGCACGCGGGGATTCATTCCCAGACGCCCTGGCCGGAGCCCCGCTTGCGTATAAGCTGGATGCCCCGATTCTTTTGACGAAATCTAATAAACTATCATCCGAAGTGAAAACAGAGTTGAAACGTCTTGGTGCGGAAAAAGCGGTCATTCTGGGCGGCGACGGTGCGGTATCCGATTATGTCCGCTACCAGCTTGAGGGTCAGGGTCTTTCTGTTGAACGTATTGACGGAAAAGACCGCTATGAGACGGCTGCCAACATTGCCGCTCGTCTCGACGGCAGCCCGGAAAAAGCGATCGTAGCAGACGGAAGAAATTATCCGGACGCTCTGTCTGCGGCTTCCTTTGCTGCACAAAACGGCTATCCGATTCTATTGACCAAAACGAACGAACTGCCGTCTGAAACCGAGCGTGCCTTAAAGAATATGGAGAGCACGATTGTTACAGGTGGAACGAAAGCGGTCAGTGATGAAGTTTTGAATCAGCTTCCTGACGCTGTGCGCATCAGTGGAGCAGACCGCTACGCAACAGCAGCGAAGATTGCCGGCGAACTCTCCGGAAATTCTAAAGCCGCTTTCGTTTCTACAGGGCGTGACTTTGCCGACGCTCTGACCGGATCTGTCCTTGCTGCAAAATACGATGCGCCTATGCTTTTAGTGAAGCCGGACGATATTCCGGACAGCATTGATGATGTCATCGAAAGGAAGGACTACCGTAACTTTCATGTACTTGGTGGAACAAAAGCCGTAAGCGATGATGTGCTGAATGGTTTGCAGGACTGAAACGTTCCATCTATTCCTCCAGCATCGGATCTGCCCTTTCCCAGCAGAGGCGGGACAGAACTGATGCCGGAGACTTATAAAAGGGGAGAATGAAGAAAATGAAAAATCTGAATTTGAAAGTGTTGGCAACAGCCGCTGTCACAAGCGCCATTGCATTGGGGACTCTGGCCATTCCTGGAGGAGAAGTAAAAGCCGCTGAGGGCGATTTTGACTTGACGATTATGCACACGAACGATACGCATGCACACTTAGAGAACGTTCCCCGACGTGTGACCATCATTGATCAGATCCGTGCTGACCGTGACCATTCAATCCTTCTTGATGCCGGGGACGTGTTCTCAGGTACGCTTTTCTACAATCAGTACAAAGGACTTGCCGACGTCCAGTTCATGAATATGCTCGATTATGATGCGATGGTTCCAGGAAACCATGAATTTGATGACGGGCCGTCAGTGTTCGCTGATTTTATTGATCAAGCTGAATTCCCGATCGTCAGTGCCAACATTGACTACAGTCAGGATGAGCGCTTGAACGGATTGTTCAACGATGAAATCGGCATGCCTGGGGACAATGGAAATATCTATCCTGCTTCCGTCATCGATGTCGATGGTGAAAAAGTCGGGGTATTCGGTTTGACGACAGAAGAAACGAAGTTCCTTGCCAATCCCGGGGATACCATTGATTTCGAAAACTATCTCCAAAAGGCTGAAGATACAGTGAAGAGGCTTGAAGGAGAAGGCGTCGATAAGATTGTCGCTCTGACCCACCTTGGCGTTAACTATGACAAAACGCTTGCTCAGGAAGTGGAAGGGGTGGACGTTGTCGTTGGATCTCACAGCCATACAAAGCTGGAGGAGCCGCTTGTCTATAACGAAGAGGCTGAGCCGACACTTGTTGTCCAGGCATCAGAATATGGAGAGTACCTTGGAGACCTTCAAGTATCTTTTGATGGTGAAGGTGTACTTACGGAATGGGATGGAAAGTTAATCAATGTAGAAGAAAGTGATGTAGCACCTAATGCAGAAGCAGCCGAACTGCTTGCTGAACTGGAGAAGCCTCTTGATGAATTGAAGAAAGAAGTCGTTGGAGAAACGACGGTTGCCTTGAACGGAGAACGTAATGATGTAAGAAGTGGAGAAACGAATCTTGGAAACTTAATCACAGACAGTATGCTTGCCAAAGCTAAAGACAAAGTGCCGTCTACTTCAATTGCGATTCAGAATGGTGGGGGCATTCGTGCTTCCATTGATCAAGGACCAATCACGATGGGAGAAGTCCTTACAACGATGCCATTTGGTAACACCCTTGTCACTCTGGACCTAACAGGGCAGCAGGTGTGGGAGGCTCTTGAAAATGCAGTGAGCGACATTGAGAATACCGGCGGCCGTTTTGCTCATGTATCGGGAATGCAATATACGTTCGATCGCTCAAATGAAGCAGGAGACCGTATCGTTAATGTCAAAGTGAAAACAGACCATGGATATGAAGCGCTTGATCTGGACAAAGAATACACGGTGGCTACGAACGCCTTTATCGCCGCAGGTGGCGATGGATATGAAACATTCAAGGAAGCCAAGGATGCCGGTAAGATGACAGAATTATTCTTTGTAGACTATGAAGTATTCAATGAATATCTGGATGAACAGGGCACGGTTTCTCCTGATGAAGAATCCCGTATTGTTGAAAAAACGACAGAACGTGTGAGCGGAGAGGATCGTTACCAAACAGCCGTTGAGATTTCTAAAAAAGGCTGGGATTCTGCTGACACAGTCGTCATTGCCCGGGGAGATGAGTTTGCGGATGCTCTTGCCGGTGCTCCTCTTGCCTACAAGGAAGATGCGCCGATCCTTTTGACAAAGTCCGGAAACTTGAACAGTGAAGTAGCTGCGGAAATCAAGCGCCTGGGTGCTGAAAAAGCGATTATTCTTGGAGGGACCGGTGCCGTTTCTGAATATGTGAAGTACAAATTATCAGGAATGGGTGTCGACGTAGATCGCATCTCTGGGAAAACGCGCTTTGACACGGCAGCCAATATTGCCGCCCGCCTTGACGGAAACCCTGAGAATGTAGTTGTAGCAGATGGATTCAACTATCCGGATGCTCTGGCTGTGGCTCCTTATGCGGCGAAGGAAGGCTACCCGATTCTCCTTTCTAAAACAGATGAGCTGCCATCCATCACCAAAACAGCTCTTGCTGACTTTGAACAGAGCATTGTTGTAGGTGGAACGAATGCCATTTCTGAAGAGGTCGAAGCGATGCTTCCTGACGCTTCCCGTTACAGCGGTAAGACTCGTTATGAAACAGCCTCTACCATTGCAGAACAGCTGGGTGTGCAGGAAGGGAAGACATTCGTAGCGAATGGTCAGAACTTCGCTGACGCTTTAGCGGGCTCTGTTCTGGCTGCGAAGGAAGAAGCATCCATGCTCCTTGTTAAGCTGGATCAGCTTCCGGAATCCACAAAAGAGACGATTGGAAAGCTTGAAATCAACAACTTCCAGGTGCTCGGCGGTACAAATGCTGTCAGCGATGAAGTGGCAGAGCAATTGGAACAGAAATAAGCATATGAGTATGAGTGAAAAGCCTCTGGTTATGAACCAGGGGCTTTTCATTTGGATGGTATGAAGGATAGAATATTGAAAATAAATTGACAATTATGATTAAGACTAGTAGAGTTATAAAAAAATATCTTATCCAGAGAGGTGGAGGGACTGGCCCTTGGAAGCCTCAGCAGCAGGTCTTTGAGATACTGTGCTAATTCCAGCGGGTGAACAATCCTGATCGATAAGAGACTTCCATCTATTATTTGTCAGTTGACGCACTCATTCAAGGGTGCGTTTTTTAATTGTTTGCCCACCATCACAAGGGGGGAGACAAATGGAATATCAATTTAAGAGAGAAATGAAAACAAGACACCTGGTGATGCTTTCACTGGGAGGAGTTATCGGTACGGGACTGTTTTTAAGCTCAGGGTACACCATCCAGCAGGCCGGTCCGTTCGGGACAATCCTAGCCTATTTGATTGGTGCTTTGGTCGTGTATCTGGTGATGCTCTGTTTAGGAGAGCTGGCCGTTCATAACCCTGAAACAGGGGCTTTTCATACATACGCTCATAACTACATAGGGCCGGGGACAGGCTTTACTGTAGCATGGCTGTACTGGCTGACGTGGACGGTAGCTCTCGGGTCAGAATTTACAGCTGCCGGGCTCTTGATGCAGCGGTGGTTTCCCGATGTAAGTGTGTGGATTTGGAGTGCGTTGTTCGCCGCTCTTATTTTCGGATTCAATGCCTTTAGTGTGAAATTTTTTGCGGAGGCAGAATTTTGGTTTTCCTCTGTCAAAGTGGCAGCCATTGTCCTTTTTATCATTATCGGATTTGGGGCCGCCTTTGGGTGGATACAGCTGTCGGGGTCAGAACCGGCTCCATTCTTTTCAAATCTTACGAGTGAGGGCTTGTTTCCAAATGGTATAACGGCAATCTTCATGACGATGCTTGCTGTCAATTTTGCTTTTTCCGGTACAGAATTGATTGGGATTGCCGCAGGGGAAACGCAGGATCCAGCGAGAACCATCCCGACGGCAATTCGGACAACGGTGGCACGGTTGATCATTTTCTTCATTGGGACCATTGTCATTTTATCCATCTTTCTTCCAAGTGAGGCGGCAGGGGTTGTGGAAAGTCCGTTTGTCGCAGTCCTTGACCGCATCGGTATTCCTTATGCGGCCGATGTTATGAACTTTGTCATATTAACAGCCATCCTTTCCGCAGCCAACTCCGGATTATACGCGTCGGCCCGTATGCTGTGGTCACTGGCGGACAAGGATACCATCTCCCCGGTGTTTGCGAAGCTGACAAAAAAGGGAGTTCCTTTGACAGCGATCATCTTTAGTATGCTTGGCGGCGGTCTGGCGCTGCTATCCAGTATCATCGCCCCGGATACCGTTTACATCATTCTGGTATCGATCTCAGGGCTGGCTGTAGTCGTCGTCTGGATGAGCATCAGCGCTTCCCACTTCCTTTTCCGGCGGGCACACCGGCGGGCAGAAGGAAATGATAGTGGTTTATCCTACAAAGCCCCGTGGTACCCGGTGGTCCCGATTGCGGCTTTTCTTCTATGCCTGGCATCCTGTATCGGCATTGCCTTTGATCCGACACAGCGGATCGCCTTGTACTGTGGGGGTCCGTTCATTGCATTCTGCTATGCGGCTTATTATGTGAGAGAATCTATGAAAAAGAAAAGGGGAGTAAAACATGTCCAACAAACAAAATCTATCTAATCCCATTGAATCTCTTTTGGAAAAACAATCGATGGTTCTCCTGGACGGGGCTTTGGCAACGGAACTGGAATCATACGGATGCGATCTTGATGATCCTTTATGGTCCGCAAAAGTGCTGTTGGAAAAACCTGAAGCGATCAAAGATGTGCATGCCTCCTACTACAGAGCGGGAGCAGACATCAGCATCACCGCAAGCTACCAGGCGACGACTGATGGTTTTGCCCAAAGGGGCTTATCAGAAGAAGAGGCTGTCACTCTTATTAAAAAAACGGTCACGCTTGCCGGGGAAGCACGGGACGAAGTGTGGAGGGAAAATCTTGAGCGGCCAAGGCCGCTTACAGCTGCTTCTGTCGGACCCTATGGTGCCTATTTAGCGGATGGCTCGGAGTATTCCGGTCATTACGGCGTCACGGATCAGGTTTTATTTGATTTTCACCAACCACGTATTCAAGCACTTGTTGAAGCGGGTGCTGACGTTTTAGCGGTTGAAACGCTGCCTTCTCTGCAGGAAGCAAAGGTGATCGGTTCAATTTTACAGGAGTATCCATCTGCGTCTGCATGGATTTCATTTACGTTAAAAGATGGTCAATCGATCAGTGAGGGTACTCCGCTCAAGGAGGTCGCTTCAGCGTTGGAGGGTAATACACATGTGGCTGCTATAGGTGTGAACTGTGCGCCTCTGGAACATGCGGCGGAAGCTTTACAAGAGTTGAACCGCTGTTCGAGCAAGCCGCTGATCGTCTATCCAAACTCCGGGGAAGATTATGATCCGGAAACGAAGACGTGGCATGGGTCTGCCAGCCGGCTTGACTTTCATGAGCAGTCCAAACTCTGGTACGAGCATGGAGCAAGGATCATCGGTGGCTGCTGCAGAACGACGCCCGCCCATATAAAAAAGCTCGCAGACATGTGGAAATCAGAGTGAATAACAGAATCTTTTCAAGCGCTTTTTGAAGCCATGCTGATGAAGCGGCCTTATTCTATCTTATTTACATTAAGTTTACATAAACTTTACATTTGGGTAGAATAATAGAGAGGTGTTTATATGAAAGATTCGATGAAACGTTTACTAACCAGTTATTTCTTTTACTTTTTTATTATGATTTCCTTGAAGTTTATAATTTTGCGTTATCTGCTTCTTCAAGATACGAGTATTTGGGCAGGAATTTGGTATGATGCTTCGTTTATCTTGATTTTTATGGCTCTCATTGAGCTTGTCTTTAAGCGGGGCAAAGCGGCTGCCTATCTTGTTCTGGATTTGTTTTTGTCTCTTTTGTTTATTGGCATGTTGATTTACGAGCGTTACTTCGGAACCGTTCCTACATACTATGACCTATCCCAGCTTAATCAAGTTGGCAGTGTGAATGAAAGCATGTGGCTGCTCGTCAATGGCACAGACTTTCTGTTTCTCGCAGATCTGCTTCTGCTTGTTGTCATTTGGATTGTGGGCAGGACATGGACGTATCCAACGAAACAGACGTCCAATTTCGCTATGTCTGTCTTCCTTATTGCGGGTCTTGTAATCGCCATTTTCAATTTTCAAATGAATAAAGGAGAGCCCATTCTCGACAGCGCTCTTTTTGCTAAGGAAAACGGCTTATTCAATACGCAGTTTGTTCAGTATTACCAGGACCAGACAAACAGTGAAAAAGCCTTCGCTTTTTCCGGTGAAGATCAAAATGTCACGCAGCAGAAAATAGAAGAGCTGAAAGGCAATTCCTATACGCCGATGAGTGAGCATAATCATTTCGGAGTGGCGGAAGATCGGAACTTGATCGTCGTCCAGATTGAATCGCTTCAGGACTTCGTTATCGGTGAATCGATCGATGGCCAGGAAATCACACCGAACATAAATGAATGGCTGAACGATAGTATGTATTTCACGGATGTCTACCAACAGATCGGTTCAGGCAATACATCAGACGCAGAGTTCCTCATGAATACGTCAATTTATCCATTAGGGAAAAAAGCGACCACCGATCAAGTCGGCGGCATGGAACTTCCCTCTCTGCCGAGAATGCTTGATGAAAAGTCGTACCATAACGTGACCATGCATGCCGATGAGGTGGAGTACTGGAACAGGGACGAACTTTATCCAGCTCTTGGTTTTGATGATTATTATGATGATAAGTTTTACGGAGAGAAAGATACGGTCGGCTTCGGACCATCGGATGGATGGTTTTACCATCGCTCGATGGGTGCGATTGATGAAATCGACGAAGAGTATGACAAGTTCTATGCCCATGTGCTGTCGTTAACGAGTCATACACCGTTTGAAATGCCTGCAGACAAAGAAGGCCTGGAGCTTCCTCCTGAATACGAAGGAACTTTAACAGGGAACTATCTCCAGTCTGTTCATTATGCGGATCAGGCGCTTGGGGAGTTCTTCCAGGACTTGAAAGACCGCGGCCTCTGGGAGGAATCAGTCATTGCCCTCTACGGCGACCATTCCGGTCTTCACGGCAAACTGCTTAAAGACGAGGATCAGGATCTTCTTGCTGACTTTTTAGGGGAGCGGTATTCCTTGTTGAACCGTTTTAACATCCCGTTTATTGTAGGTGTCCCCGGTGAAGAGGAGCTGACAGGAACGAATGATCATACCGGCGGGCAGATTGATATGATGCCGACGCTCCTGAATCTGCTGGGTGTGGAACCGGAGTCCCTGTACTTTGGACATAACCTGCTTCATTATGAGAACAACCTGCTCGGTATGCGTTACTATGTTCCGACCAGCTCGTTCCTGAACAATGGAACGTTCTATATTGCACAGAACAGCCGCTTCGATGCACGTATATTGAATATGCAAACAAACGAGCGGATTGAAGATACGTATAAAGACCCGAATCATGCTTTTAAAGAGGAAAGAGAAGACATTCTACAATTGCTCCAATGGTCGGATGCCTACTTCGAAAGCCTGCGTTAAAATAAGAACTATACAGAACCTTGTCCTATATTGGGTAAGGTTCTTTTTTTCTGTCGGGAAATGATAGAATTATGAATTTTTAATGGAATGGTGTCCTTCTGTTTACAAATTGGAAGGATTTTGGTAGTTTATGAGTTGTGTCTTCTATGATTAGGTACATAGGACTATTGTGAACAAAAATTGTAAATCTACTATTATATTTTCCGCTGTCCATTATAAAAGTATTGTCGAACGATGAGGCTTATTCTATAATTATCTAGTCTATTGAAGAAATATGTTTAAGAGGAAGTGAGCTCATATGCTACTGATCCCTATTGTGCTGATCATCGTTCTAGCTGCTGGTATTTATGAATGGCAGCGTCATAAAAAGAACATCGATGCTCTGCCGATACGCGTCAACATCAACGGGGTACGTGGGAAATCCACGGTTACACGTCTTGTTACGGGGATTGTAAAAGAAGCGGGTTACAAAACAATTGGAAAGACAACAGGAACGTCTGCCCGGATGATTTTCTGGGATACACCGGAAGAACAGCCGATCAAACGGCGTCCGGAAGGTCCGAACATCAGGGAGCAGAGAATGGTTGTGAAGGAAGCCGTCGATCGTGGTGCAGAAGCCCTCATCAGTGAGTGCATGGCAGTGAATCCTGACTACCAGATCACGTTCCAGGAAAAGATGCTCCAGGCCAATATCGGAGTCATCGTAAACGTCCTGGAAGACCATATGGATGTTCTGGGTCCGACATTGGAAGAGGTGGCTGAATCCTTTACGGCTACGATTCCATACAACGGTCATTTAATTGTTTCAGAAAGTCCTTATGTAGAAATGTTTAAAGAGATTGCAGCGAAACGAAACACCGAGGTGATTGTTGCGGATAACAGCGGAATTTCCGATTCGTTTTTACTGCAATTTGAATATATGGTATTTCCTGAAAACGCTTCGTTAGCATTAGGCGTCGCTCAGGCCCTCGGTATCGATGAGGAAACAGCATACAGAGGAATGCTGAACGCTCAGCCGGACCCGGGAGCGATGAGGATCCTCCCGATGGGAGACCAAGAGAAACCATCTTACTTCGTGAACGGTTTTGCTGCGAATGATGCCGTTTCTACAATTAATATATGGAAACGTGTGGAGTTCCTCGGATATCCGACAGAGAATCCGATTGTGGTCATGAACTGCCGGGAAGACCGTGTGGATCGTACGGAACAGTTCGCCCGTGACGTTCTTCCTTACATTCCAACGGATACGCTTGTGTTAATCGGGGAAACGACCGAACCGATTGTCACGGCGGTTGACGAAGGAAAGATCAAAGTGGAAACGCTGCTTGATTTAGAAGGGAAGACGACGGATCAGATTATGGATGTCCTTTCAGAGATGTTCACGGACCGCGTCATTTATGGAGTTGGAAACATTCACGGAGCTGCAGAACCGATGATTGAACGAATGCAGGATTATAAGATTCAAACAAGCGTCAGCTGACGAGGGGGAAATGAAAGAAATGTTTGGTTCGGATTTATATATATCCCTTGTATTAGGGATCATTCTAAGCTTGATTTTTGCTGAGAAAACGGGTGTCCTGCCCGCAGGCCTCGTTGTACCCGGATATCTGGCTCTGGTCTTTGACCAGCCGATTTTTATTGCGGTTGTCTTTTTTATTAGTCTACTCACTTATGTCATTGTTACATTTGGAGTTTCAAAGTTTACAATTTTGTACGGACGCAGAAAGTTTGCAGCGATGCTGAGTGTAGGGATTGTACTCAAGCTGCTGTTTGATTTCCTCTACCCGGTTGTTCCATTTGAGATTATGGAATTCCGCGGCATCGGGGTTATTGTACCAGGGTTGATCGCTAATACGATGCAGAAGCAGGGCTTGGTTGTCACAACAGCAAGTACATTGCTGCTCAGCGGTCTGACTTTCTTGATCATGACGGTTTATTACCTGATTTAAGGTGGATATCACATGTCTAAACAATTAGATTTCAAAGAGAAACTGCTGAAGAGGATTAAACGTGATAAAAAGGCCACCCCAAAGCATGTATTCATCGCTTTGATTGTGACCTTCCTGTTTATCGCGGGATTTGAAATGTTTTATACCCAGCCTGTCCCGGAAGCTGAATCCAAGGAAGATTCTGAGTTCAGTGCCACATTCGTAGGCGATATGATGTTTGGGCGGCACGTGCTGGAGGTTACAGAGAATAAAGGGACCGACTTTCTTTTTGAAAATGTGGCCCCGTACTTCCAGAGTTCTGATTATGTGACAGGTAACTTTGAGAATGCGGTCACCCTTCAAGACGAAGAGAGTTACCAGAAGCTTGAAAAATCGATTCATTTAAGTTCAGATGCTTCACCTGTCCAATCACTGGCGAGGATGAACTTCACGAACATCAACCTTGCCAACAACCACACGATGGACTTCGGGGAGCAGGGGATGATTGAAACGATGGCATCCCTTACCGAAGCAGGACTTCCTTATGTGGGGGCAGGGGAAAACATTGAAGAAGCTCAGGAGATTGATTATCAGGAGATCAACGGTTTGAACGTTGCGACTCTTGGGTTTTCTGATGTTCCTGTAGCCGGTTCCGAGGCCCTGCAGTTCCGTGCAGGTGTGGCAGATGCCGATCCTGAACAGTTCCTGCCTTTAGTACAGGAAGCGAGTGAGAACTCGGATATGGTCTTTGTCCATATCCACTGGGGAGCCGAGTACGACAACGAACCGCACCCGAGACAGCGGAAACTGGCCGAGGCGATTGTGGATGCAGGAGCAGATGTCATCATCGGGCACCACCCACACGTCTTGTCACCGGTGGAAGTGTATAAGGATTCTGTAATCTTTTACAGTCTTGGAAACTTTATTTTTGACCAGGGATGGTCCAGAACACGCGATAGTGCTCTGGTCAATTACAACTTGATGGATGACGGGACAGGCCGTTTCGAAATCCTCCCGATGAGGATCAGGGAAGCGAGACCATCCTTGACGACCAATCCTTATAACCAGAAGAAAATCTTTCTGCAGTTGACTCGTGGAGAGCCACAGGAAAACTTCACAGAGGAGAACGGCAGATTAACGATAGAAGTCGATCATTCATCCATTTTAGAGCAGAAAAACAACAGCCAGTAATTGTATACCGGCGTTCTACATTAAAAAAGGAGTGCGTATGAAGATGAAAGTAGTTAAATCGGTGTTTCCATTTGTTTTGTTGTTCGGAGCTATGTTTTTTATGACGCAGTATAAGCAGCTGGAAACATTGTCTGCTACAGAGGCGTACCAAATTGATGTATTCCAGCAGGAAGCGGAGGCAGCAGCTGAGGAGCAGTCAGAACCTTTGACGGCATCAGCAGAAACGAGTGCCGGCATGGAGAGTGTCCAGTCCGAGCAGCCTCAGACGGAAGCTGCTGTAGAAAATGATTATGCTGTCACAAGTGATGGAAGTATTGTCCGTGTTTATAACAACTCCGGTGAGCAGGTCTATCAAACGACATTGACCGACTGGGAGCAGAACCGCGAACAGTACTATGAAAAGTATAAGCTTGGGTCATAATGTTGGAGCACATTCTTAGGAATGTGCTCTTTTTCAAAAGCATAGAGTATTTGTTGTTTGAAAGTTTTTATCATATAATAGAAATCGTTCTGAAAATACTAAAATTACATGGGAAATGTTATAGAGACATAAAGGACCAAAGATTTACGAAAGCTGTAATTCTTAAATCAATCATTTAAAAAGATGAAAGGTGCGTCGGGATGGATGGAGAATAAAGGGTTGTTTATTAGCCTCTTTATCATTGTGGTTGTAGGCGTCGGTATTGTGTACTACAGTCAAGGGAAGTTTCAAAGTGATGAAGTGGATTACGAAGTGGAGACGACGGATCCGATTGAAACGACGAATGGTTACGGGGTCAGTTCCACACACCCGCTTGCCGTTCAAGTAGGGATGGAAGTTTTGGAAAACGGGGGAAATGCTGTTGATGCAGCTGTAGCGGTTACATATACCCTTGGTGTGGTAGAGCCCTATGGCTCCGGAATCGGGGGCGGAGGGGAAATGCTGGTTCTTCCAAGTGACGCAGACACCCCGAAAAGTTACAACTACAAAGAGACCGCACCACTTTCCGGTGGCGATCCACAGTATAATTTCGCCATTCCAGGCATTGTTAAAGGAATGGAAGCCATTCATGAAGACTACGGTACGACAGATATAGCCGAGTTGATCGATCCTGCTGTCACTTATGCAGAGGAAGGTTTTACAACGGACAAGCATTTGACAGATCGTCTGCAGGGAGCGGCCTACCGGATGAACATGAGCCAGCTTCAAAACTTTTATCCACAAGGGCAGCCGGTTGAGCCGAACCAGACATTGAAGCAGCCGGAACTGGCTGAAACGCTCCGCAAAATCCAGGAGCAGGGATCTTCCGTTCTTTACTCCGGTGAAATTGCGGAACAGATTGCCGGAGAAGTCAACGGAGTGGAAGTCAGCGACTTCGGCGCTTATGAAGTTGTCGAGAGCGAACCGGTCCAAGGGGAATTTGCCGGCTTCGATGTGTATGCGTCTCCGCCGCCGCTTGCAGGGGCAACGACCATTCAGTCGCTGCAGATGGCTGAAATGCTTGATATTAAAAGTTCAGAGGGAACCTCTTCGGATTTCATCCATTTGATCGGGGAGATTTCTAAGCGGACCTATGATGATCGTCTGAGTGAAATCGCTGATCCTGATTTCCATAAGATCGAAACGGATAAAATCATGACGAAGGAATACTCTGAGGAAATGGCTTCTACGATTTCCATGGATAAACTATCGGAGAACTATGAAGTCGATGATTCGATTGCTGATATCGAAGATGATGATAATACGACCCACTTCGTCATTGTAGATAAAGACGGGATGATGGTGACAGCGACTCACTCCTTGAGTAAC
Source organism: Halobacillus sp. ABD4_316 (assembly GCF_056161385.1). Taxonomy (NCBI): domain Bacteria; kingdom Bacillati; phylum Bacillota; class Bacilli; order Caryophanales; family Bacillaceae; genus Halobacillus; species Halobacillus sp. ABD4_316. The sequence continues at coordinate 750,336 of NZ_JBSWZA010000002.1, forward strand.
TTCTTCGGCTCTGGTAAGAATGTCGCCGGAATCTTCCTGAATGATACGATGAGAAACTTCAGTATGAATGGGTTGAAACCGAATGATAAGGAGCCTGGAAAACGCCCGCGCAGTTTTACTTCACCGACAATTTTAACGAGTGACGAGAAAAAGATTGGCATCGGTACACCGGGTGGGAAAAGGATCCCGCAGGTGCTGACACAGGTGTTGACCCGTAATCTCCTGTTTGATGAACCGATTGAAGAGGCTATCGCTGCTCCACGTTTTTACATCGAGGATGACAACATCTTTGTAGAAGAAGATTTTGACCCTGCGGTAAGGCAGGAACTGGAAGAACGAGGGTATACCGTATACCTGGAAGACTCTGCTTTCTACTACGGCGGAGTGCAGGCGCTTGTTGTTGATGAAGTCAACAGCACGATGTACGGCGGTAAGGATGACCGCCGCGATGGAGCCTGGCAGGTGAAAGACAGCGAATAATGTAAACAAATGAAGACTGCCGTCCGATATTAGGACTGCAGTCTTATTTTTTTGAGCTTATTTATAAAGCAGAGGAGAAGTGATGGTGAAACGATTTTTTTACGGGGTCTTGACGTTGATGGTTTGTACGGTTTTATTGTTGGATGAAAAGCTTGTGGATGCCGCTCTGACGTCCGTTGTGGAGGAAGCTGAGAAGCATGTAGGTGTTCCTTATCAATACGGTGGTGAATCTCCTGCAGAAGGATTCGACAGCTCAGGGTTCAGCCAGTATGTATACGAGGAAGGAGCCGGCATCGATCTGCCGCGGACCGTTCGCGATCAGGCGGCGTTTGGAGCTTCTGTACAGAACAATGAGCTTCAATCCGGGGATCTGCTCTTCTTTAGTAAAGATGAGACGAGCGGTGTGACCCATGTCGGTATCTATGCAGGGAATCAAACGATGATTCATGCTTCAGCATCCAAAGGCATTGAACTCATCAATTATGAAAACAGCAGCTATTGGTCTTCCCGTTATACGAAAGCCGTGCGGGTGAATGAAGAACCGGCCGGATCATCTGTTTCAACTTCCCACCCGATTGCCATGGAAGCCTTAACCCATGTAGGCGCGCCTTATGTCTACGGTGGAGAGCAGCCGGATGGTTTTGACAGCTCGGGATTTGTGCAGTATGTCATTCAGCAGGTCCTGAATTTTGATATGCCTCGGACGTTGGCCCAACAGATTGGTATGGGAGAGCCGGTGTCCAGGGAATCGATCCAGGAAGGGGACATCCTTTTCTTCAGCAAGGATGGAAGTAAGCCTACCCATACGGCTGTATATGCTGGCAGTGATCAAATCGTCCATCCTACTTTATCGAGCGGTGTAGAAGTGACCGCATTTGAAGGAAGCAGCTATTGGAGTGGGAGCTTTATGGAAGCCCGCAGAATCACAGAAGGTCCTCAAATCGCTGAAGATCATGATCTCGTAGCAGAGGCAATGAAATACTTAGGGGTCCCTTATGTCTTTGGTGGTGAATCACCGGAAACAGGCTTTGACTGTTCCGCCTTCACGCGGCATGTTTTTGAAAAGGCCGGGCAGATCTTCCTGCCTCGTTCCACGGATCAGCAATGGCAGGTAGGCGAAGATGTGGACCTTGCTGATATCCAGCCGGGGGACGTCGTCTTTTTCAGTGACACGTACAGAGAAGGGATTTCTCACAACGGGATTTATGTCGGAGACGGGCAGTTTATTCACGCCTCCCGCTCAGAACAGGTGACCATTTCCTACTTGAGCGAATCGTACTGGCAGAAGAAGTTCACCGGTGTAAAACGATTTGACGGTCTACAAATCCCGAAGGAGCATCCGGTCGTCTCAGCAGCGACCCAGTTCATCGGAGAAGTCCCTTATCAGTCCGGAGGCACGACACCGGAAGGATTTGATACGGCAGGATTCGTTCAATACGCGTTCCAGCAGGGAGCGGGGATTTCTCTGCCGCGTTATGCAGATGACCAGTGGAATACAGGGTCAGAAGTAGCGAAGGAAGACTTACAGCCTGGAGATATCGTCTTCTTTCAGGGAAGCTACTTGAACCCTGCAATTTATATCGGGAACGGCCAGGTGGTCCATGTGACGTTATCGGATGGGGTGAGAGTCACGAACATGCATACCAACAGTTACTGGGCTCCTAAATATTACGGCGCTAAAAGGATCAACTGAATGCTAGGAGGACCGCGCTTCCCTGGAGGCCACTGAAAATTCCTTCCTATCAAGAGAAGTGGTTGGAGGTGGTTGTTGTTTCTCACGAATCTCTTGTCGATGGATGCTTGCCGGGGGCACGGCCTCAGCTAACTTGGTCAAGAAGATCACTTGACCAAGTGGATCTTCGGCTCGCGCTGTTCCCGCAGGCGTCACCATCGAACGCTCATCGTGGAATCAACGGTGTCTTATCTAAAAGGCTCTGTTATTGCTTGGTGTTGTTATTTAACATATCAGCTCCTATCACCCCTTTCTGTCATGGAATTTGTAGGAGGCGGCCTTTGGAATGACTCCCTTTCCGTGGAGTACCGTGAGCCTCCTCAGGCAGTGCCTTCAGGGGTCTCACGATGTACCTTCATGCCACAGGGGTCCCGCCATTCCCAAGGCCGCCTCTTCAAAGAAGGGTAGTTAGAAAGGACATAACCGAAGTCCGAGGAGGCTTATCGTTCCTCGCGGAAAGCGGACGGTTTTCCCTGCCATCCCATGCTCTGAGTAACCAACGGACCGGACCCCTAATTCCAGACGGAGACGATTTAGTAATCGTTTAAAATATCAACAACAGACTTTAACAGAGCTATCTAAAAAAAGTGATTTTCTTTGATTTATAAAAGAAAATCACTCTTTTTTTCTTTTGAAACAGTAAGAATATCAAACAAAGGCCTAAAAAAAGGTATAAAATTGAAGCGGAGCATAGTGAATTAAAGCTCAGACACAAAGATGAGGTTGCCTCATCTTACATGGAATATTTTATCCATGCAATCCGCATTTTTACTTTACCTTTGACAAACCCTCAGTTTTTAAGAGGCCTTCTTCCCGGCGCGGTCTTTTTTTTATGGAACGTGAACTTCCGCAGCTTCCAGTGGACCACGGCCATCATGACAAGGACGCCGGTCCAGTCTTTAGCGATGTCGATCACGGAGAACGACCGGCCGGGGGTGAACCATTGGTGACACTCATCCACGACCCCGTACGTCATACTGAATATCCCGGCGGCGATGCTTGTCCATTGGGTCAATCTCCCATAAACACACAGGGCCGTGATGATCCATGCATATAATAGAGCGAACTCTATTACATGCATGGCTTCAAGAAGTGTCCCTAAGGTTACAGCCATGATAGGATCCATCCTTTCACAACGGATATCGAATAGCTGGACTGAATCCAAATAGCAGCCATATAGAGAATAGGAAGCAGGACGACGGTTATTTTTTTCAACAAGTAATCAACTCCTCCCTGCTAGCAGTTTCGGGGGAAAACAGGAGTTTTATACAAAAAGCAATTGTCATAATTGGTAGATTTTTTATATAATGGTTGTTAGATTGCTTGAAAAAATTGGAGGAACGAGAATGAGCCGCGTACAAGAAAAAAAGAAAAAGAGAGGCCGTTGGTGGAAAATCCCCCTGCTGTTTGTCAGTATCCTTATTGTAGCTGGAGGGGTTTATCTATTTACGGTCTATAATGGGGCCAAAGCGACGGTCGATAAAAAAATGAATGAAGAGGTCGCATCGATTGATCATGAATTGACGGAAAAGAAAGTCCAGGATAAAGAGCCGTTGAATATCCTTCTGCTCGGAGTAGATGAACGCTCTAATGATTCCGGTCGGTCCGACGCTTTAATGGTTCTTTCTCTTGATCCTGATAACAACCGAAGCCAGATTGTCAGTATTCCAAGAGATACACGGACAGAGATGGTCGGGGACTCCAGCCATAATGGAGAGCAGGATAAAATCAACCACGCCTACGCTTTTGGCGGGACGGATATGGCCATTCAGACGGTAGAGAATTTCCTCGACATCGATTTGGATTATTATGTTCGGATGAATATGGAAGGCCTTGCTGAAATGGTCGATGCTGTGGGCGGCATCACTGTCCAGAATTCCCTCGACTGGCAGGGGAGCAACGGTTACCATTATAAAAAAGGAGAGCTGAACCTGGACGGGGAGGAAACCCTCGGATATGTCCGCATGAGATATGAAGATCCACAAGGGGACGCCGGCCGTAACGAACGCCAGCGTGAAGTCATCCAGGGTGTGATTGAAAAAGGAGCAAGCTTTGGCTCTGTCAATAAAATCGGGGACATGCTTGATGTTCTTGGTGGGAATGTTACGACCAATATGGACTTTACGGTTATGAAGGATCTGATGTTGAATTACGGCAGCGCCCGCAAAAACATGACAACCTATCAGATGACCGGAAGTGGTACAAGAATAGACGGCATCTATTATCTGCTGGTTTCAGAGGATGAAGTGGATAAAGTCCGTTCACAGATTCAGGGATATCAATCCTAAATAAAAAAGCGCCCCTTTCCGGGGGCGCTTTTTTGCCTGTGAAAACAGGACCTGTCATTTAGTAAGTCTGTCCGATTTCAGGGTGGTCACATGCCGCATACACGCTGAAAAAGTTTATCCCTCGATACGCAGCTGCTGGCGGGCGAAGTCCTGATAAAGAGCATGTGTGGCGAAGAGCTCTTCGTGAGTGCCGACACCTGTAACTTCACCTTTTTCCAGAAAGACAATCCGGTCGGCATCAACAATGGTCGATAACCGGTGTGCAATCACAAGCGTTGTCCGGCCCTTCATCAAGTTTTTCAATGCGTGCTGCACCACGACTTCAGACTGACTGTCCAGGCTGGAGGTGGCTTCATCAAGCATTAAAATCTCCGGATCTCTCAGCAGGGCACGGGCAATGGCAATCCGTTGACGCTGGCCTCCGGATAATTTGATCCCACGCTCTCCGACTTCTGTATCATATCCATGGGCGAGTTCGTTGATAAAGGGATGGGCATAAGCCATTTCAGCGGCCTGGATCACTTTCTCCCGTGTCACTTCCTCCTCCAATCCGTAGGTGAGGTTCTCCATAATGGTTCCTGCATAAATCGGACTGTCCTGGGATACATAGCCGAGTTTTTTTCTCCACGATTTTAGTGCATAATGGCTGATCGATTCCCTTCCGTACAGGATTTCCCCGGACGCTGGCTTGTAAAATTGCTCAATCAGCGAAAACATCGTTGTTTTTCCACTCCCACTTGGACCCACGACTGCCGTTACTTGTCCTTTTTCAGCAGTGAAGGAGACCTCTTTTAAAATCGGTTCATCCGGCTGGTAGTGAAACGATACATGCCGGACAGCCAGGTTCTGGTGGTCAGGTACGTTACAAGTTCCTTTTTCCAGCTCTTCTTCATCCAGTTCAAGAATGGTCAGCACTTTCTCTGTCGCTCCAATCGTTTTCTGGAACTGGGTCACAAACACGACCATCTGGGTGATCGGCATAATAATCTGAAACAGGTAGATGAAAAAGGCAGCCAGTTCACCAGCTGTCATCGCTCCGGAACTCACTCTTATGCCGCCAAATCCGATAATCAAAACAAGCACGACAATAATTAACGAGGACACAAGAGGGGACATCAGAGCCTGGATAACGCCCTCGCGAACGCCGAGACGGTACAGCTTTCGAATATCCCTCCGGCCGTTGTTCCATTCCATCGTCTCTGCGTTCGATGCTTTCACAAGTCTGATTTCAGAAATCACCCGCGTGAGGTGGGCGGAAAATCCGGCGGTTTCTGCCTGCAGGTTCCGTGATATCTCGGCCATTTTCCGTCCGACAGGGATCAGAAACAGCAGGGATAAGGGAATAATGGAAAACATCACAAGGGTCAGAGGCCAGTCCAGGTAAAACAAAATTATGACAGCGCCAACGACTGAAATCACACCTGTAATAAAGCCGGTGAAATGCTCGGTAATCAGATTTTTTATGACACCGGTATCGTTGGTCATCCGGCTGACCGCATCCCCGGTTTCATGTTCATCATAATAACTGACGGGGAGCACAAGCAGTTTCTTCCACAATCGCTCCCGGAGCGAAGCAATGATGTGCTGCCCTACTTTTGCCAGTACATAAACAGAGACGCCGCCGGCCAGAGCCTGAATGAAGAAAGCAGCAATGATGCCGATGATGACGCCTGTACTCAGCTGACTGACATCAAAGTTGTCGATCAGCCGGCTGGCGAGCAGGGGAATGGCGAGGCTGGCCATCGTAGTCAGCAGACTGAGCCCTATTCCGATGCTGAATAACAGCCTTGGGGGCTGGGTGGTGCGGATGAGGGTGATGAGTTGTTTCCATTTTGGTTTCATATAAGAGAGTCCTTTCAAAACGTAGTCAGGCTTGTTTCATTATAAACGAAAGATCCCTTCTTTATAAAAAGGATGTCATGAATTTAAAGGAATTTTATTCCTGAAACGAGAATTATCGAATAATGGATAATAGTTCTGTCCGGAGGAGGAGTCATTTGAATAAGAAAACGGTTCTTATGGTTGTCGGTCTTTCATTTATTACAACGGTTGTCGTTTATTTGGCGATGATGTACATATTCTCCGGCTCTGCGGATCATGAAAGAAAAGGGTTCGTAAATGCAGCAGATTTTGGAGCGGTCGCCGGGGATGAAAAGGATGATGCCGGGTCTATTCAAAAAGCTGTGGATTACAGTGCTGAGCATAACATCAGCACGGTAAAAATCACAGGTGCAGAGCGTTACAGGGTAGAGAGTGGGATCACCATCAAACAAGGAGTCGAAATAGAGTTTGACCATCATACCATAGTGGAAGTGGCCGGCGATTATACGGTTTTCACGTTGGAGAAAAATGCTTCCATCACTAATGGGGTCATAGAAATTTCAGACCCTGCCTTCCGCTCGGATGTCCTTGCTCTGGATGGAAAAGAACAGTTTTGGTCCTGGGAGACGACAAAGGTCCAGGGGCTCACCCTGATCAATACAAGTGGTGAAAACTTAGGGACAGGGATCAACGTCACGGCGGATCAAACGGATGAATATGTGAGCTTTGTTGATTTTGATTCTGTGACCATTATAGGGTTTAACAGGGGTATTTACTTAAGAGCTGAGCCTTCGGATGAGGAACCCAACTTTGTAAACGGAAACCGGTTTACGGATATGACCCTGGAAGATTGTGTGGAATGTATCGTTATGGAAGGAGCTGTAACCGTTCCTAATGAGGTATCCGGCAACCAGTTCACCAATATGCAGATCCAGCCGACAGAGAAAACGGAGTCTATCATGATTGTGTCGGGAACGAACAACTATTTTCAAGGCATGATTTGGGATGTTCAACTGCTTTCCAGCAATCAACCGTTAACCCTTACCGATCAATCGAGCGGGAATACAATCAAGACGAATTTAGATGCCCCATATATCCTGGATGATGGCACGGAAAACATCTATGAATAATGAATCAAACGCTAAGAGAACGCCTGGTCCTCCCTTAATGGGATGAGCAGGTGTTTTTTTGTTCTCATTAAAGAACAAAAACAGAGATAATGGAAGATATAAACAGTAAAGAGCAGGTATATCCGTTTAAGTAGGAAATTTTAAAAGAATTTGCCGATTTATAAATTATAAAGAATGAATTATAATCAAGCCAAGTATTCTTAATAGAGAACAAAAAGTTCGTTATCGAATGAAAACAGGAAAAAAGGCAGGATGGGACGCGGTGTTTCTGAGACCACGAGGGTGAAGGAGGGGAAATCAGAGGGATAAAGGATAGGGAATAAAGCGACACATCTTTTTCTGGTGGAGGTCATTATGGAAGAAAACATGGATATTAAACGTTTCCTTGCTGTTCTTAAACGACGGATCGTGACGATTATTCTGGTAAGCAGCTGTTTGTTTCTTTTAGCCTGTGCGGTTACATTTTTCGTTATGAAGCCTACGTATGAATCGGTGGAAAACCTTGTTGTAGGGAAATTGAATAAGGAAGACTCGGAATACGGAGAATCCAAGGATTTGAGCATGCTTCTTGCTTCGACGATCGACATCGTCCAAAGTCCGAATGTTCTGAATGCGGTCAGTCGGGAATTCAATATTCCGTATGATGAATTGAAGGAACAGATTGTTGTGAAGAATTCCCAGGACTCTCAGGTTGTCAGTATTCTAGTGAGAGGCGAGGATCCGGAAGAGGTTAGTAAAATAGCTAACTATACGGCCTTGACCACCGTACAGAAAATGAATGATTTGTTTGAAGTGAAAGATATCCTCGTCCTCAATGAATCCTCCGGTGAAAACCGCGGGGAAGAGGTCGGAAGCCAGCTTGTTAATTTAGCTATCGGGCTTGTCGTTGGTTTGTTAGCAGGTATTGGAGGAGCGGTTGTGAAAGACCATCTGGATGGATCGATACAATCGGCTGCTCAAATAGAGAAGGAGATAGGCGTCAGGAGTCTCGGCGAGGTTAATCTCAGGAAAAAGATGCCGGGAAGAAAAATTCATAAGAAAAGAAGAGGGAAAGAGCCGCTGAGAGTCGTGGATGAAGAGAAAGCGAATAGAGGTGAAATGAGTGTTTAAAGCAGGTGAAAAAAACGCCAAGAACCTCTCAAAGGCTGTGTTGGAGGAGCGCTATGTCAGTACCGAACAGATTCGGATGATCCAGCTGCGTGTTCAACACTTCATGGGGAAAGACACCGTCAACATCATGGTGACTTCGGCTGATGATAAAGTGGAAAAATCACTGCTTGCCGTCAAATTGTCCATGGCGATGGCAGAGCAGGGGAAAAAGGTTCTCCTTGTCGATATGGATACGGGAAAACCGAGTATTCACCGATGGTTTGGGGAAAGCAACCGCTCCGGTTGGGCCGAGGCTGTCTACGGTGGTAAAAAAGCTGGCGGGTTGATACAGGATACTATCCAGCCCGGCCTTTACACCCTGATGGCAGGGAACGGCAGATACGCTCTGCAGGATGTGCTGCTCCTTGAAGAGGTGAAACGGACAGCAGCTGAATGCCGGAAGAATTTCGATTTAGTCATTTACCATGCGCCGTCGTACAGGTCCTCTGCGGATGCCCAGCTGGTCGTTCACGAGTGTGATGGTGTGATTGTTACGGCGAAGACCGGTAAAACGAAAGCGGCAGACCTCCTGTTAACGAGGAAGGAAATAGAGAAAGCAGGGAATCAGGTGTTTGGTGTTATTTTACAGACAGGCCGATAAATCGGAGAGGGGGATGGGCAGTGAATACAAAGAAAAATTCCATTATGACCAACATTGCGCACCTCTTTTACAGTACGATCCTGTCGAGTCTGTTGAATGCCGGAGCCCTTATAGTCCTTGCCTCCTATCTCCAATCCTATCATTATGGATTATTCAGTGTGACGCTGGCTTTCGCCATGATCATGGGATACTTCACGGATGCAGGTTTAAGCGGTGTTGTCCTTCGTGAAGGAGCAAAAGAAAAAGTGGATCAGAATGTTCTGGTGACCTCTTTTATCAAGCTGCGGATCCTTCTGTTGTTCCTTACTTTCCTGCTGGGGCTGACGATAGTCTACCTTATGAACAGGGATCATTCGGAGCTGCTGCTTACAGCAGTCGTTTTGATTCTGCCCATGGTGAGCGGTTTAGCCATGCAGAGTATCGGAACGACATTCTTCCAAATGAGAGAGAAAATGCATATGAGCGGTATGATCCGGATGACATCTGCCTTCTGCCTGGTGACCTCCATGAGCATCGGCATTTTGCTGGAACTTCCGCCTCTCTGGATGACGGCTCTTTACGGCAGCTCTTATTTAACGGCTGGACTGCTGAGTATCATTCTTGTCTTAAGGCATGTACGTATTCGATTTACCCTTCCCTTTCATAAAGGGTTGATGAAGAACTTAGGGGCCTTTACTTTGGGAGGATTGTTGTTCGTCATGCTTCCTCACCTGGGGCCGATCCTTTTGGAAAAGACGATTCCGCTCGCTGCCGTCGGCTTGTTTGCCGTCGCCTACCGGATTCCACAGGCTCTGCAGCAGGTGCCGTTTATCGTAGCGGGGGCCTATTATCCGGTGTTATTTAAAGCGTATCAAAGGAATAACGCGGGGGAACACCTGCATCTGCATGTGACGCAGATTAAAATTATGAGTCTCGCTGGAATGATGATGACGATCCCTTTCTTCTATCTATCTCCTTTTATCGTAGAGCTTTTGTTTGGTTCGCAATGGGCCGGCGCTGCGCTGCCGTTGAAGATTATGTCGTTGATGCTCACGGTGCAGGCGGTGAATATAGCTGTTGCCGATGGCTTGACGACGATGGAAAAACAGACCTCAAGGACCATTGTACAATTGATTGCCGTCCTCATTGGGGCAGGCTTATATACGGGTTTAAGCTTGTCCTTTGGTGTGACAGGAGCAGCCTGGGCCGGCGTCAGTATTGAAGTGGTGGCGTTGACGGGATTTTGGATTTGTTCACCGGTACGCGCTGTTATATTGAAAAAGTCTATTTTTCCGTATCTTTCCTACTTCATCGTCACGCTGGTGGTGCTTGAACGGCTGGCTTTACCTTCATTTTTCAACGCAGCCATTCATCTTCTTCTGGTCATGGCACTGCCTGTTATGGATGGCGATCTTCGCTCAAAGCTGGTCAAGATGGGCGGAAAGGTATGGAGTGGGTATACAAAAAGAAGGATGAAAGAGGAAGTGAATCATGGATCATAATCTGACGGAACCTTCCAAGGGGCATGTGAAGACCATATTCTTCCTCATTCTCTTTGTTACTTTTGCAAACTTTTATTTGTATATAGGTTTCGCCTTGAAACCTTATATGCTTTTCTGTTTTTTATATTTGGTTTTTTTCTTGAAATTCTTCCGTTTGTACCCGGTGCAGCTTTTTGAAAGTGCCCTCTTCTGTTTTTATCTGTGCTATGCCTTTTCTGGAGTGTTTGCATTATATCCGATGTCCAGCGTAAGAATATCTGTCGGCATATTCATCTATCTTGTATGCTATTTCATTATGAAATCCGTTCTGGGACGGGCGCAGACAGGGGCGGTCCATAAAGGATTGGCTTGGACCGGTGTCATCTTCAACCTATGCAGCCTTCTCTTCTATGTGGCCGGCATGCAGAAAGCAGGGTTCAATTTTGACAGGGAAGGAGAGAGGATTACCGCCTATGGCTTAATGATTGATCGGGACTACCCTCGTTTGATCGGTCTGCTGCAGGATCCCAATTTCTTTGTCTTTTATAATACGCTCTTTTTTGCTTTCTATTTGTGTAACCCCAGAGGGCTGCTCAATAAAACGGGTTTGCTATTGTGTATTACGGCCAACATTCTCACATTTTCGCGCGGGGGCCTGCTGGTTATGCTTGTCCTGTTCCTGATTTACGGGGTCATCCATCATCCGCTGAAGCAGTTGAAGATGATCCTCGGTGCGGGATTGTCCATGGCATTTCTCTCCTACGTGCTCGTTATTTACTTCAAATTCGATTTGTATGGAATCCTGGAATCCCGCATGGAAGATTTCGGCGAAGATGGCGGAAGCGGACGTTTTGAATTATGGGGTAAAGCGTGGGGGTATTTTGAGAATCATATCGTGACAGGGGTCGGCGCCTTTAATTTCCCGGACTACAATGCGTACGAGTACGGGGAAGCCTTATCTGTCCATAATACATTTCTGGATATAATATCAGAGTCCGGGCTGCCGGGCATCTTCCTGTATCTCCTGTTTATCCTTTTGCTGTTTTATCAACTCGTGCAGAAAAAGGTGTACAAAGACCGCCCCTATCTATTCCTGACGTTTATAGGACTGCTGCTTCAAATGGCCTTTTTATCCGTAATTATTAATGACATGTTCTTCTTATACCTGGCTTTGGTTTCCACTTATCTGCACAAAAGGACAAATGCAGCTGTAAATGAGCGAGGCGAGAGCCCTGTAAATCGGAGAGCTTCCTAAATGGAGGGATGGAAATGAACGTATTGTTGCTGACGGACAAGTTGATCGTTGGTGGAGCAGAAACCTACTTTTGTAAGCTGGAAAATCATTTAACTCACAGGAATCTGACCTTCTATTACGGAGCTGCGGGGGGAGAGCTTCAAAGCCGCCTCCTTCATCAAGATAAGTATGTAAAGTTGACAAGATACTCTCACAGGCGGAATTATAGGATACTTTCGCGCTTCATTAAGAAGCATTCGATCAAGGTCATCCACGCGAACAGTCTGCGCATGCTGGGATACGGGATCTTATTGAAGCATTTCTGTAAGTGGGATATCCAATTGATCTATACGAAACACAATGTCACCATTCTCGAAAAAAAGATGCCATTTCTTTTCAGAAAACTTTTAAACGCGTATGTAAAACGGATCATTACAGTAAGTCAGTTTGAAAGGGATTCGCTGGTTATGCTCGGGGTCAACCCTCAACGGATTCAGACGATCCATAACGGAGTTGATCTTCAACAGTTCCCTTTTAAAAAAGCCGGACAAGCATCCCCCATCCATGTAGGCATTCTTGCACGTCTATCAGATGAAAAGAACCACGAACTGTTCATTGAAATAGCAGAAAAAATGAAGGATGAAAAGCAGTTCCGTTTTTTCATCGGAGGTGACGGGCCTGGGAAGGACCATCTGCAGCAGTTGATTACCCGGAAACGTTTAGATGATCAGGTGGTCATGTGTGGAGAAATCGAGCATCCGGAAGCCTTCATTAAGGAGATGGATGTGATGCTGGTCACTTCGAAAAGAGAAGTCTTTCCAATGGTTGTGATTGAGTCGATGGCTGTCGGTACCCCGGTGGTATCCATCGACCGCGGTGGAATCAAGGAAGCGGTGACCGATGGTGTGACAGGTTACTTGATCCCACGGCACTCGGCGGACTTGTTCAAGGAAAAAATTACGCAGTTGTTTTCCAATCCCAGGCTGCAGAATCACATCGTAAAAAACTCAAGGGAGCGGGTGGAACAGGATTTTTCCCTTGACCAAATGGTTGAAAAAACACTCCGGGAATACTTGTTCATCACAGAAGGAACAAAAAAATTTTCGCCTGTCGTTCTTAATAAAGAATAAAAATTCTCTAAGGTGAAGGTGGGTAAAGCATGGATATCATGACTCAATATGGATGGTTCGTTACAGCGGTTTGCTTTAGTGCTGCCCTTCTCGTTTTCGGACTGGTGTTGTATATCAAGTCAGCGGTTTTCCAGGTGCCTCATGTCTTAAGGACTCTTCCTTTGAAGCCCATAGGACTGATCATGGGGGCTGTCGTTCTCTTCCTGTTAAATATAAGCGTATTAACGGAAGCTCCTTCTCTGTCGAACGTTCAACTCGTGCTGTTTACGCTCGTGCTCCAGACAGGTGTGCTTCTCCTGCTTCTTCCTGTTTTTGGATCGACAGGAAAGCCGAGAAAGCACACCCGTGTCCTCTTTATTGGCGAGGATCCCTTTTCAGCTGGACATTTCTTTCATGAAAACACCAGGAACGAACTGATTTATTTTTTGAAAGATGCTGATGAATCCTTTTTCAACCGTCAGAAGGACGGCTTTGACCGAGTGGTCATCGATCATATGATTCCCTCGAATCAGAAGGTGGCACTGACCAACCTTGCTTTGAAGTATGACAAAGATATTTTTATCATTCCTGAGCTTTATGACCTTGGCGTTCATCAGGCGAAGACAGGATATGCCGGTGATTTACTGGTTTTTACGATTAAACCCTTTCATATGACAACGCTCCAGAAGCTCTTGAAAAGGGGGATGGATCTCTTATTATCTGCATCCTTCCTTCTAATGACAAGCCCTGTCCTTGCGGTGTTGACCATCCTCATCCCGATCACTTCCAAAGGACCTGCTTTTTATAAGCAGGAAAGGCTGGGGATGAATGAAAGACCTTTTTCCATATATAAGTTCAGAAGTATGGTGGTGGATGCCGAGAAGCACAGCGGCCCGGTGCTTGCCCAGGATAAGGATCCACGGATTACACCAGTGGGGGCCTTTTTACGGGCGACCCGGCTGGATGAACTGCCTCAGCTTTTCAATGTGCTCAAAGGAGATATGAGTCTTATTGGTCCAAGGCCGGAGCGGGATTATTTCGTCAAACAGTTCAAGAAAGAAAACGAGGAGTATGGTTACCGTTTTAAAGTGAAGCCGGGAATAACCGGGCTGGCACAAGTGTATGGGAAGTACACGACCTCTCCTCTTAATAAGCTGCGCTTTGATCTGACCTACGTGAGGAAATACAGTATTCTGCTGGACATCAAGGTATTACTCCTGACAATCAGAGTCATTTTCCAGCGTGATCAAGCTCGAGGTGTGGAAGTCACAGACGCGAAAATGAAGCGCATTGAAAAAAAGCAAGCGATCCATTAATAGGAGGTTGAGACATGATGAGCAAGGATAGGGTTAGTATCATTACGCCTGCCTACCATGCTGCAGGGCATATTATGGAGACCATTCGAACGGTTCAGAAACAGACCTATACCGATTGGGAAATGATTATCGTCGATGACTGCTCCAAAGATGAGACTGTATCCATAGTGAAAAGAGAGCAGGAAAAAGACGATCGAATCCGGTTGATCTGCCTGCATGAAAACAAAGGCCCTGCCTACGCCAGGAATCGGGCGATTGAATCAGCCCGGGGAAGATATCTCGCTTTCTTAGACAGCGATGATTTATGGATGCCCGAGAAGTTGGAAAAGCAGCTTTCTTTTATGAAAGCCAAGCATGCCGCTTTTACCTTTACCGCCTATAAAATGATGAAGGAAAGCGGGGAAAAGACAAACCTTATTTTCAAGGCACCAATGGAAGTCCGCTACAAAGATCTTTTGAAAAACACTTCCATTGGAACACTGACGGTGATGCTGGACCGCCGCAGGTTCGGATCGATCCGTATGCCTCTTTACAGAGATTGCTCAGAAGATTACGGCTTATGGCTGATGCTGTTATCCTCAGGAGCAACGGCTTATGGATTCGATGAGCCACTCGCCTTCTACAGGAAGTGCAGCGATTCTTTGTCCAGCAACAAATGGAAGTCTGCAAAAAAGACGTGGAATACGTACAGGAAAGTGAAAGGGATCGATAGTGTGCGTTCACTCTGGTATTTTATAAATTATACGGTTCATGGAGTGAAAAAGCACTTTCGTCCTGTGTAAGCAGGCACCTCAGAGTAGGGAGATGGCAGACATGAAAAATCAAAGCAGACACAGACTGGGTTCTATATAGTTTTCCCGTGTCGCTGCCATTCTTTTTGTTGTCATCGGTCCCAGCACCCATTTTTTTATTCAGAGGCGGGATAGCAGTGGATGAATGGGGCTCTGTGGGAGCGGACAGGAGGAGTTGATTTCTTCTTTGTGGTTACAAGGTTTATGATCGAATACTTATATCATCGTAAAGCCGGCGGGATTTCGCAGGCCTGCATCTTTCTCATGAAAAGGCGGATCCGAGTTTTTCTGTTTTACGGGATATTTACAGCGACGGCTGTCATCTTTGCTTATTTTTTTCCTGGTTTCGACGTGGTTTATTCTTCAAAAGAAATCTCCTTTTCCTTCTCTTTACTCCCTTCCTTTATAATCCTGAATTTTTGAAGCTTCTTTTGATCCTGTATGTTTTCTTTACTTGTTCTTTAAGTTCCATGTGCTCCATCACACTCGAATGATCATGGTTATGACCTTCAGTATCCTCTCCTCCTGTATCGTATACAAATGGATGCAGTGGCCATTTTCCATAGTATGGAAGAATTATGTGCTGGACAGGAACAAGTCCACGTTTCCAGCAGTACCTGCTCATGTAGAAAGGGTGTCGAGAAAGTTCTCGACACCCTTTTTCCATCCTTGGTATTCCGAATGTCTACCGTTGAGTGACAATCAACACGACATACGTACAGCTTTACTCGTAAACGAATAGATAACAACTATCTGCGGTATAGGGGCTTGTCCGCCTTAAAGCCATCCGGTATGCTTAAGTTTTTCAACAGCCAGTAAAGGAACGAGGTTATCAAAAATGTGTGTGTTTCCATCATGAATGGAGTATCCCCCGCGGTAACTCACATGATTGGAACGGAACGCTGTCATACGATCATACGCCTGCATGGCTAATTCTTTGTCTTTCAATTCGATGGCGTACATGATTAAAAAGCCGTACACAGCTGGAGATTCATAGTCGACTACGGGCTCATAATCAGAAGGGTTGTATCTTCCATAAAGAACACCGTCCTGTTCCATTTCTTCCTTAATAAAAGAAATCAAGGTATTGGAAGGAATCCCCAGCTGCAGCCGGTTATTGGCGGTAATCATCTGGTCGATCATGTTGATTTCTTCATCATAGGCAAAAGACCCCTTCGCAATGTCGTAGGTCTTAGGGTAGAAGGAGTTCTTCGTTTCTGCCTTTTCAAGTACGTCGATGGTCGTATCATAGACGTCCTGAGTGATATGCCCTTGCTGCCGGAGAAGTTCTATCCCTTCCACATCAATATAAGAAAGCGTGAGGGAGTGGGCTGTTCCTCCGCTGGACTGATCTGAATAATCGACAAGGGTGGACTGATACGTTAAGGACCGGCTGACATAGTTTCCTGCCTGTGCTGCGGCTTCTATATATTTCGGTTTGTTCCATTGTTCTCCTGCAGCATAGAGGGCCTTTACGATTCTTAAATCATCCACTAGAGCATTCACAGGTACTTCAGGTTGTCCGGAAGAGTCAATCTTCCAATAGATCAACCCTTCCTCATCCATAAAGTAATCCAGAAGTAATTGAAACTGCTCTTCAAACAACGACTCATCCTCAGCTTCTACCGCATAGAGGAGAAGAAAACCCATCGACTCTGATAAGCTCTCCCTTCCCTGCACTTCGTCAGAATCAAGAGCTGTTTCCGGTTTCATATACGTGGCAGGTGTGTTGTTCTCGTTCGTTAAGGACGTCTTTAAAAAGGCAAGGGTATCCTGGTTGTCTTCATTTCCGTAAATGATTCTCCCTCCGATCATGACTAAGAGGATAACCAGCAGCCATACCGCTGCCTTTTTTCCTCCTGCTTTAAGATGCTGAACGGTTTTCATTGGTCTGCTTACCTTGGAATCGCTGTGTTTTATACCATTTCACTTCCTGTTTGAACAGAATACGTTTCGCCTCAAGGAAGGAGGCGTAGACGACGAGAATGATCCAGAGCTGGGAGTAGGTGAAATACATAAACAGGACGACCGCAAAGTTTTTCCACGTGAGCTGCTCTCTTTCAAAGCTGAGGCTGAGTGTCACCTCTGTGACAAAAAGGAGGAAGCCCAGGATGAGAAGGACATAAGAAACCATTCCCATAGACAAGTTCAAATCCCAGAAAAGATTCAAAATGAAAATCGAGTGGGAAATCATCACCCCTCCGAAGAATAATAGATAGGTGAACAGGAAATAGACGAGGTCAATCACAATCTTCTTTTTCTCCAGCTTGTGAAGCGAGAACAGGTATTTGAAAATGACATACTCATTGCCACGCGCCCAGCGTGTCCGCTGTTTCCACCATACTTTCAATACTTCCGGCTCCTGTTCCCAGGTGATCGCCGCTGGGAAGAAGCGGATGTGGTAGCCCAGATTGTAGACCCGGAAACTCAGCTCGGTATCTTCGGATAAGGCTTTCTCATCCCATCCGCCAAGTTTTTCAAGGATCGACCTGCGGATCGCAAAGTTTGTTCCGGGGATGGTGGCCATTTTGAACCAGAACCATCTTCCGGCCTGCGCCAGCCATTGGAAGGTAATGGTCTCAATATTGATCAGGCGGGTAAGCAGGTTTTTGTTTCCGTTCGTGACCCGGAACTTACCGACGACGGCCCCGGCTTTGGCATCGTTCTCAATGCCGAGCGCCAGGTAGCGGACCGCGTCCGGCTCGGGGGTATTATCGGCATCATACACGACAATCACATCGCCGGTCGATTTCTTTAAACCCTGGTTCAACGCACCGGATTTACCTTTGCCGGCGTGCGGGGGTTTCGTATGAACCGCCTTGATTCTCGGGTATTTTTTGACGTAGGTATCAACGATTTCCCCTGTGGCATCACTGGAATTATCATTGATGACGATGACTTCAATTTTGTCTTCTGGATAATTGAGGTTCAGCATCGCCTTCATCGTTTCTTCAATCACCATTTCTTCATTGTGAGCCGGAATCAGAACACTCACAGAAGGATAGTGGAAGGGTTTCTTTTCCCACCGCTCTTTTGTACGGCGGTATTCAATGGAATGCCTGTAGCCTCCCTGCATAAGGAACATATGGTAGAACAACATGGCCCATATGAGGAAAAGGGACGTGTAGAGAAGAATGTCAGCCAACTTGATCACTCCGTTCGTTTCGTATTAAGCGTCTGTAGGAAATGAAAGTGTAAAAACAAAACAGCAGGACACTGACAGAACTGACTCCGACCATCGCCCACGTCACTTTATCCGCGGTATTCTGCACAAAATAGTTAAACAGCGTTTTGGAGTCTCTGAATAATTGGAACGTATTCTTATCTACATGCACTTGTCCGTCAACAGTGGTGATGACTACTTCATCTGACTGGACCGTTGTGTCTTGTTCTTTCAAGTCAATCCAATCAATAGGCATTTCCTTCAGTCCACCCACCACTTCTTCCAGGCGCTCAGCTCCGAGGTAAGGGTGATAGAAGAAGGAGACCATGCCGTCTCTTACCAACAACTGCTGCTTTGCCTTCTGAACAATCTCTTCTGCTGCATGGTTGTTATCAGGTTCCACATAGCCTAATGTTTCGGGCAGAACCGTCATTCCATGAGTGAATGACGGGGAGGTGGTGTATGGAGCGCTGTCCATAACCTGCCAATTCTCGTCGGATAGCTGCATCTGCCCTACATACGTGGAAAAGAATTGGGAGGCTATTTCATATCCGTGCTGCGACATCGTGTAGTGAGGGGCCTCAAACGCAAGGGGGTACAGGCCGAATCCGGTGAGTTCCTGTATCCCTTTATTCAACTTAGTTTCTGTATACTCTTTTTCAAAAGCTTTCAGTTCTGCCATATAGTCTTGATAAGCTTCTCTTGTATGAAAATCATCTGGTCTTTTTATCGGGGTTGGATCACTGCCTTCTTTATAGACGGGGGTATTGTTCTCTACATCCCAAAATTCAAATCCTTCCCCTGTTTCAGAGGTACGGTACTGGTGGGTATACCCGTGAAGAACAACCGACCCACCATTCTCCTGCAGGTCTTTAATGACCTCAAGCGTTTCGGGATAATCTGAGAAGTGTGACCTTTTGCCTGTATCAGGATCCGTATATACAGGGATGACTGCCATCATAAAAGGAATATCGTTTTCAATGAGAACCTCGCCTGTTTCTTTTAATTTTTCAGGATCCACCAGCGGGTGAATATCTTCGAGGCGGATGTACCCTGGATGCTGTTCCTCGTAGGAGCTGTGATAGATTTCATGAAGGAGATCTCCGAACAGTGTAGAAACAGGGGAGATGACGTCAGGAGACGCCACAAAATAAGATCCATGCTCCTCCACTATTAATGGATGAGTTTTCTTTCCACCTTTTCCCCAGGCGAGCACCTGCATGTCTTTGGTCTCTGGAACGGTGAATAACGATTGAAGAGGGATCTTTATTTTATCTTTCTTATCTCCATCAAGGTACATATAGTTGAAGTTGGATAACTTCTTCGACGCTTCAAAGCTGAAATGATTGTTGAATTGCTTTTGATTATGACCGATCACAGTAAGGGTGCCATCGTAGGTGCCGATGGATTCCAGGAAGGAATCGGGAAGCTGTTCGCTCCGGCTGCCATAATAGAAGACGTGAGTGGTATCCTTCGTATCTTCCGGCTGGAAATCAGACACATGAACGAAATCGATGTTTTCTGTGAAATGACTCAAAAGCATGTCCAATTTGCGTTCGTCTTCGTCAATCTGACGGTTCAAGGATGAATAAACAACCAGTGTTTTTGTATCTTCTGCTTCAGCAGAAACCAGGCCTTTACTGGTGAACACCATCAGGAAAGCACATAAGACGATCAGGTATTTCTTCATGTTTGCACCTCTTTAAAGAATGTTTGTTTTTTATAAAGAACGAAAGGGTATATTAAAACTCATCTTCCCGTCGTTTTCTGATCGATATCATATACGACATACCGATGACTATACTTGAAAGACTGATCCCGGTAATAATGGGTAACCATTCCATAGTAAATGTAACCTCCCGTTTATTTAATGCAGGTGTTTCTGCGGGTTTTTCCACTTGCGGTTCTTTTTTGTCTTCCCCCAGCCACTCCTCTTCTTTTTGAGGATTCACCGGAAGCCCCTGCCACACGAGTCCAGGAATTGTGTTCAATTCCTGGATCATCTCCTTCAATCCGTCGACTCCCATATAAGGGTGGTAAAAAGCACTCATCACACTGTCTCTCGTAAACTGAAGGCGGGACGCCCGTTCCATCATATCGTCTATAGAAGAAGTGTTACCATCTTCCTGATATCGAAGAGTCTCTGGAATAAATGTCATGTTATTCAGCATATCAGGCTTGGTCAGTACCGGTGACTCTTCCATTACCATCCAATTGGAATCAGATAGCTGCACCTGTCCAATGTATATAGGGAAATAACGGGAAACCGTCCGATATCCCTCCTTCGTGAGGCTGTAGTGGGACGACTCAAATCCATAAGGGACCAGGTTGTGTGCAGCGAGTTGATGGATGCCTTTCTGCAGTTTATTGTTCAGCGTCTGTATGAGATTTTCTTCATTCATCTGCTCGTTTTCTTCTGGTGAAAACTCAAACCCGTCTCCGGACACTCCTTCCCCGTGTTGATCGGTATACCCATGCAGGACGATGACAGCTCCTTTATTCTGAATGGTCTGCAGAGCTTCAATAAGCTGGGGAGCATCCTCAAGGTAATAGGTTTCCCCTGCCTCCGGGTTTTTGTAAACGGGTGTGACCGATACCATAAAAGGGATATCCTGAGAGAATAAAAAATCGGCACAATCTATAAGCAGGGATGGATCGAGGGTCGGGTTAACATCTTCCAATCGTAGAAAACCAGGGTGGATCTCTGAATGGGGCATGCCGAAAATTTCATGAAACACTTCACTCAGTGCAATGGAATCTGAATAGGAGATATCGGTATCCCCGTAATAATAATGGGAGGATGCTTGAATGAGCAGGGGAAATGACGCCCCCTTGTATTCCCCATACAACCAGATTTTCTCGGCATCTGAAACCTCGATATCCAATACCTGCTGAGCTTCTGTAAGAGGGAGTTTCTCTTCTGTGAAGGGACCGGATAATTCGGTTGCCAACCGCTTACCCCCGGTATATTGATAAAAATCAAACCCTTCCAGCTGATCAGCATTATAGCCAAAAGCTGTCTTGATCCCATTGAATTGATCAATGGCTCTTCGAGTGGAGTTGGAAAGAGAACGCTGAACAGCTCCGAAATATAAAAGATGCGTTGTTTTTTCAAGATCTTCCGGTTTTAATTCTCCGGCATCCATCCATTCCTGCTTGGTTGTAAAATGACTGATGAGAAAATCAAGCTTCTGGATGTTCGGATCAGATTCCCCCTGATCTGACGAATAGACGACGGTTACAAAAGGCGGTTCTTTTATTCCTTGTTCCTCCTGGGCAGAGACAGCGAATGGAAATGCCAGGACTATCCATAGGAACAGGAGGATTTTTTGAGGCAATTCGACCTCCTCCCTCAGACATATTCTTTATAAAGAACGTACAACAAATTACAAAAGATTACAAGAAGTATATCTGAAGATGGAAGATACTCTGGAATAATGAACATTTAGACTCATATTATATGGCTGCAGGTTCGCTCGTCCACACTCCACAGGGAATTTGAAAGCTATGGGAGCAGTTTAATCCTTATTATATGTCGTTTTTTCTGTATAGATAATATCTCATATGTTCTCGATTGAGAAATAGGGATAAGAATACAGAACATATCTTTTTTTTGGAAATTCTATGAAATTTATCATTTCTACATTAAAACAAAAATGGAAGATATATAAAGTAATATAGAGATATAGACCTCTATAGTGGGGAAGATCCATAATTTAAGGAGAATGACGTTTAAAATAAAGCAAAATCCCCCTTTATTCCAGGAGGACGTCTGTATTATACTGGATATAGTTCTCAATAATGAACGTCCGGGGAAGCCTTCAGCTTCTTTTATTTTTTATCCATTTGTTTCCTTTAAAGAAGGATTCTTCTATAAAACGCAGAGAGGTGAGAGGTATGATTGATTTGAACTGCAAAATCCTTCCGGGTACTGGTGATGGACCGGAGTCGATGCAGGGGAGCCTGGCGATGGCCCAAAAAGCTGCTGAACAGGGTGTAGAAACAATTGTAGCCGCTCCAAGATTCCATCCTGAGCAGAGTCCAAGAGCAGTTAAAAACCAATGCGAAGAGTTAAACAGGGAATTGTTCGATCAAGGGATTGAACTCCATATACTCCCAGGACATGAGGTGAAGATCTACGGTGAACTTGTCGATGATCTTAAAAATGGTTCCATTCTCCCGATGAATGAAAAGACCCCATACATTTACGTGGTGTTCTCTAACAAGGACGTCCCACATTATGCCAAGCAGGTTCTGTATGATATGCAGATGGAAGGGTTTATTCCTGTCATCGTTCATCCTGAACAGAATCAGGTGTTCCAGCAGCAGCCGGATCTGCTGTACCAATTTGTGAAAAATGGTGCCGTGACCCAAATTTCAGCGGCAAGCTTAGCGAATAAACGGGGAAAACCTTCCCAGAAGCTTGCGATGCAGATGATCCGTCATAATTTGGCGCATGTGGTTGCTTCCCATGCTGTAGATGATAAGAAAAGAGGCTCTTTCTTAAGGCAGGCGTATGATAAGGTTCAGAAATCATTTGGTTCTGATGTGATGTATCAGTTTATGGAGAATGCGCATGTACTCCTTGATGGGGAGATGGTTTATACTGATCCACCGGAACGGATGAAAACGAAAAAGACACTTGGGATTTTCCCATTTCAATCGTAAACGCTGGGTATTTCAAATCCAGCGTTTTCTTTATGCCTGATCAACGTCAAGGTCCATAAGGATGGGTACAAAGTCAATATTTAAAAAAACTGCAGCCCCATGTAAACTAAAAGGAGGATACGGGCATCCGACTAGAACCAGTCCCGTATTCTCTACTACATAAAAAGGAGTACATATATGAACGGGAACTTCGTACGATCGATTATTGCAGCCGCAGTCTTCTTTATGATGTTCAGTTTAATGATTCCAGCGATCCATGCCGAGGAGGGAGAACAGGTTCACCTGATCGTAAAATATAAAGATAACGTCACCTCACAGTCAGGGGGGCAGTCTTTCCCGGTGGATGTAGTACCAGTTGATAAAGAACAAGTCGCTGAGAAACAAAAGGAACTGGCGAAGGATCCTGATGTGGAATACATTGAAACAGATGTAAAAGTGTATGCCCAGGGAGACATTCCTGACGATCCCTATTACCTTAATCAGAAAGAGACTTTTGATGCTGTGAATGCGGAAGAAGCCTGGACGACTTATGCAAAGGTAAGAGGAAAGGACCCGGTCGTTGCGGTCATTGATTCCGGAGTGAGCCTCAAGCACCCGGATCTAAAGGGCAGATTAGTCGAGGGGACGAATATCCTCGAACCATCAGAGGACCCGGAAGATACCTTCGGCCATGGAACCCATGTTGCCGGTTTGATCGGTGCGGCTACAAATAATAATCTCGGCGTTTCATCCTTATCCACGGGAGATGTACAGATGATGCCTGTGAAAGTGATGGAGGCTAAGTCCGGGAATTTGTCCGACGTAATTGAAGGAATTGACTACGCTGTAGAACAAGGCGTAGATATCATCAACCTAAGCCTTGGAACGTATGTCTACCGGACGGCACTGGCCGATGCCATTGCATTTGCTCAACAGGAAGGCGTCCTCGTCGTGGCTGCCGCTGGGAACGATGATCGCGAAAAAGCGTTGTACCCCGCGGCTTTGGATCCGGTGATTTCTGTCGGAAGTTATGACCTCGAAGAAAAAGAAAAAGCTTCTTTTTCCAATTATGGCCCTGAAGTTGATGTCATCACTCCGGGAACAGACCTTTATAGTACCTACCTGGACAATGGGTATACGAGCATGGGGGGAACAAGCATGTCCTCCGGTCATGTGAGTGGTCTTGCGGCCTTAGTTGAAAACCACGCTCCTTATTTAAAGGCTGGACAGGTGCAGCGGTTGATTGTCAATGCAGCAGAACCTGCTTCCAGTACGTACGAGCTTGGAGAAGGGATGATTGATGCCGGGAAAACGCTTGACCAGGTTCGGGATTATCGACGGATATCTGGAGCGACTTCCGTTGAAACGTCGACAGCCATTTCTGAAAAAGGATGGGACGCTCTACAAGAAGAGACGTTGACCATCGACGGAAAAAAGGAGCAGGGGAAATTCGTGATTCTCGCTACAGGAAAGGATTTTCCTGATAGTCTGGCTGCATCACCGCTTGCTTCTTATCTGGACAGCCCTGTTCTCTTAGAACGCCGCAGTGAACTCTCCCTGTCGATTAAAGATGAATTGAAGCGGTTGGACGCGACCGACGTCATCATTATCGGAGGAGAAGTGGCCGTTCCTTCTGGAGTGGAGGACGATGTTGAAAAATCAGGCTATGACGTCCACAGGATTAAGGGAGCGGACAGGTATGAGACGGCTGTAGCTGTCAATGAATCCATTCCTTATGATACAAACAAAGGTTTCGTTGTTTCAGGTCAGGAATTCCCTGATGCTTTATCGGCATCGGCGTACAGCGGAATAAAGCAGTATCCGATTTTATATGTGAAGCAGGGTGAAATTCCAGAGGCTGTCCAAACATATATGGAAGAAGAAGGCATTACAAAGAATTATATTGTCGGTGGGACCCAGCCAATTTCTGAAAAGGTCGCCACAGCCCTTCCCGATGCCAATCCACTAAGGGTTTCAGGAAAAAATCGATATGAGACGAACAAGGCGATGCATCAGACCTTTGGCTCTCCTTCTGCCGGTACGCTCTATTTTACAACTGGACAGAACTTCCCGGACGCGATGGCAGCTGCTCCTCTGGCCGTGAAAACGGAAAGTCCGGTTATTTTGACGAACGAGAGGTATGCACCTGTAACAGCTGAAAGCATCCGGAGGTTCGATGAACGTTCCAGTTATTACATGATTGGAGGGACGCAGCCTGTACCTGCAGAGCATGCGTGGGAAATCGATGATATTTTTCACCGGTAATTTATAATAGGAAGAAAGTCGGTTTTTCTTTGGAGGAATAAGTTCCTCCTGCAGTTTCTTTCGTAGGACAAAGGTACGGGAGGGAATTCGGAAATCTTCAGGAAAGGAGGTTTTGTATGGAAATCTCCTATGCTTCAACGACAGGGAACATCACCCGGGATGATCTGCAGACGTTATTCACCTCTGTGGAATGGGACTCAGGCAGCTATCCTGATGAACTGTTACAAGCGATTCAGGGATCACATTCCGTGATGACAGCCTGGGACGGCAGGCGGTTGATTGGTTTGGTGAATGCGTTGTCTGATGGTGCATTGACGGTTTATTTTCATTACATGCTGATCCATCCGGAGTACCAGGGCAGAGGTATTGGGAAAGTCATGATGGACCACATGCTG
This sequence comes from Halobacillus sp. ABD4_316, assembly GCF_056161385.1. Classification (NCBI taxonomy): domain Bacteria; kingdom Bacillati; phylum Bacillota; class Bacilli; order Caryophanales; family Bacillaceae; genus Halobacillus; species Halobacillus sp. ABD4_316. The sequence continues at coordinate 775,917 of NZ_JBSWZA010000002.1, forward strand.
GGTCGATACCAAACATGCCGGACGAAGGTGCTGATTGCCTACCCGGACGTGATGGAGTTTTATGGAAAACTTGGTTTTCAAAAAGAAGAGGGAACCACCCCTCTGTTCATCTCGGACCTTATTTGACATGACTCGTTCATGTGCATGATTTTTCATAGGAAGAATGGCCGAACCCGGTGAAATCACCGGGTTTTTTATTTGTCACAAATATTCTAAATTGAGCGAATATTCATTGACGATATTCGGAGGATAACGTACAATCTAATTTGTAATATTTTGAAATATTTATGAAAAAAAAAGGAGGCATAGAAATTCTTATTGTTGGACCAATATCATAGGGAGGTCATTTACTTTGGTGGCTGAGAAAAACAAAAAGAACGTGAAGAAGAAAGCATTATCGGTGTTAGCCAGTGCAGCTATCGTTGCGTCTTCGTTTGCCGGGATTGGTACATATGGAACAACAGGGGTTCAGGCAGAAACAAAAGCTGCGAAATCTTTTAACACGTTAATGAATTATGATGAAGTCGTTTCCCTCGCTAACAGCTCGGAATCAAAACAAGAGCTGGTCATAATCGGTGACGGGAAAACGGATGCGACAAAACAGTTGGAGAAGCTGGGCGTCAAAGTCATCCAAAACCATAAAAACTATGGCTATCTGGCTGAAGTGCCGACCAATAAAATTCTGGATATCGTAAAGCTTGATTCGGTTCGTACGGTTGGGGAGAACCAAGAGCTTGAACTTGCACCGGTCAATCCTGATGAATTGAATACGGACGGCCAGGACCAGGTGGATAAAGATGCAGTTGTTGACCCGGATCAGCTGGAGACCCATCCATCTACAGGCGTTGATAGTTTCCACGATAAATTCAGCGGTGAAGGTGTCCGTATTGGAATCATCGACTCTGGTCCAGATCCAGGACACGAATCCTTCACAGATCTTCCGGAAGTTGATGAAGAGTCGGATGAAACTTCTGAGGAAGTATTTGAGGAAACGAGAAAATATGGGGATTCCCACATTACAGACGTCAGAGACTATACGATTTCCAACGAATTCATAGACCGTCCTTACGCCGCTGAGGAGCGTTATTCCAGCTACAAGGAATATACGGGTCAGAACGCCAATTATCTGGCGGAAGGGGATGTTCCTTTCTTTGATGAGTTTGAAGAAGGAGACACGATCTACGAAGGTATTTTCAAGACCGAGGGAATCGACTCTTCCGATGATAAGTTGTATTACGGAGAAACCTGGTTCGAAGCCAAGGCCGACCTTAACGGCGATGGTGAGTCTGGAGAAACCTTCGGCGACTGGTTCCCTGTCCTTCTAGCAGGGGATGAAGTCTATGTGGATACAGACTTTGACTTTGATTTTACAGATGAGACGGCCTATAAAGAAGGCGAAACGGGTACTTTTGATATCGACCCTACGGATGATGTAGCCGGTGCCAACTTCCGTGTGAACAATTTGGAAGAGCAAAAACTATTAAACAATGAAACTCAGGAATTCGATGCTGTGAAGAAGGTCAACTTGTTTACAGACTTCAACGGTCACGGTTCCCACGTTGCCGGAATTTCTGCAGCTAATGGGCCTCTGAAATCCAACGCTACAGGAGCGATCGCCGGTGAAGGTGTGGCTCCGGAAGCTGAGCTTGTCGGTCTTCGTGTGTTCAAAGAAGAAGGCGGAGCTTATACGTGGAGTATTCAACGCGCGATGATTGATGCTGCCCTGCCTGAATCAAAAGGTGGATACGGTGTCGATGTTGCCAACTTAAGCCTTGGCTCTCTGCCGGACTTGAATGATGGCGGCGGAAGTTACGGCGAGTTGATGACACTGCTCAGCGACCAATACGATATCGTTTTTGTTACATCTGCGGGGAACAGCGGACCTGGAATTGATACGGTCGGTTCACCTGGGGACGTAGCCAGCGTCATTTCTGTTGGTGCACATATTGATGAGCAGATGTGGGCGAAGGAATATGGTGCCTATCCTTATGGTAAAGATGAAGACGGCAATCCGCTTGAAGGGGATGGCCTCTGGTACTTCTCCTCTGTAGGACCGAATGAAGCCGGAGATCAGAAGCCGGATATCGTAGCGCCTGGTTCTGCCTATGCGGCTCAGCCTGTCCACCAATTCCCGGAAGGCCATGCTTATGATGTCCTCCAGGGAACGAGTATGTCAGCACCGCATGTAGCCGGGGCTGTAGCATTGCTGAAATCAGCTGCACAAAAAGACCGTCTGCCATTTGATTATGAACTGGCCCGCGAAGCACTCGTACAGACAGCGGATAAACTGGACGGTTACAACCGTGCTCAGGAAGGTCAGGGACTGATCAATGTTCCAGCTGCCTACGAGTACATGAGAGATAACTTTGTCAATGATGTGGAAAATGTCGATGTAACGGTCTTCCACGGGGAGAAAATCTCCGGCGGACCTGGATTGTATGTGCGCAACAAGGACATTCCAGAAACCGTGGAAGTGTTGATTGAAAACACTTCTGATCAAGCCAAGACTCTTGATGTTTCCGCCTCCCATGACTGGTTTACGCCATCGGTTGATGAAGTCAAACTCGGTGCAGGCGAATATGAGTATATCGATGTCGAGTACGATGCATCCAAGCTTGAAACGGGTGTGAACGCAGGGAACTTAATCATTGATGATGCTTCCACACCTTATGTCGAAGCTAGAAGTGCCCAGACGATCATCACGGGCTATGAGTTCACGAAAGAAAACAAACACCGCTTCAGAACGACAGACGAAGTGCAGTCTTCCCAGACGAAAGGCTACACCTTTGACGTTGATTCCGGTGTCAGTGAACTACGCTTCTCCTTGAACGCTCTGAAGGAAAGTGGAGAATTCCAGGGTCGTGTCCGTATGCTTGTGTTCAATCCAGATGGCACACAGGTGAATGATTATGTCGGATATGCCGGATACGGTGGGCTGGATGTGGAAGATGTGGTTGTTCCATCTCCGAAAGCCGGCGTATGGGAAGTCCATGTTTATGGAACGATTGCTCCTGAAGAAGGTAAGGAAATGAACAAGTATACCTTAGACGCTGTCGCCCAGGATGTTGTCAGCGAGCCGGGAAGCATCGATCTTGGTAAAGTCGGTTCTTCTGAAACCTTCGAAAAAGAAGTATCCTTTACCAACTACATGAAAGAAGCGGCTAACGTGAAGTTTGAAACGGTCGGCTTCAGCGGCCCTATTAACAAAACCATCGAAGGAACCGTCACTCAGGAAGTCGACGAAATCCCGAATGATGGTGATTTGATTGATGTTGAAATCAAAAACAATGTCTCCTTGAGCGTAGATGTGGCTCCTGCTGAGCCGGTGGATCTGGATCTGTTCCTATTCAATGAAGAAGGCGATGAGGTCGCATCCAGTGCTTCCAGCTCCAATGATGAAGCTTTCACGGTAACAGGTCTTCCTGATGGAAACTACCAGATTGCTGTGGATTACTTCGGTACAGGTTCTGCTTCTGTTGATTACACATTGAACATGACGGAAGAGAAACTTCTATCCTATAATTCTGATGAAAAAGGAGAGGGATCCGTTACAACAGATGCCAAAGCTACTAAACTAGGCGTCGGCGAAACGGTGGACGTTCCTCTTTCCATCACGACTCCAGAGCAGCCAATCAAAGGCTATGCCGGCTTGTACATGGTTGATGCCGATACAGATGAAGTGCTTGACCTTGTACCAGTTACAACGGATGCGGACGTCGTCAATGTCCTTTCCGGTAAAACACGTGAAGGTACAGCGCTTGATATTTCCCAGGACCTCTATCCGGATGGCGGTGCAGATACTGTTGTCGTAACGACCGCTTATAACTTCCCGGATGCCTTGTCTGCCGGACCGATGGCTTCTGCTGCAGAAGCACCGGTTATCCCTGTCAACAGAGATGGGAAGCTGAGCAAGGAAGCGCTGAAAGAAATTGAGCGCCTTGGTGCGGAAAACGTTTATCTTGTCGGTGGTGAAGGCGTCGTTTCCCCTGATGTCTTCGCTCAGTTGAATACGATCAGCATTGCTTCTGATCAAATTGAGCGGGTTTCCGGTGATACACGTTACAGCACAAACCTTGAGATTGTAGAAAAACTGCAGAACGACTTTGATTTTGAAGGAAACGGTGTATTCCTTGCCACAGGTAAAAACTATGCGGATGCTTTGAGTGCTGCTTCCATCGCAGGTGCTGAGGGCATGCCGATTGTACTGACGAACGGCAAGGGTCTATCCGACGAAGCTCTGGCTGTCCTTGAAAATGAAGACGTTTATGTAGTCGGTGGAACAGGCGTCATTTCTGATGAGGTCGCTGATCAGGCGAAGGAAGTCGCTGTTTCCGTGGAGCGCCTGTCCGGTGCGAACCGTTACGGCACCCTCGTCAGCATTTTGAAAGAGTTCGAGCCGAATGCAACCAATCTATTTGCCGCAAGCGGACGTAACTATCCGGATGCCCTTGCATCTGCACCGCTTGTAACAGGTAAAGATGGGATGCTCCTGCTTGTTCAGCCTGATGATCTTCCAAAAGAGGTGGATGCGTACTTAACGAAGTATGTGTACACTCATGATATCTCTTCTGTTACTGTTCTCGGCGGCGATGCTGCTGTAGGACCAGAAGCGAAGGAAGAACTTCAGAACAAAGTCACCAAATAAGCTGTTTTAAAAGAACCCTCCATACTGGAGGGTTCTTTTAATGGAAAAGCTCTGTTAAAGTCTGTTGTTTACATTCTAAATGATTACTAAATCGTCTCCGTCTGGAATCAGGGGTCCGGTCCGTTATTTACTCAGGGGATGGGATGGCAGGGAAAACCGTCCGCTTTCCGCGGGGAACGATGAGCCTCCTCGAACTTCGTTCTCCGGGGTCTCCCCTTGTTCCTTTTTCCCGCAGGAGTCTACCTGTTTTCCCTGCCACCCCTTTTGTAGTGGTGTAACGGACTTCGGTTATGTCCTTTCTAACTACCCTACTTTGAAGAGGAGTCATTCCCAAGGCCGCCTCATCCAAATCCCATGACAGAAAGGGGTGATCTGAGCTCACATGCTAAATAACAACACCAAGCAATAACAGAGCTAATGGAAAAAACTCCCGCGGACCTGCTTCGGCTGCGCGTAAAGGGTCACATTGCGCTTATCGGCGGATCTTCAGCTCGTGCAGGCGGTTCCTACGCGGAATGGCAAGGGGTGGAGCTCCTGAAGGTACGGAAAATCATGTAGTTTCTATCTATGAGGGAAGCATCTTTTATACCGGCATTAACTTCATTATATTTCCATGGTAAAAATTTGTAGTACCATTTTCCTGGTTCCTCCGACCAAAATCCTATCAATCTATGTTGTTTTTTGTGAATATATGTTGACAGCGTTTTCAGAAAGCGCTATAGTATTAGTAACAAGTTAAGCATGTGGCGGAGATATGGAGACCCACACTATTTTGCATACAGCCTCATTCGTATGCACCTTAGTGCGGGTCTTTTTTTGGACACATGCCCCTTGAAAAATGAGAAAGAAGAGGTGAACAACATGTCCGAATTCTTAGCTGAACTGATTGGAACGATGATTCTGATCATCTTTGGTGGTGGTGTTGTTGGAGGGGTCGTTCTTAAAAATTCAAAAGCAGAAGGAGCCGGCTGGGTCGTTATCACCATTGGGTGGGGACTTGCTGTTGCGATGGGTGTGTACGCTGTGGGAAGCTTCACGGGTGCTCACATCAATCCGGCTGTAACGATAAGTTTTGCTGCAATTGGAGAATTTCCATGGGCGAAGGTGCCCCTTTACGTAACTGCTCAGATGATTGGTGCGGCGATCGGTGGAGTTATCGTATTCTTAAATTATCTGCCGCACTGGAGAGAAACGAAAGATCAGGGAGCCAAACTGGCGGTGTTTGCTACTGATCCAGCCGTACGCAGCCCTTTTTCCAACCTTGTCAGTGAAATCATTGGAACATTCGTCCTTATTATGGGGCTGCTGTTTATCGGTGCCAACGAATTTACAGAAGGATTGAATCCACTGATTGTGGGTGCGTTGATCATCGCGATCGGTATGTCGCTTGGCGGAGCGACTGGGTATGCGATCAACCCTGCCCGTGACCTTGGCCCCCGTATTGCCCATGCACTGCTTCCGATTCCTGGAAAAGGCGGATCAGACTGGGGTTACTCCTGGATACCGGTTGTGGGACCGATTTTAGGCGGTATCTATGGTGCACTATTCTACCGGGCCATGTTTATGTCTGAGTTCTCTGCAGGCTTCTGGGTAATGTCTGTCGTGATGGCGGTTATCCTGATTGGAGCAGCTAATGCAGAGATCAAAAAGGGGAAGACATTAGGTAATCAAGTAGAAGAAAAAATCAGCTGAAACGAAAAGGAGAGGGTTTGAATGTCAGAACAGTATATCTTATCCATTGATCAGGGAACGACAAGCTCAAGAGCCATTCTTTTTAACAAAGCGGGTAACATCGTTGAAACCGGCCAGAAGGAATTTGAACAATTCTTCCCGAAGCCGGGCTGGGTGGAACATGATGCGAACGAAATCTGGACATCCGTTCTTGCCTGTATTGCGGATGTATTAAGAAAAGCGGATGTAGAGCCGTCCCAAATTGCCGGAATCGGCATTACCAACCAGCGTGAAACGGCAGTGGTGTGGGACCGGAATACCGGGAAACCGATCTATCATGCGGTCGTCTGGCAGTCCCGTCAGACCGAAGACATCTGTAAAGAGCTTCGTGCCGCCGGTCATAATGAGCTGTTCCGCAGTAAAACAGGTCTTCTGCTTGACCCGTACTTCTCGGGAACGAAAGTGAAGTGGATTCTTGATCATGTCGACGGAGCGAGAGAAAAAGCGGAGAATGGCGATCTTATGTTTGGAACGATCGACACATGGCTGGTTTATAAGCTTTCCGGTGGCAAAACGCACATTACCGATTATTCCAACGCTTCCCGTACATTGATGTACAACATCTATGACCTGCAGTGGGATGACGAACTGCTGGACATCCTTGGCGTACCAAAATCCATGCTGCCGGAAGTGAAGCCTTCTTCCGAAGTGTATGCGCAGACGGTTGATTATCATTTCTTCGGTCACGAAGTTCCGATCGCCGGTATAGCTGGAGATCAGCAGGCCGCTTTATTCGGACAAGCCTGCTTTGAAAAAGGCATGGCCAAAAATACTTATGGTACAGGCTGCTTTATGCTGATGAACACAGGTGAGGAAGGCGTCGCTTCTGAGCACGGTCTATTGACAACGCTTGCCTGGGGCTTGGACGGTAAAGTGGAATACGCGCTTGAAGGAAGTATTTTCGTTGCTGGTTCTGCCATTCAGTGGCTTCGCGACGGTCTGAAAATGATTGAAAGCGCACCGGAATCCGAAGGGTATGCCACGTCTGTAGAGTCTTCCGACGGTGTTTATCTTGTACCTGCCTTCGTTGGTCTTGGGACACCATACTGGGATAGTGATGCGCGTGGTGCGATGTTCGGATTGACACGTGGCACAACAAAAGCCCACTTCATCCGTGCCACACTTGAGTCCCTCGCTTATCAGACGAAAGATGTCCTGGACGCGATGATTGCTGACTCCGGCATTGATTTGAAATCCCTGCGCGTCGATGGGGGAGCCGTGAAGAACGATTTCCTTATGCAGTTCCAAAGTGACATCCTTGGTGTGCCTGTTGAGCGTCCAATTGTACAGGAAACAACAGCCCTTGGTGCTGCCTTCCTGGCAGGACTGGCTGTCGGCTACTGGAAAGACAAAGAGGAAATCAAACAGCACTCTGATAATGACCGTACATTTACAGGTCAGATGGGTGCTGATGAGCAGGAAGAGCTTTACAGCGGATGGAAGAAAGCTGTGGAAGCGACACGTAAATTCAAGTAATCAAATGAAGGGTACCTCTGATTATCAGAGGTGCCCATTCTTATAAAGTGAGGGGATAATCGATGAAAAAATTAGTCAACGATCCAAATCTTGTGATTACAGAAATGCTTGATGGGTTTGTCGCTGCTCATGCTTCGACCGTGAAGAGAGTGGAGGATACAACCGTTGTGGCGAGGAAAAATGCACCCGTGTCCGGAAAAGTCGGTATCGTCAGTGGGGGCGGAAGCGGTCATGAACCGGCCCACGCCGGTTATGTCGGGGAAGGCATGCTGGATGCTGCTGTTTCCGGTGAAGTATTCACATCGCCCACCCCTGACCAGGTCTTCGAAGCGATCAAAGCTGTGGACAGCGGAAAAGGCGTGCTGCTCGTTATTAAAAACTACAGCGGTGATGTGATGAACTTTGAAATGGCTGCTGAACTCGCCGAAGCCGAAGGGATTCAAGTGGATCAAGTCGTCGTTAATGACGATGTTGCCGTCGAAGACAGTTCTTTTACAACGGGCCGGCGTGGAGTCGCAGGAACGGTTTTCGTTCATAAACTGGCAGGCGCATTGGCTGAGACGGGAGCATCCCTTGAAGAAGTGAAGCAGACGGCTGAAAAAGTGGTTCAACACGTACGCACGATGGGTGTCGCACTACGTCCATGCATCATGCCGTCTTCGGGGGAAGAAAGCTTTGAACTTGGCGATAAGGAAATCGAAATGGGAATCGGCATCCACGGCGAACCGGGCATTGAGAAAAAGCCGCTCGTCACCGCAGACGAGATCACATCCGAGATGGTTGAACGCATTCTTCCTGAACTCAAATTGAACGAAAACGACGAAGTCGCCGTCATGGTGAACGGCATGGGAGCGACACCGGAAATGGAACTTTACATCGTGAACCGTAAAGTACATGAACTTCTGGCCGAGAAGAATGTCACCGTTTCTCATACGTTCGTAGGGGAATATATGACATCTCTTGAAATGGCCGGATGTTCGATTACGGTTCTGAAAGTGGACGACCAATTGAAAGAACTGCTGGATGCCCCTAGTCAAGCACCGGCTTTCCGTATATAAAGGAGTGTTTCAGATGAATGTCAATCAAACGGCAGCATGGATTACACACTACAATCAGCATCTCCAGGATCAAAAAGACTACCTAACTTCCCTGGACAGGAAGATTGGTGACGGTGATCACGGAATCAATATGGCAAGAGGATTCGCTGAAGCTGCCAAGGCAGTGGAGGCAGAAACGTTTGAGACATCAGCAGACGTGTTGAAAAAGGCCGCTGTGACGGTGATGTCCAAGGTTGGCGGAGCTTCGGGCCCGTTATATGGGACAGCCTTATTGAAAATGTCCATGGCGGCTAAAGGGAAAGACATCGAAGGCAATGTTTTTGCGGACATGTTTGAAGCCGCGATTGACGGAATCAAACAGCGGGGAAAAGCAGAAACCGGAGAAAAAACGATGCTCGATGTGTGGGTTCCTGTTCTTGAGGAAGTGAAGAGCCGCGGATTTGATGCAGCGAATGTGGAAGAAGCCGCTCAGAAGGCCATGGAAGCGACGAAGGATTTAACCGCTACAAAAGGGAGAGCCTCCTACTTGAAAGAGCGCTCCAAAGGGCATCTGGACCCTGGTGCTGTATCCTCCTATTACTTATTTGCGAGCCTTTCTGAGGCGCTGAAGGAGGAAGGCTGATGACTGTAGGAATTCTATTAGTCTCACACAGTGAGAAGGTTGCGGAAGGTGTGAAAGATCTTATTCATCAGGTTGTCGGTGATCTTCCAATCGAAGCCGCCGGGGGCACGGATGAGGGAGAACTTGGGACAAGCTTTGAAAAGATACAGACCGCTTTGGAAAAGGTCACAGAAAAAGCTGAAAGCACCATCGTTTTTTATGATCTCGGCAGTGCGCGGATGAATGCCGAAATGGCTATTGAAGTCACAGAGTCCGATCAGATCAAACTTGTCTCCCACCCGATTTTGGAAGGGGCTTATCTTGCCGCTGTTGAAGCAAGTATAGATAAAAGTCTGGAAGAGATTCTGGACTCGCTTGAAAAAGAATTTGGAAAATCGTAATCAAAAAACCACGCCGGTTCGGCGTGGTTTTTTTGTATGGATGAAAATGGTGGATGGACTTGGTCTTCCTGATCACTTTGGAAACTCCAAAAACCGGCGATGAGCAGCACGTGATACGGCTCCCATTTGACTTCTTATCATATCCATAGATGTATAGGCAGCGATATAGTTTTGCTTACTTCAATTTAATTTGTACCGGCTTGCTTTTTTGTTTATCTTTTGAATCAATTGTTTTCCTGTTTTCCTTTTGCAGGGCCGTTCGTTTTATTGAACTTGTGACATCGTGTATCATATCACCCATATCGTGAACGGAATCAATTAAGGGATCAACGGCTTCCATTTTCCCTTTTACATCAGTTGAAATTTTGTTAGCTTCATGGATCAGTTCTTCAGCCTCATCTGTAATGCTGTTGACTGATTTTCGAGCGTCAGACAGCGTCTCTTTAGTTTCCGTAAGTGTTGCCATAAGTTTTCGTAAAGTGAAAATTAAAAAGATGACGAGACAAATAAACCCGACCGCTGCAATGGTAACACTCCACTCAATCATTAAAACCACCTCCCTTCTTCTCTCTAAATCTATGGAAGGGAAGGCTCGGACATTCCAGTGAACGGGAAGGTAGCTGCAATTGCTGATACACCATTATAAACTGGATACGCACCAACAGCAGGCAGCCATGTTCGTTTGTATAGTCGCGCAGCATCATGGCATATAGTGATAGGAAGGGAGTGGATTCAATGGCCGTAATGTTTGATAAAGACCACTTTGTCGATGATCGTTTGCTGAGTGTTAGTGTGAAGAATAAAGGTTTGAATTATGGCCTGGGTTGTATAGATGGTATCCGAGCTTTTTGGAATTCCGGCCAAGAACAATTATTATTATTCCGACTAAACGATCATTTAAAGAGATTTGAGCAGTCTGGTGAGAGTTTGTTTATTAAAATCCCCTATTCCATAGAAGAATTATCGTACATCATAAAAAAGATGCTGATCATCAACCGGGTGACTCAGGATGTTTATATACGTCCGATTTGTTTTAAAGACAGCAATACCTTACGTCCCGACCTGAGAGATCCGTTTAATCATCTGGCTGTCTACATGGATGAATCAGAATACAAGTCTGAACCTTCCTTTAAGGTGGCGGTTTCTTCCTGGACGAGAATAGGAGGCAATATGATTCCTCCTCAAGCGAAGACGACCGCTGGTTATATGAATTCGGGATTAGCGATACTTGAAGCATCTTTGAATGGATATGATGAGGCCGTCTTTTTAACAAAAGAAGGAAATGTGAGCGAAGGGGCTACGGAAAATATTTTCATCGTTAAAGGAAATGAAGTCTTCACTCCCCCTTTATCTGATGACATTCTTCCGGGAGTCACTCGTAATACAGTAGCGGAAATACTGGAGAGAGAGTTGAAGTTACCGCTGTATGAAAAGAGTTTGGCAAGATTTCAATTATACGATGCGGATGAAATTTTCTTAACGGGAACGGCTGTTGGAATTAAGCCGGTAGTTGAAGTTGATCGAAGAGTCATAGGGCAAGGGAAGCCGGGAAAGGTTACGTTGGAAATTCAGCACGTATACAATCGGATGGTCCGGGGAGAACTGCCGTCTTATCTTCATTACTGTACTTCTGTCTATTAAATTCGGGAAAACGTAGTCTACATGAAAAATATCGCTCAGGATCCTGTAGTCCCCTTTGATGATTTTACTACATCTTCATTTTAGAGTTGGTGTTAAATAACAAGATAATCAATGAGCTTCTATTCTCCTAAGTCTCCGATGAAAGTATCACGTCCTCTTTTTTTCCTTCGTTTACTCTTATTTAACGTTCTTCTCTATCTTCCGTGACAGCGATAAGAGGCTTCTGGTTTCAAGGGGGGGAAGTAAGGATATGGAAAAGGAGGGAGGGCATTTTTATATGAAAGTATTGGCGATTGCCTCCGTCATGCTTGGCATCTTAGTCGTCCAGACTATCAGTTTCTTCTATCCAAGTTGGAAAGAGTTAAAAGAAGCCCCCTTTTCCGATGGGAAAAATAGAGGGTTTGGTTGGCTGGGATTCGGCATACTGCTTCTTATGATTATCTTAAGCCAGCTTATTCTTCCAATATAGTTACCCGCTTTATAACAGTCACCCAGAACCTAAACTCCGGGGGCTGTATTTTCTCTCCTCGTTTGAAAATGAACGCCTCTGGCTGGGCTCTCCCTCCTCTTCACCTATATGCTCCCTGCCTTGAAGGAAGCAGTCTTATTCTACTACGATAAGTATGTTTTCCTGCTCCTCTGTTTTACCAAAACAACTAGTCAAAACCCCATGTACATAAATGAAGAAATATCCTTCAATCGTATTGTTAGTCTCCAGGTAAGGAACGATTCCGACAGGTTGGCAAGGTGTCATTTTTGTGTCATGACACCTTGCCGCTGTATTTCTATCTTATTTTTGGAAGTTGAGGATGATGTTCTTTAAGAGCGGAGCCTTCTGCCGGTCTCGTGATCCGGCGCCTCCGTCTCAGCCCCTTTAGACTTCATAAACGACAACGAATATTGGTTGAACGTGTGGGGAGCATCCAGGTTTACGACGTGTCCGGATCCCTTCACTTTAATAAAGTCAGCGTTAGGGAGCCCTGAGATATCCTCCAGCACATGATCGATGAACATATGATCTCCTTCGCCCATCATGTAAAGCTTCGGGACATGAGCGGATGGCTCGACGGCTTCTGTGAACGTCCCTCTGACGGTCGGAGCGATGTCATACCAGCCGAGGAATTCGTTTCTTTTCATTTGGGCCGCCTCTTTAATAAACGAATTTCTGGATTCCTGATGATTTTTACGTGGCATAAGGATGTGAGCAAATATCGTATACAGCCACATGTGCGGCACAAACTTTTTGACCATGCTGCCGATCAGCAGCAACAGCTTGGGAAGTGGTGTAATTTTCGTAATCACTCCGCCAAGGACAGCCGTTTCGACACGATTGGGAGCAATGGCAAGGATTTGATGGACAACGACGGCCCCCAATGATATTCCCACCATATGGGCTTTGTGAATACCGATATCATCGAGGACATCGACAACATCCCGGGCTCCCCGCGTAAATGAAAAATCGTCAACGTCAAGAACGCTTGGAGATTTTTTATGTCCTCTTAAATGCACGGCGACCACATTAAAATGATTTCGATAGCTTTTAATCTGAGGGAAGAAGATATTTGCACTTCCCCCGATACCGTGAATTAAAAATACGTACTCTTTATTTGGGTCATTACCGAAAATCTTATATTCTAACAAATATTTTTCTCCTGTCTATAAAAAAATTCCTTTAGAATATTTATAACATATTGAGTACCATTATTGTTTAAATCTCTGAATTCTTCAGCACATTCCTTGGACCCTGTCATCCTAAGCTTTTATCCCTGGTGGAGAAGGAGAGGGGTCTGCCTTTGTATGGATAATTTTTGCAGTAATTTTCGGAAAGGTGTTGTATTTTGAGAAAATTTAAAATAATATAAAAAGTAACATACCCACCGGTAGGTATGTGGACTCTCAGTGAGGAAAGAGGTTGATCACATGCATTTACGCTTGACCGATGAACAGGAAATGGTAAGAAAAACCATTCGTAAATTTGTGGAAAAGGAACTAATACCTCTGGAAAACGATGTGCTTCGTAATGAACGGGAAGGAAAGCCGAGCCTTCCGGAAGGGAAGATGGAAGAACTTCAACAGAAGGCGAAGGAAGCGGGATTCTGGGGGATCAATACCCCGGCTGACTATGGCGGCGCAGATTTAGGGCAGATGATGCTGGCCATCGTTCAAATGGAAGTCGCACGAACGTTTGTGCCTTTCCAGTTTGGCGGTTCTGCCGACAATATTCTCTATTACGGAAATGAGAAACAGAAGGAAACGTACTTAATCCCGACGATTCAGGGAGAGAAGAAATCCTGTTTTGCGATGACAGAACCGGGAGCCGGGTCGGATACGAGGAACCTTCGGACAACAGCGGTGAAGGATGGCAGTGAGTGGGTGATCAATGGAGAGAAAACATTCATCACCGGTGGAAATGAAGCAGACTTTGTCATGGTCATTGCGGTAACCAACAAAGAGCTTCATCAAGAATCGAATGGACGAAAAGGGGTGACCTGTTTCATTGCAGATCGTTCGATGGGCTGGGAATCTGAGTACATCCATACGATGGGCGAATGGGGTCCGGCGGCTCTCATTTTTGATAACGTCCGGGTTCCGGAGGAAAATATCCTTGGTGAGATCGATCATGGGTATGATCTCGGCCTTGAATGGATCGGGTTTGCCCGCTGGATCGTCGGAGCACGCGCGGTTGGTGCAGCAGAGCGTCTGCTGAATATGGCCATCGATTATGCGAACGAACGCGAAACCTTCGGAAAGCCGATTGGGGAGCGGCAGGCGATTCAATGGCAGATTGCGGATTCCGCTGTGGAGGTGGAAGCAGCGAAGTGGCTCGTATTAAACGCGGCCTTTACGTTGGACCAGGGAGAGGATAACCGGCACTACGCATCGATGGCGAAGCTGTACGGAGCGAACATGGGCAACAATGTGATCGACCGTGTTCTACAGATTCACGGCGGTATGGGCTATACGCGGGAACTGCCGATTGAACGGTGGTACAGGGAAGCAAGGCTGTGGCGGATTTATGACGGGACAGACGAGATTCAACGGTTGATCATATCCAGAAATCTATTAAAAGGCCATGTGAAGATTGGTTGATGGAGGAGGTATACGATGAGGGAGAGATTTAAAGACAGGACAGCCTTTATCACCGGTGGGAGCCGTGGTATCGGAAAAGGTATAGCCCGCCATTTCGCAGAAAACGGAGCGAAGGTGGCCGTTATTGACGTCAATGAGGAAGCGCTTCAGGAACTGGAGGCAGAATTCCGTGACGAAGGCTTTGAAGTCTTCTGCCAAAAAGCGGATGTGACACAGTACAAAGAAGTCGAAAAGGCTGTAAAGGAGACCCACGAGCGGTTTGGATCGGTCGATATTCTGATTAACAACGCCGGTGTCATCCGTGACAATATGCTCTACAAAATGACGGATGAGGACTGGGATACCGTAATGGATGTCCATTTAAAAGGGTCCTTTCATGCAGCCAGGGCTGTTCAATCGTACATGGTGGAACAGAAGTATGGGCGGATTGTGAACATTTCTTCGACTTCTGCGCTCGGAAACCGCGGTCAGGCGAATTATGCCACCGCTAAAGCCGGTCTGCAGGGATTTACGAAGACGCTGGCGATTGAGCTTGGGAAATACGGCGTGACCGCCAACGCGGTAGCCCCCGGATTCATTGAAACCGATATGACGAAAGCGACAGCTGCCCGGATCGGGATTACTTTTGATGAGCTTGTCCAGGCCAGTGTGGCTCAGATTCCTGTCGGCCGCAGCGGAAAGCCGGAGGATATAGCAAATACGGCAGCTTTCTTTGCGGATGAAGCGTCATCTTTTGTCAACGGCCAGGTCATCTACGTCGCAGGTGGACCAAGAACGTAACAAAAAGGAGAGGTGTCCGTGTTTAAAGAAACGGTAGGAAAAAAATCGACGCCGGTAAAGAACGTCGTTGAACGTGGGGCAGTGAAGAAGTTCGCAGAAGCCATCGGGGATCCGCATCCGTTGTTTATCGATGAAGAAGCGGTGCAGCGAAATATTGCTCCGCCTACCTTTCCGCGGGTGTTTGAATATGGGGGGATCGAAGGGCTCCACCTCCCTGAAAAAGGATTGATTCACGGGGAGCAGCATTATCACTACAGCCGGCCTCTTTATGTGGGGGAAGATGTTTATTGTTACGCCCAGGTGGACGATTATTATGAGCGGAGCGGACGGAGCGGCGAGATGGGGTTTCTTAAAGTGAAGCGGTATGGCGAAGATATCGACGGCCGGCTCATTTTTTCAGAAGAACAGGTTGTGATCATTACGGAAGCGGTCAGAAAGGGGATGAACGTATGAACCCAATGGACGGCGTCCAGCCCGGAGATAAGCTGAAGACGGTGACGCTTCCGGCTGTAACAAGACTCGATTTAATCAAATATGCCGGGGCATCCGGGGATTATAATCCGATTCATACGGTTGATGAAGAAGCAGAAAAAGCCGGGCTCCCCGGCGTGATTGCGCATGGGATGTGGACGATGGGAAGTCTTGCCAAGCTGTTCACTCCTTTTTATGAAGATGGATTTATCCAGGATTATTCTATCCGCTTTCAGGGGATGGTGTTTGTCGGCGACGTCCTGACCCTGCATGCGGATGTCGTCAGTCACGAGGAATCCATGATTACATTTGATGTCTATGCGAGAAACCAGCAGGAAAAAGATGTGATTCGTGGAAGTGTGGTATTCAGGAAGCATTTAGAAACTTCAGCTACATAAAGGGGGAAGAGCGATGTATTTTGAGCATTCTGAGAAAGTGATAAAGCTGCAGGAAAAGCTGACGACGTTCATGGAAACATATGTTTACCCGAATGAAGCCTTGTATGAGGAGCAGTTGAAAAAGGAAGACCGCTTTTCTGAAGTTCCACCGATCATGGAGGAATTGAAAACGAGGGCAAAAGAAGAGGGATTGTGGAACTTATTTCTCCCCGAAAGTGAATACGGGGCCGGCCTTACAAACATGAAATACGCGCCGCTGTGCGAGATCATGGGGCGTTCGGCCATTGCACCGGAAGTCTTCAACTGCGCCGCACCGGATACAGGCAATATGGAAGTACTCGTCCGCTATGGGACAGAGGAACAGAAAAAGCAGTGGCTGGAGCCTTTGCTGCGCGGGGAAATCCGTTCCTGCTTTTCAATGACAGAGCCGGATGTCGCTTCTTCCGATGCTACAAACGTGCAGACGAGCATCACGAAAGTCGGAGATGAATACGTCATTAATGGGACGAAATGGTGGTCGTCAGGTGCCGGTGATCCCCGCTGTAAAATCAGTATCGTGATGGGGAAAAACGATCCGGATGCGGCAAGGCATGAACAGCAGTCGATGATCCTTGTACCACTGGATTCCGAAGGCGTTACGATAAAGCGTTTACTTCCCGTCTTCGGCTATGATCATGCCCCACATGGGCACGCGGAAATTGAATTCAAGGATGTCCGTGTACCGGCCTCCAACCTTCTGTGGGACGAAGGTAAAGGATTTGCTATCGCCCAGGGCCGGCTTGGACCGGGGCGGATTCATCACTGCATGCGTACGATCGGCGCAGCAGAACGGGCGCTCGAGCTGATGTGCGAACGTGTGAAAAGCAGGCAGGCTTTTGGAAAACCGCTGGCTGACCAAGGGGTGGTCCGTGAATGGATTGCAGATTCCCGGATTGATATTGAACAAGCCCGCCTGCTTACATTAAAAGCGGCCTACATGATGGATACGGTCGGCAACAAGGAAGCTAAATCTGAAATCGCCATGATTAAGGTGGTGGCCCCGAACATGGCGTTGAAAGTCATTGACCGCGCCATCCAGGCCTTCGGAGCGGCTGGTGTGAGCGGAGATTTTGAACTGGCGGCCAACTGGGCCAACATTCGTACGTTACGGCTGGCGGACGGGCCTGATGAAGTCCACCGCCGGGCAATCGCCAAGTATGAGCTGGCGAAAGACTATGCAAGGAGCATGGTCCATGCACGCCAGTGAGCTGTTTAATCTCACGGGTCAGGTAGCGGTCGTTACAGGTGGTGGGCGCGGTCTTGGCAGACAGATGGCTCAAGGCCTGGCAGAGTCAGGCGCGCATGTGGTCATCTGCTCCAGAAAGTATGAGCCCTGCCTGGAGGTGAGTGAGCAGCTGAAGGAGCACGGTGTGGATGCTCTTGCATTCGCTTGTGATGTCACCGACCCGGATTCCATCCAGGACGTCGTAGACAAAACCGTCGACCACTTCGGAAAAATCGATATTCTCGTCAACAACAGTGGAGCCACTTGGGGCGCTCCTGTCGAGGACATGCCGCTGAGTGCGTGGCAGAAGGTATTCCAAGTGAATGTGACCGGCACCTTTCTCATGTCCCAGGCGGTCGGCCGTGTGATGCTGAAGCAGGGAGAAGGAGCAATCATTAATATCTCTTCTGTGGCAGGCATGAAAGGATCGGATCCGGAGTATATGGATACGATCGGCTACAATTCCAGCAAGGGTGCCGTTTTAACCTTTACTAAGGATCTGGCGGTGAAATGGGGGCCGAGGGGCATCCGCGTCAATGCCATTGCGCCGGGATTTTTCCCGACGAAAATGTCGGAAGTGCTTATGGAGCGGAGCGGTGAGGCGTTCTTGAAGAATACCCCGCTCCGGAAGTTCGGCAGTGAAGATGACTTGAAAGGTGCGGTGATTTTCCTAAGTTCGAAAGCATCAAAGCATATCACAGGGGATGTGATTATCATTGATGGTGGATCACATGCGATGTGAAAAGGAGGAAGAATATGAGTGATCGAGAGGCTGTCATCGTTTCAGCCGTCCGGACAGCGATAGGCAGGCAGGGCGGAGCACTGGCTTCTGTTCCTGCCCACTTTCTTGGGGCCGAAGTCATCAAAGAAGCGGTGAAGCGTTCGGGTGTACAGGCAGACAGCATTGAAGATGTCATTTTTGGTAACGTGCTGAGTGGTGGCGGGAACATTGCGAGACTGTCAGCCCTGCAGTCCGGGTTATCGATGGAGCTTCCCGGCCTGACGGTGGACCGGCAGTGTGGATCAGGCTTGAATGCCATCCATCTGGCTGCCCAGGCCATTGAAGCGGGACATGGAGAAGTGTATGTCGCAGGAGGAACGGAAAGTATGAGCCGGGCGCCGTACTTGATGGACAAGCCTGAGCGTGCCTACCATCCGGCTCCACCGAAATTCAGAGCATCGCAGCTTTCACCTGAGGAAATCGGGGATCCGCCGATGGGAATGACAGCCGAAAACCTGGCGGAAAACTACCAGATCTCCAGAGAGGCCCAGGATCAGTTCGCCCAGGCGAGTCAGGAACGGATGGCGGCTGCTGTGGAAGCCGGACGTTTTACCGAGCAGATCGTTCCCCTTCACATTCCGGTGAAAAAAGGAGAGCCGGTCGTATTTGATAAAGATGAGCACCCGCGTCCGAACTCTACGCTTGAGGGCATGGCGAAGCTTCCACCGGCTTTTCGGAAAGAAGGGTCCGTAACGGCAGCCAACAGCTCGGGCTTGAATGATGCGGCCTCAGCTCTCACAATCATGTCGCGGGCCAAAGCGGAGGAAATGGGAGCTTCTCCTATGGCTGAAGTCCTCGGCTGTACGGTCGCAGGTGTAGATCCGAACATGATGGGAATCGGCCCGGTGCCGGCTGTGAAGAAGGTCCTGAAGAAAACGGGATTATCCTTGGAAGATATGGACGTGATTGAAATCAATGAGGCGTTCGCGGCCCAGGTATTAGCCTGCCAGGCGGAACTGGACATGGATATGGATAAGGTGAATGTGAACGGCGGAGCCATAGCCCACGGTCATCCGCTCGGCGCTACCGGGGCGATCCTTGCAGTGAAAGCCATTTATGAACTGCAGCGGCAGAAAGCCTCTTACGCGCTGGTGACGGCTTGTATCGGCGGCGGGCAGGGGATCGCTATGATTCTGGAACGTTCGAAATAAGGTCTCTTTCATAAAAAATGGGGATGTTATAATAAAATCACTTCCCAACATGAAAGGACACGGTATCTATGAAACAGGAAATCATTCAAACAAGTATTCATTTATTTGATAAAAAAGGCTTCACCGAAACGTCTCTTCAGGAAATCGTCGAGGAGATCGGCGTGACAAAAGGAACATTTTATTACTACTTTAAAAATAAACAGGAGCTGCTGACGGATATCCATCTGGATTTCATTGAATTCCTGCTCGGAAACCAACAGAAAATCTTAAACGACACCAACCAGGATTCCAAGGACAAACTGCGTTCGATGATTTTCATGGTGCTGGACAGCATCAAGTACAGGAAAAAGAGCGCACGGATCTTTTTCCGTGAAATACGCAACCTCGGCCCTGATTATTTAGAACAGATTGTAGAAAAAAGGGACCAGTTCCGCGTCAACCTCCAACAGCTGGTGGAAGAAGGAATCGAAAAGGGGGATTTCCAAAGCAGTCTGGATCCGAATATGGTGACAAGAGGCATTCTTGGGATGACGAACTGGAGCTATTACTGGTTTGACCCGGACCGGGAAGTGTCGGCCGAAGAACTGACGAACATTTACTTGTCGATGATCTTGAATGGAATCAGCTCCAAGGAATGACAAGCCTTTTTCATAAGGCTTCGACATTCACATACTGACTGGTAGGAATGGATGGTGTGAGATGATTTATAAAAGCGTGGTAGGAATCAGGTTTTCTGAAACGGATATGGCCGGTCACGTGAATAACACGAGTTATTTCATCTATTTGGAGGAAGCGCGGGGGAAGTTTTTTCGCGACTTGTTTCAAGAGCAGGAGGATACGCTCGGCCGGTTTATCCTCGCGTCAACGAAGTGTGACTTCATCAGTCAGGCCTACTTCGGACAGCACCTGCTTATAGAAACGACGATCTCAAAAATTGGAACTTCCAGCTTTACATTTGCCCACCGCGTTTATGTAGAAGGCACCGACCAGCTTGTAGCTGCATCGGAAGCGGTGGTTGTCCATTTCAATTATGAAAGGCAGAAAAGCGAAGCCCTCCCGCCGGAATGGCGGATGATGCTTGAGGATTACGTAAAAAAGGGGGTGAACCTTTGAGTCGTTTTACAAACAAAGTGGCCGTTGTAACAGGAGCGGGCAGTGGGATCGGGGAGCAGACAGCCAAAAAACTTGCCCTTGAAGGAGCGTCTGTCGTCCTTGTCGGGCGTACAAAGGAAAAACTGGAGCGGGTGGCCGCTGACATTCTGGAAAACGAAGGGGCAGAGGTCTTTGTTTTCCAAGCGGATGTGAAAAACGAGAATCAAGTAGCCGGACTTGCTTCCTTCGTCGAAGAAACGTTTGGGGATCTGCATATCCTTGTGAACAATGCGGGAACATCGGGCAATGCGACGATTATGGAACTGGGTGCTGATGAATGGGACAGGATTCAGGAAACGAATATCAAAAGTGTGTTTCTGACCTCCAAGGCGCTTGGGAAAATTATGATGGAAGGTTCGGATGGTGCACGGGCCATCATCAATGTGGCATCCCTGTCCGGCCATAAGGCAGGAGCAAAAATCCCGCACTACAGCTCATCGAAAGCGGCGGTGATTCATTTCACACGTTCTCTTGCTCTTGAATTTGCTGAAAAAGGGATCCGCGTCAATTCCGTATCACCGGGATTCGCTGAAACCCCGATGACGGCGGATGGTCTGAAGAACAAACGCTTTGAAGAGGCTGTCAATCGCAATACAGCGCTTGGAAGAGTCGGACAGCCGGAGGAAATCGCCAGCGTCATCTGTTTTGCTGCGTCCGATGAAGCCTCATACATGACAGGTTCAGATCTTCTTGTTGATGGAGGCTGGCTCATAAAGTAGTCTGTCTGAATTTTTGGTAACGCTTACATTAAAGAGGAGTGATCTCATGCTGACCAAGCATTATGATTTCTGGCCGACGTTAACGAAGACACTCACGATTCCTGAAACGACACTCTACGATAACCTGCGTATATCCGCCGAGCGCTATCCAACCCATGAAGCGATCCGCTATTATGGAACGGGTCTTTCCTACGGGGAATTGAAGGAACAGGTAGACAGCCTGGCCGGATACCTTCAGGTCCATTTGGACGTGGACAAGGGAGATAAAGTCTTGTTGTTCATGCAGAATTCTCCGCAGTTCATTATCGGGTATTATGCCATTTTACGAGCGGGAGCGGTCGTTGTACCGATCAATCCGATGCTGAAGACGAACGAACTGGAGTTTTATGTGAAAGACGGGGCCATCAAACATGCCCTTGCTGGACAGGAACTGATGGATGTCGTCGAACCGCTCTTGGAATCGTCGTCCCTGTCATCCATTGTAGCCGCGGCCTACTCTGATTATGTGAAGGAATCCGGCAGCGTGGAGCTACCGCCGGAAGTGTCGGCTGCTAAACAAGTGTATACCGAGGAGGCCGTTCACGTATGGTCGGAAGCTCTTGCTCTGCATGTGCCTGCCAGAGACGTCGCTGCGAGTGTCGATGATCTCGCTGTCATGCCGTATACGTCAGGGACGACCGGACTTCCAAAAGGCTGTATGCATACGCACCGGACCGTCCAGGCGAATACACTCGGTGCCTATTACTGGTCACGCGTGACGATGGATGCCCGCTCCCTCGGGACGCTTCCCCTGTTCCACGTCACTGGTATGGTCCACAGCATGCATATGCCGATTTACAGTGGAAGCACGATGGTGCTTATGACACGTTGGAACAGGGAAACCGCCCGGCAGCTGCTGAGCAGCGAGCAGTGTACTCACTGGGTGACGATCAGTACGATGCTTGTGGATTTTCTGGCGAACCCTGAACTGCAGGCGGAGGACATGGCTTCTCTTCATGGCATATCCGGAGGCGGTGCTGCTTTTCCGAAGGCACTTGGCGAAAAATTGTACAAGCTGACAGGTCTTGAATTTGTGGAAGGATACGGGCTTTCAGAAACGATTGCCCAGACCCACTTCAATCCACAGGAGCGGCCGAAAATGCAGTGCCTCGGCATTCCTTCCTTTGATGTCGATGCGAGAATCATCGACCCCGGGACTCTTGAGGAAATGGGCGCCGGGGAGATTGGTGAAATTGTCGTGCATGGCCCCCAGGTGATGACCGGCTATTACAACCGGGAGGATGAAAACGAGCATGCGTTTATCCATATCGATGGGAAATCCTTTTTCAGAACGGGAGATATTGGACGCTTTGACGAAGAGGGCTACTTTTTCATGGTCGATCGTTTGAAGCGGATGATCAACGCTTCCGGCTACAACGTATGGCCGACAGAAGTCGAGTCTGCGCTCTACGATCATCCAGCAGTCCAGCAGGCGTGTGTCGTCGGGGTTCCTGATCCAAGAAAAGGAGAGGAAATCAAAGCTTTTGTCATTTTGAATGACGGCTTTGAGGGAGAGATCACGGAAGATGCGATCATTTCCTGGGCCAAAGAAAAGATGGCTGCCTATAAGTATCCACGCAAGGTGGAATTTGTCGAGGCATTCCCGATGACCAACAGCGGGAAAATCCTCTGGCGCAAGCTTCAGGAACAGGAAAGGCAGAAGGCAGAAACCGGACCACTGGAATAATAACACCCGGTCCCGGTAAATCCGGGGCCGGCCGCTTTTAAATTGAAGGTAAAGGGGACGTTCCATGGATATCTTCATTCAGCAGGTGTTTAATGGTTTGACGATTGGAAGTGTCTACAGTCTGGTGGCGCTTGGTCTGACACTTGTGTACGGCATCCTTCACATTCCGAACTTTGCCCATGGCGCATTATACATGCTGGGTGCGTACATAACCTTGACGATGATGCTTTTGTGGGGGATCCATTACTGGATTGCGATGGCTGTTTCGGTTCTTGTTGTCGGTCTGCTTGGAGTGTTAATGGACAGACTGGTGTTTCATCCCCTTCGTAATGCACCGCCGATCCATGACAAAATTGCGGCCATCGGTATTTTATTGTTTCTTGAAGCCTTTGCCCAGCTGATCTGGGGAGCGGACTACCGTACAATGGAAACGCCATATGGTCAGGTCGTCAACCTTTTCGGAATGACCGCAACGACGCAGCGTGTCCTGATTAATATCGGAGCTGTCGTCGTCATGATTCTGCTTTACTTGTTTTTGAAAAAGACGTACACAGGCTCCACGATCATTGCTATGGCACAGAACCGCGAAGGGGCCAGTTTAGTGGGCATCAACACAAGCCGGGTCGCCATGCTGACGTTCATGCTGTCCGGGGGCCTCGCCGCTGTTGCTGCTTCTTTATCCGCACCCATCAACCTTGTGTTTCCCGGTATGGGGCATCTCGTCATTCTGAAAGCTTTCGTCATTATTATCCTTGGGGGGATGGGCAGCGTACCCGGAGCTATTTTAGGCGGGTACATTCTAGGGTTTACCGAAAGCCTTGGAGCCACGTACATCTCGAATGACTACAAGGATATCATTGCCTTCTTAATGCTTGTGATCATTCTGTCGATCAAGCCTAAAGGATTGTTTTCAAGGGAGGGCTTTTAATTGGTCTCACTTCTGAAAAACAGAGGATGGATCATGGGGTTTATCGCTGCCGGCGTTCTATTTCCCTTTGTTCTGCCCAACGCTTATTTTCTGCATATTTTAACGCTCGCCTTTATTTGGATGATTGCCGTATACGGTCTGAATCTACTGGCCGGCTACACCGGTTATTTGTCCCTGGCCCATGCTGGATTTTTTGCCGTCGGTGCGTACGGGTTGGGATTGTTGACGGTCAAGACAGGTATGAACTACTGGTTCGCGCTCCTCCTGGCCTGCCTGATCACTAGTGCGGTCGGTTTGATCGTCGGTCTCGTAGCTCTAAGAACGAGAGAGCACTTCTTTGCCATCTATACGCTTTGTGTCGGATACATCATCTACCTCATCATCGACAAATGGGACAGCCTTACCGGCGGTGTGCGCGGGTTGATCGGCATCCCTGAACCTTCCAATATCGGACCCATATCCTTCCAGACGCCGATTTCTCAATACTATTTAATTTTTGCTTTTCTTCTGTTCACGATTCTGGTTATGTACCGGATCGTCCATTCCTTGACCGGCCGGACGTTTATAGCGATCCGCAACAGTGAAGACCTGGCACGCACGCTCGGCATATCCACGATGAAAAATAAGCTGATGGCTTTTGTCCTCTCGGCGTTTTTCGCCGGCCTTGCCGGGGCTCTGTATGCTTCGTTCATCCGCTTCATTGGTCCGGACATTGGTTACATTACGATTATTTTTGATCTGCTGACCTATCTGCTGGTCGGCGGTATCGGAACACTCGCAGGTCCCATCGTAGGAACCTTCCTCATTGTCGCCTTGTCTCAGTCGCTGCAGTTTCTTCAGGATTACCGGATGCTCATCTTCGGCCCGCTCTTAACCTTATTGATTATTTTTTATCCGCGGGGAATTGTTGGAGCCTATCATGACTGGCGTTTGAAACGGAATCCTGCTCAGCGGAGGCGTCCGCAGAAAGAGCAGGAGTACTTTGAGACAGAAGAATCGGAGAAACAGGTGAAGGAGGGATGAGCATGTTGATGGAGACAAAAAAGCTGACGAAGCAGTTTGGTGGTCTCACGGCTGTCAATGACGTGGATTTTACGATTGAAAAAGGGAAGATCAATGCGATCATCGGACCGAACGGTGCTGGAAAGTCCACCTTTTTCAATCTGCTGAGTGGTACGTACACCCCTTCCGCTGGTCAGGTGTTTTATAAAGGACAGGAGATTACGAAACGGCCGCCGGAAAGAATCGCAAGGCTTGGCGTTGCCCGGACGTTTCAGACGACGCATTTGTTTGAAGAATCCACCGTGCTCGATAACGTGATTGTCGGTCACCGCCTCCGGACGTCATCAAATTTATGGGATGCCGTTTTCCGCACGAAGCGTTTCAAATTTGAAGAAAAGAAATGCCGGGATAAAGCGATGGAAGTGCTGGATTTCGTCGAGCTCACCCATGTCATGGACGAGCCGGCCGGAAGCATCACCCAGGAGGAGAAGAAGCGGGTGGCCTTTGCCCTTGCTCTGGCCACTAATCCCGAAGTCGTCTTCCTGGATGAACCGACAGCAGGTATCAACCCCGGGGAAACCGCAGGGCTGGCCTCACTGATGGAAAAAATGGTGCAGCGGGGCATTACCGTCTGCTTGATTGAGCACAAAATGAAAATGATCATGAAGCTGGCGGACAAAATCATGGTTTTGAATTATGGTGAGAAAATTGCTGAAGGGACGGCCGAGGAAATCATGAATAACCAAGCGGTCATCGAAGCTTACTTAGGGGGCGGTGCGAGTGCTTGAGTTAACCGATGTGTCGATACGATATGGATCCTTTACCGCTGTAGAAAACATCAATATTCACGTAGGAAAGGGAGAACTCGTCGTTCTGCTCGGTTCCAACGGTGCAGGAAAAAGTTCGACGTTTAACACGATCAGCGGACTGCAGAAACCGAGTGACGGAACCATTCTTTTCGAGGACCGCCCGATTCAAGGGGCTGGACCTGATAAAATCGTCCGTTCAGGCATAGTCCAGTGCGCTGAAGACCGGAAGCTCTTTCCGCAGATGACGGTCAAGGAAAACCTTGTAATGGGAGGCTATGTGCACCGGAGGAAGCGGAAGCAGGTGAATCAGTCTTTGCAGGATGTTTTTGAACTGTTCCCGATATTACAGGAGAAAAAAGATCAGCCCGCCGGCTCCTTAAGCGGAGGCCAGCAGCAGATGCTTGCCATCGGGCGGGCACTCATGGCTCAACCGAAGCTGCTGCTGCTGGATGAGCCATCCATCGGCCTCGCTCCGCTGATTGTCGAGCAGATGTTCGAAGTGATTCAGAAAATTAATCAAGACGGGACGACGGTCCTGCTTGCCGAGCAGAATGCGTTTGCGGCCTTGAAGATTGCCCACCGAGGCTATGTCTTTGAAAGTGGATCGGTCGTTGTAGAAGGGACAGCGGAAGAACTGCTGGCAAATGATACGGTCCGGAAAGCTTATATCGGGGCCTGATGGCAGCGTTCCGCTTTTGTCCGGTCTGCACCAAACATTTCATATCTAGGGGGATCTTTTATGAAAATGATCAAAGATTCAGCTGTTTTCCTATTGGCCGTCCTGCTTCTGCTTCTCGCTGGCTGTATTGATAACCCATCGAACCAGTCCGCAAGCGGGGGAGGCAGTGAAGCTGAATCCGAAGCACCGGAAGTCGAAGAGGGAGAAGAAGTCGTCAGTATCGGATACAGTGGTCCATTGAGCGGTCCCGCTGCCTATTACGGCGAGCGTACATTAAACGGACTCAAGCTTGCTGTTGATGAAATCAACAATAATGGCGGCTTTGACATTGATGAGCAGACATACAAGTTCAACCTCGTGTCGCTGGATGACAAGTATCTGCCGAATGAAACCGCAGCGAATGCGAAACGTCTGATTCAGGAAAACGACACACCGGTCGTATTTTCCCCCCACAGCGGCGGAATCAAGGCGATGCAGGTATTTAATGAACAGGAGAACTTCTTGATTGGGGCGTATACGAGTGAACCTGCCGTTACCGCTGAAGGAAACAAGTTAACCGTACGGGTACCTCCAAGCTATGATGGTTACCTTAAACCATTTACATCCTATGCGATGGAAAACCACGGCATGAAGCTTGCGGCCCTGCCAACAGCCTCCCAGTATGGGAAGGACTGGACAGAAGCGATTGTACCTTACTGGGAAGAACAAGGCGGAGAAGTGGTGTACAATTCTTCGATCGATTTTTCCAAGGATACCGACTTTTTCACGCTTGTGACCAACGCCTTGAAGGAAGATCCCGACGTTTTGTTCATTGGAGGCCCATCTGAACCGACTGCTAAAGTAGCGAAGCAGGCACGGGAGCTTGGTTTCGAAGGCGGGTTTATGATTATGGACCAGGCTAAACTGGATGAGATGGAGGCGGTTACCGGATCGTATGAATCACTGGAAGGGTCCGTCGGGGTTCTGCCACTGGCCAATTCCGAATACCCGGGAACGCCCGCTTTTATCGAAAAATATAAAGAGGAGCACAATGAAGTGCCGGGATCTGAAGCAGGGTACCATTATGTAGCGATGAACATTTTGATGGAAGCGATGAAGGCGGCAGGCAGCGTCGATGATCCGAAAGCCATCCGTGACCATATACAGGACGGCCTTGATGCCCTGCCGGAAGAAAAAGAAGTGTACACCATTGAAGAAATCGGGGAAGATGGCGGTTTTGCTACGGATTTAAGCATTGCTGCTGTGGAAAATGGTGAAATCGTAACGATTGAAGTCAACGATTGATGGTACCGGACAACCTGGCGGTGATTCCTACAGCATCGCCGGGTTTCTTTTTTCAAGGAGGAAGGAGAGGCGAAAGATGGACTTTCAACTGGACGATCAGACGACAGCGTTGAAAAAGAGTGTCAGAGCTTTTGTACAGTCAGAAGTGGAAGCGGCTGCCGCCGTCATTGAAAAGGAAGACCATATTCCTGAAGCGATTATGAAAATGTCCCGAGACCTCGGATTGTTCGGATTAAGCATCCCGGAGGAATACGGCGGATTAGGCATTTCAATGGTCGGAAAATGTGCCTTGTATGAGGAAATCGGAGCGACCCACAACGGATATACAACAGTGATCGGCGCACATACAGGCATTGGCAGCGTAGGGATTGTCGAGCTTGGAACCCAGGAGCAGAAAGCCAAGTATCTGCGCCGGATGGCAGCGGGGACAACGCTGGGCGCTTTTGCCCTGACCGAGCCTGGAGCAGGATCCAATGCCAGTGCTTTAAAGACGACGGCGGTGAAACAAGGCGACCGCTATATTCTAAACGGAACGAAGCATTACATTACGAATGCGACGGTTGCGGATGTGTTTACAGTTATGGCCGTTACCGATCCGGAAAAAGGGGCGAAGGGGATCACCTCGTTCATTGTAGAAAAGGATTTTCCCGGCTTCAAGGTCGGAGCTGTGGAACCGAAAATGGGCCTGCACGGCTCCCAATCAGCCGAAATCATTCTCGAAGATTGTGAAGTTCCGGAAGAAAATGTGCTCGGAAAAGAAGGGGAAGGGTATTTGAATGCCTTGAAGATTCTTGCCAACGGCAGGGCAGGTCTTGCTGCAAGGAACCTGGGCTCCTGTCAGAAACTGCTCGACATGTCGATGCAGTATGTGGAGGAGCGGCAGCAGTTCGAGGTCCCGATTATCGAGCACCAGGCGGTCGCCCATATGATATCGGAAATGGCAGTGGAAATCGAAGCGCTCCGTTCCTTTACGTACCGGGTGGCATGGATGGTGGATCAAGGAAAAAAGGTCATTAAAGAAGCCGCCATGCTGAAGCTTTATGGATCGGAAGTGTATAACCGCGTGGCGGATAAGGCGGTTCAGGTGCACGGAGGGATCGGCTATATCTCAGATTATCCGGTAGAACGCTTTTACAGAGATGCGAGGATTACAAGGATTTATGAAGGGACTTCAGAGATTCAAAAAAATATCATAGCCGGGCAGCTGCGGAAGGAATATGCCCGTTGATGGAAGGAGGGCGCTCATGAACGAAGAAATCGTTATCGTCAGTGCTGTGCGGACGCCTGTCGGCCGGTATGGCGGTTCGCTGAGGAATGAATCTTCCGGGCATCTCGCATCTCACGCGATCAAAGGGGCCATATCCGCGGCCGGGCTGAAGGGCGACGATATAAGCGAAGTGATTCTTGGAGAAGTCCGGCAGACGACAGAAGCTTCGAACGTGGCCCGTGTGGCTTCTTTGAGAGCAGGAATTCCTGAATCATCCCCGGCATATACGATCAATCGGTTGTGTGCATCCGGTCTGGAAGCGATCGCTTCTGGTGTTCAGCAGATTGCTTTTCAACAGGCAGATATTGTAGTAGCCGGCGGCACAGAGAGTATGAGCCGCGCACCCCTGTATTTAAGACAGGCAAGGTTTGGGGAAGGAGACCCTGTCTTAGTAGACTCCCATAAGGAAGCCGGTCAGCAGCCAAAAGAAATGTATGGGCCTGACCTCGGGATGGGTATAACCGCTGAAAATGTCGCCGAACGCTATGGCATCTCAAGAGAAGATCAGGATGTATTTGCGCTTGAGAGCCAGCGGCGTGCTGCTGCTGCGTTGGAGGCAGGGTTTTTTTCAGGCGAAGTAATCCCTTATGAAGTGAAAGGTAGAAAAGGGAATCAAACGATCAAGATTGATGAGCACCTACGTCCGGAAACGACAAAGGAAAAGCTGGCTTCTCTACGTCCGGTATTTAAGGAGAATGGGACGGTGACAGCCGGGAATGCCTGCGGCCGCAATGACGGAGCGGCTGCTGTGGTCATGATGACGAGGCGGAAAGCAGAGGAAATGGGATGTGTCCCCCTTGTCAAAATCACGGACTGGGCGGTGGCCGGTGTCTCCCCGGAAGTCATGGGAATTGGTCCTGTACCCGCTGTCCAAAAGCTGATGGACCGCACAGCCTTGAGTCTGAAGGATATCAGGTTGATAGAGTTGAATGAAGCTTTTGCTGCTCAGGCACTTGCCGTTATCCGGGAGCTGGAAGTGGATTCCGATATCGTGAACGTCAATGGCGGAGCGATTGCCCTCGGTCACCCGGTCGGGGCAAGTGGGACGCGGATCGTGACAACGCTGATTCATGAAATGAAGCGGAGAAAGGAAAGATATGGACTTGCCACGTTGTGCGCGGGTGGCGGTCAGGGCATGGCGATGCTGTTGGAACGTGCTTAAGGAAGGAATCTAAGAAAGGGAGCGGTGTTGTGGAATATCAAAACATAGCGTATGTGAAAGAAGATCGTCTCGCTTATATTGTTATTAATCGTCCTGAGGTCCGGAATGCCTTAAGTCAGGCCGTGCTCGATGAAATGGAGGACGCGCTGGGCCGGGCAGAGGGAGATGATGACGTAGGCGTCGTCACTTTCACTGGACAGGGAGAAAAAGCATTTGCCGCCGGCGCTGATATTCAGCAGCTGACCGAAGCGGAAGCGGTGGATGCATTGAAGAACGGCGATATGCAGCAGTTGTACGATAAGATCGAAGCTTACCAAAAGCCGACGATAGCCATGGTCAATGGCTTTGCGCTCGGTGGCGGCTGTGAACTGGCGATGTGCTGTGACATCCGTATCGCCTCCATCCACGCTTCCTTCGGTCTTCCTGAGTTGTCGTTATCCATCATCCCGGGCGCCGGAGGTACCCAGCGCCTGACCCGTTTAGTGGGCAAAGGAAAGGCTCTGGAAATGATTTTGACAGGGAAAAGGATATCCGCAGAAGAAGCTCTGGCGATCGGGCTTGTCACGAAAGTGGTTACGCCGGAACGACTGCGCACAGAGGTTGAGGAAACAAGTGCGAGCATTCTGGCTAAAGGTCCGCTCGCCGTCCAGCTCGCAAAACTTTCAGTTCATATGGGGGCGGAAACTGATATGAAAACCGCACTAATGCTTGAACGCCTCTCTCAGGCGGTCCTGTTCAACTCTGAGGACAAAAATGAAGGGGCGCGGGCTTTTCTCGAAAAAAGGAAGCCTTCTTTTGAAGGCAGATAACAGGAAAAGGGCGGATTTCCGCCCTTTTTGTGATTTCCGGAGGATTTCCCGGGAAATATGGATCAGGCATTAGTGGTGATTTAGTGATTGGTTGATATAGTTCCGATTTAATCGAAATATTTCAAATTTGGCTGATATATTCCGAATTTAATTGATATATTCAAAAACTAATTGATATATGGACAAAAAAATGGATATCCATCTACCTCTAACCCTAAGTTCCTCATCCTTTCTGCCGGTTTACAATACTCCTCACATCCTTTAAGATAGTCTGTATGCAAAATACTTACCTAAGTAAATAATCAAGAGGTGATAGGATGGAACGCTCCGATCATAATATTCTCCACCTGTTAAACCAGCAGGTGCGGCGGTTGAACCAAAGGATGAACGAAAAGCTGAAGGAATACGACTTGTACATGTCCCAATGGGCGGTCATATATACCCTCCATAGGATGGGGCCGATGACGCAGAAAGAAATCTGGCAGTATTTGAATGTGGAAGCTCCGACGGTTACAAGGACCATTACCCGTTTGGAAGAAAAGGGATGGCTTGTCCGTAAGCAGGGGTCCGATAAGCGGCAGCGCATCATCCATATTTCTCCTGAGGCGGAACAACGAAGAGATGAAATAGCCGCAAGTATTCGGAAGTATGAAGATGAACAGCTGCTTCAACTTACAGAAGCAGAAGAAAAGCAGCTCCGTGGTCTCCTGGAAAGAATGATCATAGAGGAGGGGAATGACAATGCAGAAGACTAACCAGCCGATTTGGACAAAAAACTTTATCAGCGTATCACTCACGCATTTCTTTGTCTTTGTAACCTTTTATGCGCTGCTAACCACTCTCCCTATTTACGTGATCGATGAACTTGGCGGTAATGAGGCCCAGGGAGGTCTTGTCGTCACCGCCATTATGGTGGCCGCCATTTTGATCCGGCCGTTTTCCGGTAAGTTTTTAGAAAAGACAGGTAAGAAAAAAGGGCTTATTGCAGCAGCCTCCCTTTATTTGCTTACGATGATCTTTTATCTGACGGTCTCTCAGTTTGAAGGATTGATTGCTCTGAGGTTTATTCACGGTCTTTCCTTCGCCGTTGTAACGACAGCAACAGGAGCTATCGCAGCGGACGTCGTTCCCGCACAAAGGCGTGGAGAAGGACTTGGGTATTTTGCGATGTCCATGAATGTGGCGGTCGTTGTCGGACCGTTTGTTGGTCTTTCGATTCTCCAGGCGGCTCCTTTTGAGACCTTGTTTATCGTTTTAAGTGTGTTTATGCTGCTTGGTGTGATCAGTTCATTGATGATCCGTTCTTCAAGTGAAAAAGCCGCACCGAAGACAGAACAGAAAACAGCGAAGGTATCTTTCCATGATTTATTTGAAACAAGAGCCTTGCCGACAGCCTTGATTGCAAGCCTTGTTGCTTTTTCCTATTCCAGTATTGTGTCGTTTATATCCGTATACGCGAATACCCTGGGGCTCGGAGGCGTATCCAGTTACTTCTTTGTCGTCTTCGCTGTTGTGATGATTGTTTCACGCCCTTCTCTCGGCCGGGCATTTGATAATAAAGGACCGAGTATTGTCATTCTTCCGAGTCTGCTTATTTTTGCAGGAGGCTTGATCCTGCTTGGGTATATCGATTCCTTATGGGGAATGCTGCTCGCCGGAGCCATCATCGGCCTTGGTTATGGATCACTGCTGCCGAGTTTCCAAACAATGGCTGTCCAGTCTGCTCCAGAGCATCGGAGCGGCCATGCCACGGCCACCTTTTTCATGATGTATGACACCGGAATCGCAGCAGGCTCCTATGTTTTAGGTTTGCTCGTTTCCATGACAAGCTTTCGTGTGACCTATCAGATCAGTGGGATTCTCGTTCTTCTCGTACTCGGAATCTTTTATTATGCTTATACACGCCAACAGAAAACGCGGATGGTAAAAGAGAGAGCTGAAGAAATCTGATGGGACAGCTTTTTCTATAAAAAGCAGCTCATTTGGCTACACTGGTGACAAAGAGGTGGTCAAATGGTGAAAGAGGAAGGAAACTTTATGAAGGGGCTGCTCTGGGCGGTTTTATTATCGGTTCCTTTGTGGGGATTGATTTTGACAGCAGTCTATATGTTTTTAAAAATAAATTGATTTTAAGGCAGGGTCCCTGAGGGGGATCCTGCCTTTTTCGTAATTATGAACGCTGATCAAGTTCCTTTCTATTTGTCTGATCCATCTTTATTTACCAAATATTTTAAAAATTATACTTGCTTTTCTGTATGCGCTTCCATTAGAATGGATAACAACGAAAGGTACCTATGTATTTTAAAAGGTAGTTATCTTTTAACGGGGAGGAACAATATGTTAAAGACTATTCAGAAGTGTAATGAAGGTATGGAAATCCACCATATTGATGAGGAGTCCTTCCACTTGTTTGGAAGAGTGCATGAAAATTTTCCAAAAGGTCCTTTACTAGAAAAAATGAAAGATGTCTCTATTCCAGCGGAAGGAAATGTCTACGAACCTGCTAATCTAAGGTTGGAAACAGCAGGGGTTAAAGAAAAAATTGAGAACTTTTATTATGGTGGGATGCCTGTCCAGATTGGTTTTTGTGTAGGTAAGAACTCACATTTAGGAGGGTTGGAATTCCACAAGGGAAGCGAATTCAACATAGCTGTCACTGATATGGTTCTCTTAATAGGTCATTTTAATGATATAAAAGATCATACGTTTTCAACAGAGCATTTAAGGGCGTTTTATGTGCCGGAGGGTTATGTAGTCGAATTGTTTCAAACCACCTTACACTTAGCTCCTTGTAAAGTATCTGAAGAAGGGTTTAAAACGATTGTTATTCTTCCAGAAGGCACAAACACCCCTCTAAATCAGTCAGCTGTCGAGCAGGATCTCCTTCTATTTAAGAAAAATAAGTGGCTGCTATCCCATAAGGATCATCAGCGTTTTGTATCTGAAGGAGCGCATGTTGGTATAAAAGGTCCTAACGTTTTTGTGAATTATTCAATGGAGCGAGAGGGAGGAAAGCAGCAATGAATCTCTTTTTTACACTGGTTACATGTGTCTTGTTCATGGGTTTGGTGGGCTGGGTGTCTTATCGGAAATCCAAGGGACAGGTGAATGATTCCGACGGATACTTTCTGGCGGGAAGAGGGTTGACAGGCGGATTTATTGCAGGGAGTCTACTGCTGACAAACTTGTCTGCTGAACAATTAATAGGCCTGAATGGCCAGGCCTATCGTACAAACCTTTCAAATATGGCCTGGGAAGTGACCGCTCCCATCGCAGTCATCATTATGGCTTTGGTCTTACTTCCCAAATATCTGGGTGGTGCATTTTCAACGCTTCCTGAATTTTTAAGTACCCGCTTTGATGATGGGGTGAGAAGATACATCGTTGTTCTGTTTATGCTGGGGTATGCGTTCGTGACGATCCCTTCTGTTCTTTATTCAGGTGCACTGGCTGTTTTAAAACTGTTTGATGTTCCTTCCCTGCTGGGGATATCTTTTGAGTCTTCGGTA
This sequence comes from Halobacillus sp. ABD4_316, assembly GCF_056161385.1. Lineage (NCBI taxonomy): Bacteria > Bacillati > Bacillota > Bacilli > Caryophanales > Bacillaceae > Halobacillus > Halobacillus sp. ABD4_316. The sequence continues at coordinate 810,451 of NZ_JBSWZA010000002.1, forward strand.
TGGCTGGTCATATGGGTCATTGGTATTATCGGAGCTGTTTATGCTATCTTTGGTGGCTTAAGAGCCGTAGCTGTATCTGACACATTAAACGGAATCGGCCTTTTGCTGATCGGTTTGATGATTCCTGTTATCGGATTGTTTGCCCTTGGAGATGGAAACTTCTTTAGAGGATTTGAAACGATGGCAACAGATAATGCTGATAAGCTGAATGCTATTGGTGGAAAGGAAGACTCTGTACCATTTTCAGCGATTTTTACAGGAATGATTTTCATGAATATGTTTTACTGGGGAACAAACCAGTATGTAATTCAACGGGCTCTTGGAGCTAAAAACCTCGCTGAAGGTCAAAAAGGCGTTCTGTTTTCAGGTTTTTACAAGCTCCTCGTTCCAATCTTAATGATGATTCCAGGTGTTATTGCTTTTCATTTGTATGGCTCCGGATTTAAGACGGTAGATTTAGCTTATCCAACTATGGTTACGAATTTGATGCCGACCATTTTTTCCGGGTTGTTTCTTGCAGTGCTGCTCGGCGCGGTCTTCTCCAGCTTTAACTCCTTGTTGAACTCAGCTGCGACCATGTTCGCTCTGGATGTTTACAAGCCAGGATTTAAACCGGATGCATCGGATGAGCAGTTGATTCGTGTAAGTAAATATTTTGGAACCATTCTGGCTCTGGTGTCCTTTTTTATTTCACCGATGCTGATGAGTGCACCGGATGGTCTTTGGGACATCATCCGTAAGTTTACTGGTTTCTTCAACATTCCAATCATTGCTATTGTCCTTGTAGGGATTGCATCGAAATTTGTCCCCCCTCTGGGAGCAAAAATAGCTGTCATCTTTCATGTAGTGACCTACTATATGCTGGTATGGGGGTTAAATCAGTTGTTCGGTATTGAAATTACCATGAACTTTATCCATATCTCTGCTATTCTTTTCTTCATCGAAGTAGGGATTATGCTGGGTGTGGGATATATACGGCCTCTTTCAGAACCGTATTCTTTCAAACATGCACCAAAAGTGAGCATGGTACCATGGAAGTACGCGATCCCTACAGCTATTATTCTCTTAAGTTTAATTGTATTCGTTTACATTACATTCTCTCCAATAGGATTGGCATACCCGGATGCGGTCGTTTCGTCATGGTTCTGGGCAGCGTCAGGCGGTTTAATTGGATTGACAACTGTAACCTTAGTATTTGCTCTGAAAAAGTGGGACAAGAAATATGATCAAGTTTTAGAAAATCAAACCAAAAAAGCAGCAAATTTATAGGAGGTACCAATTATGCAGACTAAACGAAAGCAAGGATTGGACATTCACACTAATGGGAGAACCTTTGAGGTAACATTGGACGGTACAACGATTTTCAAGCATTCCCCTGCTTCTCCATGTTTATATGTCGGAAGCGGGGAAGAGGCTATTGAGATGTATCGAGGGAATTATCATATTGAAGATTATGTTGTGGAAAGGTTTGGGTTGAAGACCTACGAAATAAGTCGAAAAAAAGATGATGGTTTTCAAATTGACTTTAAACGAACGCCTGCAGACACAGAAGTGTTAACAGTGGATTTCCTTTACGAAGATCAAAATTTAACACTGACGTTTTCAGGTGATCGTGAGGCGTACAGCCGTTTTTGGATTCGTATTGCTGCTGATTCTGATGAGAAAATCTATGGATGTGGGGAGCAGATGTCCCATTTGAACCTGCGTGGAAAAAACTTCCCGTTATGGACTTCAGAACCTGGCGTAGGAAGAAATAAAAAGACGTATACGACATTTCTTGCGGATGTTCATGACAAAGCAGGCGGCGATTATTACCATACGAATTTTCCGCAGCCAACGTATCTTTCCTCTAAGAAATACTTCTGCCATGTCGATACGACAGCTTACGCAGATTTTGATTTCCGTAAAGATCAATATCATGAGCTGCAGATGTGGGAAGTTCCTGAACACATCATGTTTGAAACAGGAGCGGATTTTAAAGAGTTGGTTTCTCGTTTAACGAAGCATCTTGGAAGGCAGCCGGAGCTTCCTGAATGGACGTATGATGGAATATGGCTGGGGATGCAGGGAGGAACGGATGCTGTTCAGAAAAAAATAGATGAAGCCCGGGAAAAAGGATTGAAGGTGGGCGCTGTATGGGCGCAGGACTGGCAGGGGAAACGATTCACTTCCTTTGGACGTCGGTTGAACTGGAACTGGCAGTGGGATGCGAATGAATATCCTGGTCTGGATCAAAAGCTTAAAGAATGGAAAGAGCAGGGCATTCGTTTTCTGGGCTACATCAACCCATATTTAATTCTTGATGGACCGCTGTATCAAGAAGCTGCTGCGAAAAACTACTTTGTGCTGAATCAAAAAGATGACATTTACCTAGTCGATTTTGGAGAGTTTGACTGTGGAATTGTAGACTTGACCAACCCGGACGCTTTCGAATGGTATAAACGTGTCATTCAAATCTATATGATTGATTTCGGGTTAGATGGATGGATGGCGGACTTTGGAGAATACCTTCCCACAGATGCCAAACTCTACAACGGTGAGCCTGCCATGCTGATGCATAATGCCTGGCCTGCGTTATGGGCCAGAGTTAATTTTGAAGCTGTCGATGAGGCTGGTAAAACAGATGAAATTGTCTACTTTATGCGTGCGGGCTATACAGGAAGTCAAAAATACTGCCGTCTACTGTGGGCCGGTGATCAAAGTGTTAACTGGGATCTTGATGATGGAATTGCTTCTGTGATTCCTGCAGCTCTCTCAGCGGGGTTAACGGGGAACGGTCTTCATCATAGTGACATAGGCGGGTACACAAGTTTACACGGGAATAAACGCTCGAAAGAGTTACTATTGCGATGGCTTGAACTTGCTGCTTTCACCCCGGTCATGAGAAGTCATGAAGGTAACCGTCCAACAGACAGCCACCAGTATGATCGTGATGAAGAAACGATGGATGCTTTCGTACGTATGACAGATATTCATACCGCATTAGCTCCCTACCTTAAAGAAATTGTGAAGGAAAATGCAGAAAAAGGGATTCCTGTCCAACGTCCTTTATTTATGGAGTTTGAATCTGATGAAAATACTTATGATATCCAATACCAATACATGTTGGGGAGCGACATCCTTGTGGCTCCAGTTTATGAGGAATCTGTAAGTCAGTGGCGTGTGTATCTCCCGGATGAGGCGTGGGTTCATTTATGGACGGGAGAGGAATTTACAGGAGGGAATGTTGAAGTGGAGGCGCCGCTGGGACAGCCGCCTGTATTTTATAGAAACGGATCGGAATATGCTGATCTCTATAAGAAAATAAGGGCAGAGTATACAATCGAAAAATAAAGGTAATAACCTTTGTATAAAGGTAGGTACGTATGTTATGATGTTTTCAAACAGAGATAAAGGTGGGACGGATCAATGACTATGAAAGTGTTATACCTTCCAATTGGAAGAAAGACGTTTGATCTAGAAGCAGGAGAAATTCAAAGGGGAAAAAGTTCAGAAATGTTGAATGGTCTTGGGATTGAAGTAATTGAACCGGAGGGTATTCTTACTTCACCGGATGATTTGAATGATTTTTTGAAAGCGATTCCTGAAGAAGAGATTGGAGTATCAATCTATCAAAGTGTCACATTCGCTGATGGAGAATTTGTAGAAACGTTGATCAAGCAGGTTCAGGCGCCGGTAATGGTATGGTCGATCCGCGAACCAAGCATCAATGGCCGGCTTCGATTGAATTCTTTAACAGGTGGTAACAGTACCAGTCACGTCCTGAAATGTGCGGGACATCCGTACTCCTTTCTTTTTGGTAATCCCGAAGAAGCACAAATCTGTGCGCGTTTAACCAAATACTTAAAAGTGCAGCAGATGATTCAGGATTTAAGAGATTTCAAGATTGGTGTCATTGGAGAACATCCTCCAGGTTTCTTTTTCTCTGGAACAGACGAAGACATGCTTCATAAACAATTAGGAGTGGAAGTGAAGCAGGTTGATTTAATGAAAGCCTTTGAAGAATCTAAGAAACTAACAGAAGGAGAATGGGAGCATGCTGTCGACCGGGCGCAGCAGCAAGTCATTGGTTTAAATAGAAATGACGAAACAGTCCAAAGGTTTGCTCAGTTCACAACGTATGTAGAATCAATCGTTGATAAGGAGCAGCTATCAGGATTAGCTATTCGCTGCTGGCCTGAATTCTTTAATGAACTGGGAGCGGCTGCATGTTCCACTCTTTCACAGTTCACAGAAGATGGGATTGTCTCTTCCTGCGAATCCGATATACATGGATCGGTTTCGATGTTCATCCTTCAGCAATTGAGCGGCGGAAAATCTCCGTACCTGGGCGACATGGTTCATGTGAATGAAGCTAGTCATTCGGTGGTTTTCTGGCATTGTGGGGCAGGAGCCTATTCGCTTGCCCACCCGGATCAAGGAGCGAGACCCGGGGTTCATCCGAATCGCAAACTTGGATTTACAATGGAGTTCGGTTTGAAGCCGGGTCAAGTGACTATGTTCCGTGTCAGCTACACCCCGGAAGGTTATCGACTGCTAATTATGCGTGGTAAAGCATTGGATACCCCTAAGCGTTTCAACGGTACATCGGTGGAAGTCGAATTAGAGACAGATATCAACAGTACCCTTTACAGTTTAATGGAAGAAGGGTTTGAGCCTCATTATGCTCTTGTTTATGAAGATGTCGTAGAAGAGCTTGAGGAACTGGGGCGTCAACTGGGTCTTGAAACGATCGTATATACAAAAGAATAAGGAGGACACCAGATGAAACACGTCGCAGTAGGACAGGCAGGTGGCCCTACAGCTGTTATTAATGCCACTCTGGCTGGTTTTGTGGACAGTATAAAAGAGCGATGTCGATTAACCTTCATTGAAGGAGGATACCAGGGACTGGTGGAAGAAAAATTCCTGGATGGAGACGAAGAAATGGTGGAATGGATTAAAGAAAATCGCTATGTTCCAGGAGCCTGCCTGCAATCAGGGCGGTACCCATTTGAAAAGAAAGAAATTTGTGAAGCTGTTCGGTCTCTTAAGAAGAACCATATCGATACGCTCGTGTTTATTGGAGGAAATGGCACAATGGAAGCCCTTTTCAAAGTGAAAAAAGAAGCGGAGCGGCAGGGCTGGCCGCTTCAAGTCATTGGGCTTCCCAAAACAGTGGACAATGACCTGGGTGGGACGGATCATGCACCGGGATTTGCCAGTGCAGCGAAGTACATTGCTAAAACGACCAAAGATTTAAGCAGGGATTTGTACTCTATGAAAAATTTCGAGCAGGTACGAGTGCTTGAAACGATGGGACGGAATGCGGGCTGGCTGGCTGCTGCGGCCGGGGCTTGGAAGGAATATGAAGAAGAGGGGCCTCATTTTACTGCTCTTCCAGAACAACCATTGAATCGTCATCAGCTGCTGAAGACCGTTCAACGGTCACTGGACGACTTTGGATATGCTCTTATCGTTGTCAGTGAAGGTGTTCAATGGGAAGAAGGCAGCCAGATTGAACTCAATCATGTAGATGGTAGGGCAGTTCTTGGTGGCATTTCCAAGCAGATCAGTGAGTTTATTGGTAAGGAATTGAATGTGAATACCAGAGCTGAACTGCTGGGCATGAATCAACGGGCCGATACTTCTGCGTTATCCACCATAGATTCAAATGAAGCTTATCGGATTGGAAAAGAAGGTGGGGATTGGGTACTTCAGGATTTTGATGAAGTAATGGCTGCTGTTGGGCGCAGATCAGATGTTTGTTATACAATAGAGATTATACCTGTGAAACTTGAAACAGTCATAGCTGAGGGTGAACGATTGCTGCCGGCAGCGTTCATTAAAGACAGGAATGCCTATTATGAATGGCTGGCCCCTCTGATGGGAGGTGACCGCCCTACTTACCCTCCGCTTTCAAAAAGGAGAGTCCATTATAGTGAATACTAAAATTAACCCGAACAAAGATCTGGCCCTATATTTACAATTGAAAGAATTATTTATTGACCGAATTCAGAATGGTCAGTGGGAAGCCGATAAACTCATCCCTACCGAACAAGAACTTATGAAAGAATTTGATGTCAGCCGCACAACCATTCGCCAGGCCGTATCCATCCTGGTCCAGGAAGGATTGGTGGAAAAGAAACAAGGACGCGGTACTATAGTCAAACCTCGGAAATTGAGTGGGAATCTCAGTCAGTTGAAAGGTTTTGCAGAAGAGGTGCTGGAACGGGGGCAAACGCCTCGCAGTAAGCTGATCCGCGCAGAATTCAAATCTAATCTGCATCACGAAACATCCATGTTGGAGATTAAAGATGATGAACCTATCCTGCTTATCGAACGAATACGGCTGGCCGATGAGATTCCTGTAGCACTGGAACGTACATGCTGGCCAAAGGAAATTGGTGAAATTCTTATCAAGCACAACCTTGATGAAGCGCGGTACTATGAAATTCTTGAAAACTATAATATTTATTTAAATAGAGCTAGTGAAAAAATAGCAGCGATTAATGCAACCATTGATGAAGCGGATGCCCTCGGAATAAGGGGTGGAGAAGCTTTACTTGAAATGACACGATTAAGTTTTGGTGTGAACGAACGGCCTATCGAGTATACGAAAACGAAATACCGCAATGATCAATATCATTACAGCCTTGAGCTGAAAAGATAAAAGGAGTGGTCTTCTGTGCCATTTGTAGATGGAAAAACTTTATTGACCCATGCCTATGAGAACCAATACGGAATCGGTGCCTTCAGTGCTCATAACGCGGAAACAATTCTAGCCATATTAGATGCAGCTGAAGAAAAGCAGTCCCCGGTGATGATTCAAATTGGACAGAAAGTGATCCAAACATTAGGACTAAAACCTATGAAAGAAATGGTAGATGCGTTTGCCAGGAATGTTTCTGTGCCGGTCTGCATCCACCTCGATCACAGCCGGCAGTATGAACAGACAATGGAAGCTGTTCAAGCAGGATTTCAATCTGTCATGTTTGATGGATCCGGGTTAACATTCCAGGAAAATACGAGGATCACGAAGCAGGTCGTTGAAACATCACGGGCGCTGGGTATAGGCAGCGAAGGGGAAATTGGGAAAATTGGCGGAACTGAGGATGACATTACGGTAGATGAAAAGGATGCGTTGATCACAACGACAGAAGAAGCTCTGAATTTTGTAAATGAAACGGATGTTGATTATTTAGCGGTATCGATTGGGACAGCTCATGGGATTTATAAACAAACGCCGAATCTACGGTTTGAACGGTTGAAAGAAATATCCCAGGCCGTCAAACGTCCGATTGTTCTTCACGGAGGTTCAGATGTACCTGATGAACAAGTCCAGAGAGCCATTACGATGGGGATCGCTAAAATAAATGTGGACACTGAGCTGCGTCAAGCCTTTACTAGGGGCGTGAAAAGGTACTTGCAAGATCATCCTGAGGATATTGTACTGGCTGATTCGCTTGGTGCTGGTCGTGAGCATATGAAAGAAAAAGTGAAAGAAAAGATCGATGTATTCGGTAGTGCGGGTAAAGCCAATGAATTTTCCATAAAAGAAAAGGTCGTAACGTTATAACATATAAGGAGGTTGTTGTGATGAATAGCATCGCTACAAGTTATTCGTTCGGATTATTTATTGATGGAGAGTGGCGTGGGACAGAACAAACATTGAATGTATGGAACAAATACAACCAAGCAAAGGTAGGGGAAACGGCAGTCAGTACAGAAGCTGATGTGAACAAGGCTGTCGCTGCAGCGAAACAGGCTCAAGGTGTTCCTTTCTCTCTATACGACCGCTATGAAGTGTTGTTAAAGGTTGCTCAGTTACTGAGAGAGCATACAGAGGAATTTGCAGAAATCATAGCTAAAGAAGTAGGGAAGCCAATCAATGAAGCAAGAGGAGAAGTCGGCCGTTCAGCCCTGACTTTAGAAAATTCTGCCGAAGAAGCAAAGCGGATTCATGGCGAGGAAATTCCAGTTGAAGCTGCTCCGGGATCAGAGAATCGCAAAGCCTTTACAAGAAGATATCCTGTCGGTGTTGTGGCAGCCATTACGCCCTTTAATGTTCCTTTAAACCTTGTCTGCCATAAAGTTGGCCCTGCTATTGCAGCTGGGAACAGTGTCGTTTTGAAACCCGCAGAAGAAACGCCATTATCTGCATTATTACTTACTAAACTCTTTGAGGAAGCCGGGCTGCCAAAAGGAAGACTAAATGTTCTCACTGGTGAAGGACGTGAAGTGGGGCCATTGCTTACCGCTAATCAGGACGTAAACCTGTTTACGTTTACAGGCAGTCCACAGGTGGGGGAACAGATCCGCAGGGAAGCCGGACTTAGAGATACGGCTCTTGAGCTTGGCAATAACTCGGCTACTATCGTGCATAACGATGCCGATGTCAATCAAGCGGCTCAACTTGTGGCACAGAAAAGTTTTAACAATGCCGGTCAGGTGTGTATCTCTGTTCAACGTGTCTATGTGCATAGGGATGTCTATGAGGTGTTTATGGAGAAAGTGAAAGAAGCAACTTCCCGGATCAAATTAGGAGACCCGTTGGATTCCGCCACCCAAATGGGGCCGATGATTGCAGAAGAAGAAGCCATTCGTGTTGAAAACTGGGTGAAAGAAGCGGTTGCAGAAGGAGCTGTTGTTGAAACCGGCGGAAAGCGTGAGGGCGTTTTTTATCACCCAACTGTTCTCTCTCATGTTCATGCTGATATGAAGGTTTGCAGACAGGAGGTATTTGGTCCTGTTGTGGCGGTTCAGCCTTATACAAACGAAGATGAAGTCATCTCTCTTGTTAATGATTCTGAATATGGTCTTCAAGCAGGCCTGTTCACAAATAATTTAGCTTTTGCGATGTATGCAGCTGATCGTATTCATGTAGGCGGACTGATCATCAATGACACGTCAGGGTACCGGGTTGATCATATGCCCTATGGCGGAGTCAAAAAAAGCGGGACTGGAAAAGAAGGTCCACGCTACGCTATTGAAGAAATGACAGAAGAAAAAATCGTCGTATTTAACTTGTAAAAGGAAAGGGAGTCATGGTGACTCCCTTTCTTAATTTTAATTATAGGAGAAAGATGATGGAATTTATTACAATTCTGCTGCCCATTTTCCTCGTTTTCGGCATTGGTTTTGCAGCTCAGAAGATTCTGCAGTTTGATACGTCAGCCTTCTCCAAATTAGCGCTTTATATCCTAGTCCCTTTTCTCGTGTTCCAGACTTTTTATGAAGAAACCATTACATTCTCCTATGTTTATATTTCCATTTATATGCTCGGGCTTTGTGTAACGATCATTGCTATTGTAACCATTTTATCAAAAGTCAGAGGATACTCGGAAAAAGAAAGATGTGGGTTGGTGCTATCCTGTGCATTTACGAACAATGGAAACTATGGAACGCCGTTGGTTTTATTTTTATTCGGAACTACAGGGATGGATACAGCTATTGTCCTCATGGTTCTGCAACAGCTGCTTATGAGTACTTTAGGAGTTTATTATGCAGCTAAAGGGGGAGAGGGTGGAAGTGGTGTAAAAGCCGCACTCCGTTCCGTCCGCCGTATGCCAATGGTTTATGGGGCGTTGATCGGATATCTCTTTCAAGCCTTTGACCTCAGCATCGGTGGACTGGAGGGTGGTGTGGATTTAATTGCAGGTGCGGCCATCCCTTTAATCATGCTGACTTTGGGAATGCAGCTGGCCAATATAAAAGTAACAGGCTTGGAATATCGAAAAGTATCAACAGCTTTAATTATCAAGCTTATCGCAGCTCCAGCTATTGCAGCTGTCCTCGTATGGGGAATGCCTGTTGATCCTTTAATGAAACAGATCATGATCATTATGGCTGCTACTCCAACTGCTGCCAATACAACGATGTACGCCATTCAATTCCAGACCGAGCCACAAACGGTTACAAGTTCAACTCTTTTCACAACCCTTGTCAGCATCCTTACAATTCCTATAGTTATATATTTGGTCACATAACACCTCTATAGAAAGATCGGTGTAGATGGAGTCGTTTGTTTATGATATTTACATGTTGACAGAAAATTGTAAAAGATATAACCTTAGAAATAGAAAGCAGACCTCAAAAAAGGTAACCCCTTTTCCAATCGGTCTGCCATGAACGTTGTAGCGATATCAAACTGTTAAAACTGCTCCGTCTCCATGACCCGGAGATCATCCGCAGTTCAAAGCCAGTTTTCCTCCTATGGGGAAGACTGGCTTTTTTCGTATCCAGGCCTGGATGGAAGATCAATTCTATCAAAAAAAGGAGAATGTTTATGTGTGCTGTAGACGTTAGAAAAGAACAATTACCGGTGTTTTCAGGGAATGGATATAAGATTCAACCTCATGAAAAGCATGAACGTTTGTATACGATTGAACTGGATACAAAAGCGGTTCACAAGTTCTTGGAAGACGTGAAGGATATCAGTGATGAGCAGCTGGAGTATATTCCTTACCAGCGGCTGTTGACGGCTCAAGCGTTAGTGAACGTGTTGGACGAAGATTTCCAAAAGCATGTGACGTCTATTCTGAATGATAGACGATCCGGCGGTTTTACCACAGGTGTCCAGGGAACGACGATGGATGCTCAGGATTATGTGAAATTTTCTACTGCGTTTTCTCACCTGGCAGGTATTCCGAATTTTGATGCGATGTCGAAAAAATATTACGCCCGTTTCTCTGTCCAGCATACGGATGACAGTGATTCCTACCTCCGACAGGCTTACCGGAGATTCACCCTTCATACGGACGGGACGTATGTCGATGAGCCGACGGACTGGCTGCTGATGATGAAGATGGAAGAGGAGAATGCCACCGGTGGAAATTCACGCCTTCTTCATTTGGATGAGTGGGAGGACCTGGATTACTACAGAAGTCATGCGCTGGCGGATTATCCGTTTACGTACAAGGCACCTGCAAGTAAAAATGTAAGTGAGGACGTGCAGAGGGAGACCTTTTATACGTGGAACAACGAGCCGTGCATCTGCTTTATTGACCAATTTGTCTATCCAGAAACGATCACACAGGCCCAGTATTTAAAGGATCTATCCCATTCAATGGAGAACTCGGAAAACTTAGTGGAGCTTGAACTTCCGACAGGAGATCTGGTGATGCTGAACAACCGCTTCTGGCTGCATGGACGCGGAGCTTTTGAGAAGAATACCGATCTCCACAGAGAGCTGCTCCGTCAGCGGGGACGATTTTTCAAGTAAAAGGCAGGGGGCTTCTATATGTATGATTATGTGATTATCGGGGCTGGTATTGTCGGTCTCTCGACAGCGTACGCATTACAAAACAAAGAACCGCATGCTTCTATCGCGATTGTTGAAAAAGAGGCGGAAATTGCGGCTCATCAAACTGGCCGGAACAGCGGTGTGATCCATTCGGGTGTCTATTATAAACCCGGCAGTCTCAAAGCTAGAATGGCCGTTCAAGGCAGAAATTCCATGGTGAGGTTCTGCGAGGAGCATGAGATTCCCCACGATGTCTGTGGGAAAGTGCTTGTGGCCACAGAGCCCGAGGAACTGCCGCGGATGGAAGCTCTATATGAAAGGGTGGGGCAGAATGGGCTGCATGTGACAAGACTCTCGCAGGAGGAGCTTCATGATATAGAGCCTCATGTGAATGGGCTGTCTGGATTGAAGGTGCCGACGACAGGCATTGTCGATTATAAAGAGGTCAGCAGGAAGCTTATGGAACAATTGAAAAAAGGAGGAGCTGATGTTTTTCTCGGTTCTCCTGTCCAGGATATTGTAGAAAAAAAGGATGCGGTTATCATCGAGACACCCGGACGTACCATTCATTCCCGGTATATGGTCAACTGTGCGGGGTTATTCAGTGATCGGATGACAGCGATGAGCGGCATTCATACGGATGTGAAGATTGTTCCGTTCCGCGGGGAATATTTCGAATTGGTGCCGGAAAAACGCCACCTCGTTAAAGGCTTAATCTATCCGATTCCCAACCCGGATTTCCCTTTCCTAGGGGTTCATTTAACGAAAATGATGGATGGAGGCGTTCATGCCGGACCGAATGCGGTGCTGAGTCTCAAACGGGAAGGTTATCGCAAAGTGGATATGGACTGGAAGGACATGAAAGAGGTTTTAACGTTCCCTGGTTTTTGGAAGCTTGCAGGAGCCAATATGAAGGAGGGGATGAAAGAGATGGTCCGATCCTTCCATAAGGAAAGCTTTGTGAAGAGCCTGCAGCGTCTCGTTCCCGAAATCAATGCGGATGATATTGTACCGACGGATGCCGGTGTACGCGCACAGGCGATGTTGAAAAATGGAAAGCTCGTGGACGATTTTTATATTATTCCAGGGAAACGGACGGTTCACGTATGCAACGCCCCTTCCCCGGCAGCCACTGCTTCATTGGAAATCGGGAAGGAAATTGCTGAAAACCTGCCCGGTCTGGGACGGGAACATGTGTCGATCAGCTGATTAAAGAATCATCGTGTAAGGTGGTTATCCATTTCTTGAAAGGATTACCCTGTGGACGCATCTCTAAGGAAAGCGGAGGTCGTGCACGCTCCAATAAAAAAACCCCGTACAATGATTGAATCATTGTACGGGGTTTTACATAGTAAACCATTATTGATGGAGAAGGTACTGCTTATGTGCGTCTTTAAGGGAGGCTTCGAGAGCGTTCCCTGCTTTACCCAGATATCCTGTTTTTAATTCAGCTGCAGGCTCTTCCACACCGTCCTGTAAACTGTAGCCTTTCAGTAACGCTTTGACGAAACTTCGTCCGTGTTCTGTAGCAAGTGTACAGGAAGCATCGACGATGACGCCATACTTTCTGTCCACTTCAAGCGTCAGTGTTAAAGATTCCGAGATATGATTGGCGGCCATCCCTGCTGGGAGTTTGGCGTGGCCGGCTACGAAAATTGTTTTCATTGGTATGCCTCCTTCACTGGTCGGTGATTTGATCAAGTTCCTGCATCAATTCTCTGCCCACGAATGTTTCTGTTTCTATGTAGACGGGTTCGAGCGCCTGCCGCCATACGTCCTGCTGCTCCTGGTTTAAATAATGGATGCTGATCGAGTCCGTGCGCTTTAATTCTCTGAGGTGGGCATCGTTCGTTTCAATAGAATGACGGCGGATCCAATCCGTAGCCTCCTCCATGGACGTATCAATGCTTTCTCGTTGTTCCTCGGAGAGGTTCTTCCAGAAGGTTTCATTTGTAAGGACGATATAGCCGAGATAGCCATGGCTGCTGATGGTTAAGTGATCCTGTGTCTCGTAGAGCTTTTTCGTATAAATGTTGGACGTGGTATTTTCCTGACCATTGATAAATTCCACATCCAGGTTTTCGTAGGTTTTATTAAAGGGCAGCAGGCTGGTACTGGCGTCCAGGGCTTGAAACTGCCTTTCGATCACCGGACTCGGCATTCTGCGGAAATGCATCCGTTTAAAGTCGCTCGGGTGTAGGAGAGGCTCGCTGGTACTCGTCATCTGTTTGAAGCCGTTATACCAGAATCCCATCCCTCTCATTTCTGATTTGTTCAATTCACCAAGCAGCGTCCGCCCGATTGTACCTTCATAAGCTTTTCTAACTTCTTCATAGGAAGAGAAAGCATAAGGAAGGTCCAGAATTTGAAAAACGGGATACTCTGAAGTGAGTTTAGATGTAGCGGGAGCAATCATCTGTACCCGGTTTTCTTTAAGAGCCTGCTGTTCATCCTGATCGTTATACAACGCCCCATTGGCATAGATTTCTACTGACACGGTGCCATTTGTCCGTGCTTCCACGAGCTCCGCAAACTTACGCGCGGCCAAACCCTTAGGGGTGTGTTCAGACGCGACATGGCTGAATTTGATGACGACCTGATCTTCCAGGCCTTCCTGTTCATCATCATATTCCAGCGTTTGTACAGTATCTCTGAGGTCAAAACCGAAAACGAAAGCCGCCAGCACTCCGCTGAAAATAAAGAGTGAAATGAGTGCGAACGTTCTCAATGACAGCACTCCTCTGAAATCGTTTACACAAGTGTACCATAATCTGTCTGGAAGATGATACACTGGAAGGACAAAAGGGGAAAGGAGCAGATTCATGTCATTGAAACGCATGCCGATACGCTGGAAGATTACCATTCTATCGTTTGGTATGGTCCTTTTCTCATTATTGATCGGTGGAATTCTCATTGTCGGTCATACGGTCGAAACAAAAGAAGAAGAACTGGGAGAACGGGCGCTCCTGACCGGACAGACCATCGCAAGCCTTCCTGAAATCCAGAGCCATCTCAAAGAATCGAGGGGATGGGAGAACATTCAACCCCTGGTCGAACAGATGCGTACCGTCTACCAGTCGAATTACATCGTTGTTTTGAACATGAACCGGATCCGCTACTCCCACCCTGTCGAGGAAAATCTGGGCACGCTGTCTTCCGGGAGGGATGAAGGGCCGGCCTTTGCTGAACACAGCTACACCTCCAAAGCCAAAGGGGAATCCGGGACAGCCGTGCGCGGGTTCGTCCCTGTAATGGATGAGGATCATGAGCAGATCGGTGTTGTAGTGGTCGGTGAAATTCTTCCCTCTATGGGGGAAATCATCTGGGAGATGAAAAGCGATATCGGAATTGTTCTTCTTCTCACCTCTCTATTCGGGATGGCCGGATCCTGGCTGCTTGCGCGTCATTTAAAGGAGCAGATGTTTGCTTTGGAGCCTCACGAAATTGTTCAGCTTTATGAAGAACGGACCGCAGCTTTCGAAGCCATGAATGAAGGAATCGTGACTGTAAATGCAGCTGGGAAAGTGACATTAATCAACCAAAGGGCAGGATCCCTGCTGGATGTTACGGACTCACCCGCAGGGCATTCTGTACATACTATCGTCCCTGGTCTGAAACTCGGAGATGTCCTTGCTGGTGGAGAGCCTGTGTTGAATCGTGAGATCCGGGCTGGGATGAAGCTTCTTCTTGTTACATGTATTCCGATCCAAGTGGAGGATCGATATGAAGGAGCCGTTTTGATCTTTCAGGATCGGACCGAAGTGACCCGGCTCGCTGAAGAACTGACAGGTGTGAAAGCTTTTGTGGATGCCCTGCGGGTACAAAACCACGAACATCGCAATAAGCTTCATACCATCGCCGGTATGATTCAGCTGGAACAGAACGATGCAGCCCTGCAGTATGTATTTGACACCTCAGAAAAACAGGAGAAGCTGTCACGTTCCCTTCTGGCCACCTTCCAGGATTACAGCATCGCCGGCCTCCTTCTGAGTAAAATTTCCAGAGGCAGGGAATTAGGGGTTGATGTTTCGGTAGAGGAAGAAAGCGGATTGATGGTATTTCCGCCGCTCTGGGACCATCATGATCTGGTGCTTATATTGGGAAATCTGATTGAAAATGCCTTTCACTCCTTTGAAGGGATCCAACAGGATGAAAAAACGATCCGGGTATCAGTTATACAGGACGACGAAACGTGCTCCATCATCGTTGAAGATAACGGGATGGGGATGAGTCCCTCGGTCAGCCGGCAGATGTATAAAAAAGGCTTTTCCACGAAAGGAGATCAAGGGTCCGGCATAGGATTGTATCTTGTTAAAAATCTCGTGGATCAGGCCATGGGTAAAATAACGGTGAAATCGGCGGAGGGACAGGGAACAACCATCATCATTGATGTACCACTTATCATCGAGGAGGGACAGGATGAGCAGACCGTTAGAAACGCTTGAAGTTCTTTTAATTGAAGATGACCCAATGGTTCAGGAAGTCAACCGGCAGTTCATTGAAAGGGTGCCTTCTTACAAGGTGCAGGCCATTGCTTCCAATGGAAGAGAGGGAGTTGAACTGGCCTCCCGGCATACCCCTCAGCTGATTGTCATCGATGTGTACATGCCCGAACTGGACGGAGTAGAGACGTTGAAAAAGCTCCGTGCGAACGGTGTTCAAGCGGATGTGATTGCTATTACGGCTTCCAAAGAGAAAGAAACCATCCGCACGATGTATCAGTACGGAGTGATTGACTACATCATCAAGCCATTCAAATTCGAACGGCTGCAGCACGCACTGGAAAAGTACAGAACGTACCGGACGGCTGTGATTGGAAATGGGGAGCTCAGCCAGACTCAGCTGGATGAGCTGTTTGGATCGGCTGTCCCAGCAGAGAATAAGGTGCTTCCTAAAGGATTGAATGAGCAGACACTGAAACAAGTGGTCCATGTATTGACATCCTCCCCGCACCCTCTGTCGGCAGAGGAAGCGGCTGAAGCGATCGGGGCAGCCCGTGTCACGGCAAGAAGGTATCTGGAATATCTTCAGAAAGAAGGCTCGGTCATCATTGATATTCAATATGGAACGGTAGGCCGTCCGGTAAACCGCTATCGGATAAGATCTTGACTCTCTCCTCATAGGCAGGGGAGTTTTTTTATGAACAAAAAGACCAAAATGTTCATTATGTCCGTAATGTTCTCAATCCGATTTGTAAGCGTTATCATTATTTTTAGAATATTACGAATTGGAGGCAATTCTATGATGAAGCGTGTTTTTCTTATATCTGTACTGATTCTTACGGCATTTTTAGCGGCCTGCGGAGGCAGCGGAGATTCTGAAGAGGCATCCGGGTCCGGTGAATCAGGTTCAGAATCGATTGTATTAGGTACAGGTGGTACATCAGGAACTTATTATCCCATTGGCGGAGCGGTCAAACCCGTATTTGAGGAAAGTGAAAATGTGGACAATGTCACCGTGGAATCAACTGGGGCTTCTGTCGCGAACATCCAGAATATTAAAGATGGTTTGAATCAGATGGCCATCATTATGAGTGATGTCGGTTATGATGCAATAGAAGGGCAGGGACAGTTTGATGGAAATGCGGTTGACGTTCAAGCGATGGCAGGAATGTACCAGAATGTTGTCCAGATTGTCGCTTTAAAAGACAGTGGGATTACGTCTGTGGCTGATTTGAAAGGCAAGAAAGTCGGAGTTGGAAAAGTCGGTTCCGGCGTAGAGCAGAGTGCGAAGAAAGTGCTGGAGGCAGAGGATATTACCTATGATGATCTTTCCAAAGTGACGCATACCGGCTATGCCGACAGCGTGCAGGAAATGAAGAATGGAAACCTGGATGCTGCCTTCTTCACATCAGGGGTACCGAACAGTAATATTACCGATTTGATGCAGCAGTCAGATATCCAGTTTGTCGAAATCAGCGGGGAGACAGCCAAGACGCTGATGGACAAGTATCCGTTCTATAAGGCGAATACGATAGAGGCCGGTAATGAAGCGGCGTATGATCTTGATGAAGCAGTGGAAACGGTTGGTATTCAGAACATGATTATCGTGTCCAAAGATTTGAGTGAAGACGTCGTTTACGACACGACCAAACGGTATTACGAGTATTTAGGAACAGAAGAAGTTTCCGTTGGAGCGTTAAAACAGCTGGACAGAGATGACATTGCGAAAGGCCTGATTGCTCCGCTGCATCCAGGTGCGGAGAAATTCTATGAGGAACAGGGAATTTTAGAGTAAAGGAGAGGGGCATCGTTGATCCGGTGCCCTTTACTACGATGAGAATTTTCTATATGTTTCTAATCGGTTTATCAGCCGTTTCTCTTTTTACAGTCTTTTTTTCTATGGAAGCGCTGACTTTAAAGAAAGAAGGAAAGATCACAGCTGTACACCTTACAGATTCGGAGCAGACGTTACGCATCCGCTGGGAGCATTCGGTTGAAAAAGAAGATTGGGAAGAAGTATTTATTGTCCAGGATGGGAAGATCACCCTGACAGAAACACGCTTTAAAACTTTTGGGGCAGGCGTCCCCCACAATACAGGGGAAGATACGTATGTCCAGGACGGGTGGGTGTATATGACAGGCATTCACCAGCCGGTCGGAAGCGAGCTGGTCGTCCGTACAGGGGAAGCAACCGAACACCGCCTTTTCTATGGAAAGGATATCACGTACCAGCTGGCTGAAAAGAAGGCATATCAGGTTGCTGTCCGTCGTATGCCCGTATGGAAGTATATTGTTTTGAAAGGACAGGGGTGGAAGGGAGAGGAATGATGATGAACAAACAGAACAGTGAAACGGCAGAAAAGTATGACAGGGAAAGTACAACGAGAACGGACTTTGTAAAGCCGATGGCGCTTGCGATTTCTGTCCTTGCGATTTCATTATCCTTATTTCATTTGTACACGTCCTATGCTGGTTCCCTTGTGGATGTAAAACAGAGGAGCATCCACTTGTATACATTAATGACGCTCGGATTTCTGCTGTATCCTCTGGTTAGAAAAAGGGGAAGCAGTAAAGTTCCGGTTTATGATTACATCACGGCCGGTCTCTCGGTATTTGCCGGCTTGTATATGTTTGTGACGGCCGAACGGATTATCCAATCCGGAGGGCAGATCAATGACATGGATTTCTACGCAGGGATTCTCATTCTGCTTCTTTTATTTGATATTACGAGAAGGGTGACGGGGTGGGGGCTTACCCTTCTGGGACTCGGCTTTTTGGTTTATGGCTTTTATGTGAAATTGTCTGTCTATCCAGATCTGAACGGTGTCATTGTTACGAGTGTGGCGAAGCAGATCATTGCCCAGCTCGTTTTCATTACCGAAGGGGTGCTCGGAACAGCCATCGGTGTATCGGCCAGCTACATTATCCTGTTCATCTTATTCGGCGCTTTTCTAGCCCGGTCCGGTATGGGGCAGTTGTTTAATGATCTGGCCCTTGCCGTAGCCGGTCATACGAAAGGCGGCCCTGCCAAAGTGGCGGTCATCGCCAGTGGTTTTTTAGGATCCATTAATGGATCTGCGATTGCCAACGTCGTCACAACAGGAACGTTTACCATTCCTCTGATGAAAAAAATCGGCTATAAAAAGAACTTTGCCGGTGCCGTGGAATCCGCGGCCAGTGTAGGTGGACAGATCCTTCCTCCGATCATGGGGGCTGCTGCTTTTATTATGGCGGAGAATTTGAACGTTCCCTACACAAAAATCATTCTTGCAGGAATCATTCCTGCCCTCTTGTTCTATGTAGGGATTTTACTTCAGGTTCATTTCCGGGCGGCAAAACGGGGGCTGCAAGGGCTGCCTAAAAGTGAACTGCCGTCTGTGAAGGAAGTCATCGCTGAACGCGGACACTTAATCATTCCGATGCTCACTCTGCTTTATTTGTTGTTTTCCGGGAAAACCCCGTTTTATGCAGCGTTTTGGTCGATCATTGCCACTGTCGTCATTGCCGGGACGAGCCGAATGATTCCTATTATCCTTGGAATCTCTATGTTTCTCATCTTCCAGCCGCAGCTGTCTGCGGTTCTGTCCGGAAGCGCCGTACCGAATGTGCGGAGTGATTGGTGGGAGCTGCTGCTTATTGTAGCCGTTCCACTTGGTATTAATCTATGGAGGAAGAGTCTCCGGATCAAAGGGGATGAAGTGGGTGTTGTCGATTGCTTGAAAGCTTTGGAGGAAGGCGCGAAAACAACGGTGCCTGTTGCAATAGCCTGTGGAGCGGTAGGAATCGTTGTAGGGATTGCCTCTTTAACAGGGGTAGCCCTGGAAATTGCCAACAGTATCGTAAGTATCGGAAGTGCGGTGAACAGTCCGCTGATCCAGCTGATCATTACGCTGGTGCTTACGATGATCACGTCGATTATTTTAGGTATGGGACTTCCAAGTATTCCGACGTATATCATTACAAGTACGATGGCTGCGCCTATTCTTCTCCAGCTGCCGCTTTACAGAGACCTGGCAGGATCGACGGAAACGGCGACATTTGTTGCCCATATGTTCGTATTTTATTTCGGTATCTTTGCCAACATTACTCCACCTGTCGCTCTGGCGGCCTTTGCCGGAGCCGGAGTCGCAGGCGGTGATCCGAACAAAACCGGTTTCCAAGCGATGAAGCTGGCGATTGCCGGGTTTATCGTGCCCTTCATGTTTGTATTTTCGCACGAAATGCTGATGATCGATGCGACGATCATGAACATCATGACGATTACTGTTACGTCACTCATCGGCGTTTTCCTCCTGTCCATCATGACAGAGGGATACTTGAAGACGAAGGTTTCCACCGGCTATCGTTTTCTTGCCGGAGCAGGCGCTCTGCTGCTGATTTATCCGGGGTTATGGACCGACTTTATTGGACTGGCAGCCTTTGTGGTCATCCTTCTATTCAACCTTAGACAGACGAATGGAGTCAGTGAGCAGAGGTCTGCTCTTTAAAAATTGGCTCTGTTATCGCTTGGTGTTGTTATGTAACATGTGAGCTCAGATCACCCTTTTCTGTCATGGGATTTGTAGGAGGCGGCCTTGGGAATGACTCCCTTTCCGTGGGGTACCGTGAGCCCCCGGAGAACGAAGTTCGAGGAGGCTCATCGTTCCCCGCGGAAAGCGGACGGTTTTCCCTGCCATCCCACGCTCTGAGTAATAACGGACCGGACCCCTGATTCCAGACGGAGACGATTTAGTAATCGTTTAAAATATCAACAACAGACTTTAACAGAGCTGAAAAATTAAAGCATTTCGACCCCTGGCGAGATTCAAAAATCACGTCAGGGGATTTTGTTTTAAAGGCCTCTTCCAGACAAATCAATTGACTGTCCGGTTATAGAGGAGTAGTTTAGACAGCACGCTCATCTGGTTAGGTGAGTCCAAGGAATTGGGCCGCAGACGGTCCCGGCGTTTCACCGTTTCCTGGACAGGGAAAAGCCGGGGCATAACAGCCTGTACAAGAAGGTCGTTTGACTGCTCAACATTCAAAAGGAGACGTTTATGATGGAAAACTATCAAGAACTGGTACAGAAGCAGAAATCCTTTTTCCGTAGTGGAAAGACGAAGGAAACGGCTTTTCGTAAAGAAGCTTTAACAACAATCAAAGAATATATGATCTCTCACCAACAGGATATCATCGATGCAGTGAAGGCGGATTTGAATAAGCCGGAGGAAGAGACTAACCGTGCAGAAATCGGTCTTGTACTGGCAGAGATTGATTTTATGCTTGAGAATCTGGATACATGGTCGGCCACGCAGGAAGTTCCGACTCCTGAAACTCATGGCGAAGCCAAAAGCTTTATCCAGCCTGAGCCTTATGGTTCCACCCTGGTGATCTCTCCGTGGAACTACCCCGTACAGCTGGCTGTGGCCCCACTTGTCGGAGCCATTGCAGCAGGAAACACGGCTGTATTGAAGCCGTCTGAGTTAACGCCGAACACATCCAGCCTGCTGGCCGGCATGATTAATGAAAACTTCAAGGAAGAATACATCCATGTAGTCGAAGGGGAAGTAGAGACAAGCACGGCCCTGCTCAAAGAAAATTTCGACTACATCTTCTTCACGGGTAGTACAGGCGTCGGTCGTATCGTAGCCGAAGCTGCCGCGAAGACCTTAACACCAACGACCCTTGAGCTGGGAGGTAAGAGTCCAGCGATTGTTCACAAGGACGCTGACCTGGATCAGGCAGCTGCCCGTATTGCTGGAGGTAAATTCATGAACGCCGGGCAAACCTGTGTAGCTCCCGATTATGTTCTAGCCCACAGCGATGTAAAAGAGGCATTGATGCAGAAAATCAAAGAAGCGAAAACGAACACGTATGGCGATGTGGTTCCGGCTGATGCGTATCCTCACGTAGTTAGCGGAAAGCACTTCGATCGTCTCAAAAACTTCTTGGATAACGGCGAACTTTACATGGGCGGACGTACGGATAAGGAGAACTTATTTATTGAGCCGACGCTTCTTGATCAAATTACTTGGGAGGACGATGTGATGCAGGACGAAATATTTGGTCCGATTCTTCCTGTGCTCACATTTGATGAAGTATCTGAAGCTGTTGAAGCGGTCATGGACCGTCCGAAACCGCTGGCCCTCTATTTGTTTACAGAAGACGAGGAAGTCCAGAACGAGGTCTTCACGAACATCTCCTTTGGTGGAGGTGCGATTAACGATACGATCAACCATATGACAACCCACTACCTCCCATTTGGTGGTGTAGGAAACAGTGGGATGGGAGCTTATCACGGCAAAGCAAGCTTTGATACTTTCACACACTTCAAGAGTGTTTTGAAACGATGAAAAAATATTCCTCTACGAAAAGAGCTGCTCCGGTTTACTTCCGGAAGCAGCTCTTTTTTTATTCAATAGAGATGGAATAGGCTTCAAGCACCGTGTGTGGTACAAAGAAGCGGGCGGTTTTCAGCGGATCCACGACCTGACTGACCTGTACCTGCCCGGCAGCACTCATCAGCATCGTCAGTTCTGATAAAGAAAGGTCTGTCTGCGGCTGGAGGAAATCAATCATCAGCTCAACCGCAGTGTCTACAGCTTCATCCAGCGTGTCTTTAGAGACAAGAATACTCAGTCCATCCTCATTTTTCAGGAAAGGGAAAGGAAGTGGCCGGCTTTTGATAACCGCTACATGGATCGAAACTTCGGCCGGAATTTCCACACCGGAGACACTGATTTCTCCGTCTCCCATGGCTGCGTGAAGATCCCCCAGAGAAAGAAGGGCCCCTTTATGAAAAACAGGGAAGTAGAGAGAAGATCCTGTCGTCACTTCTTTTGTATCCATATTTCCTCCGTGGGCGCCTGGTGTGCCACAGGACACGGCATCACCCTCAGGTGCCACTCCAATCACCCCGATCATAGGGTTAAGCGGAAGAGATACATCCTTATTGAAAACAGCTTTTCCGTCTTCGACAGGAATGATTTTTGCCTGGAATGTCTCCATTCGGTGCCCCATCACTCCAAGGTCGGGACCAGTGACCATCACTCCGCTGTCTCCTAATTGAATATCCTGAATCGTGACTTTCAATGTATCTCCGGGCTCTGCTTCTTCAATGTAGACAGGACCTGTAGCGGGGTTGATCCGGTTCCAGTCCACCGCATCGATTTCGGTATCCTCCGACTGGATCTGACCTTCGAAGCAGTCGTGTGTATGCACCTGAATCGTTGTGCCTGATGAAACGTGTAAGGCAGGCGGATGCTCCTTGTCCATCGCATAGATGAAATGTTCCTTGGATAAAGTGACTGTCATAGGCTTTTCCTCCTTTTGTTGCCGTACATCAATAGATTATGACTCTTCAGTATCGAAGACTTGGACCCCTCTCTTCTGATGAGAGCTCCCGCCTATTCTTATGAAAGAGGCTCCCTTAATGGGAGCCTCAGGCTGTAGAAAAATCCGTGTTATCCAATTAGAGTTGTCTGCATGTCGTGTTGAGGGGGCACGTTCCGCTTATCGGTGGATGCTTGCCGCGGGCACGGCCTCAGCTGACTTGGTCAAGAAAACCATTAGACCAAGTCGATCTTCGGCTCGCGCTGTTCCCGCAGGCGTCACCACCGTACGCTCCTCGTGCCGATGCCTGTGGGAAAATAGCTTTCCCCTCTGATAAAAGAGAAAGGTGATCATAGTTCCTCGCCGTTTTCAAAGAACAGTACAGGTTGCGTTACTTCCGCTTACATGGGAAAAATCCTATCCATGACCAAGTATTGATGACCGTTCCTTTGGAATCACTAGAAAAAAGATTTCTCTCCAATCGGAGCCTCCGATTGGTCAGCCTGTGATTCCTACTTCGTCCAGTCCATAAGCAGCAGCTGCTGCTTCAGGGCTGTCTTCCCCGTATAGATCGACCGCTGATTGAATGATCACTTCACGTGCATGGTCAAAGTCCGAATCAGGCATCAGGTATACTGTAAGCGCTCGGTAATAAATATGGCCGAGTTTATCTTTACCGATCTTTTCACCTGTCAGGTAGGCGGCATGGTTGATGATGGAGGAGTTGATGTGAACGCCGCCATTGTCCAGTTCGATAGGCAGGTCATAATACTCGTCCATATGGGAAGGGTACATGCCGTTTCCATCTCCGTAAGAGACATAATCTGCCCCGACAGGAAACTTACTCGGATTGCTCAAACTGCGTAGGGCTGTCCGGCCTTCTGATTTCGCCCCGGCTCCCATAATATCTTCACCCATTTCCCAGTCCTCTTCATCAACCAAGGCTCCGAAAATGTCGGAGAAGGCTTCATTCAAAGCACCAGATTGGAAGCGGTACTTCAACCCTGCTGAGAACGTCGTCACTCCGTGGGTCATTTCGTGGGCAGCAACGTCAAGACCTGCGGATAGTGGGATGAAGAAATCCCCGTCGCCGTCCCCGTAGGTCATCTGCTGACCATTCCAGAAGGCATTGTTGTAATCCTCTCCAAAGTGGACGGTGGACACAATCGGCATGCCTTCCCCGTCAATAGAGTTCCGGTCGTGTTCATCCTTGAAGTATTTATAGACTTCTTCAGAATTGTAATGCGCATCTGCTGCCGGACGTTCATAGCTTGTCCGGAAAGCAGCATCAGAGGATGAGAAGAGCTTTCCTGGAAGCACATATTGATTTTCAGCATCGAGCGTATAGATGCCGTCCAGGTCCTTATGGGACTGATCAAGCAGGTAGTAATCGCGCCCCTGGGTGCTCATGTCCTTGGAAATGTGAAGTGTCTTGTAATCGCCAAGCACCCCGATACCGAAGCCGCGGGATGTTTTATAGCTGGCATGCATGATCGTATTGTACTGATCGATGACTTTCCCCGTTTCTGCATCCACATAGACAAACCAGTTGCCCGGCGTTTCTCCGAGGAAGTTGACGTTTACTTTATAAGCCAGGTGATTTTCGCCGTTGAATGGATAAATGACAAGCTCTGAAGTTGGGGATTCCACTAGTTCATCAGGTGCCGTAACCGCTTTCTTAGCGGTGGTGATACTTTTTGATTTTGTTATGGATGGCTTTGTCGACATGGTGGACTTTTCTATAGAAGTGTTGAACTGTCCATTCACAGCTTCCACTTTCTCGTCTTCGCTGTAATGCACCTTAACGAGATGTCCCTCGACCGGAACACCGTTTTTTGTCTGCTGCAGGGTAACGTGGGTCATTCCGAGATCATCGGTTTTCAAATCGGTCTGTTTGAGGCTCTTGTCCGGATTGGAAATGTTATACGTCTTTTTGTTTTTCTTCAAGTGCTCCTGGGCGGACTTTTCCGTGGCACTTGAGGACGTCTGTGTCTTTTCTTTGTTGAAAAAAGGCTTGTTCTGCTGGTTATGTACAATCTGCTGTTGAACCTGTGTCTGGTCTGATGTACTGACGGCATGCGTCTGGGGTGCTGATGTTCCCATAAACAAGGCGGACGATAAGACGGCTACTGGAATGACGTACTTCTTTTTCATAATCAACCTCCTATCAAGAATACAACCAATTATAGGAAAAAATAGGTAAAAAAGACAGAGTCGTTTGAACTGTTTATCTTTTCTGAAAATTATGCAGAAATAACAAGAATCGTGACTATTTACGCAGGTAAGAAGTGAAGGGGGCTGGTCATTTGAGGCGGTGGTTTCACGAATAAAGAGTGGGGGAAAAGTCCGCTGCTCCTTATAGGAACGAGCGGTGCATTTGTAAAAGGAGACATTGTAAAACCCGTGCTGTGTTCCCAGCACGGGTTTATGGTTAGCATTTATTGTCTTTTCTTAGGCGTGGGCAATTTCTCTTAAAGCTTCCAGCACAGGTGTGTAGGAGTAGCCGAGATCACGAGCAACCGCTTCGTACGTCAAATGACCGTTCGCTGTGTTGACACCCTCTTCGATGGCTTTGTTGTCACTGACTGCGGCGGTAACTCCTTTGTTCGCAATCTGCAGCGCGTAAGGAATGGTGACATTCGTCAAACCGATGGTTGCCGTGCGAGGGACAGCTCCCGGAATGTTGGCAACAGCATAGTGAAGAACCCCGTGTTTTTCATAAATCGGATCATCGTGAGTCGTAATGTGATCCACTGTTTCAAAGTTTCCTCCTTGATCGATGGCGACGTCAACGATGACGGAACCTTCTTTCATGGATTTCACCATATCTTCAGAAACGAGTTTCGGTGCTTTAGCTCCTGGGATAAGAACCGCGCCGATGACAAGGTCTGCATCTTTCACAGATTCAGCAATGTTATACGGGTTGGACATCAATGTCTGGATATCGGAACCGAACTGATCATCCAGTTCGCGCAGGCGTGTCGGGTTAAGGTCAAGAATCGTCACCTGAGCACCAAGGCCGATCGCAATCTTCGCAGCATTCGTACCAACGATTCCGCCGCCGATGATCACTACTTTACCTCGGGAAACGCCTGGAACACCGCTCAATAGAATGCCCATGCCGCCGTAGGATTTCTCCAGATACTGAGCACCGATCTGGGTAGCCATCCGACCGGCTACTTCACTCATTGGTGTAAGCAGAGGAAGTTTCTGATCAGCAGAAACGGTTTCGTAAGCGATCGCCGTTACTTCATTTTCCACAAGCGCTTTCGTCAATTCAGGCTCTGCCGCCAGGTGAAGGTAGGTGAAAAGGACCAACCCTTTACGGAAATACGGATATTCTGAAGCTAGAGGTTCTTTAACTTTCATAACCATTTCAGAAGCAGCCCACAGTTCTGAAGCGCTTTCAATAAGCTCAGCACCAGAAGCTTGATATTCTTCGTTCGTGAAGTTACTGCCAAGACCGGCATCGGCTTCAATGTATACTTTATGTCCTGCTTTTGTAAGGTTTACAACCCCTGATGGTGTAATAGCTACACGGTTTTCATTGTTTTTAATTTCTTTCGGTACTCCGATAATCATAAGAAAATGACCACCTTTCAGAACAATTTGTAAGAAAAGTATAGCCTGGGAAATGAGTTTTTTGTTTAGCAGAAAGTGAGAAAATAAAGAAGAGGATTTGTGAAAAATCACAAATCCTCTTTTTCTTTTTCATCGATTAACAAATCTATGAACAGCATCATTTTCTGACTGGCATTTTTAAAGTCGATACCACCGATTTCCCGGATCCTTTTCAGCCGGTAATTCAACGTGTTGGTGTGAATATGCATGTTTTCGGCTGCTTTATGGACATTGCTGTTATGAGCAAGGAACACCTTCAATGTTTCGAGCAGGGCCGCCCGGTTATCTTCATCATACGCCTTGATTTTACGGAGGGCATCATTATGGTAATGTTCCTTCCTCTGCAGATCGGCAATTTCGTTAATGAACTGATAGATGCCGAGGTCCTGGTAGTGATCCACTTCCGCAAGGGCTTTCGGGAATTGATCCTTCAACTCAAGCACTTTAAGGGCCTGTTTGTAACTCGAGTGGATCAGCGACGGTGTATGGTAGACGAGGCCGACAGCTCCCTTTAAATCATCGAAGTTCAGCCGTTCTTTCATTTTCTGGGTGAAGTCGTTCAGAAAAGCACGGCTCAAGTGGTCCGCCTCTTCTTTAGGATCTGTCCGTACAAGCAGGATCAGCTGATGATCGTCAAAAATCCGGCTGACAATCCTAGTCTGGTACAGTGTTTCTGATAAATAATAGGCCTGACGTTCGACAGACTGACTGAGGTCTTCCGTGAATTCGAAGACAGCTACACAAAGCTGGCCCTGAAGATTCATTTGATGTTTTTTTCCCAGTCGTTTGATATCGGAGGAGTTTTCCAAAGAGCCGGTTAACAGCTGCCAGAAAAACTCTTTTTGGTTTTCTTCGGATTTCTTTTTCTTCGCCTGCTGGCGGAGCAGATGCTGACTTACGATACGGGCGGCATCTTCAATCGTCTGAAGATGTTCTTCCGTGATCGTCAATTCCGCGGTCTGTGCCCAGATGAAGCCGAGGATGTCCTCTTTATGCCTGACGGATACGGCAAGCCTGCGGCCGAGGCCGATGTCTTCAATCGGAGGGACGATGACCGGGCGTCCGCTTTCAAAAAGCCTTGCCATAATGCCGTGCTTCCATAAGCCGTTGACAACACTTTCCGGCACTTTCCGGCGCATGATTGTAGCCGTTCTGGCATCATCCACACGTTCTTCATGTTTGCTGTAGGAAACAATCTGGTGATTGGCATCTTCGATTGTAACGGGGCAGCCAAGGCTTTCGGCGATTCGATCGGCTAATCCTTCGGGAGAATCAATCAGATCGTTCAATGTTTTAGGGATACGTGGTGATGGACTCATAGACGTTCTCCTTCTTTCAATCATTACCTCTATTCTATCATGGTTTTTCGTATGCAGACATGACCATTTTCTCTTGCTTATCTTGTGTATTTATACGAAGATGGAAAGGTATGTTTGTGTAAAACCACAAAAGTTGGAGGGCGGATTATAAAAACAACAAGAATTTTTACATAAGGAGGAGCAGGATGAGTAGAATTTTTAAGATGGCCAGTGCATTTATCGGAATTATTGTAGGAGCAGGTTTTGCTTCCGGCCAGGAAGTGTTGTTGTATTTCACCAGTTACGGACATATGGGTACCGCAGGAGCCGTACTGGCCACAGCCTTCTTCGCCTACATGGGCATGATGCTGACAAAGCTCGGCACCCGGATGAAAGCCGAATCTCATAAAGAAGCCATCCACCGTGTGAGCGGCTGGCGCTGGCTGGGATGGACCGTCGACGCGGTTATCATTTTCACGTTATTCGGCGTAGGCGTTGTCATGATTGCCGGTGCAGGTTCGATTCCAAGTCAGCAGTTCGGAATCCCAGCGATTACAGGTATCATTTTCATGTGCGTCATCGTGACGGCGGCCCTATTGCTGAATGTCGACAAAGTGGTAAAGATTATTGGCAGTATCACTCCGTTTTTAATACTGACTGTCGTGCTCATTTCCATCTATAGTGTGGTGTCGATGGATAAAAGCTTTGCTGTATTGGAAGCGACCGCCCTGAAGCAGCCGAGTGACTTTTCCTATTGGTTCATTTCTGCCATGAATTATGTGTCCTTTAATATCGCTGTCGGTGCTTCGATGGCGCTGTTGATGGGTGGGAATGAAACAGATGAAAAAACCTCTGCGCTTGGCGGATTTTTTGGCGGACTCGGTCTCGGTCTGATGATCGTGCTCAGCCATCTTGCCATTTTTTCGAGAGTCGATTCCATTGCGGGGTACGACATGCCGCTACTGGCTTTAGTGGACGAATTGTCGCCGGTGCTCGGGGCTTTTTATTCCATTGTTTTATTTGGAATGGTATTCAACACCGCGGTCAGCATGTTCTTCTCTTTCGCTGCACGATTTACAACATTGGGGACAGCCCGGCATAAAAAGTTCGTTCTAATCATGATTGCGGCTGCTTTCGGATTGAGCTTCCTCGGATTTACCGATCTCGTTTCCTTGTTCTATCCTCTCATTGGAAATATGGGCCTCTTTTTAATTGCGGCCCTCCTTGTTGCTCCGTTCCGGTTGAGGGCGGAAGAAAGGAAGAACAGTAAACGCGCAGCATAACAAAGGCAGCCCGGACTACAAACAGTCCGGGTTTTTCTTTTTCTTGAAATATAATTACGAATTTTCTAACATTTTATTGACATGAAAATTCATACGCTCTATAATGAGTTCAACAAGGTTTGGGAGGAAGCCCATGACGTACATCATAGGTATTGACGGTGGAGGAACCAAGACGACCTGTCTGTTCTTGAAAGCGGACGAAAAGGCGTATCCCGAGCGGCCGCTGATCGTGAAAGGGCCGGGGACAAACCCACACGTCGTTGGTTTTGAGGAAGCCGGCAGAAGACTGGAGAACCTGATCCGGCACGGAATGAAGACGTTCTCCCTTGCACCGGACGAAATATCCGGAGCAGGAATGGGGCTGGCAGGCGTCGGCAGGCGGGATGAGGTCGAACAGATGGCTGGTACGGTGCGTACAATTTTTTTTAACCTAAATTTTTCAGAAAATTTAAACTTGTGTATCACATCCGATGTGCATGCGGCGTTGAAGGGATCGCTGGCCCCAGGCGTAGAAGAGGGGATGCTGCTGATTTCCGGTACGGGATCCAATGCTGTTGGAATAACAGCGGCGGGGAAAGTTGTGACATGCGGGGGATGGGGACATCTAATTGGAGATGAAGGCAGCGGTTATCACCTTTCTTTGAAAGCGTTATCAAAAGTGGCCAAAGCAGCAGATGGGCGCGGGGAACCTACACAAATGACTTCTTATATTCTGCGTGCTTGCGGTTTAGAGCGACCGGAACAGTTGATTCGGTATATGTATGATCGTCCTTTTGAGAAGAAGGAAGTCGCTGCCTTTGCTCCTTGCATCATCGAAGCCTCTGAACAGGGCGATAAGGCAGCGGTGGATCTGCTGAAGGAAGCGGCGGAAGAGCTGGTGCTTCATATTGAAAGTCTCGTTAAGCAGGGAGTGGATCCGGAAGCGCCTGTTTCAGCAGCGGGTTCCATCCTTACATACTCCCAGGTTCTACGAAATCATGTTGGAAAACTGTTGGAAGACAGGCAGTTCGGTCCCTTGACCGATCCTTACGCTCCACCGGAATATGGAGCGGCTTTACTTGGCAGAGCAGCCGGAATGGAAAAAGAAAGGTGATGGACTCATGACAGATTCCCTTACATTTTTAACGACGGAACAGAGGAACGCACGGACGATACATATGGACGAGATGACAACAATAGAAATGCTGACGGTGATGAATGACGAAGATCATAAAGCAGCGGAGGCTGTGAAAAACGTACTGCCGGCGATTACAAAAGCTGTCAATCACATCGCAGAAGCCTTGAAAAACGGAGGCCGCTTATTTTACGTCGGCGCAGGAACGAGTGGCAGACTCGGCGTACTTGATGCATCGGAGTGTCCGCCGACATTTATGGTCGACCCCTCGCTTGTGCAGGCAGTGATGGCCGGAGGCGGCCGGGCGTTTACAGAAGCAAAGGAAAACTCCGAAGATAACGAGAATCAGGGCCGGGAAGATTTGAAGGCCCGCGGGTTCAGCAAAAAAGATGTCGTTGTCGGGATTACCGCCAGCGGCCGGACCCCTTATCCTATCGGAGCGCTGACTTATGCCGGGGAGATCGGCGCTTTTACAATCTCTCTCTCCTGTAATGATAAGTCCGAAATCAGTGGGAAGGCCGAATGCCCGATCGAAGTCATCGTCGGACCAGAAGTATTGACAGGCTCCACCCGTTTGAAGTCAGCGACGGCCCATAAGATGGTGTTGAACATGCTGAGCACAGCGGTGATGGTCAAGCTTGGAAAGGTGTATGAAAACCTGATGGTGGATGTGCATGCAAACAACTACAAACTGCGGGAGCGGGCCAAAAGCATTTTAATGGAAGCGGCCGGAACTTCCTATGAGGAAGCGGAAGAAGCTCTGCAGAAAGCGCAGCATCAGGTGAAACCTGCCATTGTTATGTTGAAAAAGAAGGTGTCCTTTCAGGAAGCCAAACGTCTCCTCGATACTTGTGACGGGCAGCTCCGGGATGCGGTGAAAGCGAAAACTTAATTTGAAGACCACACGTTGGTTTCAAATACATGATTTCAATCAAAAAAGGGGGAGCTTATGTTGAGTTTATGGAGGAAAACATCAGCTTGGTTGATTGCCGCCGTTTTATTTGGTTTTCTTTTGCTCGTCGGTTGTGCGCCCGGAGCAGGAACAGAAGAGACAGATAGTGAGGGCACCGAAGAGGAGTCTTCTTCAGAGAACAGCGGAGAAGAATCCGGAGAGGTTTCAGGAGAACTTGAAATTCAGTATTTTGTCGGTGGTTACGGAGATTCCTGGTGGAAAGAGGTTATCGGTGATTTCCAGGAGGAGTATCCGGATGTCACGATTACGGAGCATGCCGGTCCGAATATTAACGAAGAAATGCGTTCCCGCTGGGTCTCGGACGATCCGCCTGATGTCGTTTACATCGATGGAGCAGGATCCAGTGAAACTCAAATGGTGGAAGACGGACAGTTGATGGACTTGACCGACTGGATGGAAGGTGTCGAGCTTGAGGATGGTACGGCTTTGAGCGAGAGCTTTATCGTCGATCCGGCTGATTACGATGGCAGCGTATACAGCCTGCCGCTTGTTTTTGATACATGGGGCACGTGGTATGACAATGCCTGGTTTGAAGAAAAAGGCTGGGAAGTTCCAAAAGATTTTCCTGGATTTATGGACACGATGGGGCAGATCAAGGACGAAGAGGGCATCGCTCCTTTTGTCACCACTGGTCAATACCCGTATTACTTCCTGCGCGGTGTGCTGTATCCCGCCTTTGGTGCAGCCGGCGGGGATGAGCTTTTGACGGATGTGATTAAAGGTAAGGAAGGAGCCTGGACGAGCGATCCGGTTCTTGAGGTTATGAAAAAAGTCGAGCAGATGCAGGCAGAAGGCATGATTGATGACGGGTTCGGTGCTTTGAACCATACGCAGTCCCAGATGAACTTCCTTCTTCATGACAATGCGTTCATTCCTGTCGGGTTCTGGCTGCCTAACGAAATGGCCAACGATACACCGGATGACTTCGAGTATGGATTCGTTCCATCACCGATGCAGGATGAAGGAGAGCCTTATGCCATCGTTCCTGATCTTCGTCCGCTGGCGATTGCTGAAAAAGCAGAAAACAAGGAAGCAGCAAAAGCGTTCGTCGAGTTTGTTTTCACGAAAGAGTATGCGAAGAGCTTCTCTGAACATACCGGAGCGATCATGAACCTGCAGGGTGTTGATCTGTCTTCCAGTGAAGAAGTACCTTCCTTCTTGATCGAAGCGAATGAAATGATCAATGATCCGGAACAGGTGCAGATTCATCAGAAGCCCCACCCAATGAGTTCAGAGCTGGAAACGCCGATCAGCAACTCTCTCGTTTCCCTCATGCTTGGAAACATTACAGCAGAGGAATTTGTGGAGGAGGCTGAAAAAGCCGCAGCTGAATACCGCAGCAGTTTAAAGTAGGCTTACATGGAAGGAGGAATGGGAAGGCTCTTGTCTTCACATTCCTTTTTTCATAACCATACAGAAAGAGAGGGAAGTATGATGGTCCAATCGCGCAGGCAGAGGAATCTATTTCTTGCATTTTGTCTTGTTCCTACGTTTATCCTGTTTTCTGTTTTCACCCTTTATCCGTTGTTCAACGGCCTTTATTATTCATTCTTTGAGTGGTCCGGTGCGTCGTCGCTGGCGAAATTTGTCGGGTTTGATAACTACCGCCGGCTGTTCAGTGACGAGATCATCCCCAGAACCATCCTTCACGATTATTTCCTTGTTGTGACCAAAGTGGTCGGGATCATGATTTTGTCGACATTTTTTGCCGTCGCTTTGACACAGCTGAAAATTAAAGAAGCCCCTTTCTACCGCATCGTCTTCTTCTTTCCCAACATTATGTCGGTGGTGGTCATCGGTATCTTATGGATGTTCATCTATAATCCGAGTCTTGGTCTTGTCAACTCCGGTCTTGAGCTGATCGGCTTGGAAAGCTGGACGAAGCCGTGGCTCGGCAGTGAGGACTGGGCGCTTCCAAGCCTTGTACTTCCTTCTGTCTGGGCAGGGATCGGTTTGTTCATGCTCATGCTGATGGGCGGGATTTCCAACATTTCGAAAAGCTATTATGAAGCCGCTGAGATCGACGGTGCGACAGAGTGGCAGCAGTTTTGGAAAGTGACCCTGCCGCTCATCTGGCCGCAGATTAAGATCAGCATTCTGTACATCATCATTACGACATTGAATGGTTCCTTCATCATTGTCCAGGTTATGACAAAGGGTGGGCCGAACAATTCGACCCATGTGATGGGATCGTATTTATATGAACAGGCGTTTGTGAAGTACAATTTCGGCTATGGCGCAACGATTGGTGTGATGATTTTAATTCTATCGTTGGTCACGGTTCTTATTATGCAGTTTTTCATGAGAAGGGAAAAAGTGGAATATTAACAGACAGGAGGGGAATGGAGTGCAGACAGGAAAATTCTTTTCACGTACCATCGTTCGAATTCCTTTGATCATCTGGACACTCGCTGTCCTGTATCCGATCGTCTGGATGGTTCTGGGCGCGTTTAAATCGAACGCGGAAATTTACGCCAACCCGTGGGGGCTGCCGGAATCGTTCAGCTTTGCTAATTTTGTGGATGCCTGGAGCAACTACAATATCGACACGAGTGTTTTCAACAGCTTCATTGTGACAGGTCTCGGTGCCACGTTAACGCTGATGATGGCGATTCCTACATCCTACGCCCTGGAGCGTATGCGTTTCCGCGGCAACCGTCTGTTGTTTACGCTGTACATTTCTGCGATGATGATTCCAATGGTTCTCGGCTGGATCCCGCTCTTCTTTTTATTGATGCAGCTGAACCTACTGGATAACATTTTCGGATTGAGCATCGTCTATGCGGTAAGCCAGCTGCCTTTCAGCATTTTCGTACTGACGAGCTTTATGGCTACGATACCGAAGTCCCTGGAAGAAGCCGCAGCCATTGATGGAATGTCCCCGTATGGGATTCTATGGAAGGTGATTACTCCGCTCTCGACAACGGGTATCATTACCGTAACGATCATGAACATGATCCAGTTCTGGAATGAGTATTTTATGGCTTTGATCTTCCTTCAGACGGAAGAAAACTATACGCTGGCCCTGGCGATCGATTACATAAGCAATGAGACCCAGTACACCAATGCGTGGGGAACCTTATTTGCAAGCTTAGTGATTGCCATCGTTCCTGTCATCATCCTGTATGCGATTTTCCAGCGGCGCATCGTCAAAGGAATGACAGAAGGAGCTATTAAAGGATAAGAGTGGTGGAAGATATGAAAAATTCATTGAAAGGCGGGCTTGTCATTCTGAATGAAATGAAGGACAAGCTGCCCCCGTCAGAAAGAAAGATTGCCGAATTTATACTGGATCAGCCTCATGAAGCGATCCATTGTACGGCTACACAGCTCGGTGAACTGAGTTCCACCAGCAGTGCGGCTGTCATCCGTTTGTGTAAGTCCCTCGGGTTGAAGGGTCTGCAGGAGCTGAAGCTGCGCATTTCCGGAGACCTGCAGAAAAAGCCGGAGGCCCGCTTCCGGGATATCCAGCCAGGGGAACCCTCCGATTCGATTGTTGAAAAAGTGACCAACAACAGCCTGCAGGCGATCAAGGAAACGACGGAAATGGTCGATTACCGGACCCTGGAAAAAGCGGTGGACGTCTTGAAAAAAGCGGATACCATCCACTTCTTCGGTGTCGGGGCCTCCGGGATCATCGCCCAGGATGCCCAGCAGAAGTTCCTTCGGATGAACAAGGCGACGTCCGCATTTACGGATATGCACAATGCGGCGATGAACATTGCGAACGTAAAGGAAAATGATGTCGTCTTCGGCATTTCTTTTTCCGGTGAGACGTATGAAACGGCGAAAATCATGGAGATTGCCAAATACAAAGGGGCTAAAACGATCAGTCTCACCCGCTACGGGCATTCCCCTGTGACGGCCCATGCAGATGTGTCGCTGTATATTTCAGCCTCCAGGGAAATTCCCGCCCCATTCCGGAGCGGGGCGACCTCTTCAAGGCTGGCACAACTGCATATGATCGACATTCTGTTCGTTAATCTTGTCACAGACCAGTGGAATGAAGCGTCCGATTACTTTAATGAAATTACCGACGTCATGGATGTGTTGAAAGGAAAACCGCTTCGTCAGAAAAAAGCCCAATCTTAATAAGGAGCTGAGTATATGGACGAATGGATCGAGGAACTCCGCCGCATTATCCCTGAAAAAAGGGTGCTGACCGATCTCGCCGACCGGCACAGCTACAGCTTTGATGCCTCGTTCGGCGAGCATCTGCCCGATGTTGTGGTCCAGCCGAAAACCAAGCAGGAAACCGCTGATGTTTTGAAACTGGCCAACCGGCATAACATCCCCGTCCACCCGAGAGGATCGGGCACCTGTCTGAGTGGGGGCCCGCTTCCCGTACACGGAGGAATTGTGCTGGACATGTCTCAATATCCCGCTGAAATCCATCTGAGCCCCCGGGATCTCACCGTGGACGTCACTCCGAGTGTACTTACGGCTAATATCAATAAGGCCGCTGAGGAGCACGGCCTCATGTACGCGCCGGATCCAAGCAGTGCCCATGTTGCTACGATCGGCGGCAATCTTGCAGAGAATTCCGGAGGCCCGCGCGGCTTGAAGTATGGGGTAACAAAAGATCATGTGCTTGGTCTTGAGGTCGTTACTCCGCAAGGGGAAATCATCCGCACCGGCGGACGGACGATCAAAAATGTCACCGGCATTGACTTAACGAAGCTGATTGTAGGATCAGAGGGTATTTTGGGTGTCATCGTCGGGGCGACGCTGAAACTGATGCCGAAGCCGCCGGCTGTTCAGACGCTGATGGTCACGTTCGATGAAGTGCGAAAAGCGGGAGAGGCAATTTCCCAGACCCTTACCTCCGGGATCCTTCCGTCCAAAATGGAATTTATGGATCAGGCTTGTGTTGTGGCTGTAGAAAAATTTCAACCGGCCGGTCTGCCTGTCGATGCTGCTGCCGTCATTATTATTGAACTGGACGGTCATCCGGAGACGTTGAAGGTCGAGCGCCGGCTCATTGAAGAAATTATGGAGGATATGGGTGCGCTGGATGTGATCATCCCTAAGTCAGACGAAGAAGCGGCTAAGCTTTGGCATGCAAGGAAACAAGTATCACCTGCGATTGCGAAAATCAAGCCGACAAAGGTTTCCGAAGATGCGACGGTGCCCCGCAGTAAAATTCCCGATTTTATGGACTGGCTTCAGGTCATTAAAGAGAAGTATGACGTGGAAGTGGTCGCCTTCGGTCATGCCGGGGACGGCAACCTGCATCCGAATGTTCTTTGTGATAAACGTGATGTCGAAGAAATGAAGCGGGTGGAAAAAGCTGTGGAAGAAATGTTTGAAGCAGCTCTGGAACTCGGCGGCACTTTATCCGGCGAACATGGAATCGGAACGATGAAAGCTCCGTTCATGGAGATGGAGCTCGGTGAAGTCGGGCTGGATATGATGAAGCGGATCAAGGACAGCTGGGACCCCAACGGCATCCTGAACCCTGGCAAGGTCTTCCCGGAAAAAGGACAGAAGCTGGTGCTGCATCATGAATAGTCTGCTGCAGGAAAAGCTCAGCTATGATAAGACGTTTGACTGTGTACAGTGCGGCTACTGTCTTCCTGCCTGTCCGACGTATGAGACGATGGAAAGAGAAACCCACTCGCCGCGCGGCCGGATCAACCTCGTGAAAATGGTCGCTGAAGGCAAAGCATCCGTCGAGGATTTGAAAGAGCCGATCGAAAAATGTCTCGGCTGCATGGCGTGTACAACCGTATGCCCGACCAACGTCCAGTATGGAGAAATCCTTGAGAGTGCCAAGCACGTCATTGATGAACACGAGGAAAAAAGCAGACCACGGAAACTGGTCGAAAACTTCATGTTCCAACGCTTCTTTCCTTCCACGGCGTGGATGGATTCGCTTGGACATGCGACTTGGCTCTATCAATCCAGTGGTCTGAAAAAAGTGTCCCAGCGGTTCGGTCTGACGAAGCGGGCGCCGCTGCACATCCATGAATTTGAAGCGGTCCTTCCCGAGATGCCTTCCCCGAAGCGGCGGAAATCCAGGGCGGGCCGATACGTCCGTAAACGTCCGGCCACAGCTAAAGTTGCTTTTTTCAAGGGCTGCATCATGGATAGTGTGTTTTATGAAACGAACCAAAACACGATGGAACTGCTGTTGCGAAGCGGCGCGGAAGTTGTTTTTCCAGACCAGCAGACGTGCTGTGGGGCTCTTCACGCGCACTCCGGCAAAGTCGATGCATCTGTTGAGCTGGCCAAACGGAACATTGAAGCCTTTGAAGAGGAAAGTTTTGATTACATTGTCAATAACGCAGGCGGATGCGGCGCTCGTCTGATTGAATATCCGCACCTGTTTGAAGAGGGGACAGAATGGCACAGCCGTGCTTCTGCCTTTGCGGCAAACGTGAAGGACATCTCAGAAGTGCTGATCGATCTGGACGGCCTCCAGTTTGAGCAGTCCGTTCCGCGAACCGTCACCTATCAGCCTTCCTGCCACCTGCGAAACGTCCAGAAGGTCACCGAAGCGCCTGTCGCGCTGTTGGAAAAAGTGCCCGGCCTGACGCTGAAACAGATGGACCGTCCGGAATTCTGCTGCGGCTCTGCAGGGATTTACAACATCGTGAACTACGAAGAGGCGATGGACATCCTCGATGTTAAAATGCAGGACGTCTGCGGCGTTGATCCCGATGGCATCGTCACTTCCAACCCGGGCTGCCTGCTGCAGATGAAGCTCGGCGTCGTCCGCGAAGGTGCCGGAGACCGGATGGAAGCCGTGCATTTGGTGGATGTGTTGATGGAAGCGGATCCTCAGCCGAAAATGTAAGGCGTCCCCTTTTGTGGGGCGCTTTTTTTCTTTAAGCGGGGGGCGTGTGCGCGGATATCGATTATTTCTTGTGTATATCAATTAAAATGGCGATATATCAATTATTTTCCGCAGATATCAATTAATTCAGCAACTTATCAACGAATTATCCAATATATCAATTTAAACACTCATTCCAATACATATATTCTTCCTTTATTCCTGCCTACTGTTTTAATCTTCATCGCTTTTAGCAGGATATTAGCAGCTGAGGGAGAGGGAACATGCAAAAAATCTCTGGCCTGTTTGTTTGAGATGGTTTTTCCAATTAAGAGCGAATAGTCTTCCAAGGCAGCCAAATGAGCGGATTTACTGATATGAGCGCAGTTCAAGCACTTCCATCTGCCGTGCATACGTTTCATTGGAAGTGAGGAACATTCCGGACAGAATACTCCCTTCTTGAAATCTTCTTTTTCCAGTTTGAAAAATTTCACATAGTCATAAAAGTAGCTTTCGTGATTGGTGAGCAAGTGGGTGGATAAGCGGTTCATGTGGGAGGCATTCAAAATGGAGGTTCGATCTTCCGTCAGATCCGCCACCTTTTCGGGAAGTGTTTCGATCCGGATGACGTTCTCAAGGTCAGCATCATCTGTATCAATCCTTGCCGCAGGGTGGCTGTTGACGACCAGACCGTAAATCGGAACATTAGGAATCTGCCAGAGCTTCAGCAGCTTCTGAAGCTGGCGGGTATGACGGCCTACCTGAATGACTGGGTCGGCAAACGTCGAATGATCTTTTTCCCATTTTCGTTCAAGGTAGTGGAAGCGCTGGTTGAAAAACAGCTCCCCTCCAATATTTTTCACTTCAAGAATGATTAGGAGAGCAGCGGTTACGACAAGGCAGTCGATTTGAAAATGGTGGGTGCCGTCATACAGACGCAGGTCATGGAAAATATCATGGTCCGAGGGGAGAAAAGTAAGAGGATAATTCAAGGAGAGTTCGCCTTTGTAGCCGGTTAATCGGAGCTTCAACTGTTCGTTTACAGCTGCGGATTGAGGGTGATGGTCCATCAGTCTCCGCTTCAAAGCCTGCAGAACTTTGATATCGCTGGGGAAAGTGCGTTCTTTCATAATCATGGCATCCATCCTTTCGCTCTTTCCTTATTCGACACGGAGATCGGTATTCCTATGGCGGATATCGATTTTATTTTCGATATATCAATTTTTTCTGCGATATATCAATTAAATTCGAGATATATCAATTAAATTCGAGATATATCAACTAAACCTCAGGTATATCAACTAAATTGAGACGGGACATAAATAAATGAAAGCAGGAGAGCCGGCGCTCTCCTGCTTTTTTTAAAACAACTGATACGATGCTGCAAAATAAATGACGATCATAAGCAGCGACGGTACCGCATAACGGAAGCTGTTTTCCTTCGGCTTGCGATTCACCATGAATACGGTCAGGAAAAGCATCGCTGTACTTAAAAGCGCCACAGGCAGATGGGTGGAGCTGAGCGACTGCAGTATCGCGCCTTTCTGGTAAAACACATCCGTCACAGCAAGCAGCTGCAGGTTGAACAGGTTACTTCCGAGGATAGAACCGAGCGCCATGCCGTAGTTGGACATCTTCATGGCCACAAGGACGGTTACGAGTTCCGGAAGCGAGGTGGAAGCGGCAATGAGGAAGCTTCCGACAAAGCTTGAACTCATCCCTGTCTGCTGGGCGAGCTGATCACCGGAAATCGATAAGGCGCTCCCTGAGGCGAACACGATGAGTGCTGCAACAATGAAACCGATGACCGCTGCTTTTAACGTATAATCTTTGCCTGCGGCGGCTGCTTCATCCATCTCCTCTTCTTCCCCTTGATTCATAAATCGGGTGGCCAATATATACAACCCGACGAGGATGAACATCTCTACCCCAATGTTAAACAAGGAAAAATCGAACGGCAGGAT
Source organism: Halobacillus sp. ABD4_316 (assembly GCF_056161385.1). Lineage (NCBI taxonomy): Bacteria > Bacillati > Bacillota > Bacilli > Caryophanales > Bacillaceae > Halobacillus > Halobacillus sp. ABD4_316. The sequence continues at coordinate 850,459 of NZ_JBSWZA010000002.1, forward strand.
GAGGGCGGCGACTACAATCAGGGTGAATACGATACCGGCCACTGCTGTTGGCATGTGCTGCTTCTCATCGATGGCGTTAAACATTTTCCGTTTTCGGTAAATCATGTCCACAACAGCAATGATGAGCAGGTTGAACACATTACTGCCGAGCATGTTCCCGACAGCGATGTCAGGGTTGTCGATATAGACGGCTGTTAAACTGGTCGTCAACTCCGGCAGAGAGGTCGCCCCGGCGATGAGAAAGGTGCCGACGACAGCACCGCTCAGCGTGGATTTCCGGCTGATCACATCGCCGAACCGGTTCAGCTGGACAGCCGCAAATACAACGATGACGGCGGATAATAGAAAAATAAAGTAAACCATCATTCCAATCTCCTTTCTATACACAGGGCTCTGCTCAAAAAAAAGAGACTCCGGCCCTGTGGAGGGCCAAAGTCTCGCGTCCTATCTATATAGTTTGATGAACCAGGTGAGTGGATCACCGAAATGACGATTCATCAGCCGCGGATATGCGGTCGCTACTCCCTTTGGTAGTTTTACTATAGCGAAAGATTCGTCCGGGAGTCAACCGATAAGAAAAGAGGAAGGCGCATGCAGGCGCCTTCCTCTTTTTCTACTTAATAGTTCACCGCGTCGTAGGAATTGATCAATCCGTGCTCAAAGTAGGAACCTGTTCCGCTGATTGGATCAGCTGTCTGTTCAATGGCTGCACGGATATTGCTGTTGGAACGGCCCTGGGAGGCGAGCAGTCCGGCAAGACCGGCTACGTGAGGGGCTGCCATGGATGTTCCGGACATGTAGGCATACCCTCCGTTCGGCATCGTAGACGCAATACTCACGCCTGGCGCTGTTACATCCACCCACGTGCCGTAGTTGGAGAAGGAGGCTTTTCTATCATAGCGGTCGACGGCTCCTACGGCGATGACGTTGTCATAGGAAGCAGGCTCGAAAGTTGTGGAAACTCCGTCATTTCCTGCCGCTGCAATGACGACGGATCCTTTGTTCCAAGCGTAATTGACCGCATTTTCCAATGTCTGTGTATCACAGTTGCAGCCAAGGGAAAGGTTAATGACCTCTGCGCCTTGATCAGCGGAGTAGCGGATGGCATCTGCTATGTCGTTCAGGGAGCCGCTGCCATTCGCGTCGAGGGCGCGGACGGCAAGGATTTTTGTATTCGGAGCCATTCCGGCGACACCTCTGGCGTTGTTGGTTTCAGCGGCGGCGGTTCCGGCTACGTGCGTGCCGTGATCATTGAGATCCATTGGATTGTTATCATTATCGACGAAGTCATAGCCTTTGATCGTTTTTCCATCAAGGTCCGGGTGGTTGTAGTCGACACCGGAGTCGATGATGGCGATTTCCTGACTGCTGCTTCCGCGTGTTACGTCCCATGCCCTTGGTGTATCTGTGTTCTGCGGTCCATATTGATAGCCGCTGTAGTACGTATCATTTGGTGTCCAGGTGGCTTGGAATAGATAGTTCGGCTCTGCGTATTCCACATTCGGATTTTTGTTTAAGGCTTCGACGACTTTTTCAACGTTTTTTACCTTCAACACTTTCTCCTCAGCTTCGACGACTTCCTGTTGTTCCTCCAGGACAACAGCGTCTATCTGGTTCATCTCTTTTTTGTTTGGAGAGAAGCCTTCTTTATATTTTACGACGACTTCACCCGGCACGTACTTTCCTTTTTCGAGATAAGTATCAATTTTGTTTGTCCGTTCTGATGATGTTTTGTCGGAAAGGGAATCGGCCAGGACACCTCCAGTGGACGGCATAAGGACAAGGGCGGCGGCAAGGGACAGGGAAGCAAGCTTTTTAAACTTCAAACGATTTCCTCCTTTAAAAGATATACTCTAGTAATTCGGAGAAATCGTAAGGATTCCTGCGATATCGGGGTTGGGATAGAGGTGTGGAAAAAAGCCCCCTTAAGCGTGGTTTCGACATAGGGGTTGGGCAACTTTATGTTGTAACCAAATCCATCATGATGATCCTTCTCATAGAATGGGAGTTTCCCGGGGTTTCAGAAACGTCCAATTGGGAAGTGAAAAGATAAACGATGGCTCGATGAGAGGTGTAATGATCCCGTAAAATAGATTGATGCCGATCCCGTTCAATATCCAGTCAGGAAGGAAGATCCTTGATGGGTCATGGGCTGAGAAAATTTGTGAAAGCAGCTGATAGGGAAGATTTTTCCCTGGACATGACGTTAAACATTAACGGAGCTTTGGTGACAGGGACAACGGTTTCGGCTGAAAAATACTTCCACTCTTTAAGCGGTACCCTTGCTGAAGGCAGTGAAACGGCTCAGTCCCTAACTAAAAAGTATGAAAAAGCCAGTCAGATGAATGATTCGCAGGAGGAAATTCAATACATTCATCTCGAAAATGCCCAGGTCTACAATGGCGATGCCCCGGCCACTCCGGTGAAAGGGACGTCTCGACAGAATCGATGGCTTTTTCCTCGGTCGTATTGATGCGAATAGGAATAAAATGTAATTTATATTACGACAGTTCAATAATTTCATGAATAATCGGCTACAATGCGAAAGCAGACCATGATTTCATGGTAAAATGGCTCACGCACCATTAAGTCGAACCATTAAAGGAATGATTCCATGAAAAAAGAAAGAATTGAGTCCATCTACTTTCTACGCATCTTTGCCATGGTCATGGTCGTCCTCGTACACGTCAGCGCGGCCTATGTGAAGGTTCTTACGGAAGGCACGGGCATGTATGAGGCCTATCATTTTATCAACCGGATCATCCGGATTGAAGCCGGTATCTTCATTATGCTTACGGCGATGGTCTTTTTCTATAAGTATATCGATCAGAAAATGGATAAACAGGAACTCTTCTCTTATTTCAGGAAGAGAGCTCTCTATATTGTCGTTCCCTATTTCCTGTGGGCGCTTTTCTATGAAGCTTTCTCTATTTATCTCGGAGTGGTGTCGACGACGCCGGAAAACATTCTGACCCGGGTGTTTACAGGGGATTCGTTTTATCATCTGCACTTTATTTTCTTAATCGTCCAGTTTTATTTGTTTTTCCCTGTCGTCCTCTATGCCGCACAGAAATCGGCTTTCTTCAGAAAGTACATGTGGCTGTTCGGAATGATCCTGCAGGTCGGGTACTACTTCTTCAACCGGGAATTTCAAGTGTTTTCATTCAACCTGTTTATGACGAGTATGGGACCTTACCTGCTCGGTGCGTGGATCGGCGCCTATTATAAACAGCAGAAGACGGCCGCTTTTTCAAGAACAACACCTATATGGGCAGTCGGAGGCCTGTTTGCAGGTCTGACGACTGTTTACCTGCACGGTAGCGGGTATCAGATCTTTGGCGCACAGCTGCCGACGTGGGGCTATTTGATTATTAATATGCTCTTTCTCGTTGTCGGAAGCTATGCCATGTTCCGTATTGCGGAACGGTTGGTCGTCAAGTGGCCGGTGGCGCTGTCCTACGTGAAGAATATTGCGGTCTATTCGTTTGGCTTTTATCTTCTTCACCCATTCGTATTGAAGATCTATGAATTTACCATTCCCATTCCGGCTGGAAACATGTTCCACGCAGCTATCATTGTCCGGCTCGCTGCCACCCTGCTTTCATGTTATGTGATCATCTGGCTGTCCCACAGGTACCTTCCTTTTGCTGGTTTGTTCTTCGGAAAACTGCCGAATAAAAAACCGGGCTTTTTCGAGGGAAACCGATCGAAGGGGAACAAGTCGCAGCAGGAAACAGGAAAAGCCATCTTATAATCGTCATGAGAAAACCGCTCCAACCGGACTGCCGAAAGGAGCGGTTTTTTTATGGCTTCTATTTTCTGATAAATCTGTAAATTTCATTGAAACGATGGCGAATGGTGAGATATAATAACCATAATGTGTAAGCGCATACATAAAAGGAGGGTTTTTGTGAGTGGGATTTGGCTGGCCGTTGTTGGTATGCTTGTCTTTTTTCTAGGGTATCGGTATTATTCTAAGTTTATTGCCGAAAAGATTTATAAGCTTGATCCGAATTACGTAACGCCCGCCCATCAGTTTAAGGATGGTGTCGATTTCGTACCTACGAACAAGTTCGTCCTCTGGGGGCACCACTTTACGTCGGTGGCTGGAGCAGCTCCCATTGTAGGGCCGGCCATCGCGGTGTACTGGGGATGGCTTCCGGCTGTGCTCTGGGTGCTGCTTGGCACGGTGTTCGCTGCAGGGGTCCATGATTTCGGTACACTCGTTTTATCCGTGCGAAACAAAGGACAGTCGATCGGGACGCTGGCGAGTAAGTTGATCGGCGAGAAAGCGAAGGTGTTGTTTTTGTTCATTATCCTTCTGCTTGTTCTTATGGTCAATGCAGTGTTCGCCTGGGTTATTGCCAACTTGTTCATCTCGTTTCCTGCGAGTGTATTATCGGTCTTTATTCAAATTCCACTCGCTGTCTGGATTGGTTACAGTGTCTACAAGAGACAGGGCAGTATGCTTCTGCCATCGCTAGTAGCTCTTGCTGTCATGTATCTCTCTGCTGTCGTTGCAAGTTATGTCCCTGCCCTGCAGATAGACCTTGTCCGCTATTTCGGAGGCGAAGGAGCGGAAGCAGCCTTTGGATTGAGTGCGACATCCATGGCGTTTTTCGTCTGGATCATCGTACTCATGATCTATGTGTATATTGCATCGACGCTTCCTGTGTGGAAACTGCTTCAGCCAAGGGATTATATCAACTCCCATCAGCTGATTGTCGGACTGGGCCTTCTCTATCTCGGGCTGCTGTTTTCCAACCCTGAAATTACAGCACCGGTAACCAATGCGTCGGCGGATACATCCTGGTTCCCGCTTTTGTTCATTACCATCGCCTGTGGAGCGATTTCCGGATTCCACGGTCTCGTATCTTCCGGGACTTCTTCGAAACAGTTGAACAATGAAACAGAAGCGCGGTTTGTCGGCTATCTTGGTTCCGTCGGAGAAGGAGCTCTCGCCTTAGTCGCGATCATCGCTGTTGTCACCTTCTTCCCAACAGCGGCGGAGTTCACAGCCACCTACAGCGGTTTTGCGGCGGCCAGTAATGCCGGACTTGGTGTCTTCATCCAAGGGGCCGGCCAGCTGGCGGCGGGACTCGGGATTCCCGCCTCTGTCGCGGCTACGATTGTGAGTGTGATTGTCGTCAGTTTCGCTGCGACAACACTGGATTCTTCGGTTCGTTTGATGCGGTATATTATCGCAGAGCTCGGTACTGAATATAAGATCACACCACTGACGAAAATGCATGTCGCAACTACGCTGGCGGTTGTTTCAAGCGCTGCACTGACCCTGATTCCGCAGGGGCCGAAGGGATTCGGATCCGGAGGTTATCTGCTTTGGCCGTTATTTGGAACATCCAATCAGCTCCTGGCAGGCATTAGTCTCCTGCTCGTATCGATCTGGCTGAAGCGTCAGGGGAGAAATTACCTTCCGACAATTATTCCAATGGTCTTTCTCATGTTCATGACGCTGTGGGCGATGATTTCACAGGTGCTGACAGAATGGGCGCCTTGGAATGAGAATAGTGACTGGATGCTGTTTGCTTTTGGTGCAGTCATCCTCGTTTTCACCTTCTGGATTTTACTGACGGCCTTTTCAGCGATTACGAAGGACCATAAAAATTCCATCGAACGAAGTGCTTAAAAAGAAGAAGCCGTGCCGATGTACGGCTTTTTCCATTCAGTAAGGAGGAAAAAGGCATGATCGATGTCATGATGATGCGGGCGGAGAAGGAAATCGGGATGGGGTGCTGTGGCGGCATCTGCTCCGATCCGGATGGTTTGATTAACATGGAGGACGAATTTTCGCACCATGACGAAGAACGAAAAAATCTGCAGCAGCTTTATCTTATGACACTGGAGATCGATCCTGATATCAACATGCAATTCATCGACCCAAGGAACCTGCTGGCTGCAGCCGCTTATTTCTGTCAGCAGCAGCGCCGGGGACGTATTACACGCCGCCGGGCACTGGCTTCCTTTCTGCTGCACAGCACGTACGGGGCGGTGTTTGTAAATGGAGAATATACAGCTTCAGCCGGACGCTATGAAGAGCGGCTGTTGGAATGGACAAAATCCTGAGGAGGGAGACGGATGGAAAAGAAGCTTTCCCTGAAACGGATGGTGGAACTGTATGATGAAGTATTGAGTCTGCCACATAAGCAGGAGGTGGCCCGGGAGTTGAGGGATGAAGAAGATCTTTTTCTTCTGCTGCTTTATTCCGATCTGCTCGGCATCCCCAACCCCGCGTTTTATTACACGCTTGAATTGTACCCACATATTGTTGAAAAATTTCATGACTGGCATTTGCGGATGGGCATGGAGAAATCCCCGCTCGATGGCATCCGCTGCTGTTAAGGAGGGTTATCTATGAAACATATCCAGCATCACTCTATCATTTTTGCGGGAGGAAAAGGCGGTGTCGGAAAATCGACCTCATCAGCGGCCCTTGCGCTCTCCTTTGCTGAACAGGGATATGAAACGCTTGTCGTTTCGACAGATCCTGCTCATAATCTCGGCGATGTTTTTCATACGTCTTTATCCCATACGAAAACGAAGCTCGCCAAGCGTTTATACGGGATGGAAATTGATCCCGGTTATGAATCGAAGGGGTATATTGAAGGGGTGAAGGAAAACCTGGAAGGGCTTGTGAAGTCTAAAATGGTCGAGGAGGTGCACCGGCAGATCGATATGGCATCCGCCTCGCCCGGGGCAGATGAGGCCGCCTTATTTGACCGCCTCGTGTCCATCATCCTGGAAGAGTCCGGCCGGTTCGATAAAATTGTGTTTGACACCGCTCCGACCGGACATACGATCCGCCTGCTTACACTCCCGGAAATCATGAACGTGTGGATTGACGGCATGCTGGAGCGCCGGGGGCGGATGAATGAGACGTACACACAGCTGCTTCATGATGGAGAGCCTGTAGATGATCCGATTTTCAACGTGCTGCAGAGGCGCCGCGAAAAATTCGACACCGTACGGAAAATCATATTAGACGAAAAGAAGACCGCCTTTGTGTTTGTTCTCATTCCTGAGCGCCTCCCGATTCTTGAAACGAAGAAAGCCGTGGAGCAGCTGGGCAGACATGGACTTGATGTGCAGACACTGATCGTGAATAAAGTTCTGCCTGACTACGCTGATGGTGCCTTTCTCGCTAAAAGGAGAAAACAGGAGCGTGTTTACCTTGAGGAGATCAAGCGGACGTTTAGAGACAAAGAGCTGGTATATGTGCCTCTTTTTGAAGAAGATGTCTCCGATATGGAAAAGCTGCATACGTTTGCGGGCTCTTTTCAATCATCGGTCCCTGTTTCTGACTAGAAGATTACCTTCAATCGATGAAAAAGTTCGACTCATCATTCACCGGAATCCGTGTAGCCGTACACGGATTTTTTTGTGCTTAATTTTCTGATTAAATAGGAATTTATAACTAAATCAGGCGTACGGACCTGTATGAACTCCGAGGGCGGCCGATATATAAGGAGTCGAGCACAAATAAGTTGAAATTGCACGCTCAGGAGGGAATTTATGCTGATTATTGATGAACAAACGGTGTCCCCTATCCTAGTACAAACGGCCCTGACTCATCATTTGCCTATCTATTATAAGGACGATGAAAGAGCCCTGGATATGAAGGAACATTCTAAACTACTAACCAATTCGGAAAGCTGTCTGCAGATGCTGCAGCACCACCATCCGGAGCACATACATACGAAAGTATCCCAGATGGTCAAAAACAAAGCCCGGTTCCGGGAGCTGATTGCCGATCTGGATGAAGACTATTATTTCAAGCTTGTCACGCTTGATGAATTGATGAGTTCAAACAAGGAAGATCTCCCATTCCCGGTCGTTATCAAGCCGAACAAAGGCTATTCCAGTGTCGGTGTTTATATCGTGAAGGAAAAAGCGGAGTGGGACCAGGCGGTACAAGGATTGTATTCCGACCTGCTTCTCTCCCGGTCGATGTATTCGGATGCCGTTTTGGACAGTGAACAGATCATTATTGAAGGATATATTGAAGGACAGGAGTATGCGCTTGACTGCTACTATGACGAAGCGGGTGAGCCGGTGATTTTGAATATCCTGAAACGCCGGTTTGCCCACGATCAGGATACGTCCGACCGCATTTATTACACGTCCAGCCGTATTCTTGAGGAAGTACGTGAGCAGGCGCTGGATTACCTGCGTCTTTTAAATGACCGCCTTCAGCTCCGAAACTATCCTTTTCACATAGAAATGAGACAAAACGACGGCGGCATCGTTCCCATTGAGATGAATCCGCTCCGCTTTGCCGGGGCAGGTACGACAGATGTGAGTCATTACGCCTATGATATCAACTCGGCCTCAGCCTACTTCAAGGGCGTAAAGCCGGATTGGAAAACGATTGTGAAGCGGGCCGACGAGTCCTTTTACGGATTTTTCTGTGCGGAAGTGCCGGGGCATATCAGCGTGAATCTTATTCAATCCATTCAGCATGAGGAGCTGAAAAAAGAGTTCAGTCACATCCTGGAGTATCGGATCATCCAGTCAGCCAGTGACCGGACGTTTGCCGTCGTCTTTTTCAAAACGAACCAGCTGAATGAACTGGACCGGTTACTTACCCTTGATTTAGAGCCCTTCCTTACAATGAAACCAGCAAAGGAGGCTGTCCGATGAATTGGCAGGCCTTGAACCCGAAGAAGTCGTTAAAAACCCAGTTGTTCGTTAATTTCATCATTCCGATCCTTATTCTTGGTGGACTGACCTTCGGCTTCGTGAAATATATAACTGGTAATATGATTGATGATCATATTCTCCCGCAGTTTGAACAGGTTCTTTTGACAAATGGTCAGGAGCTTGTCCGCTCGATTGAACCGAATGCCGTCCGTGAAGCAATGGAAAACCCATCAGAGAACCATGCCAGCTTGATCAACACGCTGGACAGCTTCATTGAAGGACAGGAGCGTCTGGAATATGCCTATATATTGACAAAGCAGGGAGAGCAGGAATACATCGTCGCCTTGAACGGTTCTGAGGATGTAATGGTGGAGTCTCCTTTTACAGATAAGCAGAGGGAGGCGTTCCAGACAGGGGATACCGTTGTGACCTCCATTTATGAAGATGAATGGGGCGTCCATAAGTCGGTCTTCATGCAGATTGGTGACATGGATGCGATTGTCGGCGTCGATATGAGTACCTCCTTTGTTGGAAGCCTCCAGAAGGAAATCAATAGCTTCCTTGCTATCTTTTTAGCGGTCGCTGTTCTGCTTGGTGCCGGGTTTGCTTATATCTTCGGCACCCGTCTGACGAAAGCTGTCCGCTCCCTGCTGTCGTCGGTGAACCGGATTAGTGATGGAGATTTGACAGAGGACATCGAAACGAAGCGGGCCGATGAAATTGGTCAGCTGTCTGTGGCGATGAATGAAATGGTGGAGAGCTTGAGGAGCCTTGTTCAGAGGGTGACGACAGCGTCGAGTGAAGTGTCGGCGCAGAGTGAGGAACTCACGCAGTCGGCCAACGAAGTGAAAGAAGGAAGCGAGCAGGTCGCTTCTACGATGCAGGAACTGTCCTCTGGTGCAGAGTCCCAGGCAGACAGCTCCAGCAGCCTTTCCGAAGGGATGGACAACTTCGTCCGACGTCTGGATGAAGCCAACAAAAGTGGAAAAGCAGTAGCTGGAACATCGAAGGAAGTGCTGTCGATGACCGAAGAAGGGCGGGGGTTGATGGAGACGTCCGTCCAACAGATGAACACCATCAACGGCATCGTCAAGGAGTCTGTAGAGCGTGTGCACGGACTGGATAAGCAGTCCAAGGAAATTAATAAACTCGTCCAGGTCATTCAGGATATTGCCGAACAGACCAACCTGTTATCCTTGAACGCGGCTATAGAGGCGGCGAGAGCCGGGGAGCATGGCAAAGGATTTGCCGTCGTGGCTGATGAAGTCCGCAAGCTTGCCGAGCAGGTTTCAACGTCCATCATTGATATCACATCCATTGTGGAAAGTATCCAATCCGAGTCAAACCGGGTCGCTCAATCGCTTGAATCCGGCTATCAGGAAGTGGACAAAGGAACGAAACAGATAGAGGTGACCGGGGAAACCTTCCACCGTATCCATACATCGGTCAGTGACATGTCCGGACGGATCGGGGAAATTTCCGAGCACCTTTCGGATATTGCAGAAAACAGCCAGCAGATGAACCAGTCGATTGAAGAGATTGCTTCTGTTTCCGAGGAGTCGGCGGCAGGGGTGGAGCAGGTGGCCGCTTCCTCGCAGCAGACGACAAGTTCAATGGAAGAAGTTTCTCACAGTGCCCGTCAGCTGTCTGAGCTTTCTGAGCAGTTGAACGAGGAGATCCAGCAATTTAAACTGTAGGACCACTCGTGTAGAAGGTCATGTGGGAAGGTGGCGTCAGCGCCGCTTGCGACGATTGATGAGCTGAAAAGAGGAAGATCTTCTGTTTATTAGAAGGTCTTCTTTTTTTATCCTTCACGTCCGGGCGGGGAAGATCTTTGTCTCCTGGAAAAAGGTGCGGGAAGCGAATTCTGAAACGTTCATGTGGATGCACGTTTAGCCGGAAGGAAAGGGGGGGCAGGTCTCTCATTCTGGAGGACACGTTTTCTTCCTGGCCACCTAAATACTCATTCCTCCCTTGGAACGGGGAGTGTTATGATGGAGGCAGTATATGAATAGAAGGTGATTGTTTTGGACGTAACCATTAAGGATGTAGCCAGAGCGGCAGGTGTAGCGCCCTCGACGGTTTCCCGTGTGATTGCAGACAATCCGCGGATCAGTCCGGCTACGAAAAGGAAAGTGAAGCAGGCGATGGAGGAGATGGGATATCACCCGAATGTGACCGCCCGTAATTTAGCAAGCCGGACGACGAAATCTCTCGGTGTTGTTCTGCCTTTCAGTGCAGATAAAGCGCTGCAGAATCCATTTTTTCCGGAGGTGCTTCGGGGCATCAGTTCCATCGCCCATGAGATGGAGTATTCCCTTGTTCTCTGCACGGGAGAAACGGATGAGGAAATGCTGGAGGCTGTGAAACGGATGGTGTACAGCAGTCAGACAGATGGGATTCTTCTCCTCTATTCGCAGGTCCGTGACCCGATTCAATCCTTTCTGCTGGAGCAGAAGTTTCCTTTTGTCGTCGTCGGCCGTCCGGCAGAAAACGGAAACTACGTGACGCACGTTGATAACGATAACATTCAGGCTTCCAAGGATATGACAAAGCATCTGATCGATCTCGGTCATGAGCGGGTGGCGTTTATCGGGGGTTCTCCTGAGCTCGTGGTGACGCTCGACCGCCTTCAAGGGTATGAGGAGGCGTTAAAAGAGGCCGGAATCTCCCTTGAAGACAATTATAAAGTCCATACAGAGTTCTTGAAATCGGGCGGACGCTCAGCTGTTCGTGCACTCATGTCTCTCACTCATCCGCCGACCGGGCTTGTTGTCGCCGATGATCTGATGACGATTGGCGTCATATCCACTTTGGAGGAAGCAGGCATTCACGTACCGGAGGATTTATCAATCGTCAGTTTCAACAATGTCTACCTTGCTCAGGTGTCCCGTCCGGCCCTGACGACGGTGGACGTCCACATCCAGGCCTTAGGGACAGAGGCAGCCGCCTGCCTCATTGAGAACGTGCAGCGGCGGGAGCAGCCGCCGAAGCGTATCATCATTCCGCACAAAATTGAATATCGTTCGTCGGCGATCTCCCGCTCCGCTCCGTCTGAAGGGTAACCTTCAGACGGTTTTTTATGAAGATGGCATCTGTTCCATAAACTTCCTATATCCGCCTTTTTTTACAGAAAACTGCATAGATGTGGAAAATTTTTTGCATGTTTGCGCAATTTTCGGTACCCTAGTAGAGTTGACCTTTAAACAATTAGGAGAGGGATTTATATGAGTAAGACAAAAAGGAATGATCCCTGCTTTTGTGGAAGCGGGAAAAAATATAAAAAATGCTGCATGGTGAAAGATGATCAGGCTGTCGGATCCAGCAGCCTTCATGAGGAACTGCAGAGTAACTACAGCCACTTTATGGCTTATGTGAACCGTAATTATCCGAACGTTACGCCATCTGAGTCGAGAGAAACACAGGAAGAAGAAGTGGAAGCGGCGTTCCAGATGGTGCAGCGTGTCCTGATCGACAAACAGGAGGATGGCTCCACCCTGTATGAGGAATTTTTTGCGAAGAAACAGGATAAAATCATCCGTCCGGCAACGATGGCAACGATGGAAGCCTGGAAATCTCCGCACGTGAGCTTATTCAAAATCAACGGTTCAGCCTCTGAATCCACCGCTTCTGTAGAAGACGTGTGGAGCGGAGAATCGTTTGAAGTGAAAAAGGACGGCATTCCTTTGAAAGAAGAGAATTATGAGCACATGCCATACTGTATCGGCGTTCTCTTGAAGTGGGGACCCGTCCATAACTTCGTACCCCTGGCGATCCCGAACTACGAGTCTTCTTACGTGACGTTCCGCAAACAGCTGGAAGAGGCGTTTGAAGCGAGCGGTGCTGCGACGATTTATGACTATATGCAGGCAACAATTATAGAACAGCTGCGCAGCTGGATGTATATGACTTCTACAGATGAAACGGAAGAGGCCCCAGCTGAACATCCCGTCGAGGCCCCTGCTGAAGGTGATGACGTGCTTGACTTGTTCGATGAAAGCTTGAAGCAGGAAGAAGGATTTGAACTGTTGAAGCAGCGCTGGGAAATGTACAAGCAGGCGGAAAATCCGACATTCCGTAAGCCGGAAGTCGTAACCGCAGCCCTTGAGCATATGTACCGCAGCACGTCTGCTTTCCGTACGGAACCGGAAAAAGTAACGAAAAAAGCGGTAGCTGAAAAGTATGAAGTCAGTCCGGGCAGCATGAGCAAACGCATCACTCAGCTGTCGGATTATCTTCTTCCATCATAAGTACTTCAACGTCCAGGATCTTCCTGGGCGTTTTTTTTAGGATCAAAAGGTTGATGGAAAAGATGGAATAAAAAACCGGATGCCTGCAGAAACTCTCCTTGTAGATAGTCAATGACAGGAGGGAACCATATGGACAACTATAAAGAACAGGGACCCGGCGGTGCGGACGACCATCGTTTTGCCGAAGGAGAAGGCGAAAAAACGCTGACGACGAGGCAGGGGCACCCGGTCCGGACGAACCAGAATTTAAGGACGATCGGGAACCGGGGACCGGCCACGCTGGAGAACTACGATTATATCGAAAAGATTTCCCACTTCGACCGGGAACGTGTACCTGAGCGGGTGGTCCACGCCCGGGGAACAGGGGCACACGGCTACTTTGAAACTTACGGGAAAGCCGGCGATGAACCGGTGGAGAAATATACACGGGCGAAAGTTTTTTCTGGAGCAGGGAAGAAAACACCGGTGCTCGTCCGGTTTTCGACGGTGACCCATTCGGCTGGTTCTCCGGAGACGCTGAGGGACCCGCGCGGATTTGCCGTCAAATTTTACACAGAGGATGGCAACTGGGACCTGGTCGGAAACAATTTGAAGGTATTCTTCATTCGTGACGCAATGAAATTCCCGGATTTGATCCATTCGTTCAAGCCTGATCCAGTGACCAACATCCAGGACAGCGAGCGGATTTTTGATTTTCTCAGCCAGACGCCCGAATCAATGCACATGGTCACCTTCCTGTTTTCCCCGTGGGGCATCCCGGCTAACTACCGCCAGATGCAGGGATCCGGTGTGAACACATACCGGTGGGTCAACGACGAAGGAAAAGCAGTCCTCGTGAAGTATCACTGGGAGCCTCTCAAGCAGGGGATCAAAAACCTGACCCAGGAGGAAGCAAACCAGATCCAGGCAGAAAACTTCAACCATGCGACACAGGATTTGTACGAAGCCATCGAGAGCGGCGATTATCCTGAATGGGAGCTCTGCGTCCAGATTATGGAGGACCACGAGCATCCTGAGCTTGATTTTGATCCACTTGATGATACGAAGCTGTGGCCGGAGGATCAGTTCCCGTTTTTGAAAGTCGGAAAAATGGTGCTGAACAAAAATCCGGACAACTATTTCAACGAAATCGAGCAAGCGGCATTTGGTACAGGTGTGCTTGTCGACGGTCTCGATTTCTCTGATGATAAGATGCTTCAGGGACGGACATTTTCCTATTCTGATACGCAGCGCTACCGGGTCGGAGCAAACTACCAGCAGCTTCCGGCCAACGCACCGAAAAAACATGCCGCCACCAACTATGAAGGAGGAAGCATGTCTTATTTTGTGGATCGGCCGGAAGGGTCCAACCCGCACGTGAACTATGAGCCTTCCTCCTTGAATGGTCTGGAGGAATCCCCTCCGAAAAAGGCACCTCACCAGCCGTACGTGGAAGGGAAATTGAAGAAAGAGCCGATTGACAGGGAAAACAATTTCAAGCAGGCAGGAGAACGGTACCGGATGCTGAAGGACTGGGAACGGGATGATTTAATCAACAACCTCGTCGTATCGCTCAAGCCGTGCCACACCCATATCCAGAAGAAGATGGTATCCTTGCTGACCCAGTGCGATGAGGATTATGGAAGCCGAGTGGCAGAGGGACTTGGAATGAATACAGCAGCGGGACAGATGAACGAGGAATTTGCGGATGACATCACTCCTTCCAAAGGGAGACTTCCAAAGCGGGGTGGCTCTCCGATAGGCAGCGATGGGGCTGCGGATGCGGTCGAGCAGGCCGAGGAAAAAGGACACGAAGCAGATCCGTATTGATTGAAAGGCGGTCTTCCAATGGTGGAAGGCCGGCTTTTCTTTTTTCACCTGTTTCCGCATAAGGTGATAAAGGGAGGCGATGGAATGAAGAAGAAAGGTTCTGGTGGGAAATTCCTTGTCATCACGGCCCTCATCCTTCTGGCTGCTGCTGTGACGGCTGCCGGCCTGTTCATCACATCCCGCCCGGGTTATCAGGCGGAAAAGACAGTGGAGACGTTTTACAGCTACGAACAGAAAGGTCAGTACGCGGATTCCTGGTTACTGCTTCATTCCCGGATGAAGGATAAATTCGGAAAGGGTCATTACATACAGGACAGGGCTCATGTGTTTATGAATCATTTCGGCGTGGAAACGTTCACTTTCACAACGGGAGAGGTCAATCATCTGGACACCTGGTCGATGGAAAAAGGGACGGATCCGTTTAAGAACGTGTTCGTAGTGTCGGTTGAGCAGACGTTCAAAGGGAAATACGGTCGATTCCGCCTTCATCAGGATGTATATGTGGCTGAGGAAAAGGGCGGTTGGAAGATACTCTGGGATTACAATAAATAAAAAAAGGCCTCCGCCTTTATAGGGGAGGCCATTCGATTAAGATGCTTTTGAAGAAGGAACCTGATCGACCTTGACGGCATGCTCCTGCTGTGGATCGAAGTGGAAGATATAGTCTCCACTCGATTCCGGAGTAAACGTCAGATTTTCTCCTTCCAGCCATTCGCCGTCACGGATGAATTTATACTCGACAGTTTCACCTGCTTTCAAAGCGACAGGGGCACTGCTCCAGACGCCTGCTTGTTCATTGTACGTCAGGGCGTGCTTATCCGTTTCCCAGTCCAGAGGAGCAGAACCGCGGAGGACCACTTTGTTGTACTTTTTCTCTTCGGAAGGCTCTTCGTATGTCAATGTGCCTTTGACATCGTACACCTGGGCGGAATGGGCGTCTGCTTTGACGTACAAGTCATCCCGGCGGCTCAGCGTGCGGCTGTCATCAATCACAGACTGCAGCATAACTTTATTCCGCGTCTTTTGGTTGTACAGCTCTTTGATGTTTAATGTGCGGCTGTTTTCCCCTTTATTGATGACGGTAAGCACATGATCCTGAGGCATTCTCCGTTCAAATACGAGGACGTCATCATCCGAATAAATCACCTTCATATCTCCGTAGGCTAGGGACGGTTGATCTTTTCTCGCCTGAATCAATTCTTCATAGTGGGCTTTTATATCAAGGTTCTGTTTACTTTCATCCCACGGCATCATTTCCCGGTAGTAGCGGTCTTTCCATTCTTCCACTTTCGTATGATCACCGCTCTGGGACAAACCGACTTCATCTCCGTAATAGATGATCGGAGCCCCCGGCAGAGCGAACTGGAGGGTTGCTGCGTTTTTCATCGTGGTTCCATTTTCATCTGCTTCATAGATGAAACGCGGCATATCATGGCTGTCCAGGAATGTGGCAGGTACGAATTCGTCATCATAGGTTTCATGAATCGTTATCAAGGAATCAGCTAAGCTGTTCATCGATCCATCGTTAATGTACGTATTGAAAATCGCGGACTGGGTTTCAAAATCAATCGCTCCATCCAGCTTCCCGGCATAGGAATCAATCGTTTCCAGGCTGTCCCATACTTCGCCGAAAATGAAGGCGTCGGAATCTATGGATTTCACCTGGTGGCGGAAATCGACCCAGAAACTGTGACTCGGTCCTTTCGCATAATCGAGACGGAAGCCGTCAACACCGATGTCCTCCATCCAGAATGGAACCACTTCCTCAAGCATATAGGCCCTCGTTTCCGGATGGTCGTTGTTCAGTTCCGGAAGCTCCTGGACATCATAAAACGTTTCATATTCATCCGGCCATTTCAAAAAGGTGTACCATTCGTAATACGTACTGGCTTCTCCTTTTTCAACGGCGTCCTGGAAAAATGGATGCTGGTTGGATGTATGGTTCGGAACAAGATCATAGACGACTTTCATATCGCGGTCATGAGCTTCATCGACAAGTTCCTTCATCAGCTGGTTGCTGCCGAAGCGGGGGTCGATGTTCATGAAATCTGTTGGATGATAGCCGTGGGAATACGGACCTTCGTAAATCGGTGAGATCCATAGTGTGTTCACCCCAAGCTCGTCGAGGTAATCGATTTTTTCCAACACGCCTTGCAGGTCACCGCCCATCCAACCTTTCAACTGCTCATCTATCGGAAGTTCCGGATCGACGGATGTGTTGTTCTCCTCACTGCCATCGCGGAAACGGTCTACGAAAATCTGATAGATCACAGATTCTTTAGCCCAGTCGGGAGATTGATAGTCTTCGACGTAATAGGCAAACTCGGTGGCTTCCTCAGGGTCCAGGACGTTGTTGTCGGCAAACTGGGAGCCCTGCGATCCAGTGTTCCAAACATCGATGTTGTATTTCACACGCGTTTCATTCTTTTGAGCAGGAATCGTGCCCTTTAAGGTTGAAGTTTTTAAGCCGTCGGCTGATCCGCTCGTTTCGACGACACGTAGAGCAGCGATCGTCCCATTTTCAGTCTCTCCGCGCTTACCAGAAGGGGAGGATCCATCCGTCGTATAATAAACAGCTCCTGTATCAATGGGACCAAAGTGCTCGACCTCCACCGTTACGTCCACCTCATCTTTTTTCGTGGGGGTGTAAGGCTCGTGGTTGAAATCATGGGTGACTGACTGGGCTACAGGAATCGTCCGCCATTGCTCCACCGTATCGTTCTGGACGGTTGGATCCTTTGTCAAAGTGACCGTGCGCCGCTCGCTGCGGACTTCCTCATAGGCTTTCCCCGCAAGGCTGTACGTATAGGAAACGTTCTGTCCGTCATTACCTACAAGCGTGAACGTATACGTATCTTCCCCCGTCTTTGTCATCGGGGCAGCCGTGTAATGAAAATCGTTCGTGCTTGAGGCAACGGTCGGTTTCACCCATTCAGGTGTATGTTCCGGCACAGTCAGTTCGAGTGTGGCGGATGCTTCATGCGTTCCGGCAGGACGGATATCCACCGTCCGCTCCTCCTCGGGGTGAAAGGCGAAGATATACGCTGCATCCTGAGGAGCAGTGACGGTCAGGTTGGAACCAGTCATCCATGTCCCGTCGTACACAAACTTGTATTCTGTTGTTTTACCGCCTTCCAGGGTCACCGGCTCACTGAGCCATACCCCTTCCTCTTCGTCATACTGCAGTGGATGACGATCAGAACTCCAGTCAAGCGCCTCGGCACTGCCGCGCAGAACGACGCTGTCGTACGTTTTGGCATCGGCTTGAACCTTTTGTGCAACCGGTTGCACAAAAGGTAAAAATAAAAGGATAAGCCCAATCATCCAGATCCATGATTTCTTCATGCGTTTTCATTCCTTCCTTTTTCCATTTTTATGAAATCGATTTCATTGTATCGGATAGACATACGCCTGTCCATAGGACTATCCTAGTGATTGTTTCAGGCGCATGGATACTGCATATAAAAAGTCAGTCAAAGATCAGACGGATCGAGTAAAAGATCATTTTCGTATATTCGCTGAAGGTTGTCTTTTTTTCCATTTCCGTCAAACCGTCAGCGGGATTGTACGAGGAGGAGGTAAAGGCATAGCTTAACGTATAGTCTTTTCCGAAAATATCATCGAACGTCATTTTCGTCCTCCGCGAGTGGAATTCACTCGTAACGACGATGGCTGAGGAAAGGTTCTGCTCCTCCATAATGTCCTTGGCGTACAGGGCATTGTCATATGTACTCGTCGCTTTTGTGTCTTCTAAAAGATCGGCTTCGGATATCCCCAGGGAAACCGCCCGGTCCGGCGTCGTCCCGTTTTCTTCGGCATTCGTTAAAATGACCGTATCTGATGCTCCCATGGTGTACAATTCCGCTCCGCGTTCCAGTCTTTCTGCACTACCGCTCAAGACGATGATGGCATCCGCCTCCGGATCCTCCTCCACGGTATCCTCCAGGATAAGAAAATCCGTACCAAGTTGGTAGAGTGTGAAAAGGAAAGCTGCCGCAGCGATGAGAAAAACCCCGAACAAGATCAGGATGGTCCGCTTTATTTTATAAACGGCTACAGACAAAAAAGATCATCCTCTCCATTTTTTTCTATTTCTACTATATACCGCCTGAGTGATTTGTGAAACCATAAGTATTTTACTTGTATACTTTTGTCGAATTTAGTAACATATATTGTAAAAGTTTTGTTTGAATTGTTTGTTTATTTCATGTAAACTTTTTTGAAACCAATAATGTTGATTCGGAAAGGATAGAGAGATATGATACAACCTGATGATCGTATTGCAACACCTGGTCAAATTGTTACCTTTGAACGAAATGATATCACATTTAAAGGAAGAGTTATTCCAAGTCAATGCCAGCAGTCTGTCATCGTTGATTTAACCATTATGGATAATCTGAATGACATCGATTTCGAATATGACAGGACGGTTGTAGCTCATACAAACTATCGCATTATCGAAGAATAACATGAACAGGCCTTCTCCACTCCGGTGGGGAAGGTTTTTTTATGGAGACGATCAGCCGGTTTAGGGGATGGAAGTAATTGGATCGACTGAAAAGGGGTACGAAGGGATCCTTCCATATGATCTATGAGTTTCGGATGGCTCAATGGCTGGAAAAAGACCTTCAATCCCGCGGGAATAAGGATTTAGGGTGGAAGGAGTGATATGGGAAGAACGAAATTCAAAGATTAATGAAAGAGGCTTTCTAACCAACTAGGAATATCTGCCGTTTCCAATTTATTCTCCTTTTCTTATAATATGGGTAGAGCACCCTTCAAAAGGAAGGGCTCTTTGTCATTTTATACAGAGAGGATGTCAGGGGTAGTGCATGTAACCAAGCTTTTACTGGACCAGACAGAACTGCCGGTGAGCGGCCGGTGCAGCGTGCGGATTGACAAAACGATTGTCGTGGAACCTTTCAGACATTTAACAGAAGATACGTTCCGCCGGATATTGAAAGAGAAAGCCTTGATACAGCGGATTAAACTCGAAAGTGATGAAGAGGGATTTCCACAGGAGTACGAAGGTCCCTACACATCGAAACGGACCAACGGAATCTTGATTTTTACCAGGACAGCTTAAGGATACATAAAAAAACTGACCACACCGGAGTATGGTCAGTTTTGCTGTGTTTATTCACTTGAATCATCCGTAGTGTTCCCGTAGGATCCGGAAGGCGTAATATCGAGAGCCTGCTGCAGTTTCTGCTTCGTTTCCTCTAGAGCCCCTTCGTCCGGGACGAAATAATACAACCCGTCTTCCAGACGCATGTCCTGTCCTTCAATCGTATAGGTTGTCGTCGAAGGATTTTCGGAAGACAGCGTTTTTTGGATGGCGTATAGTTCGGAGATCGTCAGGTTCGTACTGACACTGTCACCGAGGATATCCGCAAATTCACCGGCTTTGAGCAGATTGTCGGCAGAAAGGGCCTCATCAATGCTTGCCTGGATGAATTGACGCTGTCGCTCGTCCCGTGGATAGGATACGGCAACATCACGCTTTCTCATCCTCACAAAAGCGAGAGCTTCCTCCCCGTTCATCGTTGTTTCACCAGCTTCAAATTCAATCTTCTTATCATAATCCAGGCTGCTTCGTTCCCAGAAGCCTTCCTTTACATCGATCGTGACGCCGCCCATCAGGTCGACAATTTCCATGAACCCTTCGAAATTGACGGATGCGAACTTATCAATCGGAATACCGAGGTAGTCCTCAACGGTTTCAATCGTCAGCTTTTCAGCCCCGTATCCGGAAACTTCCCCGAGCGAGTAGGCTGCGTTCAATTTGTGGGAGCCTGCATATTGATCGCCGACTTTATAGGCCGGGATGTCCACCTGCGTATCCCGTGGAATACTTGTCATCGTAATGTCCTTCGTATCAGGATCAAGGGTCATTACAATCTGGGTATCCGCACGGCCGGCGCCGCCTTCTGTCGAATAATCCTCAACACCCATCAGTAAAATTGAAATCGGATCATCGCCGATGTCCACAGCTTCATCCCGCAGGTCTGATTTTTCTCCTCTATCCAGATCTTCGTAAGAGGCGGTGTAGACTTTATTCACGTAATAAAAGCCACCACCGATCAGCAGCGACAGGACAAATAAAAAAACGACCCATCTTCTTATTCTTCTTTTTTTCCTGCGTCTGCGGACGCGGACGAGTTTTTTCGCCATTTGTTCCACCTCTGTTTTCTAACCTCTCAAATTCCCATTCTATCATAGATGAAAACGGGGGGAAGGCGTTCTTTTTGAGGATTGGGAAATTGTTAACTGGCTGTCATACAACGTCGTTTTTTGTAGTGATTTTGTCGAAAAAGAAAACTCCCCGAAACATTTCCGGGGAGTTTTCCTATTATAATTCTTCTTTTTCTAAAATCAGATAGTTCATTTCCTTACGGCTGATTTCGTTGTAGCGTTTCGCATTCAATAGATAGAAGACGATGCCGATGATGATCCATACACCAAGAGCGATGTAGGATTCCTTCCCTAAGGCTGCCGGTGACCATGGCAGCAGAAGGAGAACGAGAAAGCCGATGGAACTGATCATTCCGACCAGGGAAAGAAGCTTGCGTCCAGGGGAAACCGTGCTGGCTTTTTTCTCCGCCTTGGAATTCTCTGACCAGCGGAAAAACTTGTACGCCGTTGCGGTACAGAAAAAGTACGCGATGGCGACGCCGGTGGATGACATATCGACGACCCATAGCAGGGCTTCTCTGCCGAACCACGGAGCGACGAGACAGATCGTCATCGTAAACAGGATGCCGACATAGGGGGTTTTATATTTCGGGTGCAGCCTGCGGAAGATGTCCGGCAGAATGCGGGCACGTCCCATAGCAAATGTCAGACGGCTGGCAGAAATGTAAAACCCGTTCAATCCTGTGAAAATACCCATACAGACAGCAACAGCAATGATGAAGACGCCGGCGCGTCCGAGGTAGCTTTCAATCGCGTCACCGGTACCCCAGACCGACTGGGTGTCGTTGATCATCGCAAGCAGCTGCTGCCAAGGCATCGTACTGGCTGTAATCAGAATCATGGCGCTGTAGGCAACTCCTGCAGCGAGCAGCGACCAGATGATCAGGCTGAAGGCCTTTTTCGGTTCGAATTCAAATTCCTCCGCTGTCTGAGGAATGTTGTCAAACCCGACGTACGCGAACGGGGCAATGGCAAGAATCGTTAAAATGGATGCCATTGCGGTCTGATCCGGTGTAAATCCAGGGGAGATATTGGATACGCTTGGTCCGTCGGTCATGATGGCACCGATTCCAAGCAGGACGATTCCCGCAATCAAGATCAGGCTGAAAACAAATTGTGTCTGTCCGGAAAAGCTGGCACCGCGGATATTCAATAGAGCAAATACGATAAGGGCTAGAGATGCAATCGCGATCTGGATCATGGAAACATCATATCCAGCTACGGTATACATATTCCCTGTCTGAACAAAATCAGGGAAGAGGAATTTTGCCAGCAGTGCGAGGGCTGAGGCATTTAATGCAACAATACAGATATAGCCGAGCGTTAAAAACCATCCCGCCATAAAAGCGAACCGCCGGCCGAATCCTATATAGGCATAAGCGAATTCACCACCCGTAACAGGGAATTTTTCAATCAAAAATCCATAGCTGACGCCGATAATCATCATAAGAGCGGCGCCGAGTAAAAGGCCGAGAACTACACCGGCGGGGCCTGCCTGGCCGATCCAGTCTGTGGGGAGTACAAAAGCGCCCCAGCCAATCGCTGAACCGAAGGCAATCGCCCAGACCCAGTGGGGTTTTAACGTCTTTTCTAATTTTCTTCGTTCTCTAGTTGCCATAAACGAATAAGTCCTCCTAGTTAGATGTCAAAGATAACTTCCCTATTTTAGACAAACCAAAACGAAGGTGTAAACAAAAAAACCTCTATAAAGAAAAAGTCAGAAAAACGCAAAAAATGAAATGGGATTGTTAACAACCAGTTATTCCACTGACATAATCTGCTGATATAGTGGGGTTTGTGATGAAACCGGTCTAAATAGGTTTGAGGTGTGAAAAAATAGGCTAACGGAAATTTAGGAAATCGTTACATTGCCCCCCATATTCCTGTGATATAATTTTCTCGATTACAAACCTTAGTATGAACACAACAGATGGAAATTATCGATCCGCTTACAACGGACCGGAGAGGATATAATAAACCTGAGGAGGGTCTTTATGGAGTATAAGGCCTTGCTGTTCTGCCTGATCATTTCGCTGGCGATTACGCCGCTGGTCAAGCGGGCAGCAATAAAAATAGGTGCGACGGATCAGCCGAACCACCGGAAAGTCCACAAAAATGTGATGCCGCGTCTCGGCGGTTTAGCGATATATTTAAGCTTTGCGCTGGGAATCGTCTTCTTTTTTCCGGAAAGTGAATTAACATGGCCTGTCCTTCTCGGTGGAACGATCATTATCGTGACCGGCGTGCTGGATGACTTGAAAGAACTGTCCGCGAAAATGAAACTCGCCGGACAGCTGCTTGCCGCAGGAGTCGTCGTCATCGGCGGTGTCCAGGTGGAATTCATCAACCTGCCCTTCGGCGGGGAGCTGGAGCTTGGATATCTCAGTATTCCGCTTACGATCGTCTGGATCATTGCCATTACAAATGCCATCAACTTGATTGACGGTCTGGACGGCCTTGCCGCAGGAGTATCAGCCATTGCGCTGTTAACCATTTCCGGCATGGCCATCACGATGGGGAATGTATTTGTCGTCTTCGCAGGCTTGATGATGCTTGGAAGCACCCTCGGCTTCCTCGTCTACAATTTTTACCCTGCTAAGATTTTCATGGGGGATACAGGTGCCCTGTTTTTAGGATTTATGATCAGTGTTCTTTCTTTACTCGGATTTAAAAATGTGACGTTATTCTCCCTTGTCATTCCTGTCATTATTTTAGGTGTGCCGATTTCGGACACGCTCTTTGCGATCGTCCGCCGGGTCATCCAGCGGAAACCGCTGTCGGCACCGGATAAGTCGCACCTTCATCATTGTCTGTTAAATCTCGGCTACAGCCATCCGGAATCTGTCCTGATGATTTATGCGGTCAGTGCCCTGTTCAGTCTCGCTGCCGTCATATTCTCACAGGCGACGATGTATGGAGCGGTTCTTGTCATAGCTCTTCTAGCGCTGATGATTGAATTGATTGTTGAAATCACCGGTTTGATTGGAAAAGATTACAAACCGATTTTGAATATGATCCGCGGGGTCCGAACCCGTCGATAAAAAAAGCAGAAGGCTGGATGAACAGCCTTCTGCTTTTTTTTTACATGGAATTGTTGTTTTCGTCTCCGTTGGAAAAGCTGTCCACCTCATCGTCTTTAACGAGAGGGTTGGATAGGTTCAAGTGATCTTTGAGCGTTTGAGTGACGGCGGTGAGATCTTCTTCATTCACCTGGTAGTACCAGCCGTTACCAGTGAATCCGCCTTCTCCTGACAGCTGCATTTTATCAAACGTAAAGCCGTCCTTCTGCAGGAAATAATCTTTAAAGGAAATCATTTCATCAAAGGTCAGGTTCGTTTTCATGTTGCTGCTCACAGAGGCGAGGATATCGTCGAAGTTGTTCAACCCTTTTGTGGACATCGTTTCACTGAAAATTTCCTGGATGAGCTTCATCTGGCGCTCCCCACGGGCAAGGTCACTGTCATACTTCCTTGTTCGTGCAAGAGCCAGAGCTTCTTCGCCGGTAATCGTCTGGTAGCCTTCCTGCAGCTCTACGGCTCCCGCTGTATCGGAACTGTTCTGCTCTGTCATATCAAATGGAACGTCGTAGTTGATGCCGCCGATGGCATCAACAACTTCCACAAATGAATTGAAGTTCAATCGGACATAATAATCGACAGGAACATCAAGCAGCTGCTCCACCGTCTTGACGGTAGCATCCACACCGCCGAAGGCATGGGCGTGGGCAATCTTATCCTCATAGCCGACTTCAGGGATATAGGTGAGTGAGTCCCGGGGGATGTTCAGCATCTTAATCGAACGATCATCCTGATTGAAGGTGGCCAGAACGAGGGCATCGGAACGGGCCGGCAGTCCTTCATCACCTGTACGCTTCTCACTGTCATCAATGCCGATGAATAACACAGACGTGTGATCTTTGGCAGGGTTCACTTCTTCCACGCGTTTATCCGACATGCCGCCTCGGTCCAGCTCTTTGTGGGATTCGGTGGCGGTTTCTTTCACCTGATCGGTTAAATAAACCGCATACCCCGCCGCTGCTCCGATGCCGGCAAGCAAGAGGAAAGCCGCTGCCCAGAGGAAGATGGTCAGCTTTTTCAGCTTCATACGTCAGTAAGCTCCTTTACTCCGGTGTGACGTCAAATTCTACGTAGGAGGTTCCGCCTCTTGTGATGTCCGCCTGACCACTCGTCAAATCGACCATCCAAGCTTCGAATTCCTCTTCCAGTCCGCTTTCTACGTATATTATTAATTCCACATTTTCCAGGTAATTAACCGTTTCTAGCGTATACGTCGAATTCCGCACTTCATTTTCCACTTTTCCGAGCAGGGTATAATCGATTTTCACCTTGATTTCCTGCATCAGCTGCCGTTGGACGACACCGGTCGTCGTAATGGCTTCAGAAGCAGTGGATCCGTAAGCGCGGATGAGACCGCCGGCCCCCAGCTTAATGCCGCCGAAGTAACGGGTAACAACGACAGCGGTATCCTTTAACCCGCGTTTTTTCAGTACTTCCAGCATCGGTACACCGGCGGTTCCACTCGGCTCCCCGTCGTCATTCGCCTTTTGGATCAAATCGTGTTCGCCGATCATGTAAGCGGAGCAGTTATGGGTGGCATCGCTGTGTTTCTTTTTGATTTCCTGAATAAAGGCCTGTGCTTCTTCTTCTGTTTCACAACGCTTCACATAACCGATGAAGCGGGATTTTTGTATGGTAACTTCTTCAGAACCCTCAGGTTTTACGGTATAATATCTTTCCAGCATCGTTGAAAACCTCCTAAGCTTTTATTATATCGAGGGGGGTTGAAATGGGCAAACCATACAAATAGTAGGGTTGCGGCTGAAAAGTTGTACATAACCCCCATAAATGGACATGGGTCTTACGAATGATTATGTGAATATTGATGGAGGGACTTGTGATGAGCGAACAGAAAACGGGGGATATCGCCCTTGACCATATTATCGATGAGATGGTGGATACAGTCACCAACAGCAAGGATGAAATTTTTGAGATCGGCGAGGGATCCCGTCAGGAATATGAAAAGCTGTACGATGAACTGCAGGAAACGAAACGACAGGTGATTGCTTATATTGAAGAAGGCGATCAACTCGATCAGAAAGTTCGTTTTTCCCGCAAGCGTTTGTCCGAAGTAAGCAGTCAGTTCCAGAAATATTCAGAGGAAGAAATCCGCGAAGTCTATGAGAAAACCCATGCCCTGCAGATGGAACTCTCGATGAAAAGAGAAAAAGAGAAACAGCTGCGCTGCCGCAGGGACGACCTTGAACTCAGACTTCGTAAGCTTGAGGAAACGATTGGACGTGCGGAAGCGTTAGGCGGGAAAATTTCCGTCGTTTTGAATTACTTAACCGAAGATTTCAAACAGGTCAGCGATGCTTTGGAAACAGCGAAGGAAAAGCAGCAGTTCGGCCTGCAGATCATTGAAGCGCAGGAAGAAGAACGCCGCCGGCTCTCCAGGGAAATTCATGACGGTCCGGCACAGATGCTGGCCAACGTGATGCTCCGCTCCGACCTTGTAGAAAGGACCTATAAGAAACGCGGCATCGAGGATGCGATGCAGGAAGTGAAAAGTGTCCGCTCGCTCGTCCGGTCTGCCCTCTATGAAGTACGGAGGATCATTTACGACCTCCGTCCAATGGCCCTTGATGATCTTGGTTTACTTCCTACATTGAAAAAATACCTGGCGACCGTCCAGGATTACAATGATGGACTGACCATCACCTTCGCCACGTTTGGTAAGGAAGACAGGCTGGAATCCAAATACGAAGTAGCTCTGTTCCGCCTTGTGCAGGAGGCCGTCCAAAATGCGGTCAAGCACGCCGAAGCGCAGGAAATCAAAGTGAAAGTCGAAATCATGTCCACCAGTGCGATGATCATCGTGAAGGATGACGGAAAAGGTTTTGATACGAACGGGAAGAAGGAAAAATCGTTCGGCCTGATGGGCATGCGGGAACGTGTAGAAATGCTCGAAGGCGAACTGAACATCGATTCCAGCATCGGTGAAGGGACGATAGTCACAATCCATCTGCCATTAAATTGATAATTTTGTGAAAAACTATGTAAATGGACTTAAATCGTTTATAATAGAAAGCAGGATTAGGGTGTCATTTACAAACAAAACAAAAACAGAGATAGAGAGAGAACAAAGAATAGGTTAGGGGAACAAAAAACCATTCTATGTAAGAGAAACAGGAGGAAATGACCATGACGACCAGAATCGTACTGATTGACGACCATAAATTGTTCAGGGAGGGCGTAAAGAGAATCCTCGACTTCGAATCCAGTTTTGAAGTTGTAGCCGAAGGTGATGACGGGGATGCAGCACTGCGAATCGTCGAGGAACACCTGCCGGATGTAGTGTTAATGGACATTAACATGCCAAGCATGAACGGCGTAGAAGCGACAGCAGAAATTACGAAGCGGTATCCTGAAATGAAGGTCATCATCCTGTCCATTCACGATGACGAGAACTATGTCACCCACGCCTTGAAAACAGGGGCGCAGGGGTATCTGTTGAAGGAAATGGACTCTGATGCGCTCATCGATGCCATCAAAGTCGTCGGTGCTGGAGGCTCTTATCTGCATCCGAAGGTTACGCACAATCTAGTAGCGGAATACCGCCGTTTGTCAGAAAGCAAAGGAAGCAGCAGCTATCGTACGATCGAGTACCGCAAACCGCTTCATCTGCTTACCCGCCGCGAATGCGAAGTGCTGCAGCTGTTGGCGGACGGTAACAGCAACCGCGGTGTAGCAGAGGCCTTATACATCAGTGAAAAGACCGTTAAAAACCATGTCAGCAATATTTTACAGAAGATGAATGTGAATGACCGTACGCAGGCGGTTGTCACGGCCATTAAAAATGGCTGGGTGGAAGTCATTTAACGGTAGATTTGCTCCTTACTCAAGCTGTCCGGAACCTCCGGGCAGCTTTTTTCTTTGTCTGCATGACCGGGCCTGGTATTTCATTAAACAGGATGAGAAGGCTCTCATTCAGCAGGGTTCGAAGGGGGACGGGGAGACTCCTGCGGGATGAGCATGCAGGGTGAGGCCCCGCAAGGCGGAGCCTGAGGAGACTCAGCGCATGTCCGCGGAAAGCGACCTGTCCCCCGCAGAACCTGACTCCGACTTCGTTGATACAACAGGAATGGGAGTGTCTGACATCGGACAGCTGCACAGTTTGTTGGTGCAATGGCAGCGGCCTTCATGTAAAATAGGGAAGGAGAAAAAAGAAAACTATCGTACATATAAGCATAGAGGAATTTTTTTATAAGGAGCTGGGTCGGATGAAAACAGCAATCATAACGGACAGTACGGCTTACCTTCCGAAGCAAGTAAGACAAGCCCATCATATACATATGGTCCCCTTAAACGTCATCTTTGGGGAAGAATCCTATCAAGAAGAGATTGATATCAACGCCGATGATTTTTATGACATGGTCAGGGAAGGCGGGAAGCTTCCGAAAACCTCCCAGCCGTCGATCGGCATCATGACACAAAAGCTCGAGGAACTGGCGCACAACTATGACGCCGTCATTTCCATCCACTTATCCAGCGGAATCTCCGGCACCTATCAGGCGATGATGACCGCCGGGGAAATGGTGGATGATATCGACGTCCACGTGTTTGACTCGGAAATCAGCTGCCACATGCAGGGCTTTTATGCGCTTGAGGCTTCGGATATGGCCGAGCGCGGAGCAGGTCCTGACGAAATTTTGTCCCGTCTGAAGAAAATGAAGGAAACGATGCATGCCTACTTCATGGTAGATGATTTGTCCCACCTGCAGCGCGGCGGCCGTCTGAACGGAGCGCAGGCATTTGTCGGCAGTCTGCTTCAGGTGAAGCCGGTGCTGCACTTTGTGGATACGAAAATCGTTCCGTTTGAAAAAATCCGTACGCGTAAAAAAGCACTGAAACGGATCCTTTCCCTGCTCGCAGAAAAAGTGGAGGACGGGGGGGAATACGAAGCAACCCTGATTCACGCCAACCGTCCGGATGAAGCTGCGGAATTGAAGAAAGAAATAGAATCCCGGCACCCCAATGTCCACGTGACCTTAAGCTACTTTGGTCCGGTTATCGGCACCCACCTCGGTGAAGGGGCGATCGGCCTTGGCTGGTACCGTCAGTCCTGAGAATACGAGCCTGTCTGTGAGACTCAGGCAGGCTCTATTTTTCTAAGGAAGGTGACGCTGTGCTCCCGTATTTCCAACGAAAGAAACCTCAGGACTTCTCCTGGATCCCCTCCAATCCCGTTCCTCATCCACATCTCGATCTTGCCGGTAAACTCCTCCTCCCACATGAAATCCCCTACAGTCAAAAAGTAATATTAACGTTGGTTTCGAAACGATTTTTAACGAAAACAGAGAGTATGGAGCAGCACCTGTTTCAAAAACGCTGCCGCCGCTGCGGGAACACGCAGGCCCATTTGTTTGCCGAACTCCCCCATACAACCTGTGGAAAGTCGTGCGTCTACTGCCGCAACTGCATCCAAATGGGACGTGTATTGGAATGTGAGCCATTGTATATAGGAAGCGCAAACGTCCAGTGGCCTCTCTATGAGGATCCATGTGTATGGGAGGGAACGCTGACTCCCGGCCAGCAGCGGGCGGCCGATGATTTGACCGCATTGGTTCAAAGCGGCTCCGGGGAACACCTCATCTGGGCTGTCTGCGGAGCTGGGAAAACAGAAGTGCTTTTTCCTGCGATTACAAAAGCATTGGAAACCGGCAAAAGAATCTGCCTTGCCACACCGAGGACCGACGTTGTCCGTGAGCTGCAGCCTCGGCTGCAGAAGGCTTTTCCTGCAGTCGATACAGCGGCTTTGTACGGGGACAGTCCGGACAAAAACGGGCGGGCTCCATTTGTCATTGCCACCACCCACCAGCTTTTCCGATTTGCACATGCTTTTGACGTGCTCATTATCGATGAAGTCGATGCCTTTCCCTTTCACAACGATCCCACGCTGCATTTTGCAGCCAAAAGAGCGGCCAAGCCGGAGGCTGCGATCATTTATTTAACCGCAACGCCACGAAAAGAACAAAAGCGAAGGCTCCGCCAAAAATCCCTCCCCGTCACTTTCATCCCGAAACGATTCCACGGTCACCCGCTCCCTGTACCTGTGTTGAAGCTGACTCCGATGCTTCACCGCTCTTTGAACCGAGGAAAGCTTCCGCAGCATCTATCGAAAACCATCTCTGAACAGCAGACCACAGCCAGGCAGCTGCTGCTTTTTCTTCCTTCCATTAAAAAGGCAGAGGAAATCGCTGCTTTCTTAAAGGAAGAAGGGTTTGAAGTAAAGTCGGTCCACGCCGAAGATCATCACCGGGCAGAGAAAATTCAAAGCTTCCGCAATAGAGAGTACCGCATTCTCGTTACGACAACGATTCTAGAGCGTGGCGTGACCTTCCCGTCGGTCGATGTATACGTCATCGATGCCGGTCATGTTGTCTTCGATGAAGCGGCTCTCGTTCAGATTGCCGGCCGGGCTGGAAGAAGCGCTGACGATCCGGATGGGGATGTGCGTTTTTACCACATCGGTAAAACCGATGAGATGCTGGACGCGGTGGAAGCGATCAAAAAGATGAACAAGCTGGGGCAGAAGCTGTGAACTGTTATCTCTGCTTTTCACCCATCGTACCGGAAGTGAACTGGACAAATTTCCTGCTGCCGGTAATCAATAAGAAAATCTGCCGGACGTGTGAAGAAGAGCTTGCGAAGCTTCCTGCTGAACGCTGTCCGATGTGTTCAAGAGCAGAAGAGGGTCTCTGCGGTGACTGCTCGCGCTGGGAAGAGACGCTTCCTGGTGTCCTTGATCAAAACGATTCGGTGTTTACGTACAATGCTTTTGCCAAAGAGCTTGTCGCCAAATGGAAATACCGCGGCGATTACGTGGCTGTGGAAGCTCTTGAAGTGATGGTGAAGGAAAAGTGGAAGGGGCTGAACCTGGATGATGATCTGACTGTCTGCGTTCCTTTGAGTTCGGAGCGGGAAAAGGAGCGCGGCTTTAATCAATCCGGGAAGATCATTGAAATGGTCGGAAAAGAACCCGCGCATCTTTTTAAACGCATTCACGGGGAAAAGCAGTCGAAGCGGAATAGACGGGCGAGGCTGGAAGCGGACAACCCCTTCTCTCTTGTGAAACCGGTAAATCAGCCGGTTATCATCGTGGATGACATTTATACAACGGGAAGAACGATCCGTCATATGGCCTCGCTGTTGAAAGAAAGCGGCTGTCCCGAGGTGCGGTCATTTACAATTTTTCGATGAATCTGTCTATGAGACTTTTGAATCTTATTTTCTAACCGATATAATAAGAAAGAGAGTATAAGGGGGACCATCGGCATGGGAGAATTAGCGAACTGTCCGCGCTGTAATGCCATATTCATAAAAGGAGCGGCCGTCATCTGTCAGGCATGCGTAAAAAAAGAGGAGCAGGACTTTCAGACGGTGTATACGTTTCTAAAGAAAAAATCCAATCGGACGGCTACGGTCAATGAAATTGAAGCAAAAACCGGCGTTTCCAAGAAGCAGATCCGGGAATTCGTAAAGCAGAAAAGGCTGCACCCTTCGCAGTTTCCTTCCTTGGAATACGGATGTGAGAAGTGCGGATCCCCCATTCAGGAAGGACGCATCTGTTCCAGCTGCAGCAGAGAACTCGGAGAAGAGCTGGAGCAGGTAACGCGCAACGAGCAGTTTGCTGATCGGATCAAGGAAAAAGTGTCTCGTAAGACTTATTACTCAGTGGGAAATGATTAATTTGGATGATGGATGGAGCGATTCCTTTTCCGATATATAGAGTATAACGAAACGGACACGTAAGTGAGGTGTATCTAATGAAAATCAATCGACCGCATCATACTCAGATGAACCCTTATCAAAAACAGTTGAATCAGCAGGCAGATGTCAAAACTCATCAGGCGAAGGATAAGCTGGAAATCTCTCCGCAGGCGAAGCAGATGCAGGAGAATGATTCGGTATCTCCGATGCGACAGAAACTCGTGGAACAGATCAAGCATGATGTGGATACGGGCAATTATCAGGTGGATGCCCAGGCATCAGCGAAAAAGATGATCGATTTCTTTTCAAACAAAGAATAAAGGAGCATCACCATGACGATCGGTACCATCATAACTCTCATGAACAAACTGACTCAGCTGCATAAAAGCCTGCTTACGGTATCGCACACCAAAACAGAGGCGTTGAAGCATAATGAAACGGACAAAATGCAGAAACTGCTGCAGCAGGAGCGTAAGCATGTGCAGGCTGTGAAACAGATGGAAAAGCAGCGGACGGAAGCGGCGGCCGAGTGGTTTAAGGAGAAGGGGCATACGGGACAGGACGAGACCGTTTCCGCAATGCTCCAGCTTCTTTCAGGTGAGGAAAAAGAGGAGCTGCAGCGTGCGTATGAAGCGCTCATCTTCGTTCTCTCTGATTTGAAACAGCAGGAGGCTTTGAATGCGGAGCTCATCCAACAGTCGATGCAGTTTATCAGCCTGTCACTGAATACACTGGAGCCGTCCATCCAGTCGTTGAATTACGGAAAACAAAAGCAGGAAGCGCCGAAGCGCTCCCTGTTTGATTCGAAAGCTTAAATAGAGGAGCAGCACATATGACATCTACGTTTCACGGGCTTGAAGTAGCCAAACGCGGCTTGTTTACCCAGCAGGCTGCCTTATACACAACCTCTCATAATATCGCCAACGCCAACACCGAAGGATATACGAGACAGCGCGTCAATTTCGAGCAGACCGGTCCATATCCTGCCGCTTCGAGAAACCGTCCGGAAATTCCCGGTCAGATGGGAAGCGGTGTGCAGGCAGCTTCCATTGAGCGCGTGCGTGTCGGTTTTCTTGATCAACAGTACCGCGGGGAAGCCAGTAAAGCGGGCTATTATGATTCACGCTCGGACGCTCTTGCGCGTCTGGAAAGCGTCATGAACGAACCTTCCGAGGATGGTTTATCCAGCACGATGGACCGTTTCTGGGGAGCCCTTCAGGATTTGTCCGTGAACCCGGAGGATTCAGGCGCCCGTTCTGTCGTCCGGCAGCGCGGCCAGGCGGTGGCCGAAACGTTCAACTATCTTTCCAACACGATCCAGACGATGCAGAAGGATGTGAAAACGGAAGTGGGCGTCACGGAAAAGTCGATCCATTCCATCGCCAACCAGATTCATAATATCAATGAGCAGATCAGTGAAGTCGAGCCCCACGGAATGGTTCCGAATGATTTGTATGATGAGCGTGACCGCTTGATCGATCAGCTTTCCGAGCACGTCAACGTACAAGTGAGCTATGAGGAGGCGTCCGCATCTGCCAGTCCACTGGCTATGGGGAGAGCGACGATTTCCTTAGTCAATCAAGATGGTAAAGCAATGAACCCGCCGGCCACCCTTGTAGACGGAACCATCGGTGGCGGCGTGAATGAACTGGATGTCACCTATGGCGCAGACAGCGCTCTCGCTACAGGAATGACAATAGGGGGAAACACGTACACGATTGAAGAATTTTCTTCCCCCGGAAAATTGAAAGGCTTAATCGAATCCGGTGGGTATGTGGAGGCCGGAGAGAAAAAGGGCAGCTACGAAAACATGCTCTCGGATCTGGACCGGATGGCCACAGGCTTTGCGGAGGCATTCAATACCGTTCATCAAAACGGGGAGTCTTTGAACAGCATCAATAATGGAACGGCTGTACCGAAGTTTTTCGATATCGATATGTCACAGGCAAACGATGACGGCGTCGTGGAAGGCATTGCAGGGACGTTGGATTTAACGGATGAAATCAAAGCCGACGGCGACAACATCGCAGCAGCGGTGACGAATGAGTCGGGGAACGGTGAAAACGCTCGGAATCTTGCTGAAGTGAAGAACGATAATAACGCCCTTTTCGGTGAGGAAGCGTCCTTTTCCAACTTTTATGAATCCATCATTGGTACGATGGCCGTGGAAACGCAGGAAGCGGAGCGGATGTCGAAAAATGCCGGCACACTGCAGGCTTCTGTGGAGGAGCAGCGGCAGTCGGTCAGCTCTGTCTCCCTCGATGAGGAAATGGCCAATATGATCAAATATCAGCACGCCTATAATGCGGCCGCCCGTAACATTACGGTCATTGATGAAATGCTGGATACCATCATCAACCGGATGGGCGTGTAAGGAGGGAGGATAACCTATGCGCGTAACTCAATCGATGTTAGCCGGCAATATGCTGCGTAATTTAAGCAGCAGCTATGAAAACATGGGCACCTATCAGGATCAGCTGGCGACCGGGAAGAAGATCACCCGTGCCTCCCAGGACCCTGTTGTTGCGATGAAGGGCATGAATTACCGCTCCCAGCTTTCCGGCGTGGAACAGTATAAGCGGAACATCAGCGAAGTGCATAATTGGATGGACAGCAGTGATTCTTCTATGAATGAAGCCACACAGGCGATGCAGCGTGTGCGAGAGCTGACGGTTCAGGCAAGTAACGGCACGTATGAAGGAGAACAACTCGCCAACATTGCAAAAGAAATCCGCCAGTTGAAGGAGCATGTCGGAAGCATCGCCAACACGAAGGTGAACGATAAATACATCTTTAACGGAACCAATACGACAGCCGCACCGGTCAATATGGACAATGCCGCTTTTACGATCAATCAAAGCGCAAGTCCGGTCATGATCGAAG
Organism: Halobacillus sp. ABD4_316; assembly: GCF_056161385.1. NCBI lineage: Bacteria > Bacillati > Bacillota > Bacilli > Caryophanales > Bacillaceae > Halobacillus > Halobacillus sp. ABD4_316. The sequence continues at coordinate 885,044 of NZ_JBSWZA010000002.1, forward strand.
TGTCGGACGGTGTCCGGATTCAGACGAACGTGAACGCCGGTAACGTGTTCAACGAAGATTTGTTCAACGACCTTGAAAGCTTCGCCAATGCTTTGGAAAGTGGGACAGACCTTGATGAATTTCTTGGTAAATTCGATGGTCATATCAACAATATCGTCAATGAGCGGGCCGATCTCGGCGCACGGATGAACCGGGTCGAGTTGATTGAGGACCGTCTGGCGACTCAGGAGGTATCGGCCTCCAAGCTCGTCTCCGATAATGAAGATGCCGACATTGAAAAAGTCATCATGGATTTGAAAACACAGGAAACAATCCACAGGGCCGCCCTCGGTGCCGGATCGCGCATCATCCAGCCGACGCTGATGGACTTCCTAAGATAGGCTGCCCCCTGAAGGGACAGCCTGCTTTTTTATGAAAAGGAGAGCATCCTTATGAACATACCTAAGCTCCAGGTGCAGACGACTCAAGCACGGCTCGGTCATCAGGTGGAAGGATCAAAGCAGACGATCCGTCAGCCGAAAGCGGAATTGTCCATCCAGCAGCCGGCAGCGGAAATGAATATCCGTCAGCGTCCTGGAAAACTGACGATCGATCAGACAAAGGCTTGGAACAATATTGATTTGAAAAGCGTGGCGAAGCGGAGTGATGAGCTTGCCGCTGATGGCCGGCAGTTGTTACTGGAAGGCATTGCCCGAATGGCGCGTGAAGGCGATGAGCTGATGAAAATCGAAAGCGGCGGCAATCCAATCGCCTCACATGGAGAGGAAAATGCCAAGCTGGACTTTACGTTTGCACCGGGAGGGCTGCCTGCGTATGATCTTGTTGACGTATCGTATAAGGCCGCTTCTGTTGAAATAGACGTAGAGCCTAAGAAGCCGGTGCTTCAGGTGCAGCCGCAGAAACCACAGCATACGTATCAGCCTGGAAAAGTGAGCTTTCAGTTAGAACAGCATCCGGACGTACAGATCGACTGGAAAGTGTAAAAGGAGAATAAATATGAATATCAATACAAAGCATTTCGGTGAACTTGCTGTCGAGGAAAAGGATCTTCTCACCTTCAAGCACGGGCTGCCGGGATTTGAAGATGACCATACATATGTGCTGCTGCCTGTGGATGAAAATGGTGTTTATTACGCGCTGCAGTCCGTGGATGAAGCCGAGGTAGCACTCATCGTCACCAACCCGTACCTGTTTTTTGCGGATTACGAGTTCCATATTGAAGACGCGGTCGTTGAAGAGCTTAGCCTGAACGGCCCGGAAGATGTAGCCGTCTACAGCGTGTTGACGTTAAAAGAGCCTTTCAAAGCCTCTACGATCAACTTGAAAGCTCCAATCGTTGTTAACGTCCATAAAAACAAGGCCAAGCAGGTCATCCTTAAAGAAGAAAGCTACCAGAGACGGCAGCTTCTTTTGACAGAGGATAAAGGCGGTGAAGCTGATGCTCGTCCTTAATCGTAAGTCCGGAGAATCGATCAAAATCGGTGATGACATCGAAATTAAAGTCGTTTCCATTGAAGGCGGACAGGTGAAGCTCGGCATCGAGGCTCCCCGTCATATCGATATCCACCGCAAAGAAGTGTATGTCAGCATTGAAGAGGAGAACAAGGAAGCCTCCGCGCTTTCAAAAAATTTACTGGATCTGCTGAAAAAATGAAAATAATCGTTAACAGTGGGAAAAGTCGTCCGATATAAGTAATGTAAAACATTACAAGAGTCGGCCGACTTTTTGTATGTATTCTAATGGGTTTCACAAGGACGTGGAATCAACCATTTCAAGGAGGAATTTGTAACATGAGAATTAATCACAATATCGCGGCTTTGAATACTTATCGTCAATTGGGCTCTGCTAACAATGCGCAGTCCAACTCTATGGAGAAACTATCTTCTGGTCTTCGTATTAACAACGCATCTGATGATGCAGCGGGTCTAGCGATTTCTGAGAAGATGCGTGGACAGATTCGTGGATTGGATCAAGCTTCTTCAAACGCACAAGATGGAATTTCTATGATTCAAACAGCTGAAGGAGCACTAAATGAAACCCATGACATCCTTCAGCGTATGCGAGAGCTAGCGGTACAAGCATCAAACGATACTAATACGACTTCAGACCGAGATGAAATTCAAAAAGAAATTAATCAAATGACATCTGAAATTAACCGTATCGGTAACACTACAGAGTTTAACACTCAGAAACTATTAAATGGAGAAAAGACTACTGGTACAGCTGCTACTGCGGCTAGTTTAACAGGATCCAGTGCAGCTAGTGCAGTAACAACTGGCGGGACACTGAATTTAAAGATAGATGGTACTGATGTTGGAGTAACTATAAATGACGGAGATGCAGCTAGTGATATTGTTACTGCAATTAACACTGCTGCAAACACTAACCTCGGTACGATTAGTGAAACATATGCTTCACTTGATAGTGATGGAGCACTTAAACTGGATTCAGTCACAACGGGTTCTAGTTCGTCAGTGGAGGTAGTTGGGGTGTCTGCTGGTACTGCTTTAGCGGACTTAAATATCTCAGCTGGTAGTGATAATGGAACTGACGCAGGTGCGGGGATCCAGTTTCAAATAGGGGCTAACGAAAACCAAAGCTTAACACTTGAGATATCAGATATGCGTGCAAACTCTCTTGGGCTAACAGGAACGGGCACTGGATATACTTCAGGCCCAGGAGTAAGTAACGGTACTGATTCTGCAGGTGTTGAGTCAGGGTTAGATGTTTCAACTGCTGAAAGTGCTGCAAATGCAATAACAAAAATCCAAGGAGCAATAGACAATGTTTCTGCTGAACGTTCAAAACTTGGTGCTAACCAAAACCGTCTTGACCATACTATTAATAACTTAAGTACATCTTCTGAAAACCTAACTGCTGCGGAATCTCGTATCCGCGACGTAGATTATGTTTTAGCTGCCTAAGCAGTGACAAGCACAGTCGTCCTAGCTGGTAACGGCTAGAGATAATAATCGGGTGAATTGCTGGAAACCCCTGAGAACTTTTCTTACCACAACGTAATTGGAAACGATAAGCGTGAAGGTTAACAAAAGAAAAGATTGGGCAATCAGCAGCCAAGCTCCTGTCTCGAAAGAGTGGAGAAGGTTCAACGACTAGGATAAACCATCTAAAGCAAAAGCTATGGTGATGAAATCCATAGGTGAAACAATGTATCATCAGCATTGTGAATCCGAAGTGCCCGACCCCTTTTGATGAAAAAGGGTGAAGATATAGTCTGGTCATTTGTGAAAGCAAATGTTCGCACGATGGCGAAAGAAATGATGAACCAAACCAAGAACTCTATCCTTTCTCAAGCTGCACAGGCGATGCTTGCACAAGCAAACCAACAGCCACAGGGAGTTCTTCAACTTCTACGTTAATTTTTATTCTCAAGAGACTTCAGTTTACTGGAGTCTCTTTTCTATTTCCTCTTCAACTTCCTTAAAACGCTCCGATATAAAAAGAAAACCGTATAGGAGTTGTTGAAGGTGCATCTGTCCACACGCATCACCCCCTCACAACCCCTGCAGAGCACCTATAAGCCACATAACCCAACGACATCTGTTCAGGACATACAGGAGAAGAGAGAAGCGTACTCTTTTCCTGCTGGTGAAAAAGAAAAGCTGACGCAGTTGACGGACAGCTTGAATGATATTTTCCAATCGTTACAAACATCCCTGCGCTTTCAGTTCCACGATAAGCTCGGGGAATATTATGTAACCGTCGTCAATAATGAAACCGACGAAGTGATTAAGGAAATTCCGCCGAAGAAGATGTTGGATCTGTATGCATCGATTGCGGAATCAATCGGCATCATTGTCGACCATAAAATATAAGAAGGTGAAAGCATGAGTGATATGCGGATCGGAGGCCTGGCTTCCGGAATGGATATTGACGGTATCGTCAAGGACCTGATGAATGCGGAGAAACAGCCGTTAAACAAAATGGAGCAGGATAAGGAATGGCTCACATGGCAGCGGGATTCGTACCGTGATGTGAACAAGCAGTTGAAGGAACTGGATGATATGGCCTTTAACATGAAACTGCAGTCAACGTTCAATTCCAAAACAGCAACCTCTTCGAGTTCGGCCGTTTCTGCAACAGCCAATGCTTCCGCTGGAAACGGCGATTATACGCTGAGCGTGGAACAGCTGGCGACGGCTGCCTACAACTATAGTGAAGAAAAGATTACAAAAGATGGTTCGTCATTTGATCCGAGTGCTTCGTTAAGCAGCCAGCAGAACAGTTTCAAAAATGGTCTGACGCTTGGCGAGACATTTTCGATAACGACGTATAATGAAGACGGCTCAAAAAATAAGAAGTCGTTCGAAGTGACCGGAGACAAGTCACTGAATGACGTTCTCTCTGAAATCAGCAAGTCTGATCTCGGTGTCCGTGCGTTTTATGATAAAAGTGCGGATAAAGTGATGCTTGAACGAACCGTAACCGGAAACTTCAATCAGGATGATAATGAATTCTTAGGTGCGGAAATTGGTTTTGATGGAAGTGCTTCGTTTCTGTCTACGACCCTTGGCATTAAGAATGGGGATAACTCCTCCGGCTCGTGGAAGCTAAATGAAAAAGGCGGACAGGATGCGAAATTCACCTATAACAACGGGCTGGAAATTTCGTCGAAGACCAACAACTACACGTTGAATGGTGTGAACTTTACCTTCAACGAAGTGACCGATGGCAACGTCAAGGTCAATGTGACCAACAATGTGGATGACGCGTTTGATAAGATTGTCAAATTCGTCGATAAATACAATCAGATCATTGAGGACTTGAACGGGAAGGTACAGGAAAAGAAGAACCGTGACTATCCACCACTGACAGCCGAACAGAAAGAGGATATGGAAGAGAAGGAAATCGAGCTGTGGGAAGAGCAGGCGAAGAGCGGGATGCTCCGGAATGATGCCGCTGTTTCTGGAGCGCTCAGCAAAATGCGGGAAAACTGGTACACACCTGTTCAGACAGATGGAGCGTTTTCCATGCTGTCGCAGATCGGCATCACATCCTCCTCCAACTACCGTGACGGCGGTAAGCTCATCGTCGACGAGGACGATTTGAAGAATGCCCTTCGCAACGATCCGGAATCGGTCTATCAGCTGTTTACGGGTACAGAGGAGAATCCTGGTATTGCACGGCGTCTGGAAACGACGATCGACAGCACCGTGAAATCGATCGAGCAGAAGGCAGGAAAAGCGACGACGCTGGATAACAATTTCCTGCTCGGCCGGCAGATTGAAGATTTAGATGATGAAATGGACAGCTTCCAGGACCGCTTGAATCAAATTGAAGACCGCTACTGGAGAGAGTTTACCGCGATGGAGAAGGCCATTTCACAGATGAACTCCCAGTCAGCTTTTATTATGCAGAACTTTGGCTAAACGTTATAAAAAAAGGAGTGTTGAATAGATGTCTATTCAAGCCTATCAAAACAACTCAGTGGAAACAGCCTCCCCTGGCGAACTGACACTCATGCTCTACAACGGCTGCATCAAATTCATCAAGGCAGCGGGAAAAGCGATGGAGCAGAAAGATATAGAAAGTAAAAATACGAATATCCAAAAAGCCCAGCGCATCATCCAGGAACTGATGGTGACGATGGACCAGAATACAGACATCAGCGCACAGGTGCTTCCGCTGTATGACTATATGAACCGCCGTCTGATCGAAGCGAATACGAAAAATGATGGAGCCATCCTTGATGAAGTGGAAGGGCTCGTTGTCGAGTTCCGCGACACGTGGAAGCAGGTTATCCTGCAGACGAGAAAATCCCAGTATGCCCAGGGCGGAAACGCGTAACGATGGTGTGGCAGACATTTTTAACGCTGACGAAAGAACTGGAGGAAATGGTTCACCAGCCCTCCTCTCAGACTCGCTCTCAGCGGATGGAACGTATCAATGACCTGTTAAAAAAACGCCAAGAACTGTTATCCAAGCTGCCGCAGCCTTCGACGGATGAAGAAAAAGCGATTGTCCAGGAAGTGAAGAAGCGGGACTTGATGATCAATCAGAAGATGGAGTTCCTGCTTATGGATTTGAAGAATCAGATGCGGAATAATAAAAAGCAGAAATCCAGTAAACAGCGCTATATCAATCCGTACCAAAACGTATCGACCTATGATGGCATGTATCTGGATCACAAAAAATAGACAGAGGGATTCCCCTGTCTATTATAACCTGTGAACAGCACACAATGCTTCGTGCTTATCATGAGCTTATCCACACCACTCAGGAGGGCCTGGACTATTTAACAGACCTTTCCATCGCCACAGGCTCCTGATGTTTTTCAGGATGTGCTGATGGCTTTCCAACAGTTGAACGTCACTCATGGGAAAATGGGTGGGCTGATGGAAGGTGATTTGCTGAAGGATTTTCTACATATCGTTGAAATGCTCGAAGGCTGGTTTGACATTTCCTCTCAGGAGAAGTCCATTCATCTGTCTGAAGTAGTCCCGCCTGCCTACGCGGCATGGTCAGAAAAAATCTAGTCCGCCCTGGACCCTTATATCGTGCACTAGTAAAGAAGTATCAGGATCCTGATGCTTCTTTTGTTTTGGTTAGAAGGTAGATTTCATGACTAATCTCCTATATAATCCCATGGTGGAACCATACATAAAAAGGGGAGAGGTTATATGAAGAAATGGTTAGGACTGGCAGCCACCGCTTTGGCAGCGGCAGGATTGTTTCAAGCATCAACCGTCGAGGCAGCGCAAGATCCCATCGAGGTAGAGAAAGTCGAAGCACAGAATACATATGAAGAAAAGGAACCAAACGATGGACGGGAAAATGCCACGCAAGTTCCGTTGAATTCCTACATTTCCGGAGAATTTACGGACGAGGATGTGGATTACTACCGTGTAGAGGTGAATGGGGATGCAACGGTTCAATTTACCTTTCATCTATTTGAGTATGTAGAGGAAAAAACGGATATGAAGTTTCAAGGCAGACTCCTGACCGAACAGGGAGAGGTTTTGCCACCTTATAGCATGAATGGAAATGAATATGGTTACATAGAGTCCCATCTTTTAGATCCGGGCGTCTACTATATGAAAGTATGGGATAAGGCGGACCTTGCGGATGGCAGCACCTACTATCTAGGTACTGGAGCAGAACTTTTAGACGCATCCGCAGAAAGAATCTGGGGAGTCGACCGCTACTGGACAGCCGCCAACATTGCAAGATATGGCGATGCGGACCGTTACCCATCTGAAAATGTTGTGCTGGCAACCGGAGAGGATTTTCCTGACGCACTGGCAGGAGCTCCATTAGCAGAGCACCTCGATGCACCGATCCTGTTGACGCGGGAGGACGAAGTTCCTGGAATCACAGAACAAGTGATGAACAGCTTAGATACCGAAAAAGTGACGATTCTTGGCGGAACAGGCGCTGTTTCCGCTGATGTAGAAACGTATTTGGAAAATGTTCTTGGAATGGAAGTCGACCGCATTTCCGGAAAAAACCGCTATGAAACCGCCGCAGCGATTGCGGACCGTCTCCCTGAAAGTGATCAAGCGGTCGTCGCCTACGGACGCAATTTCCCGGATGCGCTTTCTATCGCCCCGATCGCGGCTGGAAAAGGGATGCCGATTCTCTTAACCGAGCAGGATGAACTTCCGGAAGCAACAGAGCAAAGTCTGAAAAACTATGGTGAAAGCATCGCGGTCGGAGGGACAGGAGTAATCAGCTCTGATGTACTCGCTGACATGCCGAAAGCAGAGCGAATATCTGGGAAGAACCGTTACCTGACGTCGCTTGCCGTCGTGGAACACTTCAACGTCGGAGGAGTGAAAGCGAGCTTTGCGACAGGGTCCCATTTTGCTGATGCCCTTGCCGGCTCTGTGAACGATGTCGACCAGCCGCTTCTTCTGACACCGAAAGATGAACTGAACGAAGAGATCAAAGCGTACGTAAAAGAAAAGGAGATGTTCCGTTTCAACATTTTCGGCGGTAAAGCCGCTGTCGAAAAGAGCGTGGAACAGGAACTGGAAGCTCTCTATGAATAAAAGTGAATGTGTATGGTGCTTTCTACACGAAAGACTTACGGTCACGTTCCGCTTATCGATGGATGCTTGCCGGGGCACGTCCACAGCTAACTAGGACAGGAAAAATGCCTGTCCAAGCGGATCTTCGGCTCGCGCTTTTCCCGCAGGCGTCACCACCGAACGCTCCTCGTGATTTCCCTAAGTAATCTCTTAAAATCAGGGGGTATCGAGACCACGCTGGGAGGTCTTCATGAGTAGGATTGGATGTTCGTCCGTGGAATAGGAAGGTTCTTTCTTCCGCAGGCATTGGAAAACACGGTTTTGTAAAAGTGAAAGTCAGCCTGACCCAGGCTGACTTTTTTTATCTTAATCTTTTTGTAAGGTTATGACGGAAACGGCGGTTCATCTATCATTTTGACAAAATCCATCCCTGTTTCATCCACGTTTTCATTGTCATGGGACAAATTCCAGCAAATACCGACATAAAAATGACACAATTTTAAGAAAGTTTATGCAGGAAAGGCCGTGGGTATGATAGAATATATATCACATAAGGATGAAAGGAGGACACTTCTAATGCTACAGTACAACATTCGTGGTGAGAACCTTGAAGTGACGGATTCTATTAAAGAATATGTGGAGAAAAAGGTGGGCAAGCTTGAACGCTACTTTGACACTCCCCCGTCCTCTGAGGTGCACGTAAATTTAAGTGTCTATAATGATGAGCAGACAATCGAGGTCACAATCCCGATGAAAAATCTACTACTCCGAGCGGAGGAGCATAATACAGATTTATACGCTGCCATCGACCTTGTGGTTGATAAATTAGAACGACAGATCCGTAAGCATAAAACGAAGGTAAACCGCCGATTCCGTCAGGAGGGTGCACCAAAATACGTATTTGCCGAATTAGAGCGTGAAGCCAACCAGGAGCAGATGCAGTCGGATGATGAATTCGATGTGGAAATCGTGAAAACGAAACGCTTTGACCTGAAACCGATGGATAGTGAAGAAGCGGCCCTTCAAATGGATATGCTCGGCCACAACTTCTTCGTCTTTACAAATGCGAATACTGATGAAACAAATATCGTATACAAACGACGTGACGGCCGCTACGGTTTAATTGAAACGTAATCTATGAATGAAAAGAAAAAGCATTCCTGTTTTGACAGGGATGCTTTTCTTTTTGGGAAAATTCCAGAAAACCAAAAAAGGAGAATCGTTCCCTTTCAAAACCCGCATTTTCCACTGAGAAAACCTCCATTTTTAACCAGCTCTTCCTGCTGAAACCTCCATTTTATATATGTGCATGCTTCCTCTTGCTGTAGTATAACTAAAGCAACAGGGAGGTGATGAGATGACCTGCAGAAACTGTCATGACGTGGATCAACGTTTGAAGCAGCAGGAAGATACAATCGTCCAGCTTGTCCACATCATCGGCTCCACCAATAAGCGTGTAAAAGAACTGAACGAAAGACAGCTCCAGCTTCAGCCGCTTTTCCTAAATGAACCCGCCCCAGCCACTACTTCAACAACATAAATCCCCGGTGACTAAAGCCCCGCTCTTGAATTGTCAGGCCGCTTCTCTTAGTGTTATGATAAGAGATGGACTGAACTACACAACCGAAGATTGGAAATCAATAGAGGAGCGGTTGCAATGCTTGGAACTTTAAAGAAAATCTTTGGCGACGGCAATACTCGTCAACTGAAACGATTAGAAAAGATCGCTGATGATATTGATGCAATGGAATCAGACATCGAGAAATTGTCAGAGGAAGATTTAAAGAATAAGACGGCAGAATTCAAAGAACGCTATCAAAATGGCGAGAAATTAGATGATATGTTAGTCGAAGCCTTCGCGGTTGTCCGTGAAGCTTCGAAACGTGTGTTGAATATGCGCCCGTTCCGCGTCCAGCTCATGGGTGCGATCGCCCTTCACGAAGGGAACATTGCAGAGATGAAGACAGGGGAAGGTAAAACCCTTGCCTCTACCATGCCTGCGTACTTGAACGCCCTCACAGGCAAAGGCGTCCACATCATTACTGTGAACGACTACCTGGCGAGCCGTGACTCGACGGATATGGGTGAGCTTTATCAGTATCTAGGGCTGACGGTCGGATTGAACTCCAACGGCATGTCCAAGGATGAGAAAAGAGAAGCCTACAACGCTGACATCACGTACGGAACGAACAATGAGTTCGGCTTTGACTACCTGCGTGACAACATGGTGCTCTATAAAGAGCAGATGGTCCAGCGTCCGCTGCATTATGCCATCATTGACGAAGTTGACTCGATTTTAATTGATGAGGCGCGTACACCGCTGATCATATCCGGATCTGCTTCAAAATCCGCCGACCTTTATGTTGGTGCCAATTCGTTTGTTCGTCTGCTTGCCCGTGAAGAGGACTTTACGTACGATGAAAAAACGAAAAACGTCCAGCTTACAGAAGAAGGGATTAACAAAGCGGAGCGTTTCTTCAAGATTGAAAACCTGTTCGATCTTTCCAACGTATCGCTCATTCACCACATCAACCAGGGCCTGAAGGCGCACACGTCGATGCAGCGTGATACCGATTATGTGGTGGAAGAAGGAGAAGTGGTCATCGTCGACCAGTTCACCGGACGTTTAATGAAAGGCCGCCGCTACAGCGATGGCCTCCACCAGGCGATTGAAGCGAAGGAAGGTCTTGAAATCCAGAACGAAAGCCAGACGCTCGCTTCCATCACATTCCAGAACCTTTTCCGTATGTACGAAAAGCTTTCCGGTATGACCGGTACTGCGAAAACCGAGGAAGAGGAATTCATGAATATCTACAACATGCGTGTTGTCGTGATTCCGACGAACCGTGATATTCAGCGTGATGATAAAGCCGACCTCGTTTACAAAACGATGGACGGGAAGTTCAAGGCGGTTGTCGAGGATATTAAAAACCGTCATGAAAACGGCCAGCCCGTGCTTGTCGGTACGGTAGCAGTGGAAACGTCTGAAATCATCTCCCGCTATCTGACAAAAGCAGGCGTGCCGCATAATGTCCTGAACGCAAAAAACCACTTCCGTGAAGCGGAAATCATCGAAAACGCCGGACAGAAGGGTGCCGTAACGATTGCGACGAACATGGCCGGTCGTGGTACAGATATCAAGCTCGGCGACGGCGTAACAGAAGCCGGTGGCCTGGCGGTCATTGGTACTGAGCGTCACGAATCACGCCGGATCGATAACCAGCTGCGTGGTCGTGCCGGACGTCAGGGGGACCCGGGGATGTCCCAGTTCTACCTGGCGACAGATGATGAACTGATGCGCCGCTTCGCCTCCGACAACATCCGCAACATGATGGACCGTCTCGGTATGGACGATTCCCAGCCGATTGAGAGTAAAATGATCTCCCGTGCAGTGGAATCGGCGCAGAAACGTGTGGAAGGGAACAACTTCGATGCTCGTAAGACGATCCTTTCCTACGATGATGTGCTCCGTCAGCAGCGTGAAGTAATCTACAAGCAGCGTTATGAAGTGCTCACATCTGAAAATCTTCGTGAAATCATCGAAGGGATGATCGATCGTACGGTGGCTCAAACCGTTGATGTCCACACGAGTGAAGAGGAAGATGAAAACTGGGAGCTTGAGAGCGTTGTCGATTATCTTCGTGCCAACCTGCTCTTTGAAGGTGACGTCACCGTTGAAGACTTGAAAGGAAAAGATCCGGAAGAAATGAAGGAGCTTATCCTGGCTAAAGTGAAGGAACGTTATGACGAGAAGGAAGAAGAGCTGACACCGGAGCAGATGCGTGAGTTCGAAAAAGTCATCCTGCTTCGCACGGTCGACCAGAAATGGATGGACCACATCGATCAGATGGACCAGCTTCGCCAGGGGATTCACCTGCGTGCATACGGGCAGAACGATCCGCTTCGGGAATATAACTTCGAAGGCTTCCGTATGTTTGAACAGATGGTGGCAAGCATCGATGAGGAAGTGGCCCGTTATGTCATGAAGGCGCAGATCCGCAGCAACCTGCAGCGCCAGGAAGTGGCGAAAGGTGCAACAGCCGTTTCCGGCGGGGAAGAAAGCAAGGAACCGAAAAAGAAAAATCCTTACGTAAGAAAAGACACCGTCGGCCGCAATGACCCTTGTCCTTGCGGAAGCGGCAAGAAGTATAAAAATTGCCATGGTAAATAACCAGTGGGACACTCTCTTTTTACAGAGAGTGTCTTCCCTTGTGTTTAGAATAATAGAGGAGTGATTCAACATGGATATGGCAGAAATCCGTCATGAATTAGATAAAACAGCTGAGAAATTAGCGGACTTCAGGGGGTCTCTTTGACGTCGATCAAAGAAAAACCCGCATTGCTGAACTAGAAGAACAGATGACAGAGCCGGGCTTCTGGGATGACCAGAGTACCGCGCAGAAGGTCATTGATGAAGTGAACGGCCTGAAAGGTCTCGTTCACACATTGGAAGAGCATGAGGAAACACATGAGAATCTGGAAGTTTCCTATGAGCTTGTCAAAGAAGAAGAGGACGAAGAGCTTCTGGAGGACCTCGTTCAGGAAGTGCAGAAGCTGTCGAACGACTTGAACCAGTTTGAGCTGAACATCCTGCTCAGTGAGCCGTACGACAAGAACAACGCGATTCTCGAACTGCACCCGGGTGCCGGTGGTACAGAGTCTCAGGACTGGGCGAGCATGCTGCTTCGTATGTATACACGCTGGGCAGAGAAGAAAGGTTTCTCTGTGCAGACGATGGATTACCTACCCGGCGATGAAGCGGGCGTGAAGAGTGTGACCCTGCTTATTAAAGGTCACAACGCCTACGGCTACCTGAAAGCGGAAAAAGGCGTGCACCGTCTCGTCCGTATTTCCCCGTTCGACTCTTCCGGCCGTCGTCACACGTCATTCGTATCGTGTGAAGTGATGCCTGAGTTCAACGATGAAATTGAGATTGATGTACGCACAGAAGATCTGAAAATCGATACGTATCGTGCCAGTGGTGCCGGTGGTCAGCACGTCAACACCACAGACTCCGCGGTTCGTATTACGCACACCCCGACAAACACGGTTGTAACGTGTCAGTCGGAGCGTTCTCAGATTAAGAACCGTGACCAGGCGATGAAGATGTTGAAGGCGAAGCTGTACCAGCTTGAAATCGAGCGTCAGCAGCAGGAACTTGACGACATCCGCGGCGAGCAGAAGGAAATCGGCTGGGGAAGCCAGATCCGCTCCTATGTGTTCCACCCGTACTCCATGGTCAAAGACCACCGTACGAGTGAAGAAGTCGGAAACACGCAGGGCGTCATGGACGGCGGCCTTGATAAATTTATCGATGCCTACCTGCGCTCGCAGATGGACGGTTAATAACAAAGACTCTCACTTTGCTGTGAGGGTCTTTTTTTGTGTGGGGAACAGCTGTCCAATCGATGCCGTTTCTGCTAGTATAAAAGGGCATACATAATTTGGAGGAGGCGTCACGACATGAAGGTGAAAAAAGCGATCATTCCCGCCGCCGGTCTTGGAACGAGGTTCCTTCCGGCTACAAAGGCGATGCCGAAGGAAATGCTTCCGATTGTTGATAAGCCGACCATACAGTACATTGTCGAAGAAGCGATCCAGTCGGGGATCGAAGATATTATCATCGTTACCGGGAAAGGGAAACGGGCGATTGAAGACCATTTTGACCATGCTTTTGAGCTGGAGGATAACCTTTATAAAAAAGGGAAGATTGATCTGCTTGAAGAAGTACAGCAGTCCGCAGAAGTGGATATCCACTACATCCGTCAGAAAGAGCCGAAGGGCCTCGGCCATGCCGTCTGGTGTGCCCGGAAGTTTATTGGCCATGAACCTTTTGCGGTCCTCCTCGGGGATGATATCGTCCGCTCCGATGAACCGTGTCTGAAACAGCTGATCGATCAGTATGAAGAGACGCAGTCGTCTGTGATCGGTGTGAAGCAGGTGCCGGAAGATGAGACAGACCGCTACGGCATTATCGCTCCGAAGGATCAGCAGGGCCGCCGCTATGAAGTCGAACATTTTGTCGAAAAGCCGGCGGTAGAGGACGCTCCGTCCAACCTGGCCATCATCGGCCGCTACGTATTCACGCCGGAAATTATGGACCTGTTGGAAACACAGGAGACAGGAGCCGGTGGGGAAATCCAGCTGACCGATGCGATTGAACGCCTCAACCTCGATCAGCCGGTGTACGGCTATGAGTTCAAGGGAGACCGCTATGATGTCGGAGATCAGCTTGGATTTATCAAAACGACGCTTGCCATTGCGATGGAAAGAGACAACATGCGCGAGGATGTGCTCGAACTGCTTGCGGAAGTGATGGAAAAGCAGGAATCCAGATAAGAGATATGAAGAGAGCCTAATCCAGGGCTCTCTTCTTTTCTGCTCCTGCATAGATCGTATCATCAGGTGAACACTAAAAAAGGCGTCAGGCCGCTCCTTTACCGTGTTAATACGTTATTCCGCTCTTATTTACACCCTCTGAATGGAATGGTATACTCCATACGGTTTTAGAAGTACGTATACATAGGGAGAGTTGAACATCATGATGATGGCTAAAAAATACCGCAGGGAGCCGGTGCCGCCGGCCCTTCGTCATACGATGGATTACGGTCTCGTCATTCTCGGGTCCTTTTTTGTAGCAATCGCTTTTAACTTGTTTTTACTTCCCAATAACGTTGCTTCCGGAGGCGTTGCGGGGATCAGTACGATCACCAAAGGCGTCTTCGGTTGGGAGCCTGGCGTCGTCCAGTGGGTGCTGAACATTCCCCTGTTTATTATGGGCTGGCTGATCCTTGGGAAAAATTTCGGCTTCAAATCGTTAGTGGGGACGGTCGTTCTTCCGTTTTTCGTTCTTTTAACGAGCTCGATGGATGCGGCAACCCCTGATCCGCTTCTCGGGGCTATTTTTGGAGGGATGGGTGTCGGCCTCGGTCTCGGCATTGTATTCCGTGGACGGGCGTCTACGGGGGGCATCGATCTTGCCGCTCAGGTCATCCATAAGTTCACGCATCTTCCGCTCGGCATCTGCGTGGCGATGCTGGACGGCCTGATCGTGATCACGTCCGCGTTCGTATTTTCCCTTGAGGAAGGATTGTACGCCTTGATCGGTCTTTTCGTCACAAGCCGTACCATCGATTTTGTCCAGGTCGGATTGAATACATCGAAAAACGTGATGATCATCACAGAAGAAGTGGACGAGGTCCGTGATGAGATTTTCCGGCAGATCGACCGCGGCGTAACCGTTCTTAGCGGTGCCGGCGGGTATACCGAACGCGAGCGGCGCGTCGTAATGTGTGTCGTTCAGCAGAATGAATTCATCAAATTGACACAAACGGTCAAGACCGTCGATCCGGGGGCTTTTGTCGTCGCAATGAATGCCACAGAGGTGCTCGGAGAGGGTTTCAAAACGACTTGACTCGGTTATACTTACATTATATTTCTATAAAATACCAGGGGGGATGACATGTGAAAAAACTTTGGCTGGCTATGATGCTGGGACTTATCCTTATTCTCGCTGCCTGCGGAGGCGGGGAAGAATCATCCGATGAAGGTACGAACGAAGAAACGACAGAAGAATCATCCGACAGCAGCTCGGAAGATACGGTCGATGCAGCAGCGGCAGAGGAAGTTTACCAGAGTAACTGTGCGACCTGCCATGGCGGAGATCTTGAAGGTGCAATGGGGCCGGCGTTAACGGAAGTCGGCGGTAAATATTCTGCAGATGAAATCGTAAATATCATCAAAAACGGGAAAGGCCAGATGCCTTCCCAAGGCGTCTCTGATGAAGACGCCCAGCTTGTTGCCGGTTGGCTGGCAGCTAAAAAATAATCCGAGAAACGTCCGGTGTATTCAGCCGGGCGTTTTGTTTTGATAAAGAAATGTAATAATTTCTTAGCTAAAAAGACGGCTGTTTAATGTTATAATGATGGTGTTTGTAACAAGATCTGGCTAATAATAATAAAGATTAAGGTGATACATGTATGATACAGATGCAAGGGGTTTATAAAACCTATCGGAACGGAGTGACCGCACTGAACGGTCTTGACGTGCAGATTGATCAGGGTGAATTCGTTTATATCGTCGGGCCGAGCGGAGCAGGAAAATCGACGTTCACCAAATTGATTTACCGTGAGGAAAAACCGACGAACGGAACGGTTTTGATCAACGATATCAACACGTCCACGATGAAGCAGCGCCGCATTCCGATGCTGCGCCGTAAGATTGGTGTCGTTTATCAGGACTTCCGCCTGCTTCCGACCTTGACCGTATATGAAAATGTGGCCTTTGCGCTCGAGGTCATCGAAGAAGATACGGCCAACATCCGCCGCCGTGTTATGGACGTTCTTGACCAGGTGCATTTGAAAAATAAAGCCCGTTTTCTTCCGGATGAGCTTTCCGGCGGGGAGCAGCAGCGTGTTTCCATCGCACGGGCGATGGTGAACCATCCGAAAATTCTGATCGCTGACGAGCCGACCGGTAACCTTGACCCGGATACGTCATGGGAGATCATGCACATTCTTGAGGAAATCAATACAGGCGGTACGACCGTCCTGATGGCAACGCACAGCAGAGAGATTGTCAACACGATTCGTAAGCGTGTCATTGCCATTGAAGACGGCATGATTGTCCGCGATCAGGCGCAGGGCGACTACGGCTACGAAATGTAATGAAAAGAGACTGTCTCACGAGCGGGGCAGTCTTTTGTTTTTCTATTCTGATAGACCGATAGATTTCCCACCATGAAATAGACATGCAGAAAGATTGGCGTGCATACGTTAATATCAGGCTGTATGACATTTACGTTGCAGGAGCTTTTTTGCTAGTATAGAAGCAATAAGGAAATCCATTATAGAAGGGTGAATGCGATGAATATAAAACCGCGGTACGTAGTGCTTTTTCTAGCGCTTGCGGTACTTTTGGGAGCTGCCGGCTCTTATGTTGGCCTAGAGTATTTCGGAAGCGGCTCCAAGGAACAATCGCAGTCGGAGCAGTACGCCAATACCGAAGCGGAGAACTTTGGTAGTTTAACAGAGGAACAGCAGAAAGAAGTCATAGAAAACATGGGTGGCGACGCTGACCTGAAGAAGGTCGAACAGGCGTATTCTGTCATTGAGGAGAACTACTTGGAGGACGTGGACAAGCAGACCCTCGTGGAAGGCGCCATTCAAGGCATGCTGGATACACTGGAAGATCCGTACAGTGTCTACATGGACCAGGAAACGATGGAGCAGTTCAACCAGACCATTGAATCCAGCTTCCAGGGCATCGGAGCTGAAGTGAGCATGGTGAACGATAAAGTGACCATCGTAGCGCCTATTAAGGGCTCACCTGCCGAGGAGGCTGGCTTGAAGCCGAACGATCAGATTTTAACCGTTGATGGGGAAAGTGTCGAAGGGCTTGACTTGTACGAAGCTGTCCTGAAAATCCGCGGTGAGAAAGGGACGGAAGTGACACTTGAAGTGGAACGTCCCGGCGTCAGCGAACCGCTCAACATCGACATCACCCGTGATGATATTCCGCTGGAGACCGTCTATTCTGATATGAAAACGGTCGACGGTAAAAAAGCAGGCGTGATTGAAATTACATCCTTCTCAGAGAAGACCTCTGATGAATTCCATAATGCGCTTGAGAAACTGGAAAGTGACGGCATGGAAGGACTCGTCATTGATGTCCGCGGAAACCCGGGCGGATTGTTTACCGACGTCCAGGAAATCCTGAAGGAATTCATTCCGAAGGACAAGCCGATCGTGCAGGTGGAAGACCGCAGCGGTGAGAAAACGGAGTATTATTCAGAAATTACCGAGAAAAAAGAGTATCCGGTCACGGTCTTGATGGATGAAGGAAGTGCATCAGCTTCTGAAATTCTGGCCGCTACGATGAATGAAGCCGGCGGTTATGATCTTGTCGGAACGAAAAGTTTCGGAAAAGGAACCGTCCAGCAGGCCATCCCGATGGGCGATGGCAGCACGATCAAGCTGACGCTGTTCAAGTGGCTCACACCGGAAGGCAACTGGATTCATGAAAAAGGGATAGAGCCGACGGTTGAAGTGAAGCAGCCGCAGTACTTCTATACGAACCCTGTGGATATTGAAGATACGCTCACTTATAACGACAACAATGAAAAAGTGAAAAACGTACAGGAAATGCTGAAAGGTCTTGGACATGATCCCGGCCGTACGGATGGCTACTTCAGTAAAGAGACCGAAAAAGCTGTGAAAGCTTTCCAGAAAGATGCCGACCTTGAATCCACGGGAGAAGTGGATGAAAAAACCGGTGGGAAGCTGGAAGAAGCAATCATTGAACAAGTGAGAGACGAAGCCAACGATAAGCAGATGGACAAAGCGGTGGAGGTCTTGTTTGAATAAGCAGGATTCTGCCGATTCATGACGAAATATATCCGTAGTCGATGACTGCGGATTTTTTCGTACGATCAGACCTGTTGGTGAAGTGTTGGAAAGGAGAATCGTGTTGGGCGCTTGGTTTATGGAAATTCTTCAAGGAACGGGCAGACTGTTTTTGCTGCCTTTTTTATACATTGCTCTCATCATGAGTGTGATAGTATCAGCAAATCGAATCAAAAAAGAGAGGCGCATGTTCGGAACACGGGTATTCGACCGTTTTTCTGAATGGAAAGGGACGTGGAGTGTGTCGCTTCTCACAGGACTCGTCATCAGTATCATCGGTGTAGGGGCTGGGCTGACCGTCTCCTACCCGTTTCTTTTTCTCACAGCAGCCATTCTGCTGTTTGTGAGTCTGACTGGACGGCTGTTGTGGTATTCTCCCGCCTACACGCTGGGGGTACCAGGGCTTGTCCTTTTACTGCTGCCGTTGCTGCCGGAAAACTGGAAATCCCACCCTTGGATGGAGACATTGTTCGATACTTCCCTACCGATGGTGGCGCTGCTGTTGAGCCTCCTGCTGGTCAGAGAGGGGTTACTGCTGCTGAAAACTTCCCCTTCTCATACGTACCCGGAGCGGACAAAAGGACGGAGGGGCCTGTGGATCGGGCAGCATAGAGGAAAACGAGTGACCGTTGTTCCGTTCTTTTCCCTTATTCCGGGAGGCTTGATTGAACCGTTCGCTTCCTGGTGGCCGGTCATTCCTGTTGGTGGCGACACGTACGGGGTCATTCTCATTCCTTTCGTTCTCGGGGCGGAGTGGCTCGTACGCGGCCAGTCCCCGGAAATGGCGTCCAAAACGATCGGTCGTCATACGTTCTTATTGGCTTTCTTCCTTACTATACTGGCTGTAGGGAGCTTTTTCTTAGAAATTCTTTCGATTGTCGTATTTGCGCTTGCCTTGATCGGGCGGGAATGGATTTATCTCCGCCACCGGTCAAGAGAGGATAAGCCCCCGTTCTTCACATCGACGCCAAAAGGGGTTCGGATCCTTGGCGTGATTCCTGAGAGCCCGGCTGATCAGATGGGCCTGTTCCCTGGTGAGCTTATTGAACGGGTGAACAGCATCCCGGTCCGTACCGAGAATCAATTTTATGAAGCCCTTCAAAACACAGGCGCGTTCACGAAAATTGAAGTGCGCGATGAATGGGGCGAAAACCGTTATGTGCAGCGGGCGATGTATGAAGGAGAGCATTATGAGCTCGGTCTTGTATTCGTAGAACCGCCGACACATGAAAGTTCGGTCGGGTTCTTTTGATACGAAATAAGAAACGTTGGTATGATTGATTGTGTTTGAAAAAAAGAAGTGGTACGATGGAAAAAACAGAAAGGACTGATGATGCCAAATGATTAACTAATCTATATTTTATTAAAGTGTATGATTTCGAATACCACTAAAATATAGGATTAGTCTATTCATTTATAAAAATCAGTCGTGACCTCCATGTGCTGTTTTCTATTGGCATATTTGTTGGTTTATCATGATGTACGTTGACTAATCCTTCCAATTATTATTGGGAGGATTTTTTATTCCTCTCATAGTTGGTTACCTTTCATCATCTATTTCCCTCGTCTGTACGGAAGTAGATGTGTGTTTGAATATGTAAAGGAGGAATAAAGATGTCGATGATTCAAGTGCAGAACCTGACCTTTTCCTATCCAAGCAGCTTTGACAATATTTTTGAGAATGTAAGCTTTCAAATCGATACCGATTGGAAACTCGGCTTTATTGGTCGCAACGGAAGAGGGAAGACAACCTTCATGAACCTCCTGTTAGGCAATTACGAGTATAGCGGTCAAATCATTTCTTCTGTGGAATTTAATTATTTTCCTACGCCGGTTCCTGATAAAAGGAAAGCCACCCATGAAGTATTGGAAGAGATTTGTCCACAAGCAGAAGACTGGGAGTTCTTTCGCGAGATCTCGTTGTTGGATGTGGACGCCGGGGTTATGTACCGTTCGTTTGATACGTTATCCAACGGGGAGCAGACGAAGGTGCTGCTTGCGGCGCTTTTCCTGAATGAGGGGCAGTTTTTATTAATTGATGAGCCGACCAACCACTTGGATATAGAGGGAAGAAAAATGGTTGCTCATTATCTGAATAAGAAAAAAGGCTTTATTTTAATTTCCCATGATCGAAACTTTGTCGATGGATGTGTGGATCATATCTTATCGATCAACAAAGCGGACATCGAGGTTCAGAACGGGAATTACTCTTCATGGAAGCTGAACTTTGACCGTCAGCAGGAACTGGAGGACGCGGTCAATGAACGGCTTAAGAAAGATATAAGCAGGCTGAGAAAATCATCAAAGCGCTCAGCCGGCTGGTCTCATAAAAAAGAAGCTTCCAAAAATGGCACGACCAACTCTGGTTCTAAAATTGATAAAGGATATGTCGGCCATAAAGCAGCTAAAATGATGAAGCGTTCAAAAAACATAGAAGCCAGGCAGCAGAAAGCCTTGGAAGAGAAGGAAACACTCCTGAAAAATGTGGAGTCCAGCGAGTCATTAAAATTAGAGCCGTTGAAATTTAAGTCGAAGGAACTTCTTCGTGTTGAAGAGCTAACCGTGATGTATAACGATGCCAAAGTCAATCAACCGGTTAGTTTCACTGTTGAGCAGGGGGACCGAGTCGTGTTCGATGGTAAAAATGGTACAGGGAAAAGCAGTATTTTAAAGCTGATCTTAGGAGAACCCATCCATCACTCGGGAACCATCACATCAAATGCAGGACTGATCATCTCCTATGTGAAGCAGGATGCTTCTGATTTAAAGGGGAGTTTATCCAGTTTTATAGAAGAAAACCATATCAACGAGCCGTTATTTAAGGCCATTTTACGTAAGATGGATTTTGAACGGGTGCAATTTGAAAAAGATCTATCCACTTATTCGGAAGGTCAAAAAAAGAAACTGCTCGTAGCCAGAAGTTTGTGTGAAAGAGCTCATGTATACATCTGGGACGAGCCCTTGAATTTTATTGATATGTATTCCCGTGTGCAGATTGAGGATCTTATTGAAAGGTTTCAACCTACCATGCTTTTTGTGGAGCATGATCAAGCATTTAAGGAGAGAGTGGCGACAAAAGCCATCTCTTTATAGCTGTACACATGATTTCATTAATTACCCCTTTTTGGAAACGACTGTTGAAGTTAGGAATGAGGAAATGAAACAATCATTAAATACATTAGGTTCCATGATTCTTTTTATCGGAGTCGTGCTGTTTATCCTTAGGTTTCAACCAGGTATGGATCTTTTTTTTACACCTTGGCTCTTTTCTATTACAGGGCTGGGTTTCCTGGCTTTTTCTGCGATTTCAGCTAAAGAAGAAGCGAGTCTTTTCTGCAGGGTAGGCTTGCACAAGTATGAGAAGATCGGCTGGATGATGAAATAAAGTCCAGAGCTGTATATCAGTGTCAAAGGTGTGGAAAGAAGAAGAAAGTGTTCAGGGCTTTCTAAAGCTGTGTTAAGTCAGTAAATGATAATTAACGCCTGCCTCAACATCAGCGGAGGCAGGCGTTATTATGTTCGTTAGAAGGTTGCTGTTAATTCTTTACCACCGCACGTCAATTCCTTCAAACTGCAGCTCTTCATATTCTGGTACGACGGCGGGATCGACCCTGACGATGGTCAGGGATTTTAATTTCAGAATATCTTCAGCTGTCCCTTGGAAGGAAGAATTAATTAAATTCAAATACTGGACATTCTGCATGCCTTCAGACACCTGGCTTAAATCATTGACTGTGGAACCAATGAAAGTGACCTGCTCTAACGTTGGAACCTCCTTCAACAATTCACCGGGGATAAG
Organism: Halobacillus sp. ABD4_316; assembly: GCF_056161385.1. NCBI lineage: Bacteria > Bacillati > Bacillota > Bacilli > Caryophanales > Bacillaceae > Halobacillus > Halobacillus sp. ABD4_316. The sequence goes on from NZ_JBSWZA010000002.1 coordinate 907,238, forward strand.
AGCCTGGTTCAGTTTCAATACTTTTAAGGATTTCATGGCCTTGAAGTATTCAGTGTCAGCGTCGACATGAAACGTTTCGGTCAAATGAGAGGCATTGATGGTTAATTCCTCAAGATCCAGTAAGTCCCCTTTTTTAAGAGTATCTGGTTCTTTATCCAGTGAACGTGCAATGGACCGTAATAGAAGGTCCTGCATAGAAACAGGTTCATCAGCTCCCGCAACTTTTACAAAGTCTCTTTGTGTCCTATTGATGTCGTATTTTTCTTTCGTTAAGGATTTCCTATCCTCGGATAAGTAAATCAGTTCAGCTGATGTGAAAATGTTGTATTCTTCACTCCATTGAACAACGAGAAACAAATCAAGCTCATTGTTTTGATAGGCTTCTATAGACGGAGGCGTGTGACTGGGGTCAGCTGTGTCCGGCACTTCAGAATCAGATGAGAAAATGAAGGATATTCTTTCCGTTTCCTCTTCTTGAGAAGCTTTTATTTCCTTTCCATTGAAGTCTTGAACAAGTTCCCTTATTTTTTGTTCCTTCGTCTGGTTGATTACGACCTCTTTTATTCTTTCAATCTTTGTGTCAAGATCCAGTGTGGTTTCTTTTACTTCCTCCTCCTCTTCCTTTCCCTCTTTTTTATCTGGTCCTTCTATGAACTTATCTTCATTAGGAGAAGCAGGGGACTGAAGCGGATTTTCTGAAGTGAAGAAGTATAGGGACCCGGTCAGCATGAGTAATGCCGTCATCACTGTCAACAATTTAGGGAAGGCCTGGTGCAGCCAAAGGAAACGACTATTTTGTTTGTTGGCGTAAAAGCGTCGGCGATCTTCATTCGTGAATAGGGGTTTATCGCTGATCTGATCATCTATCGCTTTTTTTATCCTCTTTTTATTCAAGAGTCAGTCCCTCCTCGTTGACTTGTTGTTTTAACAATTGACGAGCCCGCTGCATGCGTGTTTTAACTGTGGACAAGGCCGTATTGGTAACATCCGCGATTTCCCTCTGCGTCATATTCTGTTGGAAGGTTAAAATCATCACTTCCCGATATTTCACGGGCAGATTCAGGATAGCTTCCGCAATTTCGTCCCATTCTTCTTTTTGTATAACCGTCTCTTCCAGATGTTCAGGATCTTTTTTATCCAGCCATTGATCTTTTACAATTTTGATCCGGTGTATAGGAGAGCGTAAATAGTCTTTGCACCGATTGATAGTAATCCTCATGACCCAGGTCTTTAACTGGGACTGCCCGTGGAATTGATCCCACTTCCGATAAATGAGAATGAGCACGTCTTGAAAAATGTCGTCGGTGGTGTGGTGATTTTTCACATAGGTATAAATGGTTCGTTTCATCACTTCTCCATAGTGAGTCATAATGTATTCGATGACTTCATCACGTGAGAAGTGTACTTGTGTCTGACCGGTCACTAGCCTCTCTCCCTTCTCATAGATTAGACGTTCGGTAATCTGTGAGGGTCTCACAATACAGGAATATTTTTGCAGGGTAAATCTATGGAAGAAAGGAAGGAAATCAAATCATGAATTTAGACATACCAAATTGGACAATCATTCTCTCCGTCGTGTTCCTCTGCCTCTGTTTTTACTTCACTCTATCATTTATTGAAAGCATACAGGACGGGGAGAATCGTGTAGTCAAACAATCAAAATCAGCGGCTGTCCTTTGTTTTGCTGCAGCATTTTTAATCCCTGTATGTGTGAGTTTTATTAACGGGTGATATTTTCCTCGTCAGAATTGAAACCAAGCCCTCACTTCTCCCAAAGGTGAGGGCTGTTTTTTTATGTCCAATGATTTACACTCTGACATCCTCCTGACACATTCAAGACTTATAGTGTAATCAGTTCAAAGGAAATGAGGGAGCGGAATGAGTGAACCGAAGACATCACTTTTAAAAGTAACCGGCATCGCCTTATCCTCAGGGATTTTAGGGGCAGCACTTACATTAGGAACCGTGTCTCAAATGGAAGAACTGCCGAATACATCTGAAACGGCCAGCGCGCCTCAAGAGGCAGTGGAGGCTGAGACAGAACCATTATCCACAACGTCTGCGTCTACAGCGGATGTTGCAGAACAGGCCTCGGAAGCGATTGTCGGTGTCGTAAACTTGACGAACCAGCAGACGCCGTTTGCTTCGGGAGAGGATGTGACAGAGGCGGATACAGGCTCCGGTGTCATTTATAAGGTGGAGGACGATGCCGCCTATATTGTGACGAACAACCATGTGATTGAAGGGGCATCGGAAGTGGACATCTCCCTTTTTGACGGGGAGACCACCTCCGCGGAAGTCATTGGCGCCGATGCGCTTACGGATATTGCCGTTTTGAAAATAGAAGGAAGCTTTGATATCGAACCACTGGCCTTCGGCGACTCCGATTCCATCCGTGCAGGCGAGGATGTCCTTGCCATCGGGAACCCGCTTGGCCTGGACTTATCCCGGACGGTCACCCAGGGGATTGTCAGTGCGGTCGACCGGACGATTTCTGTAACGACGTCTGCTGGAGAGTGGGATCTTGATGTCATACAGACCGATGCCGCCATCAGTCCGGGGAACAGCGGGGGTGCGTTAATCAATGCCTCAGGTGAGTTGATCGGAATCAACAGCTTGAAAATGGCGGATGCCGATGCGGAAGGGCTTGGCTTTGCAATTCCAAGTAATGATGTGGAAACACTGATTGCGGACATGAGTGAAGATGGTCAGGTGGACCGCTCCTACCTCGGCGTGGGTGTCGTCGGCGTCAATGAGGCGCCTGCCCAGTACCGGACGTCACTGCCGGAAGGAACCGAAGAAGGCGTCATTGTCGCCTCTGTCGATGAAACATCAGCCGCTGCTAAAGCAGGCCTGCAGGTTGACGATGTGATGACTTCTATCGATGGAGTGGCAGTCTCAGACAGCACGGACCTGAGAAAATATTTATATACAGAAACAAACGCAGGCGACACCGTCGTCGTGGAATTTTACCGAAATGGAACTTCGCAGACGGTGAATGTGACCCTTACGGAACAAATCAATGAGTAGAATAGGAGTTTTGAAAAGATGAATAAAAAAATGCTGCTGGGAGGAGTGGTGGCGGTTTCCGCTGTCCTCCTGATTATTTTGAGCCTGAGTATGGATCCGAAGGAAAGTGTAGCTTCCGTGAACGGAGAAGAAATTGAAAAGGAGGAGCTGTACGATACGCTGGTGGAACAGTACGGTCAGGAAACGCTGGATACGCTGATTACCAACAAAATCGTTGAACTGGAAACAGAAGACAATGACATTACGGTGAGCCAGGACGCTGTGGAGGAAGAACTGGCTATGTACTATGATCAGTACGGTGGTGAGGAAGCCTTCCAGTCCACTCTTGAAGCAAGCGGGATGACGATTGCGGACGTAGAGAAGGATATTGAAGATTACTTAGCTGTTGATCTGCTGCTTGCTGAGAGGATTTCCATCACTGATGAAGAGAAGGAAACGTATTTTGAAGAAAACAAGGAAAGCTACAATCAGCCTGAGCAGGTAAGTGCGAGACACATCCTGACTGAGACCGAGGAAGAAGCGGAGGAAGTATTATCAAAACTGGACGATGGCGAGGCGTTTGAGGATCTGGTGGCCGAATATTCCATCGATGATACGACAGTGGCCTCCGGAGGCGATCTAGGGGCGTTCAGTGAAGGTGAAATGGTCGAAGCCTTTGAGGAGGCCGCTTTTTCCATGGAAGTTGGGGACATCAGTGATATCGTTGAGACGGAGTACGGCTATCACATCATTGAAGTGACCGACCATACCGAAGCGCAGGATGCAGTTTATGATGAAGTCGAAGAGGAAATTGGTGAGACGTTATACCAATCCAAAGTCAGTGAAGAGTACGACCTTTGGATGCAGGAAAAAATGGAGGAGTACGATATTGAAAACACTCTGGAGTAAATAAGAAAAGGCCAGCCGTTTATAGGCTGGCCTTTTCAGTTTCTTGAACATGTATTTGTCCATTGTGTTTTTTATGAGGGTCACGGTCACGGCCTCGGCTAAAGCCACCTGCCCAGGATCTTCGGCTCGCGCTGTTCCCGCAGGCGTCACCACCCAACGCTTCTCGAACCTATTCATCTAATAACTCCTGACAATCATAAACACGGGAGGGATGTCTCTACAACCTGAAAAGGTCAGCCATTTACGGGCTGACCTTTTTTCGATGATTGATGGAGGAGCGCGTCTCCAGATAGGAAAGCAGCGCTCCGATGATTTGATCCTTATCGTAGTCCATCGAGGCGACGTGGTAGGAATTCTCCAAGACGTATTTCGATACATTGTGGGAAGAGACTTTTCTAAGGATGTAATCGGTATTCTCCGGTGGAACGACGTTGTCAACGCTGGACACCAAACAGGTGAGTGGACATCGAATGCCGGATAATTTTCTTCTGACGACCTTCATATACTTCAACAGTTCCTGGTAAGCGGTCAACGGTGTCTGGGTATAGGTGATCTCCACCGCACCGGGGTCTTTGATGTCAGGCTTTCCTTCCTCTATATAAAAGGGTTCGGACGCTTGTTCCAGGTGGGAGAACGCCGGGATATACATAGCTGGGTTGATTAACGCTATGCCGGAAATGCCGGGATATTGAGCAGCGAGGTCCAGGGTCAGCGTGCCTCCCATCGACTGACCGATGACGAATACTTCCCTGCACCGGGAGTACAACTGCAGATAAGCGGCTTCGATTTCCATATACCAATCGGAGAACGAGCAGGAAGCCAGATCTTTATAGTGCGTTCCGTGACCTGGAAGTCGTGGCACCGATACGGTATAACCTTGATCCGCCAGCCCTTCTGCCACCTCTCTCAGACTCTGGGGCGTTCCTAAAAAGCCATGACAGAGCAGTACCCCTGTATCATTTCCTTCAAAAAACAACGATTCCGCACCATCAATAACCGGATAGGCTTCCTTCATCATGTTTCCCTCCATCTTCATTCACTGGTCGTTCGATAAAAATCTATTAGTGCTATTAAAATACAATAATTCCGATAAGTCAACTATGTTATATAAGCTGATCCATTCGATCAACGCTTTCCTTCCATGTGAAATGGATTTTTCAAGGGCCATCCAGGAATGCTAGAATAGCAGAGAAAGTGTAAAAGGGGGCTTGCTATTGAAGGGAATCCTATTGGTGCTTTTATCTGTTTTAATCCTGACAGCGTGTCAAAGTGAAAGGGAATGGTCCTTCTCTGAAATTGGGAAAAAGGATCTTCCAGGGGACGCGTTGTCCTATTTTCAAACGGTAAAAAATAGACATGGAAATTATATGTTCCAAGACGGAGATCAGAATACGGTGTATATCTATTTGAACGGAACAAAACAGGGCGAAGGGGCGGAATATTATACATCCTTCGAGGTCCGGGCAGAAGAAGATACGCTGAACCTGTTATACAAGACAGAGGCCGGCGCTGGTGATTCGGTTAAATCCGAACGCTTCTACAGAGTCGACGGTTATCAAAGTTATGAGATCCTGAGGATTTATGAAAACGGAAAAGAAGCCGCCTTTGAGACCATATCTCTGGGTGGATAATTTTCTCTATCCCTATAGAAAAAGGACTCTCCTCCTCTCATTGCCTTACCCTGATCCATAGGCGTCGCCAACGCCTATACTGCAATCTGGTCATGTGGTGAGGTCTTGAGGAAGTTAAAGCCTGCGGGAACAGAACAGACCCACCCAAAACCGGAACCTGCGCTTCTTTTACCTACATAAATAAAACAACATGAAAGTGAGCTTGTACGATGCGGAAAATTCTTGCTGCCTTAATCAGCAGTTTTGTAACAGCTTTATTGGTTTCTATTTATCTCACATCGGATTACAGCAATCTGGTCGGAAACTTATATTTTAATTTAGTCAACATCTATTTGGGGCATGCTGTGTTTGCCCTCCCCCTGTCTTTCATAGCCGATCGTTTAAGCAGGCAGCTGTCGTTGGGACGCTTTTTTATTGAGTGGGGCCTGTATCTTTTAATTGGACCACTTCTAGCTGTGTTATTGGCTGTCTTTACGATGTTCTTAAGCTTGTATCTCATACCGATCAGTTTCATTTTTCCAATCACCTACACGCTCGTTAAAAAAATCCCTGCTGCTTCCCTAAAGAAGAGTCTGACAGCGGCTGTCCTCTTATCCGTTACGGTGATCACGGTTATGTATTACAGTATCCGTTAGTTTCAGGGTCATAAATAAGCTGTTTGGGTCTTCCTTGTAGCCGGCGAAAGGACCACAGAAAACAAACCCGAAGTTCTTATACAGCTGGACAGCCGGATGGAACGCCTCTTGAGACCCGGTTTCAATAAAGAGCTGTGTATACCCTCGGGCGCTGGATTCATTTATGATGTGTTGGAGCAATCTGTGGGCGACGCCTCGTCTTAAATGGGAAGAGGCCGTTCTCATCGACTTGATTTCTCCGTGCGCCGGATGGAGTTCTTTCAACGCTCCCATTCCTGCCAGCTCTCCCTTTTCCCAGGCTGTCCAAAAGGTCACGCCGGGCTGTTTTAATTTTTCTATATCCAATGCGTGGATGCTTTCTGGCGGGGAGTGCAGGGTCATATTGAAAAGGTGTTCCTTTATGAATGCTTGTACTTCATCGCTTGTTAAATCATCGTTTTTGATGTCCATCCATGGCCCCCTGTTTTATACGTCCTCCATCTACATTTCGCGTTTAAACGGGACTTGTCCTTTCCGGCCCCCTGTGTTGTAATGAAAATAACAGTTTTATAGCATGTTTCACTAGGGGAGCCCTGTTGACCGGGCTGAGAAAAGCAGAAGCTTTGACCCTTACAACCTGATCTGGCTCATACCAGCGGAGGGAAGTGAAGCGGTCGATGATTGATCTTTTCTTACATGATGATCAAGCCCGCTCCTTCTCTCGAAGGGGCGGGCTTTTTATATGGAAGGAGAGAGTACGATGATTCAGTTAGAGGAATTGCTGCAGAGAGTAGAGGAAAAGGAAGAGCAGATGCACCAGCTTCTGGGGGACTTGGTCGCCTTTCCGACGTTAAGCCCTCCAGCCCGAAATGCGTCGGAAGCACAACAGTACATAGAAAAGTATTTAAGCCGGATGGATTTTGAAATAGACACGTGGGAACTGTACCCCGGCGATCCGATTGTCGTCGGAACGAAAAAAGGAACCGACCGGGAACACAGCAGAAGTCTCATCTTAAACGGTCATATTGATGTGGCCGCTCTGGATGACGGCGAAAAGTGGGAGCATGATCCTTTCACGCTCACGATTCAAGGCGACCGGCTTTATGGCCGAGGGACAGCGGATATGAAAGGTGGAATGGCCGCAGTTCTATTTGCACTCAAGCTTCTTCATGAAGCGGGCATTCAACCAGCCGGCGACCTTCATGTGCAGTCCGTCGTCGGTGAAGAGGTCGGAGAAGCAGGAACAAAATCCTGTGGAGAAAGAGGGTATTATGCCGATTTAGCCATCGTATCCGATACAAGTAACTGCGCCATTCAAGGGCAGGGGGGCGTTATTACCGGATGGATAATGGTTGAAAGCCCGGAAACCTTCCACGATGCGGAACGCCGTTCGCTCATTCACGCCGGTGGAGGAAGATACGGAGCGGGGGCGATTGAAAAAATGATGAAAATCATCCAGTCGCTGCAGGAATTGGAGCAGCACTGGGCGGTGACGAAATCGAGTCCAGGCTTTCCACCTGGATCGACGACAATCAATCCGGCTGTCATTGAAGGTGGAAGGCATGCCGCTTTTATCGCCGACCGCTGTGCTTTATGGATTACCGTGCACTATTATCCAGAAGAGCATTATGAAGATGTGATCGAAGAAATTGAAGCACATGTCCGTGCTGCCGCTCAGGCCGATCCATGGCTGAAAAACCATGCCCCTCAATTCAAATGGGGAGGAACGTCCATGATCGAGGAGCGCGGAGAAATCTTCCCCGCCTTTTCTGTCGATCCTGCCCATCCAGGGGTACAGCAGCTTCAACAGGCCCATAAAATCATCCATGGTACGCCGGCGGAAATGTCCATGTCTCCGACTGTGACGGATGGAGGATGGCTCTCAGAAGCAGGCATCCCGACCATTCTCTACGGTCCCGGCACGCTGGATCAGGCGCATGCGGTGAATGAGTCGCTGGACCGGGGACAGCTGTTGGATTATACGAAAACAATGATGGCTTTTTTATACAATTGGTTTCAACAAGCAGATGACAAGGAGGAAGCGTAATGTTTACAGGCCGTTTATACGAAAGTGCCCGTCCGATTTGGGAGGCCTACCTCGATCATCCATTCGTCAAAGGGATTGGGGACGGCACGCTCGAGCTTGAGAAATTCCAATTTTTCATGCGCCAGGATTATTTGTACTTGATTGATTACTGCCGCGTGTTTGCTCTTGGTTCCGTTAAGGCGAAAAGCCTGGATACGATGACGATGTTCTCTGAACTGCTTCATTCCACTTTAAGTGAGGAAATGGAGCTGCACCGGAACTATGCGGAACGGATCGGCATCAGCCGGGAGGAGCTGGAGGAAACGAAACCTTCTGCCACCCTCCTCGCCTATACGAGCTATATGCTGAACAAGGCAAATCAAGGATCAGAGGCTGAGGTGGCGGCCTGTGTGCTGGCCTGCACATGGAGCTACAACGTGATCGGCCTTCACCTTGCCGAACAAAATCAAGGAGAAAAGCACGAGTTTTACGGCGATTGGATTGAGATGTATGCGTCCGAAGAATTTTCTGAGCTTGCTTCCACACTGAAAAAATTAATCAACGAGCTGGCTGACGGACTTCCTGAAAGGGAAAAAGCTCACCTCGAAGAGATCTTTATTCATACGAGTAAGCTGGAGTATATGTTCTGGGAGATGGCGTGGAAACAAAAAATGTGGGTCGAGGAAGAGAGCTTTTTGAATACCTGAACACCCCTCTCCTCTTTTGAAAAGAGTTTAGACGCACTCAACTGCCTATCTGCCATGTGGATGACCACGATCCGCTTATCGGTGGATGCTTGCCGTGGGCCCGGCCTCAGCTAACTTGGACAGGAAGATCACCTGTCCAAGTGGATCTTCGGCTCTTGCTGATCCCACAGGCGTCACCACCGAACGCTCCTCGTGACATCCGCAGATTTCCTCTGACAAGAGAAGTTATCCAACTTGGAATAAGGTTAATCAAGAGTAAAACGTTCCAGGACTTAAAGAGGTATATGATAACGCTGTTCTTTGGATAAAAGGCTGTTCACCAAGTATTTGTCTTCAAATCCCCGATGGATTTTCAATGGAACAAGATAAATGGTTACCTTTCATACATCCATTAAAAAAATGCGGATCATCTTTTCCGAAGACCACCCTCTCCTAAATGGAGAGGGTTTTGTCATTAATGTCGAAAGTAGTCAAAATGTCACGAACGAGGTAGAATGAAAGGTAGACGATCCCTTTCAATCCATTTGAAAAAAGAGGCAAAGGAGAACATACCTATGAAGGAAATCCAACAGCAGATCCTCCACTATTTTACCGGGATGCCGAACACGTTCATCCCGACAGGTAAGATTGCGGAGTCTCTCGGATACTCAGATAAAGCCATTCGGAATCATCTGCCGGCCGTTCAGGATTATTTGGACGAGCAGGGACGGACGGGTGTCATTGAGAAAAAAGCCGGCCGCGGGGTGCGGCTTGCGATTAAAGAAGCTGACAACGCCCTGTTGATCGACCATCTCCATCATTCCTTTCCTCAAAATGAAGCGCAGGATCGTTCCCTCCGGACGAAAATCGCCTTTGCCCTGTTGTCCGCCCCACGCCCGGTCACCATCCAGAAGCTGCGGAAAGACTACTACCTTTCCCATACCGGTGTCCGAAATATTCTGGATGAAATCGAAACATGGCTGCACCCTTATCATCTGGAAATGGTCCGCAAGCAGAAAATCGGCGTATATATTTCCGGAGAGGAAAAACAGATCCGTCAGGCCGTGACAGGACTTTCTTCACTGGAAGGCCCCGCTGAAGATGTAACAAAGGTTCTTTTTGATTCCTTCTTCATACGGACGATTCAGCACGAATTGGCAGCCCTTCAGGAAAAACATCAGGTCGACTTCACTGATGCAGCCCTCGAATCCCTGCTTCTCCATACCGCTTTTATGATTAAGAGGGTTCAGCTTGGTCAGATCATTTCGCTGCCGGAAGAAGATGTCCAGTCGATCCGGACCCACGAAGAATTTCCGTGGGCGGAAGAAATGTGTAATCGTCTGGAGCGTGTTTTTGCGATGACGTTCCCAAGGGAGGAAGTCCTCTATTTGACCATGCATCTGAGAAGTGCGAAAACTCATGCGGCATCCAGGGAAGGTCTTACACCGGAGCTTCCCGAAGAAATTTCCAACATTATCGACTGGCTGGTGACAGAAGCATCGGCCCAGACCGGGTACCGTTTTGAAGAAGACGAAGTCCTGCGTGATCATTTATTTGTACATCTGAAAACGACGCTGGCCCGCCTTTCCTACGGGTTGTCCATCTCCAATCCCTTACTGATGACCATCAAGAAAAAGTATCCATACCTTTTTGATACGCTTGTCTGGATTTTAGACCAGCACAAGGAAGAGCTTCTCTACCCGATTCCGGAAGAGGAGGCCGCCTATTTAGTGCTGCATTTCCAGGCGGCTCTGGAAAGGAAGGCAACCGTGAAAAAGGAAAAAGTGGAAGTGGTGATCGTCTGTCATATGGGGATGGGACTTTCTCAGCTGCTGGCAGCACGGATGGAAAAGCTGTTTCCAGATATCCATATTCACGGCAGTATTGCGGCGCACCGGCTGCGCTCGTTCACAAAAGAGCATCGTGTAGACGGGATTATCTCTACAGTACCGATTGAAGAATTGGACATTCCTGCTGTCGTCGTTTCGCCGTTATTTGAAGCGGACGATCAGTCGCATGTAAAAAGTCTCATCAAGCAGCTGGAGCAGGGGAGAACCTCTGATAGAAAAAGGGGAAAAGAATCCGTTCTCCTTCAGAACATGTCGCCTTTTCTCATTCAAACGGGGCAGTCCGGGGTGTCTAAATATGAAGTGATCGAGGAACTCTCCCGCCTGCTTATGAAAAAAGGGTATGTGAAAGAAGGTTATCCTCAATCCTGTCTGCACCGGGAATATTTGTCTTCTACAGCCATTGGCGGCGGAATCGCCATCCCTCATGGCCGGGCGGAAGATGTGCACAGCTCCGCCATAGCAGTGGCCGCCTTTCCTGAACCTGTGGAGTGGGATGGTGAGCTGGTGCATGTCGTCCTGCTTCTTGCGATGAACTATGAAAACACACAGGAAGCCCGGCAGTTGTTCAGGGAAATCCACACGTTAACGTCAAACCCTTCATTCGTAAAACAGCTGGCTGAACAGCAAGATGCCGCAACATTTATGAATGCGCTTTACAATAATCCATAAGTACCACAGCCTGTGGAAGATATAAAAATTATTCCTCCCTTATTGTTTGCTACAGTATAAGTAAGCGATAACAAGAGGAGGAAGCTTATGAAGATTCTAGCGATTACATCATGTCCCAACGGCATCGCCCATACGTACATGGCGGCAGAAAACCTGCAGAAGGCGGCCGATGCGATGGGCATCGATATAAAGATTGAAACCCAGGGGTCCATCGGGGTGGAAAATGAATTTACGCAGGCAGACATCGATGCAGCTGACGGGGTGATTATTGCGGCTGATAAAACAGTCAATAAAGAGCGGTTTGTCGGCAAGCCACTTGTAGCTGTCGGTGTCCAGCAGGGGATTAACACTCCTGAAAGATTGATTCAGCGGATTATTGATGGTCAGGCATCCGTCCATGAAGAAAGCGGTCAACGCTCCAATGAAGATGCTGGAAACGCATCCGGTGGGAAAGGGCAGAATGCCTTTTACCGCCACTTGATGAACGGGGTTTCCTACATGATTCCGTTTATTGTCATCGGAGGACTGTTGATTGCCATTTCGCTCACGCTTGGCGGCACATCTACACCGGAAGGCATTCAAATTCCGGAAGATTCCTTCTGGAAGACGATTGAAAACATTGGTGCTGCATCGTTCAGCTTCATGGTACCGATCCTGGCTGGTTTTATCGCCATGAGTATTGCAGACCGTCCGGGTCTTGCGCCGGGGATGGTTGGCGGGTACATTGCCATGAACGGAAGCTTTTACGGCAGTGAAGCCGGAGCTGGCTTCCTTGGAGGAATCATAGCTGGTTTCCTTGCAGGTTACATTGCCCTGTGGATTAAGAAAATCAAAGTCCCGAGTGTCGTCCAGCCGATTATGCCGATCATTGTCATCCCGGTGCTTGCTTCCCTTGCCGTTGGATTGATTTTCGTAACGATCGTAGGTGCACCGGTCGCCCAGATTTTTGAGTCGTTGACAACGTGGCTGCAGGATATGCAGGGAACAAGCTCCATTCTGCTTGCTTTAATCTTAGGCGGCATGATTGCCTTTGATATGGGGGGACCTGTCAACAAGGTCGCCTTCCTGTTCGGATCAGCCATGATTGCAGAAGGAAACTATGAAATTATGGGTCCGATTGCCGTCGCGATCGCCGTTCCGCCGATCGGTATGGGGATCGCTACCTTCTTGAACCGCCGGAAGTTTGCGGCAACGGAAGTGGAAACAGGAAAGGCATCCTTTACGATGGGGCTTTTTGGAATTACAGAAGGAGCCATCCCATTTGCTGCGCAGGATCCCTTCCGTGTCATCCCGAGTAACATGATCGGTGCCATGGTCGGAGCTGTTATCGCCATGATGAGCGGAGTAGGTGACCGTGTTGCCCATGGCGGACCGATTGTCGGTGTGCTTGGAGCTGTGGATAACGTCCTCATGTTCTTCGTCGCCATTATCGTTGGTAGTTTTGTAACAGCGATTACCGTGAACCTTTTGAAAAAAGAAGCAGCTGTAGAACCTGCATTGGCGGGAGTGCAGACGCAGCCAGCAGCAGAGGAAACGGTGAAAGAGGAAAAACCGGCCGTGAAAGAACAGCCGCAGCCGGAAGAGGAAAACGCAGACCTTCATTCGCTCACGAATAAAAACCTGATCCAAGTGAACGTAAAGGCAGAATCAAAGGAACAGACCATTGATGAGTTGATTGATCTTCTAGCAGCAGAGAATGTCTTGACGTCCCGCACCGATGTTAAAGAGGCGATTTTACAACGCGAAGCGGAAGGATCCACAGGCATCGGAATGAACATAGCCATTCCGCATGCCAAATCGACCGCTGTGAAAGAACCACGAGTCGCCTTCGGAGTGAAAAGGGATGGTGTCGACTGGAACAGCCTTGATGGCACAGAAGCCAAGCTGATTTTCATGATTGTTGTACCGAAGGAAAGTGAAGGAACGCAGCACCTGAAAATTCTACAGATGCTGTCCAGAAAATTAATGGATGATCATTACAGGGAACAGCTTTTACAGGTCACATCAACCGATGAAGCCTATCAGTTATTAAAAGAAGTCAAATAAAAATCAGAGGGCCTGAGGCCCTCTGATTTTTATTTTGGATAAGAAACAATGGCTTTTGCCGTTCCTTCCAGTTTGAAGTTTTCCAACCCGTAAGGAAGAATAACATGATCGCCTTTTTTCAGGAGCTGTGTGTCTGTTCCTGTGAAAGTCACTTCGCCCTCCAGGATGGTAGCCAGCAGATAATCGGCCGGTTTACTGCTTTCATAGGCACCATTGAGATCGAGATGGAAGACTGTGAAAAAATCATTTTCCGTCAGAGTGGTAATCGAAAGGTCCTGGTCCTGCTTATAAGAAAAATCATTTTCCTGTTTTTCATCTGGAATTGTTGTGACCTCGACGGCTTTATCTAAATGAAGCTCACGCGTCTGATTCTGGTCATCCCGGCGGTCATAATCGTACACGCGGTAGGTGGTATCGGAGTTCTGCTGGGTTTCAAGAATCACAATACCTTCTCCAATGGCGTGAATCGTGCCGGCGGGGACGAAGAAGAAATCGCCTGGTTTGACAGGTACGCGGCGCAGAAGCCCATCCCAGTCTCCTTTTTCAATATAATCCTCAAGCTCCCCGCGCGTTTTTGCATGGTGACCGAGAACGATTTCAGAGTCTTCCTTACAGTCCACAATGTACCAGCACTCTGTTTTTCCATAGGCTTCATTATCTTCAAGCACATGGGCCTGGGCGTCATTGGGGTGCACCTGCACAGATAGATCATCATTGGCATCCAGAAGCTTAATCAAGAGCGGGAAGGCCTTCTCATCGTTGTCCTCATTGAACAATTCTTTTTTATGTTCCTTCCAGGCGTCCATCAGTGTCCAGCCTGCCAACGGTCCGTTCGTAATCGTGGAGGATCCGCTCGGATGGGAGGCGATTCCCCAGCATTCACCTGTGTGGTCACTTGGAATATCGTAATCAAAATTCGTATGTAGAGAACTGCCGCCCCACACTTTTTCCTTAAAGATCGGGGATAGTCGTATTAAATCTGTATACATAGCCAAACTCCTTTATCTGTGTGATAGAGTAAACCGCTTACGTAAATCGACTAAATTATATCAAATATTTCCTTGTAGAGACAGGCTTTTGAAAAAGAGTGAAACGAAACAGAGTCTTCATCGTATAGGAAGATAAAGGAAAATAGTGAAGGAGTGTCTGCCTTATGGAAGTGACGATGGAACCCCCATTACAGCGGTTATCCAAGGACAGTATAAAAGTGTGGATATGGAAGGAAATTATTGAGAATATCATCGGAACAGTTGTGCTGGTTCTCTTGTTTATTCTGGACCGCGTGTTTTCCTGGCCGGTCTGGACCGGGTGGGTTCTGTACGGTCTTGTTGGTTTAACAGCAGCAGGGGTGATCTGGGCTTTTTTTAAAGTGAACTTATTACATAAGCACTGGCGGTACGGAATGAATGAAGACTTCCTTTATATAAAGTCAGGGGCCTTAAAAGAAGAATACAAGGTCATTCCGATGACGAAGATCCAGTCTGTTTCTACGAATGAAGGACCTCTGCTGAAAAAATATGACCTCTCTTCTGTGGAAGTCAGTACCATTGGACGCATGCACGTCATTCCTGCTCTACCTAAGGCAGAGGCAGAAAAACTGCGGCAGCAGATTGCTCTATACTCCAATGTAGAGGAGGAAGATGAATGATAGGGAAAGGTAGAAGCAGATATCATCCGAAGGCCATGCTTCATGATTACATCCATCTGATCAAGACGAGTGTCCCTTTGTTTTTTCTGTTTTTTGTATTAAAGGTGGATTCAAGCGCATGGTTGTTCACCTATGGCCGGTATGTCCTGCCAGCAGCTGTTACCTTTTCCGCTCTCTATATTCCGGTCAAGTGGTATGCAAAAACGTATGAGATTCTCCCTTCGGCAATTGTTGTATCATCGAAACTTCTTACAACATCGACAAGTACGATTCCTTATTCAAAAATTCAGCAGGTGAAAAGAAAGACGACATGGGTGCATCGGTTGACCGGAATGACCTCCCTTACTTTGGAAACAAGTTCAGAAGGTCGTGACGGCACCATCCGATTTGATGTTTTAAGACCATCGGAGGCGTTATCCATTGAACAGCACGTACAGCAGGAACAAACAGCTGTTGAATTTGAAACGTCCCAAGGAGAGGGGGTTTTTTCCGAGGATCTCAGTCATCAGGAGGAAATAGAGCGAGTGGAATCGGAAGAACCCGCTGGGCAACCGGTGCCGAGGGGATCGACTGGGGAGAAAACAATTCATTATACACCGACGAAGAAGGATATCATGAAGGCCTCCCTTGTGTCTCTCAGTTTTCTTACGGTTGTGCCGTTTGCAGGGTCGTGGCTTTCCAATGCGGAGGATCTGCATTTTGAAAACCAGGTGAACGGGCTGTTCGAGAGCATTTTATCGTCGATCTGGATGATTACAGGAGCGCTTGCCTTCCTGGCCGCTGCAGGATTTGTAATTGGAATCGTACGTACATATAAGAAGTATGGGAAGTTTGAATTGGCTTCAACATCAGAAAGGATCTTGATAACAAAAGGAGCCTGGGAGCAGGATTACCTTTCTGTGGAGAAGGAAAACGTGCAGGCCGTCTTAATTGAGCAGTCCCTCATGAAACGGCTTCTCGGTTTTGCTTCATTAAAACTGGTCATTGCCGGTGAAAAGGAAGGGGAGGAAGTAACATCCCTGTATCCATTTCTACCACTGAAGCGTGCCTATAGTCTCGTTCATGAAATGCTTCCGAAATATCGTGTGCTCAAGAATATGGAAAAGCTGCCCCGTCAGTCCCTTTATATCCGTCTGCTTCGTCCCAGCTGGTTATGGATAGCAGCAACGGCGGGGTTGTATATCTTTAAACCAGCGCCTTTTCATATCGATCTGCCGTGGTGGGCGTTCTCAACAGGTCTTTTCATTGTCATTATCCTGTCCCGCATCCAAGGGTATCTTCACACCCGTTTCCAAATGGATGACACGTTCATCCAAACCCAGACAGGCGGATTCACAAAGACGCTGTATCTTTCTAAGCGAAGTAAAGTGATCGAAGTGGAAGTATCCCGGGACTATTTCCAGCAGAAATCAGGGCTCGCTTCGCTTACCTTAATCAACCGTGCTGCCCCTGTGCGTGAAACGGTCGTGCAAGATGTGCCGGCAGCATTCGCTGAACGTTTGAAGGTATGGTATACCCATAGAGATCATAAAAGAAGAGCTTCTTAAAAAAAGCCCCCTGCTTTTATAACAGGGGGCTTGTCCTTATTTGCGTGTTCTACGCGCGTAGGGATAAATTGGATCCTTCAATTGGAATTCATAGGTCTCACCATCGACGATACCGACGACTTTGTCGCTGTCATACAGGTCGAGCATGAACTGGGCCATTTCTTTTGCTGTGTGGAACTGTGGAATATTTCCTTCATAGTCGAAGTTTTCGGTGTCCATGGAACGGTCGGCGAATTCGGTTTCTGTTGCAGCCGGTGCAAGGACTTTTGCCTGCATCTTCGCTCCTTTGTCCTCAAGCTCCTGCGCCATACCTTCTGTGAAGGCACTTACGAAGAATTTCGTTGCACAATAGGTCACAGCATCCGCTACAATCGTATAGCCTCCGCCGGAAGAAACGTTGATCAGCTGCGTTCCTTCGACATCTGCATAATCCCGGGCATACAAGGATGAAAGAATCGTAAGGGCTTCGTTGTTCAAGCGGAGCATGGATTCAATTTTAGGAAGCTTCTGTTCTCCAACCGCTGCAAAGTTTCCAAAGCCGGCATTGTTGATGAAGGTCTCAATGTCGAGGTCTTTCAGGCTTTCATAAAAGCTGTAAACATTTTCTGAAATGGATAAGTCAACTTCACGGATAATCACATCCAAATCCGGGTTGATGTCATGGACTTCTTTTTTCAACTGTTCCAGCTGCTCTGTTCTGCGGGCGGCGATGACGAGGTTTTTTCCTCGTCCTGCGAAAACCAGTGCCGATTCATAACCAATACCTGAGCTTGCTCCTGTAATGACCGTATATTTCATGATTGATCCCTCCAATAATTTTAGTACACTGTTATTGTAGACCTTAGAGAGAACTCTAAGTCAAATCATAACTGTAAAGGTGGAGGAAGCCGATGTATACCATCAGTGAAACGGCCGAAAAACTCGGCATGAGTGCTCATACTCTACGCTACTATGAAAAAGAAGGCATTATTGCCCCGCATCGAAATGAAGCAGGAGTCAGGGAATTCGATGAGCAGCACATCCTATGGCTGCAGTTCGTAAAAAAAATGCGTGAAACACAGATGCCTGTGACGCAGATCAAAGAATATACCAAGCTGTTTCAGGAAGGTGAGCACACAGCCGGAGACAGGCTGAAGCTTCTTGAAGAACATCAGCAGTACATTAAGAGCCAGATTGAAACCTTAAAGGCGACGGATGACATGCTGACGAAAAAGGTTGCCGCTTATAAGGAAGCGATGAAAGGTGTATTGAATTAATGTTGTAAGCAGGTCCGGCAAATGCCGGATTTTTTTAATCACTATTGTAAAGGTTCCTTGACGTTAAGTTCCCTTTACAATAAAATGGGGATAATTGGAGGTGGAGGTGTGGAAAACCGGCTGGCTGAATTTAGAAAAAAACATGGATGGTCACAGGACAAACTCGCAGAAAAGCTTCATGTGTCGAGACAGACGATTATTTCCATAGAAAAAAACAGGTATTCTCCTTCCCTCCCTCTCGCTTTTGAGATCTCGCGAACGTTTGGTGTTTCTATTGAAGATATTTTTATTTACCGCGAAGGAGGACGAGAATAATGGATCATTATCCAAGGACATTCATCGTTTTAGGATCACTGCTCGGGGCTATGGGACTTTCTTTACTGATCATTGGACTGCTGGCTGACGGGGCTGTACAGGGGCATTCTTTTTCGATGCTCTCTTTATCGGTGCTTGCCTTCTGCATGAGTTATTTGTACCCACAGTTTAAACAGAAGGATGAACGGATGAAGTCCATTCGTCAGAAAGCTGTTTCTTATGCCTTTACGGCCGGCATCGGGTATATGTTAGTCTTTTCCCTTTTAGCTGAGCTGAATGTCCTGACGATGGACGTGTCCAGCGTTCTTTCGCTGATCATTGCCTTGAGTATGACGACCTTGTTCCTGCTGCTTGTTTTCCTGGCACGTAAATATTGAAGCAAAAGGAGAGGATCTCATGAGCTGGTTTTTTCCTGTTGTGTTTTTAATCACATTTGGCATCAGCTATTATATTTTGAAAAAGGAAACGACGAATGGATCTCTATCAAAAAAAGGCTTCTACCAAATCACAGTTTTCCTGCTTTTTATCTTCCTCTTGGCGTTCAGTGTCGCTGCCTGGGGAGCATGATCATTTTTCCCGGACCGGCACACGGGGATTCCGCTTTTTTTTGTGTAAGACAGCTTACACTTCTGAGCGCAGTGGTAGTGGATCGATCTCTCCCGTGTTACATTGGATTTGTCTTCAAGAGAAGACCCAAGACCACGAAAGAGGTGTTGGTATGATCAAGTGGATGTTATCCAAGGTCACGAAGAAAGCCCATGCTTCGCAAAAGCTGACTCAGAGAGAATCGGAGAAAGAAGACCAGCTCCAGGCTTCTCTAAAAGTAGAAGGCTGTGTTCGTGGCTGTGATCCAGGCTGGTGCTGCCCCAGATAAACCAGGAAAGTGTAAGCTGTCTTATGAATGTGAAGCAGGAATGTTGCAAAGATATGATACAACTGATATATTTTTTCTGTACCAACCGGTTGGTCTAACTATCACTTATAAAAAAAGAAAGATTCGAGAGGAGAATGATCCATGGCTAAAATGAACGAAAAAATCACAGCAGTATCTAAAGGTATGAAAACAGAAGGTGTTTCCGGAGAGCATAAGGTTTTCATTGATGAACCTGAAAAAATGGGAGGAACCGACGAAGGTGCCAACCCACTTGCAACCCTTCTTGTATCTCTTGCAGGGTGTGAAAACGCGATTGCAAACTTCGTAGCCAAAGAAATGGAGTTCGATCTTCAAGGCATCGATTTCGAAATTGACGGAGAACTGGATCCCCGCGGTATGATGGGAGAAGAAGGCGTCCGCCCTTACTTCCAGAAAATCACCGTAAACGCGACTGTTCACACAAGTGAATCAGAAGAGCGTCTGGCTCAATTCCAAGAAACGATTGATTCCCGCTGCCCTGTGTATACAACACTAAAAGCGGCTGACGTTGAAATGATCCCGAACTGGGTTAAAGCATAAATATTTTTCCAACACCCTTTAAGTGTCATCTTAAAGGGTGTTTATTTTTGTAAGGCGGGTTACAGGTGGAGACAGACCGTCCCTGTATACTGAAGGCTTGGGAGAAAGGGACATACCTTTTCAAGAAAGGCATTTTTATTGAATGCATCGGAAAGTCCTGTTACTGTTTAAAGGCTTATTCAGAATGAAAAAGGAGGGACAAGTGTATGAAGCAGTTGTTCTTATATGTGTTCGGTATACTCATCTCGAGCCTGGGCATTGCGTTTTTCATTAAAGCGGATGTTGGGGTTGGCACGACAGACAGTGTCGCGGTAGGCTTGTCCTCCCATATACCAATTAGTGTAGGGGTAGGAATGATGACAGTCCATGTAACGGTAATTCTTTTAAATAGTATTCTTGGAAAGACGATCCCATCCTTATTTGTATTTATTCCAATTGTTCTGAGAGGGGTAACCCTCGACTTGTGGAATTTCCTTCTTATAGATTTCCAGCTGGAGTCGCTCGCCTTAAGATGGGGACTCTTATTCGTTGGAATTGCTTTCATGGGAATTGGCATTGGCTCATATCTGCACACGAATCTCCCTAAAATCCCTGTTGATGAACTTATGCAAACATTGATGAAGAAAGATGGACTCTCTCTTAAAGTAAACCGAAATCTCTATGAATTTTCCTTGCTTGTCATCGGGTTCCTGCTTGGGGGGCCAATTGGAATCGGAACGTTCGTTATCTCGTTCTTACTAGGTCCATCCATTCAATTCTTCTATGAACGATGGAATGATCTGCTATCACCTACAAATGAACGACAATACGCAAGTACTTCCTAACTGCTGAAGAGTCAATTCTAATGAGAATTGACTTTTTCTTTAGAAACAGAACGGACTCCATTTCAAAGGGATAAGAGTGTTAAGGCAATTATACCTCCATGGAGAGTGTAGTTCTTCATGGAAGTCCTACCTATGCTTCAAGACAAGAGGGGCGTTCGTTATTTAAAATCCCAACACACAAAAAAGCTTCCATTAAATTGGAAGCTTTTTGCTATGCATATCATTATGAACTTAGCAGGGGGATTTTTTAAATCTAGTTTTCCAGTCATATACCGCATTCATTTTCTTTTAATGTTATAGATTTCAACGAAGAAAAGATCCGAATTTTTCTATGATCTGTCATGGCGGAAGTCTGCTCTAGGCTGTCCGTAAAGAAGATCCTGCGATAGAGATAGCTCCAAATACTGCGAACGTCACAGCATAACCAACCCATTCAATCATACTGCCTGCAAGGATAGACCCTATCACTTGGCCAAAGGAAAGCATAATGAAAGGTAAACCTATACCTAAAGAAGCATTACTCTCAAATACACGGATTCCCCAGACGATAAGCAAGCCACATATAAACAAGTTAGAGGTGCCGAATAACGCAGCTGCTCCTAATATCATAGGAATGCTGTCAGATGCCCAGGTGAGTAGAAACGAAGCTCCTCCCATCATCATAGCAAATAGGGTATAACTGGATTGGAGCCCGATCCGTTCGATAACGGTGCCGCCTAAACCACTGGTTATACCGAAGAGTCCGATCGTGACCCAGAATAGAGATAATACGAGGGTACTGAATTCACCGCTGCTTTCTATGAAACTCCTGGAGAAAGTCCAAAAACATGCACTTGAAATCCCCATTAGAACAGCCGCGGTGATGATCGATGTAGCTCCTTTTAATCCTTTTGCCGATAATATCCCGCGTTGAACCTTTAAGGAATCGTCAGGTTTTGGGATAATCCGATAATTCCACCATAAAACGAGTAAAGCAATAAGAGCATAGAGTAAGTAAGTGTATCGCCAATGAAGCGGCAGCAGAAGGGCGCCAACTCCTGTGGCGACGATACCTAGACTAGTACCGGAGTTTATCCATGTATTGGCTTTTCCTTGTAAGGGTACCTTTATCCAATGAGCAATAGCTGATCCGTACGGAGGAGACACGAGCCCTGTACTTCCCCCGGCCAGGAGAACGCCTGCCGCAAGCATCCATTCGTTTAAGGAAGCGCTGATCATCAGCATACCACTAACAGCAAAACCACCCGCCAGCATAATCATAGGTTTAGGCCCTTTATTAGTTGTCAGGACAGTAGAATAAACAATGGTAAAACAAAAGGCAAGGTAAAATAGAGAAGAAATGATACCGGAAAGTGTATCGGACATTTGAAAGGAATGGGAAATGTTGGGGAGCAACAATCCGAAACTGTACCTTGCTAATCCATAAGTTACTGCAATCATAGTTACGCCTGGAAAGACGAGTCTCGTGAAATTCATAAGCTGTGATACTCCTTTGTTTCTATACTTTAGATAGAACGTTCTTTCTATCTAAGTTACAAGTATTGATCCAGACAAGCTGTATGTTTTTACCATGGACTCTTCTTTATGGGGCAAGGATTTACTTATAGAAAAAACGGTATCCGAAAGGATGCCGTTTACGTTAGGAAATGGGATTGAAGAGCTTTTGTCATGGTAACTGCATGATCAGTGGCTTGTGTAGGATCTGTAATCTGGGCCATGGATGTAGCCCCTTCAATAATAAGAAGAAATTCATAAGCAAAGTTCTTCTCATCTTTGATATTGCTGCGAATGGCAAGTGTCTCGAAATACTCAAGGACTTTTGATTTATGCTTTTTGGCAATATCTGCTATGTTCTTGTCTGTATCCTGATATACTTCAATGGCACGCAGGAACATACAACCTTGAGGGGATACTTCTTTTAAGAATGCTCCATGTAATTGGGCAATCCGTACAAATGTATCGTTAGAATAGTCCTCGGATGCAGAACAAATGTATGCCCAGTACCGCTCTTCACGGTTTTTGACAGCCTCTTCTACAAGCTTGTTCTTAGAGGAAAAGTGATTATACAACGTCATCGTCGCAACATTTGCTTCATCAACAATTTGTTTTAAACCAACTCCATGAAATCCATAAGTATAGAAGAGGTGTTCGGCAGTATTTAATACTTGTTTGCGCTTCTCACTCAATGGTTAAGCAAACCTCCTTTAGATAGAACGTTCATTCTATTGTCAACGTAGCATCTATAATAGTAGAAGTCAAAGTAAACAGGAGTGGTTTCCTGATTTCTATGGGTTTCTATTTAGAATTAAGCGATCAGAGCTGGCTCTATATCTAAAAAGGCAAGGTAAGAATGCTTCAATGTAAAAACTAACCATTCCTCCATCCTTTTCTAATACATCCACATTTTCGAAGCCGATTGTAACAGTCTGTAGAAACAGTTCGTCATAGTATGTCATGTTGAGAGGGCACGTTCCGCTTATCGGTGGATGCCTGCCGCGGGAACGGCCTCTGCTGACTTGGTCAAGAAGACCACTGGACCAAGTGGATCTTCGGCTCGCGCTGTGTCACCACCAAACGCTCCTCGTGACGACGTTAGAATATAGAGGAGAGAGATTGTGCCCTATGCAGATTCGCAGATTCAAAAGAACGGCACGGGCTGCGTTACTGTCGCTTGCGCGGAAAAGAGAATGTGCGCGAACAAGCGTTACTGACGGCGGCCTGCCAAAACATGAAAAAGATTGCCCTTCACCTATCCAGGGTGAGATAGGTGAAGGAGAGTCTTTTTCGGTGAAGGGCGGGCGAATACCAGGAGACTCCTGCGGAAAAACGGGCGACCCGAGACCCCGCAGTGTGGGTTTTCACGAGGAGGCTCGGGCGTTCGTCCGCGGAAAGCGAGTGGTATTCGACCGCACGAACTGCACAAAAAAACTTGCAGAAAAACATGGGGTTTCTCTACAAGCTGACGACAGCCATAGGGCTGTTGTTTTTATTTTACTTATCCTCTAAATCTACTTTCAGGGCTTCTGCCATAATTTTAGGAAGATCGGTGTTGTCGATCAGGCCGCTGAAGGAATTGGACTGAGGTCCGTAGGCATAAACTGGAATGTCTACACCTGTATGTCCAGTACTGGTCCATCCGACAAGGGCTTTATCACTCACATATTGGTTAATGGCAAGTTTTGGATCTTCAGATTCCTGGATTTTTTGAACATCTTCTTCGGACAAGTCAAATGGTGTTTGACTCTCTACGACTTCTTCAACGTTGGAACGATTTTCGTTTAATTCTTCAGCCATGAATGCACCTGTTGCTGTAACCTCTTTTACAAGCTCCGGCCTGGTGTCATACTCGCCATTAGATCCAACGGTCATACCGCCGGTTTCATGGTCACCGGCTATGACTACGAGAGTGTTTCCATCTTCTTCAGCAAATTCCATGGCCTTTTCCACTGCTTGTTCAAATGCTGCTGTATCCTTGAATGCCCAAGTGGGATCATTATCGTGGCCTGCCCAGTCAATTTGGCTGCCTTCAACCATTAGGAAGAACCCATCCTTGTCTTTTTCAAGGAGGTCAATTGCACGTTCGGTCATTTCTGAGAGACTTGGCTGTTCTGTATTTTCACGCTCCAGTTCGGGTTTTAAGGGGCCGTCTGCAAATAAACCTAGAAGCTTTTCCCCTTCTTCTACATCAATATCCTTGCCTTCCATTAAATCGCTGCGCGTTTCCACGTTTTTATAACCTGCTTCCTCCGCTTGCTCTAATAGATTCTCATCTTGCTGTTCGCCGCCTTCAGACGCTGGGAGGAAGAAATCTTTACCTCCACCAAGCATAACATCGACATCGTTATCCAGCATTTGCCTGGCGATTTCAGGCTGATGATCACGTGACTTTACATGGGAGGCAAATGCAGCGGGGGTCGCATGGGTAATCGTAGATGTTGCAACTAACCCTGTTGATTTCCCTTTGTCTTCTGAAGCCTCTAGGATTGTTTTCACTTTATTTCCGTCCTTATCTAAACCTATCGTACCATTGTTCGTTTTAACACTAGCTGCCATTGCTGTTCCGGCAGCAGCGGAGTCGGTTACCCTGGAATCATCTGAATAGGTTTTGTGCAGACCTTTCAAATGTTTATCCCAAACGGCATCTTCCCCCTTATACCATCGGTAGCTTGTAGCGTAATCCGTGTTAAAACCATCAGGAATCATAAAAATCACGTTGTCGACTTTTTCCTGGGGAGGACCCGCTTGGTCGGGGGTTTCTTTTCCGTCCCCTTCCTGCGCATCAGGTTGTTGAACACAGCCAACTCCTGCGCCCAAAATCAAACTTGCACTCATGATAAAAACACCGGCTTTTTTAAACATATGTACACGCCCTTTACTGATGTGATGCATCAACAGTATACCAAGTCCATCCTTCGTTAATTTTAACGAAGGATGAAATTCATTTAAAAATTTCATGTGATGTGTAAATATCAGACAGCTTTTGCGCAGGGATTAATCCCTGCACAAAATGTTTTTCTTCCTTTTAGCAGTTCTTATTGTTAGTAATATCAAGACTGAACTTTACCTAGGTGCAGACTTTGGAAGGAATGCTATAGGAGGAAGTAGTGGAGGGATTTTGTAAGTATTACAGGGTAATCTCCATGAGCAGCGCATTCATACAAGCGCATGGGCCTCTTGCAGATTTTTTACAAGGCAGGAGAAAAATAAAACACTCTTAGGAGGAGCGCCCGGTTGTTTATTTTGTTTACGGATAGATGCTATCCTGTGTTTGAATAGTTCCTGAACGTGTCTTAGTAACCCTTCTATAATGTTTCAAGATGAATGAGATACTTATCGGAGATTTGGTTGCAATTTCTAGTTGGGCATAGGTTTGATATGATTGAATGACTATTTATTGTTCATGAGCCATTGGTCAGATAAAGGTACTCGCTAAACTAAGGATTAAATGGAAGAAGTGTTCCAATGAAGAGTTCTTGTAAATACCCCTTGATCATCATTTACATGTTTTTGTTTAGTTATCCAGCAAGTATTTTTGAAGTTCCAAAGAATATCTATTTCATACTCATCGGGTTTCCATTACTATTGGGAGGTGTTTTGTTCATACATTTTTTATTTGAAAGGAACTCCTGACTCCATATACATAGGTTGAACATGTTTTTTTCTGTCCTGAGGGGGGGTTTTTAAATGTGGATCCTATTTGCCGTTATATCGATAGTGGCAACAATCATCAACGTATACCTGTATATAGCAGGAAAGGAATATAAGTTTGCTATGGCAGTTGGGTTGTCTTTCACTTCACTAACCCTCTGCGCTGAATACAGTCTTGTATCCCGGTGGGTGGCAGCGGAAGACTGGGCTGCTTTATTAGATGTCGTGCCCGGGATGAAAGAGGCGTTGTGGTCTTTGACAATTGTTTCTATCATACTGAATACAGCACCTGTACTGTTGGAAATGAAAAGGAAAACATAACCACTTTCCTATCCCTCTTTTAGATGGAAATAGGAAACATTAGTGGCATCTGCCCGATATGAAAAGAGGAACTTCCGAATGGGGGAGTTCCTCTTTTTATTTGAACATCCGCACCGAATGGAATAAAAGGGAATTATTCAGCTTCAAGAGTTTCCATGCAGCAATTCTTCTGTTTTATCCGCATCGATGGAAAGATAGCGGACTTTTTTTATATACCCGTCTTTTTTCAATTGACTCATCATCGCACTGGTCGTCTCTCTGGTGGCTCCGATCATGTTGGCGAGATCCTGGTGGGTGAGTTTCATTTCGATGGTCTGCCAGTTTTTCTTCCGGCGGCCGGTTTTCTGACTCAGCATGAGCAGCAGGTAAAGGAGCCGCTGCTTCACATCACTGAGGGCGATTTTTTCACTCAGGCTGTAAACATCCTTCAATCGGGAGGAGAGAATGTCAATCAGTTTCAGGGCTACGTGCGGATTCTCCTTGATGAAGCTTTCATAGTCCTCATGGCTGAGCGTACAGAGATACGTGTCGGTCATAGCTTCTGCATAGGTTTGATCATCCGTCAGACTGATGGTGGAGGTTTCTCCGAAAATGTTGCCGTCTACTAATATATCCACCGTAAACTGGCGGCCGTCTTCGTTCATGCGGTACAAGCGCACCTGTCCCTTCTTCAAAAGGAAAAGCACGTCCATAGGGTGATCAGGAGAAACAATCACCGTTCCTTTTTTTACGGGGCTCATTTCACTCATTTGATCAATACTCATTAATTCATCCTTGGATAGTTCTTCAAACAAACTGATCTGGGAAAGCAGGGTCAGCTTATCCATTCGTGTTCACCTCATATCTTCCCTGAAATTGAATCATGGTTAAGACAGGGAAATCTTTCTCTATGATAGCAGGATGGCAGAGACCTGGGCAATGTGCGGATCAGAGCATTGTCTGTTGTCCTGCAGGCGTGTTATTATTATACAACTTGACCAACTGGTTGGTATAACTGCAGGAAGGTGAGGCAGATGAGTGAAAAAAAACAACAAATCATAGGGGCAGCCGCTAAGCTGATTCATGCGAAAGGCTATGAGTCGACAAAGCTGAGTGACATTTTGGCAGCGTGCGGGATCGGCAAAGGCCAGTTTTATCATTATTTTACTTCGAAAAGAGAGCTTGGGCTGGCCATAGTCGATCATTATGCGCAGATGTGGCAGGACGAGCTGATTGAAGGCATTCTAAAATCCGGCCGATCCCCAGCGAGGAAAATGGAAGAAATGCTTCAGTGGGCGATTCAGTTTCATGAAACGCCGGAAAAGCTTCACGGTTGTCCGTTTGGAAATCTTGCGCTCGAGATGAGTGAGCATGATGAAGATTTCCGTGTGAAAATCAACCGTATTTTCTCTGACTGGATTGAAGAGCTGACACAGGTGATTGAAGCTCTTCAAGGTGAAAAGCAGGCAAGACAGAAAGCGCGGATGGTTGTCGCTCAGATTGAAGGGGCGATTCTTCTTATGAAGAACAATCAGGACTCCGAGGTTCTCCTTGATATTATTGAAGGCATCCGGCAGGAATATATCAGCAGCTCATAGAGGCTGCGGGTCTCTTTTTAATACATGGAAAATGGGAAACGCCCCCCTCCATGGTTCTTTCGCGATGGAAAAAGGCATACACTTTTCCATGAACCAGATGACAATGATTCTCAAATTCATTGACACACTATACGTAAGCCCATACACTAGATAGTAGGAAAATGATAGTTTTCTAAAAAATTCAACATCTATATATATGAATGAACACGAAGACCTATCTGAACGTTGAATGAGGTCTTTAGATAAAGTAGACGGTGTAAAGGTTTAGTGAGAAAAAAAGGAGAGGTCAGGTCATGGATACCTTATTGGCAAACAATCTCACACTTGGATATGGGGACTCGGTCATTATTGACTCTCTTGATGTGAAAATACCGAAAGGGAAAGTGACGGTCCTGATCGGAGGGAATGGTTGTGGCAAATCGACACTTCTCCGTTCGATGGCACGGCTGTTAAAGCCGAAATCCGGTCAGGTGGTACTCGATCAGAAGGATATTTCCAAAATGAGGACGAAGGACGTGGCCAAGAAGATGGCCATTCTTCCACAAAGTCCAACGACCCCTGAAGGATTAACTGTGTACCAGCTTGTGAAGCAGGGGCGTTATCCTTATCAGGGATTTGCTAAGCGCTGGTCGGATGATGACGAAGAAGCGGTTACGCGTGCGCTCAACGACACGAATCTTATGGAATTGAAGGACCGCTCTGTGGACTCCTTATCCGGAGGACAGCGGCAGCGTGCCTGGATTGCCATGACACTAGCTCAGGATACGGATACGCTCCTTCTTGATGAACCGACGACCTATCTGGATATGACCCATCAGATTGAAATTCTGGATCTTCTTTTCGATTTGAACCAGGATAATGGCCGGACGATTGTGATGGTTCTGCACGATATTAACCTGGCATGCCGGTATGCGGATCATATTATTGCAGTTAAGGATAAGACGGTTTATACACAGGGGCGTCCCGAGGATGTCGTGACCTGTGATATGATGCAGCATGTATTTGAAATGGTCTGTGATGTGAGGGAAGACCCTCTTTTCGGCACCCCGATGTGTATTCCACACGGAAAGGGACGTTGTCTGATTAAACAGGCACAGGCGGAAGCGCAGGCCCAGCAGAAACAAACCGTATAGATTTTAAAGCAGCCGGACGTTCGGCTGCTTTTTTTTGTGGCTGTTTTTTCTTTGGAACAAGGGGATTGGTTCATTTGAATAGAAGTGTACAGAAGAGACAGTAAAACCTTAGATATATGGAAGATTCATGTATAGGAAACAGGGAGGAATTAGGTGAAACAGATAGAAGAAGCAGAAGGTATGGGAACTATGGAGGGCATCAGCGGTCAGATTCCCTATGATGATCTGCTTCCCATGTTGATGAACGGGATTTCTGATTTTATATTTTTAATGGACGTAGAAGGCCCTCGTCGTTTCAAATACCGGTATATGAACAAGTCAGCTGTAAAGGGTTCCCTGGCCGGTGGCGCAGTGTGGAAAGGAAAATACATAGAAGAAGTACTGGATGAGAATGCAGCACCATCACTTATTGACGCGTACGAAGAAGCCGTTCAGAAAAAGGGTCCGGTTACGTACGAAGATCAGATCATGGTGAACGGGAAGGTGTTCCGGAGTCATTCGGTTTTGACACCAACGCTGAACGAAGAGGGGGACGTGACACATATTCTGGCGGTGACGCGAAACCTTACTGAGGTGATGGAAAAGGAAGAGGCGCTTGGAAGTATGAATGCGGTATACAAATCGTTGATGACAAATACGACGGATGCCGTTATCATCCTGGGTACAGATGGGAGCGTACTGGATGTGAACAAGGCTTTTACGGAGCTTTACGGTTTTTCGAAAGAAGATCTATCTGGAAGCTCCTATCCGTTTGTGCCGGAAGAATTGAGTGATGAAGCATGTGAACTCGTCCAGCAGGCATTGGCAGGACGTGGAACATCGGCCTGGACAACAACCCGGAAATCACGGGATGGTTCGCTGCTGGATGTGGCTGTCAGTGTTTCCCGCATCCAGAATGAAGAAGGGGAAACCATCGGGGTCAGTTCGATCATCCGGAATGTGACAGAGGAGAAGAATGAGGAGCTGAGACGGGAAAGCAGTCGATCACGCTACCGTTCCTTGTTTGAACACAATCCTCAGGCCATTTTAACACTGACCTTCCGCGGTACCATAACCAAAGCGAATCCGGCCAGCCTTGAAATGCTTGAAAAAGAAGGACATGAGGTGCTGCATACGTCCTTTATGGAATTGATTTCCAAAGAACAGGAAGGCGCTGTGCGAAAGGAAATTCATGGTTCATTCTTCGACACCGGCGGTCAGTTCCGGACAGTTGTGGATGTAGGAGGAGAGGAGAAAATCCTCCAGATCTCTTTAGTCCCGATTATCATTCAGAACAAGAAAGAAGGCATCTATGCCATCTTGGATGACATTACGGAAAAAGAAAAAGCTTATGAAGGAATGCGCCAGAGTCAGGAAAGTTTCCGCTTGATCGCTAATTACTCCAATGATTTGATTTCTGTCTTCTCTCCCAAAGGCGCTCTGATCTACGCCTCGCCTTCCCAACAGGAGTTTTTCGGGGAAGATCCTATGAGCTGGTCCAGAGAAAGCCTGATGCAGAAGGTTGAACGTGGAGATCTGAGCCGTCTGACGGACCGTTTTATCAAGAGCTGCCGAACCAAAGAAGGATTCACCATTACAGTGAAGTTGACAAGCTTCAACGGTGAACCTGTCTGGTTTGAGTGCCGCGCAACCCCTGTCATTGATGATGATCATGAAGTCAGTCACATCGTCGTAGTGGCCCGGGACATATCGGAACAGAAAAGTTATGAAGAGAAGCTGGAGAGGTTCGCCTATTATGATTATTTAACCGGTCTTCCCAACCGTCTTCTTTTTGAGGAGAACGTATGGAAAGCTGTTGAAAAGGGGCAGCGGACAGGACAGGCGTTTGCGATTTTATATTTGGATGGTGACGGCTTCAAAGGCATCAACGATCAATATGGCCACGACATGGGTGATGAATTTTTACGGGAGGTTGGAAAACGGCTCCGTTCCTGTATTCGAGGAGGCGACTCTGTGGCGAGAATCGGCGGGGATGAGTTTTCCGTCCTGGTTGAAGAGCTGAAGGACCGCCGTCTGATTCGTGATGTATCGAATAGATTGTTAAATGAGCTTCGTGAACCTTACTATGTCAGAGGAATGGAAATCCGGACGTCTTTTTCCATCGGTGTGGCCTGCTTTCCGGAGGACGGAGAAACGCATGAAGGGTTGTTCCGAGCTGCTGATACAGCCTTATACAAAGGTAAAAAGAAAGGGAAAAACCAAGTGCTGTTTTTTGAAGATCTATAGGAAAAGGAGTCCGTAATGGACTCCTTTATTGTGGGATATTTGTCAGGTTATCAATGATATAAGTGGGTTCGATGCCGAGTTCCGGCCACTTTTGTTCCTTCCGGTTCACCCAGGCGGTATGGAACCCGTAGGAAGTGGCTCCAGTGATGTCCCATGGATTGCTGGAGAAGAATAGAATTTCTTCTTTTTTCAGTCCGAGTTTTTCCTGAGCATACGCGTAAGCTTCCGGATGCGGTTTGTACACCTGGACATCATCGGCACTCAGCAGCTGGAAGGTATCGGACAGCTGGTTATTTTCAAGGAGCGGTTCAAGCATGGATGTCGTTCCATTTGAAAAGATGGTGAACGTCTTGTCCGGATGCTTTTCGCTCATAGAAGCAACTTCTTCATAAGGGGAAAGGTGCTGATATTCCTCCATCAGCTCACTCACGACCTCTTCTTTCACTTCCACACCACTTGTGGACAGGGCATCAAGAAGCGCCCATCTTGTAATATCCGTAAAAGGACGGTAATCTTGAATCAGTTGACGGACAAGGAAATAATGAATCTGGTTACTGCGCCATTTCTGACTGATGGCTTCTCCTTTTTCCGGATAGAACTGATGAATTTTTTCCATCACGCTGTGCACGTCAAAGACTGTGCCGTACGCGTCAAAAACGTAAGCTTTATACATAACTTCGACTCCTTTCCATGTTGTATGTTTCCCTCGCGGCTGAAAGGATAAACAATGGTCGAGAGAAGATAAGGGAGATGAACGCATGAACACGTTACACCATGGATACTGGACCTTTTTCGCCACCCGGAAAAAGAAATATACCGGGTGGTTCGTGTTCGGGAGTATCCTTCCAGACATCGTTTATTATGTCATGTTTTTATATTTGAGCGTAAGTAGAAGGGCCTGGGAGGTAGCGGATGATGAGAACCCGATGCGCTCGCTGTTCCGTCTGGTCTACGATCTATTTGAACACCCGGTCGTCTTTATCCTGCGCCAGGCCGGTCATTCTGTTTTCGTCTGGGCAGTGGTTTTTATCGTGCTGCTCGTTTGGAAAGGGAGGAAATTGAACGCATGGACAGCCCTCGCCTATGGGTGGCTCGGGCATATCGTTCTGGACCTGCTCACCCATGTGGAGGATGCTGTGCCGATGTTTTACCCAGTGAGCAGCTACACGTTCCGTGGACCTGTTTCCTATTGGGACGATGACTACCATGCCGCGGCTTTTTCCCTTGTTAATACGACGCTCATCGTCCTCTCACTTCTCTATATGTTCGTGAAAAAAGTGAAGGACAAACGTTCGTTCACAAAAAGTTCATGAGAGTTGGGTGCGCTTTCCTTTATCGAATCCACTGTTTTCATGATATGATTTACATGTAATTCTTCTGTTACATGTCATGATCTAAATAGAGAAAGGGTAAGACGATGAAGAAATTTTCTATTCTTACAACGTTTGTCACGTTCCTCGCCCTTATCCTGGGAAATCTTGTCGTTGCGACAGACTCCGGGGATGCGTGTGGAACGTCATGGCCGTTTTGTAATGACCGGATCATTCCTGATTTCACGGATTATCACGTCATTATCGAATATTCCCACCGGTTGATGGTGCCGCTGCTTATTGTACTGACGGGCCTCAATGCGATAGGAGCCATTTATAAGTACCGAAAAAATAAATCTGTATTTGTTCTCGCTGTTCTCAGCCTGGCGCTGCTCGTTCTTCAGTCCATTATTGGCGGATTGAACGTGCTGCTTGGAACACCGCCTGGATTTACGACCTTTGATGTCACATTCAGCCAGCTTCTTTTAGTCGTCCTTGTGCTGCTGAGCTACAGTCTGCATGAGACGAAAATTGAGCTGGACAGGAGCCGCTGGTCCTCCATTGCGATGAGTTACCGGACGTTTCTGATCGGTTATGGGCTGTATGTCCTGCAGGTGATTTTAGGCGCCTTCTTCAAACACAGCCGTGCCAGCAATGTGATGATGGACATTCCTGCTGTGGAGTATTTGATTACGAGTGAATCCATGGCGAATGCTGTCTACTCGCTTCACTGGGTGGCGACGGTCGTCATTATTGTAGCCGCTGTTTATTTTGTCATTTACGCATCCAGGTTCAAATATCACATCTCGCTGTCGTGGTTGTATTTGATTTCAATCCTGATGAATGCGGCCGTTGGATTCATTATTGTAGTGACAGGGAATGTCGTACTGGCATCCTCCATCCATATGATCATCTCCACGATAACGATGACCATTGGCGCCTGTATCCTTGGCGGGTACTGGTTCAAACTTCAGAAAAAGTCCTTAACGGTAGAATAAAAGCACGAGCGGATGCGTCCGCTCGTGCTTTTTTGTGAGGATTTATTGAAACAGCTGCTGGATTTCTTCTTCGCTCAGCGATGTAAGCATCGATTCTCCAGGCTGGATGATCTGATCGACGAGGTCGCGTTTTTTCTGTTGAAGCTGATAAATCCGCTCCTCGATCGTTCCTTCGGATATCATCCGGATCACCTGGACGACTTTTTCCTGACCGATCCGATGGGCCCGGCCGGCTGCCTGTTCTTCAATAGCCGGGTTCCACCAAAGATCATAAAGGATGACCGTATCGGCGCCGGTCAGATTGAGTCCGGTCCCACCGGCTTTCAAGGAGATAAAGAAAGCGTCTTTTTCTCCGTTGTTGAAGGCTTCGACCATGTCCATCCGTTTTTCTGATTTTGTACTTCCATCTAAATAGAAGGCATCCAGGCCGTTGTCAGTCAGCTCTTTGTGCATCAGGGTCAGCATGCTGGAAAACTGCGAGAAAATCAGCATCCGGTGGCCGCCGGCTTTCATTTCCTCCGCCAGTTCTTTCAATTGTTCCAGCTTTCCGGACTGTCCTTCGTAATTTTCAAGAAACAGGGCGGGATGACAGCAGATCTGTCTGAGACGTGTAAGACCTGCAAGGATTTCCAGTTTTCCGCGCTGAATTCCTTTCGTTGCGATGGTTTCCTGGATATCGTTTTGGATTCGTTCTAAATAAGCCAGGTACACCTCTTTTTGTTCACGGGTCAGCTCGGAGTATTGAACCGAATCAATTTTGTCCGGAAGTTCATCAAGCACTTCGGTTTTCATCCGTCTCAGAATAAACGGGCGTGTCATTTGTGAGATTTTTGCCGGTTTCAGCTGCGTGAACTTCTTCTTACTCGTAAAGAATCCGGGCATAATGGCGCGGAACAGCGACCACAGTTCCTGCAGCGAGTTTTCGATCGGCGTTCCGCTCAAGGCAAACCGGTGTCTCGCACGCAAGGACCGGACGGAAGAGGCTGTTTTCGTTGATTCGTTTTTGATGGCCTGGGACTCATCAAGGACCATGACATGAAAGTCCTTATCTTCGTAGTGCTTAATATCCTGACGGAGCAGGGGATAAGAGGTGATCCACACATCTTTACCCTCCGCCTGTTCAAAGGCGGCCTGGCGTTCTGAAGGGTCACCGGTCATCACCTGCACCGTGAGGGACGGGGCGAATTTTTCGAGCTCCTTTTTCCAGTTGTAAACAAGGGAGGCTGGAGCGACGATAACAGCTGGAGCGGTTAAGGATCCCTCCTGCTTTTCATCGAGAATGTAAGAGATCGTCTGCAGCGTCTTGCCAAGCCCCATATCGTCAGCGAGGACGCCGCCGAGTCCGTAATGACTGAGCATCTTCATCCACCGGAAACCCGTCAGCTGATACGACCGAAGATCTGCCTGCAGATTCTCGGGTGGATCAATCTCAAAGGACTGGGGGGACCGGAGCCGGGTGACCAGTTCTTCATAACGGTTGCTGCGGTCGGAAAGGTTCGTGTCCAGCGTTTCATCCACCTGCAGGCTTCGTGCAGCGGCAACTTGAAAATGGTTGTCCTCCACATCTCCGGTGGTTAAGTTCAAGTCCTCCACAAGTCGTTGGAAACGCTCAAATGAATCAGAGGTCAAGGACATCAGCGCCCCATCGGATAATCGGTAGTACTTTTTCCGTTCAATGACCGCCTTTAAAGCTTCTGTTACATCGTCCGTACTGATGCCTTCGATGGCAAAGCTGATATCGAGCCAGCTGCCATCGGATTCAAGGTCAATGGACGCCTGCAGTTCATGCTGCTGATCATCAAACAGTGACCGGACCGCTCCGGATAAGAATACGTCACTGTATTTCTTTAAAGAAGGCAGGTATTGATAGAGGAACGTTTCCAATCGATCCTCGTCTTCTAAATACACCATCTCCCCGTCGAATTTAAATTCGGCGGATTCAATAATCTGCATGATGTTCTGTTCCGTCTCAAAGTCGCGTTGAACAATGGTCTGTCCGGGGCGTTCCTTATCATTAAAAGGGTCAATGACAAGGTCGCCGTAATGAAATTTCACATCGATCGTTAATGTCCACTGTTGGAAATCAAGATACACTTCAGCCCTGAGATCTTCCTGGTTGATTTTCTGCTGGGCGGACGTGTCCAGATTCACATCCGCAATCGTTGCCAGTTCCGGCAGGACGTACGAAACGATCCCTTCCATATCATTATGGCTGATCGTATGGCTGCCGTTGGAGTTGTAGGGAAGGATGGAATACAGCGTCCGGATCACTTCCTCCTTTTCCTGAGCGACGGGATAGAAGTTTCCTTCCTTATAAAGCAGGTGGTAATCAGATAAATAATCATAATCCTTTAAATGGTTCATATGCATGTGGAAATGTCCGCGCTCTTCCGATACATAAAACGTTAAATCAGGAAAAGACTCTTCGTAATGGAGTGGACCCGCCTGGCTGCCGCGTTCGATGACCTCCGTCTCCTGCTTTTCAAGCAGGGGCAGAAGCTGGTGGACGAGGGCGGGGGAGATTTTCAAGATTTTCTGTTCAGCGGTATTCCACTGCTGCTCAAAAAACTGCTCCTGCTCATACGCCCTTTGAAGCAGCTGGAATATGGCCTGATCCTCTTCCGAAAACGTATGTTCAGCAGGATCGTACGTAAACGATTTGGTCAGGCGGTAGGGCTGCTGCTTTCGGATGTACTCCAGCAGTTCACGGATATTTTTAATAACGTAGGGGTATTTCTCTCCAAGCTTTAATTCAATCCCGAGGCTGCGTGTGCCGAGAATGGATTGAATATGCAGGGAATATTGAATGCGCAGCGGCTTTTTCGTGTCCATCCCTGTACGGCTTTCCTGTTTTTGACGGAAGGCTTCGAATAGACTGACCGCAAACATCCGGTCCTGGCTTGTCGTCCTGGGCGAACGGTTCCGGCCTTTGTCAGCCAGTTTCGGAGCAAGCTCCTCCAGGGCTCTTTCGCGGATGGCAATCAGTACCGCAGCAATGTGCTTGCACGTATAATAGGTGGAGTAGGCGGCACACTCACACGTGGCCTCCACATCATCATCCTCAAAAAAGAAGACGCGCACCTCATAATCATGAGTGCCCGCAACAACAGCGCGCCAGGAATGGATAGCGCTGTTATGGGAAAGTCCGTACACTTTGCCGGATTCAAAATATTGTTTTCCTCGTGAATAAAAGGCTTCACCGGTAATTTTCTTTATATCTTTCGGTTGTAATAAGTAGCTCTGCATACTTGGCATCCTTACTCTCAGTTTTAGTTTCATTATAACAGGTTTAAGCGGTCCAGGAGAACGCCCCTGCCTTTGGAATCCTGTCCGGGTGATTGATTTTAATGGTTGGTTATGCTAACTTTCAATGTATCATATAAAAAATACGAGGAAGGCGCTTATAAGTCTGAGCGCTTTTTTTATGGAGTGAATCAGATCATGTAGGACGTATATCCTTTCCACCCCATTCATATAGAAATTTTTAATACGACGGAGGATATCACGATGAATGATATACAAAATGAAATGAAAAAACGCCGCACGTTTGCTATTATCTCCCACCCGGACGCCGGTAAAACGACGATGACGGAGAAAATGCTTTTACTGGGTAACTTGATCCGTTCTGCGGGTACAGTCAAAGGGAAAAAAACCGGAAAATTCGCCACATCCGACTGGATGGAAATTGAGAAACAGCGTGGAATTTCCGTAACTTCCAGTGTGATGAACTTCCCTTATAAAGACTATCAAGTCAATATCCTCGACACACCTGGTCACGAAGACTTCAGTGAGGATACGTACCGGACGCTGACAGCCGTAGACAGTGTGGTCATGGTTATTGACGGAACAAAAGGAATCGAAGCGCAGACCTTGAAGCTGTTTAAAGTGTGTAAGATGCGTGGGATTCCGATCTTCACTTTCATTAACAAAATGGACCGGGAAGGCCGCGAGCCGTTTGAACTGATGGAAGAAATCGAAGAAACGCTGAATATCGAAACCTATCCCATGACATGGCCGGCCGGAATGGGCAAGCGTTTCCTTGGTGTGTTTGACCGCCAGAACGAGCAGTTTGTCCAGTACACAGGGAATGAGGAAGAAGAATATATTCCTTATGCTGAACTTGATCAGCATCCTGAGCTGACCGAAAACGCGACGTATAAGGAAGCGGAAGAAGAAATGATGCTTGTGGATGAAGCCGGGGAAGATTTCGATATGGATAAAGTCATGCGCGGTGAACAGACCCCTGTCTTCTTCGGGAGTGCCCTGGCCCCGTTCGGTGTGGAAACATTCTTCAACAGCTTCATTGATATGGCACCGGAGCCTGCGCCAAGGAAGTCGACAGAAGGCGTCGTTTCACCGGATCATGAAGAGTTCTCCGGATTCATCTTTAAAATCCAGGCCAATATGAACCCGCAGCACCGTGACCGTGTAGCTTTCGTGCGTATCTGCTCAGGCAAGTTCGAGCGTGGGATGAACGTGACACTCTCCCGGACAGGGAAAACCTTTAAACTTGCCCAGTCCCAGCAGTTTGTTGCTTCCTCAAGAGGAACGGTTGAAGAGGGCTACGCCGGAGATATCATCGGCATTTATGATCCGAACGTCTACCGGATCGGTGACACGATCGTTACAGGGAAATCCAGGTTCCAGTATGATGAACTGCCGCAGTTCCCGCCTGAAATCTTTAAAAAGGTGACCGCAAAAAACGTCATGAAGTCCAAACAGTTCCGTAAAGGGCTCGAGCAGCTCGTGCAGGAAGGAGCGATCCAGCTGTTCAAACGCTATCGCTTTGAGGATTACATCATCGGAGCGGTCGGTGAACTTCAATACGAAGTGTTCGAATACCGCATGAAAAATGAGTACAATGTGGATATTGAATTGACACAGCTCGGGGAAAGGATCCCACGCTGGTTGAATGAGGATCAGGTGGATGAATCATTGTTCGATGAACGGAACATGCTTGCCGAAGACCGGGAAGGCAATCCGCTTGTCCTGTTCAAAAATGACTTCTCCCTCCGTTGGTTCAAAGATAAGAATCCGGATATTGAACTGACCGATTTATTTGAAGTGAACCAGTACAACCAGACATTCGAAAATTAATCAATGAGCACTCTGCGCTGAGCAGAGTGCTTTTTATATGACTGAACATGGGTATAATGAATGGTTAGAAAGATCTTTCGAGCATCCGGAACCGAATGTTTGTTCGATGGATGTTAGAATGATAAACTGATGTGGTAAACTAATGTGTAACTAGTAAGGAACGGAGGTTTTCGTCGTGGATGAGAAGTTTGAGTTAGTTTCGAAATTTTCCCCACAGGGAGATCAGCCGAAAGCCATTGAAAAAATGGTCGAGGGGATCCAGAACGGGAAAAAGCACCAGACACTTCTGGGCGCAACAGGTACCGGAAAAACGTTTACGATGTCCAATGTCATTGCACAGGTGAACAAACCGACCTTAATTATTGCCCATAACAAAACATTGGCTGGACAGCTGTACAGTGAATTCAAGGAATTCTTTCCCAACAATGCTGTCGAGTACTTTGTCAGCTATTATGATTACTATCAGCCGGAAGCGTATGTTCCCTCTTCCGATACCTTCATAGAAAAAGACGCCAGCATCAATGATGAGATTGATAAGCTTCGACACTCGGCTACCTCATCGTTGTTCGAACGCAATGATGTCATCATCGTTGCCAGTGTCTCCTGCATTTACGGCCTCGGTTCTCCAGAAGAATACCGGAGCCAGGTGCTTTCCGTCCGTTCCGGTATGGAAAAGGACAGAGATCAGCTTCTCCGCGAGCTTGTAGATATTCAATATGCCCGTAACGACATCGATTTCCAACGCGGAACGTTCCGTGTCCGCGGAGATTCTGTAGAAATCATCCCCGCCTCCAGAGAAGAGCATGCCATTCGTGTGGAGTTTTTCGGAGATGAGATCGACCGGATTCGTGAGGTGGATGTGTTGACGGGTGAAGTGACAGGTGAACGAGAGCATGTCGCCATCTTCCCGGCTTCCCACTTCGTCACACGTGAAGCAAAATTGAAAAAAGCCATTGCCAACATTGAAGCAGAAATGGAAGCGCGTGTAAAAGAACTGCGTGACCAGGAAAAGCTGCTGGAAGCCCAGCGTCTTGAGCAGCGGACGAACTATGATCTGGAAATGATGAGAGAGATGGGATTCTGTTCCGGTATCGAGAACTACTCCCGTCACTTGACGTTCCGCGAAGAAGGCGCGACACCTTATACGCTGCTTGACTTCTTTCCCGACGATTTCTTAATTATGGTTGATGAGTCGCACGTGACCCTTCCCCAGGTAAGAGGGATGTACAACGGGGACCGTGCCCGTAAGCAGGTGCTGGTTGATCACGGGTTCCGACTTCCATCGGCTCTTGATAACCGGCCGCTCATGTTCCCTGAATTTGAGGAGCATATCAACCGGATCGCTTATGTATCGGCAACACCTGGACCTTATGAGATTGAACATACCCCTGAAATGATCGAACAGATCATCCGGCCGACAGGACTGCTTGATCCTGAAATTGAAGTACGCCCGATCCACGGTCAGATTGATGATCTTGTCGGGGAGATTAATAAGCGGAAAGATGAGGGCGAGCGCGTCCTTGTTACGACCCTGACGAAGAAAATGTCCGAGGATCTGACGGCGTACTTGAAGGACCTCGGGATTAAGGTGGCGTATCTTCACTCGGAGATTAAAACACTGGAGCGTATTGAAATCATCCGTGATCTGCGGGTCGGTAAATACGATGTCATTGTAGGAATCAACCTGCTGCGTGAAGGTCTGGACATTCCTGAAGTGTCACTCGTTACCATTTTGGACGCGGATAAGGAAGGCTTCCTGCGTTCCGACCGCTCTCTGATTCAGACGATCGGCCGTGCTGCACGTAACGAAAAAGGCAGAGTCATCATGTACGCGGATAAGATGACGAAATCCATGCAGTATGCTATCGATGAAACCTACCGCCGTCGTGAAAAACAGATGGCTTACAATGAAGAGCACGGCATTACACCACAGACCATTAAGAAAGAGGTCCGTGATGTGATTAAGGCAACCGCCGTCGCTGAAGAAGATATCAGCTATGAGACAGGCAAGAAGCCTTCAGAAATGACGAAGAAGGAACGTCAGGAAATGATCGACAATATGGAAACAGAAATGAAGCAGGCTGCGCGTGACCTCGACTTTGAACGGGCCGCTGAGCTGCGCGACATTCTGCTGGAATTAAAAGCGGAGGGATGATGGAGTATGCCCAGTAAACATATCAGCGTTCGGGGAGCCCGTGCCCACAATTTAAAAAATATAGATATTGATATCCCGAAGAATAAACTCGTCGTCATGACGGGTTTATCCGGGTCCGGAAAATCATCACTGGCTTTTGATACGATTTATGCGGAAGGACAGCGTCGTTATGTAGAGTCCTTAAGTGCTTATGCCCGTCAGTTTCTCGGACAGATGGACAAGCCGGATGTAGACTCGATTGAAGGTCTGTCGCCGGCCATTTCCATCGATCAGAAAACGACAAGCCGAAATCCGCGTTCCACGGTCGGAACGGTAACGGAGATCTACGACTATCTCCGTCTGTTATTTGCCAGGATCGGACGCCCGACCTGTCCGAACCACGGCATTGAAATCAGTTCCCAGACCGTCCAGCAGATGGTGGATCGTTTGATGGAATATCCGGAGCGCACGAAAATGCAGATTCTTGCCCCGGTCGTTTCCGGTCGTAAGGGTGAGCATGTGAAAGTGTTTGAGCAGCTCCAGAAGGAAGGGTATATCCGCCTTCGTGTCGATGGGGAAATGCGGGAAATTTCCGAGGAAATAAAACTCGAAAAAAACAAAAAGCATTCCATTGAAGTGGTCATCGACCGGATTGTCATTAAAGACAGTGTCGAAGGACGTCTGTCAGATTCGTTGGAAACAGCGTTGAATCTTGGGAATGGGAACACGATTGTCGATGTCATCGGAGAAGAAGAACTTACATTCAGCGAGCATCATGCCTGCCCGATCTGTGGATTCTCCGTCAGTGAACTGGAGCCGAGGATGTTCTCCTTCAACAGTCCGTATGGTGCCTGCAGCCGCTGTGATGGACTCGGCACTCAGCTGGAAGTGGACATTGATCTTGTCATTCCGGACTGGGGACGCTCCCTGAATGAACATGCGATTGCTGCATGGGAACCTCAGAGCTCCCAGTATTACCCGCAGCTTCTGAAAAGCGTAGCGGACCATTACGGCATTGATATGGACAAACCGTTCCGTGATCTTCCAGAAGAGCATAAAGAACGTATTCTTTATGGTAGTGGCGATGAAAAAGTCTACTTCCGCTATGAAAATGACTTCGGCAAAGTACGTGAGAACGAAATTTTCTTCGAGGGTGTCATTCCGAACATTTCCCGCCGGTACAGAGAAACGAGTTCCGATTATATCCGTGAACAGATGGAGAAATACATGGCGCAGAAGCCGTGTCCGAAATGTAAAGGCAACCGCTTGAATGAAGAGGCTCTGTCTGTCTTGATCAACGGCAGCCATATTGGTACAACCACTGATTTTTCCGTAACAGAGGCCAAAGAATTTTTTGAGTCTGTGGAACTGACGGAAAAAGAAGAAACGATCGCCCGGATGATTTTGAAGGAAATCTGTGAACGACTCAGCTTCCTTGCCAATGTCGGCCTGGACTATTTAACGCTGTCCCGTTCTGCGGGTACGCTGTCTGGCGGTGAAGCCCAGCGGATCAGGCTGGCGACTCAGATCGGTTCCGCCCTCACCGGCGTTCTTTATGTTCTGGATGAGCCTTCCATCGGTCTGCATCAGCGGGATAATGATCGTCTGATCAATACGCTGAAGCGGATGCGCGACCTGGACAATACTCTGATTGTCGTGGAACACGATGAAGATACCATGCTCGCTGCGGACTACTTGATCGATATCGGACCAGGTGCAGGTGCCCACGGCGGAAATATCGTCACTCAGGGGACACCGAAACAGGTCATGAAAAACCGCAAGTCCCTGACAGGCCAGTATTTATCCGGCCGGCAGTTTATTCCCCTGCCTTCTGAACGGCGGAAATCCGACGGGCGCTCCTTGAAAGTGAAAGGAGCGGAAGAAAACAACCTGAAAAAAGTGAATGCCGATATTCCGCTCGGGGTCTTCACGGCTGTGACAGGAGTTTCCGGGTCGGGGAAAAGTACACTCATCAACGAAATCCTCTATAAGACGCTGTCTATGAAGCTTCATAACGGAAAGCAGAAACCTGGACAGCATAAAGCTGTCGAAGGCATAGAGCACCTGGACAAGGTGATTGATATCGACCAGTCACCAATTGGAAGAACACCAAGATCCAATCCAGCGACCTATACAGGCGTCTTTGATGATATCCGTGATGTGTTTGCACAGACGAATGAAGCGAAAATCCGCGGGTACAAAAAAGGCCGCTTCAGTTTCAACGTCAAGGGTGGACGATGTGAAGCCTGCCGCGGAGACGGAATCATTAAAATTGAAATGCACTTCCTTCCCGATGTCTATGTTCCCTGTGAAGTCTGTGACGGTAAACGGTACAACAGAGAAACGCTGGAAGTGAAGTATAAAAACAAGAGCATCGCCGATGTTCTGGCAATGACGATTGAAGAAGCGCTGGAGTTCTTCGCCAACATTCCGAAAATTAAGCGCAAACTGCAGACGGTTGCCGATGTCGGTCTGGAATATATTAAACTCGGCCAGCCGGCTACCACATTGTCCGGCGGGGAAGCCCAGCGTGTGAAACTGGCGAGTGAACTGCACCGCCGGTCCAACGGAAAATCCTTCTACATTTTGGATGAGCCGACGACCGGTCTTCATGTCGATGATATTTCCCGTCTCCTGAAAGTTCTCCAGCGTCTCGTTGATAATGGGGATTCGGTGCTTGTCATTGAACACAACCTTGATGTCATCAAAGAAGCAGATCACATTATTGATCTAGGACCGGAAGGCGGCGGAAATGGCGGACGGATTATTGCAAGTGGCACGCCTGAACACGTCGCTGAGCAGGAGGATTCCTACACAGGGCGGTATTTGAAGCCCGTTCTGGAGAGAGACCGTGAGCGTATGGAAAAGCAGATGGACAGTCGCGAACAAGTGGCCGGCAAGTAGATGTTTTGACGCCCGCCGCCAAATTAAGTATCGTTAACCAAGAATGGTTGGACGGGAGGAATATGAGTGGAATCAATACAACCGAACAAAGTTCAGGATAAAATCAACCAGTTAGCCAATAAAACGGTATACGTGCATTTGGAAACAACCAATGGTGCGTACGCCAGTCACTTCGATGAGAATGCCTATAACGTGGGAGCTTTCATCCGTAATGCGGAAGTTTCTTATCAACACGGAAAAATCGTCAGCACAGGCGGCAGCTACCGTGTAGGTCTTAAACTTGATCTCGGATGGGTGTACGCCGAAGGGCTGAGCGATTATGAAATCGATGAAAAAGGCCGTCTTCTGATGGCGGGGCATGACCGTGAAGGCCGCTTGATGGTCGCTTTGGAAATCAGCGAGACCCCATTTTCACACGGAGCGGATCCTGATGAGTAAAGGGCATGTGGTCGTCATTTTCCCACATCCGGATGATGAGTCCTTTGGTGCTTCCGGCACCATCTCTAAATTCAGGGATGAAGGAGTTCCAGTCACATACCTTTGTGGAACACTGGGGGAAATGGGACGGAATATGGGAAGCCCGGTTTTTGCTAACAGAGAGACGTTGTCCACATTCCGCAGACAGGAATTGAAGGAAGCAGCCAGACAACTCGATATAAAAGTGGAGTTTCTCGGCTACCGCGATAAGACACTTGAATTTGAACCGCGTGATCAGGTAGCGTCTCATTTGAAGAAGAGACTGGAAGAGCTGGAGGCGACGGTGGTCATCACCCATTATCCGGGGTACGCGGTCCATCCGGATCATGATGCTCTCGGAGCCGCAGCGGTCGAGGCCGTCAAATCGATGAAAGAGGCCTCGCGCCCGGATGTATGGATGCACGCCATTTCCAACGGCCATGCGGATGTATTAGGGGAACCGGATATCGTTTATGATATCCGCCCTTATTGGGAAAAGAAGCTTGCAGCCATTCAGGCCCACCTTTCCCA
Source organism: Halobacillus sp. ABD4_316 (assembly GCF_056161385.1). Lineage (NCBI taxonomy): Bacteria > Bacillati > Bacillota > Bacilli > Caryophanales > Bacillaceae > Halobacillus > Halobacillus sp. ABD4_316. The sequence continues at coordinate 951,556 of NZ_JBSWZA010000002.1, forward strand.
GGCGGACGGAATGATGAGTTTGATCGAAAATCATGATCAGGCCGCTGAACAGCTGGAACGATTGAAAACAGAGCGGTTTTACCGCTGGCACTTTTAAGATAGCAGCCATGGATCAGACCTTACGTCCGATCCATGGTTTTTTGTTTTTGAATCTTTTTTTATGGGAACAACGTACATAGATAGGTAAAGGAGAGTGAATATATGCCGGTAAATGAAGAACGTATGAAAATATTGGAGATGATTGAAAAGGGTACGATCAATGCAGAAGAAGGAGCGAAGCTTTTAAGTGCTCTTGAACGTGAAGGAGAGGAACCGCCGGAGAAGAAAAAGTATGGCATTGTGAACTTTCTTGATGACGCGGTGGATAAAATCAAGAACGCCGACTTTGATCTTGCTTTTGGAGAATCGGTGGAGATTAAAGAGGATTCCCTGCTTGATGCCGGAGACTTGAAGGAAGTGGATCTAATGATTGCCAACGGTTCCCTCCATGTCTACTCCTGGGAGGAGGATCAGGTGAAGGCATCCTCCAGAATGAAAGTGTATCAGGCGGCCACAGAGGAAGAGGCGAAGGAACGTGTGTACGGAGATGTTCAATTCGACATCAAATATGGCCTGCTGCGTTTGGCCAGTCCTTCCAAGAAAATCAAAATGCATACAGATCTTTACTTACCGAAACGCTCCTATGAATTTATTAAAGCTCAGCTTCAGAACGGCTCCCTGCACGCGGAAGGCCTGGAAGGAGAGCATTTCCATTTGAAAACCTCCAACGGTCCTGTGAAAGGGGCCCGCCTGAAAGGGAGAAGCTGCAAAATTTATACAGCCAACGGATTGATCAAGCTTGAAGAAGGCGTGTTCGATCAGTTGGAAGCAGATACGATCAACGGGCCGGTGACCCTCGAAGGGACATTCGGTAAAATTGATGGGTCCTCTGTGAGCGGAGGGATCACCGTAGACCATAAAGGAAGCACAGCGCATACCGCCTTTTTGAAAACGACCGCAGGGGCCATTCAGGTCTCTCTTCCTGTGGAACGTAAAATCGACGGGATTCTGAAAACGAAATTCGGTTCCCTTCAGTGCAGCCTTGATAATTATAAAATCCTGAAAGACCGGAAAGACGTAATGAATAAGACGCTGGAATTCGAAGCGTATGAACAATTTGAAGATGTTTATCATATAGAAGCAGAGACGAAGACTGGTTCAGTGAAGATACAGCCCCCTGTCCAGCTTTAAAACAGTGGGAAAATGAGGTGAATGTTATGAAAAACTGGCTGCTGCATATTCTAGTGAATGCTGTTGCCATTATTGCTGTCGGAGCCCTGCTCGACAGTGTCCAGATTGACGGTGTCGGCGGTGCTTTGCTTGCCGCTTTTATCCTTTCGATCCTTAATGCGGTCGTCCGTCCATTTCTTGTCATTTTGACTCTTCCGATTACGATTGTCTCGCTCGGACTGTTCCTGTTTGTGATCAACGCCATCACACTGGCTCTGACCGACTTGTTCCTTGGAAGTACATTCGATATTGATGGATTTGGCATGACCATCCTTGCCGCGGTCATCATTTCTTTCTTGAACCTGGTACTAAACAGTCTTTTGAAAGATATGAAGACATCCTGATGCAGCCGTACGGAGAAATCCGTACGGTTTTTTTATGCGCAGGACGTATTTTATGTCTATACTGATAGGGACCCCTGGTTGATACAGACCTATCCAAGATTTCAGCAAAACATGCTACAATAGGGGACAGTGATTGATGAATGGAGGTTGTTGGAAAGATGAGCAAGGTCCGCACAGAAGATTTACTGGAACAGTTTCAGCTTGAATTAGTAACCGGAAAAGATGGAGTTCACCGTGAAATACATATGAGTGATATTTCCCGCCCCGGTGTAGAAATGACCGGGTATTTCAAGTTTTACCCGAAAGACAGACTGCAGCTTCTCGGGAAGACAGAGCTGTCCTATTTCAATGAACTGACAAAGGAACAGCGTCAGGAGCGGGCGCAAAAGCTCTGCACCGATGTTACCCCGGGGATCGTTATAACGAGGGGTATGGATATTCCGGAAGAGTTGTTTGAAGCCGCTGAAGAAGCTGGCGTCCCGCTGATGATCTCTCCATATAAGACAACGAGAGTCATCAGCCGGCTGACCAATTTCCTGGAGTCCAAGTTTGCCCCGTTTACAGCTATACACGGTGTCCTTGTAGATATTTACGGTATTGGTGTACTGATCACCGGTCAGAGTGGCGTGGGTAAAAGTGAAACAGCGCTTGAACTGGTGAAGCGTGGTCACCGCCTCGTTGCTGATGACAGCGTGGAAATCCGGCAGGAAGATTACGATACGCTGATCGGAAACAGTCCGCCTCTGATTGAACATCTTCTTGAAATCCGGGGTCTCGGTATTATAAATGTGATGACGCTGTTCGGCGCTGGTGCTGTCCGCAGCTTCAAACGCATCACCCTTGTCATCAACCTGGAAATTTGGGATAAGAACAAGCAGTATGACCGCCTGGGCCTCGAGGAAGAGACGATGAAAATTATGGACGTTCATGTGCCGAAAGCGACGATCCCTGTCCGTCCGGGGCGTAACCTTGCCGTCATTATTGAAGTGGCAGCGATGAACTTCCGCCTGAAGCGGATGGGCGTTAATGCCGCAGAAGAGTTTTCCGAGCGGTTAACCAAAGTGATCGATCAGGATCAAACGGGAAAATAAGGAGGAAACAAGATGCAGACATGTGAAGCACAGCCTCTTGATCCCGTCTTTCTTCAGCTGGGTCCACTTTCTGTTTACTGGTATGGCTTGATTATTGCTACAGGAGCCTTTTTAGGATTATGGATTGCGACAAGAGAAACAGAAAGACTGGGATTGAAAAAGGACTATATGGTGGACATTGTGGTCTTCGCCATCCCTGCGGCCATTTTATGTGCCCGCCTTTATTATGTGATTTTTGAATGGGAGCGGTATGCCGGCGGCCCGTTGTGGAAGGTTTTTGCTGTCTGGGAAGGCGGAATCGCCATCCACGGAGCTTTGATCGGTTCGGTGCTGACCGCCTATATTTATACAAAAGTAAAAGGCATCTCCTTCTGGATGATGGCAGATATCGCTGCCCCGAGTATTATTCTTGGTCAGGCGATCGGGCGCTGGGGGAACTTCATGAACCAGGAAGCCCACGGTGGACCTGTCTCACAGGCTTTTTACGAGAATTTCATGCAGTATCTGCCCGCGTTTATCAACCAGCAGATGTGCATTGACGGAACGGTGTATCACCCGACGTTTCTTTATGAATCTGTCTGGAATATCATCGGTTTCGCTCTTCTGCTCGTTCTCCGCCACCGATTCAACCCGCGTCGTGGGGAAGTTTTCTTAAGCTATGTCATATGGTATTCTGTCGGCCGTTTCTTCGTGGAAGGACTGCGTACGGACAGTCTCTACTTGTTCGGAGATATTCGTATGGCTCAATTTATTTCCATTGTCCTGGTGATCGGTAGTGCCGTACTCATGTATTACCGCAGAAAGAGCGGAATGGCAGATAAATATTATAACGGAAAGAAAGTAAAATAAGGGAGCCGATAGCATGAAAGGAACGTGGCTGCGTGGTGGGAAAAAGGGCCTGGATTTAACATGGACACTGGGGAAAGTCATTTTTCCCGTAACACTGATTGTGACGATTCTCCAGTATACGCCTGTCCTGCCATGGGTGATGGACAAACTGGAACCTCTGATGGGGTGGCTCGGTCTTCCAGGCCAGGCGGCTGTCCCTTTAGTGGTTGGGAATTTTTTGAACCTGTATGCCGGCATCGCTGCGATTCTCTCCTTTGATTTTACGGTGAAAGAAGTATTTATTTTAGCTGTCATGCTGTCGTTCTCCCATAACCTGCTGATTGAATCGACCGTTGCTAAAAAAGTGGGGGTCAGCTGGTGGATCGTTATCGGTGTCCGCCTTACCCTTGCCTTCTTTTCCGCATTTGTCATCCATTTGTTCTGGGACGGGGGAGGGGAACAGGCGAAGTACGGCCTTGCCCCCTCTAATCCTGTGGAACCGGAGGGATGGACGGAAATCATCATCCAGGGGGTGCAGACGGCCGGCATGGGGATTATCCAGCTTGCCTTCATTGTCATCCCATTGATGGTCGTTATGCAGTTTATGAGAGAAAAAGGATGGCTCGACAAATTTTCGGAATGGGTCGCTCCCTGCACCAGGTTTTTAGGTATGGAGCGGAATACATCCATGACGCTGGCCGCCGGCTTGACGATCGGTCTTGCCTACGGCGCCGGTTTGATGATTCAGGCCGTGGAAGAGGACGGTGTATCGAAAAAGGATATGTATCTGGCCGTCATTTTCCTTGTCGCCTGTCATGCTGTTGTCGAAGATACGCTCGTATTCATTCCACTCGGCATCCCTGTCTGGCCGCTTCTCATCATCCGGTTAACGACAGCTGTGCTGTTAACAGCGGCCGTAGGGTTTGTTTGGAACAAATTACAACATAATAGAAAGGATACATCACATGAGCATACGTACCATTCTCTTTGATTTAGACGGCACACTGATTGATACGAATGAACTGATTATCGCATCCTTCACTCACACCATCGCCCAATATGGGGACAGAGACTATACGCGTGAAGAGATCTTGGATTTTATCGGCCCCCCTCTTGTGGAAAGCCTGGCTGAGATCAACCCGGACAAAGTGGAGGAGATGGTGGAAACCTACCGCGAACATAATGTGGAAAACCATGACCGTTATGTGACTGCCTATGAAGGGGTTGTCGAAACGATGCATACCTTGAAGAAGCAGGGATTCCGTCTTGGTGTTGTGACGACAAAGATGAAGAACACCGTTCATATGGGGCTGGAACTCACGAATCTGGACGGCTTGTTTGAAACGGTTGTCACTCTTGATGATGTGACCAATGCCAAACCTCACCCGGAGCCGATCGTGCGGGCGCTTCAAGAACTGGATACGCCGGCATCAGAAGCTCTCATGGTCGGTGATAATACCCACGATATTGAAGCAGGAAAAAATGCCGGAACGAAAACAGCCGGGGTTGTGTGGACTGTCAAGGGCAGAAATGTACTGGACGAATTAAGTCCGGATTACATGCTGGATAACATGCGTGACCTGCTGCAGATTACCGGGAGATAATCGATGAGAAAGACAGACCGCTATCCCGTCGAGGGTGCGAATTCCCTGTGGCATATTTATAAAACCGTGCCGTTTTTTAAAGTCGTAAAAAATTTCATCGTTATTCAGATGGCACGTTACACCCCTTTTCTCGGAATGAAAAATTGGCTGTACCGCACGTTTTTGAACATGAAGGTGGGTGACCAGACAGCCTTTGCCTTGATGGTCATGGTTGATATTATGTTTCCCGAAAAGATCAAAGTTGGGTATAATACGGTAATTGGGTACAATACAACCATCCTAGCTCATGAATATTTGATCGATGAATACCGGCTGGGTGAGGTGATCATCGGAGATGAAGTTCTGATCGGAGCCAATACGACAATCCTCCCGGGAATCACGATTGGGGACAGGGCGGTCGTATCGGCCGGAACGTTGGTGAATAAAGATGTTCCACCCGGCAGTTTTGTCGGGGGAAACCCGATGAAGGTCATTTATACGAAAGAGCAGATGGCTCAGCGGGAGGCGGAAGAATGAGTTTTACACAGACGGTTTTACCGGCAGTAAAGAAAATCAAGGATTTTGAAACCCTGCTGGAATCGGATACGGAGTATATCATCCTTCTTGAAAGCCGTCTCGGACTGCTTCGAAAGCTCGTCCGTCTCGGGCAGAAGGCGGGGAAAAAAGTCCTCGTCCACGTGGATTTGATCCAAGGCTTGAAAGCGGATGATTACGGTATGGAATACCTCGGTCAGGAAGTGAAACCCGACGGAGTGATTTCAACAAGAGGACATGTCATTCATCAGGCGAAAAAATACAATATCCTATCTGTGCAGCGGTTGTTTCTGATTGACAGTCAGGCCATTGAGCATAATGTGAAGCTCATTCAAAGAACGGAGCCTGATTACGTCGAAGTTTTGCCTGGTGTCCTGCCGGGAATGATAAAAGAGATTAAAGAGCGGATCGGGGTACCTGTCATCGCTGGAGGACTCGTCCGTACGGAAGAAGACGTAGAGCAGGCACTGGCCTCCGGGGCTTCTGCCGTTTCTACTTCTCGTACCGACTTATGGAAGTTTTCCAAATAGATGATCCAGACGCCCTTTGTAAAAAAGGAGCCTGAAAACGCACAGAGATTAGAAGAGACGCTAATAGTTGTGCGTTTTTGGCAGGGATCCGCTGAAGATCGGAAAGGAGCGGGCACATGACGGAATTTATGGGTGAACTGATCGGTACGATGATCTTAATCATTTTTGGAGGCGGTGTCATAGCCGGAGCGAACTTGAAAGCTACAAAAGCGGAAGGGAACTGGGTGCTTATTACAATTGCCTGGGGCCTTGCTGTTGCCATGGGCGTGTACGCGGTTGGAAGCGTTACAGGCGCTCATATCAATCCGGCAGTAACACTTGGGTTTGCTGTTGTCGGAGATTTCCCGTGGGCGAAAGTCCCACTATATATCACCGCGCAGATGATGGGGGCTTTTATCGGAGCAGCCATCGTGTTTTTCCATTACCTGCCTCATTTCAAAGATACGGAGGATCAGCTGGCTATCAAATCCATCTTTTGTACGGATCCGGCCATACGCAGTCCTATTTCCAATCTGGTAAGTGAAATGATCGGTACTTTTGTACTCGTGATGGGGTTATTATTTATTGGGGCCAATGATTTCACAGACGGCTTGAATCCGTTGATCGTCGGCTTGTTGATTGTGGCCATCGGGATGTCCCTTGGTTCTACAACCGGTTATGCGATCAACCCTGCGAGGGACCTTGGGCCGAGAGTGGCGCATGCGGTTCTTCCTATCCCCGGTAAGGGAGGATCTGATTGGGGGTACTCCTGGATTCCTGTGGCCGGCCCGGCTATCGGCGGAATGTATGGCGGATTATTTTATCAAGCCATTTTCCAGGCGGAGTATACCATATGGTTTTGGATAGGATCCGCGGTTGTTGCCGCTGTCCTTCTCAGTTCCATGAACATAGAATTAAAAAAAGTGAAACAAGCATAAAGGGAGAGATTTACCATGGGAAACTATATTTTATCAATTGATCAGGGTACAACGAGCTCGCGGGCCATCCTGTTCAACCGCGATGGAGAAATTGTTGAAACCGCACAGAAGGAATTTCAACAATACTTTCCAAAAAGAGGATGGGTGGAGCATGATGCCAATGAAATCTGGACATCTGTGCTTGCCTGTATTTCCGATGTGCTCCGCCTTGCGGATGTAGACGCCGGGGACATTGCTGGAATCGGTATCACAAACCAGCGGGAAACGACCGTCGTGTGGGATAAACATACAGGAAAACCGATCTACAAAGCCGTCGTCTGGCAGTCCAGACAGACGCAGGGCATTTGTAACGAATTGAAGGAGAAGGGACTGGAAGATACCTTCCGTGAAAAGACAGGTCTTCTCCTTGATCCTTACTTCGCAGGAACGAAAGTGAAATGGATTTTGGACAATGTGGACGGAGCAAGAGAAAAAGCCGAAAACGGGGACCTGCTGTTCGGAACGATCGATACGTGGCTCGTATATAAGCTGTCCGGCCAGAAGGCCCATGTTACGGATTATTCCAACGCTTCCCGTACGCTTATGTACAACATTTATGATTTGGAATGGGACAAGGAGCTCCTGGAACTGCTGAACGTTCCAGAAAGCATGCTTCCTGAAGTGAAAGAGTCCTCTGATGTCTATGCTCATACCATTGATTATCATTTCTACGGAAAAGAAGTACCGATCGCAGGGATTGCCGGGGACCAGCATGCGGCTCTGTTCGGACAGGCCTGCTTTGAAAAAGGAATGGCTAAAAATACTTATGGCACCGGTGGGTTCATGTTAATGAATACCGGGGAAGAACCTGTCAAGTCCAATCACGGTCTGCTTACAACACTGGCCTGGGGGCTGGATGGTAAAGTCGAATATGCTCTGGAAGGCAGTATCTTCGTTTCTGGTTCAGCCATCCAGTGGCTCCGTGACGGTCTGCAGATGATCGAATCTTCTCCTCAAAGTGAAGAGGTTGCAGGAGAAGTGAATTCTGCTGACGGTGTGTATGTGGTGCCGGCCTTTGTTGGTCTTGGAACACCGTATTGGGACAGTGAAGCGCGCGGAGCTGTCTTCGGTCTGACACGGGGAACAACCAAAGCCCACTTTGTAAGAGCAACGCTCGACTCGCTGGCCTATCAAACGAAAGATGTGGTCAATGCTATGGTGGAAGACTCCGGTCTTGAATTGAAAACGCTCCGGGTGGACGGCGGTGCTGTGAAAAATAATATGCTGATGCAGTTCCAGAGTGACCTGCTTGATGTGAACGTGGAACGTCCGGAAATCAATGAAACGACAGCGCTTGGAGCTGCCTACCTTGCCGGTCTTGCAGTTGGTTTCTGGGAAGACCGCCGTGAAATCGAAAATCAATGGAAGGTGGAGCGTGAATTCCAGCCAAGTATGGAGGAAAAGAAAACGCAGACACTATATAAAGGATGGCAGAAAGCTGTGGAAGCTACCCGGGTCTTCAAGCCTGAAGAATAAATCTTTGACACGTGTCCGCTCTCTGATATAATAAAAGTACAAGTTGATGGACACGGTCGGAGACGCGGAGAGACCACGAAGCTTTATGCACAGCATAAGGAGTTTCGTGGTCTCTTTTTTTATGCCACAGTGTCTAAAGAACATTCCCACACATAACTTTCGACATTTTCGGGAATATCCGTACCAGACCATTAAATGAAGACAACGGAAGAAGGAGAGATCGATATGCAATCATTTTCAAGCTTGGAAAGACAACGTCAATTTGAACGCTTGACTCAGGAAGAGTGGGACGTACTCGTCATCGGGGGAGGAATTACCGGCTCTGGAATCGCACTGGATGCGGCCAGCCGCGGCATGAAAACAGCGGTTGTTGAAATGCAGGACTATGCAGCCGGAACATCCAGCCGCTCCACGAAGCTCGTACACGGCGGCCTGCGTTACTTGAAGCAGTTTGAAGTTAAAATGGTGGCAGAAGTAGGAAAAGAGCGGGAGATCGTATATGAAAACGGCCCGCACGTAACCACTCCAGAATGGATGCTGCTTCCATTCCACCAGGGCGGAAACTTCGGCCCGTTCTCTACGAACATCGGCCTGCGCGTCTATGATTATCTTGCTGGTGTTAAGAAATCCGAACGCCGCTCCATGATGAGTGCGGAAGAAGCCCTTAAGCGTGAACCTCTCATTAAACAGGACGGCTTAAAAGGTGCTGGGTATTACGTAGAGTACAAGACAGATGATGCCCGTCTGACTCTTGAAGTCATGAAAAAAGCAGTCGAATATGGTGCCAACTCTTCCAACTACTCCAAAGTCGTGGACTTTATCTATAGTGATGAAGGCAGAATCGTTGGAGCAGTAGTGGAGGATTTAATCACAGGAGAACAGTATAACGTGAAAGCGAAGAAAATCATCAATGCGGGCGGTCCATGGGTGGATGAGCTTCGTGAAATCGATGGCTCCAAGAAAGGGAAAACCCTGCAGCTGACCAAAGGTGTTCACCTTGTATTCGATCAGTCTGTATTCCCGCTGAAACAGGCGATTTACTTCGACAGTCCGGACGGTCGTATGATTTTCGCTATCCCGAGAAACGGTAAAACGTATATCGGTACAACGGATACGGTGTACGATCAGGATATTTCCCACCCGACGATGACGGAAGAAGACCGCGATTATATTATCAAAGCAATGAACTATATGTTCCCGACCGTCAAAGCGACGAAAGAAGATGTGGAATCCAGCTGGGCCGGCCTTCGTCCTCTTATTCATGAGGAAGGCAAAGATCCATCTGAGATTTCCCGTAAAGATGAAATTTTTGTTTCTGATTCCGGTCTGATTTCCATGGCTGGTGGGAAGCTGACAGGTTACCGTAAGATGGCTGTGACTGCCGTGGATCTTGTCCGCGATCAGTTGATGGAAGAAACCGGCGTCCGCTATTCTGATTCCGAGACGAAGCGCATGGCTATTTCCGGAGGAGAAGTTGGCGGTTCTAAAGGATTCAAGCAGTTCAAGGAAGAACGCTTGAAAATCGCTGAATCCATTGGTATCGATAAAGAGGAAGCAGATAAACTGATCCAGCTTTATGGTGCCAACGTGGATAAAGTGTTCAATAACTTCCAAAACCGTAAGCAGGAAGCGGAGAACGAAGGCATCGATCCAATCGTCTTTGCTCAGCTTGCTTACGCGCTTGAAGAGGAAATGACCTTCAAACCGGTGGACTTCTTCGTCCGTCGTACCGCGGCCCTGTTCTTCAACATCCAATGGGTACGCGATCATAAGGACAGCGTTATTGACTACATGGCTGAATCCTTAAACTATACAGATGAGCAGAAGAAAGAATATACCGAGCAGCTTGATCAGCTTCTAAAAGAAGCCGTTACGCCTATTGAATATGTATAAGTAATCAAACCCGTCCTCTCCGGAGGACGGGTTTTCAAGTTCTCGGGGAAATCGGTGCTGCGAATTTATCAACCGACAAATGCACGGCCTCGGAATGGCCTTATTTTCATAAGCTAACAAGCAAACGGATTCTATGGTACATTCTCCGCCAAATGTCACGCAGGATTTTTCCATTGGATTCAAAAATCTTCCTGTATTGTTTGATAGATGGGGAGGAGGATGCATACTCCTTTCTTCTTCCTGTCCTCTTATAAGACCAGTTTTTTCTGAAACTTTTTCCTTGTTTGCTGCGTAGAACATAGAAAAGGGGGAAAAGGTATGATGGACATTCGGTCATTGATATTGAAAGATGCGGGAAGACAGTTGATCACGGGTGGGGTTCTGCTGGTTTTGGGTATGTTCTTTCTTTTTTCCATCCTATTATACCAGGAGGCATCCTTTATCCTTTCTCTTTTTTACTTCCCCTTGTTCTTTGTAACGGGAGCAGGATTGTTTGCAACGGGTATACAGGATTTCAAAAAATTACGGCATACGACAATCCAGACTGCGGAGTTCGGTCCTGAATACACTTATCCCCTTTTTCCGAAGCGCATGTACCTTGGGCAGCAGGATATTAGAAATGATCAAGCTGGTCTTTATGATATGAATGGGGAACGATATGCACGGGCGGAGGAAGAACACCATTGGAAGTATAAACCGGCCGCTGTCATTTCAAGCTGGCTTTCTTTTCCTTCTATTAAATCAGGTTCTTTTGTTTGTAAAGATGATTATGATGCGTCCCAGTACCGCCTTGAGAAAAAGGGCGGCTTCCAATGGCGCGGTTATATTCAGAACGAAGCCGGCAGGTATACGGCTTATACGAAAGAGTGGAAAGGGACGGATGGAAAGCGGATCATCGGTTTTATTGAAGGACCTAACCTCCGGTGGCAGCTTAAAGGAGACCGTTACCTCGGCTGGTACAAGGTGACAGATGAAAACGGCAGGATCTGGGCGGAGATTAAGCAGGGAGCTATTCCGACCGAAGCGGCCGACCGTTTCGGGAACATGCCGGGTTTTATCATAGAATGGTCTGTAAGGGAGCAGGTTCCTTCCTCCCTTGTTGCTTTTCTATTTTTATTTCAATACGGGAATTATTAAACACCAGCCAACGCTGGTGTTTTTAATTTCCAAAATTTTATAGTTGAAGGTGACGTTAACGTAAATGGTATAGTGTAATTGTTGGAAAATTCATTCAATGAGAGGCGCTGCAGATGAGAGACGGACTGTCGATTAAGGATGTAGCTGAGACGTTTGATGTAACGAAGCGGACGATCCGGTATTACGAAGAGATCGGCTTAATCAGGCCGGAACGGAACCTCCAGGGACGGAGGGTCTTCTCCACGGGGGACCTCACAAGAATCCGACTCATATTCCGTGGCAAAAAGTATGGCTTTCATCTGGAAGAAATCAAGGAAATGATCGAACTATTTGATCAAGACCCTTCCGGAGTGAGCCAGTTGGAAAGGACCATGTCTTACGGGAGGGAAAAGATGGAGGAAGTGGACATCAGGATCCGTGAATTATCGGAATTAAAGAAGGAAATGGACACTTGGATGGCAAGGTTTGAGCAGGAATTGAGGGAGCGGAGAGGAGAATCGCTGTGAATGTATCAGAAATGCTGGCTTATCAGGCAAGAAAATACCCGGATAAAGATGGATTGATTTCACCCGATCGACGGTTGAGCTATAAGGAATGGGATGAACAGGTGAATCAGTTGGCCCGCGCCTTTATGAGACTTGGTGTAGAACGGGGGGATAAAATTGTCATTCACATGCCGAACACAATCGAGTTTATCGTGAGCTACTTTGCAGCTCACCGGGCGGGAGCGGTGGTCGTTCCCATTCATGCCCGGCTGATAGAGAAGGAAGTTTCCTATATTTATGATCACAGTGATGCAGTCGTCCTGCTTGCACATGAACAGACGTGGCCACAAGTCAAAGGGCTTGCAGAAGACAAAATGGGAACCTTTATTAAAACCGGGGTGTCCCGGGGGAACTGGCTCTCCTACTCCGCTCTCCTGGCTCAGGAAGAGGGGGTGGAAGTCGTGAATGATGCTTCTGAAGAGGAGGAGGCTTCCATTTTGTATACGTCAGGAACAACCGGGACGCCAAAAGGAGTAGTATTTACGCACAAAAACATAGTAAGCGTTTCCATTATGATGGCCATCGAAATGGAGATGAAAGCTTCGAGCCGGATTCTTCATATGATGCCACTCAGCCATTCCGCTCCGCTTCACTTGTTTTTAACCGCAGGTACCTATGTCGGAGCTGCTCATGTTACAGCCCCATCATTTACGCCTGATCTTTTGCTGGAACTCGTATCCAGAGAGAAAACGACGCATTTCTTCGGGGCGCCTGTCGCCTATTTAATGACAGCGAGACATCCGGATGTTGCTGATACAGACATGAGCTGGATGAAACACTGGGTTTATGGAGGGGCGCCGCTTTCCCGTACGGAGGTGGATTTCATACAAGAACAGTTGGACACAGAGAGCCTGTACTGTGTATATGGATTAACAGAAGCCGGTCCCAACGGTACTCTTCTGCTTCCGTCAGAGCATGAAAGAAAAGCAGGCAGTATCGGACAGCGTGCGGCTCTCAACTGTGAAATGAAAATCGCCCGTGACGATGGGCAGGAAACCGAAGCGGGAGAGGTGGGCGAAATCTGTCTGCGGGGAGATGGGGTTATGAAAGCCTACTACAAAGACCCGGAGCTCACCAGAAAAGTCATTCAGGACGGATGGTTGAAAACCGGTGATCTCGCAGTGCGGGATGAGGAGGGGTATGTGTGGGTGGTCGATCGTAAGAAAGATATGATCATCTCGGGAGGTGTCAATATCTATCCGCGGGAAATTGAAACCATCCTCTTACAGCATCCCCTCATTGAGGATGCGGCGGTGACGGGCGTCCCTCATCCCGACTGGGGTGAAACGGTGAAGGCTTTTATCGTTTCGCACGGGAGGATCGATGAATTGGAAGAGGAATGCCGGGGGTTTCTTGAAGACCACTTGGCAGGGTATAAAATCCCGCGGTTGTATGAAGAAGTGCAGGAGCTGCCCCGGAATGCCACAGGCAAGCTGTTGAAGCACAAGCTTCGAGAAGAAAATCAACAGGTTCAGGGGGACCGGTCATGAATTTTTTTGTAAATGACGAAAATCTTCAGCATGTACTAAAGCAATCCTGGAATGAACCTTTTCAGGAATGGGCCTTCCCTAAGCTGGAAAATTACGGCGCGTTGTGTGCTCACGACATTGATGAGCGCGCGGCGTACACGGACAGAGATGGGCAGCCTGTTTTGATTAAGTATGACAAGATGGGGCGGGACATTTCCTATGTGCGTCTCAACGAAGGGTACTTGAAGACTGTTCAGGATACCTACAACACGGGTATTGTGGGTTTTGTTCATAAACAGATTCCGGAACTGGGTGTGCCGGGGGATTACACGTATTCCTTTGCACTCGGTTACCTGCTCTCCCAGGCAGAGCCCGGCTTTTATTGTCCGGTCACCCTTACAATGGCTACTGCCTATTTAATCGATCATTACGCTGATGACCAATTGAAAGCTGAGTATCTGCCTCACGTCCTATCCACAGGAGAGGTGGACCTTTTTGAAGGAGCGACTTTCTTAACCGAGCGCCAGGGAGGGTCGGATGTTGGGGCGAATGAAGTCAAGGCCGTGAAGGAGGGGGACGTCTACCACCTTTATGGAGAAAAGTATTTTGCCAGTAATGCCGGTGCCTGTGGCGTCGCTATGGTTCTGGCCAGGATGGAAGGTGCACCGAAGGGCACGAAAGGATTGAGTCTGTTTCTCGTGCCCTGGCGGGGCGGGGATGGACAGTTGAACGGCATTCAAATCCGCCGTTTGAAAGACAAACTCGGAGTCCGGGCTGTTCCATCAGCCGAGGTGGAATTTGCAGGAGCCGAGGCTTACTTAGTAGGAGAGGCGGATAGAGGGTTTTATTACATGATGGAAGCCTTGAACCTTTCCCGGATATGCAATGCTGTGGCTTCGATTGGAATTATGCGCCGCTCAGTCACCGAATCCCTTGCCTATGCGAAAGAACGGGAGGCGTTCGGGGGCAGGCTGATTGACTACCCGATGATTCAGGACACCCTTTCCACTATGACAGTGAAACAGGAAGTAGAAACGCGGGCGGTGTTTCACATGATCCGTGCCTTTGACCGCATGGTTCATGCTCCAGAACACCGTCCGGAAGAAGCGGTGCTGAACCGGCTTCGGATTGCTGTATTAAAAAAGGAATCAGCAGAACAGGCGGTTCACTTTGCCCAGGAAGCCATTGAACTTCATGGAGGCAATGGATATATCGAAGATTTTGTCACTCCACGGCTGCTCCGCGACGCCCAGGTGCTTACAGTCTGGGAGGGGACGGCGAACATCCTCGGCCTTGAGGTTCTCCGGCTGTTCCATAAGTATCAGGCCCACCAGCTGTTTTACGACGAGCTTAAAGCACGAATGGATGTCTTGGTAGAAGATGAGGATGTCCGGGCGGTCGACGGATACTTGGAAGATTTTCATGAAGAAGCCATCCGGATGATGCAGATGAAGGAACGGGAGCAGACCCTTTACAGCAAACGCCTCGCCAAAAGGATGGCTCTGCTCTATGAAGGGGTCACCGCGCTGGAGATGAAAAGAGAAGGCGGACGCACAGAAAAGGCCGCCGGCTTGTATCTCCATCTGCATTTTCACCGCGAATCAAACGTGGAACATCCATTGGTCCTTCAGTATGCAGATGATCTGTTATACCGGACGGCCGTCAAACCTTAAACAGACAGTCCCCTCTTACAGGGGGCTGTTTTTCGTTGGGCGGCTGAACCGGTTTTTTTCAAAAGATTCTGTTATGATAGGGAAGAATGTATTCGGGTAGGAATTCTTGTTTGACGCGCAATCTTTATCATGTTAGCATATTAGCAAGCTAAAGGATTTAATGAAAGGATGGGTTCCATTGGTCAAACGTCTGATGTTTGAAAAACCTTTGGGAATGCGGGACACGCTTCCCTTTTTTTATAAACAAAAATCAAAAGCAAGAAGAAATTTATCGGAAACGATCCTATCTTACGGCTATTCGTTTATGGATACGCCGATTATGGAATATCACGATACCGTCGGTCAGGTGAGTGCCACACTTGATCAGCAGCTGTTCAAGCTGCTGGACCAGCAGGGGCATACCCTTGTGCTCCGTCCGGATTTGACGGCTCCCATTGCGCGTGTGGCAGCTTCTCAGCTGAAAAACAGCGAGTTCCCTCTCCGTCTGGCCTATGACGGTCCGGTCTTCCGTGCTCAGCAGGCAGAAGGAGGAAAGCCTGCTCAGTTTGAACAAGTGGGAACAGAACTCATTGGCGATCATTCTTCCTATGGAGACGCAGAAGTAATTGCTCTTCTTGTTGAATCCTTAAAGCAGACGGGGCTGGACGACTTTGTCATTACGGTCGGACACATCGGGTACGTCAAAGCCTTTTTCAACGATCTGCTTGGAGATGATCAGGAAACGATTGATGAGCTGCTGAACTACCTTTACCGAAAAAATTATGTCGGCTATAAAGAAGCCGTCAAATCCCTGGATGCCCAGGCGGATAAAAAACAATCCCTTCTCCAGCTGCTCACGCTGAAAGGCGGAGAAGAAATCTTTGAATACAGCCGCTCGCTTGCTCGCAATCAGTCCTGCATGCAGGCAGTGAATGAATTAAAACAGCTCCACAAGCTTCTGGAGCAGTACGGGGTGCAGCAGTACATTCAGTTTGATTTGAATCTGATCAGTCATATGGATTATTACACCGGGGTCCTGTTTGAAGGCTATGCCCCTCACCTGGGAGCGATGCTCTGCAATGGCGGGCGCTACGATACTCTCCTGCCTTCTTTCCAGCTCAATGCATCGGCAACAGGGTTCGCCATTCATTTGGAGCGTTTAGTGGAAGCCTTGGATGACCAGGAGGACGAAGATGAGCGCATGGCTGTCATTGTGGACGATGACTCACACAGCCGCGGCATTGAAGAAGCGAAGAAATACCGACGGGAAGGGTACGCGGTTCTGCTGCAGCACGTGGATCAGATCCCTGATATCCGAGCTTTCCAGCAGGAGCTTTCCAAAACGGTTGATTTAACGAAAAAAGGAGGGAAATCAGAATGAGTAAGCCTTTGACAATTGCCATGCCGAAAGGACGAATCTATAAAGAAGCAGCGGCTCTTATGGAAAAGGCCGGCTATGAACTTGGAGCCGACCTCGATGATTCCCGTAAATTGATCCTTGAGTTTCCGGACCAGAACATCCGGGTCATGATGGCTAAACCGATGGATGTTGTCACGTATGTAGAATACGGAGCGGCTGATATCGGCATTGCCGGTAAGGACGTCCTTTTGGAACAGGACCGGGATGTCTATGAAGTGCTGGACTTGAAAATCAGCCCATGCTACGTAGCGGTTGCCGGTCTTCCGGATCAGCCGCTGAGCCGGATTGCACCTAAAATTGCAACCAAATATCCGAAGGTCGCCTCCGATTATTTCCGTGAACAGGGGGAGCAGATTGAAATCATTCCCTTGAATGGATCGATTGAGCTTGCGCCATTAATCGGACTTGCGGATCGTATTGTCGATATCGTATCCACCGGACGGACATTGAAGGAAAACGGCCTTGTCGAGTATGAAAAGATTGCCGATATTACTTCGCGTCTGATCGTGAACCCTGTCAGCTACCGGCTGAAAAGTACAGAGATTGAACAGATGGTTACCAATTTAAGTGAAGTGATGGAGGGCATCCGGACATGAGAATCATCAATAGAACGGACCTGCCTTCGTTAAAGCGCAGTGTTGACCAGGGGACAGAAGAGCAGCGGAAATCTGTCCAAAACATTATTGCCCGCGTGAAACAAGAGGGAGACAAGGCTGTACATGCCTTTACAGAACAGTTCGACAGAGTCACGCTTGAGAAAATGAAAGTGACAAAAGAAGAGTTTGAACAAGCCTATGAATCCGTCGATGGAGAGTTTATCAGCATCCTGGAAGAAGCGGCGGCTAACATCCGCTCCTTCCATGAGAAACAAAAAACCTCCTCATGGTTCGATACGAATCCAGATGGAACGCTGCTCGGGCAGAAGATTACACCGATCGATGCTGCCGGCGTTTACGTGCCGGGGGGAACAGCAGCTTATCCATCTTCAGTATTCATGAACGTCATTCCTGCTCAAGCAGCCGGCGTGGAAAAGATCGTCATGGTAACCCCGCCCGGGAGAGACGGGCAGGTGCCTGCCGGTGTGCTGCTTGCAGCCCACATCCTCGGCGTGGAACATGTGTATAAAGTGGGGGGAGCCCAGGCGGTTGCCGCTCTTGCCTATGGTACGGAAACGATTCCGGCTGTCGATAAAATCACAGGACCGGGGAATGTTTTTGTAGCCCTTGCCAAGCGGGAGGTGTTCGGGGATGTCGATATCGATATGATTGCCGGACCGAGTGAAATCGCAGTGCTCGCTGATGAGACAGCGAAAGCAGAAGAAATTGCTGCTGATCTGTTGTCCCAGGCGGAACACGACGCCCGCTCCTCCAGTGTCCTTGTAACGACAAGCTCGAGACTTGCAGAGGACGTCAAAGAAGCGGTGCTGGAACAGGTAGAGAAGCTTCCACGGAAAGAAATTGCAGGAAAGAGCGTCGAAGACTACGGGATGATCGTTTTGTGCAGGGATCATGAAGAAGCGGTTGCGGCCGTCAATGAAATGGCGCCGGAGCACCTTGAAGTGATGACCGCATCGCCTTTTGATGACCTCGGGAAGATTAAGCATGCGGGAGCGATCTTCCTCGGTCCCTACAGCAGTGAGCCGGTGGGGGATTATTTCGCTGGACCGAACCATGTCCTCCCGACCAACGGGACAGCCCGTTTTTCCAGCCCGCTGAATGTCGATGATTTTGTGAAAAAATCGAGTATCATTTCCTACAGTGAACAGGCCTTGAAGACGAATGCAGACAAAATTGCCCGCTTCGCCAGACTGGAAGGCCTTGAAGGCCACGCCCGGGCCGTCGAAATCAGAAAGGAGCGCTGGACATGACAGAACAACGCAATGCCAGCATTGAACGAAAAACAAGAGAAACAGATATCAGCCTCGATTTCACGATCGACGGACAAGGGAAGGCGGATTTGGACGTACAGGTTCCCTTTCTTTCCCACATGCTGGAGCTGTTCACTAAGCACGGCCTCTTTGATCTGACGGTCAGAGGTTATGGAGATGTGGAGGTGGACGACCACCATTTAACCGAGGATATCGGCATCTGCCTCGGCCAGACGCTGCGGGAGGCGGTAGGCGATAAATTCGGAATGAAACGCTATGGATCGATGACTCTTCCGATGGATGAAACGCTCGTCACGGTAGCCGTTGACTTAAGTGACCGCCCTCATCTGGAATGGCGTGCAGAACTTCCCAAAGACCGGGTAGGGACCTTTGATACCGAAAATGTCCATGAATTTTTCTGGAAGCTTGCGGTAGAAGCAAGAATGAATCTGCATATCGTCCTTCACCACGGACACAATACCCACCACATTATTGAAGCCATGTTCAAAGCCTTGGCACGTGCGCTGGATGAAGCTACACAGATTGATCCACGGGTACAGGGAGTGCCGAGTACGAAGGGGAGTTTGTAAACATGATCGGTGTGATTGATTACGGCATGGGAAACCTCTTCAGTGTTTCGAAAGCACTGGAGCGTTTGAATATTGAATACAAAATCGGGGACCGACCTGATCAGCTTCACGGATGTGACGGCTATATCCTGCCTGGAGTGGGAGCTTTCCCTGATGCAATGAAAGCCTTGGCAGAGCACCAGTTTATCGGTTTCATCCACCAGAAAGTGGACGAAGGAGTGCCGTTGTACGGCATCTGTCTTGGCATGCAGCTGCTTTTTGAAAGCAGTGAGGAAGGCGGCTGGACAGATGGACTGGGTATTTTCCCAGGGACCATCCGCCGCTTTTCGGGAATCGATGAAAACGGCCGGGCCTACAAAGTACCTCACATGGGATGGAACCAGATGAACATCCGCCGTCCGGAAAAAGAGCTGTTGACCGATGTGGAGAACGAGTACGTCTATTTCGTTCACTCCTATGCGGCCGTCACAGAGGACGAGGATATTTTATATGCCACGGCGGATTATCACACCGACGTACCGGCCATAGTGGGACGGGACCACGTCGTGGCCAGTCAGTTCCACCCGGAAAAAAGCGGTCGTGCAGGGATGCAGCTGTTGGAAAACTTCTGCCGGATGATGTGCAGACAATAAGGAGGGGCACGAGATGAGTTTTACGATTTATCCTGCTATCGATATGCGCGGCGGAAAATGTGTGCGGTTGGAGCAGGGAGACTTTGATAAAGAGACCATTTATGGGGAAAATCCCTTTGAGATTGCCGAACAGTTCGCAGAAGCCGGAGCATCATGGATCCATATGGTGGATCTGGATGGAGCGAAAGAAGGATCCAGACAGAATGCTGAATTTGTGCTCCAGGCAGCCGGAAAACTGAACAGCCGCATTCAAATTGGCGGCGGTATTCGTTCTGAAGCAGATGTGAAATATTATCTGGACCAGGGTGTCGACCGCGTCATTATAGGTTCCCTTGCTGTCAGTGATATTGAAACAACGAAAAAGCTGCTGGCCGAATACGGCAGCCGCATCGCCATCGGGCTTGATGCAAGAGATGGGTATGTCTCCACAGCCGGATGGCTGGAGCAGTCGGAAATCAAGGCGGTCGATCTGGCGAAAGAGCTTGTGGAAGCCGGCGCCCGCACATTCATCTATACAGATATAGCTAAAGACGGAATGCTGGCAGGACCGAATACAAAGGAAATCGTCCGTCTGGCTGAGGAAGCCGGGGTGGATGTCATCGCTTCCGGAGGCATCAAGGACCTTGGTGATCTTCAGGAATTAAAACAGTACCGTGATCGGAATGTAGCAGGATCGATCGTAGGGAAGGCGCTTTATACGAACCAGTTCACCTTGGAAGATGCCCTCGATTTGGAGGTGGAGTAATGCTTTCCAAACGAATTATTCCATGTCTTGATGTAAAAGAAGGGCGGGTCGTCAAAGGGATCCAGTTTGTCGATATCAGAGACGCCGGGGATCCAGTTGAACTCGCCAAAGTCTATGATGAGCAGGGAGCCGATGAGCTCGTTTTCCTTGATATATCGGCCAGTCACGAAGGGAAGAAAACGATGATTGATGTCGTCCGCTCGGTCGCCTCCGAGCTTGCCATTCCTTTTACTGTCGGTGGTGGTATCCGTACACTTGAGGATATTAAAGAGACATTGAGAAACGGAGCCGATAAAGTGTCCTTGAATTCATCTGCCGTCCAGCGTCCTGAATTAATTACCGAAGGTGCCGATTATTTTGGCAGCCAGTGCATCGTCGTCGCGATTGATGCGAGATATGACGAACCATCCGATAACTGGGTCGTTTATACCCACGGAGGCCGGACGCCGACCGAGTGGTCTCTCACCGATTGGGCGCAGGAAGCGGTGAAGCGTGGAGCGGGTGAAATTCTGCTCACTTCCATGAACAAGGATGGAGAGAAGACTGGTTTTGACCTGCCGATGCTGGAAGCTGTTCAAAACGTCGTAAGCGTACCGGTCATTGCTTCCGGTGGTGCCGGCTCCAGTGAGCATTTTTATGATGTGTTTACAAAGGTGGATGCGGATGCGGCCCTCGCGGCTTCCATTTTCCACTATAAAGAAACTTCTGTAGGAAACGTGAAACGTTACTTAAAAGATAAAGGGGTGCCGATCCGATGAACATCAATGAAGTGAAATTTGACGAGCAGGGCCTGGTACCGGCGATTGTCCAGGACGAGCGCTCAAAAGAAGTATTGACCCTCGCTTATATGAATAAGGAATCTCTCGAAAAAACACTGGAGATTGGAGAAACGGTCTTTTACAGCCGTTCCAGAAAAGAACTGTGGCACAAAGGGGAGACGTCCGGAAATACGCAGCAGGTGAGACAGATCAAGTATGACTGTGATCAGGACGCTCTGCTCGTGCAGGTGATTCCGGCCGGACCAGCCTGTCATACGGGAAGCTACAGCTGTTTTTCTGAAACACTGACCGGTGACCAGACAGAAGCAAAAGAAAACCGCTACGCCATTCTTGATGAGCTCCAGTCGGTACTTGCCGAGCGGAAATCTCTTCTACCAGAAGGCTCTTACACGTCCAAGCTTTTCCAGGAAGGTGTGGACCGGATTGCCAAGAAGATCGGGGAAGAAGCCGGAGAAGTGATCATAGCGGCTAAAAACGATGACCCGGCTGAGATGGCACTGGAATCTGCCGATCTGATTTTCCACCTGCTTATGATTCTGACAGACCGAGGTGTACCGCTAGATGATGTCCTGCGTGTGCTGGAGGAAAGACATTCCTAAGAGGGATTCCTTTTTTCTCCTATTTCTATCTTCCTATTTATGTTATACTGCATAATTAGTGAGATTTGATACGTATTAGGGGGACAGTCATGACAACATCAGTAAAAGGGACAGCGGCACGACAGAATACGAATGTTATCCCATTTCTGCCTTCAGGTAAGTTTTATTTTACCCATGGGATCCAGGCTTTCCAAAAGCGTCGTTTCAATGCCGCTGTCAAGTGGCTGAAGAAAGCTATCGAAGCCTCTCCCGAAGAACCTCTATACCCATGCCAGCTTTCAGTGGTCTACACGGAAGTTGGCTCTTATCATGCGGCCAACCAGGTGTTGACGGAAGTGCTCGCCAATTTCGGTAAGGAATACGTCGACTGCTATTACTTGATGGCGAACAATTACGCTCATCTTGGTCTGCTCAGTGATGCGAAAAAATACGTGGACACGTACCTCGAACAACCAGGTGATGGGGAATTTGAGGAAGCAGCTGAACAGTTAAAGGAAATGCTGGATTCGCTTGAGGAAGAAGAGGATGAGGACGAGTGGGCTTTCGAAGATGAAGATGAGCTTTTGATTTATCAGGAAACCGCCTTTTATCATTTGGAACAGGAAGAGTGGGAGCAGGCGCTTCAGCTTCTTGAAGAAATGATGGACATGTTCCCTGAGTTTACGATGGCGAAGCATAAATATGCCTTCGCTCTTTATATGAACGGCAGCGAGGAAGAAGCGGTGAACCTCGAGCGCTCGATTTTAGCTGAGGACCCCTCTGACATTCACAGCCACGTGAATCTTGCCGTATTCCATTTGAAAAATGGGCAGCAGGAAGAAGCGATGCATCATATCCATCAGCTGCGCAACGTCTTTCCTATGCACGATCAGCAGAAGCTGGCCGTAGCCGAGACACTGGCGCGCGCAGGGTTTTATCAGGAATCCATCGAACGGTTCCGGGCACTGAAGGATAGACAGGTTGTGAGAAGACGGGTGTACTACAAATGGTACAGCATCGCACTTTATCATACGGGGCAGCCGGCGAAGGCTCTTCAAATGTGGGAAAAGGGCTGCAGGCAGTTCCCTTCCATGGCTGAGGAAGGCGGGCCCTGGTCGGATCAGGTATAACAACCACGGGTAGAGGAAACAGCAGGGTCTTTCTCTCTGACCGGAAACGCTGAAGCAGATCTTTGCTGAAGAGGAGAAACTTTTCTTCGAAGGTCTGTTTTCGTATGTATGTGCTGCCATGATAGGATGCGGTCTGTCCCTGTCCTGCTGCGGCTTAAGAGCCTCCCGCTCCTCTTATAAGCACATTAATGGACGGTTTTCGTATGATTTACTATGATATGTACAGGAAACAACAAGTGATTTGGAATCATAAGGAGTTGAAGATAGATGAGTGAAGAACGTATTTATGATGTAATTATCGCTGGCGCCGGTCCCGCTGGTATGACAGCAGCCGTTTATACATCTCGTGCGAATCTGGATACGCTCATGATCGAGCGCGGAATTCCGGGCGGACAGATGGCCAATACAGAAGATGTAGAAAACTACCCGGGCTATGAAAGCATTCTAGGACCGGACCTTTCTAATAAAATGTTCGACCATGCGAAGAAGTTCGGGGCAGAATATGCCTATGGCGATATTAAAGAAGTGATCGACGGGAAAGAATATAAAACAGTGAAGGCAGGCAATAAAGAGTACAAAGCCCGTGCGGTCATCGTAACGACAGGTGCCCAGTACAAAGAACTCGGCGTCCCTGGTGAAAAAGAGCTTGGTGGACGCGGTGTATCCTACTGCGCCGTATGTGATGGGGCTTTCTTCCGGGATAAAGAGCTTGTCGTGGTCGGCGGCGGAGACTCTGCCGTTGAAGAAGGCGTGTACTTGACCCGCTTTGCGAGCAAGGTAACGATTGTGCACCGCCGTGACGAACTGCGCGCTCAGAAAATTCTTCAGGATCGTGCCTTTGATAATGACAAAATTGATTTCATCTGGGATACAGTTGTCAAGACCATCAATGATCAAGATGGGAAGGTCGGCAGTGTCACGCTTCATAACAGAAAAACGGATGAAGAATATGATTTCGATACCAACGGAGCTTTCATCTATATCGGAATGATCCCGTTGAGCCAGCCGTTCACAAGCCTTGGTATTACAAACGAGCAGGGCTACATTGAAACGGACGAAACTATGGAAACGAAAGTGCCGGGCGTCTTCGCAGCTGGAGACATCCGTGAAAAAGAACTGCGTCAGATTGTCACAGCAACAGGTGACGGCAGTATTGCAGCCCAGTCTGCACAGCACTATATTGAGAATCTTCTAGAGGAATTAAAAGTCGTCAATTAAAGATATTATATTTTAACGCTGATGTAACATCTGTGAAACATTCTTTTGTTACGCTGAAGATAATTAATTGACCCCCTTTTAATAGAGTTCGCTCTATAAGACACAGGTGCTCCTCATCTGTGTCTTTTTTTTATGATCAAGTCTTGAACGTTGTCTTTCTCACAAAGAGGTCCTTTCGGAAAATCAGCTCATAATATTGTTGCCTTGTGTGTATTCATTGTATAATGGGGAGAGATGCCCTCCTGACAGAAAATGAGGTGACGACGAACGATGCAGCGTGTAGCTAATTGTGTTTTACGTTCAAAAGACAAAGTATTGATGCTTAAAAAACCGCGCAGAGGCTGGTATGTAGCTCCTGGAGGAAAGATGGAACCAGGAGAAAACATTAAGGATTCAGCTGTGCGTGAGTTTAAAGAAGAAACAGGACTTGATATTGAAAACCCTGAACTGAGGGGGTCTTTTACATTTATTATGAGGGAAGAGGAAAAGACGGCTCAGGAATGGATGATGTTCACCTTTTATACAACGAGTTATACAGGTGAACTGCTTGAGGAAAGTGAAGAAGGTGAACTGGAATGGGTCCCTGTCGATGAAGTGCTGAACAAGCCCATGGCTGAGGGTGACCGTGAGATATTCAGACATATTCTAAGCAGTGATCACCAACTTTATGGAACATTTGTATATACGACGGATTTCAAACTGATCGATCAGGATCTGGATCCGTCATGACCTGACGAATGGGGAGCGATGGAGATGCATGTAGATGCAAACGAAACTCAGCTGGTAATTATTACTGGAATGTCAGGGGCAGGGAAAACCGTGGCTGTTCAAAGCTTTGAAGATCTCGGTTTTTTTTGTGTGGACAACCTGCCGCCTGCCCTACTGCCTAAATTCCTGGAATTGATGAAGGACTCGAGCAACAACATACAGAATGTGGCGCTTGTCATGGATTTGAGAGGGCGGGAATTTTTCGATGCGCTTTTTGATTCCCTGGACAAACTGGGGAAAGAAAACTGGCTGCAGGAGCATATTCTTTTCCTTGATGCAGAGGATCAATCCCTCGTTTCAAGGTATAAAGAAACACGCCGCTCCCACCCGCTTGCCAAAGAAGGGCTTCCTCTTGAGGGAATCCGTAAAGAACGAAAAATGCTTGATGAGCTGAGGGGACGTTCCCAGACGATCATTGATACCACTTCATTGAAACCGAAGGAACTGCGGGAGCGCATTATTGAAAGCTACCGACAGAAAGAGCAGCAGGTGTTTTCGGTTCAGATGGTGTCCTTCGGCTTCAAATACGGGGTGCCGATTGACGCGGATTTAATGTTTGACGTGCGTTTCCTTCCAAATCCCCATTACGTGGAGCAGATGCGTCCGATGACAGGTCTGAATTCAGAGGTGTCCTCTTATGTGTTCAAATGGAGCGATACACAGAAGTTTCTGGAAAAGCTGAAGGATCTGCTTCAGTTCATGCTTCCCCAGTATAAACGGGAAGGCAAAAGTCAGCTTGTTGTCGCCATCGGCTGTACCGGAGGCCAGCACCGTTCTGTAGCTTTGGCGGAGCATCTATCCGAATATTTTTCAAGCGATTTCGTGACCCACGTAACCCACAGGGATATCGAAAAAAGGAAGGGTTTGTAATAGATGGATTCAAAGACGAAACCGCGTGTCGTCGTCATCGGAGGCGGCACCGGAATGCCCGTGCTCCTGCGGGGACTGAAAAAATTACCTGTTGATCTTTCAGCCATCGTAACGGTTGCTGATGACGGGGGGAGTTCAGGAAGACTCCGAACGGAAATGGCCATCCCTGCTCCGGGAGATATCCGAAATGTGGTAGCTGCTCTGTCAGATGCAGAGCCTATGCTGCTCGACTTGTTTCAGCACCGCTTCTCCAACGGCAACGGTCTTTCCGGCCATTCTATGGGAAATCTCCTTCTGGCAGCCATGGCGTCCATGACAGGGGATTTTTATAAAGGGATTAAGGAAATCTCCCGGGTGTTGAATGTCCGTGGAAATATCTATCCCATTGCCAACCACAGCATGAACCTTCACGCGGAAATGGAGGACGGGACGATCGTAACCGGCGAATCAAGCATACCCAAACAAGGAAAACGAATAAAACGGGTGTTTGTCAGTCCTACACCGGTCCAGCCGCTTCCGGAAGCCGTGGAAGCCATCCAATCGGCGGATTTAATTGTCATCGCTCCGGGCAGTCTATATACGAGCATCCTGCCGAACATTATCATTCCTGAAATCGGTCATGCGCTGAAAGAAACGAAGGCAAAAGTAACGTATATCTGCAACGTTATGACCCAGGAAGGCGAAACATCCGGCTATTCTGCAGGTGATCATATCCAGGCACTGGTTGATCATATCGGCCGTGACGTGGTACAGTCAGTAATTGTGCACAACAGACCGATTGATCAGCACGTCCGTAAAAAGTATGCCGAAGAAAATGCTGAACCGGTGATTTATGATATTGACCGGATCAAATCGATGGGTGTCCAAGTGATTGAAGAAGATATTATTGATCATGATAAAGTGATGCTGCGCCATGATACAGCTAAATTGGCGCGTCTTTTACATTCCATGCTCTAAGAAAGAGATTGTTGTTAGGAAAGGGGGGATCGGAATGTCCTTTGCATCAGAAATTAAGAAAGAGCTGACCAACGTAGAAGCAGATATGGGATCGATGGAAGCGGAACTGGCTGCGCTCGTACGGATGAATGGAACGTTCTCCTTATCGAACCGCCAGTACATTCTGGATGTGCAGACGGAAAACGCGGCTATTGCCCGCAGGATCTATACACTGATCAAGAAGATTTACCCATACCCTGTTGAACTTCTTGTGCGTAAAAAAATGCGTTTGAAGAAGAATAATGTATATATTGTAAGACTTGCGGAAAAGGCGGATGTTGTTTTGGAGGACCTTGAAATACTAAAAGGACCGTTATCCATAAACCCCAATATTCCCCAGAAGTATTTGAAAGATACGAGTTGTAAACGGGCGTATTTGAGAGGGGCCTTTCTTGCCGGAGGTTCTGTCAATAATCCGGAAACTTCTTCTTATCATCTGGAAATTTATTCTGCTGATGAGGAACACAACGAGGCGTTGTGTAAGCTGATGAACAGCTTTGACCTGCATGCCCGCACGCTGAGCAGGAAAAAAGGATACATCACTTACTTGAAAGAAGCCGATAAGATCACAGAGCTGATCAGCAACATCGGCGCCCATCAGGCGTTATTCAAGTTTGAAGATGTCCGGATTGTAAGAGACATGAGAAATTCCGTAAACCGTCTGGTGAACTGCGAGACGGCCAATCTGAATAAAACCATTGGGGCGGCTTTCCGCCAGGTGGAGAATATAAAATTCATCAAACGGACAGTAGGACTGGAGGCTCTTCCGGATAAGCTTCAGGAGATTGCTTCCCTTCGTCTTGAGTACCAGGAAGTTTCACTGAAGGAACTAGGGGAATACGTTTCAGGCGGAACAATCAGTAAATCCGGCATTAACCACAGACTGAGAAAAATTGATGAATTCGCTGACCGGGTTAGAAAAGGTGAAGTCACAGAAAAGTCCAGAAACTGATTCATCTTCGGATTCATTCGTGCTATAATAAAAGACAATTATAACGCTTTCGTAAGGAGAGCGTTCTTTTTTCACCCATTTGATAACGCTTACAAAAGTGGTGTGAACAAGAAAGGAGAATGACCAGTGTTGGAAAAAACGATTAAAATCGAATTGGAAACCGGCCTTCAGGCAAGACCTGCTGCCTTGTTTGTTCAGGAAGCTAATAAATTTTCTGCGGACATCTTCATTGAAAAAGAGGAAAAACGTGTGAATGCAAAAAGTATCATGGGGTTAATGAGTCTTGCGGTAGGCACCGACGAAGAAGTGAAAATTATCGCAGACGGGTCTGATGAAGAACAGGCCATTCAAATGTTAACGGCATTTGTGCAGCCTGCGTAAGCTTCATTATGTGAATCAATGAACGTGTCGAATAAGAGAACGTTCTCATATAAAACATAAAAAATCCGCTGGAACTCCAGCGGATTTTCAAGAGATGTCATTAAACGTTCTTTTCCATCACTTTGTCGATTAGTCCGTACTCAACAGCTTCGTGTGCAGACATGAAGTTGTCACGGTCTGTATCGCGTTCGATGACCTCATACGGCTGACCTGTGCGTTCGGCAAGAATCTGGTTCAGTTTCTCGCGCATTTTGATGATACGCTTTGCGTGGATTTCAATGTCAGAGGCCTGACCCTGTGTACCGCCTAGTGGCTGGTGGATCATGACTTCACTGTTTGGAAGAGCGTAACGCTTCCCAGGCTCACCAGCGTTCAGAAGGAAGGCACCCATAGATGCTGCCATACCTGTGCAGATGGTAGATACGTTCGGCTTGATGAACTGCATCGTATCGTAGATCGCCATTCCTGCAGTAATGGAACCACCTGGTGAGTTAATGTATAGGGAAATATCTTTTTCAGGGTCATCTGCTGCAAGGAACAACAGCTGAGCTACAACAGAGTTCGAGATGTTGTCATCGATCGGGCTGCCGAGCATAATGATCCGGTCTTTAAGTAAGCGGGAGTAGATGTCATAAGCACGCTCTCCCCGGTTTGTTTGTTCAATAACTGTAGGGACTAAATTCATTGTAAGTTCCTCCTTATCATCACTTGATTATCTTTGAGATACATTCATCATACCTTTAAGGTCAATAAAGGTCAAACAAAAACAATCGACGATATCCGCAGCCGTTAAATCAGACGGAAGAGACGGATTCCTTCTACCATCATACCCTTAATTGTCTGTAATAAACGTAGGATATAAAAATCCGTGGAACATCCGATGACCTTCTATGTACATGTTTAAAGATCTCATTTCCTGGTCACTGTGCAGGAAGGGCCCGTGGAGTTCCAGGGCCCCGGCGGATCGTTTTATCATAAGTATACGTACTAAAAGAAATTATTTTTCAAAAACGGGTTGCGTAATCAGTGGTCATTCATTATAATAGTATTTGCATGTCGCTTCTGCGCCTGTAGCTCAGTCGGATAGAGCGGTAGATTCCGGTTCTACGTCAGTCGGGGGTTCGAATCCTCTCAGGCGCGCTGTCTAAAATAGACCTTCCTTTTGGAAGGTCTATTTTTTTATTCCCTGTATTATTATGGTACAATAATAGTAGGATAAAGCAGACAGTTACATGCATGTTATTTAAACATCTTATGAACAGTAATCTTACGGCAGTTATACGAACGTTTATTTGGGTAAGTTATTCCGATGTAGTTTCTAAATGAGGCGTCGTATGTTATGATTATCTTATGTACTGTAGGACTTTTCGCTTTATTTAGAAGAGGGGTATCTATGACAAACCTAATCCGTTACAAAATCTTGGCGACCGAACAAGTGTCTGAAGACCGGCGGATTCACGTGTTTGATATGCAGAAGCAGCAGAAGTTGTCGTTTAATTACGAGTTACTGAAAAGAACTCCGGAAAACTATGTAGGCGAAGGGTTGGCGGAATTTTTACATCGCAGAAAACTCAAAATCGATAATGGCTTTTATGATAAAAAAGGGCACGCATCTTGAATGTGTGTCCTTTTTATTGTGAGATAGGAACAAGTCCTGTACAAAAAAGATAGGATAAGGGGAGGGGATGGCATGCAGACAGTCGTTCTGTATAGGAAGAACGGATGCACGTTGTGTGATGAAGTGAGGGCCCTGTTGTCTTTGTTTTCTGTGGAAGTGTCAGAAGTAGATATCGAAACAGACCCGGAGCTCCATGAGAAGTATTTTCTCGAAATACCAGTCGTGAGGATCAATGAAGAGGAACTGGACTATCGGACCATTGATTACTTTGAGCTGCAAAAGCGTTTACAATAAAAAACCATGGGTTTTCTGCTTGCACCCGTACCCCCTCACTGTTAAGATAAAAAATGTAATGAGATATTTTTTTGCTCCTAGCGGGACATAATATGACTACCTGGGACGTAATTCATCCCAGTCGGCAGTTTTTTCAAAGAAGGGGCTTTTTCCATGCGAGCGTTCATCGATCTACAAAAAAAATTATTCCCTGATGTCCTGGACGTTATTCAGAGGCGCTATCAGCTGCTTCATTACATCCAGATCATGCAGCCCGTTGGAAGAAGAGCATTGGCTGAAAACGTCAATCTTGCCGAACGGACGGTACGCAGCGAGGTGGACTTCTTAAATCAGCAGGGAGCTGTTGAAATTACATCAAGAGGCATGCATCTCAGCTATGAGGGGCAGAACATCCTTGAGCAGCTGGCTGAATTTATAAAGGAAGTTACAGGCATTAAGGTTTTGGAGCAACAGTTAAAGGATAAATTAAATCTGGATTACGTTGTTGTTGTTCCTGGTGATAGTGATGAGCTCAATTGGGTAAAACAAGAGATGGGAAAAGCTTGTGTCCAGTATTTGAAAGACCATATGAGTCCTGAACAGGCCATTGCCATTACAGGTGGAACAACGATGGCATCCGTTGCCCAGATGATGACCTCATTCAAGGGCGCCGATCAATGCCTGTACGTACCTGCCAGAGGCGGGCTGGGTGAAAGAGTGGAAAATCAGGCCAATACGATTTGTGCGGAGATGGCAAAAAAAGCAAAGGGCGACTACCGTTTGTTATATGTACCCGACCCGCTGAGCGAGGAATCCTATAAAACGATAAAAGAAGAGCCTTCCATCAAAGAAGTTCTCGACATTATCCGTCATGCCGACATCGTTATCCATGGTGTTGGAGATGCAATGACCATGGCACAACGGAGAAAGACATCTCCGGAGCAGCTGGAGCTGATCCAGCAGTATGAAGCCGTGGGAGAAGCATTTGGATACTATTTCAATCGTATGGGTGAAATCGTTCATAAGGTTCGCACCGTTGGTCTGCAGCTTGAGGATCTGAACAGATCCCGGCATGTCATTGCCGTTGCCGGAGGCCGGTCAAAGGCTCAGGCAATCGCTTCTTATTTCCAGCCCGGACAGAGTAATGTCCTCATCACAGATGAAGGGGCTGCACAAGAGTTAATAAGGGATTTTTCCCTTTAAATAAAATGATTTTTATCATTCAAGGAGGAATTTTGCATGACAGTAAGAATTGGTATTAATGGTTTTGGACGTATTGGACGTAACGTATTCCGTGCTGCACTTAACAACAATGATGTAGAAGTAGTGGCGGTTAACGATCTAACAGATGCGAATATGCTTGCACACCTTCTTCAGTATGACACTGTACACGGTGCTCTTTCTGAAAAAGTAACAACAAACGGTGACAACCTGATTGTTGGCGGCAAAGAAATCAAAGTACTATCTGAAAAAGATCCAGCACAACTTGGCTGGGGCGATCTTGGAGTAGATGTTGTGATCGAATCTACAGGACGATTCACTCAGCGCGAAGATGCGAAGAAACACATCGACGCCGGTGCTAAGAAGGTCATTATCTCTGCTCCAGCGAAGCAGGAAGACCTTACAATCGTTATGGGTGTTAACGAAGATCAGTATGATAAGGATTCCCATCACGTTATTTCCAACGCTTCCTGCACAACGAACTGCCTGTCTCCAGCAGCGAAAGTTCTTGATGAGAAGTTCGGTCTTAAGCGTGGTATGATGACAACGATCCACTCTTACACAAACGACCAGCAAATCCTTGACCTTCCACACAAAGACTACCGTCGTGCGCGTGCTGCAGGTCAAAACATTATCCCAACAACTACTGGTGCGGCACAAGCTGTTGCAAAAGTACTTCCACACCTTGATGGTAAACTAAGCGGAATGGCGATGCGTGTACCAACAATGAACGTATCTATCGTTGACTTCGTTGCGGAACTTGAAAAAGACGTAACAGCTGAAGAAGTAAACGAAGCACTTCGTGAAGCTGCTGAAGGCGACCTTAAAGGTGTTCTTGCTTACAGCGACGAGCCACTTGTATCTTCTGACTACAATGGCAACACGAACTCTTCCATCATTGATGGTCTTTCTACAGCAACTCTTGAAAACAACATGGTTAAAGTTGTCACTTGGTACGACAACGAAACTGGTTACTCCAACCGTTGCGTAGACTTGGCTGTATACCTTAAAAACCAAGGCTTGTAATATCTGAGTCTTTTTAGAAAATACTAGGAAAAGAAGGAAAGGAGGAGGTCTCATGTCCTCCTCCTTTATCCTTGTTTTTCTGTTTTCTGCTTGTCTGCGTTTCTGTTCCTTCAAGGTGTGGAAACGTACATAAGGGCAGATGTTTAACGACCAAAACCAAGGAGGTTGTCATTCTATGAATAAACAAACGATTCGCGACGTTGAAGTGAATGGAAAAACGGTCTTCTGCCGCGTAGACTTCAACGTACCAATGAGCGATGGAGAGGTAACAGATGACACAAGAATTAAAGCTGCTCTTCCGACAATCCAGCACCTGACTGGAAACGGAGCGAAAGTCATTCTTGCCAGTCACCTGGGACGACCTAAAGGAGAAGCGGTACAGGAGCTTCGTCTTGATCCTGTAGCTGACCGTCTAAGTGATCTTCTTGGACAGACGGTTATTAAAACAGATGAAGTATTCGGTAATGAAGTCAATCAGGCCATTTCAGAATTGAACAATGGTGATGTGCTTCTTATTGAAAACGTACGCTTCCATCCTGGTGAAGAAAAGAACGATGCTGAACTTGCGAAGGCTTTCGCAGACATGGCTGATCTTTTCGTTAACGATGCCTTCGGTGCTGCCCACCGTGCCCATGCGTCAACAGCGGGTGTAGCTGAACATATCCCGGCCGTTGCCGGTTTCCTTATGGAAAAGGAAATCAATGTACTCGGCAAAGCTTTATCCAACCCTGAGCGCCCTTTCACAGCCATTGTTGGTGGAGCGAAAGTGAAAGACAAAATCGGCGTGATTGATAACCTGATTGATAAAGTGGACAATCTGATCATCGGCGGTGGACTGGCTTATACATTCGTAAAAGCCCTCGGCCACGAAATCGGTAAATCCCTTCTTGAAGAAGACAAAATGGATCTTGCCAGAGAGTACATGAAGAAGGCAGAAGAAAAAGGCGTGAACTTCTACATGCCGGAAGACGTTATCGTTGCTGATGACTTCTCTGATTCTGCCAATAAAAAAGAAGTAGCGATTGACAGCATCCCTGCAGACTGGGAAGCGCTTGATATCGGTCCGAAAACGAGAGAAAAATACGCCAACGTCATCAAGGAATCCAACCTGATCATCTGGAACGGACCTATGGGCGTATTTGAAATTGAATCCTTTGCCAATGGTACGAAAGCCGTTGCTGAAGCTCTGTCCCAGACAGAAGGCTACAGCGTGATCGGCGGTGGAGATTCAGCAGCAGCTGTTGAGAAATTCGGCTATGCATCTGATATGAACCACGTATCCACCGGCGGCGGTGCTTCCCTTGAATTTATGGAAGGTAAAGAACTTCCAGGGGTTGCTCTACTAAACGATAAGTAAAAAGGAGAGGTGAAGCAGTCATGCGTAAACAAGTAATCGCAGGTAACTGGAAAATGAACAAAACGCACCGTGAAGCGGAAGATTTCATTCAGACAGCTAAAAACGAAGTGCCATCTGCCGAACAGGTGGAATCCATCGTTGTAGCTCCATTCCCTTTTCTACAAAAGCTTGTAGAGGAAACAGAAGGAACGAGTCTGAAAATCGGTGCACAGAACATGCACTTTGAAGAAAACGGCGCTTTCACAGGTGAAGTCAGCCCTGTTATGTTGAAAGAGCTGGGAGTGTCCCACGTTGTTCTCGGCCACTCTGAACGCCGTGAAATCTTCAAGGAAACAGATGAAGATGTCAACAAAAAAGTCCACGCCGCTTTCAAGCACGGCCTGACTCCAATCATCTGTGTCGGTGAATCCCTTGAACAGCGTGAAGCCAATGAGACGATGGATGTTGTAGAAGGTCAAGTGAAAAAAGCACTTGAAGGACTTACAAACGAGCAGTGTGCAGAAACGATCATTGCCTATGAGCCGATCTGGGCGATTGGTACAGGCCGCACAGCAACTTCTGAGCAGGCCAATGAAGTGTGCACACACATCCGTAAAGTTGTCAGCGAGTACGTGAATGCCGATGCTGCTGATGCGGTCCGCATCCAGTACGGCGGAAGTGTAAAACCTGCAAACGTGGATGAGCTGCTTTCCCAGTCTGACATTGACGGAGCTCTTGTGGGAGGCGCAAGCCTTGAAGCAGATTCTTTCCTAAAACTTGTGGAGGCAGGTAAGCATGAGTAATCAGAACTTAGCTGCGTTAATCATTCTTGACGGCTATGCCATCCGTGATGAAGAATTCGGAAATGCCGTGAAGCAGGCCAACACGCCAAATTTTGACCGTTACTGGAACCAGTTCCCTCATTCTCAGCTCACGGCGAGTGGAGAGGCTGTTGGACTTCCTGCAGGCCAGATGGGGAACTCTGAAGTAGGTCACTTGAACATTGGTGCCGGCCGTGTGGTTTATCAAAGCTTAACCCGTATTAATCTTGCGATCCGTGAAGGCGACTTCTTTGATAATGAAGTTCTCAAGGATGCTGTTAAAAAAGCAAAGGAAAAAGGTAAGGCCCTTCACATCTTCGGCTTGTTGTCTGATGGTGGAATTCACAGCCATATCGAGCATATGAAAGGCACGCTGAAACTGGCCGAACAGGAAGGATTGGAACAAGTATTCCTCCACGCTTTCCTTGATGGACGTGACGTTGGTCAGCAATCTGCCAAAACCTATGTGAAGCAGGCACAGGAAGCTATGGAGGAAATCGGCATCGGCCGTATGGCTACGATTTCCGGCCGCTATTACGCTATGGACCGCGACAATCGCTGGGAACGCGTACAGAAGGCCTATGATGCGATCGCTTACGGAGAAGGTCTAACGTATCAGGACCCGATTCAGGCGATTGATGATTCCTACAAACAGGAAGTCTATGATGAATTCGTAGAACCTGTCGTTCTTACGGATGATGACGGTCAGCCGATCGGTAAAGTGGAGGACGAGGATAGTATCATCTTCTTCAACTTCCGTCCTGACCGTGCCATCCAGCTGTCCCGCACATTTGCCAATGATGATTTTGATGGGTATGACCGTGGGGAGAACGCTCCGAAAAACCTTCACTTTGTGAGCATGACACAGTACAGCGATCAAGTGAAAAGCCATATCGCGTTCCCACCGAACGATCTGAAAAATACGATCGGGGAAGTGCTGGCCGATAACGATATGAAACAGCTTCGTATCGCAGAAACGGAAAAATACCCGCACGTAACCTTCTTTATGAGCGGCGGCCGCGAAGCTGAATTCGACGGGGAAGAGCGCATCCTTATCGATTCACCTAAAGTGGCAACGTACGATTTACAACCGGAAATGAGTGCTTATGAAGTGACAGATGCTCTCCTTGCAGAGCTTGATGCGGATAAGCACAATGCGATTCTCCTGAACTTCGCCAATCCGGATATGGTCGGTCACTCAGGCATGCTTGAGCCGACAATCAAAGCGATTGAAGCTGTCGACGAATGTCTTGGTAAAATCGTTGATAAAATTCATGAAAAAGGCGGACACGCCATTATTACAGCGGACCACGGGAACTCTGACGAAGTGACGACTTTGGATGGAGATGCCATGACCGCACACACGACAAACCCTGTGCCTGTCATTGTGACAAAAGAGGGCGTCGATCTCCGCGAAGGCGGAATTCTTGGTGATCTTTCACCAACCCTGCTGGAACTGCTGAATGTAGAGCAGCCGCAGGAAATGACTGGACAATCATTAATTAAAAAATAAGGGAGAGATATTAATGCCATATATTACTGACGTATATGCACGTGAAGTCCTTGACTCTCGTGGTAACCCAACAGTTGAAGTTGAAGTTTATACTGAATCCGGAGCTTTCGGTACAGCTCTAGTCCCAAGTGGAGCATCTACAGGTGAGTATGAAGCTGTAGAACTTCGTGATGGTGACAAAAACCGTTACCTTGGAAAAGGTGTTCAAAACGCCGTTGACAACGTAAACGAAAAAATTGCTCCAAAACTTCTTGGTATGGATGCAACCCAGCAGGTGATCATCGACCAAATGATGAGAGAGCTTGATGGTACAGAAAACAAAGGAAACCTTGGTGCCAACGCAATCCTTGGTGTTTCCATGGCCGTTGCCCACGCAGCAGCTGAAGTGGTTGGACAGCCTCTTTACAAATATCTTGGAGGATTCACAGCGAATACTCTTCCAACACCAATGATGAACATCCTTAACGGTGGAGAGCACGCGGACAACAACGTGGACATCCAGGAGTTCATGGTTATGCCTGTAGGAGCTCCTACTTTCAAGGAAGCTCTACGCATGGGTGCGGAAATTTTCCACTCCCTTAAGAAAGTACTAAGCAGCAAAGGCTACAACACTGGTGTCGGTGATGAAGGTGGATTTGCTCCTGACTTAGGTTCTAACGAAGAAGCTCTTTCTACAATCATCGAAGCGATTGAAGCAGCTGGCTACAAGCCGGATGCTGAAGTGAAGCTTGCGATGGACGTTGCCTCTTCTGAAATTTACGAAGATGGTAAGTACAACCTGAAAGGTGAAGGCGTTGTACGTACTTCTGAAGAAATGGTGGACTGGTACGAAGAGCTTGTGAACAAGTATCCAATCGTTTCTATCGAAGATGGTCTTGACGAGAACGACTGGGAAGGTACGAAACTTCTTACAGACCGTATCGGCGACCGCGTACAGCTTGTAGGGGACGACTTGTTCGTAACCAACACAGAAAAGCTTTCCCGTGCGATTGAAGAGGGTGTAGGAAACTCCATCCTTATCAAAGTGAACCAGATCGGTACACTTACTGAAACATTCGAAGCCATTGAAATGGCGAAGCGCGCCGGCTACACAGCCGTCATCTCCCACCGTTCTGGTGAAACAGAAGATGCTACGATCGCTGACATCGCTGTTGCGACAAACGCCGGTCAAATTAAAACAGGTGCTCCGTCCCGTACGGACCGCGTAGCGAAATACAACCAGCTTCTTCGTATCGAAGATCAGCTGCTTGGTACAGCCGTTTACGCTGGTGAGAAAGCTTTCTACAACCTGAATAAGTAATTCTGCTCAAAAGCCTCTCTGATGGATTCAGAGAGGCTTTTTTATGTGATAAACTAGATACATACGTTAATGGAGTAGGAGAACGATCACGAATGAAGAAGTTCATTGTAATGGGAATGATCATCACTCTGTTGTACAGCGCGTACACGGCTTATTCGGTATGGACCTTCGGGGAAGGCAGCCAGCCGCCTGAGGCGGATGCCGCCATCGTGCTGGGAGCTGCTCAGTGGAATGGTAAACCGAGCCCGGTATTTGAAGGGCGCTTGAAGCAGGGAATTGAGCTGTATGAGAAAGGGCATGTGGACTACCTGATCTTTACAGGCGGAAAAAGTGAACAGGCTGCTTCCTCTGAAGCGGAAGTAGGACGGGAGTATGCTTTGGAAAAAGGAGTCCCTGAAGAAGATATCCTTTATGAAGACAGCTCTTTGATGACAGAAGACAATATCATCAATGCAAAGGAAGTAACAGAGGAAAAAAACTTAGAAACGTTTTTAATTGTCAGCGATCAGTTTCATTTAAAGCGGGCAGTCGCTATGGCAGAGAGTTATGGGATGTCTGCCAAAGGTGTACCGACCCAGTATTCAGCTTATCAATCGCTGGATACAAAGCTGCCTTTCTTTCTCCGGGAGTGGGGTTTCTGGATGGGGCACCAGCTGACCAATCTGCTGATTGTTTGAGGTGAGGAAGATGGAATTAGTGGAAGCGGTGAAAAAACGCCGTTCGATTCACGAATATGAACCGAAACTTGTGGATGAAGAGGTGTTGAAAAATATTTTCCGTACAGCGGCATGGGCGCCGACCCATCGGATGAAAGAGCCGTGGAATGTTCACCTTTACCAGGAACAGGGAAAAGAACGTTACGCAGAGGCTGTGCTCGACAGCTATGAGCGTCAAGGGTTCTTTGAAGGCTATGATGAAGAGAAATCCCGGCAGTTGAAAAAGGGGATTGGTGATTTTCTTCTGCAGATTCCACACCACGCTCTCATTTACATGCCGAAGGACGAAGATGAGCGCAAGTTCGAAGAAGACTATGCAGCCGTATGTGCGTATATTCAAAATGTCCAGCTGCTTGCCTGGGAAGCTGGTGTAGGCGTACTCTGGACGACCAGTCCTTACCTTCACGATCCAGAGTTTGCAAAGGGAGTAGGTGTGGATCCATCTTTCTATAAACTGGTCTCTGTGCTTCAGATCGGCTATCCAAAGCGGATCCCTAAAGCGAAACAGCGCACAGATATTGGAGATAAAATGAAGGTTATTCGAACATAAAAAAGCTGACACCCTAGCGGGTGTCAGC
Organism: Halobacillus sp. ABD4_316; assembly: GCF_056161385.1. Classification (NCBI taxonomy): domain Bacteria; kingdom Bacillati; phylum Bacillota; class Bacilli; order Caryophanales; family Bacillaceae; genus Halobacillus; species Halobacillus sp. ABD4_316. The sequence goes on from NZ_JBSWZA010000002.1 coordinate 990,212, forward strand.
TTTTTTTGCTGGGTGTACAGCTTCTTTATCCTCAGGCAGAGGGTCGATGGTATGGTTATATTCATAACCTTTATGAACAGCCATTCCGAACAATGCGGCAATGCCTAAGACAATACCAATACAGACAATCATAATGACTGCGAAAGTCAAAAGCTTCACCACTTTCTTCTTTGTCATGGCAGGGTCATTCACAACTGGTCGGTTTTATTGTCCCCCATCCTTTGAGGAAAATTACTTCATCTGTGTTTTTTCTTTAATGAAGGCAACGACTTCTTCGGCGGTACCCATAGAAAGAATTTCGTCTTTATAAGCAGCGAGTTCTTTCTTGGACAGATCCTTGATCTGTGTACGGGCAGGAAGGATGGACGTGGCACTCATGCTGAACTCATCCAGGCCTAGCCCAAGCAGGATCGGGATGGCAATCTCATCGCCGGCCATCTCTCCGCACATACCGGCCCATTTGCCTTCTGCGTGCGCAGCTTCGATGACGTTGTTGATCAGATTCAGAATCGCCGGGTTGTATGGCTGGTACAAGTAGGACACGCGTTCGTTCATACGGTCGGCAGCCATTGTATATTGAATCAGGTCATTGGTTCCAATACTGAAGAAATCCACTTCTTTAGCGAACTGACGGGCAATGACAGCTGTCGCTGGAATTTCCACCATCATACCGATTTCAATGCCATCAGCAATGTCATACCCTTCGCTTGTTAGATTGGCACGCTCTTCTTCAAGGATCGCTTTAGCTTGACGGAACTCATCAAGAGTAGCGATCATTGGGAACATGATCTTCAAGTTTCCGTGGACACTCGCACGCAGCAATGCACGCAGTTGAACACGGAAGATATCATCACGCTCCAGGCACAGACGGATTGCGCGGTACCCAAGGAACGGGTTCATTTCTTCAGGAAGATCAAGGTAGGAAAGCTCCTTATCTCCACCGATATCAAGCGTACGGACGACAACAGGCTGGTCACCCATTTGCTTCAGTACTGAGGAGTAGGCTTCAAACTGCTCTTCTTCCGTAGGGAGCTGGCTCTTGCCCATGTATAGGAATTCTGTACGGTAAAGGCCGACACCTTCCCCGCCGTTGTTCAGGACACCTTCAACGTCTTCCGGCGTACCAATGTTGGCTACAAGCTCCACGTGCTCTCCTTCAGAGGTGAGGGTAGGCTCGTCTTTCAGCTTCGCCCACTCCTGTTTCTGCTTCTCGAAGTCTTCCTGCTTCTGTTGGTAAGTAGAAATCTGTTCTTCAGATGGATCAACGATGACGTCGCCGTTGATGCCGTCTACAATAATCATGATATCCTTCCCAGCTTTGGCCGTGATCTCTTTTGTACCGACAACGGCCGGGATTTCAAGAGAGCGGGCCATAATGGCTGAGTGGGATGTACGTCCACCAATATCTGTTGTGAACCCTTTAACGAACTGTTTGTTCAACTGAGCGGTATCGGAAGGTGTCAGATCATCCGCTACAATGACAACTTCTTCATTGATAAGTGCAGGATCCGGGAACGTAACGCCAAGCAGGTGAGCCATTACACGTTTCGTTACATCATTGATGTCCGCAGCGCGTTCGCGCATATACTCATTGTCCATGTTCTTGAACATGTCGATGAACATATTCGCTGTTTCGGAAAGAGCTGCTTCTGCGTTAACGTTATCATTTTTAATTTTGTCTTCAATCGGCTGGATCAATTCTGGATCACTAAGAACGAGCAGGTGGGCTGAGAAAATTTCTGCATGCTCATCACCAAGTGATTTTTTTGTATGGGCCTTGATTTTTTCAAGTTCTGTTTTTGAGATCTCAAGCGCATCTTGAAGACGGGAGATCTCTTGTTCCGGATCTTCTACTTTCTTTTTATCGAAAGAAAGGTCCGGAGCTTCCAGACGGTAGACTTTTGCGATGGCAATACCGCTGGAAGCTGCAATACCTTGAAGCTGTGTCATGCTGTTATTCCCCCAAGCTTTCATTCTTCATTGTTGTTTCCAAGTGATCGATCGCTTCCTGTTCGTCACTGCCTTCTGCCGTGATTTTCACTTCGGCATTAGCTGGAATCCCAAGACTCATGATGCCCATGATGGACTTCAGATTAACGGATTTTTCTTTGTAGTGAAGATTAATATCAGACTCGTACTTCCCGGCGTTCTGGACTAGAACGGTCGCAGGACGAGCGTGTACACCATCAGCAGATGTAATTGTAAAAGTTTTTTCTACCATAGTAGATATCCTCCTTATAAAAATTGGTTGTTATTGAATTACCCTAACTTTCTTATTTTAAGCCTTTTGGAGGTCTTTTTTCAAGAATCCTACGACAATTGCAGAAAGAATTGACCCGGCAATAATAGCCAGCAGATAAAGAAGGATTTGTCCGATTCCACCTTCAACAAGTGGAGCTACGATAATACCGCCGTGCGGGGCGCGGAGACCGATACCGAACAACATTGTCAGCATACCAGTGAGCGCACTTCCGGCTACCATGGATGGAATGACACGAGCCGGATCGGCAGCTGCGAACGGAATCGCTCCTTCTGTAATGAAGAAAGCACCGAGTGGATAAGCGGCCTTACCTGTTTCGCGTTCTTCTTTCGTGAATTTATTTTTGAAGAATGTTGTGGCAAGTCCCATAGCAAGTGGTGGAACCATTCCACCAGCCATTGCAGCAGCAATAAACGTATAGTTCCCTGCATCAAGCGCTGCAATGCCGAATGTGTAGGCCGCTTTGTTGACAGGGCCGCCCATATCGACCGCCATCATGCCGCCGACAATCAATCCGAGCAGAGCGAGGTTGGAACCGCTCATGGAATCCAGAAGATCAAACAACCACGTGTAAACGCTTGTTAAAGCCGGGTTGATCAAAAGCATAATCATACCTGTACCGAAGATGGCGAACACAGGGTAAAGCAGGACTGTTTTCAAGCCGTCCATAACAGCAGGCAGGCCTTCAAGCATTTTCTTCACGCCAAGTGTTAAATAACCAGCAAGGAAACCAGCAATAAGTCCACCTAAGAAACCGGAGCCATTTCCTGCACCTTCGACGGTCTGTGTAATGGCAATCAAACCACCGACCATACCAGGAGCAAAACCAGGTCTGTCCGCAATACTGGATGCGATAAAGCCGGCCAGTACAGGGACGAGCAGGAAGAAGGCATTGCCGCCGCCGATAATGCTGAGCATTTCAGCGAATCGGTTGTATTCAGCACTGTTCGGGTCGGCTGAGTTGATTCCCCAGAAGAAGGAGATCGCAATCAGGATTCCCCCTCCGACAACGAATGGGAGCATGTTGGAAACACCATTCATCAGATGCTTGTAAAAGCCAGTCCGCTGGCCTTTTTCACTGGAGGCTTCCTTGGAGCTGCCTCCACTTCCCTGAAACACAGGAGCATCCTGATTCAAGGCTTTATTGATCAGTTCCTTCGGCTCGTGAATCGCTTTGGCTACAGGCACTTCAATGACATGCTTCCCATGGAAATCTTCCATATCCACCTTTGTATCAGCAGCTACAATAATAGCTGCAGCGTCAGCGATGTCTTCTTTCGTCAAACGGTTTTTTACACCGCTGGATCCGTTCGTCTGTACTTTAATCGGTACGCCCATTTCCTTCGCTGTAGCTTTCAGCTTATCAGCAGCCATGTACGTGTGGGCAATTCCAGTCGGACACGCGGTGACGGCCAGGATTTTTCCGGAAGGCTGATCGTTGGTCTCCTCTTCAGGCTCCTCGTCCTCGGCTTCTTTCGCATTAATCGCTGCAATGATTTCCTCTTTCGTCTGAGCGGCTTCCAACTGCTCACGGAATGTATTATCCATCAGGAAAGAGGATAGACGGGAGAGTGTTTCCAAGTGCGTGTTGTTTGCCCCCTCGGATGCAGCAATCATAAAGAATAAATGTGTCGGCTGGCCATCAAGGGACTCATAATCAAGGCCTTCCTGTGAGCGTCCGAATGCAATGGCGGGATTCTGGACAGCACTTGTTTTCGCATGGGGGATGGCGATTCCATCTCCGATTCCCGTTGTGCTTTGGCCTTCTCTATCTTCGATCGCTTTCTTAAAGCCATTCCGGTCGTTTAGACGGCCGGCTTCATCCAGCTTATCGACTAATTCATCGATCGCTTCCGGCTTTGAAGAAGCGGACATGTTCAGTACAATCGTCTCTTCTGTTAACAAGTCAGTAATTCTCATTTCGAATCACTCCTTTATTGAATTGGTGATACGTTGATTTGCTCAAGCAGGTGAAGAACATCCTCCTGCTCACAAAGGTCATCCTGAAACGCTGTAGCACTCCCAGATGCGACTCCGAATCGGAAGGCCTCTGCCAAGGACTTTCCTTCTGAATAGGCAGCGAGGAATCCCGCAACGACGGAATCACCGGCTCCTACCGAGTTTTTGACCGTCCCTTCAGGCACATTGGCATACCATTGTTCTTCGCGGCTCACATATACGGCTCCCTGGCCGCCCATGGAAACGATCACGTTTTCGACTCCTTGATCTACGAGTTTCTTCCCATAAAATGCAGCATCTTCAGGCGTGTGGATTTCTACATTATATAGATCTCCCAGTTCATGATGGTTCGGCTTCATGAGGAACAAGGGCTGGCCGAGAATCTGTGTCAGCGCTTTTCCTGATGTATCAAGAACCACTTTTGTATGATTTCTTCTGCAGATATTCGTGATCTGCTCATAATAATCACCCGGAAGAGAAGAAGGAACACTGCCAGCGAGGACTAAGATGTCTTCATTGGTCAATTGCTGAACCTGATCCAGCAGTGCCTGCTGCATGTCTTCGGACAAGGCAGGCCCCGGGCCGTTGATTTCTGTTTCGTCTCCAGATTTCAGTTTTACGTTTACCCTTGTTTTTTGACCGGTGTTCATAAACTGGTGCTGGACCCCTTCTTCGTCAAGGAAATCACGGATGAAGTCACCGCTGAAACCACCGATGAAACCGAGAGCCCTGGATTGGACACCCATCCGGTTGACGACCCTGGAGACATTAATGCCTTTTCCTCCAGGGTAGAAAAATGTCTGCCCGGCTCGGTTTAATCCACCAGCTTCAAATGAATCCACATGCATGATGTAATCAATGGATGGATTCAGCGTGCAGGTATAAATCATGTTGTCACAACCTTTATATTCGTTTTTTCGGCATAGTCCGTGTATGTCATGCCATTATCATTTGTAATAATATCTGCCTCATGTATGGCTGCGAACTGGGTGAAGGACGTTTCCCCGAACTTGGTATGATCGGCTAATATAAATCGTTCGCTCGAGAGCTGCAGTGTCCGCTGCTTAATCGCTGCTTCCTCTGGGTCCGGGGTTGTGAAACCATCCTCCAGCGTAATGCCGTTCACGCCCATGAAGCAGTTGTCAAAGCGGTACTGTTTGAGGTTCTGTAAAGCTCCTGCTCCTACAACAGCCCCCGTACGGGATTTCACCAGTCCACCGAGTACATACGTTCGAATGCCATGGTCCGTAAGAGCCAGCAGGTGATCCAGACCATTGGTTACCACGATAATATCCTTCTGTTTTAGAAAAGGAATCATTTCGTAAGTTGTCGAACCAGCATCAACAAAAACCGAATCACCATCTTTGACAAAAGAAGCGGCATAGGAAGCGATGGCCCGCTTTTCCTCTTGGAATTTCGTCTGCTTGTCCTTCATGGCCGGTTCATCGGCAGCAGACTGCTTGATCGATGCCCCGCCGTGGACGCGCCGCAGGTGACCTTGTCTTTCCAATTCATCAAGGTCGCGGCGGATGGTTGACTCTGACGCCTGAGTAACTTCGACGAGCTGTTTAATGGATGCGGTCTGATTGTTTTTGACTGTTTCTAATATCCGCTCGTGTCTTTCAGGTGTAAGCATTGGAGTCATCTCCTTGATCTTTATACTTGTATTATAAAGAAAGCCCTTTCAAAAAACAAGCATATTCTTTCAAAAACAATCAAAAAATATCAACACCAATCATGAGCCTTCTAGTAAAGGAAACGGGATGTTCTTGCCGGCTTCCGGCTTTTATGCTACATTTAAAATAGTTATTTGTACGTCTTTAGGAGGTGTTCGAACATCATGGAAACACTTGTTATCACTTTGCTGACCATAGATACAATCGCACTTATCGTTTTAGTACTTTTACAATCCGGAAAGAGTGCAGGGTTGTCCGGAGCTATTTCCGGTGGAGCTGAGCAGTTGTTCGGAAAGCAGAAAGCCCGCGGAATCGACGCTGTTCTGCATAGATCGACCGTTGTAACCGGAGTCCTGTTCTTCGTTTTGGCTTTCCTTACAGGCTATATCGTTTAATGGATGACAGCTGAACGTTAAAAACCACGCGTTTATACAATGCGTGGTTTTTCTTTTTTTAAGGGAAAATATACGGATGCAGCTGTTTTTTTTCTGCAATGATGCCCTGGAAGGTTTACGTGGGTTTTTCTGCTCATCGTTGCTTGAATCCTGTTATGAAATGCAGAGGTTTGTTGAGGGAACCAGATGGGAAGTCTGAATATAGGTTTAACCCTTCCGGCAGACGGATACGCAGAATGTGCCAGGGCGGTGTAATTTTGGTAAAATAGAATACATTGCTGAAAAGAATGAAATTTATCAATATAGGACATAGATGAAGTAAGGAGAGAATGAACATGAAGATCAAACAACCTCAGCCATTTACGTTTGAGGGAGGAGACCGTGCGGTATTATTATTACATGGATTCACCGGCCACTCTGCCGATGTGCGCATGCTGGGCCGGTTTTTACAGAAGCACGGGTACACCACCCATGCCCCTATTTATGCCGGTCATGGCAGAGAGTTTGAAGCTCTGCTTGATGCAAGACCTGAAGACTGGTGGAGCGATGTACAGGAAGCATTGAATCACTTGAGGGAACTCGGATATAAGGAAATCGCTGTGGCAGGATTGTCCCTTGGTGGTGTTCTGGGACTGAAAACCGCTTATTCCGCTCCAGTCAAAGGTCTGATCACGATGTGTTCCCCTGTTTTCTTCGATAACGAGAAACAGCTGACGAAAACGTTCGAATTCAAAGCACGTCAGTATAAGCAGCTGGAAGGAAAAGATGAAGAGACCATTGAAAAGGAAATCCAGGACCTGCTTGATGAATCGAAGGAAATGTTCACAGAACTTGGCGGACTAATCAATGAAGTACATGATAACATTGATCAAATTTATACGCCGACCTTCGTAGTACAGGGAACACAGGATGATATGATCAATACAAGCAGTGCCGATTATATATACGAAGAGGTAGAAACAGACGATAAACAAATCAAATGGTACGAAAATTCCGGACATGTCATTACGATGGACAAGGAAAAAGAAGAACTGCATGAAGATATCCTGCAGTTCCTGAATTCCCTTGACTGGTCCTGACGCGTCTGGTCCTTCACTCAAAAGGAGGTAAGGCAATTGACGACTGAATTAAAACAGCAGATTTTAAACTTATTTAAAGAAACCGCTTCGAAGCCTCTATCTGTGCAGGAATTGCAGGATACGATGGAACTTGGAAGCTCTGAGGAATTTAAAGTATTGATGAAATCCTTAAATGAATTGGAAGAAGAAGGAGAGCTTGTCCAAACGAGGAAGAACCGTTTTGGACTTCCGGAAAAAATGAACCTGATCCGCGGCCGCATTCAAATGCATGCGAAGGGGTTCGCTTTTCTGATTCCTGATGATGAAGACAGCGACGACGTTTATATTCACCATTCCGACCTTCATTCAGCGATGAACAATGATAAAGTCTTCGTCCGTATTGAAAAACGGAAGGAAGACGGATCGCGCCCTGAAGGTGCCGTCATCCGTATATTGGAAAGGGCGACGACAAGAGTCGTGGGTACGTATGAGTCCAGCCGCAACTTTGGCTTTGTCATCGCGGATGATAAGCGGATTCCCAATGATATCTTCATTCCTAAATCCCAGAACAACGGAGCTGTAGACGGTCACAAGGTTATTGTGAATATTACCAAGTTTCCTGAAGACCGGATGAGCGCCGAAGGAGAGGTTGTAGAAATCCTCGGTCACAAAAATGATCCGGGAATCGACATTCTTTCAATCATTCATAAACACGGGATAAAAATTGATTTTCCAAACGAAGTCCTGGAACAGGCAGCAGAAACGCCTGACCAGATCAGCGAGGATGAAATCAAGAACCGCAGAGATCTGCGGGACGAGACGATTGTAACGATTGACGGGGCCGATGCGAAAGATCTGGATGATGCTGTTGCGGTGAAACAGCTGGACAACGGGAATTATCACCTTGGCGTCCACATTGCTGATGTCACCTATTACGTCGGTGAAGGCTCTGCGATCGATCAGGAAGCCAGACAGCGGGCTACAAGTGTGTACCTTGTTGACCGGGTTATTCCGATGATCCCTCACAGGCTTTCCAACGGCATCTGCTCACTCAACCCTCAGGTGGACCGTCTCACTCTTTCCTGTGAAATGGAAATCAGTCCAAAAGGGGAAGTTGTTTCCCATGAGATTTTCCAAAGCGTAATCAAAACAAACGAGCGTATGACTTATAAAGATGTCAACGAAATCTTAACGAACGAAGATCCTGCCTTGATGGAAAAGTATAAAGATCTTGTTCCGATGTTCCAGAACATGGAAAACCTTGCTTCGATTCTCCGTGGTAAACGGATGGACCGCGGCGCGATTGATTTTGACTTCAAAGAAGCGGGGGTTGTCGTAGATGAGGAAGGAAAAGCCGTTGATGTGCGCCTGCGTGAGCGTTCAGTAGCAGAACGTCTCATTGAGGAATTCATGCTTGCAGCGAACGAAACGGTTGCTGAACACTTCCACTGGATGGAAGTCCCATTCATCCACCGTATCCACCAGGAGCCGGCTGAGGATAAGCTGCAGACGTTCTTCGACTTTGTAGCCAATATGGGCTACGTCGTAAAAGGAACGGCGGACAGTGTCCACCCTCAAGCGCTGCAGAAGGTGCTGGAAGAAGTGAAGGGGACGCAGGAGGATATGATCATATCCAAACTAATGCTCCGCTCCATGCAGCAGGCGAAATATGATCCGCAGGGACTTGGACACTTTGGACTTGCTACGGATTATTATACGCACTTCACGTCCCCGATCCGCCGTTATCCTGACTTGATCGTTCACCGGTTAATCCGGACGTATCTGGTAGAAAATAAGGTGGATTACAAAACGCGGAAGCATTGGAAAGACCAGATGCCGGAAATCGCCCGCCACTCCTCGGAAATGGAGCGTGCAGCAGTTGATGCCGAGCGTGAAACCGATGACCTGAAGAAAGCCGAATACATGCAGGATAAAGTCGGTGAGGAGTATGAAGGTGTCATCAGTTCTGTCACCAGCTTCGGCATGTTCGTCGAGCTGCCGAACACGGTGGAGGGTCTTGTTCATGTCAGTACTCTGACTGATGACTATTACCACTTCCATGAGAAGCAGTATGCGATGATCGGGGAACGGACTGGAAATGTGTTCCGGATCGGTGATGAGGTCACCATACGTGTAACCAACGTCAATATTGAGGAAAGAGTCGTTGACTTTGAAATTGACGGGATGAAGCCGCGTAAAGAGCGGAAGCGTCCGGAACGCCCGAAGAAAATTGAATCCAAAGGCCCCGACCGGAAGAAAGAAAAAGAGAAAAAGAAAAACAAACAGAAAGGGAACAAACCTTTCTATAGAAACAAAGGCGTTCCTAAAAAAGGAAGTAAGAAAAAGAAATAGAGTACAAAAGACGCGCCGGAAGGCGCGTCTTTTCAGTATGTAAAATAGTCTGTGTCATCCAGTTGGAATCGGCCGGATGTTGTGGGGAGGGGGGCTCGTTCCGCTTATCGGTGGATGCTTGTCCCGCGCATAGCTGAAGTTCCCACAGGTGTCACAACCGAACATTTTTTTTTCACAAGACCGGGATGGGCTGCGCTGTTGCCGCTTGCGTGGGAAAAGGTGAAGGAGCAGGCGCTGATGACGGCTGCCTCCGGAATATGAAAAAGACTCTCCTCCATCCAGCAAAGGTGAGCGGGTGAAGGAGAGTCTTTTTTGATGTTAAAGAATTCCCAAAGGGGCTTTCGATCCTGGCGGTAAGAAAGAAAAAAAGCTTGTAAAGAAACAGAGGCTTCTCTACAAGCTGAAAAGACGAGTCTTTAGTTTAGGCACTTAACGTGTGCTGAACATTGGCAACATCTTTTTCGTTTAAGTGGCGGGCAGACTCTTCAAGGTCCAGATCCACATAGGTGGACCATTGAGAGAGTTCCTCTTGCGGAACAATATGGTTGTTCAAAATGTGGCCTTCCTTTTCAGAACGGATGTGGTAGGAAATGAACAATTTCCCTTCCATCAATTCTCGATCGTGGGAAACAGAAACAATCATCCAGTTATCTTTTACAGATGATTCCCAATCAGATGCCAGCGCATCTTCAGCCGTAAGCTGATACACAGATGGTTCGTTATGATCAAAAAAGACAATGACGCCTTCTTTATCTTTTGTAATATATCCAGGGTTCTTCCAGGAATGACGTTTCAAAGCATGACCTTCATCTAACATTTGTGCGGCTTTCATAAAGTCCATTGCAATAAGTCCTTTCTCGTGGAAATTTTCACCTTATGGATTTTATAGACTGCAAACGCTTCCTGTCAACCGTTAGAATGAAGTTTTCACCCATTGTCCATATAAGATCCAAGGATCCTGTACATCATAGGGAGTCAGGTCAGGGATACTTTTAAATCCCAAGGGTGAAAAGTCGATCCAGCATCCCGTATTACCGGGGTTTTGTTCCCAGTGTTTAAGGACCGTTTCGAAAAAGCCGGGCTGTTCATAATGATCATCCCAGAAATATTTAACGTGGGAGTAATCGTATTTCTTTGTGTCATTTTTGATGATGATGAACCGCTGGTGGTCGGGACTGATATAGAAAGAAGAGTCACCGAGGTATTGATCAGTGAAAAAGGCTTCATCATAAGGGAAGGGATAATAACATTCATAAGGGAAAGTGCCGAGAGCGTTGCTTTTTAACGTCTGAAGGAGCTTCCGCTTATCTTCCAGATTATGGACCGTCCTCCACGCTCTCCCTTTGGTGTGTCCAGTGAGAAAATCCGGCCGCTTTAAAGTAAGGTAATGACTTACAGGACCTTGGTCAAGCCCGAGCTTTCCAAGGACCCTCCTTGCTGGAAGGTTTCCGATGTGTGTGTTCGCACCAAGCCACCGGATGCCGGGGGAGGTGGTTAATTCGTTAATGATGGCGGAGAGAAGGTGGGTGGCGTGTCCTTTAGCCAAGTACCGCTGGTCACTGCGGAGCCTCCCCAGCATAGCAAACTGCTTCTTTCCAAATAAGCTGTAGCCGGCTACAGAGAGCATCCGTCTATCTTGGAATAAGCCGAACAGTCTATGCTCTTCAGAGGTAACAAGGCGCTCAAAAATCCGGACGACGTAATCGTCCTCAATGCCTGTTTCCATCGCCTGAAGGCTGTATATATCATCCACGGTCAGCGTTTTGACCTGGAGCACCTGATTCATCGATTCTGCCCCTTTCTTCTTCTTTTTCCACCTTTATATTCTCATAATTCGAATAAGGAAGTCTATGGAGAGGCATCCGCTTTCATCAATAGGTTATCCGTTGGAATCAACGAAGTCGGCGTGGTACAATAAAGGGACGTAACAGAGGAGGAAGTCACTATGCCTAGAGGAAATGGAAAGACATTGGCTCAGAATAAAAAAGCCCGCCATGACTACACGATCGAAGAAACATTTGAAGCAGGTGTGGTTCTGCAGGGCACAGAAATCAAATCGATCCGTAACGGACGGTTGAACTTAAAGGACAGCTTCGCCCGTATTCATAAAGGAGAAGTATATCTGCATAACATGCACATTTCACCATATGAACAGGGCAATATTTTCAACCATGATCCTACACGGGCGCGTAAGCTTCTGCTGCACCGTAAGGAAATCAACCAGTTGATTGGACAGACCCAGCAGAAAGGGTATTCCCTTGTCCCTTTGAAGGTCTATATTAAAAACGGCGTCGCTAAAGTTTTAATCGGCCTTGGTAAAGGGAAGAAGAAATATGATAAGCGTGAAGATTTGAAGCAGAAACAGCAGAAGCGGGAGATCGACCGCGCAATCAAGGAAAGCTTGAAGTAAGCACGCCCCTTGAAAAAATATTTTAATATGCTATAATAGTTATTGTCGTTAATTCGACAAGCAAGACGACAGCTTGGCTGTTCTCTTTAATCCTAACGGGGACGTTACGGATTCGACGGGGATAGGTCGAGCCCGGGTCGCGAGTCGAGTGACGTCTCGTAAACCGTCATTTGCCTAAATATAACTGGCGAATCTAACGAAAACCTAGCTGTAGCTGCGTAAGTAGTCTATAGCTGATCCTTCCCGGCATCGCCCATGTGCTGGATGAAGGGTCTCAAACTGAAGTGGGCTACGCGTTTTTCCACCGCCTGAGGAAAAACGAAGAGACTAAACAGGCTAGCTGCTTGGAAGCCTGTTGATAGGCCGAAGAGACAGTGAACTATAAATATATCAACTACGCTCGTAGAAGCCCGGGTGCCGATATCTCCGGACGTGGGTTCGACTCCCACCGTCTCCACCAATACATATATTGGTGGTTTTTTTTTATGGGTAAAAAAGAAAGCGCATCCAGTGTGCTTCCTGATTTTTAACAAAAGTTCTTATGTGTCATCTGCTATAACGGTTCAATAACGTTTTGATCCCTGTGTCTCTAACCGGGAATCCTTTTAGTACCGGGGAACCTTGAGAGCGCGGAGGCTTCATTTAGAATTCCGGGTGGTGCTTATGCCTGTGCTGAAGTTGCGGATGTATAATTATACGCATTTTATAAATGACAGGGTGACCGATCAGTCAAAACGGTATTCTTTTACTGGTGGGGCACTATCTGTTGACTACCTGGTCACTTGTGTGTATGATAGAGTCATAATCATATAACGTCCTTCTAAGGGGAGTAGCTTTTACGGTAACGTCGTCATTACAGAGACTTGTCTCTCGGCTTTATCGGCAGCAGACGCTGTTAGCAAGACCTTACCACTATGGTACAGGTCCCTTATTGTCTGAAACGATCTGTACCTTGTACAGGTCGTTTTTTATTTCTTTAAAAGGAGAGGAACAGAGTGAACTTACAATCCATGAAAGTTTCCATGCCAACGTATATGTCTAAGGAATTCGAGAAAATGGAGAAAATAACAGAACCAAAAACGAAAAAAATGCGGAGGTATTCGCTTGTTTCTCTATTTATGCTGCCGATGGCTGTGTTTAATATCATCAGCCTCGTCTTCTTCACTGAGACGATGGCGGTCGTCCCGGTTCTTCTGTTTAGTGCCGCGGGGGCTGTGGCTTTAGCCCTTCAAAAAGAGGTGAAGGTTCTCTTGAAAGAAGTGCAGGAAATGATGGTCAGTTATATGAAAGAGCGGATGGATAAGGCAGCAGGGATGAATCCGATCCGGCTCAACCGATTCAAAACACAACTGGAAGAAAATCCGAACCAATCCGTTAAAGTATTCGCAGAATTTCTCGAAGCAGAAAGAGAGTGGTCAGGGAATGAATAAGGAAGAGGTCGTAGAAATGACAAAGCTGCACATAGGAGAGTGGAAGGACCTTTTAATCTTGTATAAATTTGGTCTGGATGAAATCAACACAAAGTTGAAAATTCTTAACGAAGAATTTAAATACTTGTATAACCATAACCCTATTGAGCATTTAAAATCGAGAGTGAAGGACCCTGCCGGCATTGCAGAAAAGTTGAAAAGAAAAGGCTGTGATCCTACTAAGGAAAATGCACGGGAATATGTTCAGGATATCGCAGGGATAAGGATCATCTGCTCTTTTGTTTCTGATATCTATAAGATTTATGACATGCTTGATCAGCAGGATGATATCCATGTGATCGAGGTGAAAGACTACATCGAAAAACCAAAACCGAACGGCTATAAAAGCCTCCATCTTACTTTGGAAGTCCCTGTGTTTTTATCCAATCGAACGGAGATGGTCAAAGTTGAAGTTCAGATCAGAACGGTAGCGATGGATTTCTGGGCAGGTATTGAGCATAAGCTGTACTACAAATATGAAAAAAGCGTCCCCGATCATCTCGCTGGAGAGCTGTTGAAGGCTGCGGAAACTGTCCATGCGCTGGATGACAAGATGAGCGGTTTGAAGAAAGAAGTCGATATGTTGGAAGCGTCACACGTTTAACCAATGAAAAAGGTGAGGTGGGCAAAGATGGAAAAGCACACGGTCGATAAGAAGCGGGACACGTTTATCAGCCGTCTTAGAAGTCAGGGTGTGAACATACAAGTGACGTCAAAAAAGAAAAAAGAGGTAAAGCCGCTGCTGGACCTGGATGTACCGAAATGGAAAAATGCCTTTCATTGATAAGAAAAAGCCGCCTTCAACGGCGGCTTCCTTTTCTACATATAATGGGCGCGGATTTGTGTGGACAGGTCTATATATTCATCATATCTTTCCAGGTTAAAGACCATTCCTTTTATAACGGCTGGTCTCGGTGCTTCGGATTTCAACTCCTGAAGAAGAATGTCTGCTGTATCTTTCAAATCCACATCATCCCTCTGGGCATAAATTTCTTGAAGCTGGAAGACAATGTCTTCCAGCTGGTTGAACTGGTAATTTTCAGGGATAACCCGTTTAATGACTTCGTCTGTTATGACGGGGCAGTCATGGCCGTTTTCAAACCCTTCCATAATAGCATCCATTTTGTTGGCTATTGACTCCGCGACCTTCAAAAGACTGAACTCCATTTTATCCATAATCATAAGGTCCATGTACGTTTTGAATAAGCTCTGGACGGTCAGGCTCGCTTCCCAGGCGTAGGGTTCTGCCTTGGTCCCGTAAATGGCAAGGATGTGGTTACGGTAGAACAACACGGAATGATACCGCATCCGTCTGATTAAATTCTCGATCATATCATTGAACGGGATCACCTGCTCGCGTACCTGCATGATGATGAATTCGCGGTGGTCCGCCACTTCCTCCATGGACACCTTCAATTGATGGATGAATTTCTCCTTTGGCGGCATAGGGGTGGAAGATACTTCGTTGATTCTCTTCTGCATCCGCCTCCAGTAATGTTCGAACAATTCGTAAAGAAGGTCATCCTTTGTATCAAAGTGAAGATAAAAAGCTCCCTTGGAAATATTGGCTGCTTTGGCGATTTCCTGAACGGATGTAGAGCTGAATCCTTTTCTAGCGAATAATTTTATAGAAGTCTCGATGATATTGAGTTTTTTCTGATCCATATAGATAGCACCTTTCAAATAGTGTAACACTTGACTGGTGACTGACCGGTCATGTATATTGTAGAACGTGATGACCGATTAGTCAATTAGAGGGGGAGAATATAAAGTGAAGAAGATCATTGATTTTTCAATGAACAATAAGTTTGCTGTCTGGTTAATGACTATTATTATAACAGCAGCAGGGCTCTATTCGGGCTTGAATATGAAATTGGAAACCATACCTGATATTGAACCGCCGATTATAACCGTAACAACGGTCTACCCAGGTGCTACTCCAGCCGAAGTAGCCGGAGAAGTTTCGGAACCGTTGGAACAGCAGGTTCAAAATTTAAGTGGAGTAAAAACGGTAAGTTCGAGTTCTTTCCAAAACGCTTCAAATATCCAGTTGGAGTATGGATACAGCAAGGATTTAGATGAAGCTGAGGATGAACTGCAGGAAGCTGTGGATTCGGCTGCGCTTCCGGATGATGTGCAGGAACCGGACGTGTCCCGCATCAACTTCAATGCTTTTCCAGTCTTAAGTATGAGTGTGATCAGCGAAGGACAGAGCCTTGAAGAACTGACCGCTGAGGTTGAAGATTCGATTAAACCACAGCTGGAAGGTCTGGAAGGTGTTGCAGATGTACAGATATCCGGACAGCAGGTCCAGGAAGTGCAGATGTCCTTTGATGAGGAAGCTCTTGCTGAAAGAGGCATGGATCAGGAAACTGTGCAGAATATCATCCAAGGGTCGAACGTGACGTTCCCGCTCGGGCTTTATAACTTTGATGATACACAGAAGTCTGTCATGATTGATGGCAATGTGTCTTCCCTTGAAGATTTGAAACAGCTTGAAATTCCTGCGATCCCATCCCAGAGTGATTCGTCCTCTGCTCAAAGTCAGCAGGCGGCAGGAGCAGCGCAGGGGCAGCAGGGCGATGCCGCTGCAGCTCAGCAAGGGGCAGCCGATGCTCAGGCACAGCAGGCCGAGGGGGTTCCAACTGTTCAGCTTCAGGACATTGCGGATCTTGAGATTGTTGGACAGACGGAATCGATTTCAAGAACCAATGGGGAGGAATCCATCTCCATTCAAATTGTAAAATCACAGGAAGCAAACACCGTGGACGTGGTGAATCTTGTGAAGGAAACGACCGAAGATCTTGAAAGTGATTTAGATGGTCTTGAGTTTATCTATTCCTTTGACCAGGGAGAACCGATTGAAGAATCTGTAAGTACGATGCTGAACAAAGCGTTGTTCGGCGGATTGTTCGCTATTCTTGTCATTCTGTTGTTCCTCCGTAACTTTAGAACAACACTGATTTCTGTTGTGTCCATTCCATTATCACTGCTGATCGCGATTCTTATATTGAATCAGATGGACATTACCTTGAACATTATGACGCTCGGAGCCATGACTGTGGCTATCGGCCGGGTTGTGGATGATTCCATTGTTGTCGTGGAGAACATCTACAGGCGGATGGCGCTTAAAGACGAAGAACTTGAAGGGAAGGCTTTAGTTCGAGCGGCTACGAAAGAAATGTTTATGCCGATTCTTTCTTCAACCATTGTAACGATAGCGGTATTCCTTCCGCTTGGATTAGTTGAAGGTGTCGTCGGTCAGGTATTCCTGCCGTTCGCGTTAACGGTCGTCTTTGCACTCCTTGCTTCCTTAGTGGTTGCTGTTACGATCGTACCGATGATGTCTCATTCCCTTCTTACGAAAGAAAGAGCTCAAAAGGGACACCAGGAAGGCCCGGGTAAAATTGCGAAATGGTACCGCTCAGTATTAAACCGTGTGTTAAACCATAAGATTATTACTTCTCTAGTAGCTGTAGCTATTCTCGTTGGAAGTATCGCTCTTATCCCTCTTGTAGGGGTCAGCTTCCTTCCTTCAGAAGAGCAGAAGATGGTCATGCCGACGTACAGCCCGGCACCGGGTCAGACGATTGAAGATGTTGAAGAGATTGCTTCCGAAGCCCATGAATACTTTGACGGGCGGGACAATGTGCAGACGATTCAATATTCTGTCGGTGGAGAAAATCCGATGAGCCCGGGAGCATCCAATCAGGCAGCCTTTTTCGTTGAATATGACAGCGAAACAGAAAACTTTGAATCAGAAAAAGAGCAGGTGCTCGAAGACTTGAAAGCGATGACGGATGAAGGGGAATGGGCAAGTCAGGACTTCTCCTCCACAGGGTCCAGCAATGAAATTGAAGTTCAAGTCTTTGGTGACAATACGGATGAAATCAAGCCATATGTAGAAGAAGTACAAACACTGCTCGAAGATCAGGATGAATTGAAAGACGCTTCCTCCTCTCTTTCCGAATCGTATGAGGAATATACACTGGTTGCCGACCAGGAAAAAATGAGCCAGCTCGGTTTGACAGCGGGTCAATTGGGAATGGAGCTCAGTTCCAATGGTGAACGTACAGAAATCACCACCATTCAGGAAGATGGAGAAGAACTTCAGGTGTACCTGGAAGTAGAGCAGGACAATTACAGTAATATTGATGATTTAACCGATAACGAAATCCAGTCACCACTAGGTACATCTGTACCGATCAGTGAAGTCGTAGAAGTTGAAGAAGGCACGACTGAAGATACGATCAGCCGCCGGAACGGCCAGGTGTATGCAAGTGTCAGTGCCAAGACGACAACGGATGATATCGGATCTGTATCTGCAAGTGTTCAGGAAGAGCTGGATCAGATTGATCACCCGGCTTCCATTGACCTATCCATCGGTGGTGTGACGGAGGATATTAACGAGTCCTTCAGTCAGCTTGGATTAGCCATGCTGGCAGCCATCGCCATTGTGTATGTTGTGCTGGTCATCTTCTTTGAAGGTGCACTCGCGCCATTTGCGATCCTGTTTTCTCTTCCGTTTACGATCATCGGAGCAGTAGTCGGCTTACTGATTGGCGGAGAAACGTTAAGTATCTCGGCTATGATCGGGGCTCTTATGCTCATTGGTATCGTCGTAACGAACGGTATTGTATTGATTGACCGAGTCATTCAAAGAGAAAAAGATGGTTTCTCTACGCGTGAAGCGCTGCTTGACGCAGGAATGACACGTATCCGCCCAATATTGATGACAGCTCTGGCAACAATCGGAGCACTGCTTCCATTAGCCCTCGGCTTTGAAGGCGGCTCGATCATCAGTAAAGGACTGGGAATTACTGTCATCGGTGGTCTTGCAAGTTCCACATTGTTAACACTGCTGATTGTACCGGTTGTGTATGAGATGCTCAGTAAAATTGGTAAAAAGAAAAAAGCATAAAGGATTGTAATGAGGAAGACTCCACGGGGAATCGTGGAGTCTTCTTTTATGATTTAAATCGGAAAAAATCATCTTCTTTCCACCGGCAGCGTCATGCAGCGGATGCCTCCGCCGCCATTTTCCAATTCGTCCACATCGATACGGATGATGTTTTTCTTTTTCAACTTTTCATGATGAAGCACTTTCTTATGGGCTTTCGTACTTACCAACAGAGTGTCCGGGTTCAGATTCAGAAAATTAATATCGGCTACGGTGTGCGTTATCTCATCTGTCCAAAAAATGTCATATCCGTGACGAGGAATGAAGTCGTCCATCATCATATAGGATCTCTCTTTAGCTGTGAAAACGTGAACGGGGAAGTACTTCATATAACTTTTGGCGATAAGAAGATCGTGGGCCGCTACATTACAGTTCATATCCATGTGCATCGTATCCCCCCGTCTTGGAAGATCGATGACACCCACTTCAGAAAACCCTTCCTCCCATAGGCGCGGAAGCAGCTTCAGGACACTTTCAAAGCTCGTCCGAAGTCCTGTGTTAATAAAAACCGCCTCTTTACTTAGAACGAGGACATCACCAAACTCAAGAGCGTTGGTCTCATTATTGGCTTGAAGTGAGAAACGGTCTTCAGGGAACCAGTTTTCAAAAAGTTTGTGGGCATACAGGTATTCCGGTCTTCTCATGGATATGCCGGCTTCACCGGGAACGACGAGCGTACCAAAAACACAGGCGAGATCCCTTGCAAAAACCCGATTGATCAATCGGGCATGAAAGGCTTGATCAGGCTCAGGGAGATGGCCGGAATAATCAATGACCTCCACACCTTCCCGAGTCATGGCTTCTGTCATCTCTTGAAAAGCCGCAGCCGTTTTCTCAGGGTTCACCGGCTTTTCCCACTGCACATCATCGGCTGCTGCCTGGGTGGGAATCCTGGTCGTAGAAGGTGAACACATAATCACTTTTTTTAATTCGTCATATTCATTACAACAAAAGGGGTGTATGAGCATCATGATCACGTTCCTTCCTCATTCATTCCTTATTACTTTTTCCGAAATGGTGAAAGACATTCCCGGAACGATTTACATAAAACCTCCGCTTCACATCAAACTAGATATAAAGGAGGGAAGCGGCTGTGAAGAAGGAAAGTACCCAGGGAACACTAACATGGTGGCAGATGTCGTTTATAGGAATTGGATGCATTATTGGAACAGGTTTTTTTCTAGGTTCCAGCATAGCCATCTCGAAAGCAGGCCCCCCCGTTATTTTCGTCTACCTTGCGGCTGGTACCGGAACGTATATCGTTTTCCGCTGCCTTGCTGCCCTGACGGCGGCACACCCTGAAAAAGGATCGTTTCGTACGTACGCCAAACAGGCCTTCGGATCATGGGCGGGGTTCAGCAACGGGTGGGTGTACTGGTCGTGTGAAATGTTGATTATGGGCAGTCAGCTCACAGCTCTGGCCATCTTTGCCCAATTTTGGTTTCCGAAGCTTCCATTGTGGGTGTTTGCTCTTGTGTTCGCCCTTTTAGGTCTCCTTGTCATCTGGCTTGGTGTGCGCAAAGTGGAGCAGATGGAAAACATGTTCGGAATCATTAAAATATCCGCTGTTCTTATGTTTATTATCATTGCCGCTTTAGCCTTGACAGGGGTGATTGACCGTTCGGCTGGTACCGCCGATGCGGCCGGTGTATTCCATAATTTTTTTGAAAAAGGCTGGACCGGTTTGTGGGTGGCCCTGCTTTATGCGTTTTACGCCTTTGGGGGGATTGAAGTGATGGGATTGATGGCGGGGGAGTTGAAAGATCCAAAGGATGCCCCTAAATCAGGCACGTTGATGCTCATCGTATTAACCGTGGTGTATATGGCGGCTTTTTACTTCGTGGTTACGTTGACGTCGATTGAAAAAATAACGACCGATGAAAGTCCGTTTCTAACCGCTCTTACCGGCTATTCACTCCCCTTGGTACCGCATGTTTTCAACGCTGTCCTTATTATTGCCGGCTTTTCCACGATGGCAGCTTCTCTGTATGCGGTCACTACAATGATCATGGCTTTAAGTGAAGAAGGGGATGCACCTGGTATCTTCATCCAGAAGGAAGAAGGAAAGGTATCTAAACCAGCTTTCGTTCTTACAATTTTTGTTGTCGTCCTGTCCATTATTCTGGCTGTTCTATTACCGGACAGGCTGTTCGAATACGTGACGACAGCAGCGGGTTTGATGCTTTTATATAACTGGGCGTTTATCCTGCTTTCCTACCGTAAACTCATGGGAAAAGGGTTCAGGGATGGTTTGTTCGTGTGGACGGGACTGCTGTTTTTAGGTCTGGCCGTGAGTGGAACACTGATGGATTCTATGACAAGGATCGGTTTTTTTGTAAGCCTTGCTTTTTTAGCCGTCATTGCCCTTGCGACGTGGATCAAATTGAAGAAAGCCCCTGAATCAGGGGCGTAGGCTCCTGGTTTTAGCCAGGAAAGGACATTGGGGTAAAGAAGTATCATCATCACGTAGAAAATACTGTTCCCATTCATGGTTATCTTCCTGACCATACCATTTTAAGGCTGGATGGGCGGGAAGGTCGTCGTAGTCAACGAGTCGCTTCCGGATGACATTTTTAAGGCGTCGTCCGTAAGTGGTCGAATCATTGATATCTTCAAACACCCATCTTGGCTGAAAAGCAAGCAGCAAGGAAGGAAAACACCGGCTGTTTCTTTTTGTATGGGCGGGAGTGGCACAAAAGGCGAAATAAGGCTCTCCGTGAAAACAGAATTCCCAGGAAGGATCTTCGGGATCCTGCGAAATATCCTCGGGCCATTCTTTCTCGTCAAGAGCATGGGTTTGATTGAGCAGGGTCCAGAACACCTTCTCGTAATCCTTGATTTCAAGCTGATCTTTCAACAGCGCCCTTGTGTCACAGAAAACGACAAGGGATGTATAGCTGCCTGTCTGCCGGGAAACTTCACCGTAGATTTTCAGGAGTTTCCCCAGTTGCTCAGAAGCGGAAGAACTACGTGGGTCTTCTAGAAAACCAAAACGCAGCATCCCGTTGGTGTACCCCTGGATGCCCGGGACGCAGGGGTAGGCATGGTCCCTGCTTGTCAACATGTCACCAAACGCGGTAAAGGAACGCTCCTGCCAGGTTTCCAGTGCAGTCTTCGGGTTTTCTATCTCTTCTTTTGTGTAAAGCATCAAAATCTCCCTCCTGTAGTTACATCCATATCCTATGGAGGAGGGAGAGAATGGGTGACTGTCTATCCCATCAACATCTGTACAGCCTGAACACCGAAGTAAAGACCGAATCCTATTAAAATGATCCCTGAAAGGATTGAGATGGAAGAAAGAAGGCGGGTGGTCAGCCATTTTCGTGCTCCCGAAGCGGCCGAGGCCATCGTGATATCCCAGATCATGATACCGATAAAGATCCCTCCACTATAAATAAGGAGCTGGGTCTCCTCGTACGTGGAGGATATTTCTGCGAGGATGGAGCCGTAAATGCCAACCCAGAATAAAATGTTCAAGGGATTGGATAAAGCCATGAAAAAGCCTGTCCGGAATGATCTCCCCCGGGAGCCTTTTGAAGGGGCAGACCGTTGGGCAGCCGTATTCTTCGCTCCTGCGATACTTTCTACACCTGTATAAATAAGGACAAAAGCGCCGAACGACCACAAAAAGGTTTTGATGAGCGGAATCTGTACGTAATCAGCGAGACCAAAATAAATGAGCAGCATAAACAATCCGTCTGCAGCCATGGCTCCGACGCCGACGAGCCAGGCATGAAAGAATCCATAGCGGATACCTTTATCCAATTGAGCCGCATTGATAGGACCGACGGGGGCGGATAACGACAGGCCCAGCAGAATATAACTAAAAAACATAAATGCCTCCTTGTATGTAGAACTTGTCTCTATACTACATAAATATGAACATTGTGGAAGGACCTTGACTGAAAATCGATGATGGATAGAAAAAAACAGGCCGCCGGATCGGCCGCCTGTTTTTCTGTTAATGGGGCATGTTTCCGTCAGGCACCGTTGTGTAGCTTTGCAGCATCAGGTTCATATCCTGCTGCTGAAGCTGAGGTACCTGGTAATAGCCGTGTTTGTTTTGATAAAGGAAAACCTCATAGCTCATCTCAATAAAATTCGGTACACTGTCTGCGATGACGCGCCGGAGAACCGGGTTGGTCATTTCCAGGGCGGTCATAGCCAGAAGTGTGGCAAGTCCCTTTGTCTGTCCAAGCATATAGGCAGACAGACCTTTGTCCGCCAGCTCGCTGACGGACTGGTTCGGTTTTTTCGGCTGACCAGGCTTCACGCCGTAAACCACTTCATTGCTCTGCTGCATTTTATACTGCTGCGTCGCCTGTGCAGGGTCCTGGCCACTACTGAAACTCTGGACAATTGTATTATACATCTGGGTGACAAAAGCGTGCTGACGCTGTTGAATGGATTGGAGTTCCGGGTCCTGAATATGCTGACTGTACATTTGATACTGGTCGAGCAGGTTGATTAAGCCTGCAATGACCTCATGGGCATCAAAAAGTTCATGACCGCCGTGATTCGGGTTCATGTGAGTCGGCGGCATCTGCGCCCCCTGCTGCTGATTCATATTTTGTTGTTTCATCCTTATTCCTCCTCGTAGCTTCGTACATCTTAAGGTTGCCCGGATCTTCTCTCCTCATGTATTTCAAAAGATGGAATGTAACAAGGGATTTCCCCCCCTGACTGCCTTCATTACTATTTCATTACGGGGAGTGTGAGGTCGTGGATTTTGAAGGAAATCGTGATACAATAAAGACAGCATATAAACAAGGGAGACCGACAGAATGAAGCCACTTATGAGAAGGATATTTGTCGTACTTATTTCTGTATTAACACTCGGTCTGTACGTGCCGCCGGCCCATGTGGATACAGAAGCCGCTGAAAAGAAGGAGATCACGGACGCCGGTCACCTGAATGAACATTCCGTGGCGGAGGATGACCAGCAGATTCTGCCGGATGTTCTTACAGAAGACGAAGAAGATCCTTTCCGTTCAATAACGGAAGAGGCCTTTGCCCGGACAGAGGCCAAAATGGGACCGAGGATTATGGGAAAAGTGGACGATGAGTTGTCGGAAGTGATTTTTCCTGAAATGGAAAACGTCATGGTCGACCTCTTATCCAACACGGACGAAGCGCACGTTCCCTATATGAAAATCACAGAAGACCCTGCCCCTGGATATGGGGAGAGAATGTTCAATTTATATAATGGACACACGGATGAAGAAATTGCCCGCTTCCATGTGCGGAGAGATAAACGTCCCGGGGAAGGGTACTGGTTCAATTTCCATTACCATTTAAAAGAAGACGCGTATACGAAACACCATGAAATCGGCGAGATCTACTGGGAGAAGAACACTCCTCCAAAGTGGATGTCCTGAACAGAAGACAGTCATCTAAGACTGTCTTTTTTGTTGTCCGGTTTTACGTAGTTACTAAGAGGTAAGTATGTTACTAAAAAGTACCTTCTTGTCACAGGAGGTTTCTCTCATTAATATGGACAATAAAGATTTGGATAAAAAAGGAGAGGGAAATCATGAAAGCATTGCTTTTACATGAAAAGCGTGATTGGCAGGAAATGCAGGTAGAGGAAATCGAAAAACCAACAGCAGGAAAAGGCGGAATTGTCGTGGAGGTGCATGCGGCAGGGCTGAACCCCGTGGATTACAAAACAGCAGGGAATGGGAATCCCAGCTGGGAGTATCCCCATATCCTCGGTCTTGATACAGCAGGGATTGTAACAGATAAGGGTTCGGATGTTTCCTCATTTGAAATCGGCGACCGTGTCGTGTATCACGGGGACTTGACCAAAAAGGGCGGATTTGCAGAGTATGCGGTCATTCAGGCTCATACTGCATCAAAAATCCCTGACGAAGTAAGCTTTACCGAAGCGGCTGCTCTTCCTACGGCGGGATATACAGCTTATCAAGCCATTCACCGTAAGCTTCCACTGGATCAGGTTCAAACGATCCTCATCCACGCTGGTGCCGGCGGGGTAGGCGGATTTGGTATCCAGCTGGCTAAAGCAGCCGGGAAAACGGTCTTAACGACAGCTTCCTCTTCCAACCACGATTATGTATTATCCCTGGGAGCGGATTATGCCATCAACTATAGGAATGAAGATGTGTATGAGAGAGTCATGGAAATTACCGATGGCCGGGGGGTTGATGCTGTTGTCGATGCGGTGAGCAGCGAAAATGCAACAGCCTCTCTCGATTATATTGCGTTTATGGGACATCTTGTTTACATTGCAGGAGCTCCTGACTTTAAAAAGGTCAAACCATTCACAACGGTCGTCTCTTATCATGAAATTGCTCTGGCAGCCGCCCATAAGGCAGACTTCCAATCCCAGAAAGATCTTGCCGTTATCGGAGATGACTTGCTGAAACTGGTGAAAGAGGGGAAAGTCTCTCCACTTGTGGAGGAAACCATTTCGCTTGAAGAAGTACCGGAGGCCCTCGTCCGGCTTTCAGAACGGCATGTGAAAGGCAAGATAGTAGCTGTATTGAAATAAAAGAAAGCCTGCGCGGATACCGCGCAGGCTTTTCGTTATTCTTTATCTTCACCAATAATGCGGACCTCACGCTCGAGGTCTACACCAAACTTCTCTTTGACAGTCTTCTGCACATGCTCGATCAGTGAAATGTAGTCAGTAGTCGTGGCATTATCCTTGTTCACAATAAAGCCGGCGTGTTTGGTGGAAACTTCCGCTCCGCCGATACTCGTGCCCTGCAGGTTGCTGTCCTGAATCAATTTTCCTGCGAAATATCCAGGCGGTCGTTTGAATACACTGCCGCAGGAAGGGTACTCCAGCGGCTGTTTGGATTCTCTTTTGAAGGTCAGGTCATCCATAATTTCTTTAATTTCCTGACGGGTTCCCGGGGTCAGGCGGAAACAAGCCTCCACAACAATATCGCCGCGATCAGGGATATTACTGGTACGGTAATCAAGATCGAGCTCGGAAGCCATACGCTTGACGAGTCTGCCTTCTTTGTCGACCACATAAGCGTGGTCAAGAACATCTTTGATTTCTCCGCCATAGGCACCAGCGTTCATATACAACGCGCCCCCTACAGTCCCGGGAATGCCACAGGCGAATTCCAGTCCGGCTAACTGCTTTTCAAGAGCAAAACGGGAAGCATCGATGATTCGTGCTCCACTTTGAGCCGTCACCATTTCCTCGTCTGCATTGATGGAGTTCAAGTGTTTTAAGTTAATGACGATCCCGCGGATTCCCCCGTCCTTAATGATAAGGTTGGATCCATTGCCAAGGAGTGTAAAGGGGATTTCATCCTCGTTGGACAGCTTGACGACATTTTGAATTTCCTTATAAGACGTCGGTGTGATAAAAAAGTCCGCTCGGCCGCCCAGTTTTGTGTAGAGGTGGTCCTTTAATGGTTCATCGACTTTGACGTTTTCCTCTTTGACAAGGTTTAACAGTTTATTATAAATCATGTGCTTTTTTTCCATAAACATCCGTCCTATTTTTTGGTTTCCTCTAAGCAGTTACGTACATCATGTAGATTCAGCCCGGCTTGTTTGTAACAGTTTATGATACGTGCGCCGGTAGAGTGCGTTTTCCATTTTTCACAGTCACGTTTATTATTTTATCACAAAACAAAAGGAACATTGAGTAGGAATTTCCTCATGGAGACCATGGATACAGGATAAAGGACCGGCATTTGTAAAACCTAAGTCTATAGGAGGTGTAGGAAATGGCACTTGACGTCCGTTGTGAGGTTAAAAACTGTGTATATAATAAGAATGGCTCGGCTTGTGGTGCTGATGAAATTTTCGTTGTCAGCCATAAGGGAACCAAAGCCACCAACAGTGAAGAAACCGATTGTAAAACGTTTAAACCGGCAAATGTGTAACTTCCTATAGAAGAAGGCCTGTGTAGCTGCAGGCCTTTTTTTCTTATTTTTCCCTCCTGGAAAGCGCTTTAATTATGCGGAAGGTTCCCTATATTCAGAAAAGTCATTGCCAAGAGGGCCTCTTGTTAGTATCATCATGATAAGTTGTTTCCTAACGACAGAATAGATAAAAAGCAATGAGAGGTGTAAGGGATGGACAAGACTAAAAAAGATTTGAGAATCAGAAGTAAAGTCATCAGTGAGGGTGTCAACCGGGTCCCGAACCGTTCGATGTTGAGAGCTGTTGGGTTTAAGGATGAGGATTTTAAAAAGCCGATGATCGGCATCGCCAGCACATGGAGTGAAGTAACCCCATGTAATGTACATATTGATAAACTGGCTGAGCAGGCCAAGGGTGGAGCTTCAGACAATGGCGGAGCCCCTATGATTTTTAATACCATTACAGTAGCTGACGGCATTGCAATGGGGCATGAAGGAATGTTTTATTCCCTTCCAAGCCGTGAAGTCATTGCGGATTCCATCGAAACCGTTACAAATGCGGAGCGTCTTGATGGCATTGTAGCGATCGGAGGCTGTGATAAAACAACACCTGGATGCCTGATCTCACTCGGCCGCCTGAACGTTCCATCGGTCTATGTTTATGGAGGTACCATCCAGCCGGGTAAACTGGATGGAGAAGATATTGACATTGTTTCCTCTTTTGAAGCCGTTGGTCAGTATCATGAAGGCAGTATTGATGAGGAACAGCTGCACAGAGTGGAATGCCACGCCTGTCCAGGCGCAGGTGCGTGTGGAGGAATGTACACAGCCAATACGATGGCATCTGCGGTAGAGGCTCTTGGAATGAGTATCCCTGGATCTTCCTCTACGCCTGCCGTTCATGACTATAAGGAAAACGAATGCCGCCAGGCAGGAGAGCTTGTTGTTGAACTGCTTGAGAAAGAAATCTATCCTCGTGATATCATGACAAAAGAAGCGTTCGAAAATGCGATTACGGTTGTCATGGCCCTTGGAGGTTCGACCAACGCGTTCCTCCACCTTCTGGCAATGGCACATTCAGCAGGTGTCGATCTTGATCTGGATGACTTTGAGCGCATCCGTCAGGAAGTTCCTCACATTGCCGACATGAAGCCGAGCGGGAAATATGTGATGCAGGACCTGTATGAAAGCGGCGGTGTGCCCGCAGTTATGAAGCTGCTATTGGAAGAAGGCCTGCTTCACGGAGACTGCTTGACGGTTACCGGGAAAACAGTAGCGGAAAACCTGGCAGAAGTTCCATCATTGAAAGAAGGCCAGAAAGTTATTGTTCCGTTTGATAAGCCGATCAAGCCGAAAGGTCCTCTTGTCGTTTTGAAAGGGAATCTGGCTCCGGAGGGCGCTGTAGCCAAAATGTCTGGTCAGAAGATCAGCCGTTTTGAAGGTCCTGCTAAAGTGTATAACAGTGAAGAAGAAGCAACGAATGCCATCGTCGGTGATGACGTACAGGAAGGCGATGTCGTTGTCATCCGTAATGTAGGTCCGAAAGGGGGACCTGGAATGCCGGAGATGCTTTCCATAACAGCTATGATTGTAGGGAAAGGCCTGGGAGGAAAAGTGGCCTTGATTACCGACGGTCGTTTCTCAGGGGGCTCCCACGGGTTCGTCATCGGCCACGTCGCTCCAGAAGCCTTTGTCGGTGGACCGATCGGCCTTCTGGAAACCGGAGATACCATCACTATAGATAGTGATACCCAGCAGATCAATTTTGATGTCAGTGATGAAGAATACGAACGACGTAAGCAGGCATGGGTAAAACCTGAACCGAAGCATAAAACAGGTGTCCTGGCTAAATATGCCCGGCTTGTATCTTCCTCTGCCAAAGGGGCTGTTACTGACCTGGATTTAGACAATTAACATCCCATCCCACTCTCTCAGAGAGTGGGATTCTTTGATCCATCAGGATAAGGAACTCGACATGTATAATGAGCAGAGCATCAAAATACATAAAGGTAAGGGGAGTGAAGGATGAAAATAGTATGGATCAGACATGGAAGTACAGCATGGAATAAAGAAAAACGGGCTCAGGGCGGCTCGGATATCCCGTTGGATGACGAAGGGAATGAGCAGGCAGCCCTTCTTTCCGCACGGCTTGGGAAAGAGAACTGGGATGTGTTGTACAGCAGCCCGTTGAAGAGAGCCGTCCAGACAGCCCGGGTCGCTGCACACGAGCTGGATGTTGCTGTTCATCTGGATGAACGTCTGCAGGAAGTCGGAGGCGGACAAATCGAAGGGACGACAGAAGCAGAAAGAATTGAAAAATGGGGGGAGGGGTGGCGTGACCTTGATCTGGGAAGAGAATCGGAAGAAGATGTGCTCAAGCGCTGTCGATCTTTCATCGCTGATCTGAGGGCAGAGCATCAAGGGAAACAGATATTAGTAGTGAGTCACGGCGGCATCATCAGCCGAATGCTGCACATGCTGGATCCGTCCCATGTAAACGAAGAAACAATGAAAAACACGTCCATATCAGAAGTGGTGCTTCGTGACAACCAATGGTCGTGTGAACGTTTCAACTGTACAAGGCACTTGGATATGTAACGAAAAGAGTATGTGTGGACATTCATGGTGAAAAGGGATTGAACCGGCTGACAAGATCGTACTCGTCAGCCGGTTTTTTATTTTTTCGTATAGTTCAAATCCCAAGTAATTCCGTAGTAGTCTCTCACTTTAGCGAACGTGGCCCCCCAGAACGTATCCTGCAGTTCCATGATGACCGTCCCTTTGTCTTTCAATCGGTTGTAAATCATGTCAATCTCTTCCGGACTGTCCATTTCCAAAGCCATCGATATGTTGTTTCCCACTTCAACCTGTTGATCGAGAAAAGAGTCAGAGACCATGAAAAGAAGAGGCCCTTTTTTAAAACGGGCATGCATGAGACGGTCATCCATTTCAGGTGGCGTTTCAAAATCGGCCTCTCCAAACGTCTGCTTGTCTGTAATCTCACCTTCGAATATTTTTTTGTAATCATTCAATGCTTCTTCCGCCTGACCATTAAAAGTAAAATACGGGGTAGCCTGATGTTTCATTGTGAACACTCCTTTTCTATTTGAGTCTACGAACAGTATAACGGTTCCCTTCTGACAAAACAAGAACGTTTGTTCTTGTTTTAAACTGTAATAGTACAGGTCATTCAATAAGAAACGGATACCGCTTACAAAGGAAGTATAGCATGCTCCGTATTCCGACGCAGGAAGTAAATATATATTTTACAACCCTTTAAACTCTCGTATAATGGCGGTTTACATAGGCTGACACACAAATATAAAAAATTTTCAAAAAACGGTTGCAATTTCCTGCCTGCCAAAGTAAACTGTACCATAACAGATAAACAAAATAATTTCTGTTATAACAAAGGAGGAGAAATAATGAATCATCCGAAAACTGTTTCCATCCCATGTCCGCAATGTGGTTCTGAAGTTGAAAATCATCATTACACGTATATGTTGGAATGTGATCACTGTCTATCTAAAAGAGAAGAATAATTTTTGCAGCATCTGTTATATATCAGATTGTTAATTTAGTTTTTATTATGCAACAGAAAGATGATTGAAAGGGGATGGAGAAATGAACGAACGTGTTGAAAAACTGAAAAAAAGCTGGAAAGAGGATAAGCGGTGGAATGGCATTGAAAGACCTTACGAAGCGGAAGAAGTCATTCGATTAAGAGGTTCGATTGACATCACACATACGTTGGCAGAGAGCGGTGCCCGTAAACTTTGGAACCTTCTTCATGAGGAAGAGTATGTGCATGCGCTGGGAGCTTTAACGGGAAATCAAGCGATGCAGCAGGTGAAAGCCGGGTTGAAGGCTATATACTTAAGTGGATGGCAGGTCGCTGCCGATGCGAACCTTTCGGGGCAGATGTATCCGGATCAGAGCCTGTATCCTGCCAACAGCGTTCCCCAGGTCGTTAAGCGGATCAACCAGGCCCTCCAGAGAGCGGATCAGATTCATTATATGGAAGGCCGGGAGGAGATTGATTGGTTTGCGCCGATCGTTGCGGATGCGGAAGCAGGTTTTGGGGGACAGCTGAATGTATTTGAGTTAATGAAAGGGATGATTGAGGCTGGAGCGGCCGGTGTCCATTTTGAGGATCAGCTGTCCTCAGAGAAAAAATGCGGGCACCTTGGTGGAAAGGTGCTGCTCCCGACGCAGACGGCTGTCCGTAATTTGATTTCCGCGAGGTTTGCCGCTGATGTGATGGGAGTGCCTGCCTTGATCATAGCCAGAACGGATGCCAACGCTGCTGATCTCATTACCAGTGATATTGATGATCAGGATGCGCCTTTCTTAACAGGGGAGAGGACTGCAGAAGGCTTTTATAAAACAACCGCCGGGCTGGATCAGGCCATTGCCAGAGGGCTTGCGTATGCTCCTTATGCTGATCTGGTCTGGTGTGAAACTTCCGAGCCGGATCTGGAAGAAGCGCGGCGTTTTGCTGAAGCCATTCATGAAAAGTTCCCTGGCAAACTGCTCGCCTACAATTGCTCTCCTTCGTTTAACTGGAAGAAGAAGCTGAACGATGAAACGATTGCCTCGTTCCAGAGGGAGCTCGCGGCTATGGGGTATAAATTCCAATTTGTCACTCTTGCCGGCTTCCATGCCTTGAACCACAGTATGTTTGAGCTGGCCCGCCAATACAAAACTCATGGAATGGCCGCCTATTCACAATTGCAGCAGGCAGAGTTTGCAAGTGAAACACATGGATACTCAGCTACGCGCCACCAGAGGGAAGTCGGGACAGGGTATTTTGATGAAGTGGCTCAAGTCATTACTGGAGGTACCTCCTCCACAACCGCTTTGAAAGGATCGACCGAGACGGAACAGTTTTCCCAGACGATCCGTTCTTAGTTAAGCGCCCGCCAATTTAATTGGCGGGTTTTTATGTGGGACGACGTACAAAATCCGCCCAATATAATAGGGTATGTTATCAAGCCTTTTCAGTGCTCTAAGAAACGGGAGTGATGACGTGCCGGTAATTACAGGAAAAGAATACATTAAACGAGTAAATGCCCTGCAGTCCGAAGTATGGCTGCGCGGAAAACGGGTGGAAGGAAACATCTCCGAGCATGAAGCCTTTGAAGGAGTCATTAAAAGCCAGGCCGCCCTTTATGATTTACAGAATTCCCCATCCTTGGAAGAACAGATGGTGTATGCGTCAGAAACGACGGGACACAAAATCGGTCTTTCCTATCTCATACCAAAAACACGGGCGGATTTAGAGAAACGAAGAACGATGATCCAGCATTGGGCCCGTTTCTCCGGAGGTGTGATGGGGAGAAGTCCTGATTACATGAATACGGTGCTCGCCTCCTTCGCCGCGTCCGTAGACGTGCTGGATAATGAGCCCGGATGTTTTCCTGACCGGCTGTTGTCTTTTTATGAATATGCGCGTGAGAATGATCTTTCCTTTACCCACACCTTCGTCAACCCCCAGACCAACCGCTCCAGTCTCGCCTTTCTGGAAAAAGATGTGACAAACGCAGCCGTTGTCGATCATACAGATGAGGGAATCATCATTGACGGGGCAAAGCTTCTGGCTACACAAGGAGGCATGACAGATGAACTTCTCGTGTTTTCAGCCCCCGGTGCACAGGACAGCTCACAGGCCTATGGTTTTTCCATTCCTAGTAATACGGCTGGTGTGTCTTTTGTCTGTCGGGAATCTTTTGCCCAAAATGGTTCGCGTTTTGATTATCCGCTGGCCTCTCAATTTGAAGAAATGGACACCATTGTCTTGTTTGACCATGTAGTTGTACCATGGGAGCGTGTCTTCCTCCATGAAAATCTCCGCGCTGCGACCAACCTTTATGTCCATGGTAAGTTTGTTCCTTTTACCCTTCATCAAATTACTTCCAGGCAGATTGTGAAGACAGAGTTCATCCTCGGTCTTGCTCAATCCATCGTAGAGATGATCAATATCAGTGATTATCAGCATGTACAGAGTAAAGTGGTGGAAATCATGAAAGGTCTGGAGACGATGAAGGCACTGGTGCTGAAGGCCGAGTTGGAAGGTGAAGTAGATGAAACGGGGGTTTTTGTTCCAAATAAAGTCCCTCTTTATATAGCGGTCAATCAATTTCAAGAGCTCTATCCGCGTTTTACAGAAATCATTCAGATTCTGGGCGCAAGTGGGATGATGACCATACCTGCAGAAGCAGATTTTCAAGGAGAACGGGGAGGGGATCTTGATCATTATCTCAGGGGAGCCGAAAAAGCAGGGAAGGAACGTGTCGCCTTATTCCGACTGGCGTGGGATATGACAATGAGCAGCTTTGGGGCTCGGCAGACATTGTATGAACGGTTCTTTTTCGGTGATCCTGTCCGCCTTTCCCAGACCATTTACCGGCTGTACGATGATACGGACATGGTAAGCTGGATCGAGCAGTGTATAAAAAAAGCTGACTAACAGTCAGCTTTTTTGGCTGTAGAAAAAGCCTGTGCTAACCAGTTATTGGTGTCCATTTGTCGTGGGAAGGGTCACGTTCCGCTTATCGGTGGATGAATGGGCACTCCCTCCGCTGACTTGGTCAGGAAGGTCGTCTGCCCAAGTGGATCTTCGGCCCGTGCTGTTCCCGCAGGCATCACCACCGAACGCCCCTCGTGCCGAAGTTAGAGTATAGAGGAGAGAGACTGTGCACGAAGCAGGTTCACAAATTTGCGCTATTGCCACATGCGTGGAAAAGAAAAAGGGCTGATGACGGCTTGCTGCCGGGATGTGAAAAAGATGGTCCTCCATCCATCAAGGGTGAGCAGGGTGAAGGAGAGTCTTTTTCGATATTAAAGAGCTCCCAAGGAGCGGTGCCCCTTCCACTCCTGCTAAAAGCTCGGGCGCTCGTCCGCGGAAAGGGAAGGGGATTTGGCTCCTGGCGGTAAGAAAGAAGAAAGCTTGTAAAGAGACCGGGGTTTCTCTACAAGCTGAGCTGACGAACAGCCGGATTTTACCTTTTAGCATTGCTTTTTTTGGCTTTCTGCTCGAGCTGGGAATCCGGCTGCTGATCAGCGGCATCCTCCGTTAACCCCTGCGGGTTGACGGAAGTTTTTCCTCTTCCTTTAAATGCATTGCTTTTTTTACTCATACTCTCCACCTCCTCTTCTGTAGGTTGTGACAGGTGGAGGTATTTCATCCTGAAAGGTTCTGGATGGAATGCTCCGTTCTGGATACGAGCATTCTAAAAGAGAAGGAGGGATGATGAATGAAAGGAAAACGTAAAACACCATCTTATGCTGAGGAGTTTTCTGCTGAGGGGTTAGCGGTAACGAGAGAGCAGGTGTCGGATACCCTTACAGAAGGTACGTACGATGCAAAAATCGATCAGCAGAACGATGAAGGCCATAGGATCACAGACGATGGCATTGAAATCAGGAAGCCGGGAAAAAAGAAGAAGTAGAGACTTGATAAACAGCAGAAAAGGGAAGCGTTTCATACGCTTCCCTTTATTATGCTTTCATAAATCCTGGATGCAGCTGTTTGAATCGGTCCAGAGCGCTTTTGCTCTCATGGAAGGAACCTTCGTCTTTGCTGACCAGGCTTTGATCTATTTTAAACTCGTAATAATTGATGGCCAGGTCCAGGTCCATTTCGGTGAAGAGCAGACCTTGGTCGTAACAGTCATCCATATAAGGGATAGATAGGGAAAAAGGAGCGTCTTCATTTTTTTGAACTTCAACGAACCATCCCATCTGATCGACGTAAAGGGGGAGACCTGTGACATGCAGGATGTCTCCATGGGCAAAGCTCTTCACGTCCGCTTGGGCATCTTCAGAGGTTTCAGGACGATATTCAAAAGGTTCGACAACATAAAAAAATTGTTCCATGATCATGCTCCTTTCAACTGAGTAAACTCAGTATAGTTGATAATGATTATCACAGTCAAATAACAAGAGTTATTTTTACTTTAATTTTTAAAAAATTTGATATAATTATAAAAACAAAGGTTTTCGCAAAGGAGAATCTTTCTATGAATGTCCAAACCCTTGTGAAGGAAGTTGTGTTCCATGACTCCCAGATTATCAACATCCCCCCATCCTTCGAGCTGATTGGAAAGGGAAGGAGTGCTTCTGTTTTCCGCATAAGAGAAACAGGAATCGCTGTGAAAGTGTTTTATCCCGGTTATGAGAAGCTCGCCGAAGTGGAGGCCGGAGTGTATGAGAAGCTGGACAATCATGAATTTTTCCCGGCCTTTTATGGAAAAGGCGACGATTTCATCGTTATGGAATATGTGGAAGGGATCACATTTTATGATTGCCTTGTGAAAGGAATTCCGATTACGGAAGACATGATCAACCGGGTGGATGCGGCTCTTGCTTTCGCCTTTCAAATCGGATTGAATCCTTCAGATACACATTTGAAAAATATTATGCTGACACCAGATGGGCAGGTCAAAGTTATAGATGTCGTAAGGTTCACACAGGATTTTGAATGCCCGCAGTGGCAGGATTTGAAAAAAGCCTACCGTACGCTGTACCGGCGGAAGTTTGTGCCGAAAAAGTATCCGGTTTTCTTCATTGAATTCATTATCCGTCTGTACCGGAGAAAACTGCTGCCGATTTAAGTGGAGGAAAGGGTTTTGTCCACCCAGGTTCTGGGAAACGCTCTATAAATACCAGGAAAGGTGGAATGAATCGTGACAGAATATCGATTAAGTGATGTGGAAGTAGGAAAAAACTACAAGGCGAAAGAACTGGACAGTTTTGTTTCAACAACAGACGTCGTTGTTCTATCCAATAACGAATCCCAGCTTTTTACAGAACCTGAGCGGGAATATAAGGTTGTGGATGCTTTTGAAGGCTTCTTTGAACATTCATCCAATGATGGGGAGAAGTATTTCCGTAATAAGAAAACATACATTGTAGAAAAAGTATAAACGAAAAGACTGTCGATTGATCGACAGTCTTTTTTTTGCGGTCAAGTGGCAGCGGCCATCATATGTGAACGTGACACGCTGCATGCGGCAGAACTTCTTTAATAGCGGAGTTTCATTAATATGGAAGTAATGGCATCATCTTTTTTTAATGTTTCCTGGTGTTTTTTAGTAATTTCCAAAAGGGCGACATCGTGATAGAAGAATTCAGTGAAAAACTTTACGAGAGGTTTGGAAAACGTATGCACCCCCTGGAATTGATCCCTTTCCATTCCAGCGAACAGCACTTCCCTTCCATCGACGATCAGGAGTTTATGCCGTTCTAGTCCTTGATGTTTTTCATCCGGGACAAGGGTGTGGGGATCCAGTTCTCCGACAGGAATTTCCCCGACAGATAACAATTCCACATGAATACCTTCTGCCTGCTTTCTTTCAAGGAGGTCCAAGAACGGAGTCAGTTCATCGTTCCAGCCTGTCAGCAGTATTTCATTGGCAGCCTTCTCCATCAAATTTTCCATAAGGACGTGAATGCTGTGGTTATTCTTCAAGGTCCAGACGCGTTCATCAGCGTCTGGAATCTCTGATTTGTGATTTCGCAGTTGTTCAATGTGATCATCAAATTCAGCCGTCAGTTTTTTTATCGTCATTTCAATAGGAAGGGCTGTGTACATCTTCTTTTTTTCATGAAAAGACGTTAGGATCAATCCTTTTTCTTCGAGCCGCTGCAGGACTTCATACACTTTGGATTTAGGAACATGGGAAAATTTAACGACCGTTGCGGCATCCAGCGCTTGATCACTGGAGGACAGGACTTCATAGACTTGACTTTCATACTGGGTAAAACCGAAATTCTGTAACATGGGCTTCCTCTTTTCTTCTTATTGTCCTCAGGATACACGATGACCCCTTCGAGCGTAAATATTCCCTCTTGTTTTTCTAAGTCTGTGTAGTTACCATTGTAGTGGTAACCAAATGAAGAGAGGGTTCATGTGATGAATAAAAAAGTATACCTGCTGGCGCTCGTCGCTTTTGTCGTCGGAACTGTTGAGTTGATTATTGGTGGGATTCTGGACCTGGTCGCGGAAGATCTGAATGTCTCCCTTGGAAAAGCGGGACTTCTCATTTCTGTTTTTTCCTTAGTCTTCGCTGTATCCTCCCCGGTCCTTTTAACAGTGACGGCCCGCGTAGAACGTAAAAAATTGATGATGACCACCTTAGTAATATTCTTTATCGGCAATCTGCTTGCCTTTTGGAGTCCTACTTATTCCATTATTATGGCAGCAAGAGTCCTGACTGCAGCAACAGGGTCACTTCTTGTAGTGCTGGCTGTAACAATGGCATCTTCAGTCGTTGACAAGAAGTACAGAGGTCGAGCGATCGGCACCATTTTCATGGGCATCTCCGGGTCGCTCGTGCTCGGTGTCCCCATCGGTCTGACGATAGGAAATGCGTTTGGATGGCGCGCTCCATTTCTACTCATCAGCATCCTGACACTCTTATCCATGGCAGCGGTCATGCTTCTACTTGAGAGCGTAGCCCCTAAACCTGTCTTATCCGTGAGGAGACAGCTTCAGACGTTGAAAAATAAGAAAATATGGAGTGCTCAAATGACCTCCTTTTTATTTTTAACCGGGCATTTGACCCTCTATGCTTATTTAACGCCTTATTTGAAAACGGTCATGGGAATGAACGGTACATGGGTCAGTGTGATTTATTTCGTATTTGGAACGGCAGCGGTGATCGGCGGGGGAATCGGAGGTGTGCTCTCTGATAAATTCGGCTCGGAAAAGAGTATCATCGGAATTATCCTTGTGTTTGCAGCAGCTATTTTTACGATTCCCTTCACGACATCTGTACTGCCGGTCTTCCTTGTTGTCCTCGTCGTTTGGAGTGCGCTCAGCTGGGCTGTAACACCTGCGCAGCAGAATTATTTGATTTCTTCAGCACCAGAATCGGCAGACATACAGCAGAGTTTAAATAATTCAGCTCTTCATTTCGGAATCGCTTTTGGATCATTGATTGGCGGTTTCGTCATTGAACAGGGGACGGTTTCTCTTAACCCGACAGTAGGTGGATTCTTTATTCTTGCAGCACTGCTGACGGCTGGCTTCTCTATCACTCGTAAAACCGAATCGAAGGAAGAAAAAGCAGCCTGACAAAAAAACAGGACATCTGAATGCAGATGTCCTGTTTTTTCGATTCGTTGCTTGTTACTGCTGTCCTTTTTTCATCGTTTGAGCGATTTGAACCGTCCGGGCGGCCTGATGCTTGGCAGCAGCTTCTACATCCTCGACCATGTTCCCTTCCTGATCGACAGAAACACTCGTTCCATATGGGTTCCCACCGGCACCGAAAATTACCGGGTCCGTGTATCCGGGAGCCGCAATGATTGCTCCCCAATGCATCATGGAGGTGTAGAGGGAAAGAAGAGTCGCTTCCTGACCGCCATGAGGGTTCTGGGCAGAAGTCATGCCGCTGACCACTTTATTAATCGTTCTGCCGTTTGCCCAGAGCCCTCCCTGCATATCGATGAACTGCTTCATTTGAGAAGGAAGGTTTCCGAAGCGCGTCGGCATACTGAAGATGATGACATCAGCCCATTCAATATCTTCAGATGTGGCGGTCGGGATATCCTTGATTTTTTCTACGGTCGCTTTCCATCCTTCGTTCGCTTCAATCACGGATTGAGGTGCGAGTTCATCCACCTTCAGCAATTTAACTTCAGCTCCGGCTTCTTCTGCTCCTTTGGCCGCCCATTGAGCCATTGTATAGTTGGTTCCACCCATTGTATAAAAAATCACAGCTGCTTTTACGTTTGACATATGCTCCATCTCCTTTGGTTGATTATTGAATAACTTTTTCATAAATCCCATTTTGTTCACCTTCCTGCTGAATGACTTGCGCATCTTTTTATCCATACTCTCGAATTCGAGATATATGGGCAAAAAAAATGTGCGGTTATTTATCTTGAATTCGAGATTAATTATATATCGAGTCTTCCGGGGTGTCAACACAAAAAGAAATGATTTTGGAAAAAGGGAAAAATTTTGGCTGGCATCCTTAAGAATAGGTACCTTGGAGCGGCGCATAATAAGATTGTTCCACATGTGAGGAGGCGATTGAGATGGGCAGAGATGAACATCACAAAGGAAAAGGGAAGCAGAAACGAAAGCTTCCGCAGACTCCTAAAAGTCAAAAACATGCGAACATCGATGTTGAGTTTTCTGAAGAACTGGCTGACAGGGAAGATAAGATCGCTCAAGAACGAGCGAAAGCGGCCGACCGCAGAGCTCATAAACGTATGTAAGAAAAACAACAGTCTTCAGGTTTCATCCTGGAGACTGTTTTTGTATATATTTTTTATACAGAATAAATTGTTTGAACTTAATTATGTTTATGGTATAATTCGAAATTGTGAGTGAAACGCATAAGAAATGGATGAATGTTTTAAAGGAGGCGTTCGTATGAAACAGTGGAAAAGATGGCTGCCCGTTTTTCTGATGGCCGGTTTGATCGTATTGACGGCCTGTGGAGAATCCACAGAGGAAAGCAGCACAGACGCAGGCAGTGATGGTGATAAAGGCACGATACATATTGGAATGAACAACTGGGCTGAGAATGTGGCTGTATCGAACATGTGGAAGCTTATTCTTGAAGATCAAGGATATTCGGTGGAGCTGGAACAGGTTGAAAAAGGGTTTCTATATGAAGCACTAGCGAGTGGTGACCTCGATATCGGAACAGAAATCTGGCTTCCGAATACAGACCAGCCTTTTTATGAAAAATATAAAGATGAGATCGATTGGCGCGAGACATGGTATGAGGGAACAGAACTTGGTTTGGCCGTTCCGTCTTATATGGAAGATATCAATACGATCGAGGACCTGAAAAATACAGATCAGTTTTCCGACAATCAAATTGTAGGGATTTCTGCCGGAGCAAGCATTATGAATTTGACAGAGGAAGCCATTAAAGAATACGACTTGGACTATTCCCTGCTTTCTTCTGGAGAGCCGACAATGATTACAGAACTGAAAAATGCCATGGCTGATGAAGAGCCGATTGTAGCGACACTTTGGAAGCCGCACTGGGTCTTTGCAGAAATGGATGTGAAGATTCTGGAAGATACGAAAAATGTTTATGGGGATTCTGAAAATATTTCCTATGCAGCAAGACTTGGATTGAAAGAGGATCACCCGGAAGTGGTGAAGTGGTGGGACAGCTTCAAGCTTGATGACAATCAGCTTGGGAGTCTCATGGCTTCCATAAATGAAGCGGATTCTGAGGAAGAAGGTGCCCGCCAATGGCTGGATGAGCATCAGGATCTTGTAGATGAATGGACAAAAGAATAACTTTGAAACGATCTGCCCCTGGTGGATCTCCGAGCTGCCGATGATCCTATCGGCAGCTTTTCTTATATCCGGCATGAAGATCGGATTATGCCGGATATAAGAAAAGGACAGTCAGACCGAGGGGAGAAACAGAAATCTTCTCTTTGGCAGGTCCGGTTTTCCGTTAAAAAATTCAGTGCAGTTCCACCGATTCGAGAAGGAAGCAGAAAAGATTGGGTTCCCCAGGCATACCTGTGAATCCGCAGGAGCGTGGTTCCGGAGGCTGGAGCTCTCCTATCCTGTCGTTGAGATCTATGAAAAAGCCCGTTACGGAAGAATGAACCTCACCGAGCAGGAGTCAAAACAGTTCGCAGACCAGCTGGATGGATTGAAGAAGCAGCTTGCCTGTAGAAAAGAAGTTTAAGCGATCATCTTTCAGGAAACATAGACAATATAGCTAGTTGAACTATTGAAAGGAGTCGCTGAATTATGGATTTAAACAAAGAATTAGAGAAACTAGAGCATATTCACTTAGAAAAGCCACAAAAAGTATTTACGATGTATTTGAATACAGATCCATCCGACCCTGATCAACAAGGCGGCGAATGGAAAATCCATTTGAAGAATGGGTTGAACAACTTTGAGTCCTACCTGCAGGAAGATGGGGACTCAGATGAGAAAAGAAACTACTGGGCAGTGAAAGAAAAAGTTGAAACTTTCATAGAAGAAAACGAGCAGCATTTTGCAAAAAGTGTCGTATTGTTTGCTACAGGTGATGATACGGTCTGGTTTGCTGAAAGGTTCCAGATGCCGGTTAAGACTGAATTCTACTGGGAGGAAGCTCCAGTGTTGGATCAGCTGAAGGAAATGCAGCAGAAATTCCCGAAAACCGGTGTCGTCCTGACTCAGAAAAACCAGATTAAGCTGCTGGATGCTGAACTGGGAACGTTGAAGGATACACAATTGTTTGAGCTTGACCTGAATACAGAGGATTGGCGCATGCACCAGGGTCCTGACAGAGCCCAGGCGTCCATGGGTTCAGGCGGAGCGAAGAATTCGAAGCAGGATCAATTTGAAGAGCGCTTCGAAGCCAACCGTTACCGCTGGTATAAGAGCGTAGCTCCAAAGATTGACCGGGCCGCTAAACAATATGGCTGGGAGCGCTTCTACCTCGTTGGTGACAAGGAAGAATTGAAAGACCTTCAGGACCATATGAATAAGGAAGCGGAAGACATGATTAACAAAAACCTTCTGGACCATGAAGAGATGCATGTGCTCGATGAGGTTGTCCAATAATTTATTAGAAAAGCACCGGGGAACCGGTGCTTTTTCATGTGTCATTTTATACATACCATCCAAACTGGATATGGACCGGCACAGGCCCGTTTAATCTTTCCATTATACAGATTTTCAGAGGCTATGGTAAAATAGTATACAGCGAAAATAAATGAGATTGGGGAAATGGACATGTTTGTTGTAGACTCCACTGTAGTGGTCCCGGAACACAAAGCTGATGATCTCATACAGATTTATCGGAATCGCTCCCGCCTCGTAGATGAAGCAGAGGGATTCTTATCTTTTCAGCTTCTCCAGAACGATCGGAAGCGGGGAGAGTTGACGGTTCACTTGGAGTGGGAATCTAAACAAGCTTATTTGAATTGGGCAAGAAGTGAGCAGTTCAAGAAAATTCATGAGCTTGAAAAACATTACCCTGACGAAGAGTTGAAGGGAATTGTTCCAATAGTGAAGAAGTATGAGGTGGTGGCAACATGAATAACACGGAACAGGCCCACCTTGTCCGGATCGTAACAGAAGAAATCTATGAAGCCTATCCCTATCTTTGGGAGAAATTCGGCCAGAATGGGAGAGACCGGACCGAAGAAGACAATCATCATCATTTGGACCATCTGGCTGCGGCCTACGAGATGAGAAGTGTAGACTTTTTTATGGACTATACGGACTGGCTCAACAACGTATTGACGTCCAGAAACGTGCCGACCGGACTGATTATTGATAATTTTCAGCGGCTCGTCCGCCTGCTGGATGGACAGTCTCTTGTGGATGAGGACGAGAAGCGGATGTTCATCGTCTATTTAGACCAGGCTCTCAAACGACTTCATACTCTGAACGAGAGGTGACTATTTTGGATCTGGATCATGAACAACTTGCTCAAGTTTTTTTGAGTGGAGATGAAGAGAAAGCATTGAACTACACGTATCGTCTCCTGGAGAACCATCCAAGGGCCTACGTGTTTGAAAATCTGATCACCCCGGCAATGTACCATGTGGGAAAGCTGTGGGAGAACAATGAAATATCGGTTGCGGATGAGCATCTGGCTACAGCCATATGTGATTTTGTTCTTTCAAAAATCGAGTCTGACCACCGGGCTCCTAAACGCCGTCAGCAGCAAAGTTATAAAGTCCTTCTCTTCGGAGTGGAAGAGGAGCAGCATTATATCGGGCTGAAAATGGTCGCCGACACTTTCAAAGAGCATGGCTGGCGCGTCCGTTATTTAGGGCCGGATCTTCCAATGGAACATTCCATGTTACAAATTAAAAAATTCCAGCCTGATGTAATAGGAATATCAGCGGCTTTGTCCTATCGTATTCCTGCCATAAAGAAATCCATCGAGGCCTTCACCCAGCTGGATTGGAAGCCGACCATCATGATCGGCGGCCGTCTTGCTTATAAGTTTGACTTGTCGGAGTTTGAATCCGAGAAGGTTATGGTAATTAAAAATATCGGCCATCTGACGCATTGGTTCAAAGAAGGAAGGGAAGAATCCATCAATGAAACGAGTTGACCATTCTTTTCCTCTGCCCGTTTTTACAATCAACAAAAACTTCATCCTGCAATCTTATTCCAAGGAAGCAGAAGACAGCTTTGTCATCACGCAGAATTTCCTGGACTTATTTGATGAAGGCAGTATTTCCAAGCTGAAAAAGTGGATCAATCCGGAAGTGAAAAAGGTAACATTGGAAGTCCAGCTGAAGCCTTTTGGAAACGCAAGGAACCCTGTAACGTGTGATCTGCACGTCAAATGGAGTAATGACCTTCATGCAGAAGTTCTGCTCATATTGAAGGATGACCAGATGGAGCGTGTCACCACGATGATGAATCAACTGCGCGCCCGCTTGAATGATACGAATTTTCAACTTCTTGAGGAAAAAGAAAAACTGGAGGAAGCGTTGGAGTTGAACAACCGTCTTTCGGCTCCTTTTATTACTCTTACAGAGGAAACGGCGTTGATCCCTTTGTTTGGTGATTTATCCCTGGATAAAATTGATGTCGTCGAAGAACCGCTGCTCCAACGTGTCAATCAAGGTGGTATTGAACGGGTGCTGCTGGATTTCACTGCCGTTGGAGATATTCCGAAAGATGGGGCTCAGGCTTTGAAAAGTCTGACCGCTTCTTTATTTTATATGGGAGCCGCTGTGGTCATTACAGGAGTACGGCCTGAACAGGTTCCAAAACTCCAGCATATCCGTTTTCCTATTGAAGTTTCTTATCTTCATTCTCTTCAGCAAGCCATTTACAAATACTGTGTGCAGTAAAGCGCTGCTTTCTGCTGATTTTCGGTTTATTCCCCTCTTCCAATGTGGAATAGGTAAAGTAAACGAGAAAATAGAAAGGGTGTTTTGTAATGGAAATGACGCTTGAAGTGAACGGTATGACATGTGAGCACTGCCAGAAAACGGTTAAAGATACAGTAGAAAAACTTGAAGGTGTGCACGGAGCAGAGGTTCATCTCGACAGTGGTAAGGTCAATGTGGTGTACGACGAAGCCTATGTCGGTAAAAATCTAATTAAAGAATCCATCCATGCCCAAGGGTATGAGGTCGTTGGATAAGGATAAAGGGCCTGGCTTTCCAGGCCTGTTCAGGCTGTCGGGAAGGATCCCGACAGCTTTTTTAATGGGATGCAGAGCAGGATAGGGAACCGGGATGATGGACGCAAGCCACCTTAATCACATACTTAACAATAAGAAAAGCCCGGGGCCCCGGGCTTTTTTTACTGCACTGTATAAGGAAGCTGTGATTGATAACCGGAAAATTTCTGATAGGCCTGGTCAAGCTTTTGGTTCTCTTCCTGCTCCAGAGCATACCATCCGTGTTTGAACATGAGGTTATACAGGTTTCTCTGACAGTCTTGTGTTTCCTTGAAGATGGTTGCCAGATCCTGATAAATCGCTTGGTTACTCGCCTCATTCAATGCTGTACTGTACGACGATGTCATGTACTTCTCCGTAGCCAGTAGATCGTTGACGAAATCCCGCTCATTCATCTGCGGTGTCTGTGGTACAGTCGTTTCAGGATTTTGAATTTTTTGTGGTTGGTTCGGATTCATAACGGCCCTCCTCAATTCGGTTTACTGGCCTGTGTATTCAGGTGCTCCAGTATTCTATTGTAGTGACGCTGGTGCATTTGGCCGGCTTCGTCCAACGCCGCCTGGATTTCAGGGGTTTGACAATTTTGAGCGAAAAAATGAGCTTTTTTACAAGCGTTTAAATTCCAGGAAAGCATGTCCGCAAGGTATAGTTGATCTTTTATGGTCACAACATCAGGGGCCTGAGCCATCGGCTGTGCGCCCTGCATGGACCCAGTTGCCGGGTTCTGCTGCATGGAACTCCCTCCTTTATGTTTTCCCTGTTAGTATGGCTGTTTAAGGATGAAGTATAAATGAAAGATGGGTTTTATTTGTCGAATATCAGATGAAAATATTCACCCTTTATTAAGAAAAATGATAAGATAGAATCACAAACGTTTACATTTCTGAAAATTATAAAAAACACACCCACCACCAGTCAGGGGGCTTCATGATGGAAAAGGTGATGCGCAATTTCTTTCTTTTTTTATCGAAAAACCGTTTCTTTACAAAGCTTGCGAAAAAATATGGACTCCGTTTTGGTGCCGGTAAGTTTGTCGCTGGTGTTTCTGTACCTGATGCTGTGAGAACCATCCGGCTTTTGAATGACCAGGGTATGGCAGTCACGATTGACCACCTTGGCGAGTTCATTGACAGTGAGGTAGAAGCCAGAGAAGCAGCGGAAGGATGTATCGCCGCGATTGAAGCCATAGCAGAACATCATCTCGATTCACAACTTTCCCTTAAACTGACGTCCATGGGGCTGGATATTTCCGAATCGCTTGTGATGGAGAACATGAGGAAGATCCTTGATGCGGCAGAAAAAAATGATGTGTTTGTGACCATTGATATGGAAGATTACGAACGCTGCGGCAGAACCCTGGAGATTTTCAAGCAGTTGAGGGAGGAATATGATCATATCGGAACCGTCCTCCAG
Organism: Halobacillus sp. ABD4_316; assembly: GCF_056161385.1. Lineage (NCBI taxonomy): Bacteria > Bacillati > Bacillota > Bacilli > Caryophanales > Bacillaceae > Halobacillus > Halobacillus sp. ABD4_316. The sequence continues at coordinate 1,035,158 of NZ_JBSWZA010000002.1, forward strand.
TCGTATTTATACCGGACGGTTGAAGATATAGAATCGCTCGATGAGTATTCCCCGAACCTGAGACTTGTGAAAGGAGCCTATAAGGAATCTGCCAAAGTGGCCTTCCCGGATAAGAAAGACGTGGATGACAACTTAAAGAAAATTATCCGGATCCACTTGATGAACGGCCATTATACAGCAGTAGCTACACATGATGATGAAATGATCGAGTATACAAAGAAATTGGTGGAGAGTGAAGGCCTATCAAAAGATCAGTTTGAATTTCAAATGCTGTACGGGATTCGAGTGGAACGTCAGAAAGAATTGGTGGAGGAAGGGTATAAAATGCGTGTGTACGTACCTTATGGGAATGATTGGTATGGATACTTTATGCGTCGTCTCGCAGAACGGCCGGCAAACGTCGCTTTCGTGCTAAAAGGAGTATTTGGAAGATGAGGAAGGGCTGTCCCGCATGGTCTTTCCTTTTTTTAATCAAAACCGGCCGGACGCTCATACACTAACATAACGAAATGGACTTGGAAGAATTTTTAAGATTTATGGAGAAAAGGATTGCGAAATGTCTGAATATATTTTATATTAGACGTAGATACCGGTTTAGCACTATATTTTTTTGACCGTAAAATGAATGAGTATTCATTCAAAGAGATAGGGGGAGAAATGATGAAACAAAAAATTAAACGGGCTGCAGTTTTAGGCTCAGGGGTGATGGGGGCCGGCATTGCTGCCCACCTGGCCAACACAGGAATCCCTGTGCTGATGATGGACATTGCACCCCGGGAATTATCCGAGCAGGAAAAGAGTAAAGGGTTGACGGTTGAACACCCAGCGGTGCGGAATCGTATAGCCGTTGAGAATAAGAAAGCTCTCCTAAAGCAGAAGCCGTCTCCACTGACAAGTAAAAAAAATCTTGATTTGATTGAAACGGGCAACTTTACCGACGATATGAGCCGTCTGGGCGAGGTCGACTGGATTATAGAAGTCGTCGTCGAAAACCTGGATATCAAAAAGAAAGTACTTGCCCAGGTGGATCAATACCGTAAGCCCGGTTCGATCGTTAGCTCCAATACATCCGGCATCTCCATTGAGGCCATGTCCGCCGACTGCAGCGATGATTTTAAGAAGCATTTTCTCGGAACGCATTTCTTCAACCCGCCGCGATACTTGAAGCTTCTGGAAGTGATTCCGACGGCTGCGACAGATCCGGAAGTCCTCTCGTTTATGAAAACATTTGGAGAGGATGTGCTTGGTAAAGGTGTGGTGGAAGCCAAGGATACACCGAACTTTATTGCCAACCGTATCGGTACGTACGGCCTCCTCATCACCGTGCAGAAGATGCTTGAAAAAGGATACTCCGTCGGTGAGGTGGATTCTGTAACCGGCCCGTTGATCGGCCGTCCGAAAAGCGCAACCTTCCGTACGCTTGATGTTGTAGGCCTGGATACCTTTATCCATGTCGCCAACAATGTCTATGAACAGGTGGAAGGAGACGAGAAGAAAGCTTTTGAAGTTCCAGGTTTTATGACGGCGATGCTTGAAAAAGGATGGCTCGGATCGAAAAGCGGTCAAGGGTTCTTCCTGAAAAATAAAACAGCAGAAGGCAGTGAGATTCTTCAGTTGAATCCTGAAACGCTTGATTATGAGCCGCGTGGAAAATTAAAAACAAAAGCAACAGAGGCGGCCAAACAAGAGAAAGGGCTGCACCGCAAGCTCAAAACCCTCGTTCAGGCAGAAGGAGATCGTGCCGGTGACTTGATCTGGTCCATCATCAAACCGGTTCTGCTGTATTCAGGAGAATTGGCAGGAGAAATCGCTGATGATATTTCTGCTATTGACGATGCCATGAAGTGGGGGTTCGGCTGGGAAGCAGGTCCATTCGAGATATGGGACGCTGTTGGTGTTGAATCTTCCGTTGAACGGATGAAGGCCGAAGGGGAAACGGTTCCTTCATGGGTGGAGCAGCTGGTCGATCATAAGAATCCATCCTTTTATAAACACGAAAATGGAAACGTTTACTACTACCACAATGGGGAGTACAAAGAGAAGGTCTTTAATAAAAAACAAATCAATCTGAAGCGTCTGAAAGAGAAAAGAGATGTGATTAAGAAAAATGCAGGTGCGAGCCTCATTGACTTAGGTGATGGAGTGGCTGCTCTCGAATTTCATTCCCGAAGTAATGCGATAGGGCTGGATATTGTACAGATGATGAACTTCGCTGTGGATTATGTAGATGAGAATGACTGGCACGGTCTCGTCGTCGGCAATCAGGCCAAGAACTTCTGTGTGGGTGCCAACCTCGGCATGATGCTGATGGAAGCTCAGGATTACAACTTCTTTGAAATTGAAATGGTCGTAAAGAACTTCCAGGACAGCATGATGAAATTGAAGTATTCCGATAAGCCGGTTGTTGCAGCACCATTCGGAATGACGCTTGGCGGAGGAGCGGAGGTCTGCCTTCCGTCTGCTGCGATTCAAGCTTCTCCAGAGACGTACATGGGTCTTGTCGAAACAGGAGTCGGGCTGATCCCCGGCGGTGGTGGAAACAAGGAGCTGTATATCAAACACCTGCGGAATATCCCTGAGGGTGTGGAGGTTGACCTTCAAAAGGCGGCCGTCAGTGTCTTTGAAAAGATTGCGATGGCGAAAGTATCTACTTCTGGAGAAGAAGCTCTTGAAAACGGATTTTTGGATCAAAGAGATGCAGTAAGTACAAACGGAGATCATCTGCTGCATGATGCCAAGCAGAAGGTTCTTGGTCTGGCCGGTTCCGGATACAAAGCACCAAAGCGGACGAAGGTCCCCGTCACAGGAGAACAAGGGCTGGCTACAATGATTCTTGGAGCGAAGTCTCTCGTTTTAAGCGGATACGCAAGTGAGCATGACATGAAAATTGCTGAAAAGCTGGCCTTTGTACTGGCTGGCGGACGACTGAAACAAGGGACACTCGTCGATGAGCAGTATTTGCTGGACTTGGAGAGAGAGGCATTCCTCAGCCTGATTGGTGAGCCGAAATCGCAGGCTCGTATGCAGCACATGCTTATGAAAGGAAAGCCGCTCCGTAACTAAAAGGAGAGGACATAGAGGAGGGGACATACATTGAAAGAAGCAGTTATTGTAGCGGGAGCAAGAACACCGGTGGGACGCGCTAAAAAAGGCGCACTCGCTCATACAAGACCGGATGATCTGGCCGCTTTAACGATAAAAGAAACTTTAAAAAGAGCCGGAGGTTATGAAGGGAATATTGATGATGTCATTATCGGATGCGCCATGCCTGAAGCTGAGCAGGGAATGAACATGGCCCGCAATATTTCCGGGCTGGCAGGGCTGCATCATAAAGTTCCTGCGATTACGATAAACCGATACTGTTCTTCAGGTCTTCAGAGTATCGCCTACGCCGCTGAAAAAATCATGCTTGGACACAGTGACACCGCACTTGCGGGAGGAGCCGAATCGATGAGCCTGATCCCTATGGGTGGACACGTGATCAAGCCGAATATTGAATTGGTGGAGCAGGCCCCTGAGTATTACATGTCCATGGGTCATACAGCTGAAGAGGTTGCCGGGCGCTTCGGGATCTCGCGAGAAGACCAGGATGCTTTTGCTGTTCAGAGTCATGAACGTGCGGCACGTGCGATTCAGGAAGGGAAATTCGAGGACGAAATCGTACCGGTGGAAGTGACAAACCGAGAACTTGGTGCTGATCACAAAGTGAGGGAAACGAAAACGATGTTTACAGTCGATGAAGGAGTCCGTCCCGGCACAAGACAGGAAATACTCGCAAAGCTGAAGCCGGCATTTTCTACCAGAGGTTCCGTGACAGCAGGAAACTCTTCACAGATGAGCGACGGCGCTGCATCCGTTCTGGTGATGGATCATGAGAAAGCGAAGTCAGAGGGGCTCGAGCCACTCGTGAAATTCCGATCTTTTGCTGTCGCAGGTGTAGAACCAGAAATTATGGGGGTCGGCCCCATTGAAGCGGTGCCTAAAGCATTGAAAATGGCAGGGTTGTCCATTCAGGATATTGGTCTATTTGAACTGAATGAAGCGTTTGCTTCTCAGTCGCTGCGCGTCATACGTGAGCTGGGTCTTGATCCTGAGAAAGTCAATGTCAATGGAGGAGCGATTGCCCTTGGCCATCCGCTGGGCTGTACAGGGACGAAATTGACGCTGAGTCTTATCCATGAAATGAAGAGAAGAAACGAGCAATTTGGTGTCGTAACGATGTGTATCGGCGGCGGTATGGGTGCTGCCGGGGTATTTGAATTAATCTAATGGGGAGGCTCAACCAATGAGTGAATTAAAAGAGATGATTAAAGGTGGCGGATTTATTGTCGAGGATGTAACGGCCGATCAGGTCATTACCCCGGAGGACTTTACAGATGAACATTTGATGATTGCCAAGACGGCTGAAGACTTTGTTCTTGGTGAAGTTGTTCCAAAGATTGAGAATCTGGAAAACCATGAGTTTGAACATTCTGTCGCTCTTTTGAAGAAAGCGGGCGATCTTGGACTGCTCGGTGCCGATGTACCTGAAGAATATGGCGGTCTCCAGCTGGATAAAATCAGTTCATCCTTAATTACGGAGAAGTTCTCCCGTGCCGGCGGGTTTTCCGTCACTCATGGTGCGCACGTGGGGATCGGGTCTCTTCCTATTGTGTTCTTCGGGAATCATGATCAGAAAAATAAATACCTCCCTGTACTCGCTACAGGTGAAAAGATTGCCGCTTATGCCCTGACAGAGCCGGGATCAGGGTCTGATGCACTTGGAGCTAAAACGACAGCGAAGCTTAATGAAGCTGGCACCCACTACATTTTGAACGGGGAAAAACAGTGGATTACCAACTCCGCCTTTGCTGATGTATTTGTTGTGTATGCCAAGATTGATGGAGACAAATTCACAGCATTTATTGTAGAGAGAGAGTATCCAGGTGTATCTACCGGTCCGGAAGAGAAGAAAATGGGAATTAAGAGTTCTTCCACCCGTACATTGATTCTTGAAGATGCAGAAGTTCCGGTGGAAAACGTCCTTGGGGACATCGGAAAAGGCCATGTTATTGCCTTTAACATACTGAATGTTGGTCGCTACAAGCTGGCCATCGGTGGTGTTGGCGGAGCGAAACGGGCGATTGAACTGTCTGTGAAATACGCCAAAGAAAGAAAACAGTTTAAAACTCCGATTGCACAGTTCCCATTGATCCAGGAGAAAATTGGTTCGGTTGCCGCAAACACGTATGCCAATGAAAGTTCCGTTTACCGGACCGTCGGGCTGTTTGAACAGAGCATGGGCAAACTTACTGATGAAGAGCTGAAAGACGGGGCAGCTGTTGCGAAGGTTATTGCTGAATATGCGATTGAATGCTCCTTGAATAAAGTGTTCGGTACCGAACTGCTCGACTTTGCTTCCGATGAAGCCGTACAAATCCACGGGGGTTATGGTTTCATGGCGGAGTACGAAGTTGAAAGGATGTACCGCGATTCCCGGATCAACCGTATTTTTGAAGGAACGAATGAAATCAACCGGATGATCGTCCCGGGTACACTGCTTAAGAAAGCGATGAAAGGGGAACTTCCTCTCCTCCAAAAAGCTCAGACACTCCAGGAGGAAATCATGATGATGATGCCGGAAGAACCTGGTTTGGAGCCATTGGAGCAGGAGAAGTATTTAGTTAAAAATGCCAAGAAAATCGGACTTCTTGCCGCCGGCCTTGCCGCTCAGAAGTACGGAGAAAAGCTCGATAAAGAACAGGAAGTGCTCGTCAATATCGCTGATATGGTCGGTGAAATCTATAACATGGAATCAGCCCTGCTTCGTACGGAGAAAGCCATCCATCGTTCTGGTGAAGAAAAGAATAAGCAGAAGCTCCTCTACACGCAGGTGTATGTACAGGAAGCCTTTAACAGAATCGAGGCCCATGCGAAAGAAACGTTGATTGCGTCTGAAACCGGCGACTCCCTGCGTATGATGCTTGGTGCTCTTCGTAAACTGACACGTCATACACCGACGAACGTCATTCCGAAGAAGCGGGAAATTGCCCAGGGATTAATTGAGTCCGAAAGATATTACGTATAAATCAGTGACCAGCCCGCACTTGAAAGTGCGGGCTTTTGGCATGTAGAGAGGAAGGGATCCTCTCCTCACAGGGACATTCAATTTTCCCGGGAAAAAGTGTTTTTGGAGGCATTTGAATAAAGAGAAGGAAGGATGTAAAAGAATGAAAAAGGAATTGGAGGGAAAAGTAATTTTCAATGAAAAGATTGTCTCCATTGTGATAAAATAAGACGTAACAAGTTGGAAGGAGGAGGAGCATATGCCTGTTACCTTCTACTGGTACCCAAACTGCGGTACTTGTAAAAAAGCGAAAAAATGGCTGGATGATGAAGGGGTTCCTTACGAATCTGTACATATTGTTGAACATCCCCCTTCACAGGAAGAGTTGAAGGACCTCACGGCCAGGAGTGAACGACCGGTTAAGAAATTTTTCAACACCAGTGGGAAGAAGTATCGGGAGTTAAACCTGAAGGAAAAGCTGAAAGATGCAGATGAAGAAGAAATGCTGCGCCTGCTCGCTTCAGACGGGATGCTCATCAAACGGCCCATCGTCACTGATGGAACAAATGTCACTGTTGGTTTCAAAGCCGATGAATTTGAAAACGTCTGGGGCCGATGAGCAGAACATTGGAAATAAAAGCAGAAGGCTTTTATGTTTATAACTGTCATTAAACAAAAACAAGAACTGTGGAGGTAATCGAATATGAGCTTACCAAAAGATCTACGTTATTCTCAGGAACACGAATGGGTGAAAGAAGAAGGAGAAAAAGTCAGAGTCGGAATCACGGATTTTGCTCAATCTGAACTTGGCGACATCGTTTTTGTTGAGCTTCCTGAAGTGGGAGAAGAACTAAAAACAGACGAGCCTTTCGGAAGTGTGGAATCTGTAAAAACCGTTTCCGAATTATATGCACCGATCAGCGGTAAAGTTGTAGAAGTGAATGAAGATTTGGAAGACAGCCCTGAGTTTGTGAATGAGTCTCCTTATGATAAAGCCTGGATGGTTGTTGTTGAACCAAGCGATTCTTCAGAAGTTGAGCAGCTGATGTCTTCTGAAGAATATGAAGCGATGATTGATGAAGATTAATCAAAACAAGTAAGCCCGTTGTACAGGCAGGACTGATGATTCCTTGTCTGACATGATCGTGCTTGATCTTAATCATGTTCAGACCATGCCATATGGCATGGTCTGTTTCTATATAGTAGGTGATGAAGATGGATGGAGAACGGATTTTGATTGTTGAAGGGATTACAGATAAGAAGAAATTGAACAAAGTACTGGATGAGAAAATCGAAATCATCTGTACCCATGGGACGCTCGGTATTGAGCGAATGGAAGAAATGATCTTTGAACATAACCTGGATGAACGATCGGTCTATATCCTTGTGGATGAAGATGATTCCGGTTTTAAACTACGGAAGATGCTGACAGAGGAACTTCCGCACGCAGAGCATATTTATATTGATAAAGCCTTTAGAGAAGTGGCGGCTACTCCCGAGCCGGAACTCGCCCGTGCCCTGTTAAGCCGTCATTTCAGCGTGAAGTCGATGTATTTAATTTAGGAGGAAGCTTTGCAGAATTTAATACAAAATGAGGCAGCCTGGGTGCTGTCCTCGGATGAAAAAACGATGACATTTATTCACAGCCCTTTTTGCGGGACGTGCCACCTTGCCCGCAAGATGCTGATAACGTTGGAAGAGATGTATAAAAAAACACTATTCTCGGAAATGAACGCCTCTCTGCATCCTGCATTGATGGAACAATATCGAGTGGAAAGTGTTCCATGCCTCTTGATTACCCATAAAGGAGAAGTTCTTGAAAAGGTCTATGCTTTTCAATCCGTCCCACACATGTATGAAAAGATCATTCCCTATCTATAACCCGCCTTTATTCCCCGGGAAATGACAAGATAAAAACGGTAAAAAACCCGTCCTGCATAAACAGGGCGGGTTTTATTCATCGGCCGTATGACCAGTGATAAGCGGGTGGGAGGCCTTCCGCTGTTTTGATGATTAAACAATTTCCCCCAGGGACTGGACGATATCGAGAAAGGAAGCTTTATCACCGAACGATTCGTGGACCCTGCCTTCCTGATCTATGATAATAGTGGAAGGGACGCCCTTGCAGCCGAACGTATCGTATAAGCTTCGCCCATCATCAATCAAGGTAGGCTGGTTAAGAAATTTTTCAGCATATTCCTTTCCGGCATCAGGGCTGCGTTCACGACCGGGAACGTTAATCGTAACCAGCTCCACTTTTTCTTTGTCCATCGTTTCAAAGAGCTGCTCTTTTTTAGGTAAGTCTCTCCCGCAGTCAGGACACCAGGATGCCCAGAAAGTCAGGACGATCACCTTTCCGAAATGGTCGCTCAGACGATAGGTGGAGGGCTGATTTATATAAGAAAGCTCAAATTGAGGAGCACGTTCCTTCATGATTTCATCTCCTTACTGTAAAAATATACCTGATTATTATCTTTGACGTCCGTATAGACTCCATGCTAACATAACATATAATTTCACAGCGACATCATAACTTATCCAGAGTGGTGGAGGGACTGGCCCTTTGAAACCCGGCAACCGGCAAAAGCACGGTGCTAAATCCTGCGGAGCGTAAAGCTTTGATAGATGAGATCCACTAAAGTCTCTTCTATTTTAGGAGAGACTTTTTTGCATATCCAGATGTTCTTCTTTTCTGAAAAGTGGCTCATTTATGTTGACACGCTGGTGGCAGAGTGCTAAAATCCACTTTGTAGTTATGAAATGAATTAAAGCAGTAATAATTTAATAAGCTAAAATCTCTTATCCAGAGTGGCGGAGGGACTGGCCCTACGATGCCCGGCAACCAGCAGGTGTAACCGACCTGTCAAGGTGCCAAATCCTGCAGAGCATAACAGCTCTGACAGATGAGAGAACAGAAGATACATTGTTATTGAAACGCCATTCTGTTCTCGAACAGAATGGCGTTTTTTGAATGGGAGGGAACACATCATGATTACAATTAAGGATCTTTCTAAAGTTTTTCAAACGAAGGATCGGGAAGTGAAAGCTGTTGATGGCTTAAGCCTTACAATAAATAAAGGGGAAATCTACGGTGTCATTGGTTATAGTGGAGCGGGTAAAAGTACTTTTATCCGGCTGTTGAACCGACTGGAGGATCCAACAGAGGGCAGCATCCACGTCGGTGATCAGGATTTAACGGGCCTCAGTAAGAATAAACTGCGTATCGCCCGCCAGGATATCGGAATGATTTTTCAGCACTTCAACCTGCTTTGGTCCAGAACGGTTTATGATAACATCGCTTTTCCGTTGGAAATTGCCGGTGTACCAAAGGAAGAACGGAGCAAAAGAGTGAACGAACTGATCGATCTGGTCGGTTTATCCGGCAGAGGAAACTCCTACCCATCCCAGTTGAGTGGTGGACAGAAACAGCGTGTAGGAATTGCCAGGGCGCTGGCCAACAACCCGAAAGTCCTCCTTTGTGATGAAGCGACATCCGCTCTGGATCCGGAAACGACAGACTCCATATTGGATCTTCTTGTAGACATCAATGAAAAACTCGGACTGACCATAGTTTTGATTACTCACGAAATGCATGTCATTCGTAAGATCTGTCATCAGGTGGCAGTCATGGAGCAGGGGAAAATCGTTGAAAAGGGAGATGTTCTGGACGTATTTCTTCATCCAGATCAGCCAGTGACGAAGAAATTCGTCGATCAGGTGATGGGTGATCAGGAAAAAGAGCACTCTCTGAAATTGATCAAAGATAAGTACCAGTCCGGAAAAATTGTCCGGCTGCATTTTGTAGGAGAGAGTACCAACCAAGCGCTGATCAGTGAGGTCTCCAGGAAGTTCGTCCTGGATGTGAATATTCTTCACGGGAAGATCACGCAGACGCAAAAAGGAGCTTACGGAACGATGTTTGTTCAGTTTGAAGGAGACGATGAGGAAGCAGCCCGGGCAATCGAATATATACGCTCGACTTCTGTGGAAGTGGAGGTGAACCCGGATGCTTAATGGATTACTGCCAAACGTACGCATGGAAGACATGATTACAGCAACAAATGAAACGTTGTATATGACTCTGATTTCCGTAGCCGGCACATTTATCCTCGGGATTCTGCTCGGCCTGCTGCTTTATTTATCTGGTCCGGGAGGGCTCTGGCAGAACAAAGTGGTCAATGCAGTGACAGCTTCTGTCGTAAACATTTTCCGTGCCATTCCTTTTATTATATTGATCCTGCTTCTGTTCCCGTTTACAGACTTCTTGATTGGAACGATCCGCGGTCCGAACGCAGCCCTTCCGGCGTTAATTATCGGAGGAGCTCCGTTTTACGCGAGACTTGTTGAGATTGCATTGAAGGAAGTGGAAAAAGGTGTCGTAGAGGCAGCGAAGGCGATGGGGGCTAAATCATCAACGATCATCTTCAAAGTCCTGCTGCCTGAATCCATGCCTGCCCTTATTTCAGGAATTACGGTGACCGCCATTGCACTGATTGGTTATACCGCCGTGGCGGGTGCGATTGGTGCCGGTGGTCTTGGAGACTTTGCTTATTTCTACGGTTTCCAGCGTAGTAATTTTGATGTGGTCTTCATTTGCACGGTGCTTATCATTATTATTGTGTTTATTTTCCAATTCATCGGTGATTATGCTTCCCGTAAATTGGACAAAAGATAAAAAACAAAAGGGAGAGATTATTCATGAAAAAAATCTGGACAACAGCGGTTGCGCTGTTATTCGTTCTTGTTCTTGCCGCCTGCGGTTCTTCTGAGGAAGATTCCTCCAGCGGTGAAGGAAATACGGAAATTACAGTAGGAGCAACAAGTGTTCCTCACGCTGAAGTTCTTGAAGAAGCAAAGCCGCTTCTTGAAGAAGAAGGGATCACGTTAAATATCGAGGAATACCAGGATTACATCCTTCCAAACCAGGATTTGGCCGAAGGACGTATTGATGCAAACTATTTCCAGACGATTCCTTATATGGAACTTCAAGAGCAGGATAATGATGATTACGATTTTGCCAATCTCGGCGGGATTCACATTGAGCCGATCGGTGTGTACTCCCAAAAGTATGACAACCTTGAAGACGTAGAAGAAGGTACCGAGTTCGTCATGAGCCGTTCTGTATCCACCCACGGCCGTGTATTGACACTTCTTGAAAAAGAAGGGTTGATCAAACTGGATGAGAGTGTAGAAAAAGTGGATGCCACGGTCAATGATATTGTCGAGAACCCTAAAAACCTTCAGTTTGATACCGGCGTGGACGCAGCCGGCCTTCCTGAAGTGTACAACAAAGAGGAAGAAGTCCTTGTAGCGATTAACACGAACTACGCGATTGAAGCGGACCTTGTACCAAAAGATGATGCGATCATCCTTGAAGGGACAAACTCCCCTTATGTGAACGTCATCGCTGCTCAAAGCAAAGACGAGGACAACGAGGCACTGAACACGCTAGTGGAAGTCCTTCGTTCTGAAGACATTCAAACCTTTATTGAAGAGGAATACGAAGGAGCAGTTATCCCTGTTTCCGACGATTCTGAATAACGGATAAAATAAGTGACTGCGGTTGATACTAACCGCAGTCACTTATTATTTATGGGAGGTTTTAACATGCAGGATCAGAATATGACGTGGACGCAGACATATTTACATGATTATAAAGAAGGAATGGGTGTCTTTGCGGAACACATGCCTGAAGTCGCCCACCAGTTCAGTCAATTTTCCCAGGAATGTTTTAAAGCCGGAGAGCTTTCACAAAAAGATAAGCAGCTGATGGCTCTCGGAATCAGTATCGTGGCCCAGGATGAATACTGTATGATCTACCACACCAAAGGCTGTGTCGATCAGGGAGCTTCGGAAAGAGAGATCATGGAAGCTTGTGGAGTCGCCGCAGCTTTTGGAGGCGGAGCAGCTCTCAGTCAAGCTGTTACCCTTGTCCAGGACGCCTACAGTGATTTAACGAACAACGTTAACTAATTGAATTATTAGAAAATTAAAGAAAAACAAATGTATTAAATGGAAATGCAATTATTAAACGCTTACATCGGTCCGCGGGTTCGCATATGAATGAAAATGCGGTTTCAGAAGATTTTATACAGGGTAAAGGTTTGTGGTAACCTAAATTGTGTAAATAATCTGAAAGGGTTGATTCGTTATTAATGACCATCTGCAGTTGAATTTCACCGCTGAAATGGAAAAGGCAATGCATCAGTCTCACAATACGAGTTATGCGGAGTACAGCCGTAGACTGGACACTCGGCTGGAAGTAGAACAAAAGCGTCAGCGTGAATTCGAACAAACTCAGAAAATGCATGCCCAGGTGGACCGTCAATTGCATAGATAATGTTTAGGAACGAATCAATCAGGTGGCTTTAGTCACCTGATTTTTTCATGTTATACTAATGTAGGAAAGTGAGAATGAACATGTATCAATGTCCAGGTTTCCCTCTCCTTTTACCAGTGGGAAAAAGTTGATTACAAATAAAAAATGATTTAAGATTATAATGAGAATAAATTGAGAATGAATGTTTGTTTTCAGTCTGACTGGACATTCGATAATAATAGATACTGGAGGTATACATTATGGCAGGATCAACATTAGAAATTAAAGATCTTCACGTAGAGATTGAAGGTCAGGAAATCCTTAAAGGTGTAAACTTAACAATCAACGGCGGTGAATTCCACGCAGTTATGGGACCAAACGGAACAGGTAAGTCCACGTTGTCCTCTGCAATCATGGGTCATCCGAAGTATGAAGTAACCAAAGGTGAAATCATCCTTGATGGTGAAAACGTACTGGAGATGGAAGTAGACGAGCGTGCGAAAGCCGGCTTGTTCCTGGCCATGCAGTACCCGAGTGAAATCAGCGGTGTAACCAACTCCGACTTCCTGCGTTCTTCCATTAACGCTCACCGTGAAGAAGGTGATGAAATCTCTCTTATGAAATTCATTAAAGAGATGGACAACACGATGGATACACTTGAAATGGATAAGAACATGGCTCAGCGTTACTTGAACGAAGGTTTCTCCGGTGGTGAGAAAAAACGTAACGAAATTCTGCAGCTGATGATGATTCAACCGGCGATTGCCATCCTGGATGAGATTGATTCCGGCCTGGATATTGATGCTCTTAAAGTCGTTTCCAAAGGGATCAACGAAATGCGCAACGACTCCTTCGGCTGCCTGATCATCACTCACTACCAGCGTCTATTGAACTACATCACTCCTGATAAAGTACACGTGATGATGCAGGGTCGTATTGTGAAGTCCGGTGGTCCGGAGCTTTCCCAGCGCCTTGAAGAAGAAGGATACGACTGGATCAAGCAGGAGCTTGGCATCGAAGACGAAACGGTCAACGCGTAATAAGATAGGAGGGTAACCATGACAGTAGAAGTCACACTACCATACGACAAAGAGTATGTTACAAACTTTTCCCAGGGTCTTCAGGAACCTGAATGGATGAAGAACCTTCGTCTAAGTGCTCTGGAGAAATCAGAATCTCTTCCATTACCAAAACCAGATAAAACCAATATATCCAAATGGAACTTCACGGAATTCGATCATCACGTAACGAGTGATAAGATTGAAAATCTTGACGATCTTCCAGTTGAAATCAAGGACTTTTTAGATCAGGAAAAAGAACAGCAGAACCTTGTAATTCAGCGTAACCATACCGTTGCCTATGCAGCGATTGAACAGCAGCTGAAGGACAAGGGTGTCATCTTTACAGACATGCTGACAGCTGTCCGTGAGCACAGCGATCTCGTTGAAAAGTATTTCATGAATGATGCGGTGCACGTGGACGAACACCGTTTGACTGCGCTGCATGCGGCTCTAGTGAACGGCGGGATTTTCCTTTATGTTCCAAAGAACGTTCAGATCGAAGAACCGATTCAGGCGATTTTCTGGCAGGAGGATCCTAAAGCCTCTCTCGTTAACCACATTCTTGTTGTGGCAGAGGAAAACAGTTCTGTTACGTATGTGGAGAACTATATTTCCCACAATAAAGAAGAAAAAACTTCTTCCAACATTGTGGCAGAAGTGATCGCTAAAGACGGAGCGAAGGTTTCCTTCGGTGCGGTGGATAACTTCGAAGCCGGAACGACAGTTTATGCGAACCGCCGCGGTGTAGCCTATCGTGATGCAGTGATCGAATGGGCTCTCGGCCAGATGAATGAAGGAGATACCGTCTCTGAAAACATCACGCATTTGATCGGTGACAACTCCCATTCCAATGCGAAAACAGTAGCCATCGGCCGTGGAGCGCAGAAGCAGAACTTTACAGCGAATATCACCCATTTCGGAAAAGGGTCGGATGGATATATCCTTCAGCACGGAGTTATGAAGGACAAAGCCTCTGCAATCTTTAACGGAATCGGAAAAATCGAACACGGCGCCAGTAAATCCAATGCCGAGCAGGAGTCCCGTGTACTGATGCTCAGCAAAGATGCACGTGGTGATGCGAACCCGATCCTTCTTATTGATGAAGATGACGTTACCGCTGGTCACGCTGCTTCTGTCGGCCGTGTGGATCCAATCCAGCTTTATTATCTAATGAGCCGTGGAATCTCTCGCTTTGAAGCGGAGCGTTTGATTATTCACGGATTCCTGGCACCTGTGGTAAATCAATTGCCTGTAGAGGCGGTAAAACGCCAGCTTAGACAGGTAATTGAAAGGAAAGTCTATTAATGGATGTAAAAGCTGTACGCGAACAGTTCCCAATCCTTCAACAGGAAGTGAATGGGCATCCGCTCGTGTACCTGGATTCCTCCGCGACTTCCCAAAAACCCCTTCAGGTGATTGAGAAGCTTGATGAATACTACCGCGGATACAATTCCAACGTTCACAGAGGTGTTCATACACTGGGAACGAAAGCAACAGACGAATATGAAGGTGCCCGCGAAAAAGTCCGCCGCTTCATAAATGCTTCCAGTACACAGGAAGTCATTTTCACACGTGGTACAACGACAGCGATCAATACGGTAGCATCAAGCTACGGCCGTGCGAACCTTTCTGAAGGTGACGAAGTCGTCATTACTCAGATGGAGCACCACAGCAACATCATCCCGTGGCAGCAGGTCGTCAAAGAAACAGGCGCTGTCCTCAAGTATATTCCGATGCAGCCCGATGGAACCGTTCGTTTGGAAGATGCAGAAGCAGCGATTACCGACAAAACGAAAATTGTAGCAATGATGCATGTATCCAACGTACTTGGTACGATCAACCCGGTGAAGGAAGTGGCTGAAATCGCCCACCGTAAAGGTGCAGTCATGCTCGTGGACGGAGCTCAGAGTGTCCCTCATATGAGCATCGACGTCCAGGACCTGGATGCTGACTTTTACGCCTTCAGCGGCCACAAAATGTGCGGTCCGACCGGCATTGGTGTTCTCTACGGTAAGAAAGCCTTGTTGAATGATATGGAGCCGGTTGAATTCGGTGGTGAGATGATCGATTTTGTTAACCTGTATGATTCCACGTGGAAAGAGCTTCCGTGGAAATTTGAAGGGGGTACGCCGATCATTGCAGGCGCTGTTGGTCTTGGCGCAGCGATCGACTTCCTTTCAGACATCGGACTGGATAACATTCGCAGGCATGAAGAAAAACTGGCTGCCTATGCGGTTCAGGAAATGAACAAGATGGACGATATGAAGATTTTCGGTCCTGAACATCGTGCCGGTCTTGTAACGTTCAATCTCGGCGATGTCCACCCTCACGATCTCGCAACCGTGCTTGACGCTGAAGGGGTGGCTGTACGTGCGGGACATCACTGTGCCCAGCCGCTGATGCGCTGGCTGAACGTTTCAGCTACGGCCAGAGCAAGTTTTTATCTCTACAACACAGAAGAAGATATAGACCGACTTGTCGCTGGATTACAAACAACAAAGGAGTATTTTGGCGATGTCTTTTAATAACCTAGATACCCTTTACCGTCAAGTCATTATGGATCATTATAAAAACCCGCGCAATCGTGGCTCCATTGAAGGAAATCCAATGGTCGTAGATATGAACAATCCGACCTGCGGGGACCGGATACAGGTTTACCTGCAAGTGGAGGACGGATTGGTCCAGGAAGCGAAGTTTGACGGAGAAGGCTGTTCCATCAGCCTTTCCTCCGCATCCATGATGACGCAGGCGATTAAAGGCAGACCCGTTGATGAAGCATTAAAAATGTCCGAGCTGTTTTCCGACCTTATGCAGGGGAAAGACATTGATGAAGACGGCCTTGACCTTGGCGACATTGAAGCCCTTCAGGGAGTAGCCAAGTTCCCGGCGCGCATCAAATGTGCGACACTGGCATGGAAAGCCATGGAAAAAGGTGTCGGAGAAGAGAAGCAGGACTAAAGCTTTTGCCAATACCAAAAGGAGGTATGTACCATGGCCAAAAAAGCGCCAGAAGTGGGAGAGTACCAATATGGTTTCCACGAAAAAGACGTATCCATTTTCCGTACACAGAAAGGTTTGACGAAGGAAGTCGTTGAACAAATTTCTAATTATAAAGAAGAGCCGAAGTGGATGCTTGATTTCCGCCTGAAGTCTCTTGAGCAGTTTTATAAAATGCCGATGCCACAGTGGGGTGGCGACCTCCAGGAACTGAACTTTGATGATATTACGTATTACGTAAAACCATCTGAACGTTCCGAGCGTTCGTGGGATGAAGTTCCGGAAGAAATCAAGAATACGTTCGACCGTCTTGGAATTCCGGAAGCGGAGCAGAAATACCTTGCCGGTGTATCTGCCCAGTATGAATCCGAAGTGGTTTATCACAACATGGAGAAAGACCTGGAAGATATGGGTGTAATCTTTAAGGATACCGATTCAGCTCTTAAAGAAAACGAGGACCTTTTCAAAGAATATTTCGGTAAAGTCATTCCTCCATCCGACAACAAATTCTCAGCGTTGAACTCTGCGGTCTGGTCCGGTGGTTCCTTCATCTATGTTCCGAAAAATACGAAGGTGGAAACGCCGCTTCAAGCCTATTTCCGTATCAACTCTGAAAACATGGGACAGTTCGAGCGTACGCTGATCATTGCTGACGAAGGTTCTTCTGTCCACTATGTAGAAGGCTGTACAGCTCCAACGTATTCGTCCAGTTCCCTGCACAGTGCGGTCGTTGAAATTTTCGTTAAGGATAATGCGTACTGCCGTTATACAACGATCCAGAACTGGGCCAACAACGTCTACAACCTTGTTACAAAGCGTGCGGTTGCTGAGTCCAATGCAACGATGGAATGGGTCGACGGTAACCTCGGTTCCAAGTTGACGATGAAATATCCAGCTGTCCTTCTTAAAGGAGAAGGAGCCCGCGGTATGACGTTGTCCATCGCTCTTGCTGGTAAAGGCCAGCACCAGGATGCCGGTGCGAAAATGCACCACCTGGCGCCGAATACGTCATCGACCATCGTTTCCAAATCCATCTCCAAGCATGGTGGTAAAGTAACCTACCGCGGAATCGTGCAGTTCGGCCGTAAAGCCGAAGGCGCTCGTTCCAACGTTGAGTGTGATACGCTCATTATGGATAACGAATCTACGTCAGATACGATTCCATACAACGAAATCATGAACGAGAACATCTCTCTTGAGCACGAAGCGAAAGTTTCCAAAGTTTCTGAAGAGCAGCTGTTCTACTTGATGAGCCGTGGTGTTTCTGAAGAGGAAGCAACAGAAATGATCGTGATGGGCTTCATCGAGCCATTCACGAAAGAACTTCCAATGGAATATGCCGTTGAGATGAACCGCCTGATCAAATTTGAAATGGAAGGTTCCATCGGTTAATCGAATACAGAAGCCGCACAGATCCCGTTCTGTGCGGCTTTTTTTTGTGGGCAGACACAGAATGGAGAAGCAGAAGCGGGCAGGATGTTTTATGAATAGAAAACATGATACTATAATATTATCTATAATGAGTTGAGGAAGGTCCCTTATGTTTCTTTTAATGTTTTTGATTGGTGTTGTGACGGCTTTAGTGGGGAGCATCGCCGGCCTCGGCGGCGGTGTTATTTTAGTGCCTGTGCTCCTCTTTTTGGCCGATCATCTTCCAGCCTTTGACTGGGTGAGCCCCCAGTCCATCGTTGGAGTTTCACTGGTCGTTATGATTTTCACCGGTATGTCGTCGACGATTTCGTATATCCGGCATAACCGGGTGGATAAAAAAATCGGCTTTATCTTTTTATATGGAAGTATTCCTGGAGGCATCTTCGGTTCCTGGCTGAATCAATTTTTTAAAACAGACGGGTTCTCTTTGTTTTTTGGGATTGTAATGATACTCGTTTCTCTCTTGTTTTTTATTCCGAGGAGACCACCGGGCACACCGTTGTTCACAAGCGGGATTAAAAGAGAGAGAACAATAAATGGACAAACGTACACTTATCAAATGCCTGTATGGCTCGGGCTGTCCTTGTCTTTTGCTGTTGGCATGCTCTCGGGTCTGCTCGGCATCGGCGGCGGTTCTTTGATGGTGCCTGCGATGATTCTGCTGTTGAATATTCCCCCGCATATCGCGACGGCTACATCGATGTTTATGATTTTCTTTGCCAGCATCACGAGTTCAGCCACCCACGTTGCAATGGGGCATGTGGACTGGGGCGTCACGCTCTGGTTTATTCCAGGGGCCTATGCAGGAGGGATGCTTGGAGCTGAAATCAACCGTCACCTGAACGGGAAAGCAGTGGAATGGTTCTTAAGGATTCTGCTGATTATGATAGGGATACGCTTAATCTGGCAAGGGTTAGGGTGAGGAGACTGATGATGAAGGAAAAACTGCACGTATACTATACAAGTGATCTTCATAGTCACTTTGAGAATTGGCCCCAGATTGTCGGCTATTTTCGAGAGAAGAAAAAAATCCATGATCAAAAAGGGGAAGACTACTGGCTGTTGGATAACGGCGATCACGTCGACCGTTTTCATCCTATAACCGAAGGATTGATGGGCAAGGGAAACGTTGACCTATTGAATCAGGCTGGTTATTCCGTAGCGACCCTTGGAAATAACGAAGGGATTACACTTGCCAAAGAGGACCTTCATAAACTCTATGACGAAGCGGACTTTCACGTGGTCTGTGCCAACCTGGAGTGTTTGGAATCTCCTGCACCGGAATGGCTCAAACCGTATCATATCCTCCACTCCAGCCGAGGCACGAAGGTAGCCGTCATTGGTTTGACGGCCCCTTTCCAAGCCTTTTATCAGAAACTTGGCTGGGACGTCCATTCACCATATGACTGGCTGGATAAGCTGCTGCCGGAAGTGAAGGAAAAAGCAGACATCGTCGTTCTATTATCCCACCTCGGGATCAATGAAGATGAAGAGATCGCACGAAGGTACAATGGAATTGATCTCATTATCGGAGGCCACACGCATCACCTTTTTCAAAACGGCGAGCATGTAGAAGGTACGCTGTTGACAGCCGCTGGGAAGCACGGCACCCATCTCGGGGAGGTGCTGTTGGAATGGGATTGCGAGGGCGGTGAAATCACCAGGAAAGAAGCTTATGCGGTCCCTACAGAGCAGATGAGAAAAGACGATCAGGTGACCGAATACTTAAGGTGGATCCGCGGGGAGGCTGTACGCCGTCTGGAAACCCCTGTAGCCTATTTGAAAGAGCCGATGCATATTGCCTGGTTCCAGGACAGTCCGCTTATGTCCAGACTTACGGAGCAGCTCCGCACATGGACTTCATCTGATATAGCCATGTTGAATGCTGGCGTTCTTCTGGACCATCTGCCGGCCGGGGATATTACGTATGAGGACGTTCACCGGATCTGTCCGCATCCGATGAATCCATGCAGGGTGGAGTTAAGAGGAGATGAACTTCTTGAAGTCATCCGGGCGGCTCATACGAAGAAGCTGACGGAAATCCGTCTGAAAGGGTTCGGTTTCAGAGGAGAAGTTATAGGCAGAATGGTTTTTGCCGGCGTTGATATTGAACGACGGCAGGATGAGGACGGAGAAGAGCGTGTCGTTCAAGTGCTGTACAAAGGCAAGCCTGTGGAATACGATCAGACGTACAGCTTTGCTACAGCAGACACATTTACGTTCGGTCGTTTCTTCCCGGAAATTGCTTATGCAGAAACGAAGCAGTATTTTATGCCGGAACTCTTAAGGGATTTACTGAAAAAAGAACTGAAAAAATAAAATGATCCCCCTGCCGGGAAAGAAAGCGGCAGGGGGATTATTTTATTGTCTCCCTGTGCTGTATGAGATGTATAAAGATATCCTGTATTTCTGCGAAAGGGACTATCTTTGGTGATTAGAGAAAGGGCGCTCCTCATATATATAGAGGGGGAGGGTGCCTGTATGCCTAAAAACCGAGTGACTAAACGATCCACCATAGGCAGGCGGATTGTCATCAGCCTGTTGTTTTTCGCCCTTTTCACGGTGCTGAGTCTCTGGTATATCAACAGAGGGGTGACGCCGGCGCTGGTCGAGATTGCTGAAACAAAAGCCCAGCAGCTGGCAAGAGATGCCATTAATGAAGCTGTAAGCAAACAGATTGCAGAAGACCTGCAATTTAATGACTTGGTTAAGATGGAAAAAGATGATCAGGGAAATGTCGTTTATATGGGATGGAACTCTGTGCTTGTCAACCGAGCTCTCCGGGATACAACCATCAGGGTCCAAAATTTCCTGAAGCGGATGGAGCTTGGTGAACTGCCGATGGAAGATACGACACTGGAACCGGACCTCGACCCGGATCGGACTCCGGAAGAGCAGGGGGAACAGCCCGCAACACTCATTGAACTTCCGATTGGGATGGCTACCAACAACAGTCTGCTTGCCAACCTTGGACCCAAGGTGCCTGTACAGCTGCGTGTCATTGGAGATGTTCAGTCTGAAGTAGATATTGAAATGACGGAATACGGAATCAATGCCGCCTTGTTTGAATTGACCATCCACTTTGAGGTAAATGTTCGAATCGTCATCCCTTTTTCCACAGAAACGACGGTCGTCACCAACAATATTCCAATCGACCAGGCTACGATTCTCGGGGAAGTACCGGAATATTTCGGAGGCATGTCCGGAGGTGACGGCGGGAACCCTTCGTTCTCCCTTCCTATGGAGCCCTTGCAATAATGGCCGGTCACTGATACAATACCAAAGAACTGAATATGCGTGACCTTATCAGATCGGTGAGGTAGAGGCGCAGGCATCATGAGTAGCTGATGGGAGTTTGACAAGCCGGGATCATTAGTGAAAGGGAAGGCCTGCCGAAGTGTGGCTGAACACGTCAAGTTTTGACACGCTGGTGTATACCTGAAGAAGGCATACACTGTCATGCATGCTTTTGGGTGCATGGGGCGCTACTGATCGAAATGGAGGATAATCAAGTTGTCTGCAGACAGTGATGGATTATTTTCTGTCATTGTTTTTTTATTTTATTCCTCATTTTATACCCACCAGTAGCCTTCCATTCCCGTAACATCAAGATATACGGAGGGGAAACACATGGAAGGAACCATCTTTTCTTTAGTTCCAGCAATACTTATGCTTATCCTTGTCTTAGTCACAAGGCGCGTCATCTTGTCCCTTGGGATAGGGATTATCGTCGGAGCATTCATGCTCACACAAATGGATATTGGAGCAGGTCTGGGCTTGATCTGGTCTATATTTGCCGGTATTTTCGTCAGCGAAGGGGCGTTAAACACAGGGAATCTGTATCTCTTGTCCTTTTTATTTCTGCTCGGAGTCGCCACAGCCTTTATGACGGCCTCCGGAGGCAGCCGCGCTTTCGGTAAATGGGCTGTTGAAAGGATCCGGACGAGAAAAGGGGCCAAGCTCGTTCCGTCCATTCTAGGTATCATCATTTTTATTGATGACTACTTTAATGCTCTTGCAGTCGGACAGGTCGCACGTCCTGTAACAGACCGCTATAAAGTATCCAGAGCCAAACTGGCCTACTATATAGACTCCACTTCAGCGCCGATTACGGTCATATCACCGATATCCAGCTGGGGAGCTTATATTATCGGAACGATTGGAAGCATTCTTGCAGCCAATGAGATTTCGAACTATCAGGCTTTTGAAGCTTTTGTTCTTATGATCCCGGCAAACTTCTATGTATTTGCAGCACTGCTTCTTGTATTTTTGACGATTTATCTGCGTCTGGATATTGGTCCGATGAAAAAGCACGAAAACAGAGCCAAGGATACAGGCGAGCTTCACAACCCGGATAGAGGGGATGTGCCCGGCGACTTGAACAATGAATTCAAGGAGCATGACAACGGGAAGATTTCCCACTTAATCTGGCCGATTGTAACGTTGATCATCGGTACAGTAGGAATGATGGTTTATACAGGAATTCAAAGTTCAGAAGGAACCGCGGATATCCTTTCCATCTTTGCTAACACAAACGTAAACATTTCCTTGTTTGCCGGAGGGATCATTTCCGTAGTCACAGCCCTGCTTTTATATGTCGGGCAGCCGTCACCGAAATCCGGTTTGCTGCACGTATTTCTACAAGGGTTTAAAGCGATGCTGCCGGCGATCTACATTCTGATTGCTGCCTGGATGATCGGCGACATTATCAGCCGCCTGCAGACAGGGGAATATCTCGCCCAGCAGTTCAGTCAGGCGGATGTGAACATCGCCTATCTTCCGCTGATCATCTTCCTGTTATCCGGTTTTATGGCCTTATCTACAGGAACGTCCTGGGGAACTTTCGGAATTATGCTTCCGATCGCTGGAGAAATTGCTGCTGTCACCGATCCAGCATTCCTTCTTCCAGCCCTTTCAGCCGTTCTCGCTGGTTCTGTGTTCGGTGATCACTGTTCACCGATTTCCGATACGACGATCCTTTCGTCCACAGGAGCGGGAGCCAACCACATTGATCACGTATTGACCCAGCTGCCATATGCCATCATTGCAGCTGTGGCTGCCTCGGTCGGTTATGTTGTGCTGGGCCTTACAGGACAGGTTTGGGTGCCGCTGCTGCTGTCCCTTATCATTGTTCTCATCACAGCTCTGGTCATTCACAAACTGAATCCCGAAAAAAGATAGAAAAAATGATGAGTTGAAAAGAGGGGGAACTTCTGTTAAACAGGAGTTCCTCCTCTTTATTTATTATCTCTTTACAAGCTGTAAGGCAGAGAAAGCATGCCTCTGTCTATTTCATTCCTAAGTCCTAAGACTTCCTGATCCGGTATTTTCTGAAAATTTTAAAAATATTTTGACAAGCCTATGCGCTGCCGTTATAATTTAAAACAGAATAATCAGAAAAATAAAAAATGAGGGACATTTATCACCGTTCCTCTCAGGGAGGTCTTTCACATGGAAAATCGCGCACAATGGGGTACACGTGCCGGATTTATCCTGGCAGCCGTAGGTTCTGCCATTGGTTTGGGGAACATTTGGCGTTTTCCAGCTGTTGCTTATGAAAATGGAGGAGGAGCATTTTTTATTCCTTACTTGTTCGCTCTTCTAACCGCAGGTATTCCTCTATTGATCATGGAGTTTACCATCGGTCATAAGTACCGTGGATCTGCACCGTTGTCCTTTTTCCGGATGAGCAGAAAAGCAGAGTGGATCGGCTGGTGGGGTGTGCTGGTCGCGTTTGTTATTTCCACTTATTATGCGGTCATTATCGGCTGGGCCATTTCATACAGTGTGTTTTCGTTCAATTTATCATGGGGTGATGATACCGAAGGCTTTTTGTTCAGTGACTACCTTCAGTTATCTGTGAATCCCGGCGAGACCGGAAGCCTCGTCCCCGGTGTACTGATTCCTCTGCTTATTGTGTGGGCGATTACACTTGGAGTTCTATTCAAGGGAGTTAAAAAAGGAATTGAGACTGCGAACAAAATCTTCATTCCTACACTTGTCGTCCTTTTCATGATCATTGTTATACGTGCCCTTACACTTCCGGGAGCAGCACAGGGGCTGCAGGCTTTCTTCGAACCGAATTTCTCAGCGATTATGGACAGTTCGGTATGGGTCGCCGCCTATGGACAGATTTTCTTCAGTCTTTCTATTGCTTTTGCTATTATGATTACTTATTCCAGTTACCTTCCGAAAAAATCGGATATTACAAATAACGCGTTTATTGCCGGTTTCAGTAATTCAGGTTTTGAACTGCTTGCTGGTATCGGAGTATTCGCTGCCCTCGGCTTCATGGCTTCCCAGAGTGGAGTGCCTGTAAACGAAGTCGTTAGCGGCGGGGTGGGACTTGCCTTTGTTGTCTTCCCACAGATCATTAATGAATTTCCAGCATTGAATGGATTGTTCGGATTTTTGTTCTTCCTTTCACTCGTGCTGGCCGGATTGTCTTCCTTGATTTCCATTTCGGAGACATACGTAGCCGGGATCAGCGAGAAATTTGGAATTTCCAGAACGAAGGCAGTCGCTTTCGGCGGCGGAACAGCAGCCGTTATCTCTCTGTTGTTTGCTACGCAGGGCGGATTGTTCTTCCTGGATGCTGCTGACTATTTCATCAACCAGTTTGGTGTCGCTTTCGTCGGGCTTGTCGAAGTCGTAGTCATTGCCTGGTTCCTTCGTAAGCTCAATGATTTTCAGTCGCACGCTAATGAAATATCCGATATCCGTCTCGGAACATGGTGGAAAGTGTCCCTTGGACTTATTACACCACTCGTACTTGGATATATGATGTTCGACCTGTTTAAAACGAACCTGGCGAAAGAATTCGACACAGAAACAGGAAACTACGAAGGATACGCAGATGGGTTCATTCTTTTCGGTGGCTGGTTTGTGGCAGCGTTCGCCCTCATTGTCGGAGTGTTGATGATGTTTAAACGCTGGAACGCCAAAGCTTTCGAAGAGGAAAAAAAGGAGGTAAGCTGACATGACAGCAGGTGCAGTAATTACCATGGTTATCGGAATGGTTGTCATCTGGGGAGGTCTGGCAGCGAGCATTACGAACGCTGTGAAAAAAGCTAAATAATCAAAGGCGCCGCATCTGCGGCGCCTTTTAGTTTGTGCCATGATCGAGCGTTTCACTTGCCCTTTCAAGAAGTGTGATCATTCCCTTTCCGCAGATAAAGGTATCCAAGTTTTTTTTCGTTATGCTGCCTGGCTCCCTATTAACTAATGTTTGCGCTTTTCTGATTTTTCTTTTAAAATAATATCGCATTTGATTATAACTTTTGTAGGGGGGGTCATATTGAATAAGATTGAGCGAATAATGAAGCCCATTCATATAGGGTTCACAACACTATGTTTAATTTATTTACTTTTAGTATTTATCACTGATATAGTTTTATCTCCACCAATTCTTTTTGCCTTTTTCATTGTCATTCCGTTGGGTAGGGCAAGTTTCCGACAAAGTGAAGGCCATAAAATTGATGCTATTGCCTCTCTTGGTTTGAGTTTGTTTTTCTTGGCAGCACTCGTTATTTATTTAATTTGAAAAGAACGCCCTTCCATTGAATGAAGGACGTTCTTCTTTTCAGCTCATCATTTGATCAGATGAAGTGGAGTGTTCGGTGGTGTTAGCTGAGGCTGTGCCCGCGGCAAGCATCCACCGATAAACGGAACATGGTCATCCACAAGATGGGCTTTTTTTATTCTGCCATCCGTTCCCATCGTCTTAGGAACGGATAGGGATCGAAGGACCATTCATTCTTCCCATTATCCTGGTACATCCCGTAGTGCAGATGCGGTGGAAACTTACCGGACGTGCCCGGCGGCCCGTAACCCGAAGCACCAACGGCTCCGATAACATCGCCAGGCTGAACGACGTCGCCGACTTTAATCTCTTTGGAAAAGTTCTGCAGGTGGGCGTAATAGTGATAAATGTTGTAAATATCACGGATTCCAATGCGCCAGCCTCCATACGTATTCCATCCCTTCATTTCGACGACGCCGTACGTCGTGGATTTGACAGGAACTCCGTAGCCGGCAAAGATATCGGTTCCTTCATGAATCCTCCGTCCACCAAATCCCCGCGCATCTCCCCATGTACTCCGGTAACTGTAGTTGTACTGTTTAGGAAGAGGGAAATCACGGTTCGTTAAATGCACCGTTTTGAACGTGCGGAATACTTCGGCGGAATGCATAATCGTCTGAACGGTTAAATCCCGCTTGTAGTATTGAAATAATGCAATCTTGATATCATCTTCTGTGGTTCCGAACGATTTTATATACCGGCCGAGCGACCATAGTACGTCCTCATCGTTATGGATGTCTGCTTTTTCATCTCCATTGCCGTCTGACCCCCATCCATCAGGGGAAACGGCAGAAGGGAAAGCGTCAGTGGTGCCTGTCCAGAACAGGGGATCAAATTCGATAGCTGTAACCCGGCCTTCATCAGGATCATCGTGTACCTGACGTTCATACTGGTCGACAGCCGCGAGATATTCCCACGGGATATCGGTAACGGCTGAAGTTTTTTTATAAAGGGCCATCCGCTCCTGGCTTTCTTTTTCATCTGGTTCTGCATGGACAGCTCCAGTTGAAAAAGAGAGAACGGCCATCAAGATTCCTGTCACGAGTGCTGTACCTTTCATATTCTCACCTACAACAAATTGATACTCTTAGGATGAACAAAGAATCTTCAGGTATGAATGGTAAATTCGGGAGGCTAATTTTCCATCTCGGTCTCTGCTTCTGTATTCGTATTTGGCCCTACATTCGGCTGATTTGGATTGGTTTCATCCACTTTTCCTTGAGGGGACTGCTTCATTTTTTTAATGATACTGCTGATGGTACTGTTATATCCTTCATCATAGACGGTGGAGTTGCTCAGACTTTGGACATCTCCAAAGGAAGCTGGATTATCGGACACATAAACGTGGTAAAAACTCGGGACAAGGGAATAGGCGGTTTTCTGAACCATGTCGGCGGCTGTTTGTCTATCGGTGTCATCCGCACGCTTATAGGCAACAAGCACTTCGTTGTCCGTTACAGCTGTGGCTACGTCATCAAACTGCTCGTATCGTAAAATCATGCGGGAAATCATATCCGCCATTTGTTCTCTGTTCACTTTAATCTGACGGTTTCTTTCCTCGTCCTGGTCCAGCTGGTTTTTCTCGAAGCGCACATAGCCGACCTGGCCGTCTTTCGGTTCGGTATTGTATCCGTCCATAGCATTTCCGCTGAGCGTATCACCGTCCATCAACTGTTGAGCTTCTTCTTCCTTCGTCTCCTGGCATCCGGCTAGAAGACCGCAGAGGAGAAGAGTGGCAGCCATTTGTTTAAGCTTCATCATAGATCCTCCTTGCCATATGGGTGTATTTTTATAGTGGGCACTTTTGTTGGAAACATACCTGTTCATTTTTTCAGGACGTTTCCTTCCTGTTGGAAAAATGTGATACACTAATGGGTAGATAGAGGTGATGGATGTGATTGAAATTTCAGGTAAAACGTTTGATATTCTGGAGGATCACCAGGAGGGCTTTCAGCAGGAAGAAGTGGAAGGCCGCTTCAGCGACATATTGAATAAATATGATTTTATCGTAGGGGACTGGGGGTATGGTCAGCTCCGTCTGAAGGGATTTTACGACGATCAGAATTCCAAGGCGACCTTCGATACGAAAATCAGCACTTTGGAAGATTACTTATATGAATACTGCAATTTTGGCTGTGCTTATTTTGTTCTTAAGCGGATCCGACAGTAAAACCGGCGTGTTTACAAAACACACGCCGGTTTTTTTAATGATCTTCCTGGGAGGGTTTAATATCAGCGTTTGATTCGTCGTGCAGGGGATGGGCTCCATCCTCCTGACGGGGCAGATCTTCATGAAGGGACTTGTACTCGTAATTAAACGCACTGTAATACCTCTGCTTATTTGTCCATGGGGAACTTTTCTCATTGGAAACTGGCTCATGCTTATTCCGGGGGGATCCATAGGCTCCTTCCGGAAGCTGTTCCGGGACCAGATAGTTCCGCTGGGCTTCCACGTTGGCAAAATCGGAATAATCTTTCTTTTTCTTGTCATTCATCCTATTCGACCTCCTTAGGCTTAGAGTGAGCGTAAGGAACGGATTTATGCTACAGGAGATATGGAAGATAGTTTCTGAGCTCTTCGGCTTCCATCGCACTCAGCTGGAATAAATGCTCCAGGTATCCGTCCCTGTTGATGTTCTCTTCATCCAAAAGCCCCTGCCTGTTTTTAGGCAGGTTGATGACGAGAGATTGGTCTTGGAAATACTCTGCCTTCATAATAGCAAGCTCGAATCGATGACTGCCTGCGGTAAATGAAACGAATCGTGTGCTTGTATCCTGGGTAACATCTTCTAATAGTGGACGTTGGTACATCTTTTACACTCCTTTTGTTCGTGCTCTTCTGCATAGTTATCAGGTAGTATATCCATTACGCTGGAATTTATCGACCGAAAATAGTTGTGGTATGATAACGGTAGCATGGACTTTAACAGTCAGGAGGATTTTACATGTATTTTGTGGATCGGGAGAAAATCGAAAAGATCTTATCTTATATGGCAACGATACAAGCAGAAGTGAGAAAGCAGGGGTTTTCCTCATTCCGGGAGAAGCTTGTACTGGAGCGTTTGACACACCTTACTGTCGAGGCTGTACTAGATGTCGGCAATATGATGATTGATGGTTTTATTATGCGTGATCCGGGCAGTTATGATGATATTATCGATATTTTGTTGGATGAAAAGGTTCTTCCTGCTGAACATGAGGAAGCATTTAAACAGTTCATTCAGTTAAGGAAGATGATCGTCCACGAGTATACAGAGGTGGATCATGAGGCTGTCGAACGTGCGTGGGCGACGCATCAACATGCACTGGAAGCTTTCCCGGAGCGGATCCGCATGTACCTCGATCACGAACTGGGTCCTGTATCCGCTTTTTCAAAAAACACTACGAAAGGGGAAGCCTGATGAAACATTATCAGGGATACCTGGTGGATTTGGATGGGACGATGTATAAAGGGGAAGCGGCCGTGGACGGGGCTTCGCACTTTATTGACCATCTGATCGGTCTTCAGGTCCCTTTTTTATTTTTGACTAATAATTCCTCCCGTACGCAGGATCAGATTGCAGCGAAATTAAACAAGCTTGGTGTGAAAGCCCGGCCTGATCAAGTGTATACAAGCAGTTTAGCAACGGCTGACTTCATCAAGGAGAAGAAGGAGCAGGCACGAGTGTATGTAATCGGGGAGGAAGGTCTTCATAAGGCTCTTACAGACCGGGGCCATATCCTTGTGGAGGAGGAGGCAGATTTTGTAGTCATCGGCATCGACCGGGAAATTTCCTATTCCAAGCTTGCCAGGGCCTGCCTCGAAGTGAGGAAGGGAGCCGGTTTTGTGAGTACGAACAGCGACACAGCCATTCCGACGGATAAGGGGATGCTGCCTGGAAACGGAGCCATGACAAGTGTTGTTGCTGTTAGTACAGGTGTGGATCCCGTCTTTGTCGGTAAGCCGGAGCCGATCATTATGGAGCGGGCTTTAAAGGAGCTGCAGCTTCAGGCGGATCACGTATTGATGGTGGGCGACAACTATCACACCGATATCCTCGCCGGGATGAAAGCAGGGGTGGACACGTTGATGGTGGAAACCGGACTGAGCTCATTCCATGAGATAGAAGCTCATACCCATCAGCCTACCTATAAAAAGCTGAACTTACACGAGTGGTTAGTTGAACTTAAAGAATAAATAATAATCACCACCTGCCTCATGGGGCAGGTGGTGATTTTTTTATAAGCTCTGTTAAAGTCTGTTGTTGATATTTTAAATGATTACTAAATCGTCTCCGTCTGGAATTAGGGTCCGGTCCGTTGTTTACTCAGAGCATGGGATGGCAGGGAAAACCGTCCGCTTTCCGCGGGGAACGATGAGCCTCCTCGAACTTCGTTCTCCGGGGTCTCACCTTGTTCCTTTTTCCCGCAGGAGTCTACCTGTTTTCCCTGCCATCCCTTTCGTAGTGGTGTAACGGACTTCGGTTATGTCCTTTCTAATTCCCCTTCTTTGAAGAGGCGGCCTTGGGAATGGCGAGACTCCTGTGGGATGAAGGTACATCGTGAGACCCCGGAAGGCGCAGCCTGAGGAGGCTCACGGTACCCCACGGAAAGGGAGTCATTCCCAAGGCCGCCTCATGCAAATCCCATGACAGAAAGGGGTGATAGGAGCTCATATGTTAAATAACAACACCAAGCAATAACAGAGCCTTTTTATAAAACGTAAGGGCCGAAGAAAATAGTGATCAATGCGACGTGAACACTGATGAAGTAGGTGATCTGAACAGGGATTGACCAATCTCTCTGTTTCGCACCGGTTTTCAGAATTCCAAAGGCGATCAGGGCAAAACCAAGGATGAAAAGGATAGGACTGCCGGGGAAGCTTAAATAATCAGGGGCTCTGGCAAGGAGCTTTTCTGAGAATAAGGGACTGCGCACAAGAATGGCGGCTGCCAGGTAAATGGCGATACCCGTGAGCAGAATCCATGTACGATCCTGGTCCAGCGCGTCTCTTTTAACAAACATAAGAATGACAAGGAACAAAAGCGGCCATATATACCAGAAGGTCATAATGAGGAGTCCGAAAAAGCTGTAGGAAAGCATCCCCATTGTTTTTCCCAGTGCTCCTAAAAGGACACGGGAGTTCCATGTGTCAGCTTTCTCGATGATTTCAGGGTTCTGGGAAGATAAGAGAAGCTTGTGACTGTCCCCGCCTTTATCGACCCAGACTACACTGTCCTCTTGAATTTGGACCGGGTGGGTGGACAGATCCGGTGTGTTGCTGATCCGTGTGATTTCTTCAACCCCGGAAGTACCGAGCGGGGCTTTATAAATGTTAAACTGGCTGTTTTCACCGAATCTTGTATTGGTGTCCCCGACCGCTTTAAACAGCAGGGAGGTTCCCTCTTTCTGAGGATGCAGACTCATATCCGATATTTCTTTGAGAGGCTTCGAAGAGACGGGATCAATAAAAGAAAGGCTGGTGGTCTTTAAAGGTTCTTGAAAGGAAGTGGTTCCGTAATAATAATGGTTTTCCATCTGACCGGAAGCGGACTGTTTCTGGACTGTCGATATAAGAACAGTGGCTTCCTTGTTCTGTATTGTAAACTGGATGTCCTTAATACTTTCAGAACCGGACGGTAGAAAAGCGGCTTCTCCGATCTTTTTCACCTCATTGTCCACGTGTTCAAAGAAGTGCAGGTGACGGCCTTCCTCGTCTGTGTACTCTTCCATAAGGTAAGTGCCTTCATCCGTCTCTGACGTTCTCACCTTGGAATCACTGGAGGTGAGTGTCATCAGTTGCCTGCTTTCATAATTGGCTGGATCTATGGTGTAAAGGGCGTTCTCCTTTTGGTAAAGCGCAGCCGAGGATGTGGGGATAAAGCCGTCAATATCCGTTAGTTTTTCTTCTGTATCCCCGCGGTATAAGCTGTAGTAATCAGAATAGAGGAGTTTGTCATTTTCTATGTAAAAGCTTGTGAACTTATCCACGGGAATCGTGTACTGCTTCTCATCCATTTCAGTGTAGTTGTCATCATAGGTATGCCGGGTAATACCGCTTTCCGTGAGATAAGAGATTTGTATGCCATCGTCTGTCTTCTGGATATGGGGCTGCTTAACAGCGGTTGTTTCTCCAATCTCCCAATCTCTGCTCCAGTCCTGATCGGCAGGCTCCGTAACTTCCTGATAGTTTTCAAAGAATAAAAGCACAACTCCTGCTGCAATGATGATCAACGGCAGGATCCATACAAGTTTTAAACGCAGCGTCTTCACGTTATCCGCCTCCTTTTCCTATGTATACGTGATGGAGGGCAGAGAAGTTTCATTGGATTAAAAAAACACCAGGCAGCTGCCTGGTGTGGGTACGTTCTATTCGTCATCTTCGTTGTCGCCTACGATGCTGTGGGCCAGCCGGCTGGAAGCAGCTGCTGCAATGGCTCCTACAATATCATCGAGGAATGTATGGCATTCGCCGGAAGATTTATCATTCAGTTTCTGGAGAATTCCAGGTTTCTGCTTATCAATATAGCCGTAGTTGGTAAATCCGATCGATCCGTATACATTGACGATGGAAAAAGCAATGATTTCATCGATTCCATACAGGCTTTCGTCCACTTCGATGGTGGATTGAAGCGGCTCTGTAAGCATTTTCTTTTCAGCCAGGCGGTCCATCTCGATCCCTGTGATCACAGCGTTCTGGACTTCCCGTTTGGTGAGGACTTTGTTTACATTGAACCGGCATTCATCCATCGATAGGTCATCATGGTATTTCGACTGCAGATAATAGACAAGATCGGCGATATCGTCGATGGTGACGCCTCTTTCTGTCAGCCATTCCCGTGCTGTTTTTTCAAGACTGGATACTTTCTTCTCATTTGCCATAGCGAACTACCTCCCTGCTCTCTCTTTGGTCGCGATGTTACTATACCCGCGTTTATTGTTTCACAAACGACTGGTGTTATGTTCATTATATCAAAAGTCCGGGTTCTCCGTGAAAAAACGTGCCCTTTTTCTTATGTGTTACACTGGAAGAAAAAGGAGTGGAGATGCTGTTATGGGGAAACCGTCAATTTTTATTACCCGCCGTCTGCCGGCAGAAGTTGTTGAACCTTATCAGGAGCAGTTGGATATTGAGATGTGGCCGGAAGAGGATGAAGCTGTCGACAGGGAGACGCTTTTAGCTAAGTCGGGTCGCGTGGACGGGCTCGTAACGATGCTGACCGACCAGGTGGACGAGGAGCTTCTGGGCGCTGGAAATTCTCTTGGGATTGTTGCCAATATGGCGGTTGGCTACGATAATGTGGATGTGAAAGCTGCAGAGAACATGGGGACGGCCATCACGAACACCCCGGATGTTTTGACAGAAACGACGGCCGATCTTACGTTCAGTCTGCTCATGGCCGCTGCCCGCCGGATTGTGGAGGCAGGGAACTATATTAAGGAGGACGCTTGGAACCATTGGTCTCCTTTACTGCTTGCCGGAACGGATGTGCATCATAAAACAATCGGAATCGTAGGGATGGGGCGTATAGGAGAAGCCGTGGCACGGAGAGCCAGAGGTTTTCAAATGGACATTCTTTATCACAACCGCTCCAGAAAAAAGGATGTAGAAAGTGAAATCGGCGCAAGGTATACATCGTTTGATGAGCTTTTGGAGAATGCGGATTATGTGGTCAGCCTGGCTCCGCTGACGGATGAAACCCGGCATATGTTCAATGCGGAGGCTTTTCAAAAGATGAAGGACACCGCAATCTTTATCAATGCATCCCGGGGGGCACTGATGGATGAAAAAGCACTCGAAAAAGCGCTCAGAGAAGAGCAGATCGCCGGTGCCGGTCTTGATGTGTTTGAACAAGAGCCGATCAGAGCCGACCACCCGCTCGTTTCCATGCCCGGCGTTGTCTGTCTTCCTCATATCGGCTCGGCAACGAAAGAGACCCGTTATAAGATGATGCGTCTCTGTCTGGATAATGTTGTCCGTTACTTCGAGGAGAAGCCGCTGCTCAGTCCGGTTTCCAGATAAAAGAAGCCCGTACACGACAACGTGTACGGGCTTCTGATTATCTGTTTTAGAAAACCTGCTCCACTTCATAAATGCCAGGGACTTCCTGAGAAAGCGCACGCTCAATACCTGCTTTCAAAGTGATGGTTGAACTTGGGCAGTTCCCGCAGGCACCCATAAGACGCAGACGTACAATACCATCCTCTACATCCACCAGCTCAACGTCTCCACCGTCACGAAGTAAAAATGGGCGAAGTTTGTTCAGTACTTCTTGAACCTGTTCATGCATGTTCAATCTTCCCCTTTCTTATAGTATCATTATAAAACGAAGTGACGAAAAAATCTATGGTCTCTGCTTATGTTCCTTTGGATTGAGAACTATTATCATTTTATCTTTTTCCACTTCTTTTGTAAAATGAAAGTACGTATAAAAAAGGGGAGAGGGCCTCATGAATCAACCGGTTGTTCGCGTTTATGTATACGGGGCGGAAGTGAAATGTGCAAGCTGTGTGAACGCTCCCGGCTCAAAAGAGACCTATGAGTGGCTGGAGGCCGCTTTAACAAGAAAATATGGGGAGAAGAGCCTGCAGTTTCACTATTTTGATATCCATACAGAAAACCAGGAAGGTGTGGATATGGAAATCGTCCAGCAGCTGTTGAATGATGACTTGTTTTACCCGCTGGTGCTGGTGGAAGACCGAATCGTGGCGGAAGGAAATCCAAGGTTGAAGACGATTTGCAAATCTCTGGAAGAACATGGTCTTCAACAGGTCAGTAACTCCTAACGCAGAACCACCAGCGTATGATAAAATCGTAAGGCACAGGGTTCTTCCGAAAAAGAGGTGACGTGGATGAATCCATTGATCGAATTTTGTATCAATAATTTAGCCGAAGGCTCCCAGAAAGCTAAGGATGAACTGGAAAAAGATCCGGATCTTGATGTGATGGATTACGGCTGTTTGAGAAACTGCGGTCTTTGTTCGCAGAGCAATTATGCCCTTGTTGAAGGAGAACGTGTCATTGCCGATTCGCCTGAAGAATTAGTCGATAAAATTTATCAACACTTGGACGAAACCCTGTAACAAGTGAAAAGGCATGACTATTTCAATACAATGAGAGGCACCCGGTAAAGGGTGTCTTTTTACTTGGATGAGCAGGTGCTGCTGTTTGATAAAAAGCAGGCCGGTTTAGTATACTGAAAAGAAGAAGAGAAAGGAGAGGCTTGGTATGATTCTGAACATTACAGAAGCTGCGGGTCATCAGATCAAAGAGATGATGAAGGAAGAGGGTGGAGATGTCCGTCTCCGCTTCGGTGTAAAAGGCGGCGGCTGCAGTGGATTGTCATATGCGATGGGCTTCGAGGATGAGATTAATGAAGAACTTGATCTTCTTGAAGATTCCAGCGGTATTCCTGTTGTCATCAACCGTCAGGATGCGGCGATTGTAGAAGGTACGACCATTGATTATAAACAAAATATGATGGGCGGAGGCTTCACGATCGATAATCCGAATGCCATCGTTTCTTGTGGCTGCGGGTCTTCCTTTAAAACGGCGGCGAACGCTGGAACACCAGACCCGAACTGCTGATAGATTCCAACCTTCCGGCTCACGGAAGGTTTTTTTATGGGAACAACCACTCTCAATCACAACCGGAAGTGGGAGGGCATCAGAACTTTTTTCAGTTTTGACTGGATGAAAAAAAGGCTGCAGAAAAACACAGGGTTTCTCTGCAGCTTTAGTTCTTTAGGAAAACATGCTCGTCGAATGTTTCGGCTGCACACGCGCTCCTGGATCGATATAGGCTTTCGCATTGTTGACAGCTGTCGGTCCTTCACCAAAACCGGATGCAATCAGTTTTACTTTACCCGGATAGGTGCAGATATCGCCGGCTGCATAGATGCCTTTGATGTTCGTTTCCATTTTGGAGTTTACAACGATGCTGTTTTTGTCGATTTCAAGCTCCCAGTCTTTGATGGGGCCAAGGGAGGAAATGAACCCGTAGTTGACGATGACATCATCAACGTCAATCGTCTCTGTACGTTCGCCTTTAACTTCTTGAAGCTCGACCTTTTCAATGCGCTCCTCCCCGATAAACTGCTCAGGAGTGAAGGGGGTCATGACGTTGACGTTGGATTCGTTCAACTGGGACACACTGTGTTCGTGAGCTCTGAATTTATCTCTTCTATGGACAAGAGTGACCTGTTTGGCAATCGGCTCCAGCATGAGTGCCCAGTCGACAGCAGAATCACCGCCGCCGGCAATCATTACGTTCTTGTCACGGAAGTTGTCCATGTTACTGACGTGATAATGCAGGTTGGTATCTTCAAACCGTTCGGAATCGTCCACTTTAAGTTTCCGTGGCTGGAATGCTCCGTTACCAGCTGTGACAATCACGGTTTTCGTGTAGTGGACATCTTTGTTCGTGGTCAGTTTTAAAGACTCGTCTTCCATCCGTTCTATATGGATGACTTCCTCCTCAAGCGCAATGGTCGGATTGAATGCCATGGCCTGCTCTTCCAGGTTGTCAATCAGCTCCTGTGCACGGACTTTAGGAAAGCCGGCCACGTCAAAAATGTATTTTTCCGGATAAAGGGCGGTCAGCTGCCCTCCGAGGTGCGGGAGGCTTTCGATGATTTTGACACTCGCTTCACGCATTCCACCGTAAAAAGCTGTGAACAGACCGACGGGGCCGCCGCCAATGACTGTAATATCGTATATTTTATCGCTCATAATAAACCTCCTGAAAAAAATTTCACTAAAATTTATTCTATCATAAAAAAATTTGCAATGGGAACACTGAACATATGTAAACCTTTCCAAAGGCGGCAATTGTTCAATAATTTTGATAACTTGATTTTGGGTTGAAAATAAGGGGAAAAAGGTCTAAGATGATGATAGACCATATAGTTATGATTTGTGACACTTTTCGCCTGATTTCAACAGGTTTTTTTAATGTCTTTTTGTGTGAAACAGGTCACAATGATATAGGTGACGGATGGAAAAAAATACGAGATGGAAGTGATTATTCATGAAGAATCCGAACATTGTCATTATCGGTGCCGGTTACGGGGGCATCATGACAGCTGTCAAACTTCAGAAGAGCCTTGGGGCGAACGATGCCAACATCACACTTGTGAACAAGCACAGCTACCACTATCAAACAACTTGGCTGCATGAAAACGCAGCAGGTACGCTTCACCATGACCGCACACGTATCGCAATCAAAGATGTTGTGGATACAAGCAAAGTCAACTTCATTCAGGATACAGTGACAGATATTAAAGCGGCCGATAAAAAGGTGATCCTTGAAGACGGCGAACTTTCTTATGACTACCTTGTCATTGGGCTTGGATTCGAAGCGGCTACGTTCGGTATCCCTGGACTTAAAGAGCATGCGTACACAATCAACAGCATCAACAGCTCTCGTCTGATCCGCCAGCATATCGAATACAACTTTGCGAAGTACAACAACGAACCTGAAAAACAGCAGAAGCGCTTGAACATTGTTGTCGGCGGTGCCGGGTTTACAGGAATTGAATTTGTTGGTGAACTGGCGAACCGTATCCCTGAACTATGCAAGGAATACGATGTTCCACGTGACAAAGTGCGTATTGTCAACGTAGAAGCTGCCCCGACAGCTCTTCCAGGTTTCGATCCTGAACTTGTTGAATATGCGATGAACTCTTTGGAAGCGCGCGGTGTCGAGTTCAAAATCGGTGCGATGATCAAAGAAGTAACCGAAAATAAATTGGTTTTCGAAAAAGACGAACAGCGTGAAGAAATCGATACGAACACCGTCGTATGGGCGGCCGGTGTACGCGGAAACTCACTGGTTGAAGAAGCCGGTTTCGAAGCGAACCGCGGACGTATCCCGGTTCGTGATGATCTTCGTCCAGAAGGATATGATGATGTATTCATTGTAGGGGACTGTGCTCTCATTATGAATGAGGAAACGGAGCGCCCTTATCCTCCGACAGCGCAGATTGCCATCCAGGAAGCGGAGCATACAGCGAAAAACCTTACCCGTCTCGTGAAAGGTGACGATCACCTTGAGCCATTCAAGCCTAACATTCAAGGTACGGTTGCTTCCCTTGGGCACAATGATGCCATCGGTGTTGTCTTTGATGATAAGAAACTCTTCGGCTGGTCAGCGACTGCCATGAAGAAAGTCATCGACAACCGCTATCTGCTAAAATTAGGCGGCCTTCCGCTCGTTCTGAAGAAAGGGAAGTTGAACTTCTTTAACTTCTAAAAGATATAGGAAACGCGAAAGCAGTTCATGCTTTCGCGTTTTTCGTACATCCGGATATGCTTGCGCTTTCATAGGAAGCGGTTTAAAATGAATAATGGATTTGCACGTCCCTTTTAAGGGGAGTAGGGGGAAGCGACGTTGAATATTGTCCAATTTGCTGTATCCATTCTTTTGTTTTTTGTACTGTTTTTCGGGATATCCTTTCTATTAAATATGATTCTGCGCTCATCCTGGATCATGTCCATCGTGTATCCTGTCATCGTGTTGTTTATCGTGGATAACTTTCCGTGGACGGAGTATTTCTCACAGCCTGGCACAGCCTTTCCAACTGTGTTTAAACAGCTCGGCCGTCTAGGTGTCGTGGACGTTGTGATCCTGACCAGCGGTTTTGCCGGGACCATTGCAGCCGGCATTGTCATAAAGAAATTGAGGAAAAGCGGTTATCAAATGTTCTGAGAAGAGAAGAAGGGGCATCGATCTTTGGATCGATGCCCCTTCTTTTGATTCAATTATTTGAATAAAATGACCGGTCTTGGACATGCTTACATCTAGAGGTGATGACATGTTTTCAGGACGTACGAAAAGACTGTTTCTTCCTTTCTTATTCGCAGGGGCTGTGGTGAGTACGGCTTCTTATGTAACAAATCTATCTTTAGTTGATTTGGGGAAATGGATGACAGCTGAAATAAAAGACAGGAACACAACTGCAGATCCAGATCCACAGGTGAAAAGCGCGGCTGTTGAGGCGGTCCAGACGCTGGAGCAGTCGATTGATTTGTCCCAGTATCAAAGCCGTCAGGTTACCGCTACGGGCTATACAGCCGGGTTTGAATCGACGGGGAAAACGCCTGAACATCCGGCCTATGGCATTACGTTCTCCGGGGTGAATGTAACGAGGGACCTGTATTCCACGATTGCTGCTGATTTGAACGTGTTTCCTTTAGGGACCATCCTTTTTATTCCCGGGTACGGGTATGGAGTGGTGGCTGATATTGGAGGGGCTATTAAAGGGGAGGAACTGGATCTTTATTTCTCAAGCGTGGAGGATGTGTATGACCAATGGGGAAAGAAAACCTTGGACGTGTACGTGATCAAAGAAGGAGAAGGCCAGCTGACGGAAGAAGAACTGGCCACTTTGAATGAAAATGAAGCTCAGCAGGTATTCCGGTCTGCAATCAAACCATAAAAAAACACTTCCGTTTTGAT
Organism: Halobacillus sp. ABD4_316; assembly: GCF_056161385.1. Lineage (NCBI taxonomy): Bacteria > Bacillati > Bacillota > Bacilli > Caryophanales > Bacillaceae > Halobacillus > Halobacillus sp. ABD4_316. The sequence goes on from NZ_JBSWZA010000002.1 coordinate 1,074,033, forward strand.
GGCGGAAGTGTTTTTGTTATTTAATAGATCAGAGAATGAAGCAGGAATGTAAGCAGGATACCGGTCAGGCCCCCGAAGAACACTTCAATGGGCTGGTGTCCGAGCAGCTCTTTCAATTCCTCTTTTTTCTGATACCCTTCTTTCTGCTGCCAGCTTTTCGCTTCACTGACGAAGCGGTTAAAATCATTCAATAAGATGTTTAACATGATGGCCTGCTCCCCTGTCTGCCGTCGGACACCTGTACTGTCGAACATGACGATGATGGAGAAAACGCAGGCGACAGCGAAAATGGATGAACCGAAGCCCTGCTCAATCCCTACGCCCGTAGCCAGAGCTGTTACAGCGGCAGAGTGGCTGCTCGGCATACCTCCTGTACTGAAGGCAAGGGTGGCATTGAACTGTCTGGAAGCAATAAATTGTATGGGGACTTTTACCGCCTGGGCAAAAACGATTGCAGCGATGGAGGCCCAGAGGGGGAAGTTCTGCAGTAAATCTAACAGCATTGTAACATCCTTTCTCATCCGGCAGGGTATCGAGATGATTGATCTTTATGTAAGTCATTTGTTGCTTATAAACAAAAACATTATATCATACATTCTGATAGAACGTCCCTTCATAAGGAAGGACGGATGCAGATCTTGTATACTGGAGAAGGAGGTGGCGTTATGTTGACAATAACACAGAAGTGGAAACCCATAGACCCCCTTGTCGTCGGGGTGTTCGCGGATGAGGATCAAAGCATTCTGGCAGAGAAGATAAAAGATGCAGCAGGATTACATACAGCGGATTATTTAAAAAGTGGTCTCGTTCAACCCCCGCCGGGCCGAGTGGACCATTTGATTGTTCCCTATGAGAATCAAATGATCCGGGTCTTATGTATCGGTCTTGGGTCCAGAAAGATGATGACAAAAGCCGACAGGAGAAACTTGTGGGGGCAGGCTTTTCAGCAGATTGAGGCGCAAGGGGTGGAGCAGTGCTCCCTTTTGCTGGAGACCCTAATTCCTGATCGTCAGAAATATAAAGAGTGGACGGCGTTGTTAGCAGAAGCGATCGGCTTATCAACTTATAAGCAGGAAAATTATAAAACCGGATCGGATGAAGTCAAACGGCTGAAGAGCCTGTCTGTTTTTTCTGCTCTGTTTGATCAAAATACGATGGAAGCAGCGATTGTGGAAGGGATGGCTTATGCAGAAGGGGCCAATACAGCAAGAAAGCTGGTTCATCTTCCCTCCAACATTCTTACAGCATCCGAACTCGCCGCACAAGCCTTGAAAATGGCAGAGCGGTTTGGTTTCGATGCCCAAATCCTAGAGAAAGAGGATATGGAAAATCTGGGGATGGGAGCGCTCCTCGCTGTAAACCAGGGTTCCGTAGAGCCGCCAAAGCTGATTGTTCTAAAGTATCAAGGATTGGAGGAGTGGAAGGATGTGACCGCTCTTGTAGGAAAAGGCATAACGTATGATACAGGAGGCTATTCCATTAAATCGAAAACAGGCATGCCTGGTATGAAAGGGGATATGGGAGGCGCTGCTGCTGTTCTCGGAGCTTTGGAAACCATAGGGCGCATCAAGCCTGAGAAGAACGTCATGGCCGTGATTCCATCTACCGATAACATGATATCCGGTGGAGCATTTAAACCTGATGATGTGATTACTTCCATGAGTGGTCAAACCATTGAAGTACTGAATACAGATGCCGAAGGGCGTCTGGCCCTGGGCGATGCTGTAACGTATGCCCGCTCAGAAGGGGCAGACAGGGTTATTGATGTGGCTACGCTTACCGGAGGAGTAGTCACGGCCCTCGGATCATGGATGACAGGGGCAATGACGAATGACGAGTCCTTTTATAAACAAATCGAAAAGGCGGGTCAGGAGACGGGAGAATGGATCTGGCTTCTGCCGTATAACGAAGATTATAAAGCTCAGGTAAGGAAAAGCAGGATTGCTGACTTGAATAATTCTCCAACACGCAAAGCTCACGCGATCATGGGAGGTGCGTTCGTCGGAGCATTTGCAGAGGGGATTCCGTGGGTGCATCTCGATATTGCCGGAACGTCTGTAGCAGAATCCGGGCACGCCCTTGGGCCTGAAGGACCTACAGGAGTCATGGCGAGGACACTGGCTTATTATGTGAATCATTAAAAAAGGGGCCTGTTCATGTTAGCTGAGGCCGTTCCCGCGGCAGGCACTATCGATAAGCGCAGCGGGATCGTGTGAACGAAATACGGGCAGCAACTCTAAATCAAAGGTTGAAGTCTGGGCTGAAGCCCAGACTTTTTTTGTGCGGATGGATATTGTATAGGAAGCGGTTTTTCAAGGAGGGCTTCCTATCTCTATTGCTGTATCAATAAGAAACAAGACCCGGCAGCTGATGCAGATCGTCCGAACGCCTCTGCTGCTGTCCAAAGTGGATAAGCATATAGGTACGATGCTGCTGCTTTATACAGCCTCCCATGTATACTACGGGAAGGTGGACAGGGTGCAGGGGCGGGAAATCTATATGACCATCGGTGACCGTGTCCTGATCATCGACGGCCGAACCCTTGTTCATGTTTGTTCCACGTGAAGAATTTCTCGTCCACATCTCAACTGTGGATATAAAAAAAGCACATACGCTTGGAAGCGCATGTGCTTTTTTTATTAATCCTGGATGGCTGCTTCAAGAGCCACTTCAATCATTTCGTTAAAGGTGGTCTGACGTTCCTCGGCCGTCGTTTCTTCTCCGGTAAGGATATGATCACTGACAGTAAGAACGGACAGCGCCTGTCGGTTGTATTTCGCAGCAAGCGTATAAAGAGCGGTTGTTTCCATTTCTACAGCAAGCACGTTGTACTCAGCGAGCAGATTGAATAGATCCATCGCATTGTCACGGTAGAAACTGTCACTTGTAAAGACGTTTCCGACTTTCAAGTCCAACCCTTTTGCTGTTCCTGCATCATAGGCATTCTTCAACAAATTGAAGTCCGCTGTCGGTGCATAATCAATGCCGCCGAATACCATACGGTTCATCTGGGAGTCCGTTGTCGATGTGGAAGCAAGAATCACGTCACGCACGTTTACATCGTTCTGCAGTGCTCCGCATGAGCCGACGCGGATCAATTTCTGCACGCCGTAGCTATCCATCAGTTCATTGACGTAGATGGAGATGGAAGGTACCCCCATCCCTGTTCCCTGAACAGAAATGCGCTCTCCTTTATATGTACCTGTGTATCCGTACATGCCACGTACTTCGTTATAGCAGACGGCATCCTCCAGAAAGTTTTCAGCAATATATTTGGCGCGGAGCGGGTCTCCTGGCAGCAGGATCTTATCCGCGATATCTCCCTGTTGTGCTCCAATATGTGTTGTCATAGGTTTTTCCTCCTTCATTTCTTTCAACATTTTAAAATTACCACACCACGAAAGCGAATACAAATGTGGCTGATTTTACCCGAAATACTGTTTTTCGAGATCACTCAGCTGATCTGCGGCATGGCTGTTAAAATCGGTATCCCGCCGATTTAACTTTTGTTTCAGCTTTTCAACGGATTGTTTGAGAGAATCATTATAATCCGGTATTTCTGTCTCTTCATAAGGGTGGACCGCTTCTTTCTGAACGTTGGCTTTTTCAAGATAACTCAACGCTTTCCGCTGATGGAAAAAAACATTTTCTGTTTGACCAGGATTGTGAAGATCGCCCTGCATCGGGTGTTTGTCAACGGCGAGCATTTGAACCAGATAAAAATTCCCCCGGTCCTCTTTCACTTCTCCGATGTATATGCCTGTTTTATAATGCGCTCTCACTATAGAGCCGATTTGAATATCAGACATCTTATTCCCTCCTAAATTCATCTCCTTTTCCATTGTAACAAAAATTATGAAGATCTTATGAAAACGGATGCGGATTTCCAAATGTTTGATATACTTAGGGAAGAAGGGTGGGGTCCACCATGATGGAATTTCTGTACTTCCCAGAAGATAAGTCTGAATATATTCCTGCTGTCCTGATGCTTCTGCTGTTCATTGTGGCTGCAGCGGTTACTATGATCTGGATTATTAAAGCCTCTCAAAAAGAAGAGCATACATTTGATCAGAATTACTCTATAAATGAAAAGGAAGATCGCGAATCGAAAGAGCCGCATTAGGTGCCTGCCTGATGCGGCTTTATTATATTTTCAGCAGCATGGGGGACACTAGAAAAAGCAGATTTCATCAAATGGAGGTTTTGGACCCATGAAGCGTGCCTTTATGTGTGCCGGGACGATCGCTGTTGTTTTGACGGCGTGTTCCGGAGAGGAACGATCGCCGCTGGAAACATCAATCTATAACAAAGATAATGACAAAATCGGGACAGCTGTATTGACCGAACAGCCTGAAGGCGTACAAGTGAAATTGAAAGTAGAAGGGATTGAACCAGGGATGCACGGGATAGCTGTTCATGAATTTCCAAAATGTGATGCGCCTGAGTTCAAGAGTGCCGGGAATCATTTCAATCCCTTGTCCAAGGAGCATGGTCTCATGAATCCAAAAGGGGCGCATGTGGGGGATATGCCGAATGTGGAGGCTGACCAGAGCGGTATGATTGATGTTGAGGTCATGCTGCCGGAGGCGAAGCTGAAAGAAGACCAGAAGTCGCTTCTGAGGGATGAAGGGACCTCCTTGATCATCCAGAGCGGACCAGATGACGGGATGACCCAGCCGGCAGGAGATGCCGGGGAACGTGTGGCCTGTGGTGTGATTACCATAGACGCAGACAAAGATGAAACGAGTGATCCTGCCGAACCGGATAAACAGCAGGAATAACCGAACCTTCGATAACTGGACGGGACGGCCATCCTGGTGTTTTCAGATACCTCTATGCAGACAGAAGGAATGATGGAATAAAAAAAGGCTGCCGTTTTTTAAGGCAGCCTTAGTTTTCATTCGATTTAAGATTGTTCAAAGGTCTGGACAGCTTTGATGATGCGTGTGACACCTTCTTCAAGTGTAGACATCGGAGCAGCCAGGTTGAGGCGCATAAAGCCGCGGCCTTCTTCTCCGAAGGACGCACCGTCGTTTAAGCCGACACGGGCCTCTTTCTGCATGAACTTCTTCAATTCCGTCTGGGAAAGTCCCATGTGTGTACAGTCCAGCCATAACAAATACGTTCCTTCGATCGGTAGCGCACGCACCGATTTTGTTTCGTTCTCCAGCCGCTGAATCACATAGTCGCGATGGTCCTTCAGCACTTCTGTCAATGTGTCAACCCAGTCGGATCCATGGTTATACGCAGCTTCCATCGCTGTAATACCAAGGGTGTTCAACATCATCATGCCTTGATTTTTAAAATGTTTATCCAGCTTTTTCTTGTCTTCCTTGTTTGCAGTAATAACATAGGAAGCCTGAAGACCGGCAAGGTTGAATGTTTTCGTAGGAGAAAGGCATGTGACCGTCTGCTGGTTCGTTTCTTCAGAAAGAGAAGCCATGGGTATATGCTTGTTCGGTGGCAGAATCAAATCGGCATGAATTTCATCCGCTGCGATTTTCACACCGTGCTTCCGGCAGATCCGGCTCATTTCTTCCAGTTCCTGCTTCGTCCATACCCTCCCGACAGGATTGTGAGGGTTGCATAGGATAAACATGGTAACCTGATTGTCTTTGATTTTGTTCTCGAAATCTTCAAAGTCTATTTCGTACCTGTCCTCTTTATGAAGGAGTGGGTTTTTTACGATATGTCTGCCATGGTCTTTGACAACACTGTAGAACGGAGGATAAACCGGTGTCTGGATAAGAACGTTGTCGCCGATTTCCGTCAACGATTGAATAATCATGTGCAGAGATGGAATGACACCCGGGCTGAACGTGATCCAGTCCGTTTCTGTTTCCCATCCGTGACGATTACGAAGCCATCCTGTAATGGACTCCTTCACATCCTGATCCGGGATGGTGTATCCGAAGATGCCGTGTTCGACCCTTGAGGTCAGTGCGTCTGTGACAGCCTGTGGTGTCTTGAAATCCATATCGGCCACCCACATCGGCAGGACATCTTTATCTTGATAAAAGTCTTCAATGAGATCCCATTTGACCGAGCGTGTCCCGGTTCTTGGGGTGTATTTTTGAAATTCTTCCAAAGTACTCGCCTCCATCAGCCATTTTTCCTTATCATAACCGAAACCAGGTCCTTCATGAAACTAACTTGTTCGGGAAGGAATTTTGGCCGAAAAAAAAGCAAAGCGAACGTTCGCTTTGCTTACACAGGGGGAATACGAGAAAGTCTTACGTTATTTAATATAACCCTGTTTCATAGTTTATAAACCTCTTTTTTAATTTTTCTGCTGATTCAGGTCATAAAGCAGATTCATAGCCCGAAGTACGTCCTGTTCTGAAAAGTCACGGGCTTTCCTTAAGATCAGTTTAGAGCTTTTGACGCCGATGTCCTGAACCAGCTGTGTAAGTTCTTCGTCAAAAGGAGATTCATCTTCATCGTGGAATTCCATCAGTTCGGAAGCGGGAATATCCAGAACCGTCGAAATTTTCAAGACGGTATCAAGTTCTGGTGTGCGCTCATTAGATTCATAACTTTCCAGTGTGTGAACGCCCATCCGGGCTTTGAGAGCCAGTTCCTCTTTCGTGAATTTCTTCATTTCCCTGTACTTTCGGATATTGTTTCCTACGGACATACGCTGAACCCTCCTTTATTCTTTTTTCTAGTATATCACGCTGCGGACAAATGATGTCTGAACGATTCGTGAACATAGACGGGATATTGCTTATTTCGCGTCTTTGTGGTAAAATCATTTATTGCGTGAAAAGAAGCGAATATTTAATGAATCAGGAGTTGTATAGCATGTCAGAGAAGTTCCAAGAAGGTCAAGTATTAGAAGGTAAAGTCACAGGCATTCAGCCCTACGGCGCGTTTGTAGCATTGGATGAGCAGGTTCAAGGTCTTGTACACATTTCCGAGGTTACTCACGGTTATGTGAAAGATATTAATGAGCACCTTTCTGAAGGAGATGAAGTTCAGGTTAAAATTCTGAACATCGATGAGAAGAGCAACAAATATTCTCTATCCATCCGTGCGACTCAGGAAGCACCTAAACAGCAGGAGCGTCGTCCACGTAAACAAGCGGCTCCAAAACAGCAGGAAGAAGCTGCAGGCTTCAACACGCTGAAAGACAAGCTTGAAGACTGGATCAAACAGTCTGATGACCGCGAAAAATTCCGCAAATAAGGAATGAAGAAGAGACCAGGGCCTTCCCTGGTCTCTTTTTTTATTCCTGTTCAACAGCTGTGTCAGCCGGTACATCACTATTTTGTGCTGCGGGGATGAAATAAAGGGAAATGGCAATAAGTCCGCTGATCCCTACAGCCGTATAAATGAGACGCGCAAGGAATGCACGCTGCTCACCACCGCCAAACAGCCCGGCAACGAGATCATACTGGAAAAGTCCGATGAGTCCCCAGTTGATGGCGCCGATGATGATCAGCAGGAGAGCCGTCCGTTGTATCCAGCTCATATACAGACCTCCTTTTCTTCTATTGGAATTAGTATGGATCTCAAAGCCGATGTTCATTCCAGACAGCATTTCTTTTGAGATTCTTCAAATTATCGGGGATAATAGGAAAGCACGTTAAGAACAGAAAGGAGCTTCCAATCCATGGATACATTTACATTTCATAACCCAACCAAACTGATCTTTGGTAAAGATCAAATTGAACAACTGCCCGGCCAGCTGCCGGAAGGGACGAAAAAAGTCCTTGTTGTTTATGGTGGGGGCAGTATCAAGAAAAACGGCGTTTATGACCAGGTCATGGACCAGCTGAAAAAAGCTGAGGTTGAAGTTCTTGAGCTTTCCGGAGTTGAACCCAACCCTAAACTGACAACGGTCGAAAAAGGGGTGGAGATTTCCAAACAGGAAAATGTTGATTTTCTTCTTGCTGTCGGTGGCGGTAGTGTGATTGATGCTACGAAAACCATCGCTGCAGGTGCTAAATATGAAGGTGCCCCTTGGGATCTCGTCACCCGCCAGGCGACACCTGAAGATGCTCTTCCATTCGGTACAGTGCTGACGCTTGCAGCGACAGGCTCTGAAATGAATGCGGGCGCTGTTATTACCAACTGGGAAACGAATGAGAAATACGGATGGGGTGCGGCTCCATTGACCAACCCGGCCTTCTCTATTCTTGATCCGGCCTACACAGCAACGGTTCCTGAAGATCAGACGGTATATGGCATTGTCGATATGATGACACACTTGTTCGAACAGTATTTCCACAATCCGACACCGTCTCCTGTACAGGATGAGATGATTGAAGGTGTCCTTCGCTCTGTCATTGAAACAGGTCCGAAGCTGCTTCAAAACCTTGAATCCCTGGAGCATCGTGAAACGATCCTTTATGCAGGTACGCTTGCACTGAACGGGATGATGCAGATGGGTTACCGCGGAGACTGGGCAAGCCATAACATCGAGCACGCGGTATCAGCGGTTTATGATATCCCGCATGCCGGTGGACTGGCGATTCTGTTCCCGAACTGGATGAAGCATAACCTTGAGGTTAATGTTTCCCGTTTTGCCCGTCTTGGTGAAAAAGTGTTTGGTGTAGAAACAGAAGGGAAATCAGAGCGTGAAGTGGCTGAAGAAGGTATTCAGGAACTTCGTAAGTTCTGGACATCTCTTGGTGCCCCCCAAACGCTTGCTGACTATGACATCGGCGATGATAAGTTTGACGTAATCGTTGACCGTGCGATGAAACGCGGACCATTCGGTAACTTTAACAAGCTTCACGAAAAAGATGTTCAAGAAATCCTTGAAATGTCTAAATAAGGGGTAAAGAAAAAAGGCGCGGAGATCCGTGCCTTTTTCTTTTCCAAAACATTTTCCTTATGTATCCGTTTACAAATGGAGCTTTGCTTGATTTGCTATGGAGGTTTCGATAAAGTGAAATTGGTCAGGTATAAAATTGACAATCTGGAGGCTATCATATGACACATATTCGTTTTGATTATGAAAAAGCGCTGCCATTCTTTGGCGAACATGAATTGGAATATATGCAGGGAGCTGTATCGACAGCACACCAGGCACTCCATGAAAAAACTGGCGCAGGTAATGATTTTCTAGGGTGGGTCGATCTTCCCGAGGACTATGACAAGGAAGAGTTCGCCCGCATTAAAAAATCCGCAGAAAAGATTAAATCCGACTCAGACGTGCTTCTTGTCATCGGTATCGGCGGTTCATACTTAGGGGCGAGAGCAGCTCTTGAAATGCTCAACCACAGCTTCTACAACACGTTGGCGAAGGAAGACCGTGACACCCCTCAGGTCTTCTTCGTAGGAAACAGCATCAGTGCTCCATACATGAATGAGCTGTTTGACGTTCTTAAAAATAAAGATGTTTCCATTAACGTCATTTCTAAAAGCGGAACGACGACAGAGCCGGCGATTGCGTTCCGTATCTTCCGTAAGTTCCTGGAGGACAAATATGGGCAGGAAGAAGCTCAGAAACGCATTTATGCTACGACAGATGCCAACAAAGGGGCATTGAAGACACTTGCTGATGAGCAGGGATATGAATCCTTTGTCGTCCCTGATGATGTGGGCGGTCGTTATTCTGTCCTTACTGCTGTTGGACTGCTTCCAATCGCAGCGAGCGGCATTGATATTGATGCCATGATGGAAGGGGCGCAGAAGGCCCGCCAGGAGCTGAGTGCCGAAAAGCTTTCCGAGAACCCGGCCTATCAATATGCGGCGGTGCGTAACGTCCTTTACAACAAAGGCAAAACGATTGAAATGCTGATCAACTATGAGCCATCCCTTCAGTACTTCTCTGAATGGTGGAAGCAGCTGTTTGGTGAAAGTGAAGGAAAAGACCAGAAGGGGATCTTCCCGGCTTCTGCCAACTTCTCTACAGATCTTCACTCTCTTGGACAATATGTTCAGGAAGGGCGCAGAGACTTGTTTGAGACGGTTCTTCACGTGGAGACGCCAAGCTCTGACATGACCATTGAAGAAGATGATCAGAACCTTGACGGGTTGAACTACCTGGCTGGAAGCACCGTGGACAAGGTCAATGAAAAAGCCTACCTTGGTACAATGCTGGCGCATACAGATGGGGACGTTCCGAACTTGATTGTCCACCTTCCGAAGCGTGATGCCTACACGTTTGGTTATCTCGTTTACTTCTTCGAGAAAGCCTGTGCCATCAGCGGCTATCTTCTCGGTGTCAATCCGTTTGACCAGCCTGGAGTGGAAGCATATAAGAAGAATATGTTCGCCCTTCTTGGCAAGCCGGGATTTGAAGAAGAAAAAGAAAAACTCGAAAAACGCCTGTAAAGCAAAAAAAGCGCGGTTCATCCATGAATTGGATGAGCCGCGCTTTTTTTTATTGGGCATAGTAAAACATAAAGGAGGAATGACAATGATACCTTTAACCTCTTCATTGACGGGACAGGTCTTTTCTTTTCAGGATGCAGAAGCAGCTTTGAAAACAATCGGATTTAAACTGGCGGACAACTGGGATTATGAACACGGCTATTTTGATTATAAAATTGACGACCGCGTCGGCTATCAATTTATCCGCCTGCCTTTTGTAGTGACGTCCGGATCCCTTGATGCCCCTTCCGATTACGCCATGATCGAAATGACGGAACCGTTTCTGCTTTCTCATAAATACAATCCCGGCCTTGACGACAATGTAAAAGAAGGAAACATACGGGCCATTTTTGACCAGTTCCAGGAGCCCGTGGATAAAGATGCCTCTTTTCCGGAAGAACACATCCAATCAGGTCAAGAACTTCTTCAGGCCGCGGAAGAGGTGCTACTTTCTCAGAGGTGAGAACAATATGAGCTCATCTCCCTTTTCCAATTCGATGCTTTCGTCAAGGTGAAACGACAGCTCTCCATTTTTTCGGATGCCGATAATCTGGCATCCTTTTTTCAAGAAAAACTCGTATGCCGTTAATATCGGGTGGCCTGCGAGTGTTTCGGGAACTTTCTCTTCGTGAAATTGACGCTCGGTCAACAGGGAAAGGAGGAGCTCAAATGGTTTGACTGGATCATTGCGGTAAAGCTCCTGGTAAAACAGGCTGCTCATAAAGTCATTGGAGCGGATGATCGTACTGGCGCCGGCCCGCTGCGCGTTAATTTTCTGGCGGTCCGTCAGTACTTCCGCAATAATGAACAATTCCGGGTGATGCCCTTTCAAGGCGACGATCTGATGGATCACGGCCTGATCCGACTGCTGTTCTTCCATGGATGGGTCGGCCGTAATGATGGCCATTCGGGCTTCTTTAATATTGGCATGCTCCAGCGTGTCTTCATTTGTCGCACTGCCGCTGATAAAGTGGACGCTTGGCAGGCGCTGATAAAACTGGTTCATAGTCTGGTCAATCATAACGATCCGTTCGTGAAGGTTCTGGTCCTGCAGCATATCAATCAAATGGCGGGTCCGCTCGTTCCAGCCGATCAGGACAATGTGATCGGCTCCCTTATACGCAACACGACCTTCGGACAAACTCGTTTCATGCTTCACCGTAGAAGCAGACAATGTGGCCATATAAAAGGTGACGAGCCCTCCTCCAGAGAGGATTAATAGAATAGCCACAGCTTTCCCGGCAGGACTTAAAGGCACATAGTCCCCGTACCCAACAGTGGCACCTGTTACGAATGCCCACCATAATCCGTCAAAAAAGGTGGGGAAGTTCTCAGGTTCTATGATATGGATAATGATGCCGAATAACGTCATCGTGAAGAAAACCGTACTTAACAGGCGGACAAATAAAGGCAGTTGAAAGTAAAGGCGGATGAGGTGCTGCATAACCCGGCCCCCTTTTTTACCTACAGTATGGCTTTAATCCGGGCAAAACAAACGTAAAAAGAACCTGCTTCAAGGAGAAAGCAGGTTTTGCTTTATCGGGATTTGATGGTCTGTTTCATATCTTCATAGACGTACTGCCATAGCTCCTGGTTATCGCGGAAGGCTTTTGTAACGAAAAGCAGGACTTCCCTGCGCTTTTCTTCATAATCCGGTGCTTCTTTATCGGGGAGGCTTGTCAGAGAATCGGCTACGTACTGTTCCAGCTCCGGTGCCCGAGGACCCCAGACGGCTGATTCTTTCCCTTCTGGATCGATCAGAATAATTTTTGGAATCGATCGGGATGTGCCATTTGTTAAATAGCGGTCCATCAGCTCCGGGTTATCATCCCGGAGGAAAAAGCGCGTATCGATCTGACCGGCTTCTGCAATTCTGAGGAAAATAGGCAGGTTCAGCATTGCATCGCCGCACCAGTCTTCGGTCAGTATCAAAGCTCTCCACTGTTTGTTCTGTACGTTTTCAAAAAGGGGTACATCCTCCACTTGTGTAGAGAAGTGTTCATATATGTACAAAAAATCATTTTGGTGGGACTGCATCTGATCCACATATTCCTGAGGATGCATGCCTTCGTAAAACTGCTGGTTCAAGTCCATAAGAAATTCTCCTTTCTATTGCCTACCCATTCCTTTTCCCTAAAAAGAACAGAAGTATGCATCCGTATGAAGTCCGTCTGGTTTTTTGTTAAGATAATTACGAAGGAGGGTGTTTACCTGTGGAAAAAGAACGTCTGGACTTTCTATTGGAATTGTTAAATACCCCGTCTCCGTCAAGTATGGAGATGGAAATACAAAAACGCTGGATCGCAGAAATGCGTCCGTATGCAGATGAGATTCGAACCGATCATGCCGGCAATGCGATTGCTGTGCTCAACCCGGAAGCGGATTTCAAAATCATGCTGGCCGGTCACTGTGATGAAATTGCTCTTGTCGTCAATCGGATCGATGAGGACGGGTATGTGTATGTCGATAAGATGGGCGGCATTAACCCTAAAGCAGCCGTTGGGATGAAAGTGAGTATTCAAGGTCATGGCGGGACGTTAACAGGCGTCATTGGAGTCAATGCCCAGCACCATGGTGGACTGAAGGGAGACTTCGGACTTGAAGAACTGTTTATCGACTGCGGGGCCAAGTCCAAGGAGGAAGTCGAAAAGTTCGTACAGATTGGCGATCTGGCCGTTTATAAAAGGGAACCGGAAGTCCTGATGGACCGTTACATAGCCGGCCGTGGTCTTGATAACCGGACCGGCCAGTTCGTTGTCGGAGAAGTGCTGCGCCGCTTATCTGAGAAAACATTGAATGTCGGTGTATATGCAGCGAGCACGGTAAATGAAGAAACGAATATGGGCGGCGCTTATTTTGCCGCAGCCGGCGTAGAACCTACGATGGCCATTGCCTGTGACGTGACGTTCGCTACTGATTATCCGGGTGTAGACAAGCGGAAACACGGGGACGTCCGTCTTGAAAAGGGGCCGGTACTTGCTAAAGGAGCTCCAATTAACCGCAAGATTAATCAACTGCTGGAAAAGACAGCCGCCTCTCTCGATATGGATGTTCAATATGAACTGACTCCCAGAGCGACAGGTACGGATGCTGACAAGATGCGGTTGACAGGGAAAGGGGTGCCGGTCAGTCTTGTCTCCCTGCCGCTTCGGTATATGCATTCCCCTGTAGAAACAGCGAGCATCGAGGATATAGAAGAGGAAATCACCCTTCTTGTCGATATGATTGCCGGCATGACGGGAAAAGAAAGCTTAAATCCACTGGATGATTAAAGAGATTGAAACCTGTTTTTCCTTCAATAAGTCAGGGATTTTGTGAACCGCTTATCGGTGGATGCTTACTGCGGGCACGGACTCAGCGGTTCCTGCAGGCGTTATCACCGGGCACTCATCGTTCATTCACCTGAAGTAATAGGGAAGAGAGAAATTGGCACCTGTTTGACAATCCTCTTTTTGTCCAAACCATCGTGTCCAGTACTCATAGATCCATCCAGCTGTTGAGCTCCATGTTTAACAGCTGAATGGATCTTACATGAAAAACAATGGCTCTCACAAAGTCCGATATCACCAACCATCTATCTGTAAAGTGTTTTATACGAGCCACTCCCTTAATGTCCTATAGTATGTTGTTTATTTTTATGCATATTTGGAGACACTAGCCGATATAATCTTCTATAGTGTTAAGGAGTGATCGGCATGGACCGTGAAGCACTGCATCAGCAGATTGTAATGTTGAAAGGAAGAATCAATGCCGGCCAAATTCACGTTCAGGGGTATGATGACTACATTATGCTTCAGTTAGGAAAAGTAAAAGACAGTGAAGACGGCCTCGTAGACGTCTCAACGGTGTCTGCAACACTGAGGCTGCTGTTGGACGCGACGGATAAAGTGGATGGTCCTGCTCATTAGGAGCGGGATTTTTTTATGCATTTTTTTACATGATCCCGGTTCATTTTCAAGACTTTTCAGGAACCGCCTCTGTTATACTGAAATCAAGACGATTGGATTTAAAAACTTTGCAATTTCTGGAGGCGGAGGAATTTGGATTGGGATGTCGTAGAAAAAGAAACGACCCATGTCGAATTGTTTAAAGCGGTGGAAGATCATCTGGCCCTCATATTTTTTGGGAAGGACCGCAGGGTATCCTATGCGAACGATATTTTTGCACAGACGATGAACTATCGGAAGAGCCGTGATTTGATAGGCAGGCACCATAAGGAGTTCTGCTTCAGTGATTTCACGGAAAGCAACGCCTATGAACAATTCTGGCGTGCGTTGTGGAATGGGAAAAGCTTTCAGGATAAGATCAAGCGCAAAGATGCATCAGGTCATGAAGTGTGGCTGGAAGCTACTTATATGCCTGTATATAAGAATGGGAGCATAACAGGGATAATGAAGGTGGCTTCTGACATCACAGCGAGGCAGAATGAATTAAATGGAACGGTGGAAAAGCTTCAGAGTGTATCCTTGGACTTGAACACCAGGGCTGAGGAAGGGATGGAGGAGCATGAGGCTTTGAACAGTCAGATTGCTCTCATTAATGAGACTTCCAAAGAGAACACGAAAACACTGGAAGGTTTGAAAATACAGGCGCAGAACATCCAGGGGGTCGTGAAGACCATTAAGGATATTGCCTCCCAGACGAATCTTTTGTCATTGAATGCTGCTATAGAAGCCGCAAGGGCCGGGGAGCACGGTCGAGGATTTGATGTGGTTGCGAAGGAAGTCCGGAAGCTCTCCAACAAAGTGGAGCATTCCATTGGAGAAGTCCGGGAAAATGTGGACCAGATTACGCAGGAGATTTCTCGTATCAATCAAGGAACCGAGATGATTCAGAAGGAACTGATGAAAGCACTGAATAAACTTGATGGTGCATCCCGTGGCTACCAGCAGGTTGTCGAAGCAGGAGAAGCCGTTAACAAAGAAGCGCAGTCCTTGAAGGAAATGATATAGCATGTCAGAAAAATAAGGGGGCCTATCACCTGATAGGCCCCCTTATTAATTATAGGATCCCTGTATCATCTGGAGCTGGGAAGGTGAAGGATGGAGGTGTCATGCTGTTTTGGCACCGGTCCTTGTTTAAGTCGCAAACATTGCCGTGGGCATCCCGGATAACCGGGCGGGTGACGGTAATGGTTGTTTTAAGGATGATTTTCACAAGGATTCCATCGACAAGACTCAATCCAGCTAAATCTACTACAGGAACTCCTTCCTGAGTGAAGATTCCTTCAACTTCAAGCGGTGATTCCTGCAGGGTGTCCTGCGGGCATGCACCAGGGAAATCTGTGTGTTCCTGGAACGGAATGGTTGTCGAAAGGGTAACTAATTCCAACCCTAGAATGTTTGTACGGATGTTGATTGTAGCGGGGATCAGTCCGATGTTAACGACTTTATTTTTGATGATTCTTGCATTCATTGTGATGTTATTCAAGTCAGGAACGACTTCAATTGATAAGATTCCGGCAATAGTAATTGCACCAAAAAGGGATAGAGGAAGCGTTGTTTCAGCAACCTTCTGCACTTCTTTTGTACCGACCAGAGCATTTTCTACAAAGCAGTCGCTGTTTAGTTTAGCCGGCTTCATTTCAGGTTTTTTGAAGCTGCACTTACATCCGGACGGACAATACTGTTTTTTCTCGCCTTTCTCTTTTTTCTTAGGAAACTTCATCGGCAGTTTCCCGGGCACGGAAATTTTCCTGCAGTGCGCCATATTTCTTCCACCTTTATCAATAAATTTGTGTTGTACATAGGTATACTATTCCTGAAGAGATGGACGGTGTAGGCCGGTGTGATAGATTTACTGGAATAGGCTGTAAGATTCGTTTAGATGCTGCTGAAAGAACTTCCTGATCACGGACGCGGCTGTCTGCAGCAAACCGGTTTATCGGTCATGGACTCCGCACAGAAGGGCATTTGTTTTAAGGAATGATAGGTAATGGAATGATAAAAGAGAGCTTATCGATAAGCTCTCTTTCCTTCCAAATGAAAAATTTAGTCGTCTTCGGATCCGGAGAAAGTGAAGGATGAAGTTTCTGTGTCCTGCCTGCAGCGGTTGGGGTTCAAATCACAAACGTTGCCGTGCGCGTCACGAATGACAGGTCTTGTAACCGTAATGGTGGTTTGAAGAATGATTTTCACAATGATCCCGTCTACCAGCCCTAATCCAGCCAGATCGACAACGGGAACTCCCTCCTGCGTAAAAATCCCTTCGACTTCGAGTGGTGTTTCTGTCAGGGTATCTTCCGGACATGCCCCGGGGAAATCCGTGTGGGCTTGGAATGGGACGGAAGTATTCAATACACCGGCTCCCAAGGCACCATCGTTATCAAGGAAACTGACAGTCACTACAGCCGGAATTAAGCCAATGTTGACGACTTTGTTTTTAATGATCCGGGCGTTCATAGTGATATTCTCCAGATTAGGAACGACTTCTACAGACACCAGGCTGCCAATTGTAATTCCAGTAGCTGCGAATAAACCGAGTGGCAGGGTGGATTCAGCTACTTTTTGTACCTGTTTTGTCCCAACCAGAGCATTTTCTACGAAGCAGTCACTGTTTAGTTTGGCGGGCTTACGTTCAGGCTTTTTAAAATGACACTTACATCCGGATGGACAGTCATGTTTTGTCTCGCCTTTCTCTTTTTTCTTAGGAAACTTTATCGGCAGTTTCCCTGGAACGGAAACTTTCCTGCAATTCGCCATGTTTTTCCACCTTTATCCATAATATTGTGTGGTACATTGGTATCGTATTCATCCCCGGATAGCCGGTGTAGGCCAATGATAGATTTAACAGATCTGCTTTTTGATCAAAACAGAGGAGGGAAACGGCCGTCAGAACTTCCTGCTTGCACAGAGTACAGGTTTTGTATAAAATAAAGATACAAAATTATATTGATTCCATCTTCGGGGCAGGGTGAAATTCCCGACCGACGGTAAGAAGGCATAGTGACCTTTAAGTCCGTGACCCGTGCAGTTCTTCTGCATGGCTGACCTGGTGAGAGTCCGGGACCGACAGTTACAGTCTGGATGGGAGAAGATGTCGAGCGGAACAGGCAGCGCATGCTAGATATGCTGCCTCTATTTAGCCGTGGACCAAGACCATCCCTAAGCCCAATGCTTCAGGGGTTTTTTTATTGGTCAGGCTCAGCCGCTCACCTTCATCTGGGATGTGAATCAATGTGTAAAGATGAAGGGGGAGATCGATGATGAACCGTTATCCGGCTCAGTCATCAAGAAAATTATTTACATTGATTACGATTGCTTTGTTTGGGACCATTTCCATGGTTCTGATGCTGCTGAACTTTCCGCTGCCGCTGCTTCCGCAGTACTTGAAAGTGGATTTCAGTGATGTTCCTGCCCTGCTTGCAGGCATCATGTTTACACCCGCAGCAGGCATCCTTGTTGAAGCGTTAAAAAATGGTCTTTATTTTATATATACCGGTGCAGGAGATCCGGTGGGAGTGGTCGCAAACTTTGCCGCAGGCCTCTTGTTTATCCTTCCGGTTACGATGATCTATCATAAATTCAAGAGTGTTAAATCGCTTGTATCAGGACTTGTGACGAGTTCTCTGATTATGGCGTTCGGCATGGGTGTACTGAACTACTTTGTCATCCTTCCGGCTTACAGCTGGTTCATGGGATGGGAAACGATGAGTGCACAAGTGAAATGGATAACAGTAGTAGCAGGGATTCTGCCATTCAATGCTCTTAAAGGAATCATTGTGAGTGCACTGTTCACCCTGCTCTTTGTACGGATGAAACCTTGGATCGAACAGAAAAGTCCGCGGTCCTCATCCGCAGCGTAAAGGGAGAGCCGGCGAGTTATGAACTCGCCGGCTCTCTTTATATCGAAAAGGAAAATGATATAGAGGAAAGAATATCCTTCACTTATAGAAAAACATAAGGTTTTTTTTCAAGATGCTGGCTGGGGTGTCAGGGTCTTTATCTATGAGCTGGAAAACCAGTGCGTTCTCCTATGTGTAAAAGCATCGTAAAAGGAGAAAGTAAACATGCTCTTACTATTTTGAAAGAGGTGTTTATGGATGAAAAAAATCATGGGAGCTGCTTTGCTGGTGATGGTTACATTAAGTGGCTGCGGAATGAACGGGAACGAGGATGGGCCGGAGGATATCAATTATGAGCCTGCCCGTTATGAACGTACAGATAGGAATGAAATGCCGGAGGAACAGCGTTTCCGCAACAACCGGGAGCACCAGGACATCGATGAAATGAGACGGGATTATGAAAGGGATGTGCGTCAGAACGGGGAACGGGATACGCCGTTCAATATGGACGAAGAAGAGCCGGATTTAGATGAAGAACCTTCCGAACAGCTTCGGGAGATGGATTGACAAAAAAAGGATGCCGTTTTGATGACGGCATCCTTTTTATCAGGCATCCTTTTCTATTTCCCGTTCTTCTTCAACGGTGTAGCGGGCGGTTGGAAGAGCTTCAAGTCTTTCGACAGGGATTGGGTCCCCTGATTTCTCACTGACGCCGTAACGGCCTTCCTCGATTCGTTTCAGGGCATCTTCCGCTGCCATGTGCTTCTCCCTTGCCTGTTCATAAAACGTCTGGCGTTTTTCCCGTTCGTGCTGATCTGTACCAAGGTTTCCCGGGTGGTCCGCGACGCTGGAAATTTCCCCTGTCCGGTCATTCGGATAAAGCTCCTTGGCATCATCCTCTTTGTACTTTTCCATTTCCTGTTCAGCTTCTTCTTTCATTTCTATGATCTGTTGTTTGAATTGTTGAATCTGCTTGTCTGATAACATGCTTCATGTCTCCTTCCTTTTTATAAGGATGGCTTACTTTTTTAAAGGAACAACCCCGAGGGTGCATCTGGAAATACAGAGCAGCGTGCCGGATTCATGGACGATACGGATTTCCCACACCATTGTCGTTTTACCGATATGGGAAGGGACCGCTGTTGCTGTCACCCAGCCTTCTCTTGCGCTCTTTATATGGTTGGCGTTGATTTCAATACCGAAGACCTGCTGCTCGTTGGTATCGATGTTTAAAAATCCGCCGATACTTGCGGCGCTTTCAGCCAGGGCAACGTTCGCACCGCCGTGGAGGAACCCCATCGGCTGATGAGTACGGGCATCCACTGGCATGCGCATTTCCACTTCATCCGGTTCTGCTTTCATGACTTCCATTCCCAGGGCTTCCATCAATGTATTCTTCATCATCATCTCATTCATAGTCATCCCATCCTTTATGTAATATTCCCATTGATCCAATGGTCAAACCTATAGAAAAGAAGGATGGTTCTCCATCCTTCTTTCAGACAATGGTGTAATGTGTTTACGCCGTTTCCCTTTTATATCAAAGAGGGAAGTACAGTTGTATAAGCAGCGACAATCCGAGTAGGAATCCATACAGGGTATTCGTCTGCGCTGTTGCTTTCATAGCCGGCATCATTTCCAGGGGTTCTTTTTTTCCTATAAATCCCTGAATGGCCTTTCTGGCTTTTCCTAAACTAATGAGAGTCACCAGCGACCACCATGGCAGGAGGCCGATCATCATTAGGACAGCCGTCCAAAGATAAGCGATGGCAAAGAGAGCTGTCAAAAAGCGGATGGATCCTTTATGGCCGAAAAGGATCGCTAACGTTTTCCTGCCGTTTTCAGCGTCGTTTTCCCTGTCGCGGATATTGTTCGCTAACAGGATGCAGCCGACGAAGATGGCGACGGGAACAGAAACGATCAGCACATCTGCGGTTAGCGTCATCGTTTGGATATAGTAGCTGATCGCTATTATGATGGTGCCCATAAAGAAGCCTGCTGTCAGTTCACCGAGCGGTGTATAGGCGATGGGAAACGGTCCGCCGGTGTAAAGATAACCGAACAACATGGATACCAGTCCGACAGCAGCCACCCACCAGCTGGAGGAGGCACATATATAGACACCGAGCAGTCCGGCAGCAGCGAAAAAGCTGAGAGCCAGCAGCAATACCATCTGCGGACGGATCCCGTCACGGACAATGGTCCCTCCAATGCCGACGGAGTTCTCATTATCCAGCCCCCTGACATAATCGTAGTATTCGTTAAACATGTTCGTAGCCGCTTGAATGAGAATGGAAGCCAGCAGCATGGCTGCGAACAACCAGAAATTAAAGGACTGTTCGATGGCGGCCAGCATCGTCCCGACGAAAACGGGGACAAAAGCAGCCGTCAAGGTGTGGGGGCGCAGCAGTCTCCACCACACCTGAAAACCTTCACGTTCATTCAAGGAAGCTTTTATATTTTGGTTTTGTATGGAACTCATGGATGTTCTCTCCCTTGTCATTCTACAATTTTTATGATAACAATTTAAGTTTAGGGAAAGAGTCCCGGGGTGTCAATCATTCGGTGAAAATGCTCCTGGAAGGTAAGATTTCTTGAGTCAATAGAAAAAAGAGAATAAAATAGAGAGTGGTGCATGCAGTTCCATTTAACTGTGTAGTAAATATGGATTACTCAACGTCCCTTAAGGAATGGGAGGAATGAATATGCTTCATACGAAGGCCCCTCATATAGAAGAAATAGCAGGGGAAGCCCTTCAGAGAGCGCATCTTCTTGGGGAACCTCAATGTATAAGTATCGTTGAACATATAGATGATATGGATGCTTTTCAGTTTTTTCATACCGGTGAGGCGGTTGATCTTCACCGGACGTTCTGGCAGAGTGCGGATAATGACTTGACGATGGTCGGCATCGGACGGGCCAGCCAGCTTTACGCCGAACGTGCTGATCGTTTTCAGGAAGTGCAGAGATTGTGGCAGAAGCTTATGGACAATGCTGTTGTCTATGACGATTATCAGAAAAAGGGTACAGGATTAACCGCCTTGGGGGGGTTCAGCTTTGATCCCGGAGAAGCGGAGGAACGTCTGTGGGAAAGCTTCCCCGACAGTCAGATGACAATTCCGGCTTTTCTGCTCACGAAAGTGGACGGGGCTTCTTACTTAACGATGAATGTTCTCATTTTCCCCGAAGACCATTTGAAGCAGATGGTCCATCAGCTTTTGGAGCAGCGCGGAATGCTGCTTCAATCCGAAACTTTTGAACCATTATTTCCCGTAGTGACTGGCAGGGAGGAAATAGAGCCTGCCCAATGGAAAGAAACGGTGAAGAAAGCAACAGAAGATATCAGACAGGGAAAAATCAGCAAAGTTGTCCTGGCCAGGGAACTGCGTCTGAAGTTTCAGGATGCTGTTCAGGCCGCTTCTGTGATTAAGGAGCTCGCTGATTCACAGCCGAACAGCTATATTTTCGCCTTTGAGAGCCAGGGGGATTACTTTGTCGGCGCTACTCCTGAGCGGCTTGCCAAGCTTGAAAGCCGCACGCTTGTATCTACCTGTCTGGCAGGAACAATACCGCGGGGAGCTACGTCTGAAGAGGACGAGGCACTCGGGCTGGAGCTGTTGAACGATTCAAAAAACCGCCAGGAACATCAATTTGTCGTAGATATGATTAAAGAGGCGGTGGAAGCCTGTTCCAGCGCAGTCTCGATTCCGGAAGCTCCTGTGCTGTACCCGTTGAAAAATCTTCAGCACTTGTATACGCCTGTAACGGCCGTACTGGATGAAGGGTATACGCTTCTGGATGTTGTTGAAAAACTTCACCCGACACCAGCCTTAGGCGGGATGCCGCAGAAGGAAGCCGTTTCCTATATCCGTCAGTATGAGCGTTTGAACAGAGGGTGGTATGCCGGACCTGTAGGCTGGTTTGATGCAAAGAATAACGGCGAGTTCGCGGTGGCCATCCGCTCCGCGCTTATTCAACAGGATAAGGCGTCCTTATTTGCGGGATGTGGTGTGGTGGAAGATTCCGACCCACAGGCGGAATATGAGGAAACGGCTGTTAAACTTAAGCCGATGCTGACAGTTTTAGGAGGCTTGTAATGGGACATGTGGAAGCTTTAACGAAGTATGTGACACATTTTGTCGACCAGCTTGCATTTTCAGGAGTGAGACAGGTTGTTATTTCTCCGGGGTCCCGGTCTACGCCGCTGGCCCTGACATTTGCTGAGCATTCAGAGGTGAAACACTGGGTTCACCTTGATGAACGCTCAGCTGCTTTTTTTGCCTTGGGGATAGCCAGGCAGACCAATGAGCCGGTGGCTCTTGTCTGTACGTCCGGGACAGCCGCCGCCAACTATTATCCCGCTGTCGTGGAAGCGTACTACAGCCGTGTTCCACTCGTAGTTCTGACAGCGGACAGGCCGCACGAGCTGCGTGAAACCGGTGCTCCTCAGGCCATCAATCAGCTCCAGATGTATGGCAGTTACGCAAAATTCCATGTGGATTTAGCGCTTCCCGAGGAAAATAACTTCATGTATGCACGAAGACAGGCGGCAAGAGCTGTAGGGGAGGCCGTCACTGGACAGCAGGGTCCGGTTCACTTAAACCTTCCTTTCAGGGAGCCGCTCATCCCTGACTTTTCCCTGGAAGGGGCCTGGCGCGGGGACACGCCTCCCGTTCCGGTTCCTTCAGCAGGGAAAAAACAGCTCGATTCACAGGCGCTCAGTCATCTGTTGGAGCAGCTTGGACGTTTGGATAAAGGACTGATCGTCGTAGGTCCTCAAATTGATGAGGAGCTCGCGGAAGCTGTCACGGACCTGGCTGCCCGCCTCGGCATTCCGGTTTTTGCTGATCCTTTATCCCAGCTCAGGGCCGGGGATCACGATAAACGGCATGTTATTGAAAGTTACGGGGCCCTGCTGAAATCCTCCTGGGTAAAAGAGAACATGAAGCCGGACTACATTCTCCGTTTTGGAGCCATGCCTGTATCCAAAACGTACTTGAAGTGGGTTCAGCACCATAAGGAGGCCGTCGAACATTTTGTTGTCGATGATGAACCCGGATACCGGGAGCCGGCAGGGCTTGCTGTCCAGTATATCTGGGCAGAATCCGTGGAACTCTGCCGCCGGTTAGCTGCTGAACTTCCGGAGGGGAATGTTCAGACACCGTGGCTTGCAGAGTGGCAGCAGATGAACACGATTGCCAAAACTGAAATGATGAAAGACCCGGGTAAAGCGTTGAACGAAGGGCATGCGGTGGCTTACCTCGCTGAGGCTCTTCCGGATCAGTCCACCTTTTTTATTGGAAACAGTATGCCGATCCGGGATGTTGACAGTTTCTTCATGTCGACGCCGAAGCGGGTGACCATGATGGCCAACCGGGGAGCCAACGGGATTGACGGTGTCATTAGTACAGCGCTCGGTACGGCGGCGGCCGGACAGAAAACAACACTGCTTCTTGGGGATATTTCTTTCTTCCATGATATGAACGGTCTTTGGATGGCGAAAAGTCAGGGGCTTCCTTTGACCATTGTCGTCATCAATAATGATGGGGGAGGCATTTTTTCTTATCTGCCTCAGTCTAAGGATCCGAAGCATTTTGAGGAACTGTTTGGGACGCCGCTTGGACTCGACTTGAAGCCGGCGGTTGAAATGTATGGAGGCCGCCACTTACGCGTGCAGACGTGGGAGGAGTACCGGCAGGCGGTGTCCGAAAGCGCCTCGTCCCAACAGCTGACGGTGATTGAAGCAATGGTCAGCCGTAAGGACCATGTCGACTTTCATAATACACGTTGGAATGATGTGCATGATGCAGTGATACGGTGGAGGGGAAACGATGAACAGTAATATAAACGGCCGCGAATACGGAGTGGAGCGGACAGGAAGAGGAGAGCCTCTCCTCCTTCTTCACGGATTTACCGGTACGTCCGGGACCTTTGACGAGGTATTGTCGTATGTAACAGGATCTTATGATATTGTTAAAGTCGACCTGCCCGGCCATGGGAGCACAGGTCCGATGGGGGCGATTTCCATGGAGCGCTTCTGCAGGGATCTTCATGAACTACTTGATCGTTTGGAGATCGAACAGGTTCATCTGCTTGGATATTCACTGGGCGGCAGGGCTGCGCTTTCCTTCGCTATGCTTTACCCAGATAAAGTGAAAAGTATCCTGCTGGAAAGTGCTTCTCCGGGTCTTGCTTCAACGGAAGAACAGCTGGCGAGACAGGCAAAGGATAAAGCGCTGGCTGATATGCTTCTGCGGGAAGGTCTGAATGCTTTCGTTGATTACTGGGAGCAGATGCCTCTCTTCCGTACGCAGGACCGCCTTCCGGAAGAGAGGAAGCAGCAGATCCGGAGTGAGCGCCTCAGCCAGCAGGGCCGGGGTCTTGCGGAATCACTTTCGGGAATGGGGACGGGCCATCAACCGTCGTGGTGGGAACAGTTAACCACTTTAACCGTTCCTGTCTGTCTTATTACAGGGGCAGAGGATGAGAAGTTCCAAAACATCAATAAACAGATGTCTGAACTGCTGCCTGAAGTCCATTGGAAAGAGGTGGAAGGGGCCGGACATGCCGTACACCTTGAGAAACCGCGAATTTTTGCTAAAATTGTAGATAGCTTCATGTTAAAATAGTCAATGAAAGCGTTTTTCATGAGGGTATATAGATGAAATATAATGAAGGAGGAAATGATATGTCTTTTGATTGGATTCAAGATCGCGAGTACGAAGATATTATGTACGAGCGTTTCGAAGGGATTGCTAAAATTACGATAAATCGTCCGGAGGTCCGCAACGCGTTCCGTCCACAGACGGTTTCCGAACTGATCGACGCATTTGCCTATGCCCGTGACGATTCCAGAATTGGTGTGATTGTTCTTGCCGGAGCCGGTGATGATGCATTTTGTGCCGGAGGTGACCAGAAAGTACGTGGGCACGGTGGATATGTCGGCAACGACCAGATCCCACGCTTGAACGTCCTGGATCTTCAACGTTTGATCCGTGTTATTCCTAAACCGGTCGTAGCTATGGTTTCCGGTTATGCTATTGGTGGAGGTCACGTCCTACATATTGTCTGTGACCTGACGATTGCTGCTGATAATGCGATCTTCGGCCAGACTGGACCGAAAGTCGGCAGCTTTGACGCCGGTTACGGCGCTGGTCTTCTTGCGCGTATCGTCGGCCATAAGAAAGCCCGTGAAATCTGGTACCTGTGCCGTCAATACAGTGCAAAAGAAGCGGAAGACATGGGACTTGTCAACACGGTCGTTCCTTTGGAGGAGCTTGAAGCAGAAACGGTTCAATGGTGCCGAGAAATGCTGGATAAATCCCCGACAGCTCTGCGTTTCTTGAAGGCTTCCTTCAACGCAGATACAGATGGTCTTGCCGGTCTGCAGCAAATGGGTGGAGACGCAACACTTCTTTACTACACAACCGATGAAGCAAAAGAAGGCCGCGACGCCTTTAAGGAAAAGAGAAAACCTGATTTCGATCAGTTCCCTCGTTTCCCTTAATACGTGGACATCATAAACGAAGGGGCATTCCAAAGAAGGGAATGCCCCTTTTCCAATGAACGAAAGGAGAGAACGATATGGGGGAAAAGATTCCTCACTGGCTGGATAAACAAGCCTTTTTAAATCCGGAAAAAACAGCACTGGAAACACCAGAAGGAGACGTTTGGACATTTTCTGAACTTCAGGAAAGAAGCCGGCAGACGGCCCATTACTTGAAACGTATGGGAGTGGAGGAAGGTGATCATATTGCTTTTCTTTCAGGAAACGATATTCATTTTCCTGTGTTCATCCATGCGGTCAGTTATATAGGAGCTGTCGTCGTCTTGTTGAATACAAGGCTGACAGTCCCTGAAATCTCTTATCAGCTTCAGGATGCCGATGTCTCCCGAATGTTTTTCGCAGCCTCTTTAAGAGAGAAAGCACACCAAGTTGTTGAACAAACAGGGGTGAAGGCTGTGGAGTGCAGGAATGAACCTTCCGGGAGCAGGGAGGAAGGGGAATTGAAAAAAGAGATTGATTTTGATGCTCCCTATACGATGATGTACACATCCGGAACGACAGGAAATCCAAAAGCCGTGATTCACACCTATGGCAACCATTGGTATAGTGCGGCTGCTTCCGCTTTCAACCTTGGTTTGACGCCTGATGACAAGTGGCTCACCTGCCTGCCGCTTTTTCACGTCGGCGGTTTTTCTGTATTGATCAAGAGTGTGGTTTACGGAATGTCCGTGTACCTTATGGCTAAATTCGATCAAGAGCAGGTCCATGAAGCTGTGATGAATAAGGGCGTGACCCATGCGTCTGTCGTTACGGTGATGCTCCAGCATCTTGTGAAACGGGCGGGTTCATCCGGCTATCCGGATACGTTCCGCTGCATGCTGCTCGGAGGCGGCCCCGTTCCGAACGTGCTGTTAAAGAACTGCTCTCAAAAGGGAATCCCTGTTTTCCAGACCTATGGGATGACGGAAACCTCCTCACAAATTGCGACATTGAGCCCTGCTTCCGCTTTTGATAAAGCGGGATCTGCAGGAAAAGCATTGAGCCTTGCCGAGCTGTGGATCGACAGTCCGGTTCCCGGGGAGATTGGAGAAATCATTGTCCAAGGTCCGATGGTTTCGAAAGGCTATTATAACCGCCCTGCACGGCAGGAACCTTATATTCATACCGGGGATCTTGGGTATCAGGATGAGGACGGCTTTTTATATGTCGTCGACCGTGTGAAGGATATGATTATTTCCGGCGGTGAAAACGTGTACCCTGCTGAAATAGAAAGCGTGCTTACAGAAATCCCTGGTATTAAAGAGGCCGGCGTTACGGGGCGTCCGGACGATCGCTGGGGGGAAGTGCCGGCAGCTTTCCTTGTGGCGGAGGATGAGACGATCAGGGATGAGGACATCTACCGTTATGTCCATGAAAGGCTGGCGAAATATAAGCAGCCGGCTGATATATACTGGGTTCAGGAGCTGCCGCGAAACGCCTCCAACAAGTTACTGAGAAGGGAATTGTTTTCCCTGACAGAGGGCGGGGACCGATGAAAATCGAGAAAATCATCCTCAAAAAAATTGAGCTGAAGATGAAACATCCCTTCCGTACGAAAAGGGGAAGTCTAACGTCACGTCCGCTTATTATCGTTGAAGCTCACGATCGCTCAGGCTTGACCGGATATGGAGAGGTGACGGCATTTCCAGAGCCTTTTTATACGTATGAAACGACAGCCACGGCATGGCATGTCCTCGAGGGTTTTCTTATCCCTTTGTTGGCGGGAAACGCCCTTTCCCACCCAGCGCAGTTTCAGGAAATCGCAGCTTCCGTGCAGGGCCACCCGATGGCCAAAGCAGGATTGGAAGGCGCTGTCTGGGATCTTTATGCCAAACAGAAGGAAACAAGCCTTGCCTCTTTGATCGGTGGAACGAGGAAGATGGTACAGGCGGGAGCTGTCCTTAGTCTGAGTGACCACCTTGAGCAGGATATTGCTGAACTGCAGATGGAGGGCTATGAAAGGTATAAGCTTAAAATCATCAAAGGGAAGGAACGGGAAATGATTGAATCGGTTCGGGCTGCTTCTCCGGATCTGCCCATTATGATCGACGGGAACGGGCAGTATGATGAAGCGGATATGGAGAATTTGACCGCTTTGGATCGTTATGGCCTGCTGATGATAGAGCAGCCTTTCCGTTCCGGCGATTTTTATCTGCACCAGCAGCTACAGAAACAGATGCAGACACCGATCTGCCTGGATGAATCGGTGACCTCATTTCAAGATGCTGTACAGGCGGTTGAATTGGGAAGCTGCCGGATTATCAATGTGAAAATCAGCCGTGTAGGAGGATTGGCGGCCGCCAAAGAAATCCATGATTTCTGTGCCGCATCCGGAGTACCGGTGTGGTGCGGGGGTATGGTGGAATCAGGGATATCCAAAGCCCATAACCTTGCCCTTGCCTCTCTGCCTAATTTCACCATACCGGGAGACTTGTCCGGGTCGACGCGTTATTTTGAAGCTGATATTGTAAAGCCTCCCTTGAAAGTGCAGAAAGGCGCCTTACCTGTGCCTCAAGGTCATGGGATCGGCATAGAAGTCGATGAGGAAAAGCTGGCAGAGGCAACACAGCTGTCTTCCACCCATCTCCTTTCCTAAATGGACTCATAACCTTTCCCTTCATGGTTCACACTAAGGGAAAGGAGGGTGAAGATGGAACGAGATCAGTATTACATTAACATCGGTACGCGGGAGATTTCAGTAAATCATGATGCTAATAATGATGATTTTATTATCTACGCCACCCCTGAAGAAGTGACGGCTCTGCGTGAAGTGTTTGATGAGATTGCCCAGGCAGACGGCCGGTCCTTTTACAGGGCTCATATTCCATTTATGCCTTACCATCAGGATCAGGATAACGATGATACCGATGAGGATATGCATAAGGCTTTCCAGCAGATCTATGATCTGGGTGATGAAATGACGAAGAAGCATATTGAGGAAATGGGCGTATTGAAAAATTGAGAGAAGGGCCGCTTCCCCTTTTGAAGCGGTTCTTTCGTACATAATCGGGGGATTTTGTGTCGGTACGGACCGGAAATCCTACAAGTAGAGAGGGACTGGTTTGTATTTGCGGCTGCTTATGGTACGATTTAAACAGGAAAGCGAACGTATAACAAGGATTAAAGGCAGTTGAAGAGACATGAAAACTTTTTATGATTTTTATCAAAATCCTGTCCGGTTATCCTTCGAGGATCACCCTTTTTCTGAAGAGCCGAAACATGTGTGGATCATCTGCCGCTTTCGTGATCAGTGGCTGTTAACCCGGCACAAAGACAGAGGGCTCGAATTCCCTGGTGGGAAAGTAGAAGAAGGGGAGACGGCGGAACAGGCAGCAGTAAGAGAAGTGAAAGAAGAAACAGGAGCCGATATTGATGATCTGACTTATCTTGGGCAGTATCATGTCGATGGAAAAGGCGGAACTGTCATCAAGAATGTCTATTTTGCTACAATATCTGAGCTGGCTGATCAGGATCATTATTTTGAAACGCATGGTCCTGTCCTTTTCCGGCATCTGCCGGGAAACTTGAAAAATAACGACCGGTTCAGCTTCATGATGAAGGATGAGGTTCTGCCGGAATGTTTAAAGCGTCTGGAACACCGCTGAACAGAAAAAATCCGCCGTTTGGATAACGGCGGATTTTTTTCTGTTTAGTTTGTGTGGTGGGTCGGGCCGGCCTGTTTGATTTTATCACTGGCATACGTGAACTTTTTGAAGTTGGCATGAAACTTTTCAGCAAGTTCTTTGGCACTTTCATCATAAGCGGCAGGATTGTTCCACGTTTTTCTCGGGAATAAGACTTCGTCCGGTACTCCCGGGCAGTGGGTCGGGATGTGAAGGCCGAACACAGGGTCTTTATAAGTTTCGGCAGAACTCAGTTCACCTTCCAGAGCGGCATGGATCATGGAACGCGTGTAACTCAGTTTGATACGCTCGCCTTCTCCGTAGGCTCCCCCTGACCAGCCTGTATTGACAAGGAAGACGTCCGTATTGAACTGGTCTATTTTCTCTCCGAGCATTTCAGCATATGCTGATGGAGCAAGCGGAAGGAAAGGGGAGCCGAAGCAGGCGGAGAAAGTCGCTTCCGGCTTGGTAATCCCTCTCTCTGTTCCAGCCAGTTTACTCGTATAGCCGCTTAGAAAATGGTACATCGCCTGTTCTTTTGTTAAACGGCTGATTGGTGGGAGGACTCCCGTGGCATCAGCTGTCAAGAAAATGATGGCATTTGGGTGGCCGGCAATACTTGGCTGGACTGTATTATCAATGTGATCCAGTGGGTAGGCGGCCCGTGTATTTTCCGTCAGGCTCGTATCGTCATAATCCGGCGCGTGCGAATCCGGCTGAAGGACGACGTTTTCCAAAACCGAGCCGAAATGAATGGCATCATAGATCTGCGGTTCTTTTTCTTTGGACAGGTTGATGCACTTCGCATAGCATCCCCCTTCAATGTTAAAGACACCGTAGGGGGACCAGGCGTGCTCATCGTCCCCGATCAGGCGGCGCTGAGGATCAGCGGACAGAGTCGTTTTTCCTGTGCCCGACAGACCGAAGAACAGAGCAACGTCGCCTTCTTTGCCGATGTTGGCCGAGCAGTGCATCGGAAGGACGTTCTTTTCCGGAAGCAGGTAGTTCATGACGGAGAAGATGGACTTCTTGATTTCCCCTGCGTATTCTGTTCCTCCGATGAGGACAACGCGGTGTTTAAACGAAACCATGATGAACGCTTCGGAATTCGTACCATCCACGTCAGGATCTGCTTTGAAGGTTGGAGCAGATATGACAGTGAACTCTGTGTCATGCTCCTCCAATTCGGATGCCTCCGGCCGGATGAACATTTGGCGGGCGAATAAGTTGTGCCAGGCGAATTCTGTAAGAACCTGCATAGGAAGGCGGTAGCGCTCATCCGCTCCTGCAAAACCTTTGAAGACGAATAACTCCCTGCGGTCTTTCAAATAATCGAGCACTTTATGGTATAATTTCACAAACGTATCATCGTCAATAGGCTGGTTCACAGCACCCCATTCGACTTTATCTTCGGTTACGTCGTCACGGACAATGAATTTGTCCTTTGGTGAGCGTCCCGTATAGGTACCTGTCGTAGCCTGAACGGCCCCTTTTTCCGTTAGTGTACCTTCATTGCGGTATAAAATCTTTTCCACTAAATGTGGAACAGATAATTGGTGGTGGACATGGTCCTGGGAAAGTAGAAGATTAAGTTCTGACAGTTGGTTTATTGTACTCATATGCATCGTCCCGCCTTTGCAGTTTAATAATGTGAGATTAGTATAACACATTTATTTTAATCGTCCATACTATTCAGTGGATTGTGGGAAAGTTTTCAACACTGCCATATTTCATGGCTGTTATTATCCTATGATGGTTTGAACAGAACGTTTATCCAGGTTGAATCTGGATGGAAGGGGTGCGTCGAAACCCGATGAATCCAATTGACATTAAACACGCTTTTCGATACGATAGCTGAGAACGGAAACTCTCTTATCCAGAGTTGGTGGAGGGACAGGCCCTTTGAAACCCAGCAACCGTCCGCAGGGACATGGTGCTAACCTGAAGCAAGGAGTCAGCTCCTTGGACGATAAGAGCGAAAGGAAGCAGCCCCTTTCCTCGGTATAGGAAGGGTTTTTTCTTTTTATAAGAAGGAAATGTCCATGACCAGGCCTTGCCGCCTGTTTATTATTTCTGACTGAGAACGTGCACGAAAACGTTTTCGGATCCAGGATGACACTATGAAATGAACTTATGTTTTTCTACACATACTGGTAAAGAGTTCCGTCTAATACTTTGTACTTACAGAAGGAGGAGTTTTTAGAATGCCAGCGAACCGCCGGTTATTCACATCAGAATCCGTGACAGAAGGTCATCCGGACAAAATCTGTGACGCTATTTCTGATGCTATTTTAGATGAAATTTTAAAAAACGACCCGAATGCAAGGGTGGCATGTGAGACAACAGTAACTACGGGACTTGTCCTGGTTTCCGGTGAAATCAGTACGAATACCTATGTTGATATTCCATCGATCGTGCGCCAGACGATTAAAGATATTGGATATACACGAGCAAAATACGGCTTTGATGCAGATACATGTGCCGTTTTGACGGCTATTGATGAGCAGTCCCCGGATATCGCAGGGGGAGTGGATGTTGCGCTTGAATCCCGTGAAGGGAAAATGAGCGATGATGAAATAGAAGCCATCGGTGCCGGTGACCAGGGACTGATGTTCGGCTTTGCCAACAATGAAACGCCCGAATTGATGCCGCTGCCTATTTCTCTTGCCCACAAACTTTCCAAGCGTCTTTCTGATGTCCGCAAAGACGGAACACTCGATTACCTTCGTCCTGACGGCAAGACGCAGGTAACGATTGAATATGATGAAAATGATCAGCCGGTCCGCGTGGATACGATTGTTATTTCGACGCAGCACGCTGAAGAAGTCACGCTCGAACAGATCCAGAAGGATTTGAAAGAGCAGGTGATCGGGCCCGTTGTACCGGAAGGCTATATTGATGATGAAACCAAATACTTTATCAATCCGACCGGGCGTTTTGTAATCGGAGGTCCTCAAGGGGACGCCGGTTTAACAGGACGTAAGATCATCGTAGATACGTACGGTGGATATGCGCGTCACGGTGGTGGTGCCTTCAGTGGGAAGGATGCGACCAAAGTGGACCGTTCTGCTGCATACGCGGCTCGTTATGTTGCGAAAAACATCGTAGCTGCAGGTCTTGCGGATACAGTGGAAGTCCAGCTCGCCTATGCAATCGGGGTGGCCCAGCCGGTTTCCATTTCCATCAATACCAGCGGGTCCGGCAAAGTGTCGGAAGAAAAGCTGGTGGACGCTGTGCGTGACTTGTTTGACCTCCGTCCTGCTGGAATCATTAAAATGCTCGATCTTCGTAAACCTATTTACCGTGATACGTCTGCCTACGGCCATTTTGGACGGACAGATGTTGAGTTTCCATGGGAACGTACGGATAAAGCGGAAGAGCTCAGCGGTCGTTTTCAATAAAAAAAAGCTGTTTCCTTGTTGGAGGAAACAGCTTTTTTTATTTTCACGAGTTGCACTAACGGCAGAGTACGCATTGATTTGATACGGCTATCCACTTCCCTCTGTATGTCTTCTGATCATGCAGGCATCGAGCTGAAAAGCATTTCAGCCCCGAAGGTTCTTATAGTACTGCCCTTTTGCGACATACGATTTCCGGATCCGGTCCATTTCCTTGTAATCCTCTTCTGTTAAGGAACGGATCACCTTGGCCGGCCGTCCGAAGGCCAGTGTATCCGGAGGGATTTCTTTTCCGGGCGGAACAAGGCTTCCTGCTCCGATAAAGGCCCGCTCCCCTATGACAGCGCCATCCAGAATCATGGATCCCATGCCGATCAAAGCGTCCTGTTTAATGTGTGCAGAATGCAGGGTAACCTGGTGCCCGACCGTAACGCCGTCTTCCAGTATGAGAGGCTGGTCAGGGCTTTGGTGCAGCATGCTCAGATCCTGGACATTTGTGTTCTTACCGATATGTACCGATGAGACATCGCCGCGGATGACCGTCTTAAACCAGATGCTTGCGTTCTCTTCTATGACAACATCCCCGGTAATGACGGCATCTTCTGCTGTAAAAGCTGATGGGTGGATGAGAGGTCGTTTTCCTTTATATTCGCAAATCATACGAAGCCCCCTTATAATATGAGTAACATCAGTATATCAAATGAAAAGAGGGATCGGCTGTGGAAAAACTGGAATCGGCCCGTGATCGTGCAACCATCATTCTCGTCCATGGCGCTTTTGAGCATATGGGAAGGTATAAGGAACTTGCTGATCGTTTCCGTCAGGACGGTTTTTCGGTGATTTATGGAGACCTGCCGGGGCAGGGGTTGTCTGATGGGAAGAAAGGTCATATCCGTTCGTTTGGTGATTACGTTGAAACCATTCAAAGCTGGTATGAGCAGGCGGATCCGGATAAAAAAATTTTCCTTCTCGGCCACAGCATGGGGGGGTTGGCTGTGATTCGTTTTATGGAGGAAAAGCAGCCGCAGCTGGATGGTGTGATTTTATCTTCTCCTGCTGTACAGATCCGGAATAAAACGGCCCGCCCGCTGGAGGCTTTTTCCTATCTATTGAATGTTTTTACCCCTTCGCTGCGTATGAAAGCGGGACAGAATCCCGAAAATGTAACTAGAAACCAAATCAAGGTTGAAGAATTCCGTCAGGATCCGCTTGTCATTGATAAAGTATCGGTGCGGTGGTACCGTGAGTTTCAAAAGGCGGGAATCCGGGCGTTTCAACAAGTCAGCCGTTTTCCTGATGTGCCTCTTTTAGTGATGCAGGCAGAGGAAGACCTTTTAGTGGATCCGGCACGCACAAAAGAATGGTTCAATCATGTCGATACCAGTGAAAAAAGTTATAAGCTGTGGCCGGGTCTTTACCATGAGATTTTTAATGAACCGGAAAATGACCAGGTCTATCACCATACACGATCTTTTTTGAGCAACATAATAAATGAACGTTAGGAGTGTCCACCCTTGAAGGAGTCCGTTCCAAGCAATGCTGTCCATCTGCTTTACGAAGTGTATCGGAATGTGTTTCCGCGAGTACATAAAGAACTAGCCTATTGGAAAGATGCTGCCTCCCGAATCCCTGATGAAGAATTAAGAACGCAGGCCCAGGCCAGTATCAAGGATAAAACGTTCCATTGCGAAGGTGGGGCGGTTTATTCCGTGCTTTCCGGTGACCGCCCGGATCTTGCTGTCCGCTTTATTGTCGCTTATCAGACGATCAGTGATTATCTCGATAATTTATGTGATCGGAGCACCTCCATGGATCCTGATGATTTTGAAAGGCTCCACTTGTCGATGGCCGATGCATTAACCCCTGGGAATCCGTGCCGCGACTATTATAAATACAGGGAAGAGAAGGATGACGGCGGGTACCTTCATGAGCTTGTGAAAACCTGCCAGGATGTGCTGAGTCAGGCTGACAATTATCAGATTGTCCATGAGCGGGCACTGAAGCTTGGGCGTTTGTACTGCGACCTTCAAGTACATAAGCACGTGATCGAAGAGGAAAGGATTCCGAGACTGCAGCAGTGGTTCGAACATCACCAGACCGACTGGCCGGAATTGAAATGGTATGAATTTTCCGCCTGCACCGGATCCACCTTGGGCATATTCTGCCTCGTTTCCTATGCGCTGGGGAACAAAATGGATGAGGACCTGGCCCGTAATGTGGAGGACAGTTATTTTCCGTTTATGCAGGGGCTTCATATTCTTCTTGACTATTATATTGATCAGGAAGAGGATGAACGGGAAGGAGATCTCAACTTCTGTTCCTATTATGACCATCAGGAACAGATGAAAGGGAGATTTGAATACTTTGTGCGCAGGACAGATGAAGAGGTTCAGAAGCTTCCGGACCGGTCCTTTCATCAAATGATCCACAAAGGCCTCGTTGGGATGTATCTGGCCGACAGGAAAGTCAGGCGGTTGTCCAATGGAAGAAGCTTTGTGAAGGATATGCTGAAAATCAGCGGCCGGAAAACGGCGTTCTTTTATTTCAATACGAAAATGTACCATAAATTAAAGCCTGGCAGAAGTTAAAACTGCCAGGCTTGTTTTATACGTTTTTCTCGATGGCGATAATAAAGGGAGGGGTCCGATCCTTGTTAATGAAGCTGTAGTTAAGAACTTCATAGTCCTTATGATCCAGTGAGGAGACATAACGGAGGACGGCTTCCTTTTCCTCTTTTCCTCCCGGGTGTCCGTGATAGACAACAAGGACGACAAGGCCGCCTTTCTTTAACGATTTCAAAACGTTTTCGATGGATGTAATGGTGTCATTCGGTTTTGTGATGATGCGTTTATCACTGCCAGGCAGGTATCCTAGATTATAGATAGCCGCCTGGATCATGCCTTTATGCTCCTCCTGCAGGTGCTCCTCAATGTGGGTATGAGAGTCATGAATGACCGTGGCCCTTTCCAGTACTTCGTGCTCTTTCAAACGTGCCCTGGTGTTTTCGACGGCCTGTTCCTGGATGTCAAAAGCGTAGACGTGACCATCGTTGCCGACGAGGTTGGATAAGAATAAGGTGTCGTGACCGTTGCCGCACGTCCCGTCAATGACAGCGCCGCCTTCATGGACGGCCTTTTTCATAAGAGCGTGAGCCTGGTCCAGTATTTTATTTAAAATCATGCTGTGCCTCCAAACAATAGATTCCATTCTATTGTAGCATGAATGGCAGGGGTGAACAGAGAAGCGCTTGACAAAGGTCTGCCCTTTCATTAAGATACGAATATATATGATGACGTGGAAAAGGAGTAGTAAGGTTCTGATTAAGTACCAGAGAGGCAGCGGCTGGTGAAAGCTGTCCTTAATTGTCCTGAACTCGCCTTGGATGTCGCAGAAGTGAACGTAAAGTAGTTTCTGCCGGTTTCATCGCCGTTACAGATGTCGAGTTGAACACATAAGTTGTGTTAATTTGGGTGGTACCGCGGGAATCAAGCCTCTCGTCCCATTTGGGATGAGGGGCTTTTTTATATTTTTTTCGAGAGAGATAAAGGAGGAAATGAAGTGGCTTTTGATCATAAAACGATAGAGAAAAAGTGGCAGAATCACTGGTTGAACGAAAAAACGTTCAAAACAGACAGTCAATCAGACAAACAGAAATTTTACGCATTGGATATGTTCCCGTATCCGTCCGGAGCAGGTCTGCACGTGGGACACCCGGAAGGTTACACAGCAACAGATATCCTTTCCCGTATGAAGCGGATGCAGGGATATGAAGTTCTTCATCCGATCGGCTGGGATGCCTTTGGTCTTCCGGCAGAACAGTATGCACTGGATACAGGAAATGATCCGGAAGAATTCACAAAGCAGAATATTGATAACTTCCGTCGTCAAATCCAGGAGCTGGGTTTTTCCTATGACTGGGACCGTGAAGTCAATACGACGGACCCGGATTACTACAAGTGGACACAGTGGATCTTCCTGAAGCTTTATGAAAAAGGGCTCGCGTATATCGATGAAGTCGCTGTAAACTGGTGCCCTGCGCTGGGTACGGTTCTGGCCAATGAAGAAGTCATTGATGGAAAGAGTGAGCGCGGAGGTCACCCTGTTGAGCGCCGGCCGATGAAACAATGGATGCTCAAAATCACGGCATATGCGGATCGTCTTCTGGATGATCTGGAAGAGCTGGACTGGCCGGAAAGTATTAAAGATATGCAGCGCAACTGGATCGGTAAATCCGAAGGGGCGGAAGTCACCTTTGCCCTGGACGGTACAGAGCTTACCTTTGATGTATTTACAACGCGTCCGGACACATTGTTCGGGGCTACTTACGCTGTTCTTGCCCCTGAGCACCCATTAGTCGATGAAATCGTGACAGGGGAACAAAAAGAAGCGGCAGCCGCTTATATTGAAAAAGCGAAAAACAAGAGCGACCTTGAGCGGACAGATCTAGCGAAGGATAAAACCGGAGTATTTACCGGAGCCTATGCCGTCAACCCGATCAATGGTGAAAAACTTCCGGTATGGGTGGCTGACTACGTACTTATGAGCTATGGAAGCGGAGCAATCATGGCGGTACCGGCTCATGATGAGCGGGATTATGAATTCGCCCAGGCTTTCGGTCTGCCTATCATCCCCGTTGTTGAAGGCGGGAATGTAGAGGAAGCGGCTTATACAGAAGATGGACCTCACATCAATTCCGACTTCCTTGATGGCCTTCAAAAAGAAGAAGCCATTCAAAAAGCCATTCAATGGCTTGAGGAAAACGGCCGTGGTAAGAAGCAGACGACATACCGCCTGCGTGACTGGTTGTTCAGCCGCCAGCGTTACTGGGGTGAGCCGATCCCTGTCATCCACTGGGAAGACGGATCCATCACACCGGTAAAAGAAGCGGATCTTCCTATTGAACTGCCGAAAACAACAGAAATCAAACCGTCGGGGACCGGGGAATCCCCGCTGGCTAATATTGATGACTGGGTAAACGTTGTGGATCCTGAAACAGGGATGAAGGGCCGCAGAGAAACAAATACTATGCCGCAGTGGGCAGGAAGCTGCTGGTATTACCTTCGTTATATTGATCCCACCAATTCAGAAACATTTGCAGATTATGAAGCCTTGAAGAAGTGGCTTCCTGTCGACGTATACATCGGTGGGGCTGAACATGCCGTTCTTCACCTTCTTTATGCTCGTTTCTGGCACAAGGTTCTATATGATGCAGGTGTCGTCCCAACAAAAGAACCGTTCCAAAAACTGTTCAACCAGGGGATGATTCTTGGAGAGAATAACGAGAAAATGAGTAAATCCAAAGGGAACGTTGTGAACCCTGATGATATCGTCTATTCACACGGGGCGGATACACTGCGCCTTTATGAAATGTTCATGGGACCATTGGAAGCATCTATTGCCTGGTCGACAAACGGTCTTGACGGTGCCCGTCGTTTCCTTGATCGTGTATGGAGATTGTTCATGCCGGACGGTGAGCTGACAAGTTCTATTCAACCGGAACAATCCGGCCATCCTTTAGAGAAGGTCTACCATGAGACAGTGAAAAAAGTGACGGAAAACTTTGAGGAACTGCGTTTCAATACAGGCATTTCACAGATGATGGTGTTCATTAATGAAGCCTATAAGGCCGATACGATTCCTAAAGCCTATGCTGAAGGATTCGTCCAGCTGCTTTCCCCTGTTGCTCCTCACATTGCAGAAGAACTATGGGAAAAGCTTGGACATGAGGAAACCATTACTTATCAGCCCTGGCCTTCTTTCGATGAATCCAAACTTGTCGAAGATGAAGTAGAGATTGTCGTTCAGGTCATGGGTAAAGTAAGAGCGAAAATGATGGTACCTGCGGAGGCCTCCAAAGAGGATCTTGAAAAGCAGGCGCTGGAAAATGAGGACGTTCAGGAGTGGTTGAACGGAAAAACAGTGCGTAAAGTCATTGCAGTGCCTGGGAAACTTGTGAATATTGTAGCCAACTGATTGTTTTAGAAAGAGTGCCGCTGGGTAAAATGCCTGTGGCGCTCTTTTTATGTAGGAAACCACCTCTTGAACAGATGTCTTGACTTTGAAATATGATGGATTAAAATGAACATGGATCAATACAATTGGAGGGGTTATCGTGAACCAAATTAAAGAAATAACACCACAAGAAGTCGAAAACAAACTGAACAATAATGAAGATATTAAAGTCATAGATGTCAGGGAAGATGATGAAGTGGCTCAAGGTATGATTCCTGGGGCCAGACACATTAAACTAAGCGACATCCCGCAGTCCGTAGATCAGCTTCCAAAAGATGAATCCTATGTGATGGTCTGCCGCTCCGGCCGCAGAAGCATGAACGCATCAGAATTTATGAAGGAAAAAGGCTTCTCCAATGTATCGAATATGGAAGGCGGCATGTTGAAATGGGACGGAGAACTCGTCTTTTAATCCTGAAAGGGTTGTGAGAACAATGGAATTCGTATATGGATCGGCCATAATAATATTCCTGACCACCCTGTTCTACTATAAACGGAGATCATCTCTGAAGTCTTATTTCGAACAGTCTTATTCAGAGGATAACGTCTGTGTGATTGATATCAGGGATTACATCATCGCCCACCGTTCCCCTTATCCTGGAGCTGAGAACATTCCGTTAAATTATTTGTCCCGGGCTTTAAAGGAACGATTTGACTGCACAAAAGATATCCTGGTCATTTCCGACAATAAACGGGCCGCACGGATGGCCGCACGTATGATCAGAAAGAAAAAAGGAAAGGCCGTCTATTACTTGCAGCCTGAATGAGTCTCTTCGACACTAGAAGAGACTCATTTTTTTAACTGTCGGGATCATATCCATACAGGAAAACCATGATAATAGTTGAATATAAAAAGTTGATAAAGATATCTATCATTCTATTGACGTAACGGTGTATAACATGTAATATAGTAAACGTTGCTTCAGAGAAACCAGCAGCAACGTAAAAAAATCAACAAAATCTAGTAAATGCTATTGACGAAATAAGAGTAGTTATGCTAGAATTTGATTACTGTCGGATGGGCAGTATTTGATCTTTGAAAACTGAACGAACCAACCAGTACGTCAAAACGTTTCTTCTTTAATGAAGAAATTTGAAAGAAGCACATTCGGTGTGCAGATGAGCAAGTCAAACTACTTTTATGGAGAGTTTGATCCTGGCTCAGGACGAACGCTGGCGGCGTGCCTAATACATGCAAGTCGAGCGCGGAAAGCGAGTGGATCCCTTCGGGGTGAAGCTCGTGGAACGAGCGGCGGACGGGTGAGTAACACGTGGGCAACCTGCCTGTAAGATCGGAATAACCCCGGGAAACCGGGGCTAATGCCGGGT